>NZ_RJLC01000008.1:24519-159266 GCF_003999375.1 Pseudidiomarina mangrovi
GCGTAGGGTGTAGGTGATTTCATGGCTGGCCATCGCCACGCCAGCGTGCTCGGTGCGCTTGATGATAGCGATATCATCGATGTAGGTGCGGGTGATGGTCTCACTCACGGCGCTATTCAGGTTGTTCTTTTCTATAAATATTTAGTTTAGGTCTAAATTTAATCGTCTATTTTTCCAATAAATTTAACATTTGAAAATTCAAGATAGCCGGAAGCATTTATTAAATATCCATTAGTAGCCATTATATAAGAGGCGTGTTGAATGTTTATAAATGAGCTTGCCTTTAACTGACACGAAAAAAATGTTTTTGACCCTAAATTTTCACAACTAATGTTGTTGATTCTAAAATCACCAAAATTTTTATAACCAAGCATTTCAACAGTCACAGGAACTACTAGGTAATGGTTTAAACTAAATTTAAACTGATTGATTTGCTCTGGTGTTAAATTTTCAATGCCTGGAAGATTTCTTAGAAAATACACGCCATCATGATAAACAAGTTCGGTAAGATATCTAAAAATTTTCTGTTGTGTAGCATCCTGCCAAGTTACCTTGGATAAAAACCTAGCCCATACATTCTTAGCAATCAATATGTTGAGCATCTCGCCATCAAAGAATTCAACTTTCACAGCAATGCGCTGATCCGCAATGGCGTTATTGTGAAGATCTAATTCAGTTGCTTTAGCGTATGAATTACAATAGATAAATATTATTAAAAATAAAAAAATACGTATCATACCGACCGCCCTAATTTATTTTATTCATATAGTTATATATATCATCTTTTTTTGAGTAAGAGCGCCTTAATGGCAATCCTTTTTCGGCTCTATATTTGTTTTCTACTAGCGAGTGAGAAACAACTTCATTGTAGGTGTTATTTTCATCAATACCAAATCGTCCTCCTGCTCTCGTATGACCAAACTCTTGGACTAGCAAAACGTCCAAAGTCATACTTTGAATTACACTATCTAACATAAAGGGATTGTTTACTCTCATAACAGAAGTGAAACCTTGGATGTCTCTGGTATAGAATACGGTGTCAGGTATCAAATCATCGAGGCCATAAGTAGCCATAAAGGCCTTACCTAAAGTTAGATTCTCTGATGTGCGCGTGAACGTTGTATCTATTAGAGCAAGCGTTGTTCCTGTCTCAATGAAGTGCTCCATCAGCCCTCGACCTGTTTCCGTTTTTGCCATTTCGATTAAAGCAAATCGAACTTCAGCGGTAACCGGCGACGACACGTCGTCGGCAGCCATTAATGCTTCGGTTATGTGGTTTACATGATTGTCAATGAAATTATCCACAAACTCAGCCGCTTCTCCAGTGCCCCCACTCACTTGCTTACTAGTATTCCGCTTATAATCCTGAAGCCAGGTATAACCGGCAAAATCTTTTTGTCCACCTAATTCTGCGATTTGTTGTCCAAACGCTCTCTTCGACATGGCCCCTATTCCATTGTCGCCAGCAGAGGTAAATCCCGCCAAAATTGTTCTGTTAACCGCACATATAAAGCCGCAGAATGCGCCACCTTCTGCCAAACCCAAATTCCCAACGCTTACATACCCGCTCGGGTCCGTCCCCGCCAGCGGGTTGTTCATGATGTAGGAGTAGGGGTTGAGCGACTGGCTGTTGCCGGGCTCCTGGATGAACGGGTCGACACTTAAGAACCGGCCTAAGTTGTAATCGTACACCCGGCCGTTCATGTGAATCAACTGCGCTTCATCGATGTGCTCGTGGTCGGTGAAACCCCGCATGGTGAAGGGTGTGCCGCCAGCAATATTCCACAGTGTTGCTGACGGGCTCGCCTGCATGGTGCCATAGCGTGGCTTGCCAAACGGGTCATAGCTGCGGTGCTCTAGGATGAGGTTGTTGTGATTGCTAAGCGTCACCACCGAGCCTAAACGGTCGCGTAGGGTGTAGGTAATTTCATGGCTGGCCATCGCCACCGTGTTTGATAGTCATGACAATCCTTGGCGTTTATGGGTTGGTCCTTTCTGCTTTTTATACACCTCTATTCATAAATAACAACGATTATCTAACGTTGTGTCGTTATTAGCTAAAAAACTAACCGATTAAATTTTTCTATGTGTTGACGCGTAATAACAGCCTTATTTCCCCCGGCTAGTCATTTTTACACAACACCAACGACCTAGTCAGAACGGGAGTATACCTACTACTCCCACTCGATGGTGGCTGGTGGCTTTCCTGAGATATCGTACACCACGCGGGAGATGCCATCGATCTCATTGATGATACGGTTGGAGACTTTGCCGAGTAGATCGTACGGCAAATGCGCCCAACGTGCGGTCATGAAATCGATGGTTTCGACGGCGCGTAACGCTACTACCCAATCGTATTTACGGGCATCGCCCATCACGCCTACTGAGCGCACCGGTAGGAATACCGCAAAGGCTTGGCTGACTTCGTGGTAGAGCCCAGCACTGCGTAACTCAGAAATAAAGATGTGATCAGCGCGACGCAAAATGTCGCAATACTCTTTCTTCACTTCGGCCAGTACCCGCACCCCTAGGCCTGGGCCGGGGAATGGGTGGCGATAGAGCATTTCGTAAGGCAAGCCTAGCTCTAAGCCAATTTTGCGTACTTCGTCTTTGAACAATTCACGTAATGGCTCGACGAGCTTCAGCGCCATGTCTTTCGGCAAGCCACCCACGTTGTGGTGCGATTTGATGACATGGGCTTTACCGGTTTTAGAGCCAGCTGATTCAATGACGTCGGGGTAAATAGTGCCTTGCGCTAAGAATTCCACGCCCTGAATGCTGCTGGCTTGCTCGTCAAAAATCTCAATGAACACGCGGCCAATGATTTTGCGCTTGGCTTCTGGGTCGTGCTCACCGGCTAGGGCGGATAAAAAGCGCTGCTCGGCTTCAACGTGCACAATGTTCAGGCCGTAATGGTCACCGAACATTTCCATCACCTGCTCGGCTTCGTTTAAACGCAGCAGGCCGTTATCGACGAATACGCAGGTCAGCTGGGAACCAATAGCACGGTGTAGCAACATGGCGGTGACCGAGCTATCTACCCCGCCCGATAAACCTAACACCACTTTGCCGTTACCCACTTGCTGGCGAATACGTTGTACTGCGTCGTCAATAATTTGGCTGGGCGTCCAGTTGGTGTCGCAGCCACAAATGCCGGTGACAAACTGCTCCAGCATGCGCATGCCTTGGCGGGTATGGGTCACTTCAGGGTGGAACTGCACGCCGTAAAAACGCCGCTCAACGTCAGCCATAGCGGCAATTGGGCAGGTTGGTGTTTGCGCAATCACGCTAAAGCTGTCCGGCGCGACGACTACTTTATCGCCATGGCTCATCCATACGTCTAATTGCGCATTACCATTGCTGTGTAAGCTGTCTTCAATGTTTTTGAATAACTCGGTGGCTTGTAGCACTTCTACTTGGGCGTAGCCAAATTCACGCTCGGTTGAGCCTTGCACCTGGCCACCTAACTGCGCCGCCATGGTTTGCATGCCATAGCACACGCCTAATACTGGCACCCCCGCCTGAAATACATACTCTGGAGCACGCGGTGAGCCAGCTTCAGTGACCGATTCTGGGCCACCCGAAAGAATAATGCCCTGGGGCGCGAAGTCTTTGATGTCTGCGGCGTCGACATCCCACGCCCATAGTTCGCAATACACGCCGAGTTCGCGCACGCGGCGGGCGATCAGCTGGGTGTACTGTGAGCCGAAATCAAGAATCAGAATTTTCTGTGCATGAATATCTTGCATGTTTTGTTAGCCCATCCGGTAGTTCGGTGCTTCTTTGGTAATTTGCACATCGTGCACGTGTGATTCGCCCATGCCAGCGGCAGTGACCTTCACAAACACTGGTTTGGTTTGCATTTCGGCAATAGTGGCGCAGCCGGTTAAGCCCATGGCTGAGCGAATACCGCCCATTTGCTGATGGATGATATTGGCAATAGGGCCTTTGTAAGCCACCCGCCCTTCAATGCCCTCAGGCACCAATTTTTCGGCTTCGTTGCTAGCTTGGAAGTACCGATCTGACGAGCCATTGCGCTGATTCATGGCGCCAATACTGCCCATACCACGGTAGGATTTGTAGTAACGCCCTTGGTACAGCTCCACTTCGCCTGGAGCTTCTTCGGTACCGGCTAGCATGCTGCCAACCATGACGCAGGCGGCGCCAGCCACAATGGCTTTAGCGATATCGCCGGAGAAGCGAATACCACCATCGGCAATCACTGGAATACCGGTGCCTTTGAGCGCTTCCACGGCATCGCTGATGGCAGTGATTTGCGGTACACCACAGCCGGTGACAATACGGGTGGTACAAATAGAACCTGGGCCAATACCCACTTTCACCGCATCAACACCCGCGGCAGCTAGCGCTTTGGCGCCCTCGGCAGTGGCCACGTTGCCAGCAATGATGGCTAGCTCAGGGTAGGCTTTACGGGTACTGATCACGCGGTCAATCACGCCTTGCGAGTGCCCGTGTGAGGTGTCAATCAACAATACGTCCACGCCAGCTTCTACCAAGGCGGCGATGCGCTCATCGGTGCCAGGGCCAACGCCCACTGCGGCGCCTACGCGTAAACGGCCCAATTCGTCTTTACAGGCGTTGGGCTTGTTTTCAGCTTTGGTGAAGTCTTTGAGGGTGATCATGCCGACCAAATGGAACTGGTCATCCACCACTAGGATTTTTTCAATGCGATGCTGGTGCATCAAGCCCAAGATTTCTTCGCTATCAGCATTGGCTTTTACCGTTACCAAACGCTGCTTAGGCGTCATGATGGAGGTGACCAGCTTGCTGTCGTCTTTTTCAGCGCGGGTATCGCGACCAGTGATGATGCCGACCAGTTCGCCGTTTTGTTGCACCACCGGAAAGCCATGAAAGCCATGCTCAACCGCTAAGGCGCGAATTTGCCCAAGGGTGGTATCTGGAGTAACGGTCACTGGGTCAGTTACCACGCCACTTTCGTATTTTTTCACCTTACGAACATGGGCTGCTTGGTCAGCAATAGTCATATTCTTGTGAATAAAGCCCATGCCGCCTTCTTGCGCTAAAGCAATGGCGAGCGACGCTTCAGTAACGGTGTCCATAGCGGCGGAAACCAGCGGAATATTCAAGCTGATCGAGCGAGTTAACTGGGTTTTTAGGTCGGCCGTATGGGGTAATACGGTGGAGTGACCGGGGACGAGAAGTACGTCGTCAAAGGTAAGCGCTTCTTGGGCAATTCGTAGCATGGCAACATCTCACTGACTGGCTTTATGTTGCGGGCAGATTTTACTCCTAAAGGGCTTTTCAGTAAACTGATTTTTTCCGACTCGCGAGATCGCTCAACCATGTCCGAACCACATATTTTTACCGTTGCCAGCTTAAATGCTGAAGTAAGACAAATGCTTGAGCAAGGTTTCGGTACCGTATGGCTGCTCGGCGAGATTTCAAACTTTTCTGCGCCCAGCTCTGGGCACTGGTATTTTACCCTCAAAGACCAACAGGCGCAGATCAAAGCGGCGATGTTTCGCAACAGTAATCAACGTGTGCGCGTGCGCCCTCAAAATGGCATGCAAGTGTTGGTGCGCGCCAAGCTCACGGTGTATGAGCCGCGTGGCGATTACCAGCTGATTGTTGAGCATATGGAAGATGCCGGCGCCGGTTTGCTGCAACAGCGCTATGAGCAATTGAAACAGCGGCTCGCCGCGGCGGGGTTATTTGCCAGTGACAGCAAACAGTCCCTTCCCGCTGATATTCGCCGGGTGGGTATCATTACCTCGCCCACCGGTGCCGCAATTCGCGATATTTTAGCGGTGCTGAAGCGCCGCGACCCGAGTATTGAGGTGATTATTTACCCCAGCGCTGTGCAAGGCCAAGCGGCTACGGCTGAATTACTCAGCATGTTGCAACGAGCGGTGGCGCGAAATGAAGTGGATGTGCTTATTTTGGCGCGCGGCGGCGGCTCGTTGGAAGATTTATGGTGCTTTAACGATGAGCAATTAGCTTATGCGTTGCACAGTTGCCCTATTCCGACCATCAGTGCTATTGGCCATGAAGTGGATTTCACCATCTGTGACTTTGTTGCGGATGTGCGCGCGCCGACGCCATCGGCAGCGGCTGAATTAGTCAGTCAAGACCAGCGTCAGTGGTTGCAGCAGTTGCAACAACAGCGGCAACGCCTGCGTGCTAGTTGGCAGCGCTATCACCGCCAGCACCAGCAGCAGCTGCTGGTGCTGCAGCAGCGCTTGCAGTTGCAAGATCCGCAGCGCCGCATGCAACTCAATAGCCAACGCCTCGATGAGCTCAGTGGCCGGATTAAGCAGGCGGTGATGCGCAGCTTGCAATTACACCAGCGCCAGTTTGAGCAGCAGCAGCAACGTTTACAGCGGGTGCATCCAGAGCGCCGCTTGGCCCCTGCCCAGCAGCAACTGAGCCAACTGCAGCAGCGCCTACAACGGCTCATTGCTGAACAGAGCAAACAGCGGCAACAGCAACTGCAAGCGCAATTACAGCAGTTACATATCGTCAGCCCACTACAGACCATTGCCCGTGGCTATGCCGTGGTCACCAATGGCGCGCAGCAGGTGATTCGCCAGCCGCAGCAGTTAGCGGCCAACGAAGTCTTTCAGGTGCGGGTAGCCGGTGGTGAATTTAACGCGAAAAAACTGGATGACTGATGTTTACAGGTTGACCAGCCACTGCAGTAGGTAAAACCATAGTGGCAGCGTCAGCAAGCACAGCATGACGCCATAACCGACAATAGCTGCTGCCAAGGTGGGTGCTAAGCCCGACATAATCGCCAAGGCACCGGCTGAAATCATGGCCGGCATGGCCGCTTCCATAATGGTCACTTGAATGACTAGGTCGGTCAGGCCAAAGCCATACAAGGCTGCAAGGGTAATGGCCGGAGTAAGTACTAACTTTATCACTAACGCCATAGCCAGCGGCTGACGGTCTTCGGCAGCCAAGCGAAACTTCAATTGAAAACCGACCGCAACCATAATCACCGGCACCAGTGTTTGCGCTAACGAATCAATAAATTGTTGGGCAATTGCCGGGTAACTGATATCGCGCAATAGCAGCGCTAGCAGCAAGGCCACAAAGGGTGGAAAGCGCACAATACGCAGCAGTAACTGGCGGGCGCTGGGGCGACTGCCGGCGGCATAACTGCTCGGTGAGTGGCTATACACCGCGGCAATAATCGTGGCATAAATGGATAAAATTAGAAATGAACCGACTTGGTCGTATAGCAGCGCATAGGGAATGCCAGCGCTGCCAAAAAATGCCTCGATCATCGGAAAGCCAACAAATGAGGTGTTGCCCAGCGGCACAATGATCAGCATCGCGCCGGTGGTGCCGCGTGACCACTGCAAACGGCGGCTTAGCCACAGCAAAAAAGGTACCGTGAGTGCTAACAACAGCCAGGGTGTGAGTGCTGGGATCAGTAGTTGCGGGCTAATCTGCAGAAAGGGGATTTTTTGCAGGACCAATGCTGGCAACGCCACATAAATCACATATGCGTTGAGAATTTGCCCGGTATTCTGTGGAAATTGCCGGCTCCGCTGCAGCAGTAAACCAATCAGCAGATAGCCGGCAATTAAAATAAAGTTGCTCATGAGCCGAGTTAGACTAAGAAAAATCGTGTCTTAGTCTAACCTGTGGCCGCAGCGCTGCAAACTTAAAACTTGTGCAATAAGCCAATTGCTACGAAGGTTTGCTCAACATCGAGGTTGTCAAAGTCTTGACCGGTGTACCAGCCATACACAGTGGTTTTTGACCCTAGTTTATAGTCAACGCCAGCAGCTAACGATGACTGATCGCCGTTGCCGGTATCGAGCAATTGATACTGTGCTTTTACGCTGAAATCACCAAATGGATGTACAGCGTTTACCACAAAACCATCGGCCTGCGCAGTGCCATCAACACGTTGCTGATCTTGATACATGAAGCCAACTTGGGTTTCGCCCAATTTAGTCATGGCGACCATACGCTCAATGTCACGACCGTTTACGTCGCGGTCAATACCGGCGCCAAAATAGAACGCAGTACGTTTTAATTTCTTGTCACCGTAAGTAACCGTCAGTGATTTGCCATCATCGACTAAGTCGTCTTCACTCAGCACATAGCTGGCGGCAAATTGCCACTCGTCAAACATTGGCGTGAAATAAGAAATGGTGTCGGCAGTACGGTTTTTACCGGCGAAAATATTTTTGATATCGCCTTGGTAGTCGGCGAACAGGTCAAAGCCACTCTGTAGATATTTCACTGCGGTGTCGCGACGACCAACCGTTAACTCACCGAAGCTACCTTTTAAACCGACGAATTGGTTACGCGATTTTAAATTATCGTCGCCACCTAAATCGGTCAGGTCAACTTCCCATTCCAGTTGATAGATCACTTCGATACCGCTGGCTAATTCGGTGCCGCCTTTCACGCCAATACGCGATGCGTAGCTGGCTAATTCGGTTTCGTCGTTGTTCGGACGATCGGCACGCAACAAAGCCACATTGGCCTGGCCGTAGAAATCAAAGCTAATGGTTTCATCTTTGTCGGCCGCCACAGCGGGTTGCAACAATGACGCAGAAAGAGTTGCCGCAAGGGCCAATGAGAGTGCTGAGAATTGAACAGTTTTCATAAAATAGCCACCTAGTAATAAACCATTGCTACGCGGGAGTACAATGATACTCCCAACCTATGGCACTAGGATATGGCACTTTTATGACAGTTTTATGACTTTGTGTCAGTTTTTTGACTTATTTATGACGTTGGCATGTCTTTTTTATGACTGTTTCAGCGCCTCTATGCGTTCGGCCTGCTCTTTTTCTGAGCTGGCATAGCGTTCCCACTGGCTTGCAGTGCGGCGCACATCATCAAATTGCTTGGCTGCGGCGAAAGCTTGTAGGGCCGTATTAAAGTCTTCTTCATTTAATGCCGCCATACCAATCACTAAATGCATGTTACCGGGCTGTTTCAAACCGCCCTTGTCAAGTGCTTGCTGCGCGGCTTGCATGGCTTCGCTATTGCGCTCGGCATTCAGTAATACTTGGGCGCGCTGGGCATCCAGTTCACCGTCGTCACTCAAACTGGCTGCTTGGGCCAATGCGGCCACCGCTTTATCGGTTTCGCGCGCAGCCACCCAGCTTTGCGCCAGTAACTTCAGGTTGCGTAAGTTGGCGTCTACTTTTTTCTCAGCCAACGCCTGCTCTAAAGTGACACCGGCTTTGTACGGAATATCGTTAACAAAATACGCTTGCGCCAAATTGAGGATATCTTGGCCTTTGGTCAGATAACCTTGCACATGGGCGGCTTCGAGTACTGCCAATTGCTTTTTGTCTTGGCCTAATTGCGCATAGACACCAGCCAACTGCACCCAATACTCAGCTTTGTTGTAGTGCTTGATCATTTGCACCAGTACCGCGGCGACTTGGTCAATTTGATCGAGCTCAAAATAAATGGCGCGGGCTAATACGTACCAGTTCTCTTCCGGGCGTTGACCGGCCTGCTCTGAGGCCTCAATAGCGGCAATAATCGGTGCTAAGGCATCGTCATAACGCTTCAATTGATACAGTACTTGGGCGCGCAGCACTAAGGCTTTAACCTGCGGCTCACCGCCGACGGCTTGCTGCCACTGCTCTAAATAGTTCAAGCTATCCTGATAGCGCTCTTGGCCAAGCGCTAGTTGCGCTAAACTAAATAAGGTGCCCTGTAACAGCGCGTCTGGAATAGGGTCTTCTTGCACCACTTTGCTGAAATAAGTAATAGCGGTGTTGATATCGTCTTGGCCGTAATACATAAAGCCATAGAAATTCCACAACATAGCGCGCTCATAGCTATTCATGCTGCTGAGTTTGCCCTCAACATTCGCTAACACCGCTAAGCCACCTTTGACATCGCCGCCATCGGCCAGTTGTTGCGCTCGTGCTAGTTGGCTATACACTTGCTCACGCAGAGCCGGGGTACGTTTGCGTTCTTGACCGTAAAGTTCGGCTGGAAATATCGCTAAAATACAAACTGCTAACACCATCAATAGGCCAAGACGCATGATTATTCTCCTAACTCAAAGGTAAGACGGTTTTGCACGCCTTCTACTTCAACGGTTTCGCCATTTACAACCCGTGGCTTGTATTTAAACTTCAGCACCGCATCCATCGCCGCTTGGTCAAAAATACCTTCTGGCTGTGCTTCAACCACCCGTGGGTCCCGCACCGTACCTAATTTGGTCACGGTAAACTCCACCACCACGTAGCCTTCAATACCACGCTGCAGAGCACGGCGTGGGTACACCGCTTGTACTTTTACAATAGGTAAATACTCGCCATCGCTGGTGTCTAAACCGAGCCCGCCGGTTAACGCCGTATCGCCAGACACTTGCGTGCTAAAGTCGAAGCCTTCGCCGTCAACATCAGCCACGGCTGGGTCAAACTGCGGCTGTGGCAACTCCGGTGGCGCTTGTTCTGGCTCCGGTGGGCGCTTCGGTTTACGATCTTTTTCTTGCACCACTTCTTCTGGTTTCACCCGCACAAAGTCGAGCATTGAGCCCTTCGGTGGTTCGCTCATAGCGCCTTCACCGCCAGTAATCAGTGATTGCATCAAATAGAACAAGCCCAGGGTCACCGCGACCGCTAATGCAAATGCTGCCAGAAAACGCATCATAACTAGTCTTCTTGTGTGGCAATGGACACGTCAAACACCCCGGCGGCGCGCGCAGCATCCATTACTTGAATTAAACGCTCGGTGGTGGCCAGTTTATCAGCCTGAATCACCACAGAACCCTGCGGGTTTTCAGCATACAAGCGCTCAATGTTGGCTTGTACCGCTCGGGCATCCACCTGACGCTTGTTGATCCAAATTTCACCCTTGTCGCTGATGGCAATCAAAATGTTGGCTCGGTCCTTTTGTACCGCAGTGGCGGCATCAGGGCGATTGACATCAATACCGGCCTCTTTCACAAACGACGCGGTGACGATAAAGAAGATCAACATGATGAACACCACGTCGAGCATGGGGGTCATATCAATCTGGGTATCTTCCTCGTCAATCAAATTCGCAAAATGCTGTTTCATAGCTGACTCGCCTTATTCAATGTTTGTGCTACTGGTGTCCGAACAACTAGTGTTCCAGCAACAACCGGTCTTCTAATTTCAAACGTTCGCGCTTGGCGGTACGTTGCAACCAGGTGGCAGCAAATACCCCTGACAACGCGCCGACCATGCCGGCCATGGTTGGGATGGTCGCTTTTGATACCCCAGACGCCATGGACCGCGCGTTACCGGTGCCAGCCACTGCCATCACGTCAAATACTTCAATCATGCCGGTCACGGTACCCATCAAGCCAAGGAGTGGACACAAGGCCACCAGTGCTTGCAGCACCGGCAGGTTGCCGCCAAGAGCCAAACTCACCCGTGAGATCATGGCTTGGCGGATTTGCTCGGCATGCCATGATGATTTGTCACTGCGCTGCTGCCAGTTGGCTAACGCGGCGCGTTTGGCTTGCTGATGGCCCTTGAGGTAGTAAAAAATACGCTCTAGGATCATCAGCCACATGACGAAAATCAGCACCCCAATCACTACCAGTACTTGCCCGCCGGTTTCGACGAAGTCTTGAATAGCGCCGTAGAATTCGTTCAGAATCACGCTTAGTGCCTCCGCTCAGAACGCTCCGCAATAATGCCCGATGCTTGCTCTTGCAACACATGCACAATGGTGCGGCTGCGAGTATTCAACTGGGCGAACAACAACGTCATCGGAATCGCTACCACCAAACCAAGTACGGTCGTGACCAAGGCTTGCGAGATACCGCCGGCCATTAGTTTCGGGTCACCGGTACCAAATAAGGTAATGGCCTGGAAGGTGTTGATCATACCGGTTACGGTACCAAGTAAGCCCATCAGCGGCGCTACTACCGAGATAATCTTAATGAAGGTCAGGTTGCGGGTGATACTTGGGATTTCACGCAAAATCGCTTCACTGAGCTTCAATTCAAGGGTCTCAGTGTCAACTTCTGGGTATTTGTCTTGTACCGCCATAACGCGACCCAATGGGTTGTCGTTACGTGCTTCGCTTTGCTTCAGCTGGCGTTTCACTTTGCCACCCATCAGCGTTAGGCTGACGAAGCGCTCCAGGGCAATCAATAGGCCGATAGCACCTAAGGCTAAAATGATGTAACCGACGGTACCACCTTGGTCGATACGCTCACCGAGGCTTGGCGCTTGTACTAACAAGCCCAAAATGGCACCAGCCGTTGGGTCCAGAGCAAACTTCACTTGCTCGTTCTGCGCCGCTTGTAGATCGGCTGCAGTGCTTAGGTAGCGTGATGACGGCTGACGAATCAACTCGGCGACGGTATCGGTGCCCGGCACCAGCTCTAGGTATTGGCCGTTAGCTACCATGTTAAAGGTGCCGACCCGCACCACATCGCGGGCAACTTTTTCGCCATTGGCCAAAGTCACTTCGGTGTTGAAGCGGCTGACTTTGCCTGATTCGGTCATTTCTTGCAGTAACGCCAACCATACCGACTCAATTTCGCTAATTGAGGCCAGTTTTGAGCTGCTGCCCATTTTCTTGGCTAGCGCACTTAATGCTTCGCTGCGGCCCGGAAACTCAACCGATACATACGAGTTTTGTAACTTGCTGGCGGTATCACCCGATACTTGCTGCAATACGCCGAATAGTTCACGTAATGACCCTAAGCGTTGGTTCAGGGTTTCGGTGACTGCGGCCAGTTCAATTTCATTCTTTTCAAATTGCGTTTCGAGCTGCTCACTTAAGCGCTCCAAACGGTCGCGTTGCGCCACTGCCTCACGCAGTAATTGCTCTTGCTGCGCAGCTTCGGCACGGAAGCGGGCTTCGCGTTGCTTGTTCTCTTCAGACTGGGCATATTGGCCTTGCTGCAACTGCTTCAGCAATTGGTCAAGGTCAACCGGTTGTTGCGGCGCCGCCTGGGCAGTTACGGCGAATAAGCCGGCCATGAAGGCGATAGATTTGATCAGTTTCATCTCTTACTCTCCACTGCCTGAGGTATTAATGGGTAGCATCAACAAATCTGGCGCTAACTGTTTACGGGCAATACGGATAGCTTCTTGTACGCCAGAGCTGTAGCTGCTATCCAGTGCCTGCCAGGTTTTTTGTTGCTGATCCCACACACCCATTTGGCTGCCATCACGGGTTTTGTAAATCAGCACTAAGCGGCCGATACGTAGGAATTCAACGTCTTGTGACTGGCCATTAATGTCCATCACACCGTTGTAGGCTTCGATGTTGCGGCCGTAATCGGCTTCAATTTGGTAGGCTTCCATGACCCGGCGAAACTTCTCAGATACGTCGACATCAGCGCGTTCCATCAAATCGCTCAGGTTGGCAATACGCTCATCGCGCTCGGTACCCAAAAATGGCACATCTAAGCCGATAAACGCGTCCAAGGCTTCAATCATGCGCAGCATCAATGGAGTGATTTGGCGCTCCACCACACTGACTTCGTCAATCGACAGGTTCAGCTCAGCTTTCTCGCTGTTCTGATTGTCGATTTGCTTTTGTAATTGCTGGGTATACACCTCAAGGCCTTCAATTTGGCGCATGATTTGTTTGTACTGCTGGATGCGTTCTTGCGTGGTGTCAGCAATGTTCTCGACCGTTACTTGTGAACTGCGAGCGGATTGCGTGATGACGTTGGCGGCATCAACCACCGGTTCTAGCGTGGCATCTTGCGCTGCGGCGATAGTCGCACTGAGCGCAAGCACCAGCATGGAAGGAATGAACAATATTCTCATGACAGTACCTTGCACGTCGTTTTGGAAAGATGAGCGCAAAGATACTGCAGTTGTGTGACAGCTTAGTGACTGCTAGATGTCAGATTTATGACAGAATGACGGATTTATGTCAGTTTGATGGCATTTGCTGAAACATACCGCGCATGTCATTACCACTCGGATGCTGGAATACCCGCAAGCCAAATTCGCCAGCAATAGCCAACAAATGGTCGAAGATATCGGCTTGGATACTTTCATACTCAGCCCAGGCTGTGGTGTTAGTGAAACAATAGATTTCTAACGGCAAGCCATCGGAGGTGGGTTGCAGTTGGCGCACCATTAAGGTCATTTGCTGATGCACCTTGGGGTGATTCTTTAAGTACTGATGCACATAGGCCCGAAAGGTACCGATATTGGAAATACGGCGGGTATTGACCGGCTCTTTACCAGCTTCTTCGAGTTGCTGGTTCCAGGCATCAATTTCTGCCTGCTTGCTATCGAGATAATCGCGCAGCAAGCGGAAGCGGTATAACTGCTGGCGTTCTTCATCAGATAGAAAGTGTATACTTTGCTGGTCGATTTGCAGGCTACGTTTAATACGGCGCCCGCCTGATTCTTGCATGCCACGCCAATTTTTAAACGGGTCGCTGATAAAGCGCTTGGTGGGAATAAAGGTGATGGTTTTATCCCAGTTCTGCACCTTAATGGTATGTAGGGCAATATCCACCACATCACCATCGGCATTGAGATTGGGCATTTCCACCCAATCGCCAACGCGAATGATGTCGTTAGAGCTAATTTGTACACTGGCCACCAGCGACAGTAGCGTATCTTGGAATACCAACAGCAACACTGCCGCCATCGCGCCCAAGCCGGATAATAAAATCACGGGCGAGCGGTCAATCAGCACCGCCACCATGAGAATAGTCGCGACCCCGTAAATAGCAATTTTCGCCACCTGCACGAAGCCTTTAATGGGCCGCTCGCGCGCATCGTCTTGCAGTTCGTACAGATGATTAGCAACGGTCAAAATGCCGCTCAGCGCACGGGCAATAGTCACCACAATAAAGGCATTACAGACGTTATGAACAATAATGGGCAGCACTTCAGGCAGGTGCGGCACACTATCAATGCCATAAGCAATGACCAGCGCTGGCACCACGTTGGCGAGCCGCGCCACCACATGGGTTTCGAGCAACTGCACAATGTGATTGGCTTTGGCTAGGGACAGCAGGCGCACTACGCCTTTGAGCAAGACTTTTTTAACCACAAAGTTGGCGAGCCAGGCGGCGGCCAATAATAAGCCTATTTTCACCCAAGTATCGAGGCCCGGATTACCGCTTAACCAGTCATTGAATTGGCTTATTTCAGTCACGCTATTGCTCCTGTGCTGTGCGCTTTATTGGCTCATTGAGCTGGCTTATTATGGCATGTTCCTTGCGCTTCATGCATCGATCATTTAACGTGATGCGATATCGTCTGCGAGACCATTCATGACTACCACCAGTATCTCAAAATCGCTGCTAACGAGCGTGCTCTCCGTTTACTTCGTGTTGACGTTGTTGGTTACCTGCGTGCAGGTACTCGGCGAGTATTACGATACCAAACGCATGCTGGTGGAGGAACTACAAAACCAACAAAGCACCTTTAGTAACTCGCTAGCACGCTCATTGTGGGAGTTTAACTACGACCAAATCAATGCCACGGCCGAGGGTCTGATCAGTATTCCGGCTATTTCTGGCATTATTATTCGTGATGATACTGGCCAGGTCATGGTGGAACTAGGCGCTGCGGCGTCGCAATCGCTATTACCGAAGAACGCCAGCGAAACCATTAATATTGACGAAGCTAGCGGCGTATTTGGCTATTATGCGCCACTGACCTTTGAATTTTCTGGGCAGTCTACGCCAGTGGGTGACGTGACACTGTTCTCCACCCGCGATGTTGCTATTGACCGCATCAAGGTCAGCTTATACTTCATTATTGGTAACGCCATTATCAAAAGCACCTTTTTGATTGTGTTGTTCAGCTTTGCTTTCAGTCGCCAACTGCACCGCCCCATGCGTGACCTCACCCAGCAAATTCATAATTTCCGCTTAGATGATCTTGAGCACTCGCGGATTCGCCTGCATGACCAGCGTAACGCTGAGTTTTTGATGGTAGAGCAAGCATACAATCAGCTGCTGGATAAATTAGAAGACTATCAACACGATCTGCAACTGACTCAGCAGCAATTGTTACACGCTAACCGTAAGCTGGATGAGCAAAATGCCATGCTCGAGCAAGATGTGGCGCACAAGACCTCGAGTTTGAGCCAAGTGCTGCTGGATCTGGAACGCCGTAAAAACGAATTAGAACAGCGACAAGATAAGCTCATGCGAGAAATTCGCCAACGGCAGGTGATTGAAGCGGATCTGCGCGAAGCCAACGGCCGCCTGCAAAGTTCGCTAACGGCGTTGGAGCGCGCTCAATCGCAGTTGCTAGAGTCGGAAAAAATGGCCTCGCTGGGTGGTTTAGTGGCCGGTATTACCCATGATGTCAGTACCCCCTTGGGTATCTCCATTACTGCCGCCAGCTATTTGCGCGACCAAATGCAGGCCATGAATACCGCGCTGAGTGAGCGCAAACTGACCCAGCAGCAATTGCAGGAATTTTTACAAACCGGCAATGACGCCATGCAACTGCTGGAAAACAACCTCAGCCGTGCCTCGGATCTGATCGGCAGTTTTAAACAAGTGGCGGTGGACCAAACCTCGGAATCCGTGCGCGAGTTTAATCTGAAGAAATATTTGCAGGAGGTGATTCAATCGTTACGACCGCGCTGGAAAAATACCCAGCATCAGATTGAATTAGAATGCGATGACAGTATTACTCTTACCGCGCCAGCGGGCGCTTTTGCACAGATTTTCACCAACCTTATTGTCAATTCGTTGTTTCACGGCTTTGAAGCGCAAGTGCGTGGGCATATTCAGATTGTGGTGCGCGCTATCGATGATCAGCAACTGCAATTTATCTACCGTGATAACGGTAAAGGTCTTACCGCTGAGCAAATGGAAAAATTATTTGACCCGTTCTTTACCACCAAACGCCAGCAAGGCGGCAGTGGTTTAGGCACACATATCATTCGTAACCTGGTCACCCAAACCTTACACGGCACCATTAATGCCAGCAGTGAGGTAGGTAAAGGGCTCACCTATGAGTTCATCATTCCGGTAAACTATCGCCAATTGTAATTCATCAAGGAAGTCGTTATGTGGTTTAGAAACCTGCGTATTTATACGCTTGCGCCCGATTTTAGTGTCCCTGAACAGCTTGACCAAGCGCTCGAACCGATGCGTTTTAAGCCCTGTGGTCGCAGTGAGATGGCTAGTTTTGGCTGGGCTTCGCCGTTTGGCCGCGACAGTGAGGTGTTGTTTCACAAGATTGGGCCATGCTACTTGGTCAGCGCACGTAAAGAAGAAAAAGTGTTACCCAGCAGCGTGGTTAACGCGCAGTTAGACGAACTAGTGGCGCAACGCGAAGCTGAACTTGCCCGTAAACTGCCGAGCAAAGAAAAGCAGGCAATGAAAGAAGATTTGATTCACCGCTTGTTGCCGCAAGCATTCAGCAAGTTTAAGCAAGTAGCGGCGATGATTGATACGCAACTGGGTATTGTGGTGGTAGACGCTAGTAGTGCCAGCGCCGCCGAAGATGTCCTAGGCCTGTTACGCAGTAGCTTTGGCTCACTGCCGGTCAAACCATGGTTTGCTGAGCACCCAAGCGAGCTATATTTCACTCAATTCTTGCGCCAGCAACAACTCGCCGATGGCTTTGAGTTTGGCGATGAAGTGGAACTGCGCGATGCTAACGATAGCGGCGCCGTGGTGCGTTGCCGTCAACATGATTTGAGCGGCACCGAAATTGAAACCCATTTAGCTCATAACAAACAGGTCACCAAGCTCGGCTTGATATGGCAACAGCGTGTGCAGTTCGTGCTGGAACAAGACTTAGCCATTAAACGCTTTAAAGCCACCGATGTGCTCGTTGACGAGCAAGATAAGCTAGTGGATGCCACTCCTGAGCAGCGCATTGATGCCGATTTTGCCTTATTAAGCGGCGAGATTGGCCAGTTGTTTCCGCAGTTGGTGAGTTTATTTCAGACTGAATTGAGCGTAAATTAACGCCATTGGTTTGCTTTTGCACAAGGATTACAGCATGAAATCGGTCATCTCGAATACCGTTTATACCGCCATTGCCGCCAGCTTAGTGGTAGCCCTAGGCGCCTGCCAACCGGCACCGGAACAACCTGCAGCAGTCACGCCCACGCTGGAATTGCGGGCTGATGCGCAGCAGCGCTTGAACATTTATCACCCAATGGAGCTGACGGCTGATCTGAGCCATTTGAGTGATCGCCAACGGCATATGATTGAGCTGTTAATTGAAGCCTCAGAAATTATGGATGCACTGTTTTGGAAGCAAGCCTACCCGGGCGACAAGCAGCAGCTTCTAGCCAGTATCATTGACCCAGCGGCGCGTAAATTCGCTGAGATCAACTACGGCCCGTGGGATCGCCTCAATAGCAACCAAGCCTTTTTGCAAGGTATCGATGCCAAGCCAGCCGGGGCTAATTATTACCCAGCCGATATGAGTAAGGCTGAATTTGAGCAAGCGGAGTTTGCCGGTAAAATTGACCTGTATTCCATGGTCCGCCGCGACCAGCAAGGCCAATTGGTGGCTATTCCGTACAACGTGATGTTCGCTGAGCAGCTTGGTCGTGCCGCTGAATTGCTGCGTGAAGCCGCCGAATACGCCGAGGACCCGCAGTTTGCCAATTATTTGCGCCTACGTGCCGACGCCTTTATGAGCAACAGCTACCAACCATCAGATATGGCCTGGATGGAAATGACCAACAATAAAGTCGACGTGGTGATTGGTCCGATTGAAACCTACGAGGATCAGCTGTACGGCTATCGCGCTGGTTTTGAATCCTATGTGTTGGTGAAAGACTTAGTGTGGAGTGAAAAATTAGCTCACTACGCGCAATACTTGCCCGCGCTACAGCAAGGTTTACCGGTGGATGCTGCCTACAAAGCTGAAGTTCCTGGTGCCGGCGCACAGCTAAACGCCTATGACGTGGTGTACTATGCCGGTCATTCCAATGCTGGCAGCAAAACCATTGCCATTAACCTACCCAACGACGAGCAAGTGCAGCTCGAAAAAGGAACCCGCAGGTTACAGTTAAAGAACGCCATGCGTGCTAAGTTTGACGCCATCATGCTGCCGATTGCGGCGGAGTTGATTGTGCCCGAGCAGCGCCAGCATGTGACCTTCGATGCGTTTTTTGCCAACACCATGTTCCATGAAGTGGCCCACGGTTTAGGCATCAAAAACTTGGTCGGTCAGCCGGGTACCGTGCGTGAGGCCTTGAAAGAAACTGCTTCAGCGTTAGAAGAAGGCAAAGCCGATATTTTGGGTTTGTATATGGTCACGCAATTGCTTGAGCAGGGCGTGATCAGCGAAGGCCAGCTGGAAGATTACTACACCACCTTTTTGGCCGGGATCTTCCGCTCGGTGCGCTTTGGTGCTTCGAGTGCGCACGGCAAAGCCAACATGATCCGCTTTAACTACTTTGCCCAAGCTGGTGCCTTTAGCCGCAATGAGCAAGGCTTGTATGCGGTTGATATGGCCAATATGCGCAGCGCCATGAATAGCCTGTCGGAGAAGATCCTGACTCTGCAAGGTAACGGCGATTATGCCGGCGTAGTGGCGTTATTTGACCAACTTGGTGGCATAGATGCACAACTGCAAGCTGACCTTGCACGCTTAGCTGCAGCTAATATTCCGGTCGATATTACTTTTTCGCAGGGCAAGCAGGTGTTGGGGCTGCGCTAGGCGCTCCGGCTAAATAAAAGGCACCGGTCAATTGGCGAAATTCAGCGGTATAACCACCCTGCTGCTGAATCACTAACTGCTGCTGCTCGGTGACCGTAGGCTGGCGCTGCCATTGCGCTAGCACCAGCTTGGGGGCTTTGTGCGCCACCGTAGTGACCATACAGTAGCGCGCTACATACCAGCCCTGCTGTTGCGTCACAGCGCGCAACTGCGGCCATTGTGCGCTGGGTATCACCATGGCAATCTGGCCGTTGGCGGTGGTTGCCGCGGCGGCACAGCTAAACCACTCAGTGAGATCAAGCCCCGCACCTTGGCGCGCCAATGCGCGTTGGCTATTGCTGCTGGCTAGCGACTGGGCAAAGTACGGCGGATTACTGATGACCAAGTCAAACTGCGGCTGCTTAACGCGCTGAATATCCTGCTGTTGCACCTGCACTTTGTCTGGCCACGGTGATGCGGCTACGTTTTCGGCGGCTTGTGCGGCCGCCGCCTGATCACGTTCAATTGCGGTTATTTCGGCATCTGCGCCGCTCCGTTGTGCCAGCATCAGCGCCAAAATACCGCAGCCACAACCAAAGTCAGCTAGGCGTTTAGCCGCGCCAATGTCTACCCACGCACCCAACAAAAGGCTATCGGTGCTAACTTTCATCGCACAGCGGTCATCTTTAAGATAAAATTGCTGACATTGGAAACCCACGGACTGCCTCATCGAAGCGGTTCTTACACCACAGGACTATAAAATGACGCCAGATTGGGAACAACTGGATCTTGATGACTCGCTCGTTGAAGTGCTCTTAGGTGCGCAGCTGAATAAGCCCGCCCGCGTGCAACAAGCGGTTATTCCACTGGCTTTAGGTGGCGCTGACCTGTTGGTCACCTCGCCCACCGGCACCGGCAAGACCTTAGCGTTTTTACTACCAGCATTGCAACATATGTTGGATTTTCCGCGCCGTCACCCCGGCTCAGCACGGGTGCTGATTTTGGCACCAACGCGCGAGCTGGCGCAACAAATTGCCGAGCAGGCAGATGCCTTTGAGCCCACCACCCAACTAAAAACCGTGTTAATCACCGGTGGGGTGAATTACGGCAGCCAACACGACCAGCTGGATCAACCCTTTGATATTTTAGTAGCAACGCCAGGCCGCTTAGTCGATTTGCTCGGCGCTGACCGCGTGCAATTGGAACAAATTGAGTGGCTGATTATTGACGAAGCTGACCGCATGTTGGACATGGGATTTGCCACTACTGTGAAGCAAATTGTCGCCGAAACGCGCAAGCTGCAGCAAAGCCTGCTGTTCTCAGCCACCCTAGATAGTGCTGGGGTGCGTAAGTTCTCTGCGGAAATTCAACGCGAACCACAAGAGTTGGTGATTGACCCATCGAAGCGCGAAAAAGGTAAAATTTTGCAGCGCTGGTATCAAGCCGATACCGTGGATCACAAATTAAAGCTGTTGCTGCGCTTGCTGCAAGAGCATCCCGGCCGCCGTATTGTGTTTGTGCGTACCCGTGAAAAGGTCGACGAGTTATCCAGCAAGCTACAGCAAGCCGGTATCCGTAATCTGACCTTGCGTGGTGATATGCCGCAAAATGAACGCCAACAAATCATCGCCCGTATGGAGAATTCTGCCGATAGCACCATGATCGCGACCGATGTTGCTGCCCGTGGCCTAGACATTGAAGACATCGCTTTGGTGGTGAACTTTGATTTGCCGAAGCAAGCTGATGTGTACTTGCACCGCATTGGGCGCACTGGCCGCGCTGGTAAATCAGGGTTAGCGGTCAGTTTGGTTGAAGCGCATGACGCCGAAAACTTGCGCCGCATTGAACGCTACCAGAAAATTAAGCTCGAGCGCCGTGTGATTGACGATTTGCGCCCGCAGTATAAATTCCCCGATGCGGTGAAAAAGAAGAAAAAGAGCAAAACCAAAGACAGTAAAAGCGCTAAAGCTGGCAAGGTTGGTAAGTCTGGCAAGGTTGGTAAGGCCCCTGGTGCTGCTAAATCGAAAGCCAAGCCGCGGCCGAAGAGCTAACGGTTTGCTTGGCGGCGCTGCTGATAGCGGTAGCGCCACCAAGTAAAGGCGTAGTAGCTGGCGGCACCTGCTGCATCAGCGACCAGATCGCCCCAGCTAGATGACCGGTACGGCAGCAGCCCTTGAATATATTCAATGGCAAGACCGTACCCCGTTAGAATCAGCAAGGCTAACCAAAACGGTAACGGAAAGGCCCGGTGAAAGGTTAACGCCAGCACAAAAAATGCGCCAAAATGCACCACTTTATCGAGATGCTGGAAACGCGGTAAGGTATTGTTTGACACCTGCATGAGAAACGCAGCGGATAAACCAATTAGCACCAGCAAGAAAATTATCCGAGCTACATTTTTTGGGGTCATTCATACATCCTTTATGCTATTACGAACCATATTAAACCTGCTGGTAAGTGCTAGTGTAACCCATTTGACCGGTTCTCGGAATCGCGCTAACGTGAGCGCCTATTTCACGTGATGGTGACCTTATGAGCGACATTTCATTCGAACAAGCGCTGCAACAACTTGAACAGATTGTAGTAAAACTTGAACAGGGCGAACTGCCATTAGAGCAAGCGCTTGAGCAGTACGAACAGGCTGTCAGTCTGGCACGTATCAGTCAACAAAAGCTGCAACAGGCAGAGCAAAAAATTAGTAAACTTTTGCAACAACAAGGGCAAGAGTCACTGGTGGCATTTCAGCCGCAAGAGGATGAGTAGTGAGTGTCGATGCGTTATTGCGACAAACGCGTACTGAATTAAACGATTATTTGGCGGCGTTATTACAACAACGTCACGCTGAAGCGCCGCGACTGAAGCAAGCCATGCACTATGCCTTAGTACTTGGTGGTAAGCGTATACGGCCGTTTTTAACCCTGCAAATCGGCCAGTTATGTGGCGCGTCACAGCCATTGCTATGGCGTGCCGCAGCGGCATTAGAATGCATCCATGCCTACTCGTTAGTGCATGACGATTTACCGGCTATGGACAACGACGTGCTGCGGCGCGGTCAGCCCACCTGTCATATTGCCTTTGATGAAGCCACCGCCATACTGGCCGGTGATGCGCTGCAAACTCTAGCCTTTGAACTCTTGAGTCACGCCGATGCTGATACCGCGGCGGCTAATCAATTGGCGATGATTCAGCGCTTGGCGCTGGCCAGTGGTGATTTAGGTATGTGCGGTGGTCAGGCACTGGACTTAGCCGCCACCGGGCAGCAGCTTAATGAGCAGCAATTGCAGCAAGTGCATCACAATAAAACCGGCGCCTTAATTCGGGCCGCGGCGCAATTAGGGGTTTTAGCTGGCAATGCAGCGGCACAACAGTATTACAGCCACTTTGACCAATTTGCTGAAGCGCTCGGGCTGGCCTTTCAGGTACAAGACGACATTCTTGATGTGACCGGTACCACTGAGGCCTTAGGAAAAACCCAAGGCAGTGATGCGGCAGCGGCAAAAGCTACGTATGTACAATTATTGGGCTTAGCTGGAGCGCAGGCTAAAGTCCGCGAATTACACCAGAAAGCGCTTCATGCGCTGGCAAGAATCCCATACAATACCGAGGTATTGGAGCAACTTGCAGAGTATCTGCTGACTAGGGACCACTGACTACATGTCACATGCTAAAACCACCTATCCATTGCTGGACCTGATTGATAATCCAGCTGAATTGCGGTTGCTTAATGAGCGACAGTTACCGCAGTTGTGTGGCGAGGTGCGTGAGTTTTTGCTGAATTCCGTCAGTCGCAGTAGCGGCCATTTAGCCTCGGGGCTGGGTACGGTTGAGCTGACTGTAGCGCTGCATTATGTGTATGCCACGCCACACGACCAACTGGTATGGGATGTTGGCCATCAGGCCTATCCGCATAAGATCTTAACCGGGCGTAAAAACCGCTTGCACACCATTCGTCAAAAAGATGGTTTACACCCCTTTCCGTGGCGCCCAGAAAGTGAGTTCGATACCTTGAGTGTGGGTCACTCGAGCACCTCCATTAGTGCGGCCTTAGGCATGGCGATTGCCGCCGAGCGTGAGCAAAGCCAGCAAAAAGTCGTGGCGGTGATTGGCGATGGCGCATTAACCGCCGGTATGGCTTTTGAAGCGTTGAATCACGCCGGTGACATCAAACCCAACATGCTGGTGATCTTGAACGATAACGACATGTCCATTTCAGAGAATGTCGGCGCGCTCAATAATCATTTGGCGCGGGTGTTATCGGGTAAGGTGTACACCTCAATTCGTGAGGGCGGTAAGCGCCTATTGCAAGGCATGCCGGGCATTCAGCATTTGGCCAGCCGTGCCGAAGAGCACATGAAAGGTATGGTAGCGCCGGGTACTATTTTTGAAGAGCTGGGCTTTAACTATATTGGCCCTATTGATGGCCACGACGTGAATTTGTTGGTTGAGACCTTACGCAACATGCGCAGTCTCAAAGGGCCTCAGTTTTTGCACATTGTGACTCGTAAAGGCAAAGGCTACGCCCCTGCTGAGAACGACCCGATCGGCTACCACGGGGTGCCGAAATTTGACCCAAAATCGACCTCGCTGCCGCATAAAGTGGCAGCTACGCCGTCGTATTCGCAAGTTTTCGGCGACTGGTTGTGCGAGATGGCCGCGGGTGATCCTAAGCTGATGGCGGTGACCCCGGCCATGCGCGAGGGTTCGGGCATGGTGCAGTTCTCGCAGCGCTATCCACAACAGTACTTTGATGTGGCCATAGCTGAACAGCATGCGGTGACCTTTGCCGCTGGCTTAGCCATTGGTGGCTTTCAGCCGGTGGTGGCGATTTATTCGACCTTTTTACAACGTGCCTACGACCAGCTTATTCACGATGTCGCACTGCAAAATCTGCCGGTGTTGTTTGCCATTGACCGCGCCGGCATTGTCGGTGCCGATGGCCCCACCCACCAAGGTAGCTTTGATTTAAGTTACTTGCGCTGTGTACCGAACTTAGTGGTGATGACGCCAAGCGATGAAAACGAGTGCCGCAACATGCTCTACACCGGCTATCAGCTGCAGCAGCCTGCTGCCGTGCGCTATCCGCGCGGTAACGGTATTGGTGTAGCCTTTGATGCCGATATGCAAGTGTATCCACTGGGTCAAGCACGGGCTATTCGTAGCGGTGAAGGTATCGCGCTATTGAACTTTGGTACGCTGTTGCCAGAGGTTGAGAAAGCGGCTGAACACCTCAATGCAACGGTGGTAGACATGCGCTTTGTTAAACCACTCGATGGCGCCATGATCAGCCAATTAGCCGCTAGCCATAAACTGCTGGTCAGTATTGAAGAGAACGTCATTGCCGGCGGGGCGGGCAGTGCCGTGCAAGAGTATTTATCCACACAAGCGCTAATCACACCGCTGCTGATGCTCGGCCTGCCTGATGAATTTATTAAGCATGGCTCACAAGAAGAAATTCGTGCTGAGCTGGCGCTCGATAGTCACGGCTTAGTGCAGCAGATTGAGCGCTATATAGCCAAGCTGAATGATTAAACCGGTGGCTACCCCAGCCACCACATCGTCGGCCATAATACCCAAGCCACCCGTAAGCTTACGGTCACACCAACCAATGGGGCCTGGCTTCGTGATATCCAGTAAGCGAAACAGTAAAAATGCCAGCAGCAGGTTCTGCCAGGTCCACGACAAGCCAATAAACGCCACCATATAGCCGGCAATTTCATCCCAAACAATCGCTGGGCTATCATGCTCGCCCATGGCTTTGGCGGTATAGCCACAAATACCGACACCTGCGATCACCACGAGCAGCGTCAGTGCTAGGTAACCCCAGCTACCGGTTTGTTGCGCTAACCACACCACCGGCAGCGCCGCAAGCGTACCAAAGGTACCGGGTGCTTTTGGTGCCAAGCCTGAACCAAAACCGAGCGCTAAACAATGTATGGGGTGACGCAATAAGCGCGCAGTATTCATTGCTGGTTACTCATTGGTCGTGCTCGAACGCGGTGGTGGTTTGAAAATGCTGATAGCCGGCCGGTTGCGCTAGTTGCCACGGCTCGCCATCGAGCTCGAGCTTCAATTTGCCGGGTTCACTGGTAATACGGCCAATACAGGTGGGTTTGCTGGCACTACGAGCTACTAGGGTGTCAAATACGCCACGGCGCGACTCGGGTACGGTAAAGCACAGTTCGTAATCATCACCACTGGTCAATGCAAGTTCAATAGCGCGCTGCTGATCGACACTTTCGGTCATGGCTAGCGATAACGGTAATTCTTGCAGACTCAGCCGAGCGCCAACGTGTGAGGCTTTCAGTAAATGCTGTAAATCAGCTACCAGACCATCGGAAACATCAATGGCGCTGCTCGCTATGCCACGCAGCGATTGCCCGAGGGCAACCCGCGGTGACGGCATAAATAGTCGTTCACAGGCACGGCGATAATGATCATCAGCAATACGTATACGTTTTTGTTGCGCAGCGAGTGCTAAACCGGCATCGCCGAGAGCACCACTGACAAATAACCAGTCACCGGGCTTGGCGCCATCACGACGAATGGCAGTACCCTGCGGCAGCCAACCATGGGCGGTGACGGTAACCGACAACGGCCCTTGGGTGGTGTCGCCACCAATCAGCTGGCAGCCATAATACTCACAAATGTCACGTAAGCCTTGGGCAAAGCCGGTCAGCCATTCGTGGTCAATGCTGGGGAGTGTAAGCGCAAGGCTGACCCAGGCTGGCTCGGCGCCCATGGCGGCGAGATCGCTGAGATTAACAGCAACGATTTTGTGACCAATGGCACGGGCGGGCACATGCTGATCAAAATGCACGCCGGCCACCATGGTATCGGTCACCACCACCAGTTGATTATTTGCTGGGCAGTTCAGTACCGCGCCATCATCACCAATACCAACCACAACGTCACTGCGCTGGGGCTGGCGATGGGTAAAATAGCTATCGATTAGGTCGAATTCAGCAAATGCCATGAGCTGGCCTTGGGGCGCTTACTTACGCGACGGACGTAAGCTGTTAATGGCTTTGTCGAGCACGCCGTTCACAAAGCGATGGCTGTCGTCAGCACCAAAGGCTTTAGCCAATTCAATGGCTTCGTTAATGGCAACTTTGTAGGGCACATCAAGGCGATCGCGCAACTCGTACGCGGCTAAGCGCAGCACCGCATGCTCAATGTGGTCGAGATCGTTAAGTGGACGGTCGAGGAATGGCTCAAGAGCCAAATCAAGGGTTTGTGACTGACCCGCCACGCCGCGCACCAGCGCTAAAAAATAGTCAACATCAATTTTGCTGGTGTCATTATCGGTCAGAAATTGGGCTTCGATATCGCTCATACTATTCTGCGACAACTGCCAGGAATAAATGGCTTGCACCGCCAGTTTGCGGGCTTTACGACGTGCTGCTGGTTTCATGCTATTAACCTTTTAATTGGTCAAGCAAATTGACCATTTCCAGCGCTGTCAGGGCCGCTTCAGCACCCTTGTTGCCGGCTTTGGTACCACTGCGCTCAATGGCTTGCTCAATGGTATCGGTGGTAATTACACCGTTGGCGACGGGAATCGCATACTGATGACCAACACGACTTAAACCGCTGTTACACTCGCCGGCAACAAAATCAAAATGCGGGGTGGCGCCGCGAATCACTGCACCTAAGGCGATGATGGCATGATAATTTCCACTGGCTGCCAGGGTTTGCACCGCCAATGGGATCTCGTAAGCGCCCGGTACTTTGACCACGGTGATGTCGTCGGCATTGACTTGACCGTATTGCTGCAGTGCTTGAATGGCACCGGCTTGTAAACTGTCCACCACAAAGTGGTTAAACCGTGACACCACCAATGCGAACTTTTTGCCTTTTGCGGCAATACCGCCTTCAATCATCTTCATGGAAGCTATCCTTCAGTACGAGCTACGCTAAATTTCGCGCGATAATAGCACAAATTTGTCGATCAGGCATTCTGCGGTTTTTTACCCACGGCGTGAGCCACTTCGGCTTTGACCCGCAACAATTCTTCATCAATATCACCGGTAATCAACATCGGCGGGCGTATTTCCATCACTTTGCGGGAGAAATCTAAGGCAATCGGTACCACAGGTACACCCGTTGCTTTGGCCATATGTAAAAAACCTTTCTTCCATTCATCGACTTTTTTACGGGTGCCCTCGGGCGATAAAGCCAGCATCAATTCATCACGCTGCTTAAATTCTTCGATCATTTGCGCCACTACGCCCTGCGCAGAGCCTCGATTCAGTGGAATACCGCCTAGCCAAATCAATAAACCACGAACAGGAAAACGGAAAATAGTGTGCTTACCAAGAAAAGATAGCTTCATGCCTAGGGCAAGTTTCACAAACACACCGACAAAGAAGTCCCAATTCGAGGTGTGGGGGGCAACTGGAATAATCGCTTGGCGAGTTTGTGGTAATTCACCCTCTACCCGCCAGCCACCTAAAACGCGCATACCGACGCGACCAACCCAACGGCTAAAACGATTGCCTCGGGTTGGGAATGGACCGCGCAGGTGCTCCGGGATGACCGAATTGATATCGCTCATAGTCTGATACGCCTACGGTGACACAGCAGCTTGAATAGCGCTCAGCTTAAGCTTAACTCGGCGAATGTTATCAGGCCCGAGGCGCAACATTTGTTTTTGTGCATCCGGTAATGATTCCAGTGCCGGATCAGCAAATCGATACATCACCGTGTCATCGGTCAATTCCACCACCGTACCCACCGCAGGGGTGTCGTTCAGTACCGCAATGGCTTCGAGCAGCACTTGCTCTGGAGCGGTATCTGGATAGCCAATCTCCGCCAAGGCAGCAACAATCAGTGGCCGATAGCGCTGCATCATAGTCACTAATACCTCAGTATCAAGGCTAACAAACCAATCAACTAAGGTGTTATAGCGGTCATAGCTGCGCGGATCGATATAGAGTTTGTCGTTTTGCTCAAGTACCCGGAATGCATTGCGCGGCCCGTCAATACCCGCCTTATCGCGTACCACCACGCCATTGCGGAGGTTATCGATGAACACCACTGCATCGCGGATTAACTGCGTACTGGTTAATGCTGAGGTATCTTGCTGCGCCAGCTGTAGTTGCTCGATGACATCGGCTGTGCTGGTGGCTAATTCAGGCAGAATAGGCTGTTCCTCAACCACCTCAAGCTCGACTGTTTCTGGCAGTTCGGGCGGCAGCTGCTCGGTCTCTTGTGGTTGTTGTTGTGGTTGTTCTGGCACCTCCACTTCAACCACTTGCGGCTGTTCAATCGGAGTAGGTTGTTGACGCTGTTGATTGACCCATAACCAGGCAATGATTGCCGCTGCTAAGGCAACAACAATCACAATAGTAAAGATGAGTTTGCCGTTGCCAGATGCGGCTGGGGGCTCATCACGGTATAGGTCAGTCATTCACTACTCCTCTTGAAACTATTGATCCTGCTCGGCGCGGCAAAAGACTAATTCTGTTGCCGTTGATTGCGCTGGGTCAAAACGATATCCAGCGGCGTTAAATTGCTGTAAACCGGCGACCGTAGTGACTTGCTCGTTGATCACATAGCGAGCCATAGCACCACGCGCCTTTTTCGCCCAAAAACTGATGACTTTATACTGCCCGTTTTTCTCATCTTTGAACACGGGGGTAATCACCTGAGCTTTCAAATGACGCGTCTTTACACTACTAAAATACTCGTTAGACGCCAAGTTCACCAATATATCGCTGCCAATAGCGGCTAAATCGTCATTGAGCTTATCGGTAATCGCTTGGCCCCAAAACTCATACAGGTTCTTTCCACGCTCAGTTGCTAGGCTGGTTCCCATCTCTAAACGGTAGGGTTGCATTAAGTCTAATGGCCGTAATACACCATATAGACCTGACAAGATGCGTAAATGTTCCTGGGCATAGTAAATAGCTTGATTGGAAAATTTTTCCGCGGCTAAACCCGTGTAAACGTCGCCCGCAAAGGCATACATGGCTGGCCGGGCATTATCGGCAGTAAAGGGTTGTTGCCAGCTTTGAAAACGAGCGGCATTGAGACCAGCCAATTTATCACTGATATGCATCAATTGGCTTAAATCAGTAGGTGTTAAGTGCTTGGCAACATCAACCAGTTGCTGAGCATGTTCTAGCATCCGCGGCTGCGAAAAGTCCGCTGTTGGCAGCGGACTTTCGTAGTCTAGGTTTTTCGCGGGAGATAATACGACGAGCATGTCATGCCCCCTTGATGATTATGGTAGTTGGTCGAGATCTTCGCCTTCTTTCTCAATCTCAGGTGGGAGCAGGTCTTCACGACTAATTCCCAACATAAATGCCAGCGCACTGGCAACGAAGATAGATGAATAGGTACCAATGAAAACACCAAATAATAGTGCCGTGGCAAAGCCATGGATCAATTGACCACCCAAGAAGAACAGCGCTAACAACACCAGAACGGTAGTTAACGAGGTGATCACGGTGCGGCTCATGGTGTCGGTAATGGCACCATTGATGACTTCTTCGCTGCTGTATTTACGGAACTTCAGGAAGTTCTCGCGAATACGGTCACAGACCACCACGGTATCGTTGATGGAATAACCGATCACCGCCAGCAAAGCTGCCAATACGGTCAGGTCAAACTCAAGCTGCAACACTGAGAACAGCCCTAAAGTGATTATCACGTCATGCGCCAACGCACCCACGGCACCGAGCGCTAACCGCCATTCAAAGCGAATAGCGATGTAGATCAAGATACAAATCAGCGCGGTCAACAGCGCTAAACCGCCCTGCTCAGCCAATTCATCGCCAACGCTAGCGCTGACGAATTCACTGCGACGCAAATCGACTTTCTCACTACTACTAGCGCGCATCATGGCAACAATCTGGTCGCCGGTTTGCTGGGCATTGACACCCTCAATGGCGTCGATACGAATCAACACATCGCGCTGGGTACCAAAGTTCTGCACCACCGCCGAGTTAAAGCCGTTTTGCTCTAACACCGAGCGGATCTGGCCCAAATCAGCATTTTGCTGATAGCCCAGTTCAATCACCGTACCGCCGGTGAAGTCCAAACCCCAATTGAGTTTATTGACCGCTAATGAGGTGATTGAGCCAATCAGCAATAATGCGCTCAGAATAAGCGCCGGCATACGATAGCGCATAAACTGAATGGTTTTATCTGTACTAATTAATTCACGCATAGTGGCCCCTTACACCGACAGCTTATCAATGCGCTTGCCGCCCCAAATTGCGTTTACAACCGCACGGGTGCCGACAATGGCAGTGAACATGGAGGTGATAATACCGATGGCCAAAGTGACCGCGAAACCTTTAATCGGGCCAGTACCTACGGCAAATAGAATAATGGCGGCAATTAAGGTGGTGATGTTAGCATCCGCAATGGTTGACAGCGCGCTATCATAACCATGGTGAATCGCCTGTTGCGGGCTGCGCTTGGCTTTAATCTCTTCACGAATACGCTCAAAAATCAGTACGTTGGCATCAACCGCCATACCTACGGTCAGAACGATACCAGCCATACCAGGCAAGGTCAGCGTAGCACCTGGGATCATCGACATCACACCAATAATCAACACTAAGTTAGCGGCCAAAGCAGCGTTCGCCACCAAACCAAACTTGCGGTAGTACACCACCATAAACACCAATACCATGACAAAGCCCCAGATGATGGCTTGCATACCCATATTGATATTCTCTTGCCCTAAGCTTGGGCCAATGGTGCGTTCTTCAACAATTTGAATGGGCGCAATCAAAGCACCGGCACGCAGCAGCAATGCCAAGTTTTGCGCTTCTTGCTGCGAGCTGATACCGGTAATGCGGAAATTACTGCCTAAGCGTGAATTAATCGTGGCGATGTTGATTACTTCGGCCAATGGCTCAAACACCAGCTTACCCTCGGCATCCCGATCACCAGTGGCTTTATACTCAATGAACAGAGTTGCCATTGGGTTGCCAACGTTATCGCGAGTGGCCAACGACATTTTGTCACCGCCTGCGCCGTCTAGTGAAATGCTCACTTGCGGGCGCTGATACTCGTCAAACCCAGCGGTGGCATTAACAATATGGTCACCGGTCAAAATGACATCTTCTTTTAACAGCACATTACCGCCTTGGCGATTCGGAAATAACTCCGAGCCGAATGGCACACGGCCACGTTCGGCCTCTAACATGCTGTTTTCAGAGTCCACCATACGGAATTCAAGGGTGGCGGTAGCGCCCAAAATTTCTTTCGCGCGCGCGGTGTCTTGCACGCCCGGTAGCTGCACCACGATACGATCAGCACCTTGCCGTTGAACCAATGGCTCGGCAACACCCAATTCGTTGACCCGATTCCGCAAAATCGTGACGTTTTGCGAAATAGCGTAGTCTTGGGTTTCTTGTAATTTGGTTTCGGTCATGCGCAAGCGAATACTGAACGCATCGCTATCGGTGACCTCATCGTAACCAGGGTAACGATTGTTGAGATAACTATCGGCAGCGGCGAAATCTTCTGCCGTGCGCAAGGTGATCACCACATCGTTACCATCGCGATTAACCGCGGTATAGCGAATACGTTCGTCACGCAATTCGGTACGAACACTGTCACGCAGCTGATCTTGGATCTTACGAACCGCTTCGGCCATGTCGACTTCCATTAAGAAGTGCACGCCACCGCGTAAATCAAGACCAAGTTTGAGTGGCTCAGCACCTAGGCTCTCAAGCCAGTCGGGTGTTGCTGCCGCTAAGTTAAGCGCCACCACGTATTGATTACCGAGGGCTCTTAAGATCACATCGCGAGCTTCAAGTTGATCACTATCGTTGGTCACACGAACTAGTACTTGATCACCCTCAATCACCACTGATTTCGGCACAATCTGCGCTTGATCGAGCGCCTGCTCGACTTGCTCTAGGGTACTGTTATCGATAGTGGTGGTGCGGGTTGCGGAAACCTGGACGGCGTAATCTTCACCATAGAGATTAGGCAGCGCATACAGCGCTGCCACAGCCAGAACGAAGATAACCAGTAAGTTTTTCCACAGTGGAAACTTATTTAACACGAGCGGTCCTTATCTCTTGATTACAGAGATTTCATCGTTCCTTTCGGAAGTACGGCAGTTACAGCAGATTTCTGTACCATCACTTCAACGCTATCAGCTAGGCTCAGCACCATGAAGTCTTTGTCATCACTGATTTTGCTGATGCGACCGACCATACCGCCGTTCATGAGTACTTCATCACCCTTGGCTACACTTGCAATCAGTTCACGATGCTGCTTAACGCGCTTAGCTTGCGGCCGGTAGATCATGAAATAGAAGATCAAACCGAACATAACCAGCATGAAAATCAATTCCATACCGCCACCTTGTGGTGCTGCGCCGTCTTGTGCGTAAGCTGGTGCAATCAAGAAATCCATAGTGTTCCCCTAAAAGTTTTATTGGTTAAGGCAAAAGATGGGGCTAACTTTAAAGGAATCAAGCCCCATACTCCAGTTTTTTCCGGCTGTGACACTGTACTATGGTAGCACAGTCGCCACCCTAGGCAGCTGCTTAAAAGCATGCCAAACTGCAAGGTATAGAACGATTAGGGAACCGCCCATGGAACTGATACTTTGGTGGACCGACCATCTTGGCGTGGCGGTATTTGCAATTGCCGGAACCTTACTGGCGTTTCGTAAAAATTTGGATGGTTTTGGCGTGGTGGTTTTAGCCTCTGTGACCGCCATTGGCGGCGGCACAGTACGCGACCTGATTCTCGATTTACCGGTGTTTTGGGTGTATGACCCCAGTTATATCTACGCCATTTTGTTAGCCGCGCTAGCTACCATTATCTGGCTGCGTTTTCGTGATGTGATTCCGCTGACGACCTTGCTGGTTGCTGATGCGGTTGGGGTGGCATTTTTTACCGTGATGGGCGCACAAAAAGCCCTTGAAGCCGGCTTCTTACCGATTATTTGTGTGATCATGGGTACCATTACCGCCTGCTTCGGCGGCATGCTGCGCGATGTCCTTGCCCGTGATTTACCCATGGTGCTCAAAGGTGAACTCTACGCCACGACCTGTATTGCCGGGGCCAGCGTGTATGTATTGCTACAACCCTATCAACCTGCCTGGGCGCTGCTTATCGGTGGTTTGGTGACGCTGCTGCTGCGCCTTGGCGCAATAAAATGGCAATGGACGCTGGCGGTGTTTCAGCCGCACAGTAACGAGCATCCGTAATCATGCTTAGTGTATCGCTAACGATTATTTTAGCTATTGGCTACATTGCCGTTCTATACAGCATTGCCTATCGCGGCGAACGCAAACCAGCTAACCAAATCAAACCTTACCGCTACGCCTTGGCACAAGGGATTCACTGCACTACTTGGGCGTTTTACGGCACCATTACCCAATCGGCCTATTATGGTTGGTCGATGGCACCCACTTATGTTGGCGCTATTGCGGTATTTTTGTTCGCTCATCGGTTACAAATGCGCTTGCTCAATGTCTGTAAGCAGCAGAATCTCACCTCTATCGCCGACGTCATTAGTAACCGCTATGGCAAAGCCTCGGGCCTTGGCATGGTGGTGGCAGGCATCGCGCTGATTGGCATTGTGCCCTATATTGCGCTGCAATTGCGCGCCGTGACGGGCAGCTTTGCCGCAGTAACTGGGCTGGCTGATCGGCCGATCCCCTGGTTTGGCGATGTCGCGACTTTGGTGGCGCTCGGCATGATCGGCTTTGCCATTTTATTTGGTACGCGGCGCTTGAGCTTGGCTGAACAACATTCTGGTTTAATGGACGCAGTAGCCTTTGAATCGGTGGTCAAGCTACTCGCGTTTATGCTGGTTGGCGCCTATGTCAGCTACCAGATGTTTGATGGTATTAGTGACTTAGTCATTCAAGCGGCGCAAAGCCCGCAGGTCAGCGCGGTCATGAGTGGCCAACCGCAAGGTATGTATGTGTATGCCACGCATATTTTGTTGGGTGCTATTTCGATGTTTTGCCTACCGCGGCAATTTCATGTCAGTTATATCGAAAACACCGACCCAGAAGAACTGCGCACCGCGCGCTGGGCCTTCCCGCTGTATTTGTTCGCCATTAACCTCTTTATCTTACCCATTGCGCTGGCAGGGCTATTGTTGGTGCCAGAAGCCGCGCGTAGTGACACCTTTATGCTGACCTTGTTGTTACAAGCTGAGCAACCACTGATGACAGCTATCGCCTTTATTGGCGGCCTCGCTTCAGCCACCAGCATGGTGATCATTGCCACCCTAGCGCTGAGCATCATGATGTCGAACGACGTGATTATGCCGCTGTGGCTGCGCTTAACTGAGCAACGGCTGCGTAAATTCAGTTTTACCCCGGGTAAAATCCTGCTGATTCGCCGCAGCACCATTATTGTCATTGTATTACTGGCTTATGGCTTTCATAAATTAACCGAAGCCAACTTGCCGCTGGTGAACGCCGGCTTGTTATCGCTGGCCCTGTTGGCACAGCTGGCGCCAGCATTATTGGGCGGGATGATATGGCAACGCGGCAATAAATTTGGCGCCATTAGCGGCATTTTTGTTGGTACCGTGCTGTGGCTATGGCTGTTATTGATCCCCAGCATTCGCGTAGACCAAGCGCTTAGTGATAGTGCGCTCAGTGATGGCGTGTTGTTGAGCTTATTAGCGAATACCCTGCTCTACATTGCCGCCTCGTGGTGGCGCCGGCCATCGTGGCTTGAGCAGCAACAGCGACGACAGTTTTTGGACCCGTTGGCGCAGTCTACCGAACCCTTGCATGCGCAATCTATTAGTTGGGGCCGACTGCGGCAAGTGTTAGCACGGTTCTTTGATAGTGTTGAGCTAGACCGCATGAATACCCGCATGCAGGTGGATCTGGGCGCCGCGCATCATGATGAATTAGTACCGGGACACATTGTTGCGCGCATTGAACGCGAGCTCGCCGCGGTGATAGGTAGTGCAGCTAGTCGTATTTTACTTGAAGCCATTACCCAACAACCGAGCGTGCCGTTATCGCAAGTGGTGACTTGGGCGACGCAAGCCTCGCAGCTGTACAAATTCAACCGTGAGTTACTGCAAGCCTCGGTGGAAAATATCCCGCAAGGGATCTCGGTGATTGATGGTGATCTGCGCCTGGTCGCCTGGAACCGTCGCTATCTTGAACTATTCCAATACCCGGCTGGCTTCGTTCATGCCGGCATGGCCGTGGCTGATATTTTGCGCTACAACGCCCAGCGCGGTTTGCTTGGCTTGGGTAACGAGGCCAGTTTGCAAGCCGAAGTAGATAAACGTTTAGCCTACTTGCGGGCCGGCAGTGCTTACCGCTATCAACGCGAGCAGGGCGACCGGGTGATTGAGCTACAGGGCGCGCCTATGCCTGGTGGCGGCTTTGTTACCACCTATACCGATATCACCGAATTAGTGGCCACCCAACGCGAGTTAGAGCGTATCAATGCCGAACTGGAACAACGGGTGGATGAGCGCACGCAAGAGCTGCTAGCCGCCAAACAAGCTGAAGAGCGCGCGCACATCAGTAAAACCAAGTTCTTTGCCGCTGTCAGTCATGACCTGATGCAGCCATTTAATGCCGCCACGTTATTTTGTGACATGCTGCGCCAGCGCATTAATGATGAGCAAAAGCAGTTGGTGATTCATGTGCAGCAATCGCTACAAAACGCCGAAGAGTTGCTGACCATGTTACTCGACATGACCCGCCTTGAAGCGGGTAATTTGCCAGTGCACAAGCAGCAGGTAGCCTTGCATGATGTGCTACAACCGCTGATTGATAGTCAGCAGGTGATTGCCGCTGAAAAACAGCTCAGCATTCACTATATCCCCACCAGTGCGGTGCTCTATACCGACCGCAAGTTACTTAGCCGTATTGTGCAAAATTTACTGTCCAATGCCGTGCGCTATACCGATAGCGGCCGCATCATTATTGGTGGGCGCCGCCGTGGTCAACACCTGCAGTTGCATATCATTGATACCGGCCGCGGTATCCCGGCTGACCAACGGGATAATATTTTCCGCGAGTTTCATCAACTTGAACAAGCCGGCGATAACCCTGGTCTCGGCCTTGGTTTGGCGATTGTTGAACGGATGTGTCGACTGTTGACTATCCCGCTCGATTTGCAGTCTGAACTCGGTGTTGGTACGCGCTTTAGCCTGACTTTGCCGGTGCAACGCTGGCAGTCGCCACAACAACGCGTGCTAAGTCATAACGAAGCTGGCTTCGAACGTTTCTTACAGGGTAAACGATTGTGGGTAGTCGACAACGATAGTCGCTTATTGGCTGCGGTAGCGCAGTTACTAACCGATTGGGGTGCCGAGGTCTTCAGCGCCACCGGGCGTGAACACTTGCCCAGTGACGCAGCGACCTGCCCCGACTTAGTGATCTTGGATTACCATCTGGATGGCGGTGATACCGGTATTGAAGTACTCAAAGCGCTGCGCCAGCGCTGTGGGGTGATGCTGCCAGCGATTATCAATTCGGCCGACCCAGACGAACAATTGCGTGAACAAGCCATTGCCGAGCAAGCGTTGTTTATGCCCAAGCCACTGAAAACTGCGGCACTGAAACGCTCACTTAAACGTCTGCTGCGTTAGTCTCGTTACCAGCACTCAGCATTTGTTTGAACAACACCCCAGCCTGGGTGCGGTTGAGCACATCAAGTTTGCGCAAAATTGCTGAGACGTGCTGCTTGATAGTGGTTTCTTGCACATTCAATTCATAGGCAATTTGCTTATTCAGCAGACCATCGGCCAAACATTCTAATACCCGATATTGCTGCGGCGTCAGTTGCTCAAGGCGGCTGGCAAAAGCCTGTGCGGGGTTTGCTGGCAATTGATTGATGGTATCGAGCAAGTGCTCAGGCAGCCAGGTATCGCCAGCCAGCACCACGTGCACGGCGCGTTGCAGTTCGGCCAGCGGCATTGATTTGGGAATATAGGCACTGGCACCATAGGCCATGGCCTGTTGAATCACACTGACCTGTTCATTGGCCGACACAATCACCACTAAGATATCGGGGTAACGACTGCGTAACGAGGTTAAGCCCGCTAGGCCTTTATTGCCAGGCATGGATAAATCTAGCAGGACCAGTTCAATATGCGGTTCATGCTGCAGCAGCTCCAATAATTGCTCAAAACTCGCCGCCTCTTTGATATCGGTGGACAAAGTTTGTTGCAATGCCTGCTTAAGTGCAGCTCGAAATAGCGGATGATCATCAGCAATAATTGCGCGCGCCATAGTCTCTTGCATGAACTGAGGGGAAGATGGGGTCATGCTAACGCGTCCAGAGTAAAAAGTCAGCGCCTACCGACACCGTTGTCGGTAGGCACTGGGTGAGGTTTAGAAACGATACCCCACCGACAGGGAGATAGTCCGTGGGTCGCCGTAGTAACCCACGATAGTGTCTTCACCACCTAAGCCAGGCGCAGTGATATTACCACTGGCATCGCGCGCCGCAGCGAAGTTGTAACCGGCTAAGCGGTACACTTTATCGCCGAGGTTTTTGGCGTGTAAACCAACATTCCATTTACCATCATCGGAATACCAGGTCACGCTAGTGTTGATCACACTGTAGCCACCCATATCCAGCATTGACGGCACCTCGAAGATCTGCGTTTCACTGCGATACGCCATGTTGCCTGACCAAACCACTTGGCCGAAGTCGGTCATAAAGGTTTGATTGAAGCCAAGGTTAGTGGACCATTCTGGAGTGTTGGCAAACGACCAGATATTCGATACATCGGTGTTTTGCTGAGTGACTGGGTCAAAGAACACCACTTGGTCAAAATCGGCGTTGATGTTACCGATGCTGGCAGTGACATTTAAACTATCAGTCAATGCTGCTTGGGCTTCAATTTCAAAGCCACGTACGGTTGCTTCAGCCGCGTTCAACACTTGCGAAGCCACACCAGCTGGAACCGCACGTTGCACGGTGACTTGCATGTCGGTGTAGTCAGAGCTGAATACTGCCGCATTCAAGCGCATACGACCATCTAACAGCTCAGTTTTAACACCGAATTCAAGGGTGTCGACTTCTTCTGGGTCATATGGGTTTGAGGCATTCGGGTTCAATGACACGTCGGCACGCATGTCGACGCCACCTGACTTAAAGCCGTTGCTGAAGCTGGCATAGTACATGGTGTCATCAGTGGCTTTATAGCGCACGCTGGCATGCGGCGAGAATTTGCTCCAATCGGCTTCAGTAGTGAAGTCCGAGTTGGTGGCAAATAAGGTGCCATCGTTGGTGTTCGGATAACGCAAGCCAAGGTAGCTAAAGCGATACACATCAGCTTTTTTGTCATCATTGGTATAACGACCACCTAAAGTGACCGACCATTGGTCGTCAATTTGGTAGGTGCCCTGACCAAATAACGCGGTGCTCTTGGTATCAACACAGCCGCCGTTTTCAACGGTAAAGCCACCAAACAGGCGCGGCAATAAGGTACCGAATACGCCACAGGCTTCGCCATCATAGTAGTAATAACCACCCACGAAATCGAAGTTATCACCGGTGTAGGAGAACTGGAATTCTTGGCTGAATTGCTCATCGGCATAGATGGCCGGGACCAGTAATGCGCCAGCGCCGGTGGAGTCAAAGTCAATATTGGTATCGGTATCGCCTTCACGTTGCGCGGTCACCGATTTGAACGACCAATTGGCGTTGATATCCCAATCCACAGTCATCGACATGCCCTCGGTCTCGACCAAGTTGTCGGTTGACATGGAGGTTTTTGAATCATACACGCTGTCTAATGGCTGGTCGCCAGTCAATAAACTTGGCGTTAACCGATAACCGCCTTTGGCGTTGGATTCGTCCTTAGTTTTATCGTACGAGAACTTCACTGAGACATCATCTGAGGCCAACCAACGCGCGCTCAAACGCCCAGTCATCAAGTCTTTGTTGTAGTTTTCTTCGCCGACGTTGATAAATTCACCAAAACCATCGCGGTTCAGCACTGCAACCGCAGCACCGACAAAAAAGTTATCGCTAAGCGCCGTTTGCCCAGAGACTTTCAGGTCGCGCTGGTTGTAACTACCAATAGCGCCTTGCAGGTACAGTTCATCGTCACCTGTTAATTCTTTGGTGACGTATTTCATCGCGCCGCCAATGGTGTTCTTACCGTACAGCGTGCCTTGCGGGCCTCGTAGTACTTCAATGCGCTGAACATCAAACACTTCCAGTACCGCGCCTTGTGGCCGCGCTACGTAAACGTCATCAATATAAATACCCACACCTGGCTCAAAGCCCCACAATGGATCTTGCTGGCCGACACCGCGAATATACGCCGTTAAGGTGGAGTTAGTACCGCGACTCACTTGCAGCGTGGTGTTAGGAATGCGTTGTTGTAGCTCGGTGATATCTTCAACGCCAATCTCTTCAAGATCTTGCGCGCTAAACGAACTCACCGCGACGGGCACTTCTTGTAAGCTCTCGGTCTTACGGCGTGCTGTAACCTCGATACGCTCTAGGCCGGCAAATTCTTGCTCGTTGGTTTGTGCTTGTTGAGCCTGCGCAGTAGTCGGCAGGGTAACCACTGCCGCGATAGCTAGAGCTACCAAAGAGTGGCGAAAATTGGGTTGACTCATGATGTCGTGCTCCCGGTTATTATTTGAATAAGTTGTCATGGCACAGCTACCCTAGCCCAATCTTGCATGTTTGTATTCTGTACGTTAGTACTATGTAAAAATCACCGCTACTGCCGCATAGTGTTCATCAGCTTCAGCGGATAGCGCTGGTGGTACAGGTCATGGCACACCTGAAACCCAACCAATCTTAGAGGTATTGCATGTTAAGCATGATTGGACTAATCGGCGGATTAACCCTGCTTATTGTTCTCACCCTACGCGGTATGAACTTATTTATTAGTGCGCCACTGTGTGCCGTGCTGGTGGCATTGTGTAGCAACGTAGCGTTATTTCAAGGCGAAGTGAACTTCGTTAGCGCTTATATGAACGGTTTTGCCGGCTTTGTCGCGTCGTGGTTCTTTATGTTCCTGCTCGGCTCGCTGTTCGGCAAGTTTATGGAAGATACCGGCGCCGCTGACAGTGTGGCGAAATTTATTATCCAGCGCTTGGGCCGCAAACAGGCGGTGTTAGCCGTGGTCTTAGCCTGTGCCATTCTGACCTACGGTGGCGTGAGCGTATTTGTGGTGGCGTTTTCGGTGTATCCGATGGCGCTGTCATTGTTTAAAGATGCCGATTTACCGCGCCGGTTTATCCCCGCAGCCTTAGCCTTTGGCTCGGTGACTTTTACGATGACCTCGGCCGGTTCGCCAGAAATTCAAAACTGGATCCCAATTCAATACCTCGGTACCTCGCCTTATGCAGCCTGGGAAGTCAGCTTATTTGTGGCGATTTTGATGGCGTTATTCGGCTATTGGTGGTTAAAAAAGTTGATCACCAAGGCGGTGGCCAATGGTGAACGTTTTCAGGGCCGCCAAGGCGATCCGCAATTGCTGGATCGGCCTCTGCCTTCGCCGATTAGTGGCTTGATTCCGCTACTGGTGGTACTGACCTTAAGCTTTATCTTCCACGACTCACTCAAACAAAATGCCTTAATCGTAGCCTTAAGCGGCGGCGTGCTGGCGCTGGCTATCATCAACTACAAATTCTTTCATGATGTCAGTAAAGCCATATCTGAGGCCTCAACCGGTGCCTTAGTGGCTATTGGTAACACTGCTGCGGTGGTCGGCTTTGGTAGCGTGGCGAAAATCACTCCGGCCTTTAACGAGGCGGTTGCGGTGATGACCAATCTACCCGGCAACGAATTGGTGGGCGCCGCAGTTGCGGTCAGTGTTATTGCTGGCCTTACTGGCTCAGCCTCAGGCGGCCAAGCCATTGCCCTGCCGCTGATTGGTCCGCATTACCTGGATGCTGGGGTCAATCCGGATCAACTGCATCGTATTGTGGCGATTTCGTCGGGTGCGCTGGATTCACTGCCACACAATGGCTACGTGGTCACCACCATTCGCGGTATCTGTAACGAGACGCACAAAGATGCCTACTGGGCGGTGGCCGCAGTGACTGTAGTGGTACCGTTGTTAGGCTTGATCACAGCGATTAGTTTATTCATTTGGTGGTAGGGTAAACATGTTTGAAGTCACGCAAGATACGCAGCCGGCGCTGGCCGGCGCCATGCAGAACAGCCAATTGCTGATCATCGATTTGTTGCGCCATGCGGTGCGTCGTCATCCGCAGCAACAGGTGGTTAGCCGACGCCTAGAAGGCGATATTCACCGCTATAGTTATGCCGATTGCTATGCCCGTAGCTGTCAGTTAGCGCATGCCCTCGATGCGCTTGGCGTGCAACCGGGCGAGCGCGTTGCTAGCTTAGCTTGGAATACCTATCGCCACATGGAGCTGTATTACGCAGTGGCCGGTGTTGGTGCGGTATTGCATACCGTCAACCCACGCTTATTTGCCGAGCAAATTCGCTGGATCTTAGATGATGCTGAAGCACAGTGGCTGTTTGTAGATATTAGTTTTGCTGGCTTATTAGCGGAGTTTGCCGATCAATTGCAGAGCGTGAAAGGCATCGTCATGCTCTGTGATGCTGAACACATGCCGAGCGCTGCTTTGGCGCCGATCAAGCTACCGATCATGGTCTACGAGCAGTTATTGGCTGATCAGCCGCAGAGCTACCGGTGGCCAATTATTCCCGAACATAGCGCGGCGTTGTTGTGCTATACCTCTGGCACCACCGGCAACCCTAAAGGCGTACTCAGCTCGCATCGCGCTATGGTGTTGCATGCCCAAGCCACTGCCAGTGGCGAGCTGTTAGCTCTCAACGCGGATACCGTGTTATTGCCGGTGGTTGCGATGTACCATGCCGGTGCTTGGGGCGCGCCTTATGCCGCGCCGTTAGCCGGCTGTAAACTAGTATTACCAGGTGCTGGTATGTCGGGTGAGGCGCTGCAACAGCTGATTGCTGACGAGGGTGTTACGGTGGGCTTAGCGGTACCAACCATCTGGCTCACTCTGCATACCTATGCCCAGCAACAGCAGCTCAGTTTAGCGCCTTTGCAACGGGTTTGTGTAGGTGGTGCGGCGTCACCATTGGGCTTAGTGAAAACCTATGCGGAACACTACAATATTTACTGGCAACCCATTTGGGGTATGACCGAGACCGGCCCACTGGCCTGCTCGGCACCGCCTGAGCCGTGGCTGCTAGCGCTGCCCGCTGAGCAGCGTTATGCCATTCAAACTACCGCCGGCCGTGCTTGTTTTGGCGTGGAGATGCAAATCGTTAATGCCGACGGCCAGCCGCTACCGCATGATGGTGTCAGCAGTGGTGAGCTGCGCGTGCGCGGGCCATGGATAGCCAGCAGTTACTTTCGCCGTAGCGATGCCGACACCTTCGCTGACGGCTGGTTAGCCACCGGTGATATTGCGGTGATTGACGCTCAGGGCTATATGAAAGTGGTCGATCGCAAAAAAGATGTGATTAAGAGCGGCGGTGAATGGATTAGCTCACTGGATATTGAAAATATTTGTAGCCAACACCCTGATGTGCATGAAAGTTGTGTGATTGGCGCCAAGCACCCGAAATGGGATGAGCGGCCGATTTTATTGCTCGTTGCTAAACCGGGTAAAACCATTGATGGTGCTGCTATTGAGGCCTTTTTGAGCGAACGAATCGCCAAATGGTGGATGCCGGATGCCATTATTGTGGTGGCAGAACTACCGCATACCGGCACCGGCAAACTGATCAAAAATGAGCTGCGCAAACAGTACCAAAATTACCTAATGGAGAAACAATCATGATGCGTTCAATCGTTGCCCTTGTGCTACTGGCGCTCAGCCTGATGAGCGCGGCCAGCCAGGCCGAACTGCTGGTGCAGAAGCAAGCCTTCACGCTTGAGAACTACACCACTATTGGCGGCAAAACCATTGCTGAAGTGACCATTGGCTGGGAGAGCTACGGCCAGCTCAATGACGCCAAAGATAACGTAATTCTGATCACCCATTTTTTCTCCGGTAATAGCCACGCCGCTGGCAAATATAGCAGTGCCGACCCGCTGCCCGGTTATTGGGATGCCATTATTGGCCCCGGCAAAGCGATTGATACCGACAAATACTTTGTCATTAGTTCTGACACTTTGGTCAACGCCTTCCCGCATGACCCAAATGTCATCACCACTGGCCCAGCGTCAATTAATCCAGCCACTGGCAAGCCCTATGGCCTCGATTTTCCGGTGGTCACTATTGCTGACTTTGTACAGGTGCAACACGCGCTGATCAGCAGTCTTGGCATTGAAAAACTGCACGCGGTGATGGGGCCATCGATGGGTTCGTTGCAAGCGATTGAATGGGCAGCACGCTACCCAGACCAGGTGGAGCGCATGATTTCAGTGATTGGCACCGGCGCCATGGACGCTTGGTCGATCATGGCCCTTGAGCATTGGGCGCGGGCGATTAAAACCGACCCGAACTGGAATAATGGCAATTATTATGGTGCTGAGGCCCCGCTGCTGGGTGTGACCAATGCGCTGGCGCTGATCACGCAGTACGCCATGCATCCACTGAGCATGAATATGCGCTCGCCGGCACCCACCGTGCTGCCAGAAGCCGGTTTAGCCAGCGTTACCAATAGCTTGCCCGAGTTAGATTTCTTATTTGCCTCAGCGGCGCTGCGAGCGCCCATGGCCGACGCTAACCATATCCTGTATTTGGTGCGCGCCAACCAACTATTTGTTGCCGGTCATAACACCGATTTAGCCACTGGCCTGAGTGCTATCAAAGCTAAGACGTTGTTTTTACCAGCCAGCAATGACTTACTGTTACAGCCCTATTTGGCCAAACAAACCGTCGAGTTACTGCAACAGCAAGGCAAAACACCGCAGTACGAAGAAATCAGCGGTATTTGGGGCCATCTCGACGGCCTGTTTAGTATCAGCAGCAAAGCCGAGACTATTCGGGAGTTTTTAGCCACGCCTTAACCGCCGAGCCGACCACGTAAGCGGTCTTTCAGCTGGTCTTGTAGGCCCTCCTTAAGTTGGGCCTCAAGCAATTCTTTGAGCTGGGCGTCACGGCTTTCGGCGCTACCGAGCAAGCTATTTATCAGCTCTAAGTCGGCTTCGCCATTACCCAGTAAGCCGGCGGTTTGCTGTTGCAAGCCACTACTGAACTGCGCTAGCTCGGCCTTGCCAAGGTCCATAGCGGCGCTTTGTAGGGCACCACCGAGCTGGCGATCGAGATCTGAGCGTAAACTGAGCTGCGGTGCGGTCATAGCGCCGCTAACCCCTACCTGCATGTCCAACTGCTGTAAGCCATTGAGCGCACTTGCGACCACTTGCGCCCATTTATTCTCAGCGCTGGCATTGATATTCAGTTGATTCAGCCGTACCGTGCTATCGCCTTCTAGCACGCCATTACGCAAGGCCACACGACCCTCGCTATCGAGCAAAGCCGAGACGATTTCGGCGATAAATTGCGGCTGATCGCTAAGCCCCAACTGAGCCAGTTGTACACCACCGAGCTGCCACTGCTGCCGCGCGTTCACACCAGTATCCAGCAGGCTTAGCTCACCGTTAAGTTGCAAGCTCTGCCAACGCTCGGTATTACTAGCCCGCGCGCTATACACGGTAGGCTGACCCAGTAACTCATGTTGATGGGTGATATTTTCCCAGTCCACGGCGATCACCGTGCCAGCGACGTCAAACTCGGTCACCGCTTGCTTGATCAAAAACTCTGGCGCGCTGTCACTACCGGCAAAACTAAACCACACGCCCTCACCACGCTGCGGCTGAATATCTTCCACGGCACCAGCGCGATTCAATAATGGCGCCAATTGCTCATAGGCTAACAACAAGTAATGACTCCACTGGCGCATTTGCTCGCCAAATAGCACGCTGGTAATTTCGGCTAAGCCTTCGCCATTGAGCTGGAGCAGCTGTTGTACGCGCTCTAGGTCCTGTTGCGGGGCTTCGCGTAGCGCTTTTAAATCAGCTTCTACGTTAGCCTTTACATCCGCTACAAGTTGCTTAAAATCGGCGATTTTCTGCCGATCTTCGGCGAATTTCGCGCGCAATTGCTCAAACTTCTGCTTACGCTCGGCGAGCTTGGTGATATCACCCATATCGCCCATATCGCCCTCATTGAGCGCTTTCAGTTGGCTTTGATAGTCACTGATGGTTGCTTCACTGGGCAAATTAGCGCGCGCTGCTTCAAGGCGCTGCTTTATGTCAGCAAAATTAGCTTGGGCTTGGGCAACTGCGGCGGGGGTTTTGAGGTCAATACGCGCTACCACCTCATCGACATTCGGCACCTCGAGATTCAGTGCCGCCAAGGCGTCGCCAGCCCAATCTTTCAGATCCTCCTGACTCGGCGCCTGATAGACCTCGCCAGCACTCGCGCGTGGCTGGTCAACGCGGATACCACTCGCTACCACTTGCTCAAAGTGTAAACGCCCAAGCAACAGTTGCTCGACATTCAAAGTGCCTTGCACATCACCCACCAGCAAGCGATTTTGCTGCGGCGCAGCGGGGTCGGTCATTTGTACGCCAATGACCCGAACACCGAGTGGCGACCAAGTATGTTCAACGCGCTCAATATTCACCTCAGCGCCGTTTAAGGCGCCGAGGCTGCGCTCCATGCTCCAGCGTAAAATGCTATCGAGCAATAACCAGGAAAAGGCCACCAACAGCCCCACAATAACCGCAAAGGCGGCGAGGCCGGGCCAACGTATTGCGCTGTTACGAATGGTTTTTGTGTTCATGCTAATTACCCCCGTAGCGACTCATACAATGACCAGAACTTACTGGCTTTAAGCAGCTGCACGACCCGCAACTGGTTCACCCGAGCTTGAATACGCTGCCGGTATTGCTTCACCAACCAATAGCTGACCACCAGTAGCAGCGGTGCTAGGGCTAAACTGAACAACATGCTGCCCATAGTAATGCTGTGATGGAACTGCACCACGCGCCAGGCCGCTGAGCTGTAGAGCGACTGCCATAATGGTTGCCAGGTCTCGGCCGATAACACGGCTACGCCCCACTGATGGAATAATGGGTCGAGCGCAAAGGCTAAGCCGGAGCAGACTAAGAAGCTCAGAATAAAGGCGCTGAGATTGACGCGGAACAGCAGCGCAATTAATAGAATGACCAAGTTATGCACCCGCCATAATGGCGTGAACCCCATGATCATGCCGAGCATAAAAGCAAATGCCAAGGCCCAGGCACCGGTCTCGGAATTTAACGCTTTGAATAATTTCGCCAGTAATCGCAGCATAATCGCATCGCCTCCTATGGCCACTGCAAAAAGTCAAAAGTGAGCTAGACTATAGCTAATTTCTAAAGAATAGCTCACATAGCTCTAACAGACTAAAAATTTACGTATTTTTTCGCCCGAGATGCTTGTAATGAAGGGCCACCGCAGTTGACAATGAGCACCTCTTAGCAATGGAGTGGACATGCAAAACTCTGCACTGATTATTCTTGAAGATATCACCGATTGGCAGCCCTACTACCCCAGTCAAGCCACCGTCACCGCAAGTGAGTACTTGCAGCAACAACAGCAATCAGCCGGCCCTCGCACCCAAATACTGAACCTCTGTGGTGATTTGAGCTATTTGTCCACGGGCTACTATGTCAGCTTGCTGGCAGAAGCGCGCGGGCAACGGGTGATGCCGTCGGTATCGACCATTAATGATCTGGCCAACTTTAGTCATTACCAGCTGTTACTGGCGAATACCGACAAACATTTGAATAAATTTCTCGCCGCTGCTGACACCACTCAGCCGCTGAAAGTGCTGATTTGTTTTGGTCACAGTGAACACCCACAGCTGACCAACTTTGCCCGGCAAATGTTTGACCGCTACCCGTGCCCGATGATTTGGGTTGAGTTCCACTATCAAGGCCGCTGGTTTATTAATCGCTTATACGCCGGTGATATGGGAGAATTAAATGATGCCCAGCAGACCTTTTTCGGTAACTCGCTGGATAACTTCAGCAAACGGGTATGGCGTAAGGCCCGTGCACCGCGCGAATATCGCTATGATTTGGCTATTTTACATGACCCTAATGAAGCCATACCCACCAGCGATAAAAAGGCCTTACAACGTTTTATTAAAGCTGCCAAAGATGCCGACATTGATGCCGAATTGATCACCGCCGCCGATTACAATCGGCTGTTAGAGTTTGATGCGCTATTTATTCGCGAGACCACTCGTATTAATCATTACACCTATCACTTTGCCAAAAAAGCAGAAGCCAATGGCATGGTAGTGATTGACGCACCTGGATCGATTTTACAGTGTGCCAACAAAGTGTTTTTGAAAGAGCTGCTCGATAAGCACAATATTCCAACGCCGCGCACCGAGTTGTTGCTGAATCAGCAAGATATCGATTTTGCCAAAATTGGCCAACGGCTGGGTTATCCAGTGGTACTGAAAATTCCAGATGGCTCGTTTTCAATTGGCGTAGAAAAAGCCGAGAACGAGGCCGAATTCCGTAAAGTAGCCGCTGAGCTATTCAATAAGTCGACCATTTTGCTGGCTCAGGAATTTGTTAAAACTGACTTTGACTGGCGCATTGGGGTGATCAACAACCGCCCTATTTATGCCTGTAAATACCTGATGGCGCGCAACCATTGGCAAATATACAACCACGCCAGCGCTAGCAGCCGTGGCAAAACCGGGGGCTTCGAAACCGTGGGTATTCACCAAGTGCCCAAAGAGGTGGTGAAAACTGCGCTGCAGGCAACCCGTTTGATTGGTGATGGTTTGTACGGTGTTGACCTCAAAGTCACCCATAAAGGCCCAGTCATCATTGAAATCAATGATAATCCATCAATTGAATCGGGGGTTGAAGATTTGCTGATTGGCGATGAGCTGTATCACATTATCATGCGCGATTTTGCCCGACGTCTCGATGAAAAATAACCTCAATGCACAGATTCGGCCAGCCACGCTGGCCGACCTGGATGCTCTAGTCGCCCTCGAAGCCGCTACCTTCAACTACAGTCAAATGGGCCGTGCCAGCTTTCGGCGCTTGCTGCAGGCACCCAGTGCGCACTTTCATGTGGCCTGTGGGGCTGAGCACACCCTATTGGGCTATTATCTGTTACTGACACGCAGCAATAGTAAGCGTTGGCGTTTGTATTCCATTGCCACCAGCGCCCAAGCCCGCGGTATGGGGCTTGGTCGGGCGTTACTCGAACATGCCATTGATTACGCTCGCCAGCAGGGCGCTGGCGAGTTAAGCCTTGAAGTAAAAACCGACAATAAAGCAGCGATTGCGCTGTACCAAGCACTCGATTTTGCCGTGGTTGATTTGCTACTGAACTACTACGACGATGATCATGCGAGTGACGGCTATCGCATGCGCCTATCACTGTGACAGCAGCGTAGCCGTTAGCCACGAACATCTGGAAAATCAGTAAATAAACCATCCACGCCATGGCGCTGTAGCCACTGTAATAGCTGTTCGTAGGAACTCACGCCGGCTGGCAATTGGTCGCGGCGCAAGGTATACACATGCACTTTTAAGCCAGCCGCATGAGCATTTTCTACCACGCGGCTAAATTGCGGTTGCTGCTGGTCATCCACACCTTCTAGTACATGCTCGATCCATAACCCCACACCATGTGCATAGGTTCGCAGGCTTTCTAATCCGGCTGCCGTTAGCATGGCATCGTAATCAACTGGGCTCTCGTTCCAACTATTATGAGCAATCAGCTGAATAAGCGGGATCATGGTGAGATGAAATTCGCGCTGTAAGCGCCGCAGCACCTCTGGATCAAAACTTTGCAAATAAATCGCTGTCGGCGGCTGCTCGGTCAAATACTGATGCTGTTTAAGTACTTTCACCACCGCTTGAGTGACATCGTATTGTTGCTCGCGATGCCAACGCGCCGCTTTAATCTCAATATAAACGCCGACATTACGCTGGCGACTGACATTTAAATGCTTAATTAAGCTGAGCTGTTCAGCTAGGCTCATAATGGTGAAATGCGGATGACCACCTTGATATCGCTGTGGAAAAAGTTGCCCAGCCTGACTAGCATGGCGACGTTCATTAACGGTTAGTTGCTGCAATTCAGCAAAGCTAAAATCAATGGCATAGTAGCTACCATTAGCGCGCTTACGTTCAGGAAACACGCTAGCGACGTTAGTCACCGCATCGAGTTTTACATCGTGCAGTACCACCGGCACATGGTCGCGGCTGAGTACCACATCTTGCTCGATGAAGTCAGCATTCATGGCATGCGCCATCACCACTGCTGCCGCGGTGTGCTCCGGCACATAACCCGATGCCCCGCGATGGGCAATGATCAGCGGCTGATGCTGTTGCGCCAAGGCGCTCACGCTCGGCTGCGCGGCCATCCACAGCGCGGCGATACTGGTGATAAATTTAGTGCGAAGAGGCATACCAAACACGTTCACCGTTTTCACGGTAACGCCCTATCAGTTGATCAATCGGTTCAATGGCTAAGCTGAGGCCACGCTGTACGAGATACTCATCGTTATAGAGTTTCGACGCCGAGCGTTCACCTAAATCGCAAGCAAAGGTCACGATGGTCTTGCCGGGCCCATGCAATAGCGCCGCTTGTAACGCCGCCGCGACATTCAAGGCCGAGCTACTGCCCAGAACCAGGCTGTCTTGCTCACGCACATAGCGTGACAAGCTGACTAAATCTTGGTCGGGCAAATTCACCGCCGCATCAATCTGCGCCATGCGGAAGTTTTCCACCAAGCGCATAATGCCGATGCCCTCGGTCATTGAACTACCCTGCGATTGATACTGGCCGGTTTTGAGATAACTGTAGATACCTGAGCCATCGGGGTCGGCTAACCAAATCTGGCAATCTGGCTGCTGTTCTTTGAAAAATTTAGAGTTACCGCCAATGGTGCCGCCGGTGCCGGCCACCGAAACAAAAATATCAATCGCACCATTGGTTTGCTGCCAAATTTCTGGGCCGGTATGCAAGTAGTGAGCACGGGCATTGCTGGTATTTTCAAACTGATTAGCCCACCAATAGTCATCGCGCGATTCCGCCAAGCGGCGGGCGGTATGATAAAAATGGTTAGGGTCTTTAAATGGCACCGGATTAACGGTTTTTAGCTCAGCCCCATAGAGGCTGATCATGCGTTGTTTTTCCGGACTTTGGTCGTTCGGCATCACCGCCAGCATATTCAAACCGAAACTCTTCGCTACTAGGGCTAAACCAATGCCGGTGTTACCAGCAGTGCCCTCAACGATGGTCATGCCGGGCTGTAATGCGCCACTGGCAAAAGCATCTTCTATCATTTGTAGCGCCGCCCGATCTTTGATCGAGCCACCTGGATTTTGTGATTCTAACTTCAACCATATTTCGCAGCCTGTCAGTTTTGACAGTGAGCGCAATAACAACATATCGGTGTGACCAATCAGCGCTGTGGGGCGATCGACCTGACGCATAACGACCTCATGACTTCTAGTTAACGGAGTGGCTGCTGTTGGTGCGCATCACCGCTGCAGCGCCAACTAGCGCGGCAACCGTCGGTGCTGACCTGTTGGCATTGTTTGAGAATGACGCGATTGGCACCGATATCGGCAGCTGCCAGCTTTAACCGCAGCAGCGCTTCAGCTTGGCTGGCGGCTGGCTGCATCATAGTGGCTTGGCAAGAGATACCGACCACGTCACCGAGTGCGGTAAAGTTCACGTCGCGGCGGGACAATTCATACGGGCGCATAAACTCAACCGCCTCAATACGTTGTTGCTCGGCGGCACTCAAGCCGCTGTCGGCTTGACTCGCACAAGCGCTCACAAGCGTCAGCACCATGGTACTCAGCACAACGGCACAGAGTGTTTTAGTGCGTAACATACCAGTCTCCTACTCTGACCTGACATCAGCACTCACATTACCGACTTGAGCGGGTGGTTGTCCAGAAGCTTTCGCCATAAGGTAGATCCGTTTGCTGGGCTGCACCAACATAGCGCAGGCACTGCTTGGATTGCACCACTAGAACACATTAGCGCTGAATAAAAATAACTATTTATATATAAATCAATACATTAAAAACTGGCATGGTTATTGCTACCGAGTTATAGAGTCTCCCACTCTCTCGCCAGCAAGGAGTCACTATGCAACTGGTTATCGCTATTATTAAACCTTCGAAATTAACCGATGTGCGTGATGCGCTCGCCGCAGTTGGTTGTCGCGGCATGACGGTCACTGAAGTACGCGGCTTTGGTCGACAACAGGGTCATACTGAACTGTATCGTGGTGCCGAGTATCGCATCGACCTTCTGCCCAAACTACGCCTCGATATTGCCGTGACCGACCCGCAATTAAACGCGGTCATCGACGCTATCGTAGAGGCCGCTCACAGTGGCCAAACCGGAGATGGCAAAGTGTTTGTCATGCCGCTGCTGCAAGCCATTCGCATTCGTACTGGCGAAATCAACGCCAACGCGATTTAGAGGACCCTACCATGCCAATAGAACAGACTGCTGTAGATACCTTAAGTTATGCACTCAATACCTTTTATTTGTTAATAAGTGCCGCGCTGGTGATGTGGATGGCCGCTGGCTTTGCGATGCTGGAAGCCGGCTTGGTCCGCAGTAAAAATACTGCAGAAATTTTAGTCAAGAACATGCTGCTGTATGCGATTGCCTGCGTCTGCTATTTGTTGGTTGGTTATCGCTTAATGTATGGCGACGTGCAGACCCCCTCGCACGCCCCAGCCGCTAACTTTTTCTTTCAAGTAGTGTTTGTTGCTACCGCTATGTCGATCATCTCCGGTGCTGTGGCTGAACGCATGAAACTAAAAAGCTTCTTGGTTTTTTGTGTGGTCATGTGTGGTTTTATTTATCCAATCCAAGGATCGTGGAGTTGGGGCGGCGGCTTTCTCGCTGACGCGGGTTTCCGTGACTTTGCTGGCTCAGGTATTGTCCATCTAGTGGGTGCCGCAGCGGCCCTAGCCGGAGTGTTACTGCTCGGCCCACGCAAAGGCAAATACGGTCACAGCGGTGCTATTTACCCGATTCCTGGGGCTAATATGCCATTGGCTAGCTTAGGTACCTTTATTTTATGGTTTGGCTGGTTTGGCTTTAATGCCGGTTCACAACTGCAACTGACAGGTATCGACAATACTAACGCCGTGGCCGCGGCCTTTGTTAACACCAATGCCGCTGCGGCTACCGGTGCCATTGCCGCCTATGTGGTGACACAGTGGCGTTGGGGTAAAGCCGATCTCACGATGATTTTAAATGGCGCTTTAGCTGGCTTGGTCGCCATCACCGCAGCTCCAGTCACGCCATCACCCTACCTCGCCAGTGCCATTGGTGCCGGTGCCGGGGTGTTAGTCATCATCAGTATCTATGCCTTGGAGCGGTTACGCATTGATGACCCGGTAGGCGCCATTTCGGTGCATGGTGTGGTCGGTATTTATGGCCTGTTGGCAGTGGTCTGGAGCGACCCTGAAGCGCAGCTGCTAGCCCAGCTCATTGGCATCGGCGTTCTCGCAGGTTGGAGTTTCGCTGTCAGCGCCGTGGTCTGGTGGCTGTTAAAACGCAGTATGGGCTTACGCATTCATGCTGAGGCGGAGTACGTCGGCGCCGATGTCAGCGAATGTGGTCTTGAAGCGTATCCAGAATTTGTCAGTGTACGCCGCCCTTAATGACAGCATCAGCAACAGTCATTACGACTGTTGCTGATTAAAATCGGTCATGAAAATTTGCCAGCTGGCCATGAACAACGCCGCCACTAACGGCCCAATAACAAAGCCGTGAATACCGAACAAGGCAATACCGCCAATGGTTGAAAATAGCACCACATAGTCGGGTAACTTGGTATCACGACCGACTAATAATGGCCGCAGTACGTTATCCGCTAAACCAATGACCAAGGCCCCATAAGCCATCAAAATAGTACCGCTAACCCAATCACCGCTGGCAAATAAATAGAGACTGACCGGGAGCCAAATCAACGCCGCACCAACAGCCGGGATCAGTGACAATAACGCCATCACCACCCCCCATAAAAATGGCCCGGGAATCGCTAAGATCCAAAAGATAATGCCACCGAGGGCGCCCTGTACCAGCGCTACCACTAAATTCCCTTTCACCGTTGCCCGGGTCACTTCAGAGAACTTTTGCAGTAATGCTTGCTCGCGTTCATCCCCTAATGGCAGCGCTTTAATAATCAGCTGCTGCAATTTGTCACCATCGCGGAGCAGGAAAAATGCCAGGTACAGCATGAGTGCCAGGCTCATTAAAAAGCCAAAGGTATTCTGCCCAATGGCGAGGGTTTCACGCGCCATAAAGCCACTCACGCTTTTTACCAATTCGGTTAAATTGTCGCGCACTGATTCACCGGTGATGCCAAACTCAACTAAGGCAGCATCGAGCACCGGGAAGGCATCACGCAATTTTTGCACAGCTTGGCGCGGGTCAAATTCGCCGGAATCGAGGCGCTGATAAAACTGTACACCTTCTTGAATAAAGGCCGAGCCAATAAAGGCAACCGGCACAATCACCACAATCATGCACAGCAATAGTGTCAACAAGGCGACGGTATTCGGGTACTTAGGCAGGCGCTGATGCAAGCGTTGTTGCAGTGGCGCAAAAATAACTACAATTGCACAGGCCCAAAAAATAGCGCCCCAAAATGGCCATAAAATGGCACCAAATGCCACACTGACGGCAGCTAAAAAGAGTAAAAAGGCACGCCGTTCCAATTGTTCGCGTTGCGCTGACATGGTCTGTCCTTGTGCTTATCCGGAGAAACTGATAAATAAGTTCTACATTCAACCACAGGAACTTGGCTATGAAAACAATTACTGACCATCTTGCTCAATATGCTGCCTATCACCGTGACCGTCGCAATATCGCCACCCATTTAGTGGGTATCCCAATGATTGTGATTGCTTTAATTGTGCTATTGTCGCGCCCCAGCTTTTTGGTCGCCGATTGGACACTGTCACCGGCACTGGTGGTTGCGCTGATTGCCACCCTATTCTATTTAAAACTAGACGTTGCCTTGGGCGCGGTGATGGGCCTACTACTGGCAGGTTGTCTGCTACTCGGACAACAAGTAGCGCTATTGTCGACCACCGAATGGCTGCTATGGGGCGTGGGCTTATTCGTGGTGGGCTGGGTATTCCAATTTATCGGTCATTACTTTGAAGGGCGTAAACCGGCATTTGTCGATGACATTATGGGGTTAGCCATTGGGCCATTGTTCGTAGTGGCTGAAGTAGTGTTTATGCTGGGCCTAAAAAAGCAACTCCATCAGGCTATTGAAGCACGTTTCGCCTAAACCTATCTGCTCCATAAAAAAAAGCGCCCGAAGGCGCTTTTTTATTATCGCTTGCGGCTTAGAAATTATAGCTTAAGCGGGTATAGACTAAACGTCCAGCGCGGCCAAACGGTGAGTAGTTTGAGTACGGCGTGTTACCGGTACCGTTCTGTGAGATAGGCGCTTCAACAGGGTAAGTATCGGCGATGTTGTCGATACCTACGGTCCAGCGGACGTTATCGGTAATATCCCAACGACCTTCGATGTCAGCGATGACCTTGGCGTCGAGGTAATAATCGTTGGCAGCATTACTATTAGGCACTAGCACATCACCGTAACGAGTAGCGCGGAACGTTGCACCAAATTCACCAAAGTTCCAGTCCGTAGTAAAGGCAAATTTATTATCCGGTGTGCCTTCTTCAAAGGTTTTGATGTTCACCCGAGCAAATAATGTTGGCGCCGGATTTAACGCCTCAAGCACAGGAATACTTGGTACCTTAGTGACTTTGGTGTCGTTGAAGTTAGCGGCAAAGGTGAAATTGAACGAACCGGCAGTTTCCGTTACCAACGGATAGTTCACTACGATATCTACACCCTTGGTTTCAGTATCAACACCGTTGATAAAGAAGCGACCACCGCCCGAACCAATAAAACCTTGGTCTTGCAGATACTGACGCACGTTTGCTGCGGTCAAGTTTTCTGACAGCACAATACGGTCTTCTACATCAATCCGATAAGTATCAATAGTCACATCAGCGCCACCGACTCGGAACGCCACACCAAGCGAGTAGTTGAATGAATCTTCGGCATCAAGTGGTTGAGCACCCAGCGAGATAGCGACTGGATCATCCACCGAGAAGGTGGTGATATCAAACGGCACACCACCAATAAAGTTGGTTGATGTGGTGGTGAAATACTGCTGTTGCAACGATGGTGCGCGGAAGCCATTTTGCACCGAACCACGAATCGCAAAATCATCGCTAACATCATAACGACCAGCAACTTTACCGGTTACGTTACTCCCAAAATCTGAGTAGTCTTCGGCACGAAGTGCTACTGAGCCTAAGAAGTTCTCGGTGATGTTGGCTTCAAGGTCTAAATACACACCCACGGCGGTGCGGCTTTCATCAAGCTCGTTAGCAGGACGGAAACCCGGGAAAACCTGCGCACCTGATGCAGTTGAGTTACCATTTGGTAACAACACGCCACCATTGCGGTACGAATCTGGCTCACCAGCAAAGATACTGTAAGCTTCACGACGTGCTTCGATACCTGCAGCAACGCTTAGGTCCGAATAGAGACCGTCAACTTGCACAAACCGCGCACCCGATAAGTTCAGCACCAACTGGTTGTAGTCAAAACCACCAGCGTAGAACTCAGTTTTACTGGTTGGCCCGATGGAACGGTTTACGGTATTTAATACGTCGTAGGACATTTTGTTGCTACCGTATACCAACGAGGTATCCATATCCCAATCGCCTTGCACCCACTCGTAACCTACTGCTGCTGATAAATCGTCAACGGTTGGAGCAATCAGTGGTAAGAAGCCGTCTGGATAGATCTCAATGACGTTACGGTCGTCTAATGCGCGACGATAAAAACCGCCAGATACTGCCTCGCGTTTTTGATAGCCAGCCCAGCCGTAAAGTTTGCCGCCCTCTAAATCCATACCGGCATTCGCAAATAAGGTGGTTTGTTCAACTTCTGGCTCACCGTACCACGCATTGAATCGCTCAATCGTTGCCTCACGCGGGTCATACGAACCATCACCAAGCAGCGGGTATTGTTGCCGCACATCATAGCCGCCACGTTCAGTACGGTCGGCATCTTTGTATTCAAACGACACGGTTAAAAAGCCATTATTACCCAGCTCTAGGCCCTTCCATCCCGACAACACAATAGTATCACCATCGGTACGGCTGCGGCTGATTGGGTTTGGTGCAGTCCAATTGGCACCCGCTGGAATGTTGCCGGTTGGAATAGTGTATTCGGTGTCGCGATACGAATAACCGAAAGTGACGTTACCACCATCGCTGGCTTCACGTAGTTTAACGTTTAATACCCCAGCAATGGCGTCTGAACCATATTGTGCTGAGGCGCCGTCACGGAGTACTTCTACCGAGCCAATGGCGCCCATTGGGATACTGTTTAAATCTACTGCCGATGAACCACGGCCAATAGAGCCGTTGACGTTCACTAGCGCTGCTGAATGACGGCGCTTACCGTTCACGAGCACCAATGACTGGTCGGGCGACAAGCCGCGCAAGGTGGCTGGACGCACGGTATCGGTACCGTCGGTCAAACCGGGGCGCGGGAAGTTAAACGATGGCAAGGCCGTTGCTAAGGCTTGATTCAGCTCGGTTGAACCTGATTTTGCCAAATCATCACCACTAATGATATCCACCGGAACCGCAGTTTCAGCAGCCGTACGACCACTCACCCGCGACCCTGTTACGGTGATGACTTCCGCCTTTTCTTGAATTTCTTGGGCATCTTGAGCAAGCGCTTGGCCACTCATGGTCGGAAGGAACAAAATTGCTGATAAACTGAGCGCTAAAGGGCTTAATTTAAACGTTCGCATAGCTTTTCTCCGAGTAAGACTCGTCAGCATGGCTTTATCGAATAGTTATTTGTCGTCCTGACGCCATTGCTGGGTAAGTCGTTGTTAGTTTTCTTATAACATCGTTACAGCATGATGCACGCTTCATCTTTCGCCTGCTTGAGGCATTTGTCAAATATGCAGGCTATAATTTTTACGAATAGTGCCCATAGAAATATTATAAGCAAACGAAAAAGGCCCGCCGAAGCGAGCCTTTGTGGTCATGCCGAGCGCTAGCTAGCCGAAAATCAGGAAATACGCCACTGCGCCAATCAATAATGGTGACAGCACACCGGCGATAAAGCGGAAACCGACCACACACCAGGCTGGGCACTCTTTGAGTAGCACCTCACGAATTTGTGGCCAGATTTTCCAGCCTACAAACACCGCAGCTAACATACCGCCAATTGGCATGAGTATATTCGAGGCGAGGAAGTCCATCATATCGAATGGGGTTTTACCGAAAATCGATAAATCACCGGCATACACACCAAACGACAGCGCAGCGGGCACACCTAAAATCAGGTAGTTACTGACCGCAACAATCAGGGTCGCCTTTTTACGTGGCATGTTGTATTCGTCGATGAGAAACGCCACGGCTGGCTCAAGAATTGAGATAGACGAGGTAATGGCGGCAAATAATAGTAGGCAGAAGAACAATACCGCTAAGAATTGTCCACCGGCCATTTGTGCGAATAATGCTGGCATGGTGATAAAGGTCAAGCCTGGGCCAGCACCTGGGTCTACGCCGAAGGCAAATACCGCCGGTAGAATAATTAAACCGGCCAGCACTGACGCTAGCATAGCTAAGAAGCCAATCCATAAACCAGCGTTCACAATACGCGTTTCACGGTTCAAGTACGAACCATAGGCAATCATCAAACCAGCACCTACTGATAGTGAGAATACCGCTAAGCCCAACGCATCAAGTACCATGCGAACGGATAATTTGCTCCAGTCAGGGGTGAGCAAATACATCAGGCCATCGATAGCACCCGGCAAGGTTAAGCTGCGATACACCAAGAACAGCATCAGCACAAACAGCGTTGGCATTAGGATTTTACAGATGCGCTCAATACCTGATTGCACCCCGGCAATAACAATGGATGCCGTGATAAACAGGAAGATAGCGGTGAAACTCAAGGCTGCAATTGGGTCGCCGATAAAGCCGCTGAACGCCGCTTCAAGCGCGGCGCCGTCGGTCATCAATACATCGCCGCGAATCGCTTCTATGATGTAGGCAATAGTCCAGCCGCCTACCACCGAGTAGAAGCCGAGAATGAGGAATACGCACAGTACTGCTATCCAACCCGCGTAATGCCATTTGCCGCCACCGAGGGCGCGATACGCTGAAGTGGCTGATTTGCGGGCACGGCGACCGATCATCATTTCTGACAACATCATCACCACGCCCACTGAAAATACGCAGGCCAAATACACTAATAGGAATACCCCACCACCATTGGCGCCGGCAATGTAAGGGAATTTCCAGATGGCGCCTAAACCTACGGCGGAACCTGATGCAGCTAAAATGAAGCCAATTTTTGAGCCCCAGCTGCCGCGACTATCGGTTGAACCCGTCATAACACGTCTCTCGTTGTTTATTGTTATTTTACTGATGCAGCACTGTAGAGGAAGTTAACCCCAAATTGCAATCCCAAATCGGAAGGTCTGTCCATTTGACGCGGTAAATAACCTACTTTTTGGTTGGTTTTGACGATAAATAGTGAAATACCCACCATAAGAACTAATAACTCTCGCTGCATAGCTTATAAAACAATTAGTTACAGATTGGCGCGATTCTTGCTTGTGTCTTATTCATGCACTAATGCTACAGTAAATCATGACCTAAGGAGCCGTTATGCCCGTGAAATTAGAAGATCGCCCTATCGAGCAAGTCCGCGAAGAAGCGGTGGACAAACTGATCGTTAATTACAGCCATGCCATTATTTCCGCCGAAGCCTTTGAGCGCCGTCTTGATGAGGCGATGGCAAGCAATTCACATCAGCACTTAGTGGATTTAGTCAGTGACCTGCCGATGGAGGCGGATAAGCGTTACGACGCCAGCAAAGAGCGTTCGTTTAGCCCAAAATATGCCGCTGGCGATAACACCGAAGACGACAAAATCATCAGTATTTTGGGTAATGGCCTGCGCGAAGGTGAATGGTTGGTGCCCAAGCGGATCAAGGTGATCGATATTCTCGGCTCCAGCAAGCTGGACTTCACTGATGCGATTTTTCAACATCAACACATCGAAATTGAGCTTGCCACCGTATTAGGTAGTGTTGAAATATTTGTGCCCGAGAGCGTGAACGTCACAGTGAAGATGTTCAACATCATTGGCTCGTCAGAAAACTCTGCGCCATCGATGGCTGGCCGCCAAGCACCGCATATTACCATCACAGGGTATTCGGTATTGGGCTCGCTGGACGTCAAAGTGAAGCGTACCATGAAAGAAAAGTTCGTTGCCTTTGCTAATAATCTTCGTGAAGCACTGGGGCTGGAGCAAAAATCTTAATTAGAGGTATAACTGTTGTGACAAAATCTGCGGTTCTCATGGTTTTGGCGGCGCTGCTATTGGCCGGGTGTTCTTCCAATGATTGGCGCAGTGCGTCACGCGAACCGGCTGGTATCGCCACTTCGGCTGCCAGCCCTGAAGCGGTGATTGAAGTGTTTGCGGCCGATGCCTTCGGCTGGCGCGGAATTTTTGCGGTGCATACCTGGATTGCGATAAAACCAGCCCATGCCCGCGAGTACACCGTCTATGAAGTGGTGGGTTGGCGCGTTGAGCGCGGCCAGCCAGCGCTGTACAGCTATCAAACACCAACCCCTGATCGCTATTGGTATGGCGCACGGCCGGAGAAATTGCTGTCACTGCGCGGCGCTGAAGCGGCTGCATTAATTCCGCGTATTGCTGAAGCCTCAGCGCGTTACCCGTGGGCCGATGAATATACCGCCGTACCTGGCCCCAACAGTAACACCTTCCCCGCTTGGATAGCGCTGCAAGTGCCAGAACTCGGCCTCGAGCTACCCTTTAGCGCCATCGGCAGCGGTTACGCCGATTAAGGCGTTACGGGGTCTCAAGTCCGCGCAAATAAGTGCTATAATCGGCGCCAATACACTGACTTGTGAACCGGTAGGCGCGCTCATGGAAATTAAGGTTAACTTTCTCGATAACTTGCGGCTTGAAGCCAAGTTTGATGACTTCACCGTGGTTACCGACCAACCCATTCGCTATAAAGGCGATGGTTCGGCGCCGAGCCCGTTCGATTATTTCTTGGCCTCATCAGCCTTGTGTGCGGCTTATTTCGTCAAGGTCTATTGTGTTGCGCGCAATATCCCCACCGATAATATTCGCTTGTCACAGAACAACATTGTTGATCCTGAGAATCGCTACAACCAGATCTTCAAGATCCAAGTCGAGCTGCCAGAATCGATTTCGGAGCGTGACCGCGAGGGTATTTTGCGCTCCATTGACCGCTGCACGGTTAAAAAAGTGGTGCAAACTGGCCCTGAGTTCCAAATTGAAACCGTTGAAAACCTCGATGAAGACGCCCAAGCGCTATTGATGGGGCACAGCCTTGATGGTCAGCGCACCTACATTGAAGGCAAAGACTTACCGCTCGAAGAAACCATCGCCAACATGACCGCTATGCTGGCCAAGCTGGGCATGAAAATTGAGATTGCCTCGTGGCGTAACATTGTGCCGCATGTGTGGTCGCTGCATATTCGTGATGCCGCCTCACCGATGTGCTTCACCAACGGCAAAGGCGCCAGCAAAGAAGCGGCGTTAGCGTCGGCGCTCGGCGAGTTTATTGAACGCTTAAGCTGCAATTTTTTCTACAACGACCAATTTTTTGGCGAAGACATTGCCGCCAGTGAATTTGTGCATTACCCCAATGAAAAGTGGTTTGCGCTGACTGCTGACGATAGCCTGCCCGCTGGCCTGCTTGATGACTATTGTTTGAGCATCTACAACCCCGATGATGAGCTGCTCGGTTCGCATTTAATTGATACCAACTCAGGCCGCACTGACCGCGGCATCTGTGCGCTGCCATTTGAGCGCCGCAGCGATGGCGAGACGGTCTACTTTCCATCCAATTTGATTGAAAATCTGTACTTAAGTAACGGCATGAGCGCCGGTAATACCCTGGCTGAAGCACAAGTACAGTGCTTGTCGGAGATTTTTGAACGGGCTATTAAGCGGCAAATCATTGAGCAAGAAATTGCTCTGCCCGATGTGCCGGCCGAGGTTTTAGCGCGCTATCCGCATATTGTTGAGGGTATCGCCGCGCTTGAGGCGCAGGGTTTTCCGGTACTGGTGAAAGACGCCTCGTTGGGCGGCCAGTTCCCGGTGGCTTGTGTAACCTTGATGAACCCACGTACCGGTGGCGTATTTGCCTCATTTGGCGCGCACCCAAGTATGGCGGTAGCCATTGAGCGTAGCCTTACGGAGCTGCTACAAGGGCGCAGTTTTGAGGGCTTAAACGACTTGCCGCCGCCCACCTTTAACTCACAAGAAGTCAGCGAGCCGAATAACTTTGTTGAGCACTTTATTGACTCATCAGGCGTGGTGTCGTGGCGTTTCTTTAGCGCCAGTGCTGATTATGAATTTGTCGATTGGGATTTCTCCGGTAGCAACCAAGCCGAGGCCGATGCGCTGTTTGGCATTCTCGATGCCATGGATTATGACGTCTATATGGCGGTACATACCTCATTAGGTGCGCCAGTCTGTCGTATTTTGGTGCCGGGCTTTTCTGAGATTTACGGCGTTGAAGACTTAGTCTGGGATAACACCAACGTGGCGCTGCAATACCGCGAAGATATTCTCAATCTGCACCGCCTGAGTGATGCCGAACTCACCGACTTGGCGGAACGCCTGGAAGAAAGTCAGCTTGACCAGTACATGGATATCATCACCCTGATTGGCATTGAGTTTGATGAGAACACGGTGTGGGGCCAGCTGACTATTTTAGAGTTAAAAACGCTAATTTATTTAGCCTTAGGCCGCCACGAAGAGGCGCTAGAAGGGGTAGAAACCTTCTTGCAATACAACGACAACACCGTTGCGCGGCAATTGTTCTTCCGCGCCATGCAAGCAGTACTGGAAATTGCTCTGGATGACGAGTTAGAGCTTAGCGACTATCAGCACAACTTGACCCGCATGTACGGTGAGCAGGTCATGGCTGCGGTGATAGGTTCGGTCAACGGTAGCGTGCGTTTTGCCGGCTTAACGCCCACCAACATGCAGCTTGAAGGCCTCGACAAGCACTTACGCTTGATTGACAGCTATAAGAAGCTACACGCTTGGCGCGCGCAGCAGCGCGACTAGCCGCTCGGTGTGGGTATTAGGCGCTAGGTAATTCGCCCTGCCAAAGTTCCAGCGCGATGGTGATTTGCTCATCGCCATCGCTGATATATATCTGGCCATCGCTAATTAGCACACCCCAATGGGTGTTGCGCTGCAGTTTGCTGGCCACTTCTGCTAACCCGTCTTGCGGTAATGCCAACACCCGCACAGTGCTCAAATGCGCCACCTGCGGCAGCACCTTGTCACGCCACAACCGCGCATTGCCATACACCAGCACTGACATGACTGGCGCCCGGCGGCTGGCCTTAGTAATGCGCGCGGCATCGGGCTGGCCTACGTCAATCCAATGCTCTAAGGCACCGGTCAAGTCGCTTTGCCACAGCGCCGCTTCATCGCTATCCGACAAGCCACGCCCAAACGCCAACTGCGGATGATAGAACAAGGCATAGGCCAGCACCCGGCTGGCCAAACGCAGTTCGGTTTCCGACGGATGCCGCGCCACGGTAAACTTTACGCTCTCGTAAACGCCACGGTCGGTATCGGAAATATCTAAGCTAATTTTATAGGGGGTTGCTTGTAGCGCCATGGTTCAACCCTGTAGCGATGAATGGTGGCCCCTCCCAGATTTGAACTGGGGACCAACCGATTATGAGTCGGCTGCTCTAACCACTGAGCTAAGGGGCCATTGAGATGGGATGTTGTATTCCCATGGGAATTGCAAAGCGGCGGCAAGTATAAGGAATTTTGCTACGCTTGTCATGACCTCGCGGCATAAAAAAGCCCCGCGCGGTTGCACCGAGCAGGGCTTTATCATTCAACGCTAGCGCTTAGTCGTCAAGGAACGATTTCAGCTGCTCTGAACGGCTTGGATGGCGCAATTTACGCAGCGCTTTGGCTTCAATTTGACGAATCCGCTCACGGGTTACGTCGAACTGTTTGCCGACTTCTTCCAAGGTGTGGTCGGTGTTCATATCGATACCAAAACGCATGCGCAGCACTTTAGCTTCACGCTGGGTTAAGCCACCGAGTACTTCACGTACGGCGTTGCGCAGGCTTTCTGAAGTGGCAGAATCGACCGGCAGATCCAAGGTGGTGTCTTCAATAAAGTCCCCTAAATGCGAATCTTCATCGTCACCAATAGGCGTCTCCATAGAGATTGGCTCTTTGGCGATTTTCAGCACTTTGCGGATCTTGTCTTCTGGCATCATCATGCGTTCTGCCAATTCTTCTGGCGACGGCTCGCGGCCCATCTCTTGCAGCATTTGCCGTGAAATACGGTTGAGCTTGTTGATGGTCTCGATCATGTGTACCGGAATACGAATAGTCCGCGCTTGGTCGGCAATGGAGCGGGTAATGGCCTGACGTATCCACCAGGTGGCATAAGTTGAAAACTTATAACCACGGCGATATTCGAACTTGTCCACCGCCTTCATCAAACCAATGTTACCTTCTTGAATCAGATCCAAGAATTGTAAGCCACGGTTGGTGTACTTTTTGGCGATTGAAATCACCAAACGCAAGTTGGCCTCGACCATTTCTTTCTTGGCGCGACGGGCTTTGGCTTCACCAATAGACATGCGGCGGTTGATGTCTTTTACCTTGGCGATGGTCAGCCCGGTTTCTACTTCAACTTCAGCCAATTTATGAATGCAGCGCTCAATTTCTGGCTGTAAAGTAGCCAGCGCTTCGGCATAGCTGTCTTTGCCAGTGGCAGCAGCGGCTAACCAAGCGGTGCTGTTTTCGTTACCTGAGAACACCTTCATAAAGGTACGCTTCGGCATGGCAGCCTGCTCAACGCACATTTTCATGATCAAGCGCTCTTGCACGCGCACCCGATGCATCATGTCGCGCATGTCTTTCACTAAGCGGTCGAACTGCTTCGGCACTAGGCGGAACTGTTTGAACAGCTCGCTTAAAGCATCAATTTCAGTGCGCGCTTTGGCGTGATCGCGGCCATGTTTGCTGATGGCTTTGCGGGTTTTCTCATACTGCTCGCGCAATTCAGCGAATTTCTGCCGCGCGAATTCAGGATCAATACCGGTATCAGCGCTGTCGTCGTCATCGCTGCTGTCGTCGGCATCGTCATCTTCATCGTCGAGTTCTTTATCGCTCAATTCAGAGCCGATGTGAGTGGCAACAACTGGTGCGGTGTCCACTTCATTGGGGTCGATAAAGCCTGAGATGATATCGGTCAGACGCATCTGCTCAGCTTCGCAGGCATCCCACTGATCGAGTAAGAAGTTGATGGCTTCTGGATACTCCGCGACCGAGCATTGAACTTGGTTGATACCATCTTCAATACGCTTGGCGATGTCGATTTCGCCTTCACGGGTTAACAATTCAACCGTACCCATTTCACGCATGTACATGCGCACTGGGTCGGTGGTACGGCCTAGCTCACCATCAACGCTTGCCAGCGCTTGCGCAGCAGCTTCAGCAGCATCTTCATCGGCGGTGTCTTCGCTCATCATCAATTCATCGGCATCGGGTGCTGTTTCAAACACCTGAATACCCATGTCATTGATCATGCCAATGATGTCTTCAATTTGATCCGAATCAACGATCTCAGAGGGCAAATGATCGTTTACTTCCGCAAACGTTAAATAGCCTTGCTCTTTGCCTTTGGCAATAAGCATTCTGAGTTGCGATTGACGACTCTGCTGCATACAGATCTACCACCTGTTCTAAATTGCAAAAAAAGAAAGCGAACCGAGCAATAACAGGATTATTACCGGTCTCAAAAATGTCTATTTACTATGTCAAATTGGGACACTAATTTAAGACCGGAAATTATAGCAGATACTGATGTTTTCAGCCAGAATTTAATCAGTTGAGGCTAGGTACACGGGCTAGTGCAAGGTCGCCAGTGCCAATCATCAAGCCGTCTGCGAACACCACTGGGGTGCATTCGTCACGGGTGGTATTACCATCGGCCTGAACCCGGTGAGTACGGTAATACATAACCCGATAGCGCACGCCGTCAACAGTCACTAAATCAGAGAAATTCGGGGCTCCTAGCTCGGCTTCAACAGCGGCCAAGGTGGTGCCTTCAGTCAAACTAGCAATATACTGACGATTACGTTTTTCCGTGTTGCGATAGTCGCTTGAGCTATCGTAGCTATCGTAGCCCTCACCGCCCACCGCAATCACGCAGCCTTGTAAACCCATACCCAATACCACGACAAGACTCAGTGCAGCCAGTTGCGATGCTTTCATAGTTATTCTCCAGACAAGTAAAAATATGACCAAGTATCAACTCAGTCGGTTCGGTAGTTAGCTTAATGCAAACATCTTGCCAAAGTGTGTAAGATATTGATTTGTTTGTAACAAGACGTGAAATGACTAGCAAAGCGCCGATAATTAGTGAGTAATTTCACTAATTATTGGCTTTTTCCTTTATCGCTGCGGTAGCGCAGAAGTTCTTGGTATTCGCGCTTTTCCACTTGCGTTAATGGCGTGTGACGTTCTTTTTCTAACAGTTGCGAAGCGCGTTGTTCCACGAACTGATCAATAAAATAAACAAAGATATCGCACAGCTCACGCAGCACCGCTTCGTCGTCGAGATGATGCTCCCAGCGTGCCAACTGGCGCAGCGCTGATTCTTCCTTGCTATCGCGCCAGCGCTCCAGCAGTTGCGCGGTGCTATGACAGCCTTGATGGGTTTGTTCGTGCAACGCCAATAGTAACTTCATGCCGGCTATTTTTAAGCCCTGCAGCTGCGGGTGCAGTGGAATAGTCGCAGCCACCTGCGGATGCTGTAACAGCAAGCCAATAGCACGACGCATGGGAGTGATCTTAAAGCTTTCGGCTTGCTTAGCGGCCGCTTTAGCCACGCTTATGTGAGCACTCACTTGCGATACATCCCGGCGCAATAAGCGCGCTAGCCGCTCTAACAAGGTCTCGCGATAGAAGGCACTAGCAACCCGCTCGATCAGCGGCTTGGCTTGCTTTAGCAACGCCGATTTACCGCTATCGGTGTCTAGCTGCAAGCCATCGGTGAGATGGGCAAAAAAGTAATCGATGAAACTTTGTGCTTGCTGCAGGCGTTGCTCGAATGCTGCTTTACCCTCTTTGCGCACCAAGGTATCAGGGTCTTCGCCATCGGGTAAAAATAGAAAGTCTAATGCTACCCCATCGTTGAGTAGCGGTAGGGCGTTTTCTAGTGCACGCCAAGCAGCATCGCGGCCAGCGCGATCGCCATCGTAACAACAGGTCACTTGATTGGTGGCGCGAAACAACATTTGCAGCTGTTCGGTGGTGGTAGCGGTACCGAGTGAGGCTACAGCATAATCAATACCAGCTTGCGCCAGCGCTACCACATCCATATAGCCTTCAACAATAATCACCCGTTCAGGTTGCTTGTGGGCCTGGCGTACCTGATAAAAGCCGTAGAGTTCACGACCTTTATGGAAAATGCGGGTTTCTGGTGAGTTTAAGTACTTAGGGCCTTGCTCGGCGCTGAGCACGCGGCCGCCAAAACCGACTACCCGACCACGGCGGTCGCGAATAGGGAACATCACCCGGTCGCGGAAAAAGTCGTAAACACGGCCTTGATCATTGCGGTTGGCTAGCTTTAATTCAAGCAATTGCTCACGGCTCTGCGGGCCACGGCCTAAGCTCTGTAACAGCTGATCCCAGCCATCGGGAGCATAGCCGATATCAAAGGCTTTAACGATCTCGCCACTTAAGCCACGACCTTTCAGGTACTCAATGACTTTGGCGGAATTACTGTGCTGACGCAGTTGCTTGGCAAAAAACTTGCTGGCCTGCTCCATCAGTTCATAGTCGTTGGCAGCTTGCTCGCGCTTTTTGGCATCGGCCTGCGGGTTGCCGTTGGTTTCGCGGGGTACTTCTACGCCGAGCATACTGGCGAGTTCTTCAATCGCCTCGACAAATTCCAGGCCATCAAATTTCATTAAGAAATCAAGTGCATTGCCATGCTCGCCACAGCCAAAGCAGTGATAGAACTGCTTGTCTGGAGCAACGGTAAAACTGGGGCTTTTTTCATTATGAAATGGGCAGCAGGCTTGATAATTACGGCCGGCTTTTTTCAGTGGCACACGGCTGTCGACCACCTCGACAATGTCGGCGCGATCCACCAGATCATGAATAAAATGCTTTGGAATCAGCCCAGCCATGCAATCCTTTCGCTATCTATTATGCCGCGACCTTGATTTGGTCAGCGCTGATTGTACATGCTTCGTGAGTAATTATCAGCAGCCAATAAAAAACCGGATTGAGCGTATCAATCCGGTTTCGAGGTGTCTTGCTTATGCTGTCGAGATGACTGTTGTCAGTGCGAACTGATTTAGTACAAACGAGTACGACGAGCGTTGTCGCGTGACATTTTCTTGGCGTGACGTTTCACAGCAGCAGCTTTCTTACGCTTACGCTCAGTGGTTGGCTTCTCGTAGAACTCGCGGCTACGTACTTCAGACAATACACCGGCTTTTTCGCAAGAGCGCTTGAAACGACGCAAAGCTACGTCAAACGGCTCGTTTTCTTTCACTTTAACAACTGGCATTAAAATCTCACCTCAATGAATAATTCGTTGTTGTTTATCGAATTGGTTAAAAAATAACCACGACAATTAAATTTGGTGCTGAATTGTAGCGGCTTCAGATCCTGATGTAAAGCCTGAGATCAATTAAATTCTAATCGTTGATGCCACTGATTTTTGTTGCGCCATCAGGTAAACTTGTGCAAATTTTGTTGGCGCAAGCTATTGGAGCACGGTTCCATGATCGAAACCTTTTTAGTGCAATTTACCTCACTGTTTACCATGATCAACCCGATCGCCGCGATCCCTATCTATATTGCACTGACCGAAGCCATGACGCCGAAGGCGGCGCGTTGGGTGGCTATGCGCGCTTCACTCACCGCCTGTATTGCGCTGTGTGTGTTTGCCCTGCTGGGCGAAGCGATCTTTAGCTTCTTTAATATTTCGGTCAACGGCCTGCGTGTAGCTGGTGGCGTGCTGTTCTTTGTCATGGGCTTTGAAATGCTGCGCGGTCGCACTGTGCCTAAGCGCATGGACGGTGAAACCGACGGCGATTTCGGCTCCGACGTAGCAGTAACGCCTATCGGCATCCCGATGATTGCCGGCCCCGGCGCCATCACCATGGTGATCATCTTCATTCAAGCCAGCCCAGACTCAGCCAACACCATCAGCTTATTTGGCGCCATTATTGCCGTGAGCGTGCTGACCGCTATCATTCTGGCCAGCGGTCGCCGCATGCTGGCCCGCTTAGGCCGTAGCGGCACTAAAATTCTGATGCGGCTGATGGGCTTAATTGTGATGCTGATTGCCGTCGAGTTCTTCTTCGCCGGCATCAAGCCTTACATCATTGATATCGCGCGCTCCATTTAACCGAGCGCGGGCACCTCAAGGCCACGTTTGGCATAGAAGTCGGTGACATATTGGTCAAAGGTCCCGGCTTCTAGCGCGTTACGCATATCTTTCATCACCCGTTGATAAAAATGCAGGTTGTGAATGGTGTTCAAACGCCCACCGAGCATTTCGTTGGAGCGATCCAAATGATGCAAATAAGCCCGCGAGTAATTCTTACAGGTGTAGCAATCGCACTCTGGGTCGAGCGGGCCAGTATCGGTACGATTGACCGCATTGCGGATCTTCACCACCCCATTCGAAACGAACAGATGGCCATTACGGGCGTTCCGGGTGGGCATCACGCAATCGAACATATCCACGCCACGACGCACCGCTTCAACCAAGTCTTCGGGCTTGCCCACGCCCATTAAATAGCGTGGCTTATCGGCTGGCATTTGCGGGGTAATGTGGTCCAACACCCGCATCATGTCTTCTTTCGGCTCACCAACTGAGAGGCCACCAATGGCATAGCCATCAAAGCCAATTTGGCTGAGGCCATCAAGCGAAATGGTACGTAGCTCTTCGTACATGCCACCTTGAATAATACCGAATAGCGCTGCGGGGTTATCGCCATGGGCATCTTTCGAGCGTTGCGCCCAACGTAATGACAACTCCATCGAGGTACGCGCTTGCTCGGGTGTGGCCGGATGCGGGGTACATTCATCAAAGATCATGACAATATCAGCGCCAAGATCGCGCTGCACTTGCATGGATTTTTCTGGGGTCAGCAAAATCTTTTCGCCGTTAATAGGCGACCGAAAGGTCGCGCCTTCTTCGGTGATTTTGCGCAATTCGCCTAAGCTGAACACCTGAAAGCCACCGGAGTCGGTTAGAATCGGCTTATCCCAATTCATGAAGTCATGCAGGTCGCCGTGTTGTTTGACAATGGCGGTACCGGGTCGCAACATCAAATGGAAAGTATTGCCCAAGCAAATTTGCGCGCCGGTAGCGGCGACTTCTTCGGGGGTCATGCCTTTTACCGTGCCGGCGGTGCCAACGGGCATAAAGGCTGGGGTATCGACAATGCCACGGGCAAAGGTCATACGGCCGCGACGGGCTTTGCCGCTAGTCCCTAATAATTCAAATTTCATCACATCACCACGTTAATAACGGATAAACAGTCCGAGGGCGTTTAGTATACCCTAGCTGGATTTCGCGGTCACAAACATTGCGTCGCCGTAACTGAAGAAACGGTAGCGCTCACGCACAGCTTCAGCATAGGCATGCAACACCTGCTCACGGCCAGCAAAGGCCGATACCAACATGATCAGGGTGGATTCCGGTAAGTGGAAATTGGTGATCATGGCATCGACCACTTGGAACTGATAACCCGGGTAAATAAAGATATCGGTATAGGCGGTGTATGGCTGCAACGGCTGTTGGCTCTTCAGCGCCGCCTGAGCGGCAGATTCTAATGAGCGTACTGAGGTGGTCCCCACGGCGACTACGCGACCACCACGGGCGCGTGTTGCAGCGATGGCGGCGACGGTCTCGGCGGGCACTTCAGCATGCTCACTGTGCATGTGGTGCTCAAGAATATTACTCACCCGCACCGGCTGAAAGGTACCGGCGCCGACGTGGAGAGTGACATAGGCAAACTCAACGCCACGCTCGCGCAATGCTGCTAAAATCGGCTCATCAAAGTGTAAACCGGCGGTTGGTGCAGCAACCGCGCCGGGCTTTTTATTGTAGACAGTTTGATAACGCTCGCGGTCACTGGCTTCATCAGGGCGGTCAATATACGGTGGCAGCGGCATGTGTCCATACTGCTCTAACAGGCTTAACACGCTGTCGCTATGATGAAAATACAACTCAAACAAGGCGTCATCACGACCGAGCATTTCCACTTCAACGGCACCTTCAAGCAGCATCCGTTGCCCTGGTTTTGGCGAACGGTTACTGCGCAAATGCACTAGCGCACGGCGGTCATCCAAAATGCGTTCGACCAGCACTTCAACTTTGCCTCCTGAGAGCTTTTCACCCAGTAGCCGCGCGGGGATCACCCGCGTATCGTTAAACACCAATAAATCGCCCGGCTGTAATACCGCGATGATATCGCTAAACTGCTGATGCGCTATGGCACCGGTATTGCCATCAAGGCACAGTAAGCGACTGGCACTACGCTGGGGTTGCGGGTAGCGGGCAATTAATTCATCAGGTAACTCAAAGCTAAAATCGGTCACGTTCATGGCTGGATTTCAAGGTTCCGTTAACAGCAGTTGTGGCGCGTACTTTACCCTGTTTGATGGGCAAAAAAAAGCGCACCGACTAGCGGTGCGCGAAGCTATGAACAACCCTTCTACCGTTCACTAAAAAGAATACGTGATTGCTTTGCTTAACAGATCACTGGCACCTTTCTCGCCTTTACAATTCACCACATCTTTTTTCGTGAACACGTGAATCTTGTCGTTATCCTGTTCGCCAGCACCAATGATGACTAGGCTGATGTGCTCGTTATTGGGTAAGTCTCGCAAGGTACTGCCATAATCACACAAGGTCTGCACAAAGGTCTGTTCAAAGCTAGCCACTCGTGCGCTGCGCGCTTGCTGCATCTCTTCCATGCGAGCGCTGGTGCGTTGCTCGATCTGGCCCTGCGCTTCACGCAGTTCAGCTCGCGCTGATTGCATACGCTGCTGCGCTTGCTCGAGTTTCATTTTAGCCTCGGCTAACTGCTGCTCAGACTGTTTACGCGCGCTGTCACTCGCGTCTTTATCGACCCGCGATAAATCACGAATCACCCGCCGCGCATCGCGCATTTCCTCTGCGGCATCACGCATGGTCGAGACCGCTTGGCGCAATTCATCAGAAAAAGTCACACCGTCTTCAAAATGAATCTCATCACCCTCGATACGGACTTCGTGGCTATCGATGATAACCTCAACCTCACGCTGCTCGCCATCATCTATCTCAATGACTTTTTCGACCCGTGGCCCGCGTCGGTCAATTTGGATTAATTCGAGCTTTTCCATGGGTGGCATGGGCGGCATAGGTGCGCCGGCGATGCCAAAGCGTTGCATGCGACTGCCAAAATTGACTCGATACACCACACCCTGACCGGCTAAATAGGTGCTCTCAAGCGGGCTACGCTCAGCCCAGCTGCGCTTGCGGTCATCACCCTGCTGATGACCGATAGCAGTGTTAATAATGCTGGCCATAATATCTAACTGCTTGGTCAACGCCTCGCGTTGCTGCGCGTTTGCCCAGCTCGCAGCGCTTAGGGTGAGTGCCGCTGCGGTGGCGGTCAAAATGAATGTGCGCATACCATGATCCTCAATTATTGACTAACAGGTTGATAAAGCGGATAGCCGCTTTGTTGGAGTAAATCTTCGGAAATTTGCTGAATTTGATTGGCGAAAAATACCTGATCATCTTCACGCTGAGCGTTGACGTAGCGGATCAGATCAGCCATGTCGTCATTGCGCTCTTCACGATTCGCGGCAATCACGTAATTGACCAGCTGTTGATTCGCCACGTTCATATCTTCACGCATGTCGTTACGCAGGGTGACACCATAATTGACCAGGGCTACTTGCTGCGCTGCGGCATATTCATTCAGACGCTCGGCAACGCGCTGTTCAATCACTAGAGGATCAATAGCGTTGCCACCAAAACGTACGGTCAGCCCCTGCTCGTTACTGATGACCTGGGTATTACCCACCACCAGCAACAGTGCCAACGCCGAGCAGGCCATTGAGGCTAACGGCAACCATGGCCGCTGCCACCAAGCTAGACGCGGCGGCTGCACGGCGCGAAAGGTGCGCTGGCGATCCCAGTTAGGTACCGGTTGGGGTTCCCATTGGTCGGCAAGCTGCTGTAACTGGTCAGTGAATGGATGCTGTTGCTTCATACTGCCTCCAAGTCGCGTTGTAGTTTTTCTACAGCGCTATAAAGTCGTGATTTAACGGTACTCAGCGGCACCTCAAGTTGGGCCGCAATATCAGCCAAGGGCAGATGCTGAAAGAACTTCAATTCCACCACTTGGCGCTGCTCCAGCGGCAGCTTTTGCAGTGCAGCGACCAGTTGATTGCCGCGCTGCTGGCCTTGATAGACCTGCTCTGGATGATGCCAATCTTGGTCACTGACCTGACTGTCAACGCTATCCATGTCGAGATGGTCTCGACGGCGCCGATACACCTCAATACACCGATGATGGGCGATTGTCAGTAACCAGGTTTTAAAGCTCGCCTCACCGCGCCAGCCAGCTAAATTGCGAAACACGGACAAAAATACGTCTTGCAGTAAATCCTGCGCATCCTCACGCTGGCCAAGCATCCGCAAGCCATAGTTATAGACTAAGCCTTCATAACGCTTAACTAATTGCAGCCAAGCTTGCTTGTTGTTATCCAGCGCTCGTTCAATGAGCCGTTCATCTGAGGGTGCAAACACGCGTTTCGTTCCTTAATGACTTGTAACCTTAGTCGCCAGCAGCGCTTAAAAAGTTTGTTTATGGCAAAAAAAAGGTGGCTCAGTAGCCACCTTTTTTTCAATCTCGCGCAGTGCATTATGAGTTACGCGCTGAAAATACCCTTCAGCATGTAGAAGAACATAATCGACATGATGGCACCTGCGGGTAAGGTGACTACCCACGACACCACAATGTTACGCACCACACCTAAGTTCAGAGCCGCAATACCGCGCGCCATACCAACACCCAGCACCGCGCCCACCAAAGTTTGTGTGGTAGAAATAGGCAAGCCAGTACCTGAGGCGATGACCACCGTGGTGGCTGCCGCTAGCTCCGCGGCAAAACCGCGGCTAGGCGTTAAATGGGTAATACCTTTACCGATGGTGGCGATAACGCGGCGGCCGAGCATGCCCAAACCGAGCACGATACCAACCGCACCGACCGGTAATACCCACCAGGCTAGTTTGGCAGTGCTAGCAATTTCGCCACCACTGTTGACGATACTGACCACCGCAGCGAGCGGGCCGATAGCGTTAGCGACATCGTTTGAACCATGGGCAAAGGCCATGGCACACGCAGTCACCACCATCAAAATAGCGAATACCCGTTCAACGTTAGTGTAGTGCATGTGTCGATCCGCCGAGGGATCAAACTTAAGCCTACCGATAGCGTATTTACCGACAAAAAACAGCACTACCGCCATGGCAATGGCAGCACCATAACCTTGCATGCTGGTTAAATCTAAACCAACGTGGGTAAGGCCTTTTTTGATCGTAACCAACGACACCATGAAGCCGGTCAATGCCATATAAAACGGCACATAGCGCTTGGCCATAGCGAGTGGATTTTCGCTATCAAAAATCAGCTTCTGGGCGCTTAAGAAAATAAAATAAGCAATTAAACCGGCAATTAACGGCGTAATCACCCAGCTACCGACAATACCGGTTACTTTTGACCAGTGTACTGCTTCAGTACCGACGCCTACTGCGGCAAAGCCAACGATAGCACCGATAATAGAGTGCGTGGTGGATACCGGCCAGCCAAGCCATGAAGCAATCAGCAACCAAGTACCTGCCGCCAATAACGAGCCGATCATGCCGAATACCAGTAGCTCTGGCGTATCGACAAAATAACCGGAATCGATAATACCGCTACGAATGGTTGCGGTGACTTCACCGCCGGCTAAGTAGGCGCCAGCAAATTCAAAAATCATCGCCACAATAATGGCTTGCTTGATGGTCAATGCTTTGGAACCTACCGAGGTTCCCATAGCATTGGCCACGTCATTGGCGCCGATACCCCATGCCATGAAAAAGGCAAAGCCAGCCGCCAGTAAGATCAGTGTGGCGTTATAGGTATTAATAATATCCATGGTTAGCTCTCCGACTTAGACACGTGCAAGCATGAGTTCAAAACGTGCACCCACGCGCTCGGCTAGGTCTGCTAAATCACCGACCCAATCTAAAATTTGGTACAGGAACATGGCATCTAACGGGCTTAACTCGCCTTCTAGTGCCTTGAGTTTGCGGCGTAAACGAATTTGCAACGCATCGGTATCTTGCTCAATGACATCGAGCTCTTTAATCAGCCGGTCAACGATTTGACGCTCGCGGCCTTTGAAGCCAGCTTCGAGCAAGTCATCGAATTCACCGATAGTATCGCGCGCTTTATCAGAGGCATCTAAACAGCGCGTCAGATACTCATCGAATGCTGCAACCATCGACTCAGGGATCAGCATTTGCCGACCCGTAACAAGGCCGGAAATATCTTTGGCTTTATTGGCGATACGATCTTGCTGAGAAACCAACTCTAACAAATCGGTGCGCTCAACCGGCATGAATAATCCACCCGGCAGATTCAAGCGAATGTCACGCTTAAGCTCATCGGCAGCACGCTCTTTCAGCACGATCATTTCACGACATTCGTGCGCTTTATCCCAATCATTTTGATAGACAGCTTGGAAGAAGGGTTTGAGCAGTAAAGCACATTCATGCACTTGCTCAATATGGTCGATCATCGGTTTGATCGGCGACTTGGCAAACATACCAAGAAACGAATTTGCAGACATAAAGTTTCGCCTTTGTTGCTGCTAGTAGTTAATAGTAGACGGCATCCTTAACGGATGCCGCGCATACTATCCAAACTGTTAAACTGACGCAAAGATTTTAAAAACTATACACCAATGTGACGGCGGTTTCGGTATCTAATTTCTCTTTGCTGGGGTCGTCTAAAAATGAATTGTGGGTACCAGAGATACTGAACTTGAGCGCTAGTGAACTATTCACATTGGCTGAAATTGAGACTTCGGCACGGCTTTTAGTATTCACTTCACCAATTTCAGTAGCGGCTAATGCATTGAACTTAGAGTTTTTGCTGACATCCCATACTAAATTACCCGCAATACGCAGAATTGCACTGCTCTCTTGCTCTTGCACCACACCATTGATAATAGGTTTGTTGAGCGAGTAACCCGGACCTATTTCATAATCAGCAAATAAGCTCTCACTGTAGCGATAACGGGCACCATAACCGACCGCCACGGTACCTTGATACTCGTAACCACTAAATTTGTCTTCTTCATACGAGGTAAAAACAAATAGCGACGAACGGCTTTCTGGAGAAAACTTATAGTTGGACTGCGCCGAAATAAATAACTTGTCACCCGTGGTAGCTGTCACCCCAGTGGTTTGGTTTTCTTGCTCGGCGCGATAATAATCAATAACGCCTTTGTGACGCCAATTTTCATAATCGCGGGCAGCACTCAGTTTACTGCGTAAGGTCTCAGTTTTGGTGTTACCTGAGGTGTACAGCAGCCCAAGTTCAGCGCTTGCATCCCAGTCTTTTTTCGCTTCGGTATCGAGATCGCTAGCGTCGTCATACATAAAGATCGACGCACTAGCTGGCAACGCTGTTGACATTGCGATGGCGAGAGCGATTGGCGTGATGATATATTTCACGTGTTCCCCTTGTAATTTCATAGCGCACAAAATAAAAAAGCCACAACCAGCAGGGATAAGTATAACCGCTGATTGTGGCTTGTCGATGCGTGAATTAGTTCACTTTAGCCTCTAATTCGCCCCGCTCGTAGCGTTTAAACATATCCTCGAGTGATATAACTTTAATTTTGCTGGCCTGTCCAGCGCAACCAAATGCTTCATAACGTGCTTTACAGATATCATACATGGCATCTGTTGATGCCTGTAAAAATTTCCGTGGATCAAAATTCTTGGTGTTGTTGGCCAGATGACGGCGAATGGCACCGGTTGCAGCGAGACGCAAATCGGTATCGATATTGACTTTACGCACGCCGTGCTTGATGCCTTCAACGATTTGTTCAACCGGTACACCATAGGTTTCACCAATGTCACCGCCAAAGTCGTTAATGATTTTCAACCACTCTTGTGGCACCGACGATGAACCGTGCATCACTAAGTGCGTGTTGGGAATACGACGGTGAATTTCTTTAATGCGTCCAATGGCCAAAATATCACCGGTTGGTGGTCGTGAAAATTTATAGGCGCCGTGTGACGTGCCACAAGCAATGGCTAAGGCATCAACATTAGTGGCTTTAACAAATTGCGCGGCTTCTTCTGGGTCAGTGAGTAATTGATCGTGGCTGAGTTTACCTTCAGCGCCTACACCATCTTCTTCACCAGCTTCACCGGTTTCGAGCGAGCCCAATACACCAATTTCACCTTCAACGGATACGCCACAGGCATGGGCCATAGCGACAGTTTGCTGGGTCACGCTGACGTTGTAGTCGTAATCGGCTGGGGTTTTACCATCGGCACGTAACGAGCCATCCATCATCACTGAGCTAAAGCCCAACTGAATGGAGCGCTGACAGACTGCTGGCGAGGTACCGTGGTCTTGGTGCATCACCACTGGAATGTGCGGCCATTCTTCGATGGCGGCTAGAATTAAGTGGCGTAAGAACGGTGCTCCGGCATAGCTACGTGCGCCCGCTGAGGCTTGCACAATAACCGGGCTGTCAGTGGCATCTGCCGCTTCCATGATTGCCCGCATTTGCTCTAAGTTATTGACGTTAAAGGCTGGTACGCCATAGTTGTGTTCGGCAGCGTGATCAAGTAGCTGACGTAATGAAATCAATGCCATATTATGTGCTCCTAAATTCCTATTGGGTTTGGCTCGTTAGCCATTTAATGCGCGTTCTTCCAGAATCGCGACGGCTGGCAATTGCTTGCCTTCCAAAAACTCTAAAAATGCTCCACCACCGGTCGAGATGTAGCTGATTTTATCAGCGATGCCATACTTATCAATGGCCGCCAGTGTATCACCGCCACCGGCAATTGAAAAAGCTGAACTCGCAGCAATAGCTTGGGCCAAGGCTTCGGTACCGGCACCAAACTGATCAAATTCAAACACCCCGACTGGGCCGTTCCATACAATAGTGCCGGCGTTTTCGATGATTTTTGCGAACGCCGCGGCAGTATCTGGGCCAATATCAAAAATCATATCGTCGGCAGCAACCGCGCTGACTGCTTTGGTGCTAGCCGCTGCCGTGGCACTAAATTCGGTGCCGGTAACCACATCGCTTGGTAGTGGAATATCGCCGCCCTTGGCGCGGGCAGCCGCAACCAAACGCTGTGCTTCTGGGACTAAGTCGGCCTCATACAACGATTTACCAATGGCGTGACCGGCGCCAGCAATAAAGGTATTGGCAATACCACCACCAACAATCAGCTGGTCAACAATACCGGACAGCGACTCGAGTACCGTGAGTTTGGTACTGACTTTTGAACCGCCGACAATAGCGACTAATGGCCGTGCCGGGTTGGCTAGTGCTTTACCGAGCGCATCGAGCTCTGCTGCTAACAGTGGCCCAGCACAGGCAATCGGGGCATATTTTGCTACACCGTGGGTGGATGCTTGGGCGCGGTGGGCGGTGCCAAAGGCATCCATCACAAACACGTCACACAGCGCGGCCAACTGCTGCGCTAGGGCATCATTATTCTTGCCTTCACCTTTGTTAAAGCGCACGTTTTCAAACACCACTAACTCGCCAGCTTGCACCTCAACGCCGTTGAGGTAGTCGCTGACCAAGCGAACTGGCACTGACAAGGCTTGCTGCAGGTAATCGACCACCGGCTGCAACGATGATTCAGCGTCATAAACGCCTTCTTCAGGGCGGCCTAGGTGTGACATCACCATCACTTTGGCGCCTTTTTGCAACGCTAGCTCAAGGGTTGGCAGCGCCGCTTTAAGGCGCGCATCTGAACTGACTTTGCCGTCACTAATGGGCACATTGAGATCTTCCCGGATCAGCACCCGCTTACCGGCTAAATCTAGATCGGTCATATTGATTACAGGCATGGTTATTTCCTTATCGACTCAGCAGACTGTCGCGCTAGCATTACGCCAACGGTATCGAGCATGCGGTTAGCAAAGCCCCATTCGTTGTCACACCAGCATAGAACTTTAATTAATCGCTTATCGGCGACCCGCGTTTGCGTGCCATCGACAATACTTGAACGTGGATCATGATTGAAATCAATCGATACCAGTGGCTCATCCACATAGCCCAGCACACTGGCCATGGGCCCACGAGCGGCATCGCTAAGCACCTGATTGACCTCGGCTAACGATACCGCGGTGTTGACTGTGACGCTCAAGTCCATGGCGGTAACATTAGTGGTTGGTACGCGCACTTGAATGGCTTCAAAGCGCCCAGCAAATTTGGGCAAAATACGTTCAATACCGCGCGCTAAGCGGGTATCCACTGGAATAATTGATCGCCCAGCGGCGCGTGCTAAGCGCAAATCGGGGCTGTAGGCATCAATCACTTGTTGGTCGTGCATGGCGGCGTGAATGGTGGTGATGGCACCGCTATCAATCCCAAAAGCTTGGTCAAGCACTTGAATCACCGGCACAATACAATTGGTGGTGCATGAACCGTTGGATACCCAACGATGCTGTGCCGCTAGGGCATCGCTATTGACCCCAAATATGGCGGTAAAATCTAGGTCGGCATCGCCTGGCTGCGAGAACAATACCCGCTCCACACCAACCTCGGCATAGGCTTGACCATGCTGGCGGGAGCCATGCACACCGGTACAATCAAGCACTGCATCAAGCTCAAGTTGCTGCCACGGCAACTCAGCAATAGTCAGCGCTGATGACACCCCGATTGTATCAGCACCCACTTGCAAGGTGTCTTGGTCAGGGCTGGTCACCGCCATGGCAAAGCGGCCATGGCTGGTGTCATATTTTAGTAAGTGCGCCATACTCTGCACCGGCGCGAGCTCGTTAATCGCCACCACTTCAAGGTGCTGCTGGTAGCCACGCTCATACAGCGCCCGCAACACCGAGCGACCAATGCGGCCGAAACCATTGATGGCTATGCGATAACGCCGCGCTTGGCTCAAGCCAATAACTCCTGCGCCTGATGAACGATATTCTCAACGGTGAAGCCAAAATGCTTAAATAAATCACCCGCTGGTGCGGATTCACCAAAACTGTTCATGCCGATGATGCGGCCATGCAGACCAACATACTTGTACCAGTAATCGGCAATACCCGCTTCCACTGCAACACGCTTGCTCACTGCAGCTGGCAGTACCTGCTCGCGATAGCTAGCTGGTTGCGCGTCGAACACATCGGTAGCTGGCATCGACACCACACGCACGGCATGACCAGCGCTGCTGAGCTGCTCGGCAGCTTGCATGGCTAAGGTGACTTCTGAGCCGGTGGCAACCAGAATCAACTCTGGGGTGCCGCTGCAATCGCGCAGCACGTAACCGCCGCGGGCAATATTGGCGAGTTGCTCAGCATCACGCCCCTGTTGTGGCAGATTCTGGCGACTGAAAATTAACGCTGTTGGCCCGTCTTGGCGCTGCAATGCCGCCTGCCAAGCTACCGCTGATTCGACTTGGTCGCAGGGGCGCCAAGTGCTCATGTTCGGGGTCATGCGTAAGCTGGCGGTTTGCTCAACCGGCTGGTGGGTTGGGCCATCTTCGCCAAGGCCAATGGAATCGTGGGTATACACAAAGATACAGCGCTGTTTCATCAACGCTGCCATGCGCACGGCATTACGCGCATACTCCATAAACATCAAGAAAGTGGCGCCGTACGGCACAAAACCACCGTGTAAGGCAATGCCGTTCATCATGGCTGACATGCCAAATTCACGCACACCGTAATAGACATAGTTACCGCTGGCATCGTCGGCGCTGATACCTTTTGAACCGCTCCACAGGGTTAAATTGGAGCCCGCTAAGTCGGCTGAGCCACCGAGTAATTCTGGCAACAGTGGGGCAAAGGCATTAATGGCATTTTGCGAGGCTTTGCGGCTAGCGATAGTAGCTGGGTTGGCTTGCAATTGCTCAATATAGCGTTGCGCTTGGGCGGCAAAATCGGCTGGCAGATCGCCGTTTAAGCGGCGTTCAAATTCGCTCGCCAGCGCTGGGTACGCCGCACGGTAAGCATCAAATTTAACCTGCCAGGCGGCTTCAGCGATGCTGCCGCTGCTGCGCGCATCCCACTGCTGATACACTTCAGCGGGGATTTCAAACGGGCCATGGTTCCAGTTCAGTTGCTGCCGAGCTGCAGCAATTTCATCAGCACCTAACGGCGCGCCGTGACAGCTCTCAGTACCCTGCTTGTTGGGCGCGCCAAAGCCAATAATGGTTTTACAAATAATCAGTGTGGGGCGGCGCACCTCAGCTTGCGCTGCGGTAATGGCCGCTTCAACAGCATCAGCGTCGTGGCCATCGAGCGGGCCCAGCACCTGCCAGCCGTAGCTTTCAAAGCGCATACGGGTATCGTCGGTAAACCAGCCCTCTACTTCGCCATCAATGGAGATACCGTTGTCATCATAAAACGCAATCAGTTTGCCCAGCCCCAGAGTGCCAGCCAGTGAACAAGCCTCGTGCGAGATGCCTTCCATGAGACAGCCGTCGCCCAAAAAGGTATAGGTGTAGTGATCCACGATTTGGTGCTGCGGGCGGTTGAACTGCGCGGCTAAGACTTTCTCGGCCAGCGCCATACCCACGGCATTGGTAATACCCTGACCCAGCGGCCCCGTGGTGGTTTCTACCCCAGGCGCATAGCCAAATTCTGGGTGCCCTGGGGTTTTTGCATGCAACTGGCGAAACTGTTTAAGGTCATCAATGCTCAGATCATAGCCGCTCAAATGCAGCAATGAATAAATCAGCATTGAACCATGACCATTAGATAACACAAAACGGTCGCGGTCAGCCCACTGCGGGTTATTGGGGTTATGCTTGAGAAACTTGCGCCACAACACTTCGGCGATGTCTGCCATACCCATTGGCGCGCCCGGATGACCCGAGTTGGCTTGCTGAACGGCATCCATACTTAAAGCGCGGATAGCGTTCGCTAGGTGTTGGCGTTGGGAAACTGCAGTCGTCATAAAAAACCCCGAAGTGGATAGCATCAATGATGACGCGTATTGTCCACATTTCGGGGCTTTTTAGCAAATTAGATGTCAGCGCGAAGCGCGTCAACCTTGTCGGTTTGCTCCCACGGGAACTCGTCACGACCAAAGTGGCCATAGGCCGCTGTAGCACGGTAAATGGGCCGCTCTAAATCCAGCATTTTGATGAGCCCATATGGGCGTAAATCGAAATGACGACGCACCAGAGCAATCAAGGTGTCTTCGTCATGACGGCTAGTACCGAAGGTTTCAATACTGATGGAGGTCGGCTCAGCCACGCCAATGGCATAGGAAACCTGAATTTCGCAGCGCTCAGCTAAGCCAGCAGCGACCAGGTTTTTCGCCACGTAACGAGCGGCATAGGCAGCACTACGGTCAACTTTCGATGGGTCTTTACCGGAGAACGCACCACCGCCATGACGAGCCATGCCACCATAGGTATCGACAATGATCTTACGACCGGTCAAACCACAGTCGCCCATAGGACCACCAATGACGAATTTACCGGTTGGGTTGATGAAAATACGCTCGCTGCTGGCGGGCCACCACTGCGCTGGGATCACCGGCTTAATGATATGTTCAATCACTGCTTCACGGAGATCTTTCTGGCTAATCACATCGGCGTGCTGGGTCGATAACACAATGGCGTCAATGCCCACCGGCTTGCCGTTTTCATAGACAAAGGTCAGCTGACTTTTTGCATCTGGGCGCAACCATGGCAAGGTGCCATCTTTGCGCACCAAGGCCTGCTGCTGCACCAAGCGGTGTGCATAGGTAATCGGTGCCGGCATCAATACGTCGGTTTCATTGGAGGCATAACCAAACATCAAGCCTTGGTCACCAGCACCTTGATCTTCAGGGCGGGCACGGTCAACACCTTGGCTAATATCCGGTGATTGCTTGCCAATAGCGTTTAACACTGCGCATGAGGCGCCATCAAAGCCCATGTCAGAATGCACGTAGCCAATTTCACTGACGGTACGGCGGGTGATGTCTTCGATATCCACCCAAGCATTGGTGCTAATTTCACCACCCACCAGCACCATACCGGTTTTGACGAAGGTTTCACAGGCCACACGGGCATGTGGATCTTCAGCCAGAATGGCGTCGAGGACGGCATCTGAAATTTGGTCAGCAATTTTATCTGGATGCCCCTCGGACACCGACTCGGAGGTAAAAACGTGCTTGCTCATGGTGGCTAAACTCAGCTAAAAACGGTGATAAAAAAAGTGCGCGTAGTCTAGCAGACTGGCCACGCACTTTCCACATTTAGACGTCTAAAAGTCTTTATTTCTGATTGAGCGTACTCATATCGATAACGAAACGATATTTCACATCACTTTTCAACATCCGCTCGTAGGCGTCGTTGATGTCGTCCATAGCAATCATTTCAATGTCAGCAACAATGTTGTGCTCGGCGCAGAAATCCAGCATTTCTTGGGTTTCTTTGATGCCACCAATCAGCGAACCAGCTAAGCTGCGTCGCTTGAAGATTAAATTGAATACATTCGGCGATGGATGCGCCTCTGCTGGGGCGCCTACTAGGGTCATGGTGCCATTGAACCGCAGTAATGCTAAGAAGCTATCCAAGTTATGCGGAGCTGCGACGGTATTCAAAATAAAGTCGAGTTTATTCGCCCACGCCGCCATTTGCTCTGGGTCTTTCGAGATCACCACATGGTCAGCGCCCAAGCGTTTACCGTCGGCAACTTTATTGCTCGAAGTGGTAAATAGCACCACTTCGGCACCCATTGCTTTGGCTAATTTTACCGCCATATGGCCAAGGCCACCCAAACCAACCACACCGACGCGATGACCCGGACCAATATTCCAATGGCGTAATGGTGAATAGGTCGTTATACCGGCGCACAACAACGGTGCAACAGCTGCTAAGTCGAGTTTATCCGACACCCGTAACACGAAATCTTGGTCGACAACGATATGGTTTGAGTAGCCGCCAAAGGTATGGCCGCCAAGATGCTTGTCATCACCATTATAGGTTCCCACAAAACCATTTTCACAATACTGCTCGAGGCCCTCAGCACAGCAGTCGCAGCTGCGGCATGAATCGACTAAACAGCCCACACCGACGGTATCGCCTACTTTGAACTTGGTCACGTTACTGCCTACGCGCAGTACGCGGCCGACAATTTCATGGCCTGGTACCACTGGGAAGCGCACCCCAGCCCATTCGCCGCGAGCAGTGTGTAAGTCAGAGTGACACACGCCGCAATAATCGATGACAATTTCGACATCGTTGCCGGTTGGCTCACGACGCTCAAATTCAAAGTAATTTAACGGCTGATCGCCAGCTTGGGCGGCATATCCAATAGCTTTGCTCATAATTATTTGTCCTCGGTGGTGGTGTCAGCTGGGTACAACAGGCCCTCGGCAACACTTTGTGTGAGCGGGTGATAACCCGCCTTCGCTTGTTGATACACGTCCCGTGCCCAGCTTAGGTTATCTGGGGTTCGGGCCAGCTCGCGATACAGTGGGCTGACTAATTTATTGCGACCAATAGTTAGCAGGTAACTACGCAATCTATCACGTGCTGGTTCATATTTTTTGATAATTGCTAACTTTAACCAGGCATGGGCAATCTCGCTGTTTTGACTATCTGTGAGTTTGAACTCACGATCTAAACGCGCCATGTTGACCGCTGAAATATCTAACGGCAGGTTATTAATGAAATGCAGCCATTCATGGGTGGTCCAGCCCGCTGGCTGCAACTGCCCACCTTTTAGCCAACGCTGAGTTTGCTGCTCAACCTTGGTAAAAGCATCGGAGCTAGGCCGTGGCGCATCGACTGGTAAACCAGGCTGATGCAACCATTGGTCGATTTTGGCGATAGTTACTTCGCTTGGATATTTAGCCAACAATTCGGCTTGCAGATACGCTTTCAAGGTAGCGGTATCAATACTCTTAAAGGCGAAATCAGCAAAATACTGGCGTAAGAATTTATCGAAATTCTGGCGCCCAAATTGCTGCTCTAGGTAAACTAAAAACAGTTGGCCTTTTACGTACGGTACTTGCGAGAAGGCATCATCGGGGTCGCGTTGGCCGAGCTCAAGATGCATCACTTGGTCGCCTTCCGGCAAGCGCTGCAAATCAGCCATCAGGTCTTGATAGCCCAGTGACAACTCCATTTGCGCGTGCTCGGTGCCGAATAATGCTTCCATAATGCGGTTTTCAACGTAGCTGGTGAAGCCTTCGTTGATCCATAAGTCGCGCCAAGTGGCATTGGTGACTAAATTGCCCGACCATGAATGCGCCAGCTCGTGGGCAATCAGGTTAATTAAGCTGCGGTCACCGGAAACCACCGTTGGGGTGATAAACGATAAGCGTGGATTTTCCATACCACCAAACGGAAAGCTCGGTGGCAACACCAATAAATCGTAACGGTCCCACAAATATGGGCCGTACATTTGCTCGGTGATATCGATCATGCGCGGGGTATCAGCAAACTCCCAGGCGGCGGCATCAACAATGTATTGTTCCGCGAAAATCGCCACTTGCTGGTTGATTTCTTTAATCGCAAGGTCACCTGCAGCTATGGCGATCAGATACGGCGGAATAGCTTGCGGCATGGCGAATTCATAACGCCCCGGGCGCTCATCACCCAACGGATTATTCGCACTCATGACCACTAACAAGCCAGGCTTGGTGGTGACTTCGGCGCTATAGGTCAAGCGCAGCGCCGGGGTGTCTTGAATCGGGATCCAGCTGCGCGCATGAATAGCTTGAGATTGGCTAAACATAAATGGCTGCTGTTTGCCGGCAGTTTGCTCCGGTGTAAGCCACTGCAAACCACTGGCAGTTGGCGCCGAGGCATAATGAATACGAACTTTGTCGGCTTTATCACCAATCTGCACGGTCAGCTTTTGCCCCAGTGCCGGGTGGGCCTCAGCCAGGGTAAAGGTGGTATCTTGCCAATCACCGTTGACGGCAATTTCAGCTTTACTAATAGTGAGCTCGCGGGTATCGAGATGAATTTCGCTAGCATCAGTATGGCGGACTAAATCGTAGCTGGCGCTTCCGCGCACTTCACTGCGCTCAAAATCTACCGTTACCGCTAAATGCAAATGACTGGTGCTGACCTGGTCAAGCGCGGCGTAGCTGTGTAAATCTTTGCTCATTGCGGGGGCGGCATTGGCCAGCGTAACTAACGCACAGGCGGCTGCTAGCACCGGCTTAATCGGCTGCTTGAGGCTCATTGATGACTCCTGAAAATCGCTTCAACATAAATTAACAATAACTGCATGATCCGTTGCTGTGGCGCTCAGGTCAAATGCTTTTGCTACTGACGGTTTAGCCGTTGGTCTGCTAAGATGCAGAAAAGTGTGAACGAGATTAATGTATGCGCAAACCGCGAATTTTCCATGACTTACCATTAACTGCCAGCCCCTTAGCAGTGGGGGCGGTGCTGCAGCTTGGTGATGATGCGGCTAATCATGTTGGCCGGGTATTACGTATGCAGGTTGGTCAGGCGCTGCAACTGTTTAGCGGTGATGGCAATAACTACGATGCCAGCATTGTGCAGGTCGACAAGCGTCAGGTTCAGGTGCGGGTGGATGCAGTAACCGCTAATTCCAGCGAAGCGCCGGTGGCGATTCATTTGGGCCAAGGTATTTCGCGCGGCGACCGCATGGACTTTGTGTTGCAGAAATCGGTGGAGCTTGGGGTGAGTGCTATTACCCCACTATTTACCGAACGCTGCGGGGTTAAATTGACTGGCGAGCGGCTGGATAAAAAGCAGCAACAGTGGCAAAAAATCGTTATTGCCGCCTGCGAGCAAAGTGGTCGCAGTGTGGTGCCGCTGGTGCATCAACCGCAGTCGCTGCAGGATTGGCTCAACCAGCTTCCGCCAGCGTTGCGCTTAACTCTTGACCCACATGCCACGACACCGCTGCAACAGCAGGTGGTGGCAGCTGAACGCATTCAGCTGTTGATTGGCCCTGAGGGTGGTCTGACCGACAGCGAAGTAAGCCAAGCGCAAGCGCATCAGTTTGCCCCAGTACGCCTAGGCCCGCGTGTGTTGCGTACCGAAACCGCGGCATTGGCCGCATTAACCGTGATTCAGTATCAGTTTGGCGATCTTGCCTAACTGCTGCGTTAGTCGTTTACGAGGATAGCTCATGAAACTTGCCATGATTATGGACCCCATCGCCAGCATCAAAACCTACAAAGATACTAGCTTTCGCTTACTGCTAGAGGCGCAAGCGCGGGGCTATGAGTGCTATTACCTGGAGCTCGCCGACCTCTCTATTGTGCAGGGTGAACCGATGGCGCGTGCCCGCAGCGTTAGCGTGCGTGACCAAGCCACTGACTACTTCACCTTGGGCGAAGCCAACGAACAACCATTGGCTAATTTTGACGTGATCATGATGCGCAAAGATCCGCCCTTTGATATGGAATATGTGTACGCCACTTATATGTTGGAGTTAGCGGAACAGCGCGGCAGTTTAGTGGTAAATAAGCCGCAAAGCCTGCGCGACTGTAATGAAAAACTCTTTACTGCTTGGTTTGCCGAGCACACACCGCCAACTATTGTCAGCCGCCGTGCGGAGCAAATTCGCGCCTTCCATCAGCAGCATGGCGATATTATTTTGAAGCCTTTAGATGGCATGGGTGGTGCTTCGATTTTCCGCGTCGCCGCCGATGGCGCCAACCTTGGCGTGATCATTGAAACACTGACCAATCACGGTCAGCAATTTGCTATGGTGCAACGCTACTTACCGGCTATTAAAGACGGCGATAAGCGTATTTTGATGATTGACGGTGAAGCCATGCCGTATGCCCTCGCACGGGTACCATCGGCCGGTGAAACCCGCGGTAACTTGGCCGCTGGTGGCAGCGGTCGACCACAACCGCTGAGCGATAGCGACTGGGCTCTAGCTCGCGCTGTGGGGCCGGAATTGCAACGTCGTGGCCTGTTACTCGTCGGCCTTGACGTGATCGGCGACCGCATTACCGAAATAAATGTCACCAGCCCTACTTGCATGCGTGAAATTGAGGCCGCATATAACATCAATATCGCCGGTCAGTTATTTGAGGCCATTGAACGCTATCGCCAGCACTAGTGTTGGCTTGTTGTTGTGAGGTAGAAACGCTGTATGGAAACCTTAACCAGCTTAGAAAATCACTTTTTAATTGCCATGCCGACTATGGATGACCCATTTTTCGCTCGTGCCGTGACCTACATTTGCGAGCACAACAAAGATGGCGCTATGGGGTTAGTGATTAATCAGCCGGTAGATGTGACCGTAGAAAGCCTATTGCAACAACTTGAAATTGTGGTGCCCAGTAAAAGCCCAGTGCTGCAAAAACCGGTATTTGCCGGCGGCCCGTTAGCGCGCGACCGCGGCTTTGTGCTGCATGCGCCGGATCATGGCTGGCGCAGTTCGGTAAAGCTGAGCGAGCAAGTGATGATCACCACCTCCAAAGATATCCTCGAGGCCATGGGCCAAGGTCATGCGCCAGAACGGTATTTGCTGACCTTAGGTTATGCTGGTTGGGAAGCTGGACAGCTGGAACGTGAGTTAGCCGAAAATAGTTGGTTGGTGATCCCTGCCGATGCGGAGATTTTGTTCAACACACCTATTCGCGAACGCTGGCAGCGCGCTACCGCGAAATTAGGTATTGAACCATGGCAACTAGGCCCAGATGTGGGGCATGCATGAGCCAAATTTTAGGCTTTGATTTTGGTACCTTTAGTATTGGCGTAGCGGTGGGTCAGCGTATCACTGGCACCGCTTCGCCGCTGGCCGCGCTGCGTGCCAAAGATGGTCAGCCCAACTGGGATGACGTGAGTAAACTCATCAGCACCTGGCAACCTAAGGAGCTGGTGGTAGGCTTGCCACTGAATATGGATGGCAGCGAACAGCCGCTGACCGATATGGCGCGAAAATTTGCCAACCGTTTGCACGGCCGCTTTGGCTTACCGGTGCATCTGCAAGACGAGCGCTTAACCACGGTAGCAGCGAAAGAATCGCTGTTTTCCCGTGGCGGTTTCAAAAACCTGCAAAAAGAAAAGGTGGACAGCGCTGCTGCCCAACTGATCCTCGAAGACTATCTGAGTCGTTCCGCCTAGGTTTATAAGTTTTCTTCAGCGTACTGGGCTAAATTACTACGCACCACGCCGTTTAAATTAATGGTCGCGCTGCCCGGATAATCCTTAAAGCGCTCAACAATATAGGTTAAGCCTGAGGTCACCGCGGTCAGATAATAGCTATCAATTTGCGCCAAGTTACCCGAACAGATGATTTTGGTACCCTGCCCACAGCGGGTAATAATGGTTTTTAACTGTGACGCGGTTAAGTTTTGCGATTCATCGAGGAGTACAATGGCATTCTGAATACTGCGGCCGCGCATAAAGTTCAGCGATTTAAACTGAATATTGGCCTTATTCATGATGTAGTTCATGCTCGATTCCATGCTTTCATCATGTTTGTGCAGTACTTCTAATGAGTCGGTGATAGCCGCCAGCCACGGTGCCATTTTCTCTTCTTCGGTACCCGGCAGATAACCAATGGATTCGGCAATTTCAGGGGTGTTACGGGTGACGATAATTTTTTCGTAAATACCCTGTTCAACCACCTGTTCAAGAGCGGCAGCGAGCGCTAGCAGAGTTTTACCGCTGCCGGCGGGGCCAGTCAAAATCACCAAATCAATATTCGGGTCCAGCAAGGCGTTCAAGGCCATGGCTTGGTAGATATTCTTCGGGTGAATGCCCCACGCTTTGTAAGACATCATCCGCTCAAAGCCTAAATCATGCAGGCGCACAAATTGGTTATCGTAACCCACCACTTTCGCGGCAAAGGTCTCGCTTTGGTCGACAATATATTGGTTGCGAAATACCGCTGGCAGTACTGAGCGTTCAACTTCATGAAAGGTTTCACGACCCTCTTGGACGGAAGTGACTTCACCCACGCCATCCCAAAAATCGCCCTCTACTTCAACAAAACCTTTAGAGAGAAAGCGAATATCGTCGATCAACTGGTCAGTACGGTAATCTTCAACCAGCTTCACCCCTGCGCCTTTCGCTTTTAAGCGCATATTGATGTCTTTGGTCACCAAGACTACTTTGGCTTTGCTGTGCTGCTTCTGTAATTCCAAGGCGGCCTGAATGATGCGGTGATCATTCTCGTGCAAATTCAGCGCTGAATCACTTTGCTTGAGTTGATAGTCAGGGAAAATCGACAAGGTACCCTGGGCATGATGGGCGCCCTGCATAGCCGCTAATGGCACACCCGCCAGGATTTGCTCCGGGGTGGCATCTTTCAGTGCATTTTCTAACGAGCGAATAGCAACTCGTGCCTCACGGCTGACATCTTTATGGCGATCTTTGATGTTGTCGAGTTCTTCAAGAACCACCATGGGAATAACCACGTGGTGTTCTTCAAAGTTTAAAAAGGCGAGCGGTTCGTGCAGAAGGATATTGGTATCGAGCAGGTAATACTTGGATTGAGTTTCAGGCATGCAGTACCTCAGCAGCGGTTATGAACTATAGTTATGATGCGCTAAACCTTACTTACTTAAGACTAGCGCAGTTTTTATGAAAAGGGTGTGAACATTCGATTTTTTTTCGTTACCATGTGCGCCCTTTTTCGAGGTCTTCTTAGGTAAGGTTGTTCGGGCATGGCGCAAGCGCAGATAAACACTGACATGGATAGCGAGTTTCAGGTCGGGCAACGATGGCTCAGTGAAACTGAAACGGACCAAGGTCTGGGTCTCATTACACAGGTGCAAGGCCGCCTTATCAGTGTATTTTTCCCCGCTACTGATGCCTTACGCCAATACGCTCGTGACGCTGCGCCACTGGCACGCTTTACCCTACTAATCGATGAACGCGCACAACATGCCGAAGGCTGGTGGTTTCGGATTACTGCTCGGAGCGCCCGCAATGGCTGTTGGGTGTATCAAGGCGAGCGCGAAGATGATCAACAAACGGTCAGCGTGGCCGAAGCACAGCTGGCCGCCAATGTCGCCACGCAACAACCTTTGACACGCATGTTGGCAGGTAAAATTGATCGCCTGGATTTATTTCGACTACGCCAACAAGCACAACAGTATTTGCGCCGCTGGCAACACAGTCGCATGGCTGGGCTGTTGGGTGCGCGGGCGCAGCTACTGGGCCACCAATTGTATATCGCCGCAAGTGTTGCTGATCGCTTTCAACCGCGGGTACTGCTGGCCGATGAGGTTGGCTTGGGTAAGACCATCGAAGCCGGCTTGATCATGCAACGGCGGCTGCTCACCGGGCGCAGTTCACGGCTGTTGGTGGTGGTACCAGACAGTCTCTGTCACCAATGGTTAGTGGAGCTACAGCGCCGATTCGCGCTGCGCTTCAGTTTGTTTGACCAAGAACGTTGCGAGCAAACCGCGCTCAGTAGTGATGCGGTTTTTGCTAGCGAGCAACTGGTGCTGCTACCGCTGAGCATGCTCAGCAAACCGTTTTGGTTCGCCGAACTTATCGATGTACCCTGGGATTTGCTGGTCGTCGATGAAGCCCATCAAATTGCCCCAGAGCAGCCGCATTTCAGTGCGCTACAACAACTCTGTGAAGCTATTCCAGCATTGCTGTTATTAAGTGCCACCCCTGAACGGGCTGGCAGCGAGGCTCATTTAGCACGGCTGCGCTTGCTCGATAGCGACCGCTTTGCCGATGCCGAAGCCTTTGCTCAAGAGCAACACAATTACCGTGCCCTTGCACCACTGGCCCAAGCGCTAGCGCAGGCTCAAGCGCCGTTGCTGTTGGACCGCCTACTTGACCTCCACGGTACCGGCCGAGTGATGTTTCGCAATAGCCGCGCCCACATTGGCGGCTTCCCCGAGCGTCAGCTGCGCGCAGTGCCACTGCCAGCCAGTAGCGATAGCTTTCAAAGCCGTGCCGACTGGCTTACAACGCTGCTGAAACAGCAGCGCCAGCATAAATTTGTGGTGATCTGCCGAGAACCTGAGCAGGTGTTGCAGCTGAGTGATCACTTGCGCATTGGTCACGGCATTCATGCCGCGGTGTTCCATCAGCACATGAGCTTACTGGAACGTGATCGCGCGGCGGCGTATTTTGCCAGTGAGGAAGATGGCTGCCAGCTGCTGATTTGTTCCGAGATTGGCAGCGAGGGGCGCAACTTTCAGAGTGCGCAAAACTTGGTGTTGTTCGACTTACCGCCACACCCTGATTTACTCGAACAGCGCATTGGCCGGCTGGATCGCCTCGGACAAACTGGTGCAGTGATTATTCATGTGCCGGTGGTAGCTGATAGTGCCGAACAAATTTGGTTCCGTTGGTACGACAGCATGCAGGCCTTTAGCGCCCCGAACCCGGTGGGCGCGCAACTGTATCAGCAATTTGCGGCGCGATTAAAGACGCTGATTGAGCAGCAGACCAGTGCCGACGCTGACACCCAACTTATCGCGACACATGTTGACGCGCTATGTGAGGAAACCCGCATTGCCGCCCAGCAATTCCGTGAAGAAGTTGCCGCCGGTCGTGATTTACTGCAAGAACTGAATGCTTACCGCCCACACGCAGCGGCGGCCATCATCGACACCATTCGCGACTTTGACGACGACCCACAGCTGGTCAGTTTTATGCAGGCGTTTTGGTTGGCGTTTGGGGTCGATTACGATGAACTCAATGCTCACAGTGGCTGGCTACGCCCTACCGAACAATTACGAGTGAATCTACCGGGCCTACCCGAAGATGGCCTGACCGTGAGCTTTGACCGGCAGTATGCGCTGGCCCATGATGATGTGGAATTTTTAAGCTGGGATCATCCGCAAGTTCAGCACGCACTGGAATTATTCAGTGAACATCACTTCGGCTGTACCGCCGTGGCGCTGCTGAAGAACCGTGCGTTACCGGCCGGCAGTTGGTTCCTTGAAGTGTTTTTTAGTAGTGTCGCTGTTGCACCAGCACCGGCGGTTGCCGCCGAGTTCTATCCACGCCAAACACTGCGAGTATTACTCGACAGCCAAGGTCGTGACTTATCCACGAAAGTTGGCAGTCAGGGCTTTGATAGCCAGTTGCAACGGGTTGATAAACAAACCGCCCGTGGTTTGCTGAAACAGCTACGACCGCAGTGGCAGCAATTGCTGAAGCAAGCCTGGGTACCCGCTGAACAGCAGCAACAGCAGCTTGCTGCGGGTGCTTTAAAGCAGCTCGAGGGTGAATTAGACCGCGCGCAACAGCGCATGCAACAATTGCTCCAACGCAATCCGCAGGCACCTGCCGTTGAATTAGCGGCGCTGCAGCAACGCCGCCAGCAACTGCTGCAAGGTATTACTCAGCCGTTGTTGCAACTTGATGCGGTGCGCTTAGTGGTGAATTTACCAACATGACCTTACTGCGCTATGACCCACCCATGCAGCCTTATTTGCGCATACTTTATCGCGACGACGATATCGTGGTGGTGGATAAACCTAGCGGGTTGTTGAGTGTGCCGGGCAAAGAGCCGCAGCATTATGATTCGTTGTATACGCGGTTATTACTGGTATTGCCAACGGCACGGGTGGTGCATCGCTTGGATATGGCCACCTCAGGGATTGTGCTGTTTGCCCTCAATAAGCCCGCGCAAGCGGCGATTCAGCGCCAGTTTGAACGCCGCACGGTGCAGAAAAGCTACCGCGCGCAAGTCTATTGCATGCCACCGGCGCAGGCGGGCTATATTGATCTACCCATGCGCTGTGATTGGCCTAATCGACCGCGGCAAATGCTTGATTTAGTGCTCGGTAAAAGTTCACAAACTGCTTACCGTGTGCTGCATACCAACGCTGTTGGTGCGGTGTTAGCGTTAACCCCAATCACCGGTCGTTCGCATCAACTGCGCGTGCACATGCAAGCACTGGGCACGCCCATCTGTGGTGATAAGTTTTATGCCGAGGGTGAGGCATTCACTGCCGCACCGCGCCTGCTGCTGCATGCCGAAACACTGCAGTTCACCCACCCCAGCAGCGGCGCACTGCTGCGTTTTGAGTGCGCGGCCGAGTTTTAATTAACCCGCTTGCTTGATTAATTCGTAGGCTGCTTGAATTTGCTGCGCTTTTTGCTGTGCACTGGCGCGCATCTCCGGCGGTAGCCCCTGTGCTGCGAGCTTATCCGGGTGATGTTTCGCCATTAATTTACGATAAGCACGTTTCACCTCGGCCGCTGAGGCGCTGCGCTCTACCCCAAGCACGGCATAAGCATCGGCCAACTGCTGTGCCGACGATGGCCGGGCACTGCGGCCTTGCGCTTGCTCATGGTATGACTGACCGCCATGGGACTGATACTGTTCAAAACGGAAGCGTGCCTGAGTCATTTGCAGCATCATGTCGAGCTGCAACTTACTTACCCCAAGTGCAGCTGCTACTTTGCGAATTACCTCATATTCGGCAGCTTCGAGCTGACCATCGAGGAGCGCCGCAACAATCACCTGCCCCAAAAAGTAGTTGAGTAAGTCGCGCCGCGCGACACCGCCTTGGCGTAACGCTTGTACTTGTTGCTGTACTTGGTAATCAGCTTGCTTGCCACGATTAAATGCGGCCATGGCTGCTTGTCGAGCCTCACCATCAAGGCGCAGTTCGTCTAGCCGTCGGCTAGCAAACTGAATATCATCTGCGGTGACACGGCCTTTAGATTTGGCTAGATGCCCCAGCACCTCAAAAAAGGTCAGTAAAAATTGTTGCTGCCGGGCGCCTTGATTGGGTGAGCTGCGCAGTGCTTGCTGCAATGATTTATCAAACCACCAGCCAATCGCAAACCCGACTACCGCGCCAGCAAAACGTGCCAGCATGAAACCAAATAACGTGCCTAATAACCGACCTATCATGAATTCCTCGCAATGGCCTAGCTACGTTGGGGCGCGGCAACAGCCAGACTAAAAATAAACTGAATTTTCACAGCAATTAAGCTGCTTTAATGTTCGCCACACTAAAATCCGTAGCTTAGCAAATGGCAGGGTAACAAAAATTGCTTTATCATACCCTGCAAGACGCCAAGAATAACATTAGGTCACCAACGAGATGCGGAAAAATTTAGCCTACAGCACATCGCTCGCACTGTTCCTCAGTGCTGCCGGAAGTACTGTGGCAAATGCCCAACAATCTGCAGACGCTTATGGCGTATGTGCAGTTCCGCAAGCACTGATTAAAAATACCGCAAAGCCGTTTGTGCAGTTGCCTATGGGCGCCATTGGTGTGCGCGCCGATCGCGCTGATGTCGCCTCTGATACGCAAGTGGCATCATTCTTTGGCAACGTTGAAGTGCAACTGGATGAGCAACAGCTATGGACCGAACAAGCGCAAATCAACCAGCAATCCGGCAATATCAATGCCAGTGGTGCCACGCGCTTTAGCGACGGTTACGTGCAAGTGGCAAGTGAAAACTTTCGTCTGAATTCGGCAGAAAACCGTGCTTACCTGAGCGGTGCACGGTATCAGATTGGTAGCACCGGAGCGCACGGCAAAGCCGATTTATTAGCGCTTGAACCGCAGCAAGTGATCCTTAGTGGCTCTACCTTCACCACTTGCCCCAGCGATGACCCGGCCTGGCAGCTCAGTGCTCAAACTATCCAACTGAATGAAGATGAAGCTTGGGGCGAAGCCTGGCATGCACGCTTTGAGTTGTTTGGAGTACCGGTACTTTATGTGCCGTATATCAATTTTCCCATCAACGATGAACGCAAAAGTGGTTTGCTGTTTCCGACCATACGCTCATCGCAACAGAACGGCTTTGAAGTCGAACTACCCTATTACATCAATATTGCCGCCAACCAGGATGCTACTATTACACCGCGCTACATGGCCGAACGCGGCCTGATGATGCAGGCTGAGTATCGCTATCGGAGTCAGAATGGTGGTGGTGAATTTAATCTTTCTTATTTAGGCAATGATAAAGCCTACACCAGTGATAATTCGCGCTTTCAATGGCGCGTCGAGCATCAGCAGGTATGGAGCGAACAATGGCGCACCTATGTGCATGGTGTTGGCATTAGTGATGACGACTATTTGAGTGATTTTGGTAGCGACTTTGCCGGTCGTGCTGACGCCCAGTTATATCGTCATGCGCAAGCTGATTATCGCAGCGATAGTTGGCGCGTGACCATTCGTGCGGAAGATTTTGAATTGCTCGGTAACTATCGGTCGCCCTATCGCACCCTGCCGCAAATTAGTAGCGTCTACGTGGCGTCAGGTGCTCTTGATTTAGAATATCAAGTCGCCTCCGAAATCAGCCATTTTCGCAATCAGGATGATAGTCGCGACTATGCCACCCGAGTGCATATTGAACCACAGGTACGCTATCACATGGAGCGCCCGGGCTATGATTGGCTCGCTGAAGTCGGCTACAGCTACACCTATTATGATCAAGCTGAAGACCTCGCCAGTGGCCGCAGCGCTAACCCAAGCCGTGGTCTGCCGCATGTGCGCTGGCGTGGGCGGCTCAATTTTGAGCGGCTGCTGAGCTTCGCTGGTAAGGATTATCGGCAAACCTTAGAACCGCAAGTACAGTATTTATGGACCCCCTATCGCGATCAGTCGGGTATCGGTATTTATGACGCCACGCTGATGCAAGACGACTACCGTGGTTTGTTTAGGGCCCGCCGCTTCAGTGGTCTTGACCGTATTGCTGATGCCAATCAAGTGACTGTGGGCGCCTCCAGTAGCCTGTACGACAGCAGTTCTCGCGAAGTATTTCGGTTTAGTGCGGCGCAAATTTATTACTTTGAAGATAGCCGAACGGAACTACTGGGTAACACCGGTACGGTGACCGCTAGTCGCTCAGATTTAGCCCTAGAAAGTCGCATTCGTATCTCTGATCGATGGTACTTTAATAGCGCCTTGCAATACGATATGGAACTCAACCGCACGCAAAAGAGTCAGACAGCAGTAGAGTATCGCAAGGACCAAGCGAACTTGGTGCAATTTAGCCATCGTAACGTCACCACGTTATTGGGTGATAATATCGAACAGCTCGGTGTTCAAGCGGTCTTCGAGCTATCACCACAGTGGCAATTAGCCAGTAATTGGTACTACGATTTAGGGCAAAAGCGTACCAACGATGCACTGTTTGCCGTACAGTACAGTGATTGTTGTTGGGCCTTCCGTATCGGTGCCTATCGGCGTATTAATCGTAGCGTCGCCGAAGCACTAGGAAGCCCCATTGTAGGCACTCCAGAGTTCGATAACGGTATTAGTGTGCAGTTTATAATCAAGGGCTTAGGTAGTGACAAGCGCAGTTTAATCGATTTACTCGAGCAAAGTCTGTTTGGCTACCGCCACCCATTTCATTTAAGTAACTAGGTCGTTTACATGAATAAATTAGTTAAGTGGTTAGGCATGATGCTGATTGTCGTCAGCAGTGCTGTCAGCCAAGCCCAAGAAGTGCTCGATCGGGTCGCCGTTATTGTTAACGACGGCGTGGTGTTAGAGAGTGAAATTCAACAAATGTTAACCCAAGTCAAGCGTAACGCTGAGGCGCAAAAACTGACTTTGCCAGCGGACAGCGTATTGCGGGTGCAGGCGATTGACCGCTTGGTATTACGCGAACTGCAAATGCAAATGGCGCGTCGTGTTGGTATTGAGGTGAGTGATGCGCAATTACAACAAGCCTTAGTGACCATGGCCCGTGAAGCCGGTGCCACACTCGACGAAATGCGTGAAGATATTGAAGCAAGCGGGCTAAGTTGGCAGGCTTATCGCGAAAATATTCGCGATGAAATGGTTACCGGCGAAGTGCAGCGCGGTGCAGTGCAGCGACGCGTCTACGTTTCGCCACAAGAGGTGGATAACCTCACCAAAGTCATTGAACAAATGGCCGAACAAGAAACCGAATATCGCCTCGGTCATATTTTGGTGGCAACGCCTGAAGGTTCGACTGCCGAACAGATTCAAAAAGCGCGCGATAACGCCGATATTCTATTATCTCGTCTTCGCAATGGTGCCGATTTTGCCCAAGCAGCGATCACCTCATCGTCTGGCTCGTCAGCGCTTGAAGGCGGTGATTTAGGCTGGATGAACATCAACGCTATGCCGACCTTGTTCGCTGAAGTAGTACGTGGCAAAGAAAAAGACACGTTAGTTGGCCCACTGCGCAGCGGCGTTGGTTTTCATATTCTGAAAGTACTTGATACCCGTGGTGTTGATCGCGTCGAAATCGTTGAATACGAGGCACGCCATATTCTCATTACCCCGTCGATTATTTTATCGGACGCACGTGCCAAAGAAATGCTGGACGGTTATCGTCAACAACTGTTAGCCGGCGAAGCTGAATTTGCTGACTTAGCGCGCGAACATTCAGCGGACCCAGGCTCAGCACAACAAGGTGGTAGCTTAGGCTGGTCTGATCCAGAAATATTTACCCCAGTATTTCGTGACACCATCAAGACCACCCCGGTCGGCGAAGTGAGTGAGCCCTTTAAGACCGAGTTTGGCTGGCATATCGTTGAGGTACTAGGTACACGAGTGCAAGATACCACCCGTGCCAGTAACCAGAATCGCGCTTATCAAATGCTGTTTAGCCGCAAATACCAAGAAGAACTGGAAAACTGGCAACAAGAGATCCGCGACCAAGCGTATATCGAACAGGTTGAACTATGACGGTAAAGCGGATTGCCTTCACCGTAGGCGAGCCAGCAGGCATTGGTCCTGATCTGGCAGTCTACCTGAGTCAATCTGCATGGCCTATAGAACTGGTGGTGTTAGCCAGCGCTGAATGCTTACTGCAGCGCGCTGAGCAACTCGGCATAGCGCTCACCTTGCGCGACTACCAGCCACAACAGCCTGCACAAGCGCAGGCTGCTGGTAGCCTCACCTTGTTACCCTGCGACTATACCGAGAGCATTCAGCCGGGTAAGCTCAATGTTGCGAACGCCGCCGCAGTTATTGCCACGCTTGAACGCGCTGCACACGGCTGTTTGCAGGGTGAATTTGCCGCTGTGGTCACCGGCCCAGTGCATAAAGGTATCATCAATGATGCCGGTATCGACTTCTCTGGTCATACCGAATTTTTTGCTGAGGTGAGTCAGACCAAGCAGGTGGTGATGATGCTCGCCAGCGCTGATTTGCGGGTGGCGTTAGTGACCACTCACTTACCTCTTGCCAAAGTAGCACAGGCTATCACCGGCGAGTTAATTGAACAGGTTACGCAGATTGTTGCGACTGATTTACAACACAAATTTGGGATTGCTCAGCCGCGTATTGTGATGACCGGTTTAAATCCACATGCCGGCGAACAAGGCCATTTGGGCCGCGAAGAAATCGACATTATTAGCCCAGCTATCGCTCGATTGCAGCAGCAAGGGATTGATATCAGCGGGCCATGGCCAGCCGATACCTTGTTCCAACCAGACTATTTGCAACATGCCGATGTAGTGATCGCGATGTACCATGATCAAGGCCTACCGGTGTTGAAGTATCAAGGCTTTGGCCAGGCGGTTAATATTACCTTAGGGTTGCCTTTTATTCGCACCTCTGTCGACCACGGCACCGCGCTTGATAAAGCCGGTCGTGGCACCATCCACAGCGGCAGTGCACAACTCGCTGTGCGTACAGCAATTGATATGGTATCTGCATGAGTCAAACTCACTTAGGCCATCGCGCTCGCAAGCGCTTTGGGCAAAACTTTTTACATGACCAGTTTGTCATCACCGATATCGTTGATGCCATCAATCCTCAGCCTGGCGAGAATCTGGTCGAGATTGGTCCGGGTCTAGCCGCATTGACCGAGCCAGTGGTAGAACGTGCTGGCCATTTGACCGTGGTAGAACTCGACCGCGACTTAGCCGATCGGCTTGAACGCCATCCGTTGTTGGCCAGTAAGCTGCAGGTTCATCGCGGCGATGCCTTGAAAACTGATTTTCGGCAATTTGCTGATAACGGCTTGTTACGCGTATTTGGCAACCTACCCTACAATATTTCTACACCGCTGGTATTCCACTTACTGGAACAGCTGGATATCGTGCAAGATATGCATTTTATGCTGCAAAAAGAGGTAGTTGAGCGCTTAGCAGCAGCACCGGGTAGTCGCGATTATGGCCGTATTAGTGTGGCCGTTCAGCAGGCCTGTGCGGTAGAGCTGGTGTTATTGGTACCACCTGAAGCCTTTACTCCCGCTCCCAAAGTAGAGTCTGCCATAGTGCGCTTGCAGCCTTATCGTGAGTCGCCGTACCCGGTCACCGACCGCGCAACACTGCATAAAATTTGTTTGGTGGCCTTTAATCAACGGCGCAAAACCATTCGTAATAACTTGAAGCAGATCATCAGTGATAGTCAACTTGAAGCATTGGGGATTGACCCCGACGCGCGCCCAGAAACCATAGCGGTGGCGGATTACTGTAAGTTGGCTAATTGGTACCATCAACAACTATAGAGAGCGCTATGCGTCAGGTAGAAATTAGCGTTACCAGCCAGTATTTGCCGGCCCAGTCGGCGCCAGAGCAACAGCAGTATGTGTTCGCCTATACCATCACCATTCACAACAGCGGTGACGTGCCAGTACAACTGCTCAATCGTGCTTGGCAAATTACTGATGCTAACCACAAAATCACTCGGGTTGCCGGCGATGGCGTGGTCGGTCAACAGCCGTTAATTGCCGCCGGTGAAAGCTACAGCTACACCAGTGGTACCGTGCTAGCAACACCGATTGGGAGCATGCAAGGGCACTACGGCATGGTCGATAACCAAGGCGAGCTGTTTCAGGTTGAGATCCCGTCGTTTCGGCTTGCCATTCCTAACATTTTGCATTGAGTAGCGAGTTATGGCGCTCTATTTGGTCGGCGATATTCAAGGCTGTTATGCCGAGTTAGATGCGCTGCTCGAGAAGGTTTCTTTTAATCCACGTTTTGATCAATTATGGGCAGTGGGCGACTTAGTTGCTCGTGGCCCCAATTCACTGGCGGTCTTACAGCTATTTCAGCAACTTGGCGATGCCGCCAAAACGGTATTGGGTAATCACGATTTACATTTACTGAGCATTTTGACTGGCGTCAAAGCCGCCAAACCCTCGGATCGCTTAGAACCTATCTTAGCGTTGCCCAGCGAGCAGCGTGAGAACATCATTGATTGGTTGTGCCAATGCCCTTTGCTGTTACAGCAGCAGCAGTTAGTGGTCACTCATGCTGGTATTTACCCATGGTGGACAGTCGCTGAAGCGGCTGCCTATGCGCAAGAAGTAACGACCAGTCTGCAAGCCGCTTGGCAAAATCAACAACTAGGCCACTGGTTACATACCATGTACGGTAACCAACCAGCGCAATGGCAACGCGGTTTAGCCGGCGAACAACGTATCCGCTTTATCATCAACGCCTTCACCCGCATGCGCTTTGTTTACGCTGATGGTCGCCTCGACTTTGCTGGCAAAGAGTCACCACACAGCGATAGCCTCAGCCACGGTCTGATTCCTTGGTTTGAATTATGGCAACCCTGTGATCAGCGGCTGGTATTTGGTCATTGGGCAGCTCTGGCCGGAGCCACCCAGCGTGATGATGTGATTGGCTTAGATACTGGCTGCGTGTGGGGTGAGCATTTAACCCTATGGCGGTGGCCGGATGGTCAGCGCTGGCAACAACCAGCGCTGAATGGGGTTAAGCCGTTAAGGTAATGCGAGCAAACTTACGCTTGCCGACTTGATACACCGCGCTGGTACCCGGTGCCACCATCAGCCGCGAATCAGTGACTTTGTCACCATCAATTTTGACCGCTTGTTGTTTGATCATGCGCATAGCTTCTGAAGTTGAATCGACTAAATTAGCTTCTTTCAACAGGTTAGCAATCGCCATACTTTCACCCGCGCTATGCACCGTCACCTCATCAATTTCATCGGGGATGGCGTTCTTGCTGAAGCGCACAATAAAATCCTGCTCGGCGGCGGCGGCTGCGTCCTCATCATGGAAGCGCGCTATCAGTTCTTTCGCCAACAGCACTTTATAGTCGCGCGGGTTGGCGCCGTCGGCCACAGCTTGTTTGAACTGCTCTATTTCCGCGATTGGACGGAAACTCAGTAGCTCGTAATAGCGCCACATCAAGACGTCAGAGATCGACATGACTTTGCCAAACATATCGTTCGGGGCATCGGTAATACCGATGTAATTACCTAACGATTTTGACATTTTCTGCACGCCATCGAGGCCTTCTAGCAGCGGCGTCATAATAACCGTTTGCGGCCGCTGGCCTTCGTCTTTTTGCAGTTCGCGGCCCATCAGCAAGTTAAAGCGCTGATCGGTACCACCTAGCTCAACATCAGCCTTTAATGCCACCGAGTCCCAGCCTTGTACCAGCGGGTATAAAAATTCATGGATAGCTATGGCTTGGCCGCCATTGTAACGCTTTTTGAAATCATCGCGTTCAAGCATGCGTGCCACGGTTTGTCGCGCCGCCAATTTGATCATGCCATCAGCACCCAGTTGACTCATCCACTCAGAATTAAAACGAATGGTGGTCTTAGCTGGGTCAAGGATCTTAAACACTTGCTGCTGATAGGTTTGTGCATTGGCCAGCACATCATCACGGGATAATGGCTTGCGAGTGACGTTTTTACCGGTGGGATCACCAATCATGCCGGTGAAATCACCGATTAAAAATACCACTTGATGACCGAGCTCTTGGAACGTACGCAGCTTGTTGATCAGTACGGTATGGCCAAAATGCAAATCAGGCGCGGTTGGGTCAAAGCCTGCCTTAATGATCAATGGCTTACCAGTGGCTAATTTTTCCTTTAACTCATCTTCAAGTAATATTTCTTCGGTTCCACGTGCTATTTCAGCAAATGCTGCGGCAGCTGATAGCGCCATAACGACATCCTCTATTGACCCTGCTTATCTCGCTCAAGCCCGCATTGTATGCTAATTACAGCGCGGTTTTAAGCGCAAAAATGGGTAAAGCAACTGGAAAAATTGCCGGCTTCGTATTATTCTGCCAACAATTATATAAAAATTGTGCGCTAAATCGGAACGTTATGATGTCAATACCACAGTGGATCACTGCGACTATCGCTGCCCTGCCGCGGCGCCATCGGCTCTTGCTGAGTGGTATCAGTGCGCTATTAGTGGTGCTGTTATTGCTTCCGTCAGAGCCTGCGACAGCGTCAAGACAGAGCGCCAATCTCGATAACCAACAAACTGAACTCGAAATCGGTAAGCGCTATGATCTCAGCCTAGAGCTTGCCCAAGCTGAGGCTACCACCCCACTCGAAGTCAGCGTTAATACTACTGGCAGTGCACCCACCGCAGGCCCAGAGCAACAACTCAACTGGACCAGTCACACGGTCCGTAGTGGTGATAGCTTAGCGCGCATTTTTGACAAAATGGGGTTCACCCCACAGCAACTGTATGTGCTGACCCGCGATGCCCAAGCAGAAAAAATGCTGCGCCGCATTCACCCCGGTGAAACCTTACGTTTTGCCCGCGATGATAACGGTGAATTAGCGCAGCTTACCTACCAACTGAGTGCCACTGAAACACTTGTGGTCAGCAAAGAAGGCGAGCGTTATCGCAGCGATATTGAAACCAAAACCATTGAAAGCCGCCCTAGTTTTGCCTTCGCCAAAATTACCAGTAACTTCTGGAACGCTGGGCTTGAAGCAGGCTTAACGTCACAGCAAATCATGAGCGTCGCCGATATGTTTGGTTGGGATATCGACTTTGCCTTGGATATTCGTGAAGGCGATGAATTCAGTTTGCTGTTCGAGCGCAATTACGTTGATGGTGAGTTTATTGGTTTCGGCAAAGTACTGGCTGCCGAGTTCGTTAACCGTGGCCAAGTGTTTCAGGCCATCCTGCACGACAACGGTCAGTATTACACTGCTGAGGGGCGCGCTATGCGCAAATCGTTCCTGCGCTCGCCGGTGAACTTTACCCATATCACCTCGAACTTCAATCCACGCCGCTTACATCCTGTGACTGGTCAAGTGCGCCCACACAATGGCATCGACTATGGCGCCAAAACCGGTACTCCAGTGATGTCAGCGGGCGATGGCAAAGTAATCGCGAGTGCCTACAATAATTTGAATGGTCATTACGTATTTATTCAACACGGTGAACGGTACGTCACCAAGTATTTACATTTGAGCAAACGCTTGGTGAAAAACGGCCAGCGCGTTAAGCAGGGCGAATTAATTGGACGCGTTGGCGCCACTGGTCGTGTTACCGGCGCTCACTTGCATTACGAATTTCTGGTGGACGGGGTGCATCGTAATCCACGCACCGTTGAACTACCGCAAGCTGAATCACTGGCTGGCACTGAACTACCGCGCTTCCGTGGTATCGCAGAGCAACGTTTGGCGGCGCTCAACACCAACAAGCGCATTTATTTGGCGATGTTGTAATGACCCAGTACTACGTCGGCCTGATGTCTGGTACCAGCATGGACGGCCTTGACGCAGTATTGGTTGATTTCAGTGATACCCAACCGCGTTTCATTGCCCACTATAGCGAAGCCCTCCCTGAGCCGTTAGCCCAACGCTTGCATCAACTCTGCCAGAGTAGCAGCAATGAGCTGCATGTGTTCGCGCAAGCCGATCGCGAATTTGCCCAGTATTGCGCTGTGGTCGTACACCGCTTGCTGCAGCAACAACAGCTAACTGTCGAGCACATTGTTGCTATTGGCAGCCATGGCCAAACTATCCGTCATCAGCCTTACGCTAGCCCGAGTTACACGCTGCAGTTGGGCGACCCAAACACCCTTGCCTGCCTCACCGGTATTGCCGTGGTGGCCGATTTTCGCCGCAAGGATATCGCCCTCGGTGGCCAGGGTGCGCCGCTCGTACCGGCATTTCACCAAGCTATCTTCGCCAATAATCAGCAGCGTCGTATCATTCTGAACCTGGGTGGCATTGCGAATATCACCGTGCTACCGGGTGCACCTGAGGCAGTGATCGGTTTTGATACCGGCCCCGCCAATACCCTGCTCGACCAATGGTTTGGTTACTGTCACCCCGATGCTGGTGAAAGTTTTGATCGTGATGGCGCCTTCGCCGCCAACGGTCAGGTTGATACAGCCTTATTGAAGCAACTGTTACAGGCGGAGTTTTTCCAGCGCCCAGCGCCAAAGAGCACTGGCCGTGATGACTTTAATTTAGCTTGGCTTAAGCAGTATCTTCATGGCGACGAGGCCGCCGCCGATGTACAGGCAACCTTAGTGGAGTTAACCGCCGCCAGTGTGGCGATGGCAATTAATGGCCTTACTGATGGCTCTGAACAGCCCTATGAGCAGGTTTTCGTGTGTGGTGGTGGGGTTTACAACAGTGTGTTAATGGCAGCGTTACAGCGCCATTTACCGCGGCAACAACTGCATTCTACGGCCACTCTTGGGGTGCAACCGCAGCACGTTGAAGCCATGGCTTTCGCGTGGTTGGCCTACTGCTTTATGCAACGAATTCCGGCCAATTTACCCGCCGTAACCGGCGCCAGCAGGCGCGCGGTGTTAGGCGGGCTGTTTTTACCGGATTAGCGCACGCCAAGTTTGGCAAAGGCATCACGAGTAAGGTTCTGGTGCTTTCCGCTAGCACTTGCTACGACACTATCTTCAATCCGCACACCGCCATAAGGCCGTAATTCATCAATCCGCTGCCAATTAAAATCAGTATTGCCAGCGTAAGGCTCCAGCAGTTGGTCAATCACGTACAGACCTGGCTCAATGGTGAACACCTGACCCTCTTCCATGGTGCGGGTTAGCCGCAAGAATGGATGATTTGGGTCACGCTCATGCAGCTCGCCTTGCGGATTTTTCAGGTGTCCGGCTACGTCATGCACTTGCAAGCCAATCAAATGGCCAAGGCCATGAGGGAAGAATGCGCGGGTATAGCCTTGTGCCAGAATACTCTCCACCGAACCATTCATCAGACCAAAATCATGCAATAGCTGGGCGGTATTGTGGTGCTGCGCGACATGTAAGTCGGCATAACTCTGACCAACCTGAATACTGTCAATCAAACCACGTTGCTTGGCATCCATAGCGGCAATCAGCTCAGCAAAAAAGCCGTTGGTTTGAGTGGTGTAGGTACGGGTAATATCGGCACAGTAACCGTGGTAATAGGCGCCAGCATCAATCAAAAACGAGCGTACCGGCTGCGGTGCTTGGTGTTGGTAAATATCATAATGCAAAATTGCGCCATGCTCGTTCAACGCTACGATATTGTTGTACGGCATATCAATTTCGCGCGCATCAATAGCGGCTAAATAGGCTTGCTGAATACCGAGTTCACTGGCACCAGCGAAAAATGCATCGCGTGCCGCTACGTGGGCACGAGTAGCGCGTTCATTGGCGATGCGCAGGTTGTCAATTTCCCACGCAGTTTTTACCGCACGTTGATAATGCAGATAGTCTAATAAGGCTTGCGGGTTGCGCTGCGATACTGGCCAACTGCTCGCTGGCTCCGCGAAATCCTCACCTAATAGCACCGCCTGCTTGAGCTTGTCGCCCAAATGAGCGGCAATTTTTAGCGGGTCATCAATGACCACTAAGTCGACATGTTGTTGCCATTCACCGGCCGCAATCGCCACTTGGGCATGCCAAAAATCGCGTGGTTGGTATAAAAATACCACCGGCTTATGACCGGGCTTATAGTACAGCGCACTCTGCGGGCTATGAGTCAGGGGCAGCCAGTATTTGAATAATGGGTTAACCCGATAAGCGTACGGGTTATCGTCTTGGAAAGCGTATCGTGGTTGGCCGGCGTAAATGATTACCGCGTCATAGCCAGTTGCCGCAAGGGCTTCATCGAAGCGTGCAGAAACAGTGCTGAGATGCTGGGCATAAGAACTCATAAAAAAACCTCGCTGGTCGAATGTAGAGGCATTCTAACCGAAAGCGAGGTCTATCTCATCCGCAATGTTAAATAGTAAAGCTAGAACCGCAGCCGCAGGTTGAGGTGGCATTGGGGTTTTCGACAAAAAAGCGTGCGCCTTGCAAGCCTTCTTCATAGTTCACCGTACCGCCTACCAAGTACTGCAAACTCATGGGATCAACCACTAGCAATACCCCATTACGCTCGATTTGGGTGTCGCCAGCATTCACTTTCTCATCAAAGGTAAAACCGTACTGAAAACCCGAACAGCCACCACCGGTGACGTACACGCGTAATTTCAGCTCTGGATTTTCTTCTTCAGAAATCAGTGTTTTTACTTTGTTGGCGGCCGCTTCAGTAAACTGAATGGGCATAGCTTGCGCTGCTACAGTCATGATGGATGGTTACCTCTAAACAACAGGGCTCTATTTTCGCTTACCTGAGTAAAAGGGTCAAGTATTGTTCTCAGCCTCGGTTGCCGGTGCGTTCAACAACTGCTCCCAAAAAAAGCTACGTGCCAGTGGCTGATTACCGGCACCTTTGATCGTTACCTCAACGTCGATACGTTCGGCAACAAAGCCATCGGGGACCACGAAGGTACCGGCCTGCACAGTAAAGTAACGCATGCTAAATTGCCGATCTTTGGCTTCAATGGCAGCGAGGCTTTGCAGATCGAATTCTTTTGGGGTACCGTCCTGACGACCACGCAGACGAATCGTCACCGTTCCGGAGATCAAATTACGCTGCCTTTCGGTTTGCACCAAAGCCAAGCGAAAATGATAGGTATTAGCTTGCCGACTAGGCTGCAGTTCAAGTGAGTCAATCACCACACCACTGGCTTCGTTCTCCGGTGACATGATTTTCTGATAGAAGGTTAACTCGCGCCGCAAGGCAAAGTTTTCATCTTGGGCGGCGAGTAATTCTTGTTGTAGGCTGGTTGCCGCGGCTCGCTCAATGCCGAGCTCAACTTGGGCAATGTGCTGCTGATAATCAAATTGCTCGGAACGCTCATAGAGCTCAGTGATCTGCTGTTGCAGTTGCGCCACCTTGTCTTGCAGCACCAATACCTGCCAATTACCGCCTAAATAACCGCTTAACCCACCAATCAATAACACCACCACGAGCAGTAGCCACTGCACACTGCGATGTAAACGGACTAAATCGGGTAATTTTCGCTTCTCATTCATGCTCTGAGTTCTTATGATGATGACGCCTTCATGCTACAGGAATCTGCAATGGAAATCTTATGGTATAAAGCCCTGCACCTAATTTTTATGGTCGCTTGGTTTGCTGGTATTTTTTACCTTCCGCGCTTGTTTGTCTACCATGCGCAGACGGAATCGGCCGAAGTCAGCGCGCAATTAAAAGTTATGGAACGCCGCTTACTGTTTTTTGTCACGCCATTCGCGCTGCTGACGCTGATATTCGGCGCCTTATTGATTTACAGCTATGGAGTGGCGTGGTGGCAGGCCAGTGGCTGGATGCATGTCAAGTTAGTGCTGGTTGCGCTGCTCTATGTCTATCACGGTTATTGCTTCAAACTGTTGGCTGATTTTTACCATGATCGTAACCGCCGCAGCCATAAATTTTACCGCATCTTTAACGAGGTTCCGGTGCTAGCGCTGTTCGCTATTATCATCCTTGCTATTTTGAAACCGTTTTAACCAGCAAATAGCCACCAAGCATTCTTTTTGGTGGCTATTTCTGCTAAAGTACCGGTCCAGTGTTTCACTCACTGCAGGGCCAGTCCACGATGAATTTCACCGGTGCAAATATCCTCTCTGTCGAGCAATTTGATCGCGATAGTATCGACTATATTTTCCAAATTGCCGACCGCATGCAGCCCTATGCGCGACGACAAAAGCGCACCACAGTGCTTGATGGTGCGATTCTCGGCAACCTATTTTTTGAACCCTCTACCCGTACTCGGGTGAGCTTTGGTACCGCCTTTAATTTACTTGGCGGAGAAGTGCGTGAAACCACCGGCATGGAAAGTTCGGCACTCAGTAAAGGCGAGTCACTGTACGATACCGCACGGGTTTTAAGCAGCTACAGCGACATCATCGCCATGCGCCACCCAAAATCCGGTTCGGTGGCAGAATTTGCCCAAGGCAGCCGGGTGCCGGTGATAAATGGCGGCGACGGTGCCAATGAGCACCCCACCCAAGCCCTGCTCGACCTATACACCATTAAAAAAGAATTGGCCTATCACGGCACTAGCCTCAATGGCCTGCACATTTGTATGATGGGTGACCTCAAGTTTGGCCGTACCGTGCACTCCCTGTCGCGACTTCTGGCGTTGTATCCGAATGTGCGTTTTACCCTTATCTCACCGCGCGAGCTGGCGATGCCAGAATCGGTGTTGGCGGTGCTTGAAAAAGCTGGTCATCAAGTCACCATCACCGACCAAGTGAGTGAGAGTTCGGATGCCCACATTTTGTACCAAACGCGCATTCAACAAGAGCGTTTTGAAAGTGTCGAAGAGGCTAATCAGTACCGTGGCCGCTTCCGGCTCAATAGCGACATTTATACCAAGCACTTCAAGCCGAATACCGTGATCATGCACCCGTTACCGCGTGATTCGCGCGCTGAAGCCAATGAATTAGACAATGATCTGAACCAAAACCCGAATCTAGCCATATTCCGACAAGCTGATAACGGTGTATTGATCCGCATGGCTTTGTTTGCGTTAACCCTCGGGGTTGCGGAGCAGGTCGAAAACTATGATCGCACCGTCAATTGGTTCAGCGACAAGCCTAACCTGTAATAGGTCAACCGAAAAAAGAGGAACGCGATGTCTCGCTCAGAACAGTTATTTGCCCAAGCCCAACACAGTATTCCTGGTGGGGTAAACTCACCAGTTCGTGCCTTCAATGGGGTGGGTGGTTCACCAATTTTTATGGAGCGCGCCGACGGTGCCTACATGTTCGATGCCGATGGCATTCGTTACATTGATTACATTGGCTCATGGGGGCCAATGATTTTAGGCCATAATCACCCGGCCATTCGCGAGGCGACCATCAAAGCGGTTGAGCGTGGCTTGAGCTTTGGTACGCCAACAGCTATTGAAATCACCATGGCTGAGCGCATCAAGAATATTGTGCCGTCTATCGAAAAAGTCCGCATGGTGAATTCTGGTACCGAGGCGACCATGAGCGCGATTCGTTTAGCGCGTGGTTATACCGGGCGCGACAAAATTTTGAAATTTGAAGGCTGCTACCACGGTCATGCCGACGCCTTGTTAGTGAAAGCCGGCTCTGGCGCACTGACCATGGGCGTACCGAACTCACCGGGTATCCCGGCCGACTTTGCCAAGCACACACTAACAGTTACCTATAACGATTTAGCCTCGGTGGAGCAGATTTTCGCTGAACTGGGAGACCAAATTGCCACCATTATTGTTGAGCCGGTGGCCGGCAATATGAACTGTATTCCGCCCGCACCGGGCTTTCTCGAAGGCCTGCGCGCTATTTGTGACCAGTATGGTAGCGTGCTGATTTTTGATGAAGTAATGACCGGTTTCCGCGTCGCTCGTGGCGGTGCCCAAGAATTCTACGGCGTCACCCCAGACTTGACCTGTTTAGGTAAAGTGATTGGCGGCGGCATGCCAGTGGGTGCTTTTGGTGGTAAACGCGCCATCATGGACTTTATCGCCCCCATTGGTCCGGTCTATCAAGCCGGTACCTTGTCGGGTAACCCAGTGGCCATGGCTGCCGGTTTAGCCGCTTTAGCACAGTTGGATAATCCGGAACTTTATCCGGGCTTGTATGCGCGCGTGGATAAACTGGTTGATGGTCTGCAAGCACTTGCCGATAAAGCTGGGGTGCCCTTTACGACCAACCGCGCTGGCTCCATGTTTGGCCTATTCTTCACTGAAGCCAAACAGGTCACCAGCTTCAAGCAAGCCACTGAATGCAATGTTGAACACTTTAAGACCTTCTTCCACGCCATGTTGCAACAAGGCGTGTATTTAGCACCATCAGCCTTTGAGGCGGGCTTTATGTCATTCGCCCACAGCGATGCCGATATTGAAGCGACGCTTGCTGCGGCCGAAAAAGCCTTCGCGCTGTTAAAGTAAAGGTTATTGCTTTTTGCACTAGTGCAGCGCTGGCTAAAACCAGCGCTGCCACCATGATTTGTCTTCAATTTGACCATCACAACCGAGGTTTTCTGGCAGCCGCTGCGGCCGTGCCGGAAAGCGCAGCGCTTGGTCACAATTCAGTGGCACCCGAGCACCGGTTTGGCGGTGAAATGCGGCCATGCTTAGCCCGCTCGGTAACAACTGGTCAAATGGCTGCACCGACAGCCCGGCAAACACCTCGCTCACTACCGGAAGCGCACCACTGCTGCCGGTCAAGCCAATCGGCTGATTATCATCGCGCCCCAACCATACGGTCACCACATGCTGGCCGTCATAACCGATAAACCAACTATCACGATAATCGTTAGTGGTACCGCTTTTACCAGCTAATTGGTGACCAGCAAAACGCTCACCTAACTTGCGCCCGGTGCCCATAGTGATCACCCCCTGTAAGCCATGGTTCACCAAATAACTGGCCTCGTTACTAAAGACTTGGGTTGGCGTGGTTAATTTACGCTGATACAAGGGTAGCCCTTGGTGGTTGGTGACTGCCGCGACTGTGGCTAAGGGCCGATGCTGCCCGAGTTGCGCCAGCATAGCGTAGACTTCGGTCATCATCAGCGGGGAAACTTCCACCGCGCCCAAGGTTAACGCTGGTACCGCAGCAATGGGAGAGCTTACGCCAGCTTGCTGAAGCTTTTCCACCAAGGTCGGTAGGCCGATATCTAAACCCAAGCGCACCGCCGGAATATTGCGTGATTGCACCAAGGCATCGTACAGCATCAACATGCCGCGATACTCGCTATCATAGTTCTGCGGCTGCCAATCGGGTTGATTTGGGCTGCTAATGCTGACTGGCGAATCATCCAAAAACGACGCTAAATCATAGCCACCGCTGGGTTCTAGCGCGGCGGCGTAAATCATCGGTTTTAGCAATGAACCGATGGGCCGCAGTGCGTCACGTGCACGATTAAAGCCAACCCGCTGGCCATCACGATCGCCTACCACAGCGCAAATACCGGCTTGCTGGTGATCAGCAATCACCACCGCGCCTTGCAGCTGCGTATCTTTGCTGACCAGCGGCAGTTGGCTGGCCAGTGCCTGCTGCGCCAATTGTTGCGCCCATGGGTCCAAATAGGTAAATACCCGCAAACCCTGCTGGCTCCAATTAGCCGGTAGCGTGAGTGCGTTCAATTCTTGCTGCACCAGCTCTAAATAATGCGCTGCCGGTTGTTGCGTCAGTCGGCTACGCTGTTGCTCTACTAGGGGTTGCGCCAGCGCCTGCTGATAGTCACGCTGGCTCAGTAAGTTCTCGGCGACCATCAGTTGTAGCACCCAATCACGGCGCTGCTGCGCACGCTCTGGATAGCGGCGTGGATTGTAGTAGGACGGGCCCTTGATAATGGCCACTAACAGCGCAATCTCTGCCGCTTCAAGTTGCTGTACCTGCTTGGCAAAATAAAATTGGCTGGCCAGCCCAATACCATGAATAGCCGAACCGCCATCTTGGCCAAAATACACTTCGTTAAAATAGGTTTCTAAAATTTCATTTTTACTGAAACGATAATCCAATATCACTGCCATCAGCGCTTCATTAGCCTTGCGCCACAGCGTCTTTTCGCGGGTCAGATAGAGGTTTTTAACCAGTTGCTGGGTGAGTGTGCTGCCGCCTTGTACCGTGCGCATGGCGGCTAAGTTGGCCAACGCAGCACGACCAATAGAGGTCAGTGAGATGCCGCCATGGTGGTAGAAATCGCGATCTTCCACCAGTAATAAAGTTTCCACCAACAGGTCGGGGACTAACTCCAGCCCCACCAATAGGCGGTTTTCTTGATTGCCACCCGCCAAGCGCCCCAGATACGGCGGCTCTAATCGCAGCGCTGTTAGCGGTCGTTGATCGGGCAAACTGATTAAGCGTTGCAGCCGTGACCCTTGAAACTCCAAGCGCAGATGCTGCGCCATCACCGGTCCATCGACAAAATCAAAAGGCCGCCGATACAGCGTGATGGTTGGCCCGCTGACACTATACTGGCCGCTATCAACCACCTGCGCCACGCGCTGATATTGCAACAAGGTCAGTTCACGCTCAACCGCCGCCATGGTAAGCGCCGCGCCCGGCGTGAGTACCAAGGCACGACCATAAACTAAGGCCGGTGCCTCATAGCGACTGCTGCGAAAGCGCTCGGTTAAGGTACTATCTAAATAAATCAAATAACCACCGAGCAGTACCAGTAGCACCAGGCTGACTTTACTACCGGTAATCAACACATAACGCCAACGTGACGGCTTAGGTGGCGTGTTTTTTTTACTCATTCAAGGTGTCTCTTGGTTAAATGACTGGCGCGCGCTTGCAGCGGATCATCGGGCCACGGATGTTTGGGGTAACGGCCGCGCATTTCCTTTTTGACCTGTTGGTACGCATTACTCCAGAAACTAGCTAAATCAGCAGTGCGTTGCAACAATCTGCCGGCTGGCGAGAGTAAATCTATGGTAAGCGTTAGCTGACCATAGCAAATAGTGGGCGATACCGGCTCACCAAAAACTTCTTGCAGCTTCACTGCCACCAGCGGTTGCGCTTGGCTGTAATCAATACTGTGAGTACGCCCGCTGGGAGCTTGCCAATGACTCGGGCATTCACGCTCCAACTGCTGTAGCTGGGCATAGCTGAGCCGCGCTTGCAATGCCGGTAGCGGCGACCATTGGCGTAATTGCTGGGCGCTGGTGATGGTCTGCCAATAGGGCGCAGCCCACTGCTCGAGTTGCTGTAACAGCGCTGCCTCACTAAAGTCTGGCCAAAGCTCTGGCTGTACCGCACTGACTAACCGCACCCGCGCCAGCCATTGCTGCGCTGTCGCCGACCACTGCCATAGCGCCAGCCCATGTTGACGGGTTAAATCCAACCAGGCTTGTAGCCGTAACTCGGCTGAGATCGGCTGCTTACTGGGCCGTTGCGACAGCACAATGGCACCAATACGCTCACGTTCTACCAGTTGCAGGCGCTGCTGCGGGCCGAGCAATTCAACCTGCTGCTCCTGCACCCGCTGCAACGCTGGATGATCAAGGTCGGCCGTGCTAAGCGGAATAGCCAGCCGAATCAGTGCATCAGCCTGTTGTTCCGACAAGCTTAAACCGAGCGCCAGCAACCAGTCACTGCGAGCTTGGGTATCCACATCATGAAAGCGTGCACCGCCGCCATAACTGAGCAAATAGCGGTCACTGCTACCGCGCCGCTGAGCCAGCCGATCGGCAAAGCCCCATAACAAATCAGCCAAGGGTAATTGCTCAAGGTTGAGGTCGCTAGGCTGCGCCCGCAATACCCGCAACCAGTGTTGCCAGCGCTGTTTCACCGCCCCCGGTAAGTGTTGTGGGGGTAACGGAAAGCTACTGGCATGGACAGTGGCTTGCTCTAACTGCGCCAGCAACAGGGCCATGCCAGCACGCACCGGGGCTGGTTGTTGCTTGGCCCATACGGCAATACGTGCTAGCCGCACATCGCCAGCAAACTCAGCCAGTTGCTGGCCTAATTGGGTTAAGCCACCGTGCTCATGACAAATAGCCAGCCCCTGCAATAATTGTTGGGCAGCGGCTAGATGTGCCTGATTGGCCGGGCTATAAAAGTGCAGCGCCTGTGGTTCGCTGCCCCAGCGCTTGCACTCTAATAAAAAGTCGCTCAGATCAGCGGTCTCTATTTCGGCGGCCTGATAATCGCGCAGCCCAGCTTGTTCGGCACTGCCCCATAAGCGAATGCAATGCCCGGCTTGTACCCGCCCTGCGCGGCCGGCCCGTTGTGTCGCCGAAGCCTTGCTAATACGACGGGTCAGCAGCCGACTAATACCATGCTGGGGATAAAACTGCGCCAAGCGTTCGCGGCCGCAATCCACCACCACATCGATAGCAGCAATGGTCAAACTGGTTTCAGCGATATTGGTGGCGAGAATGACGCGCCGCTCACCCTGCTCTGGCGCTTGCAATACGAGCTGCTGCTGCGCTAGCGGTAATTGGCTATATAACTGCAACACCATGACACCTGGGATCTCACCCAACTGCGCCGCTACCTGTTCAATCTCAGCTTGCCCGGGTAAGAACACCAACACCCCGGCTTGCGCTAGCTGCAGCCCCTCATGAATGGCGCTGGGCACTTGGCTTAACCATGGGCTATGTGGGGTTGGTGGTCGGTAGTGAATGGTGACGGGATAGCTGCGACCAGCGGTGCTGAGTACTTTGGTTTGGTGATCGCTTACTGTCACGACGGCATTGAGCCAATCGGCAATAGCCTGGGCAGGCAGCGTTGCCGACATAATCAATAGCGCTAGGTCGGGTCGCAATTGCAGGCTTTCCAACAGCATCGCCAGCCCCAAGTCAGAGGCTAAATTGCGTTCGTGGAATTCATCAAAGATCACCAAGCCAACGCCCTGCAGTTCAGGGTCGCGTTGCAGATACTGGGTGAACATGCCCTCGGTGAGCACCAGTAAGCGGGTGTCGGCACTTTGTTGTTGGTCACCACGAACATGGTAACCGACTTGTTGGCCAACGTGTTCACCCAACTGGCTGGCTAAGAAGCGCGCTATCGATAACGCTGCGATACGCCGCGGTTGCAGTAATAAAATGCGTTGCCCTTGCCATGCCTCGGCGGCTAACAACGCCAAGGGTAATGCCGTGGATTTGCCGGCGCCAGGTGGTGCCTCAAGCACCATCCGTGACCCCGGCAATTGCTCTAACACCGCCGGAATGAGCGCAACAATAGGTAATGGCTCGGCGCTCATGGCAGCGCGCATAACAGCTGTTAACGGCTCAGCAAGTGGGCAGCAATAGTCCGGAACCCTAAGGCTGTCGCACCAGTTGGCCACAGGCTATTGGCATTGGCGTGGTAGGCACCAGCAATATCAAAATGCAACCACTGCGCCCCCTGGTTCGGCGCAAAGCGCAACAAAAAGCCCGCGGCATTACTGGCACCACCGGCACCACCACCTTTCACCGGACGGCTATTGGCGGTATCGGCGAAAGCTGATGGGCAGTTGTCACGATGCCAGTTTTGCAGTGGTAAACGCCACAGAGGTTCGTGCTGGGTGCTAGCCAATTGCAAGGCTGCGGCAGCCAGCTCATCGTTAACACTAAATAACGCGTTGTATTCAGTACCTACTGCGGTTTGTGCGGCGCCGGTTAAGGTCGCAGCATCAATGACTAGCTCAGCACCAACTTCACCGGCGTAAAGCAGACCATCGGCCAACACTAAACGGCCTTCGGCATCGGTGTTGACGATTTCAACCGTGGTGCCGTTCTTGTAGGTCAGCACATCGCCAAGCTTAAAGGCATGACCGTCGATGAGGTTTTCTGCACAACACAGAACCAACTGCACACGCTTGTTCAAGCCCTGAGTAATAGCATGCGCTAACGCACCAGCAACCGTAGCCGCACCGCCCATGTCACACTTCATGTAGTACATGCCTTCGTTGGCTTTAATGCTGTAGCCACCGCTATCAAAGGTGATACCTTTACCTACCAGTGCGGCAGTCACCGGCGCATTGGCATTACCGGTGGGGTTGTAATCGACGATCAGCATCAGCGGCGGGCGCTTGGAGGCGCGGCCGACAGCATGAATTCCCACCCAACCATGCTTGAGCAAGTCATCGCCTTTGATCACAGTGCTGGTGACATGCTGCGGCGCCAGGCTAGTTAACTTGCTAATCACTCGTTCTGCCAACGATTCAGGATAAATATCCGCTGGGCCTAAGTTGACCAACTCACGCACCCAAGCTGCGGTATCACGCAATTGATCCAGCTCACTGGCATCGCTCGCCCAGCTAATATGATTACGGCTGCGGGTATCGGTAAAGCCTTTGCTAAACGCCCACTGGCGTTCGCGGTTCCAGCCATCGCCACTGAGTTGGACCTGCTTCACCCCAGCGTTATCGAGCTGACGGCCGGCTTTCTGAATCTTACGCAAGCTATCGGCTTCGTTCGCAGCTAAGGTAATGCTGGCTCCTTGCTCGGTAAATACGGCGGCCGCCGAAGCCTTCCAAGCGCTATCAGCACGCTTTTCAGTACTCAAAAATACAGATAATGCGGTAGACATAATGCACAGCTCCCAGTATGTTTGCGGGTTATCAATGATTCATCGTATGCAACTTCAATGAGGCTTACAATGCGTTTTAGCAAGCCCCTCACCGCAGCTATTTTACACCAACGCTATAAACGTTTCTTGGCTGATGTAGAACTAATTACGCCGCCACAACAGCTCACCGCACATTGCCCCAACACCGGTGCTATGACCGGTTGCGCTGAACCCGGTATGCGGGTGTGGCTCAGTCACAGTGATAACCCAAAACGTAAATATGCGTATACCTGGGAGTTAGCCGAGAGCGCCAGCGGCGCCATGATTTGCGTCAATACCCAACGTGCCAACACTGTTGCCGGTGAGGCGCTGACAGCTGGGGTCATTCCGGCTTTAGCCCGACTGCAACAGCTGCAGGCGGAGGTCAATTATGGCTCGGATAAGCGCCGCATTGACTGGACTGGTATCGACAGTCAGCAGCGCCAAGTATTTATTGAGGTGAAAAGTGTCACCTTGGCCGATGCCGAGCAACCACAGCAAGGGTGGTTTCCAGATACCGTCAGTAAGCGTGCCAGTGATCATCTGCGCAGCTTGATTGAGATGCGCAGCCAAGGGCATCGAGCGGTAGTGCTGTATGTGGTGCTGCACAGCGCCATTAACCAAGTGGCCGCAGCGGCGCATATTGATCGGAACTATGCGAGCTGGGTGAACCAAGCAGCGGCGGCTGGCGTAGAATTCTACGCCTTAAAATGTGCAATCAGTGCCACCGAGATACAAGCACTTACAGTTTTACCGGTGCATTTGGCGAAATAAAATTGCCACCCTAATTGGATTCTGGTATATGTACCGACCTTTTTAATAAGCGTACTTTTTAACCTTAATGCAATACGTGCTAAACGTATTCACCGAATGTCTCATAGAGGAGATCCAAAATGCCGCAAGGAACCGTGAAGAAGACCCATGGTATTCTGGCACAAGCGGGCTTGGAGCCATACCAGCCAAAAGCTGGCGAAGAGTACATGAACGCTGCCCAACGTGACCATTTCCGCAAGATTCTGGAAACTTGGCGTGCGCAATTGCGCGAAGAAGTAGACCGCACCGTTCACCACATGAAAGACGAAGCGGCAAACTTTCCTGATCCGGTTGATCGTGCTGCGCAAGAAGAAGAATTCAGCTTAGAACTGCGTACGCGTGACCGTGAACGGAAACTGATCAAGAAAATCGAAAAAACCTTAGTGAAAATTGAAGCCGATGATTTTGGTTTCTGTGATTCATGTGGTATCGAAATCGGCATTCGTCGCTTAGAAGCGCGTCCAACTGCCGATCTTTGTGTGGATTGCAAAACCCTTGCCGAAATCAAAGAGAAGCAAATGACTGGCGCCTAACATGGTCGCTGCATTGCCGTATCGTGGTCGTTTTGCCCCGACGCCGTCGGGGCCTCTCCATCTGGGCTCATTAGTAGCCGCGCTCGCTAGTTATTTAGATGCCCGTGTACATCAGGGCGATTGGCTGGTGCGTATTGAAGATATTGATGAGCCACGCAGTGTGCCCGGCGCTGCTGAAATTATCCTTGAACAACTGCATGATCATGGTCTGCATTGGCACCCTGAGGTACTGTGGCAAAGCCAGCGTAAGCCGCGTTATCAGCAGGTTTTAAACGAACTGCAACAGGCTGGGCTGACCTATGCCTGTGATTGCACCCGCCAGCAAATTAAAGCCCGTGGTCAGCATTATGACGGCCACTGCCGCAACCGTCAGCTTGCTACTGCAACACATGCCATACGCTTTCGTAATGACGGTTCAATTGGCGCCTTTACCGACCGTCTATTGGGCCACACCATAGTGAACACAGAAGCTGCCGGTGAGGATTTTGTGCTGTTTCGCCGCGACGGTTGGTTTACCTACCAACTGGCCGTGGTAGTCGACGACATCGACCAGCAGATCACTGATATTGTGCGCGGTGCCGACCTAATTGACGCTACCCCTTGGCAACTGTTGTTGTGGCGCCAACTGAGCCAGCGTCAACCGCGCTTTGCCCATGTGCCACTGGTCACCGATGCCCACGGCCGTAAACTCAGTAAGCAGAATCATGCCCAGCCGCTCAGTGCATTGCAGGTGGTGGGGCAATTAAAACAAGCCTGCCAATATCTGCAACTGCCGTTACAAGGCGCTAATAGTCGCGACGACATCCTGCAACAAGCGACACGGCAATGGCAACGCCGTTGGCTTCCATGACGGCGCACATACGAGTACAATAGCGGCTGTTTTTTTGAGCTTTTGGAGCACTGACTATTATCAAGCACATGAAGGCGTTAGCGAAGCGAATGATGTCGCGCACGACGCCCACCACCACCTCGCTGCCACGCAATATTTTGGCCACGCCCGTGGTGATCCCGCGTGATCGCCACAGTATCTCGCGTAAACAAATTCCTGAACACGCTCTCAAAGTGTTGTATCGCCTGCACAATGAAGGCTTTGATGCCTATCTGGTAGGTGGCTGTGTGCGTGATATGTTGCTCGGTATTACCCCCAAAGACTTTGACGTAGCGACCAATGCTAAGCCGGAACAGGTACGTAACTTATTCCGCAATTGTCGCTTGGTCGGTCGGCGCTTTCGCTTAGCGCATATTGTCTTTGGTCGCGAGGTGATTGAAGTGGCGACCTTCCGCGGTCACCACACCGATGAAGCCGATGAACATCACGACGACAAAAAGTCCAAGCGTAACGACCACGGCATGTTAGTGCGTGACAATGTTTACGGCAGCATTGACGAAGATGCGCAACGCCGCGACTTCACCGTAAACGCGCTGTATTACAATATTGCTGACTTTTCGATTGTTGATTTCGCCAACGGCGTTCGCGATATCGAAGCTGGGGTACTGCGCATGATCGGTGACCCTGTAGAGCGCTACCGCGAAGACCCAGTGCGCATGCTCCGCGCCGTGCGCTTTGCCACCAAGCTCAACATGCGCCTTGATGATAGCGTCAGCAAACCACTGAAAGAATGCGCACCTCTGTTGCAAAACATTCCGCCGGCACGGCTATTTGATGAAGTGTTGAAGCTGTTTGCCGCCGGCAAAGGTGTCGCTAACTTTGAAATGCTCAGTGACTATCAGTTGTTCCAGCAATTATTCCCGCTGCTGAAAAGCTATTTAAATGCGCCGGAACAACCGCCCTATCAAATGATTCAAAAAACCTTTGCCGATACCGATACCCGTATCCGCAATGATCAGCGCATTACCCCAGCCTACCTGTTTGCCGCACTGTTGTGGTGGCCATTACAGGCACGCATGGAGCAGTTGCAACAAGAAGGTGGCTTTAGCCCGATTGATGCGATGAATTTAGCCGCCGCGGACGTGATTGGCCGGCAAGTACAGCGTATTGCTATTCCGAAGCGCTTTACCATTCCAGCACGGGAAATTTGGCAGTTACAGCAACGCATGGAACGCGCCAAAGGCAAACGCCTACAAAGTATTCTGGGCCACCCGCGCTGCCGTGCTGCATTCGACTTCTTACTGTTACGGGCCGCCACTGCGCCAGCAGCTGAGCGTGCACAGTTACAACAGCAAGCCGAGTATTGGAACAAGCTGCAGCCGCAAATGATTCCGCAGCGTGACCACGATAGTGACAGCGATGCTGACGGTGACCGCACCAGCCCAGCGCCCCGCGGCCCGCAACCCGCACGCGCTGACGGTGAGCCAAAACGTCGCGGTCGCCGCGGTGGCCGGCGCCGCCGTAAACCCAGTGCTGCGGGCGAATGACGCGCATTTATCTCGGCCTCGGTGCGAATTTAGGTGACCCGCAAGCAACCTTGCGGGACGCCGTAAGCGCCCTTAAGCAACACCCTGAATTGCGCAACCTGCGCTGCTCTTCGTTTTACGGTAGTAAGCCAATGGGCCCGACCGATCAGCCGGATTACGTCAACGCCGTAGTAGCAGCTGATACGCTGCTGACACCCGCCGCTTTGCTACAACTGGCACATCGCATAGAACAGCAGTTTGGCCGCCAACGGCAGCGCCGCTGGGGTGAGCGAACCCTCGATATCGATATTCTCTTGTATGGCGATGACACCATTGCCGAGGCACAGCTACAGATCCCTCACCTTGGCCTGTGCCAGCGGGACTTTGTGCTGGTACCGCTGCTAGAACTTGAACCGACCTTATGCCTCCCCGATGGCCGCGCACTAGCGCAGATTTGGCAGCAACTACAGGCCGCTGCAGCGGGTCATGACCTGGTCAAAATTAGCTGATACAATCAAGCTCCGCGCATGTAAGGAGAGCCGCATGGCCGCTATAAGTATTGCCAGCCTAACCAAAATGAAAGCCGCCGGTGACAAGATCGTCTCGATCACCGCCTATGATGCGACCTTTGCGCGCTTATTTGCCAGCCTCGGCATGGATTTCATGTTGGTGGGTGACTCCCTCGGTAATGTCGTTCAGGGCCATGGCTCCACCATTCCGGTCAGCGTTGCTGATGTCGCCTATCATACCGCGGCAGTGCGCCGTGGTGCGCCCGAGGCATTTGTGGTGGCCGATATGCCGTTTATGAGCTACAGCAACCCACAGCAAGCCTACGATTCCGCCGCTGAACTCATGCGCTCCGGTGCCAATATGGTCAAACTAGAAGGCGGTGAATGGCTGGTCGAGACCATTCGTGGTTTGGTAGAGCGCGGTATTCCGGTCTGTGCCCACCTAGGTTTACTACCGCAATCGGTCAATGTATTGGGTGGCTATAAAGTACAAGGGCGCGAGCAATCAGCGGCTGATAATACCCTGCGCCAAGCACTGGCCCTGCAGCAAGCGGGTGCACAATTACTGGTGCTGGAATGTGTACCGGTTTCACTCGCCGCGCGTATCACCCAACAACTTAGTATTCCGACCATTGGTATTGGTGCTGGCCCTGACTGCGACGGACAAATTTTAGTGATGCACGATATGTTGGGCTTAAACAGCGATTATCTACCTAAGTTTGTGAAAAACTTTTTAGCCGATCATGGTTCACTTAGCGCTGCCGTGAGCGCCTATATCCATGCCGTAAAAGATGGCAGTTTTCCCGGTCCAGAACATAGTTTTAGTGGTTAGGATAGCGGTGTATGCAAGTACTAAAAAGTCTTGAAGAATTACGTGCATGGCGAAAACAACTAAAGGGTTCGTTAGCCTTTGTGCCGACCATGGGCAACCTGCATGAAGGCCATTTAAAACTGGTCGACCTAGGTCGCCAGCGCGCCGATGCGGTGATCGTCAGTATTTTTGTTAACCCGCTGCAATTTGGCGCCAACGAAGATCTTGATAGCTACCCACGTACCTTTGCCGCTGATTGCCAAGCTTTGGTTGAACGTGGTGCGGCTGCGGTATTTGCACCAACGGTAGCGGATATGTATCCGCGCGGCCTAGCCCAACAAAGCTATATTGAAGTACCCGATATCTCCGATATTTTATGCGGAGCGAGTCGCCCGGGACATTTCCGTGGCGTCGCCACCATCGTTGCCAAACTGTTTAATATGGTGCAACCCGATCTAGCCATATTTGGCGAAAAAGACTATCAGCAGCTGCAAGTCATTCGTCTGATGAGCAAAGATTTGAGTTTACCGGTGAAGGTGATCGGCATGCCCACTGAACGTGCCGCAGATGGTTTGGCGTTGAGCTCACGCAATGGTTATTTGACTGCTACTGAGCGCCAGCAAGCACCGCTGATTTATGCCACATTGCAAACTATCGCTGCGCAACTCAAGGCGGGTAGCGCCATTGAATCGGCGGTAGCCGAAGCAACAGAGCGGTTACAACAAGGTGGTTTTCGGATTGACTACCTGAGTGTGCGGCGGCGCAATGATATGGCTGAAGCGAGCAGCAACGACAACGAGTTAGTCATTGTTGTTGCCGCTTATTTAGGTAAAACCCGGCTGATCGATAACCTACAGGTCACGCGTTAGTCACGTACCAGGCCTAATTCACGTAACTCGGTATAGAGTGCCGAGCGCAGGCTCATGGCTTGGGCCGCAATCTGCCGCTGTTCAGCTAAGATCTCTTGCAACATCTCTGCGGTGGTTAATGGGTTGGCTAATACCACCCGAAACACCACGGTGGGTTCACGATGGTATTGCGCTGGGGTAATTTTGGTCCGTGATACAAACGAGGTGCCGGTTTCGCGTTGGCGCTTTTGGATAAACCGGGTTAAGGCGTTCAAATGCGGCATAATGCGTTTGATTTGCTCGGCATTGGCGCGGCCAATCACCTGCTTCACTTTGGCCGGAATAAAGCGATAGGTCAGCAAGCACAATTGCGGCTCGCTGATCACCTCAAAGTCATCCTGCTCAGCAATCAGCCTAGCGAACAGTTTAGCCTTTTCAATACTCTGATCAATCAGCAATTCAAAGCCTTGGCGGCCCATCACCTGCAGCGCTGAATAGACCATCATGGCCATGCCCGGCCGTGAGCCTTCCATAGTGTGCGCACCAAGATCTTTCGAACCATGGCGAATGACATATTCGGCGTGATGCTCAATAGCGCGCACCATACTCGGGTCGCGGAAAAGCACCATACCTGCCCCCATGGGCACATACATTTGTTTGTGGGCATCAATAGTCACACTATCAGCACGCTCGATACCGGCTAACAAATGGCGATGATTATTCGACATTAAGGTGGCACCACCCCACGCTGCATCAACGTGAAAGTGAGCGCCTACGTCACTGGCAACATCGGCCAACTCAATGAGTGGGTCAATGTGACCCGTTTCAGTGGTACCCGCCACACCAATAATCGCCAGTACCTTACCGCCATCGGCAGCCACTTGGGCACAGGCTTCACGCAGCTTATCGACGCGGATACGATTATTCTCGTCAGTGGCCACGGCGATTAAATTACGTCGCCCAATACCGAGCACATCGGCAGCTTTACCGAGTGAGTAATGGCCGCGTTCTGACACCATAATAGTTAAGCGCTTATAACCATAGTGCGCCAGCCCAGCGGCTAAACCCTCGGCACTGATACCAGCAAACTCACCCTCAGGTTTCAGTAATAAGTTGCGCGCCACCCACAACGCGGTGATGTTAGCAATGGTACCGCCTGAACACATGGCTCCGAGTGAGTGTTGGGCGCTATGCATCCAGCGCTGATAGAACTTACTATCACGCTGATAGACCAAATGGTGCAACATACCGAGCACATTGCGCTCAAGTGGGGTAAAGGCTTTGGAGGTTTCTATTTTGACCAGATTTTGATTGAGGCCAACCATCAATTTCGCTAGTGGCAGCAAAAAGTAGGGCAACGCCGAGGTCATGTGGCCAATAAAGCGTGGCGACGCGGTATGCACCGAATGCGCCACCAAATTATTCAATAAGAACTCGGTATGGTCCGATACATAACGTGGTAATTCAGGAATTTCGCTGGCGTTGAATACCTGTTCAATTTCATGCAAGGGCTTTTCACGCGCAACAATGCGCTCACCGAGAAAACCCATGAGATTTTCAGAGAGATGCTTTTCGATCTTGCCGAGGGTCGAATCAGGCGCCTCGGGAATGGTGAAGATCTTCAGTAACGCTTCTTGACTGACTTCAGCGAAAATATCGTTGGCCAAGCGCAATTCCTTGTTTAAAAGCTAAAACGGGCAACTATTCTGCCTCTATTGCAGAAAAATAGCGACCATCTTCGGGTAACTGGGCACGTAATTCCCACAGTTGTTGCCGACTGCGCTGATATTTACGTTCAAACGGCGTAATCGGTTGATGCTGATGCAGCAATGGGCTCAGGGTTGCGGCGCAATTGACCAACGCCAGACTACTCGCCACCTCGGTCAGATACATCACCCAATTGGAGCGCATCACTAATTCGCCACCGAGGCCAATCACATAGGGCCACACCGGGCTGCCATGCCAACGGCGACTAAAATGCGCCGACTTCGGCCACGGGTTCGGATACAAAATATAATGCTGCTTGGGCTGCCAATGCGCTGCCACGGCTAAGCGCCAAAAATCCATCAAATCAGCCCGCACCAGCAGATAACGGTGACCTGCCTCGGCGGCCTGATAATGTGCGTGGCGGGCTAAGCGGTGGGCTGATTTATCCACCCCAATGACCAAGGCATCCGGGTTTTCGCGCGCTAACCACGCGGTACTCTCACCCACGCCACAACACGAATCGAGGATCAGCGGGCCATCCCAATCAGCCAGCAACTGCTGAGCCTGATTAAAGGCTTCACGGTTATGGGCTTGAATGGGCTTTTGAAAGGGCGCACGCAAATGGCGCATCACCACTTTCACCAAATCATCATGGTTGCCGTGCTGATTGGTGGTAACCGGACGTGACTCATCGATCACGAACGGATACCTACGCCACGTTGTAAGAGTTGATAAGCGATGACGAAAAACGCTAGGTTAAACAACACAATCACACCCATGGCTACACCCACATGCACATCAGAAATGCCCAAGAAGCCATAACGGAAGGCATTGACCATATAGACAATTGGGTTGGCTTGGGCAATGGTCTGCCAAATGCCAGGCAGTAAGTTAATGCTAAAAAATACCCCGCCCAAATAGGTCAACGGCGTTAGCACAAAGGTCGGCACAATCGAAATGTCGTCAAAGGTTTTGGCGTACACCGCGTTGATCAGGCCCGCTAGTGAAAATAGTGTTGAGGTCAAAATCACGGTCAGTACCAAAATGACACCATGATGCAACTGCACGTTATCCACGAACAGAAAGCTTACCAGCGTGACAATCACCGCCACCACCAGCGCTCTGGCTACACCACCACCAACATAACCGGCAATAATGACGGCGGTAGATACTGGTGCTACCAGCATTTCTTCAATGTTGCGCTGAAATTTAGCGCTAAAAAATGACGATGCCACGTTGGAATAGGAGTTGGTGATGACTGACATCATAATCAGCCCCGGCACAATAAACTCCATGTACGGGCGGCCACCCATTTCACCAATGCGGGAACCGACAATACTGCCAAAAATAATGAAATACAGCGTCATGGTAATTGCTGGTGGCACCAGCGTTTGCACCCAAATACGCAAGAACCGCGTACACTCTTTGATCCAGATAGTTTTCAAGGCAATGCTATTGAACCCAGACATTACTTCGCTCCTGCTTTGCTGCCGCTCTGACGGCCTTGCTCAACTAAATTGACAAACAATTCTTCGAGGCGGTTAGCTTTGTTGCGCATCGATAGTACTTGGATGTTTTGTTCACTCAGTTGCGCGAACACGCTGTTAAGCCCTTTGCTCTTTTGTACGTCGACTTCCAGGGTATGGTCATCAACCTGGCGCCATTGGAAGTCCTGCAAGGTCACTGTGCCGCTGACACTGTTCGGGTCGAGATCAAGCACAAAGGTTTCCATATTTAAGGTGGCTAACAAGCGCTTAATCGAGGTGTTCTCAATAATACTGCCGCCATCGATAATGGCGATATTGCGACACAAGCTCTCGGCCTCTTCCAAATAGTGGGTGGTCAAAATAATGGTAATACCCTGCTTATTGATTTGCTCTAGGTAGTCCCACATGCTGCGGCGCAGTTCAATATCGACACCCGCAGTCGGTTCATCGAGGATCAGCAATTTCGGCTCGTGCAATAGCGCGCGGGCAATCATCAAGCGGCGCTTCATACCACCTGACAATGTGCGAGCGGGGCTGTTACGTTTTTCCCACAAGCCCAGCTGGGTCAGGTATTGCTGCGAGCGCTGCTTAGCAACATCGCGTGGCACACCGTAATAGCCGGCTTGGTTGACGACAATTTGTTGCACCGTCTCAAACTGGTTGAAATTGAATTCTTGCGGTACTAACCCAATTTGGCGTTTCAAATCGACCAACTGGGTGTCTAGGTCATAGCCAAACACGCTGACGGTGCCGGCGGTTTTGTTCACTAAGCTGGAGATGACGCCAATGGTGGTCGATTTACCGGCACCATTGGGGCCCAACAAGGCAAAGAAATCGCCTTGATTGACATCCAAATCAATGCCTTTAAGGGCTTCTACGCCACCTTTATAGACTTTACGTAAGCCACGAATTGATAATGCTTTCATCGGTTATGACGACTCCTGTCCGTAACCCCATTGCGGTTGAATGGTTTGCTTTAGGCCGAGATGGTCTAATATGCGAGCCACCACAAAATCGATCAGGTCGTCGATAGTTTGTGGCTGATGATAAAAACCCGGTGCGGCTGGCATGATGGTCACGCCAAGACGCGCTAATTTTAGCATATTTTCTAAGTGAATCGCTGACAGCGGCATTTCACGCGGCAGTAAAATCAGCTGGCCACGCTCCTTGATCACCACATCGGCAGCGCGTTCAATCAGGTTATCGCTGGCACCGTTGGCAATGGCTGACAGCGTACCTGTTGAACATGGGCACACCACCATTTTTTTCGGCGCCGCAGAACCCGAAGCGACCGGGGCAAACCACTGCTCTTTGCCATACACTTGCAACTGTTCCGCGCTGACCTGAAAACGCTCCTGTAAAGCTAACGCAGTGGCCTGTGGGCTGGCCGGCAATTGCCAATTCAGCTCAGTGGCAAACACCACCCGGGCGGCACTGGATAACAACACATGCACCTGTTGTTGCTGAGCCAATAAACATTCCAATAAGCGCACCGCATAGGGCGCACCAGAAGCGCCGGTAATGGCTAAGGTAATGGCTGAATTCATGACGAAGACTCCGTGGTGGCTGACAGCTGCTGTAGCAAGCGGTTGTGAATGTTGTCAAAGCCACCGTTACTCATAATCAGTACGTGATCCTGTGGCTGCAGCTGCGCGGCTAAGTGGGCTAAAATATCGCTGACCGACTGAAACACCTGCGCTTGCGGCAGATAATCAGCCGCCGACCAAGTTAAACCCTGCGGCTGTAACATCAGCACCTGATCGGCGGCAGCAAGGGCGCTGGCAAGTTGATCCGCATGCACACCAAGCTTCATGGTATTTGAACGTGGCTCTAGTACCGCCCAAATTCGCTGTTGGCCAACCTTGGCGCGCAAACCAGCAAGTGTGGTGGCAATAGCTGTTGGGTGGTGAGCAAAGTCGTCATACACCCGTATCTGCCCCACCTCGCCGCGCAATTCCATACGCCGACGCGTATTTTTAAAATGCCCGAGCGCCTCACAACTGGTGGCAATGGACACCCCGACATGATGCGCTGCGGCAATCGCCATCAGCGCGTTATCGACGTTATGCTCACCAATCAACGACCAATTCACCTCGCCACTGCGTTGCCGTTGATGATACACCGTAAAGGCTGAGCCTGCTTGATCGAGCAGCTGTGCTTCCCATTCGGTATCACCACCTACCGCCACATGTTCACTCCAACAACCCTGTTGTAGTACTTGATTGAGAGCCTGATCATAGGCTGGACTGAAGACCCTGCCATGCTTAGGTACCACACGCATTAAATGATGGAATTGCCGCTGAATCGCTGCAAGATCGCTGAAAATGTCAGCATGATCGAACTCAAGATTATTGAGGATCAGGGTTGTTGGGCAATAGTGTACGAATTTGGAACGCTTATCGAAGAATGCCGTATCGTATTCGTCCGCTTCGATGACAAAAAAGTCGCTGTCGGTCAATCGCGCTGATTCGGCAAAGTTAGCCAGCACGCCACCCACCAAAAAGCTCGGCCGCAGCCCCGCGTAGTCAATGATCCAGGTCAACATACTCGCGGTGGTGGTTTTGCCATGGGTACCGGCTACCGCCAGCACCCATTTATGCTGCAGTACCGCATCATGCAGCCATTGCGCCCCTGAGGTGTACGGAATACGCTGACTTAACACCGCTTCAACGGCTGGGTTACCGCGGCTCATGGCATTACCAATGATCACCAAGTCGGGACGCGGTTCCAGCTGCTGCGGGTCATAGCCCTCAATCAGGGTAATGCCGAGTTGCCGCAGCTGATCGCTCATGGGCGGATAGACCTGGGCATCGCTGCCAGTGACATGATGCCCTAGCGCCTTTGCAATGGCGGCAATACCGCCCATAAAGGTGCCACAAATACCAAGAATATGAATATGCATGAATTGGTTGTTCCCAAAGCCGCTGATCGAGCAATGGCTTAGTGTAGCATGCTGATCAATTTGGATGCGATGTGGTGCGGGTAATTTGGCTAAAAATGCGTTAAACTTAGCGGCGTTTTATTAGCCCCTATCCGCAACACCAGCAATCGTGCGAGGAATTCATGCAACGCCTTATTCCGACTCTGCGCAAAGACAATGTCGACGCCGCTCTGATCTCGGTTCTGCACTCACTACAAATCTGTGCAAAAGAAATCGCTTACCGCCTCAGTCAAGGCGAAATGGCCGGCGTGCTCGGTTCCACTCTAGACGAGAATATTCAGGGCGAAACACAGAAGAAATTGGATGTACTTGCCAACCAATTGCTGAAAGACATTTTGCTCGAAAGCGATTTTGTCCGCGCCGTCGCCTCGGAAGAAGAAGATGGTATCGTCAATGGCAACCTACAGGGTAAGTATCTGGTGGCTTTTGATCCACTCGATGGTAGCTCGAATATTGATATCAATAGCGTGGTAGGCACGATTTTCTCGGTATTGCCGGTACCTGCCAACGCCAGCGGTGAAGCCGATATGTTCTTACAGCCGGGCAATCATCAAGTCGCCGCCGGTTATGTGCTGTACGGGCCATCCACCATGTTAGTGCTGACCACCGGCCATGGCGTGCGGATGTTTACCTTGGACCAAACCGTTGGCGAGTTTTTGCTGACCGACGACCAAGTGACCATTGAACCAAGCACCCGTGAGTTTGCCATCAACATGTCGAATTATCGGCATTGGCAAGATGGCATGCGTCGCTACGTCGATGATCTATTGCAAGGTGTCGAGGGGCCGCGGGGCAAAAACTTCAATATGCGTTGGGTCGCCGCTATGGTTGCCGATGTGCATCGGGTATTATGCCGCGGCGGGCTGTTTGCCTATCCATGGGATGGTCGCTCAGCTGATAAACCGTACAAACTGCGCTTGATGTACGAAGGGAATCCAATGGCATGGCTGGTGGAACAAGCCGGCGGCTTAGCCTATACAGAAAGCCAACGAATAATGACTATTCAGCCCACCGATATCCATCAGCGCATCAGCGTTATTCTGGGCTCAGCGGACGAAGTGAAGAGCTGCTTAAACTACCTAGAATCTTCGCAAAAGTAACGTAAACGAGTATACTAGCGGGCAGATTTTTGACCTTTAAACAGGAATTGTTATGAGCTTAAAAGACGTAAGTGCCGGGAACAAGCTTCCTGACGAAGTAAACGTGATCATTGAGATCCCAGCCAATGCTGACCCGATCAAATATGAAGTCGACAAAGATACTGGCGCCCTATGGGTTGACCGTTTTATGTCAACGCCAATGTTCTATCCGTGCAACTACGGCTACGTCAACGATACCCTGTCACTCGACGGCGATCCAGTTGACGTGCTAGTGCCTACGCCGTACCCGTTGCAAGCTGGCTCAGTCATTACCTGTCGTCCAGTGGGCGTATTGCTGATGACTGATGAAAAAGGTGAAGACGCCAAAGTCATCGCTGTGCCAATCAGCAAATTGACCAAAGAATACGATCACATTCAAAACGTCAACGACTTACCAGAATTGCTTAAAGCGCAAATTACCCATTTCTTCGAGCGCTACAAAGAGCTGGAGAAAGGCAAATGGGTGAAAGTAGAAGGCTGGGGCGATATCGCTGCTGCAAAGCACGAAATCCAGTCATCATTCGACCGCGCTCAGGGTAAATAACTCTGATGAGCGCCTGTATCACTCTGGAGCATGTACGTTTCAGGTGGCCGGGCGCTCAACATCACACCTTGGACATTCCGCAGCTCAGCATTCAGCGTGGTGAGCAAGTACTGTTGCGTGGCCCGAGTGGTTGCGGCAAATCGACCTTGTTGAGTTTAATTGCGGGTATTCATTGCCCAACTGAAGGTCAGCTACAGGTGCTAAATCAGCCACTTACTGCGCTCAATCAGCGTCAACGTGACCGTCTACGCGCCAACGAGATAGGTTATATTTTTCAGCAGTTTAATCTACTTCCTTATCTATCCGCCGTGGCTAACGTAGCACTGGCCTGCCAGTTTGCTCCAGCCCGTCGGCAACGGCTGCAACAACAGGGTCTTTCAGTCGACCAAGCGAGTGCGGCGCTGTTAACGCGATTAGGCCTGAGCACTGCCGAACAGCAACTGCATGCGCAGCAACTCAGTGTCGGCCAACAACAACGTGTTGCCGCTGCTCGGGCATTACTGGGCGCACCAGCATTAATTATTGCCGACGAACCAACCTCAGCACTTGATCAGGCTCATCGTGATGCCTTTATTGAGGTTCTGTTCGAACAATGTGCAGCGCAGCAATCAACATTATTGTTTGTCACCCACGATGCCACGCTCGCCAAACATTTTGCGCGAGTGATCGAATTTACCGCGATCAACGCCGTGCAGCGCGAGGCCAAGCATGTTTAAACTGGCCTGTGCGAGCTTATGGAATCGTCGCGTTAGTGCCTGGTTAACGGTACTGGCGATCGCCGTCAGTAGCTTATTGCTGCTAGGCGTGGAGCGGCTTAAAACACAAACGCAAAACAATTTCGCGAATACTATTTCAGCCACCGACTTGATTGTTGGTGGGCGCACTGGCTCTACTCAATTATTGTTGAGCAGCGTGTTCCATATCGGTAATTTAACCAGCACCATCAGCTGGGATAGCTACCAACATTTGAAATCCCTGCCCGGTGTTGCTTGGTCTATCCCCTTAGCCATGGGCGATAGCGTACGCGGTTTCCCGGTGGTAGCTACCACGGGCGACTACTTTGAGTTCTTCCGCTATGGCCAGCAGCAACCACTAAGTTTTGCTGATGGCGCGATGTTTGCCAATGAACAGCAGCTAGTGGTCGGCGCTGAGGTCGCTGTACAATTAGGCTTGCGTGTAGGTGACCCGGTCACGGTTGCCCATGGTTCGGGCGGTCCCAGTTTTAGCCAGCATGATGATCATCCATTTGTGGTCAGTGGCATTTTACAACGCACCGGTACGCCGGTGGACCAAGCGCTCTATATTGCCTTAGAAGGGCTGGGCTTGGTGCATGGTGAATATATCCCCGCAAGCGTTGAAAGCGGCGACCATGGGCATAATCACCATGATCATAATCATGATGATGAGCATGCAGAGCCACCGGTTTACACCCTCAGTGCGGTGCTGCTCGGCTTGCAAAGTAAACCACTGGCACTGCGGTTGCAGCGTGACATCAATACTTACCGCGCCGAACCTATGACCGCAATCATCCCCGGCGTAGCGCTGCAAGAGTTCTGGCGCACTATGCAGGTATTTGAGCGGGCTCTCTTTAGTATCTCTGTGTTGGTGGTTATTACCGGCCTGATTGGCATGCTCACCACATTGTTAGCCAGTCTGCGTGAGCGGCGCCGCGAAATGGCCATTTTGCGTGCTATTGGCGCGGGTCCAGTGCAGATTTTTAGTTTGCTGGTCAGTGAAGCGTTAGTTCTCACCAGTGCCGGTTTAGTGCTCGCGGTGGCTGGATTATTTGGCGTGATTGGCCTGGGGGGCGAACTGTTACAGCAGTGGTTTGGTCTCAGCTTATCCGCAACTGGTCTTACTGCGGCAGAATGGCGGCTAATAGCTGCTATTCTAGTAGCTGCTCTGTTTCTTAGCTTAGTGCCTGCGTGGCGCGCCTATCGGCTCGCGCTGGCCGACGGATTATCGGTAAAATTATGATGTATTTGAAGTCCTTAATTCTGACTGCCCTGCTGGTTTTGAGCACTGGCGTAGCGGTAGCTGATGCCAACGATTATGTTGAAACGCAATGGAAGGAACTGGTGCCTGAAGGCTATAAACCACCACCGGTGCGCAGCCAGGCGTTCTATGAGAATAACCCTGATTTAGCCATGCAACCTGAGCTCGATGCACCTATGGTGGCGAGTCTCGATGGCAAGCGCATTAAAATTCCCGGCTATGTGGTGCAACTCGAGGGCGATGCTGAAAAGGTCACCGAATTTCTACTAGTTCCTTACTTTGGCGCCTGTATTCACGTACCACCACCGCCGCCTAATCAAATTATCTTAGTGCGCTTTCCGCAAGGGGTGCCCTATGAGCATACCTTCGATGCGGTATGGGTAGAGGGCACTATCAAGGTAGAACGTGCAGAAGGACAGGTGGCGGTAGTCGGCTACCAACTGGAAGCCGTTACCGTCACCCCATATTACTAGAAGTGAATTTCTAACCCCAAATACGGGCCTTTGAAGCGCAAATCAGAATAAATACCATCTAAGTCATCGAGCTCGATGGTGACTGAGCGATAGCCGAGCTGTAAATTGATATCTACGGCAAGGTTTTCCACCAGTCGATATTCAAGGCCCGCTTCCATGTCACGAATGCTATTGTCATCAATGCTGACCGCATTGGCTAATGCATAGATGGTAAAATCTGTGGCTGGAATACCGAAACGACCATGCGCATACAGCGTGGGTACCCAACCATCTCCAGCTAGCTCAGCACTTTGATTGACATCGCGCACGGCTAATAAGCCTTCGACACGCTTGGCAGTAACGCCCAAATCCAATGCGGTTAGATCATTATCAAGGATTTCATAATACAAGGTGAAATCGGTATGCGTGAGGTCAATAAGTGTTTGCACCGAACTACCGGCGCTCCAGCTTTGGTTGGCAAAGCTAAAGTCACTGGCCAAGGTTGTCATACCATTGGCTTCAAGCTGATTGTGACGTACTTTGATATTCGGAATCAGCGGGATTGGATGCTCCACTGAGATATAGAGACTAGATTGCTGATCGCTAGAGAAATCGAATTTTCGTAAATTATTGCTATCAGCAAAGCTACCACTGGTGTCGGTGTGCCAATATTGTCCACCGGCATAAACACCAAAAACGGTATCAGCGCTGGCGGCAAAAGGCAGTATAGCGGATGTCATCAGTAACGCTGTTAGAGTCTTTTTCATAGCCTATTACCTTATTGAATGGGTCGTACTTCACCGATAATGGTCTTGGTGTCGCCATTATCGAAATTGAGGGTGAATTCAATCTGGTCACCGACCACTAATGGAGCGACTAGGCCAAACATCATCAAATGATAGCTGCCTGGCTTGAGCTCAACGGTAGCATCTGGCGCAACTTCAAGGGCTAGTACACGGCGCATGCGCAACATACCATCACGCATGACGTGTTCATGAACCTCTACCGCGCGCGCGGCGCTCGTTGTTGCACCCACTAAGCGAATCACTTCGGCCTGTTGATTGGTCATGGTGAAATAAGCGGCGCCATTTTCAGCGCCAGGAATGGTTTCACGTAACCAAACATTACTAATATCTACGTCAACGGCATGAGCTAGATTAGCAAACAATAAGGTAGCCAACCCAACGGCTATGGTAAAACGCATGTAAACATCCTCATGGCACACTGTTCAGGTGCCATCAGTTTACACTGCCTGTGGACGCTTACGCACCATTAAATACACAATCAAGCCAAGAATTATAAACGGCCATAATGTACCTAATGCGGCAATAGCTACGGCAAAAAGCGCCACACCAGTAGCAAGAGCGACACTACCACCAACCACAACCACTAAGGCAAAAGCCGCAGCGGCAACCGCAAACAACACGATGCCAGTGATACCAATGGCTAGAATAGTGCCAAGAATTGAGCCTAAGATAGCGAAAATCACGTCGCCAAATAGCACCAACGCCAGCACGATACCAACCACCCACCAGATTGTATTTTTTGATTCTTTTGTCATGATAAAACTCCAGTTAGTTGCTTTATCTAGATATATACAAGAACCGTGCCAACTATTAACGTACTGTTTTTATTGGTTTTATATGGCCGAATCGAATAAGCGGCGATGGTGAAAACTACTAATTAATAGCGCTTTTTGCATCAAAACATTTTTGCCTGAGAAAAGAAGAGCACCAAAGAAAAAGCCCCAGCGGTTAGGCTGGGGCTTGTTCGGAATAGGTGCCTGGCGATGTCCT
>NZ_RJLC01000010.1 GCF_003999375.1 Pseudidiomarina mangrovi
GAGGGTAAGGACTCTGGCGAAGTTATCGTGCTGAAAGGGCCGATGACAGGGGCAGAAATACACAGTGCGTTGGAAGCTGCCTACTACCAACTGGTCACACAAGAAGGTTAAGGGTGTTAATGGCCAACTAAACTGACCCACTTTCGGCCATTAATTTTGATCCACTTCTCGTGGCTTCGGCCGCATTTTCGTGAGTAGCGCGCATTCACCGCACATTCGCCCCTTTCTTAAAACCAATCAACGAGCGGCCAAGCTCGGTAACTGTTATTTGTCGTGACTCGGTAATCGCCGCGAGAAAGTTGGGTTTCGCTCCATGTTCCCAAATGCCGAGCAATCCGAAAAAATAACAGTAGCGTTGCCGAAATAGAAACTTGCGTGGATCTTCGTCTTCTTCGTGCCAAATTTTGCGCTCGATGGGCTCCCGCATAATGCCGGCAACTATTCCCGCGAGTAGGTCGTACAGCATTTCATCACTTACCGGTGTTTGCGGATGCAGTAAACTGCTCTGTAATAGCATGATTGGCGCCGCGCTCTGCTGTAATGGGCATTCATTGGAGTAGGTGATGTACCCCCAGTTAAACTTGCGCAGTGTTGTCTCGAGCAATACTAAGTAGAGTTGTGCGTAGTCGCGCATTGCCACTAGTTCTAGGCCTTTGAGGGTAAGTCCCATTGTTGTTTTCGTGGTTTCAACTATGCCACTCATCAGCAAAATGTGACGAAGCACAGTCACTGCTTTAACAACAGACTCAGAGCTGGGCTGATACCGCTGCAATTCACGGATCATGGGATAGCGGTCGTCGCTCAATTCAGCAAACATGGCTTTCACGTATTTAACCGGTAAATAGCCACTACTGGTGAACTTGATTTGTTTACTCAACATATCGACCAACATCGGCATGACTGCGCGCACAATAGGAGCGTCCTTTGCTAACTCAACGGGTGGCGCTTGAATGTGTAGGGGACGATAGCCGAAAGGATCATTATCAAAGGGTTGGAGATGCTCAAAGCCGTACAGGTCTTCAATGGTATCGTAGATATGAAAACGCATCGCTTGATCGGCTGCATTACTTAGAGGGTGTTGAAATTGCTCGATGTCTTCGTCTTCGTCGAGTTGGTCGAAGCCATGTACTGTACAAAAGGCCGGCTGTGGTGCCACGCCGTCGGTAACGGTTAAATGGTAAAACTCATCTAAACGTTGTTGTAAGAGCGTGAGGTCCGGCTTACGCGTGCTGCGTTTAGGTAAATTCCAGATGCCACCGCTGTCTTCCTCTGGACACGCTCCAGTAGCTTTACGCAATCTCACGCCTAGTTCATTTGCGTCTATTACGCTGCCAAGGTGACGCACCGTATGTTCCCAATCATCGCCAAAGTCATATAAATACGTCATGGCGCTGCCCTTTCGCGGCAAGACCTCGGTGATTTTGATGCCAAACTCAGGTTGATCGTCACTCGGCTCAACGTCGTCAAAATAGTCGGTAAACGTACCTTTTATGGTGGTGAACAGATGCAAATGGCTGAGTTCCCAACCCATTGCTAGCTGAATGTAGTGATGCAACTGATGCAGGTCGGTCGCCGCCGGCACCCGCAGAGTTCGCGTGATCGGGTAGGGCGTGTCGTTGAGTGTGATTTCGAGATCGATGTATTTGGGCATAGAAAACTCCTTCGTTTTAGTTTAACGGAATTTTCTACTTATAACTGCTCGGATTTTCCGGGGGGGCTCACAACTATCGCGCCCGTTGCGCTTGGAAGTGTCTTGTTTGCAGCGGTAATAGCGCAGTAAAGGCGTCGGCTAACGAATAATCAGCTCCCCACATCTTCGCCAGACTATCCTTGGTTTGCACCGACGAAAAGCCTGCCGCCTCAGTCTTTAGGCTATGGAGAGGCTCACGTACGCGGAGCTTTTGTTCCGCGGTCAGGCAGTTAAAGCGACTGAGTTTATCAAGCACAAACCCAGCCTGAGCGGCTTGGCGGCCTTTGTAGCGGTTCACATTAGGAACGAAATCTCCATACCACACAGCCAAAGCAACCTGCTCTAAGCGGTTCTTAGAGAGGTTTGAATTGGGCTGTTTGACCAATTGGTCAAATGCGTGTTGAAGATTCATCATGTCAATGCCTATAACCGTCTACTGCTGATGTTTCTTGAGTTGCAGTATAACGTGCTCAATATTTGAGCGCAACTTCTCAGGGTCATGGTGATACTCAGCCGCTTCATAGCCTCGCTCAGCGAATGATTCAATGGTGAAACAGCCGTTTGTGTAAAGCGCTAAGATATCAGAAACATCGTCCGCTGCGCATCGGGATAATTTCGAAACAGCAATATCGACAGGGTTCGCTACATAGCAATCTAGATATTTATTTCCAGTTTCCAGCGGAATAGCTCGATCTCGATAGTCGGGACTGACTACAGGTGTGGAGTCTACATTAAAAGTCTTATCAAATTCGATCAACGAGGGACCATAGTCCGGATGATCATAGTATGCTGTATTAGTAACAAATTTGATCTCACCGATATTCAGTCCCTCTTTGGCAACCATAGCAACGTCAAGGTCGTTACTTGCACGACTGTTTACGAATAGGTGAGTTGCACATCCACCGAAAATATAGGCCTTTATAGCGCCACCGGGGGCTGCTGCAAGCTGTTCCGTGAGTTCCTGGTCAATATTCTGAAGAAGTTCGATAATAGCTTGGCTTAGTGGGCTCGAGGTGTTGATTGGCATTTGCATTCATCCTTGTGATTAAGACTCCGTGAAGCCTCAATGTTAGACCACCTTCGGTAAAACTGGCAAACCCCGGCGGCGTTGCCGCCTCTAACCAATCAAATTTGACCAAATTTCGCTCAGTTACTATCATTACAACCCGTTCACGCAAAAAGAACTAAAGGAGCTATTCCGCATGTCGGATGCTAAGGGAAACAACTCATCCAACTACTCGTTTGACTTGGCTCGCATGGCTGAGGCTGTTGAGGGTAAGGACTCTGGCGAAGTTATCGTGCTGAAAGGGCCGATGACAGGGGCAGAAATACACCGTGAGTTGGAAGCCGCGTACTACCAGCTGGTCACACAAGAAGGTTAAGGGAAGTCATCCTCGAGGATAATTGTCATGGAACGACAGGTATCAGTAAGTTTTCACTTTTTAAAAATCTACATGAATGCGAGTGTATCGCCTCCGCGTTGTCACCCTAATGAACTTTCAGATCAAGCAAAATTTAATCAGTTTATAGAACGCTATCTTGCCCATGGCTTTGGCGATGCAATGCATTTTCCGGGTCGGCTGAAGGAATCTACTGACGTCGATACTAACGACCGACAGTTTGTTGCTAAAGTGCAGTTTGCACGTAAGCATATGCTGTGGCACTACCATATTGGTATTCCGTGCTACGATTCTGTCAGTTTGGGAAATCGGGGTGATTGGCTATCTGCCTACGTGCTCAATTTCCAACGATTCAGTGATCACAAGATCAAGCTTGTAGACTTAAATAGTCACCCGCCATTTGAATTACCTCGCGATAACCATCTTGAAGGTGAGATTGCTATCCCTGGTGGGAACACTAGGCATTTAAAAGTGGTTAAGTGACTTAAGGGGCAGGCAGTTAGCGCCGCATCGCCGACCTTGGACAGAAAAATGGTCAATCTGTCATGGTACTAGGAATAAATAGGAATTTTAATACCGTTTCTTAAGACCGAAAACTAAATAGGCTTAACGCCATGAGTAAAGCTAAAGATGCTTTTGAAGGCCCTCGCTATCTGCTCGATACCAACACGCTGCTTCACGTGTGCTTGATCAGTAATTCTTATGTTAGAGAGCTGCTGGGACTGATAGCTCAATCGGGCGGCGTCGTGATTGTATCGTCACGGACAATAGAAGAAGCCTTACACGCCGTTAAAAAATACCGGGATAATCCACCACTATTTTACATAGCTCTCAATCAATCGGCAGTTAAATTTGACTGGTTAATCGATGATGACTTGAACGATATCCTTTTATGTGAGGCCGAGTTTGGTACTGATGCTCACATCTACAGTGCGGCGAAAAAACTTGATGCAAGCGTTGTAACTGGAGACATAGATCTCATTCGCAAGCTTCGGGAGCATGGTATTCCTGCACACTCGGCTGTCACACTCCGAAGAAATATTTTAGAGGCTTCCGGGCAATATAATATAAACACTGATCTCATCATCAGAACGTTTCCATTTTCTTCTAAAGCTGGCAGTGTCTATGTGCGAGCGAGCTCAGCAGGATGGCATGGAGTGCGCGATGGCCACAAATATACGCTTTTTGACTTTGTGGGTTTTGGGTGGTGTTACTTCGATTCTAATCCGACTAAACCTAAGTGGGTCTTTAAAACCCCTGAAGGGGAGCTGCTTATTGTTTTATGGGGGGCAACGAGTACTGATCTAATTGTGTCAGTAAGCTTTGAACGCAAAGCCCTTTATGAAGTTAAGTATACTTTGCGAGTTGCTGAGAGCCCTTCTGATAAGGGACAAGATAGCAGAACAGTTAAGAATGCACCCCCAAATATAGGGCTACGGGGTGGCAACATTGGACACACACGAACGGGACATCATTATTTGAACGGAACTATAGCTAATTTTTTGACAACGCCGCACAGTATGAGCGGAAAGACTTGGAAAAAGCTAATTAACTTGCGTGATGAAGTTCCCGATCCAGGCACAGCGAATACGATCGTTTTCGCCATAAAACTGTGCCAATTAGACTACAGTACTGGGCAGGTGATACTCCCTTCACATTCTGATGTTATTCGTCGTATGTATAATACTGACTAGGTAAATTGACATTTGTGCACCTTATTTTTTATGAGTTTCAAGCCTTGATGCTAGCCAAACCCCGGCGGCGTTGCCGCCGGTTACCACCTTTTCATGAGTTAGGCTATAATCATCACCAGTCTTTCAGTTGAGCCGCATATGAGCATTCAGAACGCTGAGAACATTGCGCAACAGGTCGCGAAGATCGCTTGGGATGGGAAATTTCCCGTGAACCCCGAGAAGATTGTGCGCACCCTAAATGCGCTGCGCCAGCGTGATGGTGGCACGCCACTGATAGAATTGGTTGGCGCGTCAACAGCTGACTTGAATGGCGCGAGCGGTATGGCTGAATGGGTGGAGCAGGGCGCTGCGCAGTACAAATGCTCTTTCAATAATCAAGAATCCTTGGCCCGTCAGCGATTCACCCAAGCGCATGAGCTCGGTCACGTGATGCTCAAGCATGTTGACCAAAAGACTCCCCGTATGCGCGATGACCGCTTCGATAACGATACTCCCATTGAAACGGATGCGAATGCCTTTGCCGCTGAATTGCTTATGCCGCGCCGATGGATGCCCGAGCTCTTTGCGCGCGCGGAATCATTGACTGCGTTGGCCGAAACCCTTGGCGTTTCGATTACGGCGCTGCATTATCGGCTGAAGAATTTGCGCATTGCTTAAGGGGCAGGCATTGCTTAAGGGGCAGGCACTTAAGCCTCGCCTGTGCTAAGGTGCAGGCAGTTAACGCGGCATCGCAAAAGATGGGGTTTGCCTGCTGCGCAGCCAAACCCCGGCGGCGTTGCCGCCTCACGGAAGATCTCGTTGTTTTGATTAGTGGCTATCGCGCGCGTTGCGCCTGGAAGTGTCGTGTTTGCAGCGGTAGCAGCGCGGTAAAGGCATCCGCCAAAGGATAATCAACCCCCCACATCTTAGCGAGGCTATCCCTCCCGATTAGATTAACGTAATCGCCCTTGCTAAAACCATCATTGTGAACCATAATCTACAAAAATTTGTTAAAAGCGGCTCACTATGATACTAAATCTAGAGTTCTCCAATTTCTATAGCTTCGCAGGCGAGGCGGTTCTTTCCTTTGAGATGGGAAAGAAGCCAATGCAGTCGAGCTTTGATATCAACTTAGCTGATGACGAGCGAGTCAACAAAGCTGTTGCTGTGATTGGGCCAAATGGAGCGGGTAAAACGCAGTTTATCAAACCACTGGCCTTTCTGAGTTGGTTTATATCGTCATCGTTTCTCAATCTTGAGCCCGATGTAAAGCTGCCCTATCGACCTCATTTATTGAATGAGCAAGCCCTGACCACCTTTGTTCTGCGCTTTATTGTTAATGGCGAACAGTATAAATATTCGCTGACGCTTAAAGATCGACAGGTGGTATCTGAAGCGCTTTATAAAAAAACCAGCCGTCTCTACAGTTTTATTTTTGTTCGTGAGTTTGTTGAGGCTCGATCTGGCGAAGTTAAGGTCAACTATAAGCAGCGGGATTTTTCATTTTCTCCTAAAAAGGCGCGTGAGATTCGACGAAATGCGTCATTGCTATCAGCCGCGTATAGTTTTGACGTGCCTGAAGCATTGGCATTTGTGAAATTTGCTCAGTCTATTCGGCATAATGTCCATGTATATGGCCGCTTTCATTATGATGATAACGCTTTGATTGGCTCTGCACATGACCTGCTGGATGACGAAGACCTTCGTAAACGTGTTGTCGAATGTTTGTCGCGGCTCGATCTTGGGATGACGGATGTTGTAATTCGTAAAGAAAAAGTTTTCGCTAAGGAAAGTGGAGAGGAACAAGAAATAGCTGTTCCTTATGGCGTACATCAGTCTGAACAGGGGCGTTTTGAACTGCGGTTTAGGGAGGAATCCAGTGGGACAAAGTCTGCGTTTGTACTGTTAACAAGCTTAATACCCGTCCTTGTACATGGCGGTATTGCGGTAATTGATGAGCTTGATAATGATCTTCATCCACATATGCTTCCGCATCTTTTGGACTTGTTTAGGTACGAAACTACTAATCCACATAATGCCCAAATTGTATTTAGCTGCCATACTCCTGAGATTCTAAACGTGCTGCAAAAACACCAAGTTTACTTGGTTGAAAAGGCTGCGTTGAATAGTGAATCATGGCGACTCGATGACGTAGCCGGTTTGCGCGCGGACGACAATTTGTATGCAAAATATATGGCGGGCGCATTAGAGGCTGTACCGAACTTATAAGCAGGGAGCATTTGTATGGCGAGACAAGGAAGGCCAAGACGGCGTGTTAAAGTTGCGACATTACTGGCTGTTGGCGAAGGCCCTGCGGACCGAGCTTTCATTAACCATTTAAAAGGGTTGTACAGTCATGACTCTGGCCAAAAGGTGACCGTAGATACTGCAGATGGCGGTTCACCAGCGGTCATGATTCAACATGTTATCAGGAAATATCGGTATGCCGATTATGATCGACGGTTGTTACTTCTTGATGAAGATATTCCGATTGATGCTGACGCTTTAAAGAACGCGCGCCAAGGAAATATCGAGTTAATCATTTCTAAACCTGTATGCTTGGAAGGAATGTTGTTGTGCGTTCTTGGGCAACAGATCCCTAATGGTGCTAATGCAGATCATTGCAAAGCAACTCTTTATCCTCAGCTAGCTGGTAAACCAACTGACAGAAATTCATATGGTCAGTTATTTCCGAGACCAGTTATCGATGGTACCGATAAACCTGAAGTAGTCAGACTGCGAAAGATTGTGAGTAATGAGCATTAGCGATACTTACTTCATGCCCTCAATGCGGAGGCCCAAATGGGCCGGATGCCCCTAAGCATTTTATGCGATCGCAAAAATAGTGGCGATTGAAGTCACTTAGAGTGCAGAATTTATGCGATCGAATAAATTACTTGGCAAATGAGCCCAATTGAGGCTATATTTATGCGATTGCATAAATATGCTAAGGGGGTTCTGTGATTGAAGTGAAAGATACCCAGCAGTTGGGGCGGTTAGTTCGGGCGGTTCGTAAGTCGCAGCAACTCGACCAGGTCACGGCCGGCTCGGTGGCTGGCTGTGGCTTGACTTTTGTGAGTCAATTCGAAAACGGCAAACCGACCGTGCAACTGGCGAAGGCGCTGCAGTTGCTCGATGCACTCGGCATCAAGGTGTGGATTGATTTACCACCAGAACTTGGTGAACACGATGCCCGCTAAGTCGCGTCAACTGGCGGTTTGGTTCAATCAGCGCCAGGTAGGGCTGTTGAGCGAGCACGATGGCTGGTGGCAGTTTCACTACTCGGCCAGTTGGCTGAGTGCTGAGGATGCTTTTGCCATTGCGCCCCGTTTGCCGCTGCAAGACGAGCCATTTATCGATAGCGCTAATCTGCGCCCGGTGCAGTGGTGGTTTGATAATTTATTGCCTGAGGAGCAAGCTCGGCAATTATTAGCGCAGCACCATAGGTTGGCGGTCGACGACAGCTTTGCGCTGTTGCAAGCGGTCGGTGCGGAATCGGCGGGTGCCTTGACGCTATTGGCGCCTGGTGAGGTGTTACCAGCAGCGTCAGCGGAGCCGCTCGCAAAGGCTGAGCTGAGTCGTCGCATTCGCCAACTGCCGCGTCTGCCACTGAATGATGGCGAGCGCAAACGCATGTCGTTGGCCGGCGCCCAACATAAGATGCTGTTGATTGCCGACGGGCAACAGTATTTCGAACCCGTGGGTGACACGCCATCGAGCCACATTCTGAAGCCGGAACACAGCCAACCAGAGCTTTATCCATTTACCGTCCGAAACGAGTGGTTTGTGATGCGCTTGGCAGATGCGTGCGGTCTGTGGGTGCCCCCAGTGGCAGTCGATTACGTGCCAGAAGCGATTTACTTGGTCGAGCGCTTTGATCGGCAGGGTTGCTATCCACACCAGACGCGCCTGCATGTGCTCGATGGATGCCAAGTTTTAGGGCTGCCAGCGCATGCTAAGTATCGCGAAAGTAGTCTTGAAAATCTTGCTTTGCTGCTGAGCAAGACGCGGCGAAAGGCTCAGAACACCTTGCGTATCTATCGCTGGCTGGTGTTCAATTTTTTGCTTGGCAACGGTGATGCACATTTAAAAAATTTGTCGTTCGACATGCGCGCCGATGGACTCGATCTGAGCCCTCATTATGATTTACTGTCTACTGTTATCTATGAGGCGCCGCACCAGTATGCGGATGCGTTACTGTCACAACCATTACCGGGCGCCACGCGCTTTTCCGAAGTACGGCGTCAGCATTTGCTGGAAGCGGCAACTCTATTGGGCTTGCGAACGGCAATTGCGAACCGTGAAATTGATCGCCTGTTGCAAGTGATACGGCCCGCTGCCGATGCGCTCATCGCACAGCTAGAAGCGAATGGCATACCCGGCGAACTACGTATGTTACGACAGATCAGCTCATTGGCTATTGACGAGTTTTCGGCGCAATTGAAATGCTAAGGGGCAGGCACTTAAGGCTAAGGGGCAGGCACTTAAGCGAAAAAAGCTTAAGTGCCTGCCCCTTAGCCTTTCATGTTTTTTACTTTGCAAAATTCTGATAATTCGGCTATTTTTTAACACCTAAGTCTACATCGTTTGCTATAGCGCAGTACCTATAACAACAAATTCATCAGGTTCTGGAGTTTCCCATGGTTGGTCGTGGTTTTTCACTCAAAGGCGCTATAGCTCAGGCTATAGCATTGGTTTTCGCAGCTGGCGCGGTGGTTAGCGCGGCTATGCCGACAACGGCAGCGGCGCAAGAGTCGCTCCCCAGCTTTGAGCTGCTGGCAGACGTCAATCCCGGGCTCAGCCAATTCCCCGGCTTGAACATCAACGAGATGACCAGCTTCAACGGCAAGTTGTATATGGCCGCTACCGGTGAGCTTCATCTTGGCTATGAGTTGTATGAGTATGACCCAGCTACCGACCAATTGCGTTTAGTCAGCGATATCCGCCCCGGCCAATCGTCTAGTTTCCCATCGGAGTTTCAGGAATATGACGGCAAGTTGTATTTCCGTGCCGGCCGCTATGTAGAAGGTCAAGAACTGTTCGTTTTCGACCCGGTTGAGAATAGCGTTGAGCTCGTAGTTGATTTAACCCCGCAAGATTTTCAAAACACCTCGCCGAATAGTTTCGTAGTATTTGATAACAAACTGTATTTTAATGGGGTCGATAGCACCAATACGCCTAAAGTGTTTCAGTACGACTCTGCGACTGGCGAAACCATTGCCATGACCGGCCCGACAAGTTGGAGCGGATTAGTCGCTACTGGCAGTGGCCTGTGGATGGTGCTGACCGGCGCAGAAACCGACCCGAACACCAACGAAAAATACTTTTTATACCGCCATACGGCCGGCAGTGCTGGCTTTACTCGCGTTGATATCCCGGCTCCTACGGCTATCGGCTCGGCCAATTTTTATAGCCCGCGCGCTATCAAAGGCCAAGACGGCGTGATTGTGGCACTGCCATACAGCCCATTGGGCGGCGCGGTGTTATTTGATACCGTTCAACAGACTGTTACCTATGCCCCCTCGTTGGCAGGCACCTTTAATAACCGCAATGTGGTGTTGAGCGATGGCCGGTTTTGGTGGTTTGATTATGCCAGTGGCGGTTCAGGCTTTTCGCTGCAAAGCATCGCGGCAGGCGAAACTACGCTGACTGAGCACCCAAGCAGCACCGCCTTCAACTATGTGTCGCAGCTGTACGCGGCTAGTAGCGGTCTGTATTTTGACCCAGATATCCCCAATTTTGGCGTAGAGCCATGGCGCTATGTGCCGGGCAGCAACACCTTCCAAGCGCTCGGTGATTTGCTACCGGGAGCTCAAGCCTCGTACCCACGCTGGTTCACGGAACTCAATGGGGTGGTGTATGCCGGTGCTGAATTACCCGATACCGGCAATGAATTAATCGCCATTGGCGGCACCGACACCGAATTTGCTTTGGTGGCAGAGTTGGGCTCGGCTGCTAACTCTGGTGGGGCGCAAAATGCCGTTGCCAGTGGCCGCGACGTGTTTTTCATCGGCGTTACCGGTGATCAGCCACAAGCCGGTTCAGAGCCTATTGTAGAAGGCGTTGAAACGGTAGAGCGCGCTGAAACGCTAGAGCGTGAGCAAATTCAAGACGCCGGCTTAGGCCCAGATACTCGCGAAATTTACCGCGTTAATGTCGATACCCGTGTGGTCACCAAAATGACCACCTTCTCGTCGGCTACCGAAGCGCCGTTTTACTCGCAACTACATACTCTCGGTGACTACATCATTTTTGCGGTGAATTTTGCCGAGAGCTTTGGCTATTACGCAATGCACAAAGCTACCGGTGCCTTGACTGAAATTACCCTACCAGCGGGCTTCATTCCCGGCAGCAGCCAAGACTTTGGTGCTGAAGGCGTGCTATTGCAGCTGGTCGACCCAGGTACCTTTCGGCGCGAGTATTATTTGTTGCAACCCGATTTATCGCTGGTCACATTCGATAGCGTCACCGTTGGCATCGATGTGATTGAAGTAGGCCGCGTGGTGCCGTTTAACGGCTATTTGTATTTCAGCGCGATGAACGCAGCGAGCAGTGCTACAGGTATTTATCGCTACCAGCCAGGCACCGGTATTGTTGAGCCCGCATTTGATGCGACGGCGTTTGGCTTGGGTACTTCGGCCAGCTCGTACGCCAGTTTGGTTATTGCTGTCGCGGCTGATCGCTTGATTTTTAATGTCGCTGGCATTGGTAATTTTGCCCCATATATGTTGACCACCAGCGGCGAAATATTACCCATTGTTGGTGCCGATCAACCTATTTATAGTGTTGAAGCGGTTGATCAAACACTGGTCTTTACCGATTTTTCTGCCGTAGTTGGTGTGTACGATTTAGCCACCGATTCGTTGAGCACTGCTTCCTATACTCCGGCGATCAATGATGTGACCTATTTCGCCGAACAAGTGGTGATTTTTGAGGGGCAGGTACTGGTTAAGGGTAACAACCTAACCGATGGTTCAGGCGAATTGTTCGCGCTGAATTTAACCGATAACAGCATCACTCCCTATGTGTCGACCATGCCAGGTGCGGCGAGCATGGACATTGGCCCGCTGTTGCAGCTGTCAGACCAAATTGTTGCCCCGGCGTTTCGTGCCGACGTGGGCTACGAGTTGTTCACCCTGATTTATAACCGTGCACCGACTATTAGCGGTACGCCAGACACCACCGTTGCGCAGGGCGATACCTATACCTTCACGCCAACCGGCAGTGATGCCGATAACGAACCGTTTAGTTATGTAATTGAAAACAAGCCGAGCTGGGCTTCTTTTAGCACTGTCACCGGCGCGCTGACCGGCACCCCGGGCAATAGCGATGTGGGTACCTACAGTAATATCAGCATTGGTATTACCGATGGCAAAGCCACCACCAAGCTGCCTGTGTTTAGCATTGAAGTGACCAACGTCAACGATGCGCCGACTATTAGTGGTGCTCCGGAAACGTTAACCGTGCTGCAAGACCAAGTGTGGAGCTTCACGCCAGCCATTGGCGATGTTGATGTGGGTGATCAGTTGACCTTGAGCTTGAATGCCGGCGCACCGGCTTGGTTGCAGGTCAATGGCGGCACTATTAGCGGAACGCCAGGCAATAGCGATGTGGGGGTGACGGGCTCTATTGTGGTTACCGTGACCGATCCTGCGGGCGCTTTTGCGTCGCTGCCAGGCTTTAGCATCACCGTGCAGAACGTCAACGATGCGCCGACTATTGGTGGTACGCCCGACTTAGAGATCAACCAAGGCGCGCTGTATGAGTTTAAGGCGCTGGGTAACGATATCGATGTCGGCGATGAGTTGTCCTATGTGGTAGTCGGTGAGCCGCGGTGGCTGAGCTTTGACCGCACTAGCGGCCTATTAAGTGGCACACCAAGCAACGCTGATGTGGGTCAGCATGGGCCAATTACTATTGTGGTCAGCGATCTTGCTGGTGCCACTGCGGTATTGCCGGAGTTCACCATTACCGTGCTCAACGTCAATGATGCGCCGACTATTAGCGGTACGCCTGATCTTCGGGTCGATCAAGATCAGCCGTATTACTTCAAACCGACCGCGGACGATATTGACGTAGGTGCGCAGCTGACCTTCAGCCTGAGCCCAGCAGCGCCGAGCTGGCTGAGCTTCAGCACCGCTAGCGGCATTTTAGACGGCACGCCAGGCAATACCGATGTCGGCAGCTATGGTCCGTTTATCTTGAGTGTCAGTGATGGCGAGCTGTCTGCGGCGTTACCAGCGTTTACTATTACCGTGGATAACGTTAACGACGCGCCGACTATTTCTGGCACGCCAAGCGGCACCGCAACCCAAGGTCAGGTCTACAGCTTCAGACCAACCATTGATGATGTTGATGTTGGGGATACCTATACGGTCGAGGTCAGCGGTAATCCGGAGTGGTTGAGCTATAACGACAGCACTGGGGTGCTCGGTGGTACGCCAACCAATAATGATGTGGGTGTGACTAGCAACATCGTATTGACCGTGACCGATAGCGCGCAAGCGAGTGCTGAATTGGCATTCAGCCTGACGGTGGCGAACGTCAACGATGCGCCGGTGATCACCAACACACCGCTGCTGACTATCAAAGATGGCGAGGCTTATAGCTTTGTGCCACAGGTCAGCGACCCAGATACTGGGGTAGACCCAGAAGAGAGCTTTACCTTTAGTATCGCTAATCAACCTACTTGGGCTAGCTTCGATTCCAGCACCGGCGCCTTAACGGGTACCCCAGGTGCAGGCGATATCGCTGAGTGGGCCGGCATTACCATCACCGTCACCGACCGTGGTGGTTTAACCGACAGCGTCGGGCCGTTTACCATTACTGTAACCGAGTCGAATCAAGATCCGATTGCCGTGGATGACGCCTACACCGTTGATACAGATAGCTTTGACCCGGCAACGGTATTCCCGATCTTCGACAACGACTTCGACTTCGAAGGGCAGTCGATAACCATCGTCAAGTTTGGAAAGAAATCAGGGCCAGGTATTGGAGCGCTCAGATACGCGGTTGTTGATGGTAAAATCACTGTTACTGGTATGACTATTAGCGTACCGAGTGGCTACATCGGCGAAGTGGTTTATGAGTACATTATCAAAGACCGGCAAAATGCACGTTCTGGTGCAGCTACGGTGACCTTCACCTTTATTGGTTCACCGGGTATTACCCTGATCACGCCAGACGATATCACCATTAATGCTACGGGTGCGTTGACCAAGGTTGACCAGCAACAATTAGGAATAGCTACGGCTACCTTGGGCGAGTCGCAGTTTGCTGTATCGCTCATTAAGCCGCAGGATTCCGATGTATTCACGTCTGGTGTGCATACCTTTACCTGGGTTGCTGGAATGGGTCGTGACGAGGTGAGTAAGCCACAAACCGTGACCATTATTCCGCAGGTGACCTTGGGGCAGGATCTTAAAGTGGAGGCCAACACTGGCGTTGGTGTGTCTGTGCCAGTGACCTTGAGTGGACCAGCACCAAGCTATCCGCATACCGTGCAGTTGCTGGTGAATGGTGGCGCGCGTGAGGTCGTGTTCCAATCGGGTACCAGCGCCAATCTGTCGTTGCCAGGTCTGGCTGATAGTGAACGCTTTGAGATAAGCATTGCTTCAACCGAAAATATTGGCGCAAATGGCTCGATCACTGTGTCGCCTTTGAATCCGGGCCCGCCGAAAACCATTAGCGGAAGAACCTCAAACCCGACGCCAAATCCAGGTGAGCAGGTGCCGATTAACGCTGCGTCAAGACAGAGTGGTCCGGTGTTTCAAGCCACCGATACACTGCGGGCGGTATTGTTGCCAGCCAGTGGCGCACCGGATATTGATGCTGGGGAGGTTTCCCTTATCGTGTTAGAAAATAGTATCCGAGTGTCGGTGACTGTGCCACTCTTCACACCACCCGGAGTATATTTGATTGCGGTGATTGGCACTCGAGACGGTGAGGAAACCGTCGTTATTGCGCCTATCGTGGTGCGTCGAGCACGATCTCCTGCTGCCGAAGACAGCATTATGGCCTTTGAGTACAACCCGAACGACGAAGACTTGTCACGCGAGTTGGATCAAAACGACAACGGTATTGTCGACTACGAAGAAGGTCGTTGGGATGATAACGGCAACGGTATTCCGGCTTACTTAGATCGTGCGTTCAATTCGCATGATATCTGGGCGGACGGTGCCTATGCCACCACCTTGCAAGATCTGCACTTTATTGCCTATCCGAGTTTAGACGGCGATATCAGCAGCATTCGTGTGGCCACCACCCCAGACGCTATGGGTGACTTTAGCCTTGGTGAGCTGAATGCCTTCACGCAAGCAGGCTTGGATATCAGCAGCTACCGCTTCTACGGTGAGTTCTACCGCTTCTTGCTGTTACAGTTGGTGACTGTTGGCGACCAAGCGCCAGTGGTGCTGCCGTTGGATGAGCCGATTGGTGCTGGCGCTGAGTTCTTGCTGTGGCAAGACGGTGCATGGCGTGCCTTTGCTGAAGGTGCTGGTGGCGCGTTGTATAGTGCCAGTTCCGCCTATGGTGCTTGCCCAGCAGCTGACTCTGCTGCGTGGCAGCCGGGCTTGAACGAAGGCCATTGGTGTGTGCAGTTAGTCATTACCGACGGTGGCGTGAATGATACCGATGGTGCTGCCGACGGTGCCATTGAGGTATTCGGTGGCGTGGCCATTGATTCAACGGGTAACGTTGCGCCGGTTGCGGTAGCCGATACCGCTGTTGCGGTATGGCGTGGCACGGCGTCGTTGCTGCCTCTGGCCAACGATACCGACGCCGATGGCGATAGCTTAAGCATTGTCAGCGCGTTAGTTGATATTGGTACGGTGACGGTGAACGCTGCGCGTACTGGTATTCAGTATGTATCGCCGGGTAGCTTTGCTGGCGCGGCCACCATTACTTATGTGGTGACCGACAACAATGGCGGCATGGCGGTGGGTACCGCTACGGTGACGGTGCTTGAGAACCGTGCGCCGGTGCTCGGTGCTGACTCTGCGGCTACTACTTCTGGTCGCCCAGTGAGTGTGAACGTGCTTGCTAACGATGCTGATCCAGATGGCGATGTGCTAAGCCTTACTGGTGCATCGGTGTCTTCGGGTTCTGGCACCGTGTCGTACAGCGGTAGCAACGTGAACTTCACCCCAGCGGCCAGCTTTGTGGGCGTGGCGACGGTGTCGTACACCGTCAGCGACGGCCGTGGTGGCTCAGCGACTGGCACGTTAACCGTGCAGGTTCGCCAGCCGGTTGAAGTCATCGAAGTACGCCCAGCCACTGGCTCGTTCTGGTGGTTCATCACCCTCGGCGGCCTATTGCTCGCCTTCCGCCGCCGTTCTCACTCCGAAGGGAACTGCTAAGGGGCAGGCACTTAAGGAAAAGGCTAAGGGGCAGGCACTTAAGCCGCCCCCCAACCCAAAACCCCTAAGGGGCAGGCACTTAAGGAAAACTTCTAAGGGGCAGGCACTTAAGCATTAAAAAGCTTAAGTGCCTGCCCCTTAGCCTTAAGTGCCTGCCCCTTAGCATTTCCGCCTTAACAATTTTAAAATTAGGTTAATTTTTATATTGCTAAGCGGGGAATGTGTGCTAAATTTTTAAGCAATCTATACAGCTTTTGCTATAGCGCAGTCGCGGTGACTCCGGCTAGAACAAAAACTCCAATAAAAACTCTAGGTCGGAGCAATTCCCATGGGTCATCGTGGTCTATCTGTCAACGGCGTTTTGGCTGCAGCTAAAGCGCTCACTTTCGTTGCACTTGGTGCACTTTTCATGCCGGCGCAAGCGCAGCAAGCAGTGGGGCAAGTAGAGCTGCTGAAGGATATTCAGCCGGGGGTATCGTCGGCGTCGAGCTTGAACGTTATTGATATAGCAGCTGGCGGTGACTTGCTCTATCTGTCTACAGTGGGTAATGAGCCGCTTTATGGCTATGAGCTTCATTCCTTTGACCCGCAACAAAACGTCTTGACGCGGTTGAATGACCTTTATGATGGGTCTAACGGCTCGCATCCTCAAGAGCTCACTTGGCTAGACGGCAAGCTGTATTTTCGTGCGCAGGCGCGGGGAACCGGTAGTGAATTATTTAGCTACGATAGTAGCACCGGCGAAACGCAATTAGTCGTTGATATCATGCCTGATGTGAATCAATCATCGAGCCCACAGTCATTAACCATTTTTGACGGTAAATTGTATTTTATTGCAACCACACCAGTTACTTTTCGCCGTGATGTTTATGTGTACGATCCGGCGCAAACGTCGCCCTCGGCTCAGAATCTCACTAATTATGAAACTGATAACGCCAGTAAGTTAGCCAATGCTGGCGATCGCCTATGGGTAGCTGGTAACAGCAATGCCAATGTGATGTTTTTACAGCATCTCTATACCAGCGGTAGCAGCTTTGAAACACTTAGTCTCACGACAGTTCAGCCGGGGCTCAGTTCGATATCATTTGGTGGGGAGATCGTGGCGTCTGGTAGTCGTTTGTTTTTGACAACCAGCACCAACACCTACGGTCATGAGCCGATGGTCGTTGACTTTGACTCGTCATTTTCTGGATATGGCATAGTTCTCGATCAGCGTGGAGGCTCTGGGTCATCTTCACCGAATAACCTGACTATGGTTAACGATGCCGTGTACTGGAACAGCTATAACGGCACGCAGTGGGACCTGCTGAAATTTACCAGCGCCGTTGAAGTCATTACCAGCCACGCTAACTATAGCGCCCAAGGGTTCACCACGATTGGCTCTTCTATATACATGAGTCGCGGCACTAGTGAAACTGGCCAAGAGCCTTGGATTCTTAACACCAGTACCGATGAACTCCTGCCGTTAGCTGACATGGTAGCGGGCGTAAATGGTTCGTTTCCCGAGCATTTTACTGAATTCAATGGCACGGTTTATTTTAACGCTTACACGCCAACTATCGGCCGTGAACTCTATGTTTATGATCCGCAAGTTCCACAACTTGATTTAGTGGCTGACTTAGCTCAGTTTGCGTTGAGTTCCTTTCCTACTATCGCCGCCATTGCCGATGATTATAGCGCCATCAGGGCCAATGTGGCCGGACAATATATCACAGCTGATCCTGAGCAGCCGCAGCTAGAGCAGCTATCAGACACGTCAACAACACAGCAGGCCTATGCGGCGCAGCCGCCAGTTCCGCCTACTCCGGTGTTGAATGAAGTGATTAGCGTTGATGACGCTACCAATGAGGTCATCGAAAATTCTGAACAAGTGATGCTGCTGAACCATAGCAATAATAGTTTGCAGCAAATATCTGCATTTACCGCGATATCACAGCAACAACAAACCAGAACGACTGGGATAGTACGGCGTGATAATCAGATTATTTACAGTAGCATCGTTAACGGCGTGCGCGGTTACAAACTGCATAGTTATGATCTAGGTACTGGTGCAACCACAGAATTGTTTGCCTCGACCGAGGATACGATCGACCAGATGTTCGGTACCGACGGCTTTATCTTCTATAGCGCCTACAATTCTCTTAGTCAGTGGCGCCCTTATGTGATTGATATGCAAGGGCAGGTGGTTGCTCTGAATGACCTTACCAGCGGCCTAGATATTAGCTATACGTGGGAAGTTCATCATTTCAATAATAAGTACTACCTGCAGTCCTATGACATCGCCACGCAGTACTACTGGTGGTATGTTTTTGATCCGCTGACCATGACGATTGAGCGCGCGGTCAGCGCTGAAGACTTTGGTGGTTCCGCTAACGACCTTTATTTGTGGACTGATGTCCTTTTGATGGACAGTAATTATATGCTCGTTCGCGCGCAGACGCAGAGCGGTCAACTAGGTCTGTATCAATTCGACATTAATGGCACGGTGACGGAGTTGCCAGCATTTAGCGGGCAATATATCTCCGCCGCTATCGAATACCAGGGCAAGCTGGTAGTCCACACAAACAATGGTGGTATCGGTGTTTATGACTATACCGAGCAAACCCTGTTAGATGCCGATTCCTCGGCGTTTACTAACTTTTTTCATACCGGCGCCGCTATGTATGAAATTGATGGCCGTTTAGTCTTCGCGGCCGGTAGCGAAGAATCAGGTTATTATGAGTTGTTCACTCTCAACCTTGCGGACATGAGAGTAGAACTGCTGGCTGAGCTAAACCCTGGGGCGCGCAATTCCGAATTGGTCATTATGGGTATATCAGGTAGCAAGCTTATTTTGCGAGGTAATACCGACGCCCACGGTTATGAGTTGTTCAGCTATACCTTCAATAACGCCCCAGTGATCAGCGGTACTCCCGCTACTACCGTGGCGCAAGGCGCTATCTATGAGTTCACGCCAACCGGCAGTGATGCCGATAACGAACCATTTAGCTATGTCATCGAGAACAAGCCGAGCTGGGCATCGTTCAGCGAGAGCTCTGGTGCGCTGACCGGAACACCGGGCAATGGCGATGTTGGCACTCATAGCAACATCATCATCGGCATCACCGATGGTAAAGCGACTACCAAGCTTGACCCATTCACTATCACTGTCACTAACGTCAACGATGCGCCGACTATTAGCGGCGCGCCTACAACTTTAAGCGTGCTGCAAGATCAAGTGTGGAGTTTCACCCCAAGCATTGCCGATATTGATGTGGGCGATCAGCTGACCTTGAGCTTGAATGCTGGCGCGCCGGCATGGTTGAGCATTAATGCTGGCACTATTAGTGGTACACCAGGCAATAGCGATGTGGGTGTGAGCGGTTCTATTGTGGTGACTGTGACGGATACCGCCGGCGCTTCGGCTTCACTACCAGGCTTTACTATTACCGTGGTGAACGTTAATGACGCACCGATTATTGGTCTGGTACCCATCACCACGATCAATCAAGGCGAGCTGTACTTTGTTGAGGTTGGTGCTGACGATCAAGATCTCGGCGACGTGGTGACGTTTAGCAGTATCAATAAACCAGAGTGGCTGGATTTAAATGCACAAACCGGTGTGTTGACAGGTACGCCAAGCAATGATGATGTTGGTGTGTATCGTGATATCACCATTCGCGTGAGTGACCTAGCAGGTGCTACGGCTTCTGCTCCGCCCTTTGATATCACCGTGCTCAACGTCAACGACGCACCCACCATCACTGGCACGCCTGACCTTCGGGTAGACCAAGATCAGCCGTATTACTTCAAGCCGACGGCCAACGATATTGACGTAGGTGCGCAGCTGACCTTTAGTTTGAGCCCCGCAGCGCCAAGCTGGCTGAGTTTTGACACTGGTAGCGGTATTTTATCGGGCACGCCAGGCAATGACGATGTCGGCAGCTATGGTCCGTTTACCTTGAGTGTGAGTGATGGCGAGCTGTCTGCGGCGTTGCCAGCATTTACTATTACTGTGGATAACGTTAACGACGCGCCAGGTATTTTCGGCACGCCAGTAACCAGCGTCAATCAAGACGCCGTATACCTGTTTGAGCCAACCGGTGATGATATGGACGTTGGTGATAAATTAACCGGCTTTATTGAAGGCAAGCCTGAGTGGGCGACGTTCGACCCTACTACCGGCATACTGACGGGTACGCCACGCAATGCCGATGTCGGCGTGTACGAGAATATTGTCATTGGTGTGCGTGATTTAGCCGGTGCAACGGCGTCCTTGCCAGCATTCTCGATTACCGTCGTCAACGTCAACGATGCGCCGATGATTACCAATACGCCGCAGCTGACGTTGCTTGATGGCCAAGCCTACAGCTTCGTGCCGGAAATCGCGGATCCTGACTTAGCGGTGGATCCAGATGAAAGCTTCACCTTCACCGAAGAAAACGTGCCAGCTTGGCTGACTTTCAATCCAGCGGATGGCTCACTGACGGGTACCCCAGCCCGTGATGATGTGGGTGAGTGGGCAGCTATTAGCATCACTGTGACCGACAATGACGGCTTAAGCGATAGCGTGGGGCCATTCACTATTGTGGTTGAGTCTTCTAATACCGCACCAGTTGCGGTGGATGACAGCTTTACCTTTGCCAGCAATCAGTTTGCCGTGAGCCAGCGGTTAGATGTGTTGGCCAACGACGACGATGCGGATGGCGATGTGCTGGATATCGTTTATGCCGATGTAATTAATGGCGGCGGCGGTATTGACGTGCGGGTGGTGAAAGATGCTGCCGGTGTGGGTACCAGCATCGAGACCTTTGCTGGCCAGGGTAACTTTGTTGGTACCATCGTGCTCAGCTACACCATACGGGATGCCGCCGGTGAAGATGATACTGCCCAGGTGTCGCTGGTGTTTAGCGCTCCATCGAACGCTATCACCCTGACGCCGCCGGCTGATGTGACCTTGCTAGCGGAAGGCCCAGCTGTGGCTATTTACCAGTCCGATTTAGGTACTGCCACGGCGACCTTAAGTGATGGCACACCGGTACCGGTGTCCGTATCAGGCTTACAGTCGGGCGCAACCTTCACCTCAGGTGTGCATACCTTTACCTGGAGTGCTGGTAGCGGTAGCAATCAGGTCAGCAAGCCGCAAACGGTGCGGGTGATCCCAACGGTATCGCTACATCGCGGCTTCCGGGTCGATAACGGTGTTGCCGTTGAGGTGCCGGTGAGTTTGAGCGGTCCAGCGCCAAGCTACCCGTATGTGGTGAACATGGTCGTGAACGATGCCCCGACTACAGTGACCTTTACCGATGGTGCTACAGAAGCGACGTTATCGCTGCCAGCGCTAGAGGTTGGCCGAGAGTACTTGGAGATCAGTATTGCGGCCACTGAGAATATCGGAAAGTCTGGCGCGATATTGGTGACGCAAGGTCGCCCAGTGCCGCCGGTTCAGGTGATAGGTAGTCTCGGACGCACCACCGCGCTGGCTGGTGAGCAATTAACCATGACCGTGCCATCGCGCTCCGATCTCCCTGTGGTGACTGCGGATATGACCTTTACCGGGCTGTTTTACTCGCCTGGTCAGAACTTCGCCACCAAGCCGATGGACCTGAGCTTTGTGTCGGCGACTGAGTTTACCGTGGTGATCCCAGCGGATGCGGTACCTGGATTCCATCAGATAGCCGCTATCAACATTGATACCGGCACCGAGATCTACCAGATTACGGCGCTTATCATGGTGCGGGCGGGTCGTTTGCCGGGCTCGGATGACAGCATCATGGCGTTTGAGTACAACCCTGAAGACGAGGACTTGTCGCGCGATTTGGATCAGAACGACAACGGCTTCTCGGATTACCACGATGGTCGTGGTGACTTGAACTCGAACGGTATCCCGGCGTATTTAGACCGTGCGCTCACCGCCAATGATATCTGGGCCGATGGCGTGTATGCACATACCCAGCCAGGGCTGCATATTGGTGCGTACCCTACGCTGAACGATACTGCCAGCATTCGGGTGACGGCAACGCCAGATGCGGTGCAGGGTATCCAGAGCTTTAATGCCTTTACCCAGGCCGGCTTAGATATCAGCAGCTATCGCTTCTATGGCGAGTTCTACCAGTTCTATGTCACCCAGTTCCAAGCTATTGGTGACCAAGTTGAGGTGGTATTACCGCTGGATGAGCCGCTGGCTGCGGGCGCTGAGTTCTTGCTGTGGCAAGATGGCGCGTGGCGTGCCTTCGCTGAAGGTGCGGGTGGTGCGTTGTATAGTGCTGGTTCGGTGTTGGGTGAGTGCCCGACGGTGGGCTCAGCGGCTTGGCAGCCGGGCTTGAACGAAGGCCATTGGTGTGTGCAGTTGCTGGTCACTGACGGTGGCGCGAACGATACCGATGGTGCTGCGGATGGCTTTATTGAGGTGTTCGGTGGTGTGGCCATTGACTCAAGTGGCAACGCAGCGCCGGTTGCGGTGGCTGATACTGCCGTTGCGGTATGGCGTGGCAGCGCGTCGTTGCTGCCGCTGGCCAACGACACCGATGCCGATGGCGATAGCTTGAGCATTGTCAGCGCGTCAGCGGATATTGGTACGGTGACTGTGAACGCTGCGCGTACCGGCATTCAGTTTGTATCGCCGGGTGATTTTGCTGGGGTTGCCACCATCACTTATGTGGTGACTGACAACAATGGTGGTGTGGCAGTGGGTACCGCTACCGTGACGGTGCTTGAGAACCGCATGCCGGTGCTCGGTGCTGATTCTGCGGCGACGGTTTCTGGTCGCCCAGTGAGCGTCAACGTGCTGGCTAACGATGCTGACCCAGATGGTGATGTGCTGAGTTTGACCGGCGCATCGGTGAGCTCTGGTTCTGGTACCGTGTCGTACAGCGGTAGCACGGTGAACTTCACCCCAGCAGTGAGCTTCGTGGGCGTGGCGACGGTGTCGTACAGCGTCAGCGACGGCCGTGGCGGCTCAGCGACGGGCACCTTAACCGTGCAGGTCCGCCAGCCGGTTGAAGTCATCGAAGTGCGGCCAGCCACTGGCTCGTTTTGGTGGTTCATCACCCTCGGCGGCCTGTTACTCGCCTTCCGCCGCCGTTCTCTCCGCTACGGAAACTGCTAAGGGGCAGGCACTTAAGCCGCCCCCAACCCATAACCCCTAAGGGGCAGGCACTTAAGGAAAACTTCTAAGGGGCAGGCACTTAAGCATTAAAAAGCTTAAGTGCCTGCCCCTTTGCCTTAAGTGCCTGCCCCTTAGCATTTCCCCTTAGCATTTTTCTTTACATTGTCTTTGCAAAGTGGGACTTCTCTGCTAAGTTTTTAAGCATCTTTTTATTTCTTTTGCTATAGCAGCTACTCCTATAACAAAAACAATTCAGCAGCACACGGAGCACCCCCATGTCCACTCATGGTTTCTCGCTTAAAGGCATTGTCACTAATGCACTGTTCATCGTTGGCGTAAGTTTATTGGCCGTAACCCCCAGTCGCGCGCAAACGGTGCAACTGACCGCTGACATCAACACCGTGCCTAATTTGAGCACCTCGCCTGATATCGAGTCTTATGTTGCGGTGGGTGATAAGGTTTACCTGGCGATGTACGGCAGCAGTCGTGCCAACGGCTCCGATTTGTATGTGTATGACACCACCACGTCAACGCTGACTTTGCTGAAGGATATCTCGCCCGCCAATGGCAGCCGGCAAGTACGAGAGATGGTGCATGTAGATGGGGTGTTGTACTTTCACGCCTTCGTTGGCCTGACCGGTGGCGAGCTGCATCGTTATAACATCGCTACCGATGAATTCAGCATCGTCCGTGATTTGCGTGAGGGTGATTATAATAGCAGCAGCCCATCGCGCATTCGCGCCGACAATGGCTATGTGTATTTTCAAGCCTATGTGGGTGATGGCTACAAGGTGCATCGCTACGACCCGAGTACCGATACCATGTTGCGCTTGGATGAAGCGGCCAGCTTGCCAATCAGAGATTATGTTCTGGTGGATGGCGTAGTTTACGTGCTCATCGATAGTGCCGTCGGTGGCAGTCGTCTGCATCGTTTTGACGAAACCAGCCTCAGTTTTCAACCCGTGGTGTTAACCGCAGACGGCTTTGACCCGAATCAATTTGCTTGGCCGCAGGGCCTTGCCAGCATTCCTGGCTACTTATTTTTCGTCGCCGAAGGCCCGAATAATATTGGCGAGGAACCCTTTGTTGTTGATTTGACCAACAACACGATTGCCTATGTGGATATTCGCACTGATCGCGGCACCGTGCAGTCACGCGGTAAAGCAGCCGGTTTAGATGGCTTCTTCTATTTCGACGGCTATGCGCCAGATAACAATAATAACTACATGTACAAATTGAACGCTGCCGACCTGAGCTATACCAGCCACGCGGTATCGCCTGATAGCAATGGCTTCGGCGGCGTACAAAACTTTACCCTGGTTGGCGACCAACTGTACGTGAACTCCCTTGATCCACAACTCGGCTATGAACCCTATCGGGTTGATACGCAAACCATGACCTCTACCTTTATTGGTGATGTGCGCAGTAGCGGCAACAGTAACCCCGAGCGCTGGACGGCGGTGGGCAATGAGGTGTGGTTTATTGCCGATTCGGATGTGCACGGCAAGGAGCTGTTTCGGGTTACTGCCGATGGTTACCAATTAGTGGAAGAATTCGCCCAAGAGGCTGGGTTTGGTGACCCGCGCGGCATTGGTGTGGTTGGTAATACCTTCTATTTCAATGGCAACGAGCAGCGTTTTCGGCGCGAAGTGTTTAGCTTAACCTCGCCCGACCATACCCTGACCACCTTGACTGATTTTAGTAGTGAGCTAGTCAGTGGCACGGTGTTGAATACTGTGGTGACCAGCGCCGGGGTGGCCTTCCGTGCCCGTGATGAGCAGTCGGTGTTGCAACTCTATTACTACACCGAAGCCGGCGGCCTCAAGCAGATTGACCGCGGCAGTTTGCCGCAGCCAGACAACCTCTATCAGTTCGGTAACCGCGCCGTGGTGCGCTTCTTTGCCGGCGGTAATACGCCACAATTTTACGAGATCAATGCCGCCGGTGAATTAGTTAGCATCGCCGACACCACCACGGGCGATAACGTCTGGTCTTACTTAGATAACGACGTGTACCCGAACTTTTACTTCCAGGGCGCTAATTACGCCGTGGTTGGTGATGGCGGCTACGACACCAACATGATGCGTTGGGGTGATGATGGCACCGCCACCCGATTCACCGCGGGCAGTTTCGGCTTGAGCTCAGCAAGTGGCGATTTTGCCGCTCCGATCGCGGGCCTCGGCGATTTGTTGTGGGTTGCTATTTACAACGGCGGCTTCAAATTAATTGGTGTAGATAGTAACGGCACCGTGGTGCATCAGTTTGATACCGCTAATTTTGTTTATGATATTGAGCAGATAGGTAACTACCTGGTGTTCCTTGCTGGACAGCAAGCCGGGTATCAGATTATCGACCTCACCGATGGCAGTAGCCGTATGGCGAAGCTGCCGGATACCTATACCAGCCCATCGCACGGTTTTGATTTGGAGGTGCTTGAAGGGCGTTTGCTGGCAACCGCCTCGAGCGTTGAATTTGGCTATAGCGAGTTGGTGGAAATTGACGTCGCCAATGCCACTGTGAGTTTATTGGCCGAATTAGAAGCAGGTTCAAACAGCTCGGCTTTAAGTTTTGTTAGCGTGTTGAATGATCGGCTGTATATGACTGGGCGGTCACTGACTTATGGTGACGAGCTATTTGTGTTCCGCTTCAATAGCGAACCGGTTATTAGCGGCACACCACGCCTGACCGTGCTGCAGGACCAAGCCTATAGCTTCACGCCGACGGTCACTGACCCTGATCCGCAGCCGCAGCTGACCTTTAGCATCACCAACAAGCCGAGCTGGGCCGCGTTTGATACCAGCAACGGCAGCCTAACCGGCACGCCGGGTAACGCGGACGTGGGTGAATACACCGCGATTACCATTAGCGTGTCGGATGGCCAGTACAGTAGCACTTTAGCGGCCTTCAACCTGACCGTGTTGAACGTCAACGATGCGCCAACCATTACCGGCACTCCGGCGACCAGCGTATTGCAAGATGCGTTGTACAGCTTCACGCCACAAGCCACCGATATTGATGTTGGTGCACAATTAAGCTTTAGCATCAGCAACAAGCCGAGCTGGGCCAGCTTTGACTCAACCACCGGTCGTTTGAGTGGCACGCCGCGCAACGCCGATGTGGGTGATTACAGCGCTATTGGCATCAGCGTCAGCGATGGCGAGTTGAGTGCGGCGTTACCGCCGTTTGCTATTCAGGTAGTCAATGTCAACGATGCGCCGGTGATCACTGGTGAGCCGCCAACTATCGCCATGACCCGCGTAGCCTATAGCTATATCGTTCAAGCCAATGATATCGATGCCGATGACCAGTTGACTTTTTATGCTGAGAACTTACCTGAGTGGCTGACCTTAAACAGCTTCTCGGGCTTGTTGCAGGGCACTCCAAGTGATGCCCAAGCGGGCGAGTACATTGGTATTGTGGTGGGTGTTAGCGATGGTGAGTTGAGCGCTGAACTGCCGGCCTTTAGCATTAACGTTGAGGTGTCGAACCGGCCGCCGCTAGCGCTGAATGATAGCTTTGCATTCACGCAAAATGCGCAAGGTAGCTATGTGCTGACAGTGCTTGGCAACGATAGCGATCCAGATGCTAACGATACGCTGGAAATCATTGGCGCGCGGGTGACTTCAGGCCCGGGTTCCGTCAGCAATAATAGCAGTGCGTTAACGCTGACCTTAGCGCCATCTTATGTGGGTACTGTGCAAGTCAGCTATACCATTGCCGACGCCGACGGCGAGCAAGCCCAGGCGGTTGCCAGTGTGACCATTAATGCCGATACCACCATTAACTTGGTGGTTCCGGCTGATTTGACCCTGAATGCCACTGGTGTGAATACCGTGGTGACTTTGGCTGAAACCGCACAAGCCACCAATGGTGCCGGCGTGCCATTGGCGGTGTCGTTGGTGGATTTCCAGAGCAGCTATAAGAGCGGTCGTCATCAGCTGTTGTGGCGCGCCACCAATGGCACGGAAACCCTGACCAAACCGCAGCAGCTGATTATTCGGCCGCAGGTATCGTTGGCCAAGTCGTTGACGGTGACGCCAGGTACGGCTTACAACGTGCCGTTGACGCTCAGTGGGCCAGCACCGGATTACCCGTATCAGGTAACGGTGATGGTGGGCGATCAGCCTGTCAGCGTGAGCTTTGCCAGCGGTAACAGTGCTCTATTGGCGCAGCCGGGGCTGGCGGCCGACGGCGATACCCTGACCTATAGCATTGCTAGCACTAGCAACCCGGGTGATGTGCGGCAGATCACGGTCACGGCAAGATTGACCAATGTGGCGCCGCAAGTGACCAACGTGCGCTTGCCGCTGCCACTGGTGGTGCCGACAGACGGCGATGTGGCGGTACGATATACCGTCACCGATGCTAACGTGGGTGATACCGCGACAATTACCTTTGCGCTCGAGAACGCGGACACTAATAGCCCAATTACTGTGCCGTATCAGCTGTCTAACGGGGTGCTGAGTTTTGACCCAAGCAGTCTGACTAATGGCAGATATCGCGCGGTGGTTACCGCAACCGATAGCGGTGGCCTGAGCGGTCGTGCCGCCACGCCATTCACGGTGCGGGTGTCAGGCTCTGGCCCACGCGGTGACGACGGGCTGTACGCGGTGACGCGTGATGTCACGCTGTCGTGTGAGCTGGACCAAAACAACAACGGCTTTGTCGATTGTATTGATGGCCGCTTCGACAGTAATGGCAACGGTATCGCGGATTACCTCGATACCAGCTTTGTGGCTCATCAGTTGTCGGCGGGCGTGGGTGAAGCGGTGAGTACTAGTGGTACGCAGTTGGTGACATATCCGCAACAGCCAGATGGTCGTTCGATGCGGGTGAGTGAGGTGCCAGAGCAGCCACTGTTCATTAATAGTGCAGTGATTGACGCTGGTTTAGACATTACACCGTATCGGTTTATTGGCGCTTTCTACGATTTCCGTGTGCAGCAGCTCGCCAGTGTTGGCGCGACCGCCGCGGTGGTGTTGCCGCTGGATGAGCCGTTACCGGCTAATGCCCAATGGTTGATTTGGCAAGGCGGCGACTGGCGCGAGTTTGCTCAAGCCGGTGCCGACACGCTATTGAGTGCCAGCGATATTGCTGGCGTTTGCCCAGCGCTTGGCGCCGCTGCATGGCAGCCAGGTATTGTGGCGGGTAGCCGCTGCGTGCAGCTGCAGTTTACCGATGGTGGTGTGAATGACACCGATGGCATTGCTGATGGCGCGGTGGAGATGTTCGGCGGCCTGGCGGTCAATGATGCAGGTAATACGCCGCCGGTGGCGCAAGACGACAGCGCTGGCGTAGTGTGGCAAGGCTCAGCCATTATTGATGTGCTGGCCAATGATAGCGACCCAGATGGTAGTTTGCTGACCATTTTGAGCGCTCGCGCTGATGTCGGTGAGGTGGTGATCTTAAGCGGTGCCACGCGTCTGCAATACAACGCGCTGAATAACTTTGCCGGTAGCGACACGGTGACCTATGTGGTCAGCGATAGCGATGGCGGGTTAGCTGTTGCCACTGTGGCGGTCACGGTATTGGCTAACCGCGCACCGATTGTCGCTGCCGATAACGCGGTCACGGTGTCTGGCCGTGCGGTCAGCGTCAATGTGCTGGCCAACGACGCCGACCCTGATGGCGATACCTTGAGCATCAGCTCGGTCTCGTTGAGTTCAGGTAGCGGCACGCTGTCGTATAGCGGCAGCACGGTGAGCTTCACGCCAGCGTTAGACTTCGTTGGCACCGCTGCTGTGGCGTACACCGTCAGCGATGGGCGTGGCGCTGAAGCGACCGGCGTGTTGACCGTGCAGGTGGCCGCTCCGGTTGAAGTGATCGAAGTACGCCCAGCCACCGGCACCTTCTGGTGGTTCCTGACTCTCGGCGGCCTGCTGCTCGCCTTCCGCCGCCGCACCCACTGCTAAGGGAACTGCTAAGGGGCAGGCACTTAAGGAAAACTTCTAAGGGGCAGGCACTTAAGCATTAAAAAGCTTAAGTGCCTGCCCCTTAGCCTTAAGTGCCTGCCCCTTAATTTTTTTGCGCAATTGCAAAATGCCTACTATGCTCATAATTGATTGTATTTTTTACGTATAACTAGGAGTGTTCCATGGCTATAACAATGTATAAGAAAGTAGCTGTAGTGGTGTTTTGTTCGTTGGCTGTTAGTGGCTGCCAACTCATGGGTATGGGCACCGGCGTGGGCAGTGCGCCCGCTAAAGTGCCGCCGCAAATCGTCAGTAATGTCGATAACCCCAGCGAGCGGGTGTGGAATAGTATGAGTGCGTTTGGCCCGGTACCAGCGGAGCTGCGTGAGGCTGGTGCTCGCGTGTGTGGGCAAATTAGCGCCAATCATTATGCCGCCGGCTATCACCCAGGGGCGCTAGACTATGAGGGCAAGCCGTTCGATGGTGGTGGTTATCTGTGCCTAGAGCGCGGTAAGTAAGCAGGTTGAGTCGCGCTGCACCAGCTTTGGTTCAAACACCGCTTGCAGCGCGGCTACATTCGTATGCTGGTAAACATTGCGTAGCACCCAACGCGCCGCCATCTGGGCGATATCGCCTATCGGGTAATCGATGGTGGTGAGCTTAGGGTGGGTGTAATGGGCAAAGTTGACGTTATCGAAGCCAACAATCGACAATTGTTGCGGTACCTGTACGCCTAAATCATGTGCTGCGGTCATAGCGCCTGAGGCCATTTCATCGTTGGCACAAACTAACGCAGTAAACGTCGCAGCCCCCGCGCGCAGGGCGGTTAAACCCTCAACCCCTGAGGTTTCATGAAAGTCGCCTTCAAAAAACAGCGCCGGGTTCTCACTCACACCAAACTGCGCTAGCGCCTGCTGGTGGCCTTTGTAGCGTTCGCGCGCGTCGTGCTTCCACATCGGGCCAGAGATATAAGCAATGGCGCGATGGCCCTGCTCGAGCATGTGGCGGGTGGCTAAGTAGCCGCCGTGGTGATTGTTTAAGGTGATACAGCGGTCGGCCAACTGCGGCACCATGCGGTTAATCAGCACAAATGCGCAACCGTCGGCGGCTAACTCAATAAGATACTCATCACTGACGGCTTCAACGTGCAAAATCAGCGCATCGCAGTTACGGCTACGCAAAAACTCGATACTTTCTCGTTCTAACGCTTCATCACTGTGGCCCGCCGCAATAATCACGTGCTTGCCCGCGCGGCGGAATTCATCCTCAATACGGCTCAATAACACGCCATAAAACGGACCGTGCAACTCGGATACTAAGATGCCGATACTATTCGCGCGCTGGCTGGCGAGCGATTGTGCGGCTGAGTTGGGGCGATAGCCCAATTCGCGCATGGCGGCTTCTACTTTATCGCGGGTAGCCTGACGCACCGGCGCGTTGTTATTGATGACACGGGACACCGTGGCAAGGGACACGCCGGCAAGTTTCGATACTTCATAGATAGTTGCCATGCTGTACGCCCTTACCCCGCTAACTGTTGTGCGATATGAACCACGCGTTGTTGGTCTAAAGTGTACCTGCGCATCACCCACGCCACAAGCAGTGAAGCGATAGCTGGGAACACTGTAAAGGCCACCAGAATGCCGTATTGCGCTTCGGCGCTTTGCACTTGGTCGGCTTGGTAGCCATAAAACGACAACCACCAACCGGCAATGGCGCCACCGAGGGCAATGCCAACTTTAATAAAGAACACCACCGACGAGTACACCAGACCAGTGGCGCGAATGCCGCTTTGCTGTTGGCCGTAATCCGCGACGTCGGCGATTTTGGCCCACAGAATTGGGGTGGCCATTTGTAAGAAAAAGCCCCAGAAAAAATACAAAGTGAAGGCTAGCACTAACTGATCAGCGGGCACCCAAAATGCGGCTAAGCACACGGCGGCGGAAATCAACTGCAGCGCTTTGTAGGCTTTGACCTTATCGATGCGGCGAGTGAGCGGGTTGGCTAGCGCACAACCTAAGATATTGCCGACCATACCGAGCGACACAAAGGCGGTGATGAGGTCTTCGCGCAGCAGGTAATATTTGACGTAATAAATAGCGAGGGTGTTTTTGATAGCGATGCCAATCAGTAGCAAGATGGCGACTTTGGCTAAAGTACGCCAGGCATCGTTAGCCCACAAAATGCGCAGGCCATTGCGCAGCCCCAAGCGTTGCGGAGGGCATACCACGCGCTCGCGGGTGCCGGCAAAGCACAGTAAAAACAGCACAATACCGAGCAGGCTCATGGTGGCAATGGTCCACTGATAACCGCTGGCGGCATCACCTTGGCCAAACCAATCAACTAATGGCAGCGTGAACAGGGTGACCAACAGGCCACCGAGCATGCCAAATACAAAGCGGTACGATTGAATGGATACGCGCTCGTTAGGGTCGCTGGTCAGCACGCCGCCGAGCGCCGAGTAGGGAATGTTAATGGCGGTGTAAGCCAGCATCAGCAGAGTGTAGGTGGCGTAGGCATACCAAATTTTGCCGTTTTCGCCGAGTTCTGGAGTGGTGAATGCCAGTACGCTACAGGCGGCAAAGGGCAGCGCTAACCACAATAAATAAGGGCGGAACTGGCCATGGCGACTGCGGGTTTTGTCGGTCAGCAGGCCCATCAATGGGTCGGTGACGGCGTCGATCAGGCGTACCACCAAGAACATGGTGCCCACGGTGGCGGCCGAAATGCCGTAAATATCGGTGTAGAAAAATGCCAAAAACAGCATGATGGTTTGGAACACGATGTTGCTGGCCGTATCCCCCAAGCCGTATGCTATTTTCTCTTTACGCGCAATCATATCGCCTCAACCACCGGTTGTTTTGCTTTACGCGCTAGCCAGAACTGCTGCAGCGCGCGGGCACTGGCCTTTAATATACGTTCTTGGCTGTCGAAGTCTACATAGACGATACCAAAGCGCTTGGTGTAACCCTCGGCCCATTCAAAGTTATCCAGCAAACTCCAGGCGAAATAACCATTGATGGTCACCCCCGCTTCAATGCAATCGTGCACTGCCAGCAAGTGGCTTTGGTAGTAGTCAATGCGCGCTTGGTCGTTAATGGCGCCGTTGACGATATGGTCGGGAAAGGCAGCGCCGTTCTCGGTGATATAAATCGGCGGCAGGTTGGCAAAGGTGCGTTTCAGCTCCACCAAAATCTCGGTTAAGCCATGCGGATAAACCTCCCAACCCATGCAGGTTAATGGCTTGGTGGCGCTGGCTTGTGGCGGGACGTCTGAGAACCAGTTGTTCTTGGCGCGAAACACCGTGCGGGTGTAGTAATTGACGCCGAGAAAATCCAGCGGCTGGGCAATAATGTCCATATCGCCTGGCTCAATTTGTGGTTGCTCATGGGCTGCTAATTCATGCAGCAAGTCGGGGTATGAGCGTTGTAATAACGGCTGCAAATACCATAAGTTGTGGTAGGCATGCGCGGTTGCCGCGGCTTTGCGATCTTCGGCGCTGTCGCTGGCCGGGTGGCAGGGGCTAAAGTTCAGCACAATACCGTGTTGTGCGGCTGGCGCGTGTTGGCGCAAAATAGGCAGCGCTAAGCCATGAGCAAGCAACAAATGATGCGCGGCTTGGCGGCCTTGTTGGCGATTCTTGTGGCCCGGTGCATGAATACCAGCTTCGTAGCTTAAATAGGCGCTACAAAACGGCTCATTCAAGGTGGCGTAGCTGCTGACTTTGTTGCCCAGCGCGCGGCCAATCACTTCGGCATATTCAGCAAACCGGAAGGCAGTATCGCGATTCAGCCAGCCGCCGCGGTCTTCTAGGTATTGGGGTAAGTCCCAATGGTACAGGGTCACGTGCGACTGGATGCCCAGGCGCTGTAATTCATCGACCAAATCGACGTAAAACTGCAAGCCGGCGTGATTGATGCTGCCATCGGCGCGGATCACCCGGCCCCAGGCAATTGAGAAGCGGTAAGCGTCTACCCCGAGGCTTTTAATCAGCGCGAGATCGTCGCGCCAGTGCTGCACGTGTTCACAGGCGACTAGGCCGTTTGAACCGTCTTTGATGCGACCGGGCTCGGCACAAAAGGTGTCCCAAATACTGGGTTCGCGGCTATCGGCAGCGCCTTCGATTTGAAACGACGAGGTAGCCACACCAAAAATAAATTCGCGGCGCAATAACTTTGAGCGTTGAGGGAATTGAAGTTGGGTCATGGTCACCTATTCGTTCTGTGCGGAGTGTTTGGTAACATTCACCGCGAAAAGATTGCGATAAAACTCAAGTATGCTATAAATGAAAGCGCTTACATAATAGGCTAAAACTTACCCTATCGTCAAAAATAAAAATAATGCTTGAGGCCACCATGTCTGAACAACACAATCAATACCGCTTCGCCCTAACTGCGCTGACGTCGCTGTTTTTCATGTGGGGCTTTATTACCTGCTTGAACGATATCTTAATTCCTTATTTGCGCCTGCTGTTTGATCTCAGCTACACCCAGTCCATGCTGATTCAGTTCTGCTTTTTTGGTGCCTACTTTATTGTCTCGGTACCGGCTGGCTGGTTGATTGGCCGTATTGGTTATCAGGCTGGTATTGTCACTGGCTTGATGATTGCTGGCGCTGGCTGCTTATTGTTTTACCCGGCCGCGCAGAATGAGATTTATGGTTTGTTTTTGCTGGCGCTGTTTGTCTTAGCCTCGGGCATTACCATTTTGCAAGTGGCTGCCAACCCCTATGTAACGGTGCTCGGCGATGCTAAAACGGCTTCTAGCCGACTGACTTGGACACAAGCATTCAACTCGTTTGGTACCACGGTGGCACCATTCTTTGGCGCTTGGCTGATTTTCGGCGGCGTGGCTGACCCAGAAGCCAGTGGCGTGTCGAAAGATACTGTGAGCCTGCCGTATTTTATTTTAGCCGCTACCTTAGTGGTAATGGCGCTGGTGTTTATGAAGTTGAAGTTGCCGAGCATGGGCAAAGTGGATACCACAGTGCCGTTGGCGACGCGTGGTAACGCCCTGCAACACCGTCACTTGGTACTCGGTGCCTTAGGTATCTTTGTGTATGTGGGTGCCGAGGTCGGCATTGGTAGCTTCTTGGCAATTTACCTGTCGATGCCAGAAATTGGTGGCATGACCGCTTCACAGGCGTCGCATTATATTTCTTGGTACTTTGGTGGTGCCATGGTGGGTCGCTTTATTGGCGCGGCGGTGATGCAGAAGATCACCGGCAACCGGGTGTTGATGTTCAACGCCATTGCAGCGGTGCTATTGCTGGCGCTGACTATCCTCAGCAGCGGTAAATTAGCCATGTGGTCATTGCTGCTGATTGGTTTGTGTAACTCCATTATGTTCCCAACCATTTTCAGCTTGGCGCTGCAAAACCTAGGCCGCAGCACTGGCCAGGGCTCAGGCATTTTGTGTTTGGCCATTGTTGGTGGCGCGGTGTTACCGCTGTTGCAAGGCATGCTGGCTGACCGTATTGGCGTGCAAGCGGCGTTTATTCTGCCGTTGCTGTGCTACATCTATATTGCTTTTTACGGTATGTATGGTTATCGCCCAACCGCGGCATCTAACGCGGCGGCCGCGCAGGAGGCCAGTTCATGATGCAAGCATTTAAACTCAAACCATTAGCGCTGGCGGTATTGGTTGGCTGTGGCTTAACCGCCTGCAGCGACCAGCCAGCCGATACCCCGGTAGCAGCAAAGCAGGGTATATGGCCACATATCGCCTCGCCGGTTGGGCTTGATGCGGCTATGGAGCAAGCCATCAGCGATTACTTGGCGCGCATGACTATTGAGCAAAAAGTGGCGCAGATGATCCAGCCGGAGATCCGCGATATCACGGTTGAGGATATGCGCAAATATGGCTTTGGCTCGTTCTTAAATGGCGGCGGCGCGTTCCCCAATAATGACAAATATGCCACCCCGCAAGATTGGATTGCGCTGGCCGATGCTATGTATGAAGCCTCGGTAGACGACAGCCAAGACGGTATTAACATTCCAACCATGTGGGGCACCGATGCGGTGCACGGCCATAACAATGTGATTGGGGCGACAATTTTCCCGCATAACATTGGCTTAGGGGCCGCGAATAACCCCGCTTTGATTGAACAAATTGCTACGGTGACGGCGCGTGAAGTGATGGTCACCGGTATTGATTGGGTGTTTGCGCCGACTGTTGCGGTGGCAAAAAATACCCGCTGGGGCCGCAGCTATGAGAGCTATGCCCAAGACCCTGCCATCGTACGTGATTATGCTGCAGCTATTGTGCGTGGCTTGCAGGGCGCCGCCGATGCTGATTTTCTCGGTGAGCAACGGGTGATAAGCACCGTGAAGCACTTTATTGGCGATGGCGGCACCACCGATGGCATTGACCAGGGTAATACGGTGGTCAGCGAGCAAGAACTATTTGATGTGCATGGGCAGGGCTACGTGGGTGGCTTGAGCGCCGGTGCGCAAACGGTAATGGCTAGTTTTAATAGCTGGAACGGCGAGAAGATTCACGGCAGTCAGTACTTACTTACTGAGGTGCTGAAAGAGCAAATGGGCTTTGATGGCTTTGTGGTGGGCGACTGGAATGGTCATGGCCAGATCCCAGGTTGCAGCAACCATGATTGCCCGCAGGCGGCCAATGCTGGTTTGGATGTGTACATGGTGCCGACCGATGTGTGGCGGCCGTTGTACGACAATTTAGTGCGTCAAGTGCGTGAAGGTGTGATTACTGAGGCGCGGGTTGATGACGCGGTGCGACGCATTCTGCGGGTGAAGATGCGCGCTGGGTTGCTGCCTTATGAAGGTGGCACGCAGGTGGTGAAAACCAACCCCGCGGCGCGGCCACTGGCTGGTCGTACTGAATTGATTGGCGCGGCGGAGCATCGTGCGGTTGCCCGTGATGCAGTGCGACAATCGTTGGTGCTACTGAAGAACCAAGGGCAATTGCTGCCGTTAGCGCCACAACAACGCATTTTGGTAGCTGGTGGTGGTGCCGACAATATCGGTCAACAGGCTGGTGGCTGGACCATTAGCTGGCAGGGCACCGGTAACACTAATGCCGACTTCCCCGGTGGCACGTCGATTTACCAAGGTATTGCTGAGCAGGTGCAAGCCGCTGGCGGCTCGGCTGAGCTTTCGGTGGATGGCAGCTACAGCGACAAGCCCGATGTGGCGGTAGTGGTGTTTGGTGAGCAGCCGTACGCTGAGGGTAATGGCGACATCGATAATTTAGAGTATCAACGCGGTAATAAAGCTGATTTGGCCTTATTGCAACGTTTACAGGCTGAGGGTATTCCGGTGGTGGCGCTGTTTATCAGTGGTCGACCTATGTGGGTGAATGCTGAGCTGAATGCGGCCGATGCCTTTATGGCGGTGTGGTTGCCGGGCAGCGAAGGCGCTGGGGTGGCAGATGTGCTGCTGCGGGATGCTGAAGGCGCGGTGCAATACGATGTCACTGGGCGTTTGCCGTTCGCTTGGCCAGCTATGCCTGATCAGACCGAATTGCTGCCGATTGGCGCTGGCTTGAGTTATGGCGATACAGAGATTTTGCCGACTGATTTGCCAGAAATCAGCACGGTTACTGCGGAGTTGCAGCCCATGGTGGTGTTTGATCGGGCGCCGCAAGCGCCGTGGATGTCCTACTTGCGCCGTGGCGATGAATTGCTGGAGATGGTCAGCAGCGTGCAGCAATTAGGCGCTATTAGCAGCCGTACTTTTGATGTGGCAGTGCAAGAAGATGCGCGGCGTTATGTCTTCGCTGGCGGCGAAGCGGTGGCGTTCGGCTTTGGCGCGGCGTTTCCACGTGATTTACGCGCCTATCTTGAGGCCGGCAGTGTGGTCAGTGTGCAATTGCAGGTGGAGAGTGAGGTGCCCGATGACGTGCGCTTAAGCCTCTACTGTGGAGAGGGCTGTGACTACAGCGTATCGATTGCCGAGCAGTTACAGGCGTTGCCACGCGATAGCTGGCAGACGCTGAAACTGGATATCGGTTGCTGGCAGCAGGGCGGCTTTAACTTGGCGCAAACTGTTAGCATCTTCGAGCTAGAAAGCGCCCAACCGCTGACCATTAGCGTACTCGACGTGCGCGTTGAGCCTGGCGTTAGCGGCGGCATCTGCCTCAACTAAACCCTTAAGGGGCAGGCACTTAAGCCTAAGGGGCAGGCACTTAAGCATTTCAACGCTTAAGTGCCTGCCCCTTAGCATTTCTGGGTTAGGTGCCTGCCCCTTAGCACTAAGTGCCTGCCCCTTAGCATAGGGGTAAAAAAAAGAGCCTGCGGATGCAGGCTCTTTACGTTTGTGCGCCAGGGAGCGCGATTGGGGTGGTCCGTTAGAAGCGGTAACGGGCACCCAGGGTGTAGCGTGGCCCATACTGGCGAGCAAATAAGAACTGCTGCTCGTAGCGGCCGTAGCCTTGTTCGGTTTCGTTGTTGATGTTGATACCTTCAGCAAACACGGTCAGGTTTTCAGTGATGTCATAGTTGACGCTGATGTCCCACTGGCCAAACTGCTTGGCGAACTGTGGTGGGCCTTCAGATGAGCCTTGTGACTGGCCTACGCCAATCAGGTAGCTGTCACGCCAGGCGTACGTCAACTTCACGCTGATACCGTCTTTTTCGTAGAAGGCTTGCAAGTTAGCTGAGTCGCTCAAACCCGTTAATGGCGTTTGTACGGTCAAGCTGTCGACATCAAATTCTACGTCGCCGCTAACGAAGGTGGCGTTAGCACCTAAACCAAAGCCGGTTTCACCGAAGATATGCTGGGCGGCAATTTCAAAGCCGTCCACGCTCTTGCTATCGGTGTTGCTCGGCTGGGTGATGCTCCAAACAATCAATGGATCATCCGCTGCTGGTTCAATCACGCCGTCGGCATTGCCGTGACCATTGGCCAACATCTGGTCAAAGATGGCGCTGCTGGTGGCTTGCTCGTTACGTGCTTCGATGTCCGCAATAGCCTGCATGTAGCGTGGGCCGTTGAAGATATCGCGTAAGCCTTCAATGGTAATGTCGGTGATGGTGCTCTGGATAAAGTTATCCACTTCTTTACGGAAGTAACCAATCGCCGCGTAGCTGCCTGGGGCGTAATACCACTCTAAGCTCAAATCAAGGTTGGTTGACTCAAACGGTAGTAAGTTGGTGTTACCTTGACCGCCGCTGCGTGAGCCAGGGCGTGGGCTACCACTTAAGCTACGACCACCAGCCAAGGCGCCGAGTGGGGCACGGGCAATGCTCTTACCCACAGAAACCCGGCCAACCACGTCTTCCATCAGGTCTACGCGTAAGTCGAGGTTCGGTAGGAACACATTATGTGAACCGGTGAGGGTTAAGAAACTGGCTTCGGTTTGTGGCTCGTACTGCATGATCCACTCTGACGCCGATACCCAGTTGACTTGGCGTTCTACGCGCTGGCGTACAGTGCTGGTGACGTCAGTTTTTTCGTAGCGCAGACCAACATTCAATTGGGCTGGCAGGTTGGCGATATCAAAATCCCACTCAGACTGCACAAAAATAGCGTCGGTGACTTCATTGACGTAGCTTTCACTATCAATACCATCGAAGAACGCATCCGGCACATAAGCGTCACTGCCCATTAAGGCTTCAGTGATGTAGGCCTGTTGCCGTGCTACTGCTTCGTCGAAATCGAAGGTGTAGTAGTAGTTGGTGGCTAAATTTAGACCGCCACTGTTGAACTGGTCCAAGAAATCAGCCGTGCTGACACGGGTAAACATGCTGTCTGGGAATACGAAGGTGAATGACGGGTTAAAACCCGGGCCACCGCGTAATCCACTCCAAGCGTTGTAACCGCCCACGTCTTGGTCAGTGCGTGACAAACCAGCGGTGATTTTCACCAACGGTAGGTCAAAGGTATTGTCGTTGAACCATTCGCCGCGCATCTGGTACTGCTTGATGTTGGACTCACCCGGTGAACGAATGAACTGACTGAAGTTGGAGTCAATTTCACTTGGGTTCAGTACCGTGGTGCCGTTATTCCACAAAATGCTGGTTTGCGGAATATCGCCGCTACGGTAGTCGTAGATTTTGGTTTGTAACTGGTCAGAACCCAGAATAACCTGGCCGGCATTCATGCTACCGCGGTCAGCACCGTTGTCGGCTTCGTTGCTGGAATCATGGAAGTCGAACCATAATTTCAGGTCATCGCGCACGTCGTACACCAAGTTTAAGCCAAGTGATTTAGCTTTGACTTCGGTGGTGCTTTTCGCTGCAGTAAATGAACCATCGTTGCCCGAAATATCGGCGAAAATGGCAGTACCGTTTTCATCGAGCTCGTAGGCGTTGATGTTGCCACCAAACTCGTTCCAGATACCCCAGCCAATGCTCTCGCGGCCAGTAAGGGCGCGGCTAGCCGTGTAATCAGCGGTAATCAACAAATCATCAATAGGAGCGAACTGCAGGGTGATTTGGCCGTTGGTACGCTCGGTGGCGACATCTTCGATACCGTAGTTCATGTCTTTCGGGAAGAAGTGGTTGCCGACCCGATTACCATCACCATCAATTGGGCGCGGGTCAATACCAAGCGCCGGGTCGAGGGTAGGTAGCGGTACGTTGGCCTGCCAACCTTGAATGTTGGCTTGCTGCAGTTGGAAATCACGGCGTGATTGCGATGCCGTTACAGCGATACCAAAGCGGTCATCAGCAAAGGTGTCGCTAAATACAAAGGACATTTCTGGAGTGACCGATTCGCCTTTTTCTACTGAGCTGTCGTGAATGCCTTTCGCCATCACCGCTAAGCGCTGACCGCTGGTGCTGAGTGGTCGCAGGGTAACGATGTTAACGGTGGCACCTAAGCCACCGCTGGGTACATCGGCGCGCGCGGTTTTATACACTTCAAGCGCGCTCACGCCTTCAGACGACAAGTTTTCTAAGTTATACGAGCGGGTGTAACCGGTGCCTGGCATTTGCCGACCGTTTAAGGTCAGCAAGTTAAACTCAGGGCCAAAACCACGCACGGTGATTTGGCTACCTTCGCCGTTGACTCGGCTCACCGACACACCGGTGATCCGCTGCAATGACTCAGCTAAGTTGGTATCTGGGAATTTACCCATTTCTTCGGCTGAGATGGCATCCACTACGCCGCTGCTGTCGCGTTTAAAATCTGACGAGCGGGTTAAACTGCCGCGAATACCTTTGACGCTAATGATTTCGACGTCTTTTTCTTGCTCTTCAATGGCTGTGGTGTCCTGCGCGTAGGCTGCTTGCAGCATCAGCGGCGATAGCAACCCTGCGCTAAGTACGACGGATACTGCCGCAGCAATCGGGCTTTTCATAAATGGTTTTGTTTTCATAATTATGTTCCGTTTTAGTCGCACGTCATTAAGGGTTCGCAATACGGACGTTATCAATCTGATACACCGCACCTAAACCAGTACCCCAAGCTGGGAATACCATCAGTACGTTGATATCACTGATATCCAGACCGGCATCAAATAGTTCCTGTAATGGGAAGGTATAGGTTGCCCATTCGCCAGTGACTGGCGCCGTGCCATAGTTACCATTTGCTAACGGAAGCTCGACTGCGGTAGCCGCGCCAGTTGATTCAACTTTGAACAGCCACGTGCTCTCGCTGTTGGCTGGCGGTGATACCACGCGCATGTCGAAGCTAATGGCACCGTTGGCTAGCATGCTTGAGGCATCTGCTGAAACACCTTCGTCAGCTAAGAAACCTAATACAGTTTCTGGCCAGCCAAGAATTTCAAACTGTGCCACTGAACCGTATGGAGCGCCGGCATCGACAATCGATGGCGTTGAACCCGCACAGCAATCCCACAGTGACCAACCACTTAACACGGTGTTACTAAAGATATTGATACCGTTATTGCCCGCGCTTGGATTATAGATACGCGCTTCGTCGATACGGTATACCGCACCTTCACCGGTACCCCAAGCTGGGAAGATCATCACCACGTCGATAGCTGATACATCTAAGCCCAAGTCAGACAAGGTCTGCAGTGGGAAGGTGTAGGTCTGCCATTCGCCAGTGACTGGTGCTTGACCGCCGCTGCCGGTGGTTAAATCAACTTCGACTGCGGTTGCTGCAGCATCGGATTCAATTTTGAATTTCCATACGGCATCTGGGCTAGCTGGTGCACTAACAACTTTCATATCGAATTGCACCACGCCTTCAATCAGAATAGCGCTGGCATCAAATTGAATACCGCTGCCCTCTGGTGGCTTAAAGCCCATGACCGTAGGTTGCGCACCGATAGAGAACTCAGCAACGTTGCCGCGTTGTTCATCATTTACTTCAGCTGGCGTAGTACCGCCACAGCAATCCCACATCGGCCAGTCTGGGTTTTGCGCATCGCCAAACAGCACCAATTCTGGTGATGCAGCTTCTGGTGCGGCAATTTCCACGTTGGTCAGTAAGTACTCAGCGCCGTTGCCGGTATCCCAAGCTGGGAACACCATCACGACGTCAATGGCTGATGGGTCTAAGCCCATATCTGACAGCATTTGCAGTGGGAAGGTCACGGTTTGCCATACACCGGTTTGCGGCGACAGACCTTCGCTGCTTGAGCTTAGCGGTAATTCGGCAAAGGTTGAGCCTTCGTTGCTTTCTACCTTGAACAACCAGGTTGACGCTGGGTTGCTCGGTGGGGTGAGTACTTTGATATCAAACTTGATGGCACCGGTTTCAACAATCGGTGAGGCATCAAAGGGTGAGGCAACGCCATTCGGGTCGGTAATAAACACTGGGCGTGAAATGAAGCCCATTACCGTTGGTTGTGGCCCAATCACGAACTTATAGGCATTGCCGGCTTCAGCATCTTCCACCAATTCAGGGGTAGAACCACCACAGCAATCCCACGCTGGCCAGTTTGGATTTGGCGTGCCATTGAAGATAGTCAGGTTACGCGCTACGCCATCTGATGGTGGTGATGGGATAGGTGCCTGCCCCTCAACCAGCGTTTCTGAATCTTTGTAACCGTCACGAATGGTTTCGCAACCGCGGCCAGTATTTGGATCCGAGCCACAACGGTAAACCCGTACATAGTCGATCTCAAAGGTTTGGCCGTTGGCAAAGGCTTCGGGGTCAATACCGAGGTTATTGACGTTTTCTGGCCAGGTGCCACCTACCGCAAGGTTCATAATCAAGTGAAAACGCTGATCAAACGGCGCTTCGTTGTAAACCACTTCTAAGTCACCGGTGACTTGGTTAAATAATTCAGCGAACCAGCCACGATGACGCAGACCAATGGGCTCGCCTTTGCTATTAAAGCGCACTGACGATTCCATTTGGGTTTGATAGAGGTAGTCGTCTACATACCAGCGAATTTCACCCTCTTGCCATTCAATGGCGTAGGTGTGAAAGCCATCAGCAGGGTTGCTGGCTGGGGTGAAGGCTTTGCCTGAAGACGAGTTGTTCGGTGCGTCACGGCCGTAGTGCAGGGTACCGTAGACTTTCGATTCGACGTTGCCTTCGGCATCTGCAGTTTTCAGGTTGACCGCTTCAACAATGTCAATTTCACCGGATTTTGGCCAGCCACCGTACACGCCGTCGGTTGGGAACATCCATACCGCGGGCCAAGTACCTTGACCAAATGGCATTTTGGCGCGTACTTCAATACGACCGTATTTGAAGTCGCCTTTATTTTTGCTGTTTAAGCGCGCCGAGGTGTACGGCTTATCGGCACCAGCATCGGCTGGACGCGCGACAATCTTCAGCGTGCCACCGCTAACAAAGGCATTGTCGCCGCTGTCGGTGTAGCACTGCTGCTCTTGGTTGCCGCCACCGGCACAGTTGACTTCAAAGTTCCATTTGCGGCTGTCGATGGTACTGCCATCGAACTCATCGCTCCATACCAATTGCCAATCGCTGACCGGTACGGTGGGGTTTACCGCGGTGAAATCTGAGTTGGTTTCTACGTCGCCGCCACCGCAGCCAGTAAGCCCAAACCCAGTCAAACCAAGGGTGAGCAGTATGGCCGCGCGTGAGCGGGTGGTGTTTCTGTTGTTCTGCATAGCTGTGTTCCTGAATGATATGAAGCGGAATGTAAGCGCTTTCATACCATAGAACAAGATCACCTAAGCGTCAATCACCAATGTTTAAAAACTACACATTGTGACACTTTTTAGTGATTAACAACTGCGCTTAATTGCACCTGTGAGCGTTGGTTGAACGGCTGTTTTTGTTGGTTTTTATGCACTTGCATCCAACTTAGACAGGTATCCAACATGCGCTGGCTGAAACCCCATTCGTTGTCATACCACGCCATAATTTTTACCAAGCGACCGTTAACTCGGGTTTGTTTGGCATCGAAGATGGCTGAGCTGGGGTTGTGGTTGAAATCTATCGAAACCAGCGGTAGTTCGTTGACGCTGAGCACTTGGTTTAACGGTGCTTGCTGGGCGGCCGTGCGGATAATGTCGTTGACTTCTTGTACGCTGGTGTCGCGGCTGGCAATAAAGTTCAAGTCAACCAGCGACACGTTTTGTGTGGGGACGCGAACGGCAAGACCGTCAAAACGACCTTGTAGTTCCGGGATCACCAAGCCTACGGCGGCAGCTGCTCCGGTTTTTGACGGAATCAAGCTACTACCGGCAGCGCGTGCCCGTTGCATATCGCCGTGATAGGCATCGGTGAGGTTTTGGTCGTTGGTAAAGGCGTGTACGGTGGTCATCAAGCCATGTTCAATGCCTAACTGCTGATGTAATGGCAGGGCAATGGGCGCCAGGCAGTTGGTAGTGCACGAGGCGTTGGAGACAATCGTCATGTTGCTGTCGAGAGTGTCGTGGTTGACGCCGTACACGATGGTGGCATCGGCACCGCTAGCTGGTGCCGAGATCAACACCTTTTTGGCACCGGCACGCAGATGCGCTGCGGCCTTGTCGCGCTCAGTGAACAGCCCGGTGCATTCCATGACTAGGTCGATATGCAGTTCTTGCCACGGTAATTGCTCAGGGTCACGTTCGCTAAACATCTGAATTTCGTGGTGATTGATGTTAAGTGCCTGCCCCTTAGCAGTGATGGTGGCGGGGAAGATGCCGTGCACCGAGTCGAATTTGAGTAGGTGGGCGTGAATGGCTGGGTCGCCGAGATCGTTAATGGCGACGATGCTGATATCTTGGTCGAGCTGGCGCTCAATCCACGCGCGAACGATATTTTTGCCGATGCGGCCGAAGCCATTAATTGCGACTCGAATAGTCATGTGACACCTCTTACTTGCTGTTGCTGGCGCTTATTGCGCTCCATTCTGTAATTAAATTACACTTTGGTGGCAAATGATCAAGTTTTTCGGTGTAAAAATGTAAAATAATTACATTTTAGTCGCTATCGGTGGGGTTTTGAGGCGCGTCTTCGCGGCTGAAGCGTGAATCACGCAGGCTTTCTTTCACGAGTCGCAGGCGGTCGCGGAAGTCTGGGCCGCTGCGCAGGGTATAGCCAGTGATCAGCACATCAATCAGCACTAACTGGGCGATACGCGAGGCCATTGGCATGTACACGTCGGTATCTTCGGGAACTTGGGTGGACAGTACAATGTTGCATTCGCGTGCTAGTGGGCTATCAGCGGCGGTAATACCGAGCACGGTGGCTTGGGTTTGCCGCGCGATACCGGCTATTTCGCACAAGGCTTTGGTGCGCCCAGTGTGACTGATGCACACCACCACGTCGCCTTTGCGGGCATTGGTGACGGTCATGCGTTGCATCAATAAGTCGTCAGAAAAGAACACCGGCGTGTCGAAGCGTAAGAATTTGTTTTGCGCATCGTGCGCTACCGAGGCTGAGGCACCAAAGCCGAAAAATGAAATTTTTGGTGCTTGGCTAAGGGCGTCAATGGCTTGCTCAAGGGCATTGAGATCAATGTGTTTGCGGGTGATGTTCAGCGCCGCCATGGTCGATTCGAAAATTTTACTGGCGAATTCAGCGGTGCTGTCGCTCTGCTCGACGTGACGATTTACAAACGGCGTGCCTTTGGCGAGGCTTTGGGCCAGCAGCAATTTGAAATCTGGGTAGCCTTTGGTATCCAAGCGCCGACAAAAACGATTCACCGTTGGCTCACTAACATTGGCGAGTTTGGCTAATACCGCTATGCTCTTATGAATTGCAGCTTTCGGGTCGTGCAGAATGACCGCTGCTACTTTGCGTTCCGATTTGCTGAATTGCGCCATGTCGCGGTGCATTTTATCGATTAGGTTCATCACGATGTTCCGAGCGTTTTTGTAATTTAATTACATTTATTGGATTTGAATCGATTTCGCTGATAGCATCCTACCTGATTTGTTGGAAAATTACATAATCATGAGGAAATTCATGACCACCGCAGCTCCATGTGACCTTATTTTATTTGGAACTTTGGGCGATCTGGCCCGCCGCAAGCTGTTACCAGCGCTCTACCAACTGGACCGTGCTGGGTTATTGCACGATGCCAGCCGCATTATTGGGGTGGCTCGGGATGGGCTGTCGGTCAGTGAATACCGCCAACGGGTTGCCGACAGTTTAGGTAAGTTTATTACCAAAGAGCCGCTGGATGAGGCGGTGGTTGAACGCTTTTGTGCGCGCCTCAGTTACTGCGGCATTGATTTGGCCGAGCTTGAGGCCTATGCCGCGTTGACCGATCATGTGGATAGTTCTAGCCGTACGGTGATCAGCTATTTCGCCACGCCGCCAGCTTTGTTTCCGGTGATTTGTGATGGCCTGGCGAGTATTGGTTTGACCGAAGCGCCGGCACGGGTAGTGCTGGAGAAGCCGCTGGGCCACGATTTAGCCTCGTCAAAACGTATTAACCAACATGTTGGGCGCTACTTTGACGAGTCGCAAATTTACCGTATAGACCATTATCTGGGTAAAGAAACGGTACTGAATTTGTTGGCGCTGCGCTTCGCTAATTCACTGTTTTCGTCGCATTGGGACCACACCGCGATTGATTCGGTGCAAATCACCGCCGCCGAGCAGGTTGGTGTGGAGGGGCGTTGGAGCTATTACGACGACGCTGGGCAACTGCGCGATATGGTGCAGAATCACCTATTACAGGTGTTGTCATTGATTGCGATGGAGCCGCCTACCCGGCTTGACGCGGAAAACATTCGCGAAGAAAAACTCAAAGTCTTGAAGTCGTTGCGGCCTATTACCGTAAGCAACGTGCGTGATGATACCGTGCGTGGCCAGTATACCGCCGGCTTTGTGGCTGATCAGAAAGTACCGGGCTATTTACAGGAAGAAGGCGCGCGTAGTCGTAGTGCTACCGAGACCTTCGTGGCGCTGAAGGTGCATATTGATAATTGGCGTTGGTCGGGAGTGCCGTTTTATTTGCGTACCGGCAAGCGCATGCCAGAAAAACGCACCGAAGTGGTGATTAGTTTTAAGCCACAACCGCACAATATTTTCTACGAAACATTAAGTGAGCTGCCGGCTAATAAATTGATTATTCGCTTGCAGCCTGACGAGGGCGTGGAAATTCAGATGCTCAACAAAGTGCCGGGCTTGGGCAAGCAAATGCAATTGCAAACCACCAAGCTGGATTTAAGTTTCTTTGAAACCTTTGAGCACCATCGCATTGCCGATGCCTATGAGCGGCTGCTGCTCGAAGCGATTGAGGGTAATCAATATCTGTTTGTGCATCGTGAAGAGGTTGAGCATGCTTGGCGCTTTATCGATGGCGTGTTGGCGGCTTGGCATAATTCGGCCGAGCTACCCAAGAATTATCAGGCTGGCACCTGGGGTCCAGTCGCGGCGGTGAATTTGCTGGCGCAAGATGGCCGCCAGTGGGATGAGTCGTGATGTTGGCAGTACGCAATTTTGCTTCCGACGCTGAGTTGCTGGCGGCCTTCGTGCCGATGTTGCAGCAGCAGTTACAGGGCGCCATTGACGTTCGCGGCCATGCTTATTTGGTGGTCTCCGGCGGCCGCACACCGATTCCACTGTTTGAGCAATTGGCGCAGTTGCCGTTGGACTGGTCGCGCGTGACTGTGTGCCTCGCCGATGATCGCCGCGTGCCCCTCGACCACGACGCCAGCAACGAACGCCTAGTTCTAGAACACCTCGCAACTGCTAAGGGGCAGAAAACTGCTAAGGGGCAGGCACTTAAGGGCTCGGCCCTTAAGTGCCTGCCCCTTAGCCTTATCAGCCTCGGTGGTAGTCTCAGCGAGGTGCAACAGCGGCTGGCCTCGTTGCCGACCTTTGATGTGGTGATCTTGGGGATGGGCGATGATGGCCACACGGCGTCGCTGTTTCCATGCAGCGCTGAGCTGCAACACGGCTTGACCACCAGCGATGATGCGCTACTGGTGCAACCGACTACGGCGCCGCACCAACGTATTACGCTCAGCAAACAACGGCTGCTCAACAGTCGTCACATTTATATTCATGTGTCTGGCGCCAGTAAGGCAGCAGTGCTTCAGCAAGCGCTGCTACAGGGGCCGGACACCGCAATGCCGATACGCGCGTTTTTGCGCCAACAGCAGGTGCCGGTTACGGTGATGCTGGCGGCCCCGCGCGCCGAAACGAATGAGGTTTAACCATGGCTTCTGATACCGTGCAGCCGCAGCTGCATCCAACTATCGCGGCAGTGACCGCACGCATTGAGGCGCGCAGCGAGCAACTGCGGGCCGACTACTTGCGCCGTATGGCCGAAGCGCGGCGTAAGGGGCCGCATCGCGGTGCGTTGTCGTGTGGCAACTTAGCCCACGGTTTCGCTGCTTGCGGGCAAGCCGACAAGGGCGGTTTGCGCAGTTTAACCAAGGCCAATATCGGCATTGTAACCGCTTACAATGACATGCTGTCGGCGCATCAGCCCTATCACGATTACCCTGAGCGTATCAAAGAGGCAGTGCGTGCCGTGGGTAGCGTGGCGCAAGTCGCGGGCGGCGTACCAGCCATGTGCGACGGCGTAACCCAGGGCCAGCCAGGCATGGAGCTGAGCTTAATCAGCCGCGATGTGATAGCTATGGCCACTGCCGTGAGCTTGTCGCACAACATGTTCGACGGCGGTTTGATGCTCGGTATCTGCGACAAAATTGTCCCCGGGCTGCTGATTGGTGCGCTTAGTTTCGGTCATTTGCCGTTTATTTTTGTGCCCGCGGGGCCAATGCCGTCGGGTATCAGTAACAAAGAAAAAGCCCGCGTGCGCGAACTGTACGCAGAAGGCAAAGCCAGTAAAGAGCAATTACTCGAAGCCGAGTCGGCGTCGTACCATAGCGCTGGCACCTGTACTTTTTATGGCACCGCCAACTCGAATCAGCTGGTGGTGGAAATTATGGGCCTGCACTTGCCCGGCGCCTCGTTTGTCAATCCGGGTACTGAACTGCGTGATGAATTAACCCGCGTAGCAGCGCAGCAAATTACTCGCATAACCGATTTAGGCACGGATTATCGACCAATTGGCCAGCTCATCAATGCTAAGAGTTTGGTCAACGGCATTGTTGGCTTGTTAGCGACCGGCGGCTCGACCAATCACACCATGCATTTGGTTGCCATTGCTCGCGCCGCTGGCTATGTGATTGATTGGAATGACTTTGCTGAGTTATCGCAAGTGACGCCATCGTTGACGCGCATTTATCCCAACGGCGAGGCCGACATTAACCATTTTCAACGCGCTGGCGGCATGGCTTATTTAATTGCCACACTGCTCGATGCTGGCTTATTGCATGAGGATGTGGACACGGTCATCGGCCATGGTTTGCGCCGCTACACTGAACAGCCGCAGCTGCACGACGGCAAACTGGTGTGGCGACCGGGCCCGCAACAGTCGCTCGACACCGATGTGTTGCGCAGTGCCGAGCAACCATTTAGTCATCATGGTGGGCTAGCCTTGGTGCAAGGTAATTTAGGTCGCGCGGTGCTGAAGACCTCGGCCTTACCGGCGGGTGTTGGCGCCGTGACCGCGCCGGCGGTGGTGTTTTCTTCACAGCATGAGCTCGACGCTGCTTTCCAAGCCGGTCAGCTCGATCGTGACTGCGTAGTGGTGGTGCGCTTTCAAGGGCCCAAAGCCATTGGTATGCCAGAGCTGCATAAATTAACCCCGCCACTTGGGGTGTTGCAGCAACGCGGCTTCAAAGTGGCGCTGGTCACCGACGGTCGCATGTCCGGCGCTTCGGGTAAGGTGCCGGCGGCTATTCACGTGACCCCTGAGGCGCTCGATGGCGGCTTGTTGGCGAAAGTTCAGGATGGTGATTTGATCCGTGTGGATGGCGATGCTGGGGTGCTGGAACTACTGGTAGATGCCGCTGAACTTGCTAGTCGCGCTCAGGTAACCTGTGATTTAACCGCCAGCCATTACGGCATGGGCCGCGAGTTATTTGGCGGCTTTAGATTACAACTAAGCGGCGCCGAGCAGGGTGCCTGTGCGTTATTTCCCGGAGAGCCGCTATGACGTCTATTGCTGCAGCTGAAAAAGCCGAACTGAGTAATCAAGATTATGCCGTGGTAGCCGATATTGGCGGTACCAATGCGCGCTTTTGTCGAATCAATTTGAATACCTTTGAGCTTGATCATATTCAGGTATTCCCATGCGCTGATTTTCCGACGCTCACCGATGTGATGGTGGCCTACCGCGAGCAGCAAAAGGTGCCATTGGTGCATGTGGCCATTGCCATTGCCTGCCCGGTGGATTCTGATTCTATCCATATGACCAATCATCATTGGCAGTTTTCTATTCGTGGTGTGCGCAAAGCCATGGGCTTGAAAACCTTTATTGTGCTCAATGACTTTGCCGCAGCGGCGATGAGTTTGGTGACGCTAGAAGCGCACGAACTGACGCAAATTGGCGGCGGTGATATTGAGCGCGGAGCGCCTAAAGCAGTGGTCGGTGCGGGTACTGGTTTGGGCGTTGGCCATTTAATTACCCTGAGTAATGGCGATGTGATGCCGCTGCCAGGCGAGGGTGGGCACGTTGATTGGGCGCCAACCACGGAAAAAGAGTGGGCGGTGCACCGTTTTATTGAAAACCGTTATGGCCGGGTGTCGGCCGAGCGGGTGCTTTCGGGGCCGGGCCTTGAGACTTTGTATTTGGCGCTGGCGGATTATCATGGCCGCAATGTATCGCCGTTAAGCGCGGCCAAAATTGGTCAGCGCGCGCTCAGTGGTATCGACACCTTGGCGCTGGAGACCGTGAACGTGTTTTTTGCGAGTTTAGGGAGCTTTGCTGGCAACTTGGCGCTCACCCTGAATACCCGTGGTGGCGTGTATATCGCTGGTGGCGTGGTGCCAAAATTGCTGCGCATGATGGTGACTTCGGAGTTTCGGGCGCGGTTTGAGCATAAGGGGCGCTTTTGTAAAGTGGCCGAAGCCATTCCGTGCTTTGTCATCACCGCCGAATACGCCGGTTTGCGCGGCGTTGGTCAATATTTGAAACAAACATTGCAGCAGCGAGGAGCTTGAGCATGAGTTTTCCACAATGGCGCATAGCGCCGGCTGAATTGTTTGCCTTAGGGCCGGTGGTGCCGGTGATTGTAATTGACGATCTGGCCGATGCACTACCCATGGCACAAGCTTTATTGGCGGCAAATGTACGACTGCTGGAGGTGACTTTGCGCACTCCGGTGGCGCTAGAGGCCATCGCGCTGTTGAGTGACGCGCTCCCCGATGCGGTGGTCGGCGCTGGTACAGTAACAACGCCGGAGCAACTGGCACAAGTGCAGGCAGCAGGCGCGCAATTCGCCATTAGCCCAGGCATTACAGAGCCGTTGTTGGCCGCTGGTGCGGCCGGCGATATTGCTTTGATCCCCGGCGTGGCGACTATTTCGGAGCTGATGCTGGCGCGTTCGCATGGCTACACCCACTTGAAATTTTTCCCAGCCGAAGCCGCTGGCGGTGTGCGTATGCTGCAAGCTATTGCCGGGCCGTTCCCCGACATAACCTTTTGCCCCACCGGCGGCATTCATGCCGGTAACTATCGCGATTACTTAGCACTGCCGAATGTGGCCTGCGTGGGTGGCTCATGGATCTTACCGCGCGCCGCTATCGCCGCGAAAGACTGGGCTGCCGTCACCGCCGCCGCCACCAACCCCTAGGCTAAGGGGCAGGCACTTAAGGGGTTCGCGCTTAAGTGCCTGCCCCTTAGCTTTTTCAGGAAATAAGCGCTACTATCAAGCTGTTGAAATGACTTGGAGTGCAATGGAATGGCTCGGAGCAAGGCAGGATTATGCTTAATTCTTTGGTTGGCCGCGGTCAGCTCAGCTTTGCTTATGTCCAGCGCCCATGGCTCCACTGCTAAGGGGCAGGCACTTAACGCTAAGGGGCAGGCACTTAACCCGGACACGCCCCATATCATCTTCACCGGTTCAGAATTTTACCCACCATTACAATGGCTTGACACTAACCGCCAGCCCCTTGGCTTTTTGCTGGAGCTGCAGCAGGCGATGGCGGCAACGGGCATCTTCACCGCCGAGCATAAGTTGCAGCGCTGGAATGATGCGCTAGAAGCTGTGCGCAACGGCGAAGTACAAGCTGTGGCACTTATTGCCAGCGAACAACGACAGCAATGGTACGACTTTACCGCACCGATTTACTATGTCGCTCATGCTATTTTCACCCGCACCAACGAGCGCTTTTATGGCCGTATCGACCAGCTTGGCGAGCGTCGCGTGGCGGTGGTGGAGGGTGCTTATGCACAGCTCGAATTGCTCGCCAACGGCTATAGCGTCAACACCGTATTGGCGCGCGATGAATTACATTGTTTGCAATTGGTCGCGCAACAGCAGGCCGATGCGTGTATTGAGGTAATTGCCACTTCTCGGCATTTGATTGCCGATTATGAACTCGATTTACATCAAGCGAGCCCACCATTCTGGCCGCAACCATATTCCTTTGGTGTGCAAAAGGGCGATAGCAAAACCTTGCAGCTATTGAATACTGCGTTAGCGGAGATCATTATCGACGGCAGCTATCAGCAGGTGTACGAGCGCTGGCTACCCTACCTTGAATGGCAGCCCAAAACGCTCGTCGATTATCTGCAGCAGTTTGCATGGTTATTGGCGCTATTGTTGGCCTTAGCACTGGCGGGCTTAGTGTGGTTATTGCAGTTGCGCCGCCAGCTGGCATTTGTGGCATCGCATGATTTGTTTACTGGTTTATTGCGGCGCAATGAATTTGTGGAACGCGTTAATCAGCGTCTCAGTCGTGGTGAAAATGGCGTGCTGGTGGCGGTACGAATTAATAATTTAGATAGCGTGATGACAGCTTTTTCGTACCAAACCTCGATAGCCATGTTGCAGAGTTTTGCTCGGCGCTTGGACAACCCGCGGGTGATTGAAAAATCCCATTTTGGCGCGGGGCTATTTGCACTGTGGGTGAATGAGTTGTCGGACATTGACGAGTTTTTCCACTTTATCGCGACGCCATTAGCCATTGATGTGGTCGACATTGACCCCAGTGAAGTCATGGGTTTAGCAGTGAGGGAGCCCGGGGTGGATGCTGAGGAGCTCAGTCGGCGCGCCTTAACGGCGTTATCTTATGCCCAAGGTCATGGCTATCATTGGCTCGAATATCAGCAGGATTTTGAACCAGATCCGGAAGATTTGCTGCTATTACGCGAGTTTGCTCGGCGCGGTAACAACGACTTTGTGTTGCATTTTCAGCCACAGTTTAATGCTCGTCGCCGTAAGATCGATGCGGCGGAGGCGCTAGTGCGGTGGCAACATCCTGAGCGCGGTCTGTTGGGGCCATTGCGCTTTATTGGTTTGCTGGAAGATGCGGGGTTGATCACGCAGTTAACGCGTTGGGTGATTGCCGAATCGGTACGAGTTTTGCAGCAACAGCTGTTAGGCCCTGACTTGCAACGCTTGAGCATTAATGTGACCCCGCACGATTTGTTAGAGCCGGGCTTTGTCAGTTTTGTGCGCGACAGTGTCGCCAGCATTGACCCTCGGCAGTTGTGCTTTGAGATTACCGAAACCGGATTTTTTGAGGATTCCCAGCAAGCCCGCGGTATTCTCGACGAGCTAGTCGCCATTGGCATTCAATGCAGCGTCGATGATTTCGGCACTGGCCATGCGTCGTTGTCGTACCTGAGCCTGTTTCCGGTGAGCGAAGTTAAACTCGATCGGTCGTTTGTGTGCGATGTCATCACCAATGAGCGCAATCGTGCCATTGTAAAGTCGTCGATTGAGCTGGCGCATGTGCTCGGCATTGAGGTGACCGCTGAGGGCGTTGAAGATGTCGCTACATTTGAGCTGTTGCAACGGCTTGGTTGTGATCGAATTCAGGGCTTCCACATTGCCAAGCCGGGGTTGCCAGCGGATATTAAGCCGCTGATTGGTTAAGTGCCTGCCCCTTAGCCTTAAGTGCCTGCCCCTTAGCAGTTCTGGTTAGCGGTGGTAGTCGGCGACTAAGCCGAAGCGGGCGGCGATTTGCGCGGCCAGGGCTTGTTTGGCAGGTAGTTCACCATGCACCAGCCGCACTGCTTTGACGGGTGCTACGGTGGTTTGCATAAACTCGAGCAGCTCGCGCTGGTCGGCATGGGCGGAGTAGCCACCAAGGGTATGAATGCGCGCAGCGATGCTAATACGTTCATGGTCGAGCACCACATAACCGCCCTTAGGACCGTACTGCTGGATCTCGCGCCCCGGCGTTCCCTCCGCTTGATAGCCAACAAACAGCACGTCAGTGCGCGGGTCGGGTAGTAACGCCTTCAAATAATTAACGATGCGACCACCGGTGCACATGCCACTAGCGGCAATCACAATACATGGGTCGCCATGCTGCTGCAGGTAGCCAACAATATTCTCATGCTCCTGATGACTCTCCACAACATGCAACCGGGCAAAATTAAGGGGCTGGCGGTTAGCGTCAAGTCGTTGTTTTGCCTCATTATCCCATAACCGTTTCAAGCTGCGGTATTGCGCGGTATAGCGCTGTGCCAGCGGCGAATCGAGGATCACTGTCATTTTGCGCCAGTGCGGATTGCTAGCAATGATGTCTTCAATTTCATACAACAATTCCTGCGTGCGGCCAATACTAAAGGCCGGAATCAACACACTGCCAGCATCTTCAATGGCGCGCTCTATGACCTGCTGAAGGCGCTGCTGGCGGCTGCTGCGATCGTCGTGATTGCGATCACCATAGGTGCTCTCCAAAATCAGCAAGTCAGCACGTTCTAGCGGTGTGGGGTCGGGCAGTAATGGCGTATCTTTACAGCCGATATCGCCGGAAAATACCACCCGATAGCCGTTGTCATGGTCAATTTCAGCATAGGCCGAACCGAGAATATGACCGGCCTGCCGCAGTCGTAAGCGCACCGGCAGTGGTTGCAGATCCTGCCAACTGTCATAGGCCAACGGTACCAGTAAGCGGCGCATTTTTTTTAGCAGCAGTTGGTTGCTGCGATCGCTATCACGGCGGGTCAGCCCGAGCGCGTCTTCCATCACAATCGGTAGCAGTAGCGCGGTGGCTTCGGTGCAATATATTGGTGCGTTAAAGCCAGCCTCAAGCAACTCCGGTAGTCGGCCAACGTGGTCAATGTGGGCGTGGGTGATGATAAGACCACGCAGGTCACTGGCATCCTGATAAGGGGCAGGCAGATAAGCCCCCTGTTGGTAACTGCCTGCCCCTTGAAGTTCGTCGGTGCCCTGAAATAGGCCGCAATCGACCAGTAACGACTGCTGCTCATTGATTATCAGCTGATGACATGAGCCCGTGACGCCGCGGTGTGCGCCGTGATGGATGACCTGCATGAAGCATCTCCTTTGCGTTAAGTGCCTGCCCCTTAAGGGTGATGTTTTATTGACCTATGGGTCAATATACGCTAAATAACAAATAAACAACAACGAGGAGAAAACGAATGCGAACGTCTATCTGGCTGACCTCTGCGGTCAGCGCTCTGTTGCTGCTTAGCGCGTGCTCGGGCAGTTCGGAAGGTGCATCGGAAGAGCAAATAGCTGATGCCCTTAAAATGCGTATTGATCGCGGTATTGAAGTCACCGATGTCACTATTGAGGTGACCGAGAATGTCGGCGACCAAATTGAGCCAGAGTTTCGTGCGCGGTCAAAGGTTGAGTTACGCTTTACCGAGAATTTTTACGAGCGCGTTGGCCGCATAGGTGATGTGGCGGTGGTGAAGCAGACGGCTGAAGATGGCGATCGCTTTACCGGTTCATTGATCACGCGCTCTACGCCACGCGGTGAGAGCTGGCGGGTTGAGATTGAACGCTTTGATATTCCACGTATTAGTGGCGCGGCAGAGAGCGCCTTTGGTGTTAACGGGTTTGTTATTGCTGATTCATCTGAGCATCAACGCCTTATTGACGAGCAGCAAGAACGTGAGCGCTTAGCACAACAGGAAGCTGAGCGTTTGGCCGCTGAAGCCGAAGCCGCTAAGCAAGCTAAAATTAACGAGCTACTAGCACGTATTGAAGGCAGCTGGTCAAGCCGCAATCCAACCTTATACAACGGTGGCATATTTACCAGTCGCGATGGCCGCAAGATGGCGTTTGAATTGACCTTTCCGCCGGCTACCGGTGGCTTTGGCGAAGGCACCGTAGTGATGTATGACTATGACACGCCATGGCTGCAACAGGAGATCCCGATGACCTTTAAGGTGGCTAATGATGCCAGCCATGTGGTCGTCAACTTGGTTCGTGATACCAAATTTGAGCCGACCAATTTCACCATATATCGTACCAGCTCGCTGCGTTTTTCACCCGACGGTTTGCTGAGTTTTGACGGCTCGCGCCGCGGTACCGAGTACACCACGCAATTGCAAAAAGGCGTGAATGAGCCGCGACTTGCGCAAGTGCAGCGTTATCAGCAGTTGCTTGATACCCATAAGCCACTTGAGGCGAGTTATCGCTTTGACCGCTTGCCTCTGCAGAACAATACCTTTGCACTGTTTTGGATTGATGCGCATGCCAGTGGCGATTTGTGGGGTGATGGCGAATACAGCTCTGGTAGCAATCCGGGAACCGCTGCGGTGCATGCAGGACTGCTTAAAGCGGGCGAGTTTGGGGTGATAAAAATCACCCGGCTACGGCAGAATACCCGCCCCGATCGCCCGGGCACCACCCGTAACGGCGTGACTTCGCAGAGTTACTCGAATTACGAGTATTACACCATGGAATTAATAGAAAAAATGTAACCGACTAGCCGAGGCGCTCTGTTTCTGGCAGAGCGTCGACCGGCAGTGGTTGACTGAAATAAAAGCCCTGACAAAAATCACAGCCGCGGCTAGTCATAAAGGCGAACTGCGCGGCGGTTTCGATGCCTTCGGCGACTACCTGCAACTGTAAGCTTTTTGCCAGTGCCAGAATGGCCTCAATGATGGCTTGGCTGCTTGGTTCATGCAACCCAGCCACGAAGCTTTGGTCTATTTTCAATTTCTTAATAGGTAAGCGGCTGAGGTAACTTAATGATGAATAGCCGGTACCAAAGTCATCTAAGGCAAAGGCTATATCGAGTTTACTAATGGCAGTCATGACTGCTATGGATTGTTCAATGTTGTCTTGCAGCAGGGTTTCGGTGAGCTCAAATAATAGCTTATTGCCGTTGACCTGATGCTGCGCTAGCAACTCGGCAACATAAGTGGGTAAGCGCTGAGGGTCCATTTGGGTGGCGCTAATATTAATGGCAATATGCCAGTTTTTTCGCACCGGGTGCTGTTGCCACACGCTGACTTGCTTTATCGACTGCTCAAGCACCCAATCACCTATTGCCACCATCAGGCCGTTACGCTCCGCGAGTGGAATAAATTCAGCGGGCGAAATGGCCTCACCATCACTGGTGTGCCAGCGCAGGAGAGCCTCAACACCGACAATGGTGCCATTGGCAGCAATAATCGGCTGGTAAAATAAACTCAGTTCATTGTGCTCAATAGCTTGGCGCAGTTGCTGAATGAGATGGGCATCGCGTTCGGCGGTTTGCTGCAGTGTTTCATCAAAGAAGCAGGCGCGGTTTTTGCCTTGGCGCTTGGCGGCATACAAGGCCAAATCAGCTTGCTTGAGTAAGTCACCGGCAGCGATGCTCTCGCCACTGGAAAAAATCACCACACCAATACTAGCATTGACCTGTAGCTGGGTATTCTCGTACAAAAACGGTTCGGAAATGGCCCGATTAAACTGCTGAGCTTTGTTGCGTGCCTGCCACTGAATAGGGTTTTCGAAGTCATCCTGCAACGGCGTGACTATAGCAAACTCATCGCCGCCCAACCGGTACAGGCTATGATGTTCTTCGCGCATTTGTTCTAACTGCACGGTAATGTGCTTGAGCAACAGGTCACCGGTGAGATGGCCAAAGGTATCGTTAATATCTTTGAAGCTGTCTAAGTCTGCCAACAATAGCGCATATTTGTGCTGACGCGGGCCAGCGTGGCTGACTAGCTTTTCTATGGTATCAAATAGCGCTGTGCGGCTGCCCAAGCCAGTTAAATAATCGCGTTCAGCAACCTTACGGGCGGCTAATTCCGCGGCTCGATAGCGTAGTTCTGACGCTTCTAGCTTGATATAGGGGTCGCGAATACGCGCCCGATACAATGCCCAATACATAAAGGTGTAAGCAGTCACTTTCAATAAGTGACCCACAAACATGGCTAAATCGTTGGGGTTGGTATAGCTGGCGAAGTACCAACTGGCGCTGGCGAGAAAAATTGCAGCATAGGCGACCAGCTGTAGCTCTCGGCTTTGCTCATGTTGGGCTCGCACAAATAGTAAGATGCCGAGCACAAAGTTGGCGATGCTAATAGCATATTCTAGGTAAATTTTCGGCGGCTGTAGGCCTTGGCCGGGAATATAGAACACTGGCAATTGTTCGGCGTAAATGGTACCTACCAATAGTAAACCAACGGCTACGGCAAATACTAAACCAAACAACAGTGGTAACTTCAGCGGAATAGCGATGCGCCACAGTAACGCCGCAAAACAAAATACCTCGAGGCTGCGCCCGATCAACCAAAAGAATATTGCTTTATCGAGGGGGTTTTCGGTAATAAGGTTTGGCATGCCCGGATACGATAAGGCATGCAACACATCCATCACAGCAATCAAACTGAAGGCAGCAATCAGGGCTTTACTTGACGGTTGTTTGCTCAAGTTCTGCTGTTGCAGCATGACCAAGACAATCAATGCAGCGATAGCCGCCGAGTAGTATTCAAACAGGGTATGTACGACTAGGAAATCATCATGATGTGTGAAAATTACCCATCCAGGCGCATGTTGCAGGCCAAAGAATGTCAGCACCATGAGTATGATGATTAGCCATAACATACCTACTGCGGATAGATACCTTGGCATTCTGCCCTCTATGTAAAGCTCAGCCAACTATTGCATTCAGCATATACCCTTTTTAATAGTCTGGAAATAGCTGCTTTATCAGCGTTGTTAATGCCGCTTCCGCACTGCGCTTGATGTGCTCGCGGTCAGTTTGGTCACCAACTTCATAGGTCACGCCATGCACGCCGAACTGGTCAGCGATATATTGCTTGAACACGCCTGAGTTCGGATTATGGCTGGGTTTGTTTTCGATCGGCATGGCCAGCTCATTGGCTAATGCCGTCAACCAATCATTGACCAGCTGCGGCTGCTGTAGCGGCTCACCGCTTACGGTGACATAATCGGCGGTCATGGTGTAGAACACATCGCGCCAGGTCGAATGAAAATCTAAGGCGAGACGAATACGGCCACCAGCGGCGGTGATTGCCGTCAACTTGGCGTGCACTGCTTGGGTTTCTGCTTGGCTGCGTCGCTTCCAGTCTCGGTTCAAATCAACACCATTGGCATTGTGACGCCAATTGCCAGCGGCTACGCCATCGGGGTTGACCATCGGCACCAACAGAATGTTATAGCGCTGCCGGAACACTCGCATGGCGGTGTCGTCGCTGAATAATAGCTGGCTAAAATGTACCAGAGCGAGGGCGCCGGTGACCTCTGGTGGGTGTTGTCGGCCAATGATTACCAGCCAATCAGCGCTGCCATCAACGCGGTGCTCTAACGCGTGAATAGGGCGGCCTTGGCTACTTTCGCCTAAAGTAATCAGCGCAGTTGGCGCTAGTTCAGCTAACCAGCTTGGATAAAAGCTGGTGTCGATAATTTCACCGCCAGCCACATACACAGTGTCAGTAACGGTGACTTGGAACTGCATCTGTTGTTGGTCTTTTTCATACGGCACTGGCTGCCAGTTTTGCTTATCGCTGCTAATGCGCGGTTGATAGCGGGCCGGCGCACCATCAGAGAGCAGGGTGATGGTGATAGTTTGCGCCGTTTCGGACTGATTGGTCACTTGAAAGGCATACCAAGGGCTTGGATTAATCGGGGTGTTTTCTGGTTTAAGTGTGAGGGTGTAGCTATTACTGGCGGTTTGCTCACAGCCATCCAGCCGACCACTGTCAAAATCGCTACTAAAGTGAATATCGGCAAAGCTGCAGCTTGCGCTGGCAACGCTCGGTAATGCAGTGATGCTCAGTGCCCAGGCAACTATTACTAGTAACGATAGTTTGGTTTTCATCAATGACTCTCCGGTGTGGCGATTAAGCCCGTGCAATAAAATGCGGATTAAGCAATTCTGGCTTTTGATTGTAACGCAGTGGCTGACCATCGAGGGTACAGACTGAGCCACCGGCGGCAACTAACAGCGCATGACCGGCGGCGGTGTCCCATTCACTGGTGGGGCCCAGGCGGCGATAAACATCGGCGTTGCCCTCAGCAATCAGACAGAATTTTAGTGAGCTACCCATTGGGATGAAACGATGCTCGGTGGTGTTATGTTCAGTGATACTATCGGCAGCGCTGCGATGGGAACGTGACACCAGAATACGCAGGGGGCTGTTAGCACAGAGCTGCGGCTGGGTGTGAATCGCGTGACCATTGCAATAGGCTTGCTTAGCCTGCACGTCGGCACTATACAACTTGCCTAAAGCGGGTGCATACACCACACCCAGCACCGGCGCATCGTGGTCAATCAGGGCAATATTAACGGTGAATTCCCCATTGCGTTGAATGAACTCTTTACTGCCATCGAGCGGGTCAATCAGCCAATAGCGTTGCCATTGCTGGCGCAGTTGCCACGGCGTTAATGCCGCCTCTTCGGATAGTTGCGGCCACTGCGGCGTGAGTTCGGCTAAGCCTGCGCTAATGATACGCTGGGCCGCTAAATCCGCTGCGGTAAGCGGGCTGCAATCGGCTTTTTGTTGCACTGCAGCAGCGCTGGCAAAGTCGTCGGCTTGATAAATCGCCATGATCGCTGCGCCGGCTTGTTGTGCCAATAATTCTATCGATGAGAGTAATGCCTGCATTAACTGCCAGCCCCTTAAGGTTAGTCTAAAATTTCAACATTTTAGTATTGCAAATGACATTGATTTATAGGCGGTTGTTAAATCGACATCTTTACCTTGTCAAGGTAGAGTAAAGACGTAACGGATGAATACACCCAAGGATATTACTCACGACTATGCAAGATATTAGTGTACGACATCGTAAGATAACCCTTTACAACGGTGAAGAGAAATTTTCTTCGTTGAGTATTCCATCGGCTGAAACCAATGGCCGCGCGTTACAGATCCTGCACGGCGAACTGAGCCGTAACCCCATTCTAACCCACGCGGTATTTCGTGATCGCGCCGGCAAAGACTGGATAGTCACCCGCGACCATGGTTTGATTCAGCGTCTTATTATAGCTGCTCGGTCGGCGTAAAGAGTCATACAAGCCCTACGATTTGATCTATTCACGCCCTATTATTTGTGCTTATACTGATGTTATAGAACAATTCATCAGTTTTGGGGCGTTGTTTGCCGCATGGCATTTATTAAAACAGATCTGCAAGGTCGCTCAGTCCTTCACCTAGTCACAGCCTTATCGCTGCTGGCTTCGGGAAGCATGGTGCTTGCCTATCGGTTGTTTGAGCCCACGCAATTACTGCTGTTCCATTCGGTCAGTTCATCCTATCTCGTCATTATGATTGGCCTTGGCGTTGCTATGTTATGGCGCAATCAAGGTGGGCGGCGCACTATTGCTGCGAGTTTCGCGGCCCTGATTGCTTTTGTCGCCGCTATTGATGGGCTCGGTTTTAATGTATTCGACCCGTTTGATTCTCAAATTCACCCGGTTCCCTATGTGTTGTTGGGGGTAGCGGCGCTGACCCTCATTCGGCCACCAAGCCAGCCCCATCATCGTTCCAGTACCGACGTTAAGTTTATTCAGGGCTGTGCCACCTATGGGCTGCTGATTGCCTTGGCCGGTCTGTTGCTGCTGATTCCGCACTTAATTTTCCAGCAGCCGTTTTTGGCCCGTCACCCGATGGGCAGCTTGATTATCTGCGCCAGTTTAATGCTGGCGGGAACCGCGCTATACGCTACTCACCATAGCGGCCGTCGGCCGATGCCGAAGCTGGCGCGGTCGAGCTTCACCTTCACGTTAGTGGTGCTTTACAGTGTACTGAGCGCTGGCATTGTGATGTTTCATAATGAAATGGAGTCTATCCGGTTACAGGGCGTGCAGGCTGTTGAGGGCTTGAATTCGGCTCGCAAGGCGACGGGTTCTGCCAATATTGATCTGTTTCGCCGTTTGGCAACGCGGTGGGAATCGTATTCACCGGCTGATCATGATCGGCTGATGGATTTAGATATGCGTGATTTTCTCGAGCAAGTTGATTTTCTTGATAGCTTTATTTTGCTGGCACCCAATCGGCAAGTGCGCTGGGAACGGGTTAAGCCGAATGAAAAGCCCTCAGCCTATTTGCTCACCAGCGACCCTGCTATTGCGGCTGAATTGGCGGCCAATCCTTACCCGGCCGGTGTGCAGTTGATGGTGGTATCGCCACAATTAGTGTTCCCACGCTCCAAACTCTTAGTACGGCTGAGCGTAAAGTTTGCCGATGATGAGCCGGGACGCCCCAGCTCGTTTGTGGCGGTATTAGATGTACAACGAATGTTGGCGGTGGCTAATTCTGGGGTGTATTCGCCGATCTTCACGTACACCAAAGTGGGTGATGAGCGGCTGCTGGATCAACATGGCTTTTGGGTGACCCCAGAAAACCAGCTGTATTTGCAGGAAAGCGCGCTGTTCCTGCATGGTGGTCAGCTCTCCACCGATTACAGTAGTGGCACTCCTATTTATAGTTATCTGTATGATTTACGCGATATGCAGGGTACCGCCAATTTGCAGGTGCTGATTGTGCTCGCTGGCATGGGCTTGGTGCTGCTGGTGGTATTGGCGGTTGAGCGTAATGCGACCCTTGAAGACCAAGGGGCGCGGTTAAAGTATCAAGCTGAACATGATGCCTTAACCGGGTTGTTGAACCGCAACAGTATTGAGCGCTTTATTGCCAAGCGTTTTAACGAACAAGGTGATATGGCGGTATTATTTATTGACCTTGATGGGTTTACCCTGATTAACGATAGTCTTGGCTTGCAGGTTGGTGACGAACTATTGCGCATGCTGGCGCAGCGGCTGCAGAATAATCGCCCACGTAACACCGAATTGGCACGTTTTGCTAGTGATGAGTTTTTACTGGTCATGCAAGGGGTCAGTGGTCATGCTGAGCGCGTGTTGCAAAGTGCTAATGACATGATGTCTATTGTCGCTCAGCCATATCGAATTGGGCCGCACAAGATCTATTTGACCGCCAGTATTGGTGTGGCCATGCAAACCGACGATCAGCGTACGCCATTGGAGTTAATTCAGCGTGCCGATATGGCCATGCACCAAGCCAAGAAATTGGGCCATAACCATGTGCAAGAGTATGACCGCTCCATGGCGCAGCGCATGCAAAGCATGGTGTCTATGCGCTCTAGTTTACAAGAAGCCATTGAGCACGACCGCCTACAACTGTACTACCAGCCGATCGTCAATTGCGCCAATCAACAGGTAGAAGCCTATGAGGCCCTATTACGATGGGTGCATGAAGATGGCAAAGTGGTCAGCCCTGGTGAGTTTATCCCGTTGGCGGAAATGACTGGGCAAATTGTACCCTTGAGTGAGTGGGTGTTCCGCCAAGCCTGTCATGATTTAGCGCAGATCCGCGAAAAAGGTTCGTTCAAGATCACTGTGAACGTTTCAGCGTTGCATTTCCATCGTGCCAATTTTGTTGAGTTTCTGGAAGAAACCCTCGCTAATAGTGGCGTCAAAGCTGAGTGGATTGAACTGGAAATGACCGAGTCGATCTTATTGGAGAATAGCTATTACGCCATTCGCCAATTACAGCGCTTGCGTGAGCTCGGCTTTACCGTTGCTTTGGATGATTTTGGTACCGGCTTCTCCAGCTTGAGCTACTTGAAGCGTTTACCCGTTGATAAGGTGAAAATTGACCGTACCTTTGTGGCCGGTATTCGCACCCATAAGAGTGACCGCGTGCTGATTGAGAGCGTGATAAAAATTGCCCAGAGTTTGAATTTCAATGTGGTGGCTGAAGGTGTGGAAACGCCGCAACAAGCCGAGTTCGTTACCGAACTCGGCTGTAACTATATGCAGGGCTTTTATTTTGCCCGGCCAGCACCTATCGACGAGCTGTAATAAGCGGTTGCGGTTACTTTGATATAGGCGTTAGCAGCAATCACCTCAGCGCTGGCGTCGCTGGTGATACCACGAATAATAGTGCCGGCACTTGACGATTCGCGGGCAACATCGGTGATAACGATGACATTGGCGCCCAAACGAGCTGCCTGAGTTTGCAATCGACCAATTGCATAGGCAAGTTTTTCTTCGTCGGTGGTGCGTGTTGCTAGCGCATAGGTCGTACTCAAATGAGCAATCTCTTCGCTGCCGGTTGGCCGTTTATTATAAATCCGCACCTCTTTTTTATCGATGGCCGCGCGCGGCTCGCCGACAATTTCAGGGGCATTGGGTTGGGTGGCACAGCCGCTTAGGCTGGCGCCGATAGTTATTAACAGAGCCAAAGTGACGATACGCATGATATACCTCCAGCGATTTGTTGTACGGGCATGAATGGCTGTACAAGATACGCGCATTGTACCTGCGCGGAGCACAAAAAAACCGCCATCTGGCGGTTTTTTTATACAAGCAATCGCAAAATGCAATTTCGGCTGGGGCTAGAAGCTATACATCGCCATAAAGTGCAAGCGCGTTAAGTCGCCATCAGCGCCGTTTTCAACCTCGCGCATGGCCTTGGAGATTTCAGCACCGAAGGTCAGGCGTTGTTCTGCTTGATACATGATGTTGAAGCCAATACGTTGCGTCGACTTGGTGGCATTACCGGTCAGCACCGTATCGTTATCCGCTGAACCATAGCTATAGACCAGGTTGCTGCGGTACTTATCGTTCCAAACGTGGCGATAGGCGAGGGTCATGCCACTGGTTTTGATGGCTTCTAGTTCGCCATTGGCATCAATCACGGCACCATTAAAGGTATTTAAACCCATGTAGCGGCCGATACCTTTACCGGTGGTGAATGAAGCGCGCACATCGTTGTCGCCGAGCTGCCATTTAGCCGACAAACTGACGCCGTAACCGTTGGTGGTTTCATCACTACCAGTACCTGTCACGTCATAGGCCAACTGCCGCACCAAGCCTGCCACAGCCCAACTCACATCGCCGGTTTTACCTTTGTATTTGACGGTAAAATCAGGCATGACGCTGTCGCTCGAGGTGATGCGGGCGCCGCCACCAAATGGTGTGACGGTGGTTTCTGGGTTTTCTAGTGCCACACTGAAGTTACCGTCGGTGTAGCGAACTTGCGCTTGGCGGACGAATACCATACCGTCGGTAGCACCGATAAAATCAACGGACTCCGGCAGAATGCTGAGTTCCTGGAAGTTCGACCAGGTTTGACCAAAGGTCCATTTGCCATAGGTGATAAAGGCTTGACGTAAGCGCGGAGCATAGGAGTTGGTGATGCGCTCATCACCCACTGGAACAGTCATAAAATCTAGTTCAATACGGCCAGTAATGGTCTCGCCGTTATCAAGAGTCTGTTTGGCATCAAACCAAAACCGTGACTGGCGGGCATGGAAATCGGTGACCGCATCGTCACCAGTGCCGCCCACTGGGGTCAGGCTGGGGATATAAAACTGGCGACCCAGGTTGCCACTGCCAGCGGCCGTGCCCTCACCATAGTCGCTCATAAAGGCGTCAAGTTTCACATAGCCGCCAAAGCTCCATTTTGGCGCATCAGCAGCCTGGGCTGGGGCCATCAGTAAGCCGCCGAGTACTGCACTGGCAAGCAGAGATTTTTTAAGTTGTTGTTGCATTGCGGTGCTCCTTGTTGAGTTCTGCATTCAATCAGGCCCTGTTACATGACCATGGCAAAAGCATTGACCTATCGTTATGATTAATCAATCTAGACTATGGTCTAATGGTGCTTGAAGCCGCGAAAATACAAGCTATGAGGCAGAAAAGCGGTGGCCAAATTGAGGAGGATTTATGTCGCAAACGGTTTATTCAGTACCGGTAAAAGCAAAGCAACGGGCACATATTGATAACGATCAGTATCTTGCTATGTATGCCCAAAGTGTCGAAAACCCCACTGAGTTTTGGCAACAACAGGGCCAGCGTATCAGCTGGTTTAGCCCATACAGCCAGGTCAAAAACACCTCATTTGCGGCTGGTAAGGTCAGTATTAAGTGGTTTGAAGACGGTACCTTGAATGCCTGTTACAACTGCGTGGATCGGCATTTGGCTGAGCGTGGTGACAAAACTGCCATCATTTGGGAAGGCGATGATCCATCGGTTAGCGAGCATATTTCCTATCGGCAGCTGCACCATGAGGTCTCACGATTCGCCAACGGCTTGAAAAAATTGGGTGTGGGCAAAGGTGACCGGGTAGCTATTTATATGCCGATGGTGCCTGAAGCGGCCTATGCCATGCTTGCTTGCGCGCGTATTGGTGCCGTGCACACGGTGATTTTTGGTGGCTTTTCACCGAATGCGATTGCCGATCGAGTCAATGATTGTGGCGTGAAAGTCATTGTCACCGCGGATGAAGGTCGCCGCGGTGGTAAAGCTACACCGCTCAAGCACAACGTAGATATGGCGTTGAAAGATGGGCGCTGCCCCAGTGTTGAGCACGTGGTGGTGTGTAAAGTGACCCATGGCGACGTGAGTTGGGCCGAGCATCGTGATATTTGGTGGGACCAACTCGTGAAAGATGTCGCCGCCGAGTGTCAACCGGAAGTCATGAATGCCGAAGATCCGCTCTTTATTCTTTACACCTCAGGTTCTACCGGCAAGCCCAAGGGCGTTCTGCACACTACCGGTGGTTACATGGTCTGGGCGTCGATGACCCATCAGTATGTGTTTGATTATCACGAAGACGATATTTATTGGTGTGCAGCCGATGTCGGTTGGATCACCGGCCATAGCTATATTGTCTATGGGCCGTTAGCCAATGGCGCCACTACCTTAGTGTTTGAGGGGCTGCCGACCTATCCTACGGTGGGGCGTATCGGTGAAATCGTAGATAAACACGCGGTGAATATTCTCTACACTGCGCCAACCGCAATTCGCGCCTTGATGGCGAAAGGCACTGCCGCTGCCGACAGCAGTCAGCGCAGCAGTTTGCGCACCTTAGGCAGTGTTGGTGAGCCAATTAACCCCGAGGCTTGGGAATGGTACTACCGTACTATGGGCGATAGCCGCTGCCCGATTGTTGATACCTGGTGGCAAACTGAAACCGGCGGCATCATGATCACGCCACTGCCTGGGGCGACCGATCTGAAGCCCGGCTCAGCAACGCGACCGTTCTTTGGCGTGCAGCCAGCACTGGTCGATGCCGATGGTCACGAACTTAGCGGCGCTACCGAGGGTAATTTGATTATCAAGGACTCATGGCCGGGGCAAGCACGTACCTTATGGGGTGACCACGAACGCTTTGAGCAGACCTATTTTTCGGCGTACAAAAATGTCTATTTTACTGGCGATGGTGCACGGCGTGATGACGATGGTTATTACTGGATCACCGGGCGTGTCGACGACGTATTGAACGTATCAGGTCACCGGTTAGGTACCGCGGAGATTGAAAGTGTGCTGGTGGCGCATCCGAAAATTTCCGAGGCGGCGGTGGTGGGATATCCACATGACCTGAAGGGCCAGGGTATTTATGTGTACATCATTCCTATGGCTGGTACTGAGGTCAATGATGCGCTGACCAAAGAAGTACGTGATTGGGTTCGTTCAGAACTCAGCCCGATTGCTACTCCAGACTACATTCATTGGTCAGCTGACTTACCGAAAACTCGCTCGGGCAAAATTATGCGACGAATTTTACGCAAAATTGCCGCCAATGAATTTGAAAACTTGGGGGATACCTCTACGCTTGCTGATCCGTCTGTGGTAGATTCGCTGATAGACAAACGCTTGAATCGCTAACAGCAACGCACACAGGTAGGCATGGCCAAGTTTTTAATCGCCGATGATCATCCATTGTTTCGCGAGGCTCTACAAGGAGCCCTCGCGAATCATTATGAGCAGCTGCAACTGCGTGAAGCCGGTGATCTCGACGCCACCTTGGCGGCCTTGGCAGACGACGATGACTTAGATTTGCTGCTGCTCGACCTGCATATGCCAGGCAGCGGCGATTTATACGGTTTGATTCGTATCCGCGATACCTATCCTATGTTACCTATTGCGATTATTTCTGGCTCGGATGACCCGGCTGTGGTGGCTAAGTGCATTGGTTTTGGGGCCTTGGGTTTTATTCCCAAATCGCTGCCGTCGGCACAGATTGCTGAGGCCATTAATATCATCATGCAGGGTGACGTGTGGGTACCTGAAGCAGTACGTGGGCGCTTAGACAACTTATCCCATGATGACCAAGAGCTGGCGCGCAAAGTGGCTGATCTGACGCCCCAGCAATATCGCGTGCTGTTCTTACTGCATGAAGGCTTGTTGAACAAACAGATTGCTTATCAACTGGCCATCACCGAAGCCACCGTAAAAGCCCATATTACCGCAATTTTTCGCAAGCTCGGGGTATACAACCGTACTCAAGCGGTGTTGTTAGCCGAACGTTTGCAGCTTGAAACGCCGATTAGTTGAGCAACTGGTTACGTTTTTACATGCACCGTTACATTTTGTAACACCCTCCGCACAAAGACTCTACAACTAGACAATAAACAGTGGTACATTCCTCTTTGTACGTTTTTTTCATACGTATAAAAATATAATAACTCTACTTATAAGAGGAAGTGTCCATGAAATCGGTTCAATCCTTACTGGCTGCGGCACCCCGCAAGCGCTTGCTGGCGGTGGCTATTGCCTCGTCGTTAGCAGCGACAGGTGCAATGGCTCAGCAATTCAAGGTTGACTCCAACGCAGCTGTTGAGCCTGTGCTTAACCAACGCGTTGTTGAGAAACAGCCGCGTTCGCGTTTGCAATTAGCAACGCCAACCTACTACATCATCCAGCTTGAAGCGCCATCGGCGGTTATGTACCACGGCGGTATGCAAGGATTGCGTGGCACTTCCACTCAAGCAACTGGTACGGAAAAGTTTGTCGCGCAGAGTGCTGATGTCAGCAATTACCAAAATTTCTTGATGGCTGAGCAGAGCAAAGTTGCGAGCCAAATTCAAAGCAAATTCCCGAACGCTAAAATTGAGCGCCAACTGAACTTAACTATGAACGGTTTGATCATCTCAGTGATGGACGACACCGATATCAAAGCTCAGTTAGCTGCAATTCCTGGCGTTAAGCGGGTGTTTGACAACGAAATTCACACTGTCGATATGGATGCTTCACTCGATTTAATTGAAGCACCTGCGGTGTGGGAACAGTTAGGTGGCCGTGCTGCGGCTGGCGCTGGCGTTAAGCTAGCGGTAGTTGATACCGGTATCAACGAAGAACACCCAATGTTCCAATCAAGCGGTGCGTCGCCGATTGCTGGGCAGTTCGATGACTACTGTACGGTTACCGACCCAACCTTCTGTAACGACAAAATCATTTTGGCGCGTTCATACATGACTGAGTCGTTTTTAGCTGGCGCTGCAGCCGGCGAAACCTTGGGGCCAAAAGACTTTAACGGTCACGGTAGCCACGTAGCGGGTACCGCAGTAGGTAAAGTGATCACCACTGAAATTGGTGGTATTGCCACCACGCTTTCAGGCGTAGCACCAGGTGCTGGCTTGATGTCTTACAAAGCCTGTTATGAAACCTCCACTGGCCAGGGTTCATGCCCTACGGTGATGACCATTGCTGCACTTGAAGATGCTTTATCGGACGGCGCTGACGTGATCAACAACTCATGGGGCGGCGGTGCTGGTTCAGCGCCTGAAAACAGCGCCCATAAGTCAGTCATCGAAGCCTTAAATGAAGCGGGCGTACTGGTGGTATTCTCTGCTGGTAACAGCGGCCCAGGCGCACAAACTATTGGTTGCCCGTCGTGTGTTGAAGATACCTTAACGGTAGCCAACACCCGCACCGGTCGAGTGTTTGAAGGCTCAGTGGTAACTGGCGGCGAAACCTTTGTGTCTTATGAAGGTAGCAATACCACCATTACCGCCCCGTTAGAGTTTGAATTAACGGCAGCAGTGGTGGCTGACCCGAATAACGCCTTGGCTTGTGATCCGTTTGCTCCAGGTACCTTTAATGGTGAAGCGGTATTTACTGAGCGCGGTGCTTGTGCGTTCACGGTAAAAGCCAACAATATCGCTGATGCTGGCGGTGCTGCTATGATCTTAGCGAATAACACCTCCGGCGTAATCATTATGAGTATGGATGCAGCCACTATTCCGGGTGTATCTATTTCGCAAGCAGATGGCGCTACCTTGTTAGCGAACTGGACTGCCGGTGACATGGTTACCTTGAATCCTGAGCAAGCCAAAGTGTACCCAGAGAATGTCGACGTATTGGCCAACTCAAGTTCACGTGGCCCGAACGGCAACCCAAGCTTTATGAAGCCGGAAATTGCCGCACCAGGTACGGATATCTTGTCTGCGTCACCAGAAGGCAGCGCGTTACGCTTGCTCTCCGGTACCTCAATGGCTGGCCCACATGTAGCGGGTGCAGCAGCGTTGATGAAGCAGATCTACGGGCTTGATTCTGATCAATTGAAATCAATCTTGATGACCTCAACCGTAGGCGGCGTTAGAAAACAAGATGGCACCACCCCAGCTGATGCATTTGATGTGGGTGCAGGTCGCTTAGACGTCACTCGCGCTGCTAATGTAGCGGTGACTGTTGATAAACCATCGATGACCAACAATGCCTGTTCAATTGGCTGTAGTTTTGATCGTGTGATCACCGATATCAGTGGCGAAGCGACTGATTGGTCTGTGGCGGTTACCTTTACTGACAGCGATATCAGCGCGACCGCTAACGTTGCTGCAGTTTCTGTGCCAGCGAATGGCTCAGTCACGCTGAGCGTTGATGTTGACAGCCGTTGGGCATCAGAAGCATGGAAGTTTGGTCAAGTGAAACTGACCTCTGCTGATGGCTATTCAGATGTGGTCATTCCAATCGTTATCATGCCGAAACGTTCGGACGATGTGTCAGTCGTTTCAGTGGCTAACGTCGGTGGTACTGGTACTGCTGCTGGTGACTTAGTGATGAGTGCTAAAGCGGCATTAGGTAGCACCGGTGAAGATGTCACCCTGACTATCGATGTGCCTGTGGGTGCGGTGTTTGATGAAGAATCGATTGTGGTTGATGCCGTTCTGGCGACTGAAGTAAGCCGTGAACTATCAGCCGATGGTCGTACCTTCACCTTAGTCAGCACGCAAACCGATGATCCAAACATTGCTACCTTAGAAGATACCACTGCAACTTTCCCGTTCACTGGTTTCTCGCTGTTCGCAAACAACTTAGGCAGCTCTCTGTGTACCACGGGTTGTGATGAGCAAGTGTATACCTTTGACTTGGGTGCTAACGGTATTATCGTTGATGGCCGTATGGTCCGGTACATCACCCTGGGTATGAATGGTTTGAACGCCATTGACCAGCAGGCGGGTGCGTTTGGTACTACTTTTGCCAATTCAGCCATCCCAACTGCAGCAGTACCTAACGGCTTGTTCGCACCAATGTGGACCGACCTAGAGTTACAACCAGCCAACAACGCGTTGATCCGTTATGCGGCGCTGACCGATGGTGCGGGTAACCCTTGGTTTGTATGGGAGTGGGTAAACGCCAATGTGTACGACGACACCTCTGGTGAACTCTATACCTTCTCGATTTGGTATAAGCGTAACAGTGACGAAATCTACTACAACTATATCGATATGGGTGCTGCACCTGAGTTCGCGACAGTTGGCGTAGAAAGTGCTGATGGTACCTTTGGTCTGCAATCGTTCTATGACGGTGAAGGTACCTTCCCAACTTCAGGCACTTCGGTACGTGCGTACACCTTGACTGGTGATAAAGCTGAAGTGAATGTTGAGTACACCTTAGATGTACCATTCCTAGCTGAAGCTGCGGATGTGAACTTGACGGTGCTGAAGAACAATCCAGTGACTACTGACCAAACCGCGTTAGTTGAAAGCGCTGGTTTTGAGTTCCTGAACTTAGTCACGGTAACTTCAGCAGATGAAGAGTACTCAGCGATCAACCCAATCACCATTGAGCCAACTGGCGCAGTATCGGTGGTGGTGGTGAGCCAGCCAGCTAATGGTACGGCCTCAGTATCAGGTAACGTGATTACCTATACCCCAGTGGCTGGTTTTGATGGTAGCGATTCGTTCACCTATCAAATCGTTGATGAAGCCGGTGCTACCTCAACGGTTGCTACGGCAAACGTCACCGTAACCAACCGCGCTCCAGTAGCTCGGATCACTGGTCCAACCGCACTGGTTGCGCCGGGTGCGACTATTACCCTCAGTGGTACTACGTCTACTGACCCAGATGGTGATAGCTTGACGTACACCTGGACGCGCTTAAGTGGCCCAGCGATTGTGTTGTCAACACCAACTGCGGGCACTACTGGCTTCACGGTTCCTGACGATGCCGCTGGTTCGTCATTCCGTATCCAGTTGACGGTATCTGACGGTACTACAACTAACAGCACGACCTACACGGTCAGTGTTGAAGAAGAGTCATCATCAGGTAGCTTCGCCTTCTGGTTAGCCTTGCTAGCACTGCCGATGGCATTATTACGTCGCCGTCGGGTGATGTAATTTGCTCCCATGACTTACTATGAGTCTGGGTAAAAAAATAAAACCCGTGGTTTGCGCCACGGGTTTTTTTTCAAGGAGATGAACCAACATGATAGCGAATAAATTTATTTATACCCTGCTGGCAAGCGCCATACTGGTGGCGTGTAGCCAAGCGGAACCAGAGCAACAGCAAGGTTCTCAGCAAGGCTCTCAGCAAGAGTCTCAGCAAAAATCTGTGCTGACCGAATTAGAGCAAGCGCTCAATCAAGACACGCAACAGTTGCCACAGCAATGGCACGACTTTGAGCGTGACGCCGCAGCAGTTGCGGAATTATTCGACGATGGCAGCGCCACTATGGCACAGCATGCCGAAGCACTGCGGTTGCTGAATTTAGAACTACGCGGTTACGTTGGTGTGCCTTATGCCAGTAATTTGAGCTACTGCCGCATGGCGGAAGTCGGCGCTCGGCCTTGCGGCGGGCCTGATTATTATCTGCCCTTTTCCGCTGCGGAGAGTGACGAGAAGGTGGTGATGGCCATGGCGCAGCGCTACAGCGATCTGAAGCGTCAGTTTAATCAGCAGCATCAACAAATGGGAACCTGCGAGGTGATATCAAAACCCATGCTGACGTGGGCCGGTGGCCAGTGTATTGCCTTGCCAACCGCCACGGAATAATTGCGGCAGCGGCCTTAGCCGCGCCGTTGTTGTAAGTGTTTCAGTAGTGCTTTGAGTGCTGCTGGTTTCACCGGTTTTGGTAAAAAGTGCAAGTTGTTGTCACGCGCCTGTTGGCGCAGTTGGTCATCACGCATGGCGGTGACGAGGGCACCCCCTAAACTATCGCCCCAATGCCGCCGTAGCGCGCTTGCTAGGCTTAAGCCGTCATAGTCGTCATCACCGAGCTGATAATCCAGTAGCAGTGCATCTGGGCGCTCATGGCTGGCTGCATAGGCCAGGGCAGTAGTGCTGCTGGTGAAAGTTTCGACCTGACAGCCCCATTTTTCCAGTAAAGCCCGCAACGCTGATAAATTTTCTTGGTCGTCGTCGACGCAGACAATACTGAGTTGCTCGGTGGGTGTGCCGACATCAGTGACTTCTTGGCGCTCGTAAACTTGCGCCGCGTTACCTAAGGGTATGGTCACCGAGAAGCAGCAACCGCGACCTTCTTCGCTGACTAGCTTGAGTTCACAACGTAGTTGCTCGCTCATGCGTTTAGCCACCGACAAGCCTAAACCAACGCCTTCGGTGCGGGTATTTTGGCCCCGGTAAAAGGCGTCAAAAATGCGATGCCGTTGTTGGCTGGTAATGCCTGGGCCGGTATCCCACACAGCAATCACTAATTGCTCGCCACGACGGCGCACACCGAGTAACACCTTGCCGTGATCACGATTGTACTTCACCGCGTTGCTCAAAAAATTCTGCACAATACGGCGCAGGTAAGTGGGGTCGGTATAGACCACCGCATCAATGATATGCGCTTTGAGTTGAATACCGCGTTGCTCTGCCAACATGGCGTATTCGTGCAGTAACGGTTGCAACACCGAGCGCAGACGCACGTGGCGGAAGGTCGGCTGTAACGCGCCTTGATCCATTTTAGCGATTTGCAACAGCGTTGATAACAGGTGCTCGGTGGACGCCAAGGCGGTATCCAGCTTACTCAGGAGTTGCTGGTTGGCGCTGCCGATTTGGTTATCGTCCACCGCCGATAAATACAGCCGGGCGGCATTCAGCGGCTGTAAGATATCGTGACTAGCCAGCGCCAAAAAGCGGGTTTTTGAGGCATTGGCTTCATCGGCAACTTGCTTGGCTTGTTTCAGTTCCACCTCAACTTTGCGGCGCCGCTCGATTTCCTCAGTTAGCTCGTTATTAATTTCACGAATTTTGCGCTGCCGCACATTGATGCGTTGTTCCAGGTCAATATTAGCGTCTTGCAGGGCCTGTTGGGTTTCCACGTGTTCGGTAATATCGGTGAAACTGGTGACGAAGCCCCCATTGGGTAGCGGGTTGCCAACCATTTCAATCACGCGGCCGTCACCACGGCGACGAATAAAGCGGTGCGGTGAACCCATCTGCATGTAGTTCAGGCGCTTATTAACCAGTTCGTCGACTTCACCGGGGCCACATTCACCCCGTTCGGCGTTGTAACGAATTAAGGTCGCAATGGGTTGACCCGGTTTGACCATACCCTCAGGGTAATCAAACAGGTCTAAATAGCGTTTATTCCACGCCACTAAGCGCAGCTCAGCATCGACCACCGAGATGCCTTGGGCGAGGTTCTCTAACGAGCTAAAGAGAATTTGTTGCTGAGTTTGTAGCGCCTGCGTAGTGTCATCAAAAAAGTGCACCACCTCTTCTAAATGCAAACGGCGGTCGCGCAGTGCCGCCTCTATTAATGAACGCGCGGTAGCCGCCCCCAGTACCCCGGCGAGGGTGCGTTCGACATAGTCAATCAGCGCTCGCGAGGCGACATCTTCCTTATTGGCATAGTTGACCTGACTGCCGCCTTTTGATTCAGCAAAGAACGCTAGCAATTGCTGCGCGCGGTCGTCGCCGACAAAAGTGCGCAGTAATAGCAGCATATCGCCATGGGTTGCTTGATGGTGCCGACCCACAGTGTGTTCGGTGAGGGTACTGCGTGGTTTGACAAAGGCGGTGGCTTGAATGCGGTCGACCAAACGCGGTTGCGCCATCAATGAGAACAGCACATAACCGCCCAGGTTGCAGAGCAAGCTTACCACCGTGCCGCGGGTAATAATGCTGGTATCGCTGAGCTCATGAGGCAGGTACATGGGAATTGCCACGGCGAATAACCATGCCAGTAAGCCCACCCCTAAGCCAACGTAAACACCACGAGCATGGCCTTTGCGCCAGTACAAACCGCCAATCATAGCGGGTAGTAACTGCAGTACCACTGAGAATGCCAATAGCCCAATGCTGACCAAACCGGTATTGGCGGCCCACAAGTAATAGCAGGCATAGGCCAGTAGCAAGATCACCGCAATGGCAACGCGGCGTATCAGCAGCAGCTTGCCTTGAAAGCTGCGTATCTCGGTATGCTGACCGAGCCCGGCGGCGCTGGCTAACGGGCTGGTAAACGGGAAGCGACGACGGCGCTGTAAAATCAGCGGCATGATGACATCGTTAGTGATCATGGTGCTGAGGGTTACCGAGGCGATAATGACCATTGCTGTTGCCGCGGAAAAGCCACCAATAAAAATAAATAGCGCCAGTGCGGTTTGGCCATGTAGCAGCGGTAGTTCGAGGGCAAAGGTATCGCCGCCAATACTATCGCCAAAGAATAGTTGACCGGTCAGGGCAATCGGCACAATGGCGGCAGCAGTGATGATTAAATACAGCGGAAAACCCCAGCGCGCGGTTTTAAGGTGATTGACATCAACGTTATCCACCACTGCCACGTGAAACTGCCGTGGCAAACATAAGATCACCCCAGCAGCCATAAAGGTTTGCACAATAAAATCAAATTCGCTAAAGGCCGCCCATGACCAGGCTGGGCTGGTTGGCGTTGCGAGCCGATCAAACAAGCTCACCGGCGACACCTCGCTAAATAATGACCAGGCGAATATCGCTGCAGCGACGAGAGCCACCAGTTTCACCGCTGATTCAAAAGCAATAGCGAGGATCATGCCGTTACGATATTCGGTCACTTCAATATGACGAGTACCGAATAGCATGGCGAATACCGCCATGATCGCAGCAGCCATCAGTTCATTAATGGAGAACTCGGTAAAGGCGCTGACTTCTTCGGTCAGCACCACAAAGGTTAAGCCAACCGCTTTAAGCTGTAGAGCGATATACGGAATGGTAGCGAGCGCCGCAATCAAGGTGACAAATAGTGCCAGCCGTTGGCGCTTGCCATAACGGCTGGCAATAAAGTCGGCAATGGAGGTGATATTTTGTTGCTTGGATACGCTGACCAATTTCTCCACCAGCGATAAGCCAAATACAAACAGCAAAATCGGCCCAAGCAGTATGGGAATGTAAGCCCAACCGCCGCTGGCGGCGTTGCCGACCGCACCGTAATAAGTCCAGCTAGTGCAGTAAATAGCCAGTGACATACTGTACACCAGCGGTTTATAACTGACCCGGTTGGCCACCGAGTTGGGCCGGTCACCCCAATGCGCCACGCCAAATAATAGCGCGATGTAAGCCAGCGAAACCGCAATTACAATCAGTGTCATCCGAACCGCCTTTTACCTGCCTACGACCAAAGTCCAATTTCTGTATTGCATAATGCCGACTAGATTCGTACCTGACAACAAAAGTAATCGTCACATACTAATAATCAGAACAACTGGAGGATGTATGGCTTTTAAAAGCGGGGACCTCGCAAAAGCCTACTGGCGTGACAACCTAAGCCTAGTACTCAAACTACTGGCAGTTTGGTTTCTCGTGTCATACGGCTTTGGCATTTTATTGGTCGATGTACTCAACCAATTCACTTTCTTTGGCTTTAAGTTGGGTTTTTGGTTTGCTCAACAAGGCTCAATTCTCACCTTTATTGTGTTGATCTTCGTCTATGTGAATCGCATGGCGGCGCTCGATAACAAATACGACGTTCACGAAGAATAAGGGGCCGAGCCATGGATATTAAAACGCTTACGTTTATTATCGTCGGTCTGACTTTCGCGCTGTATATTGCTATTGCGATTTGGTCACGAGCCGGCTCTACCTCAGATTTCTATGTCGCCAGTGGTGGTGTGCATCCAGTGCTTAACGGTATGGCCACAGCGGCCGACTGGATGTCTGCGGCGTCGTTTATTTCAATGGCCGGGATCATTGCCTTCGCCGGCTATGATGGCTCGGTTTACCTGATGGGTTGGACCGGTGGCTACGTGCTGTTAGCACTCTGTTTAGCACCGTACTTACGCAAATTTGGTAAGTTTACTGTGCCAGACTTCATTGGTGACCGTTACTACTCACAAACTGCCCGCACCATTGCGGTTATCTGCGCTATCTTGATCAGCTTTGTCTATATTGCTGGGCAAATGCGCGGTGTCGGCGTGGTGTTCTCGCGGTTCTTAGAAGTGGATATCTCTACCGGCGTTTACATTGGTGCGGTGATTGTATTCTTCTATACCGTGCTTGGCGGTATGAAGGGCATTACCTACACCCAGGTGGCGCAGTACGTGGTATTGGCGTTCGCCTACTTGGTACCTGCGGTATTTATTTCGTTCTACATGACCGGTCACATTCTGCCGCAAACTGGCTTTGGTGCCACCATTGCCGAAGGTGTGCCAGGTTCTGGCGAATACCTGCTGCAACGCCTCGACGGCCTCTCAGCCGAGCTGGGCTTGGCCACATACACTGAAGGTGCGCGCGCGACTATTGACGTATTTGCCATCACCTTTGCCTTGATGGTCGGTACTGCTGGCTTGCCACACGTGATTGTGCGGTTCTTCACCGTACCAAAAGTATCCGATGCACGCTTGTCTGCCGGTTGGGCCTTAGTGTTCATTTCGGTGGTGTATCTGACCGCTCCGTCTATCGCCGCATTCGCTAAGACCAACCTGATCAACACCATTAATGGTCCTGATCAGCAAGGTGTGGCGTATGAAGCAGCTCCGGGCTGGGTGAAAAACTGGGAAAAAACTGGTTTGCTGAAATGGGAAGATAAAAACCAAGACGGCAACATGTTCTATTCCGGTGATGAGCGCAACGAGATGGTTACCGTAGACCGTGACATCATGGTGTTAGCGAACCCTGAAATTGCCAACTTACCGGCCTGGGTCGTGGCGTTAGTGGCTGCCGGCGGTGTTGCTGCGGCGTTATCCACCTCAGCGGGCTTACTGTTGGTTATTTCGACCTCCATTTCGCACGATTTGCTCAAGCGTACCCTGACGCCGAATATTACCGACCGCCAAGAACTATTCTGGGCGCGGGTGGCTGCGGGTATTGCTATTGCATTGTCTACTTGGTTCGGGATCAATCCACCCGGCTTTGTGGCGCAGGTGGTCGCCTTCGCGTTCGGCTTGGCGGCGGCCAGCTTCTTCCCAGCAATTATCATGGGCATTTTCTACAAGCGCATGAATAGTACTGGGGCTATTGCCGGCATGTTAGTGGGTATCGTATTTACCTTGGGCTACATTATTTTCTTCAAGTTTGTCAGCCCAGAGCTCAATACTCCGGACAACTGGCTGCTGAAGATCTCGCCTGAGGGTATCGGTACTGTGGGTATGTTGCTGAACTTTGTGGTGGCCTATGTGGTGCACAAAGCCACTGGCGACGCTCCACAAGCGACCCAAGACTTAGTCGAGTCCATTCGTTACCCGCGCGGTGCGGGTGGTGCTAGCCACCACTAACCGTGGTATATCTAAAGGGGCAGGCAGTTAAGCTTAACTGCCTGCCCCTTTTTCGTTTAAGGAGCGCCTATGCAGCCAGATTTTGCCGAACTGAAACGGTTTTTGCAGGATTGTCCGCCGTTTGATGAGTTAGACGCTGAGCAACTCGCTAATGTTAGTCGGCAGATGTTGGGCTTTTACCTGAATCAGCACACCATTGACCAGTTATTTGCCCAGCATAGTCCGGCGCTGTATATCGTGCGTTCTGGGGCATTTGATTTGCTGGCGCCAGATGGCCATGTGATTGAGCGCCTCGAACAACATGACTTATTTGGCTATCCATCGCTGCTCAGCGGCCGTGCGGTGATTAATAAGCTGCAGTTAGTCGAAGACGGCATTGTTTATATTGTACCGGCTACGGTATTTAACCAGCTACGGCAACAGCAGCAAGAATTTGAACGCTACTTTATTCGTGCTCATGGTCAGCGGTTGCTCGAAGAACAAGGCGGGCGGGCAGTGGGCCGTCCACAATCAAGCTGGCAAGCTGCCGCCGATAGTTCGTTGCAGCGCACGGTGGCGGAGGTATTGCAGCGGCAGCCGGTGATGTTACCCAGCCATACCTCCATTCGTGCCGCCGCTGAGCGCATGCGCGACGAACGCGTGTCATCGGTGATGATTGTTGATCACGATGCCGTTAAAGAGCCTGCCCCGTATACCTTAGTGGGAATTCTGACCGACCGTGACTTACGCAACCGGGTGGTGGCTCAAGGCTTGAGTAGTGAGCTGCAAGTCAATGCCGTAATGACCCAAGCGCCGGCCGCAGTGTATGGTCGCCAGAGTCTGATGGATGTGCTGGCGGTGATGACCCAGCACAATATTCACCATGTTCCGGTGCTCGATGACAACGAGCAGCCGCTGGGTATGATCACCAATACCGATTTGATGCGACAACAGCGCAGTGAACCAGTGATGCTCATTAGTGCCATGAATAAAGCCGGTGACCTAGCCGAGCTGGTGGCGCAGGCAACAGAAATTCCGGCTTATATGCAGAGCTTCGCGGCGCGAGTCAGCGATACTCCTATGGTTGGCCGACTGTTAGCAACCTTAACCGACGCCATGACCAAGCGCCTCATTCACTTTTATGAGCGCGAGCATGGCGTTGCCCCTGCGGCCTATGGCTGGCTGGCGTTTGGCTCGCAGGGGCGCGAAGATCAAACCTTAAGCTCCGACCAAGATAATGGCTTGCTGCTCAACGATGGTTTGAACGAAGCGCAATTAGCTTGGTTCGCTGGGCTCGGTGAGTATGTTTGTGATGGCTTGCACCAGTGCGGCATTCCGTTGTGCCCGGGCAACATCATGGCCAGTAATGCCGACTGCCGCCGTACCTTAAGTGGTTGGTTGGAACGCTTCAGCCAATGGACCCGTGAGCCGACCCCAAAGGCCTTGATGTATTGCCAGATCTTTTTCGACAGTCGCTTAGTGCACGGGCATAAGCGTTTGTACCAGCAGTATCGGCAGCAGGTCGCCGAACTCGGTCAACAGGATTTCTTCTTAGCCAACTTGGCGCGCTTGCAGGTTAGTGTGCAGGTGCCGTTGGGGCTATTTAATCGCTTTCGTGGCACCGAATCTGGCAAAGATAGCGACTTTATTAATATCAAACGCTACGGCATTGCGCTGATTAATGACATTGTGCGCACCTACGCGCTGCAAGCGGGAATTAGTGCGCCGCAAACCTTGCAACGTATCGAGTTATTAAAAGGGAGTCGATTATTGAATCGTCGCGATGGTCAAGCGCTGCAAGAAGCTTGGCTGTTTCTCACCGAGTTGCGGTTACAGCATCAATTGCAAGTGTGGGGAACTGAACAGCCCAAGAACGCGCTCGATCCAGATAGCCTCGGCACCCTAACGCGGCGGCAACTCAAGTCGGCGTTTCGCATCATCAAGGAATGCCAGCAGGGCATTGGCTTGAAATTCGGACGGGTCGGCTAGTGCTGCGGCAGTGGTGGCAGCGACGGCGCTTGCTGGAGCAATCGTGGCAGCAGCAGCGCTATATAGCCTTGGATTGCGAGACCAGTGGCTTGGATCCAGCACAGGATAAGCTGTTGGCACTGGCTTGGGTGGAACTGCGGCCGCCGCTTATGGATTTTAGCACGACCGCCTATCATGTGTTTGCAACCGCCGATACTGACCTTAAGCAAAGCCCGGTGGTGCATGGCTTAGTACAACGTGATTTTATTGCTCACAGCGATCCAGTTACAGCTTTACAGCAATTGCAGGCGGTACTCGAGGGCGCGGTGCTGGTTTGTCACCACGTGCAATTAGATTGGCAATTTCTGCGCCGTGCTGCCGAGCGTCATCAGGTAAAGCTACAACCTCTGGCTCTGATTGACACCTTGCAACTCGAAGCCAGACGCTTGCGTAACCAGCAACATCACCTGCCGCGCGGCAGTTTAACCTTGGCCCGCTGTCGCCAGCGCTATAACTTGCCCGATTATGCCGCGCATCATGCCTTAAGTGACGCTATTGCCTGTGGAGAGCTATTTCTGGCCCAAGCGTACCGCTTTGCAGGCCGCGCCAATGTTGCAGTTCGCGAATTTGTCACAAAATAATCAATAAAAACGCAAAAAACTTAGTTTTTGCCCCTCGACAAGGTTGCTCAATGGGTTCTTTTTGATTAGTATCGGGGTTGATCGGTTGGCGTTTATGCTGGCTTCGCTGTCATTAGACCCCGATCGGAACGAGCACGAAGACCGTTCACGTGCCAGTTTAAACCTAGTAAGTCACTTAGAAAGTGATCCAGGGAGAAGATATGTATACTAACAATAAATTAGCTAAGTCTATCCGCTTAGCGCTTATGTTTGGTGGCGCTTCATTAGCGTTATCAGGCGCAGCTATTGCCCAAGAAGCACAAGATGGGGAAGAAGTTGAAGAAGCGCAAGAGCGTATCCAAGTTACCGGTTCACGCATCAAGCGTACCGATATGGAAGGTGCAGTACCAGTAACAGTTATCGACCGTGAAGCGATCGACCTGTCTGGTGACATGTCTGTATCTGACATCATCCGTAACACTACTTTTAACTCTGCCGGTTCATTCCGTCCACAGTCTGGTAGCTCAGCACAAGGTGTTGCGCAAGTAGATTTACGTGGTCTGGGTGCATCACGTACCCTGGTATTGGTTGACGGCCGTCGTTTGACTATGTCGCCATCTACTGGTTCTAGCCAAGACTTGAACGCTATCCCATTGGGTGCTGTAGAGCGTATCGAAATCTTGTCTGATGGTGCATCTGCTATCTACGGTTCTGATGCAATCGGTGGTGTAATCAACGTTATCACGCGTAAAGACTACAACGGCGCACAAATCACTTTAGGTGCTGGCCAAGTTTCTGTTCCTGCTGATGGCGGTGATCGTGAGCAAGGTAGCGTGTTGTTCGGTTCTTCTGATTCTAAAACCCAATTATTGGGTGGCGTATCTTGGAACACTCGTGAAATCGTATTTGAGCGTGACTACCCATGGGTACAATCAGGTTCATCAATCTACGGTAACAACTTCCGTTATTGGACTGGTACTGCATGGAGCGGTTTTAGTGGCGTTCCTAATGGCTGTGGCGAAGAAAACTTCTTTGCTGATGGCGCTCTGTGTCGTTATAACTTTAACGCTACTAACGCTAATGAAGCCTCTTCACGTAACCAATCATTGTTCCTGAAAGGCCGTCACCAGATCAACAATGACTGGGCATTCTATGCGAACGCTAGCATTGCTGAAACTGAGTCATTTGGTCGTTATGCACCAGCCCCAGATTCAAACATCTTCTACGCTGGCTTAGCAACTGATGGCGATAGCTACAACAACCCAACCAACCCAGATGCGTGGATGTATGACCCACGTAACCCAAATGCAGTAGCATTCACTTGGGCTGGTCCACAAAACGCGCCAGTAGCGTTCTATCACCGCTTTGCCGCCATGGGTAACCGTGACAGCACCGTAACCAACAACAATAAAGACTTGTTGTTAGGTTTTGAAGGTACTGTGGGTGATTTAGAAGTTGATTTCGGCTACCGTCGTGTACGTAACACTACTAACGATATCGGTAATGGCTATTTGGCTGCTACGACTGCATGGTCTAACGTTAACAACTTTAACCCTGGTTACTGTTCTGATGGTTCGTTTGATGCGCAAAACTGTAGCTTTGGTTATGACATTCAGTCGCCAGGCGCAAACCCAGCGAACGTTTTAGCTGCTGGTGTGGTCACCATCTCACGTATCTCACGCTTTGATATCGATGAGTATTTTGCCAACACCTCATTTGACGTAATGGAAACCGAAGCTGGTATGATCCAAGCCTTCGTTGGTTTCGAGCACCGTCAAGAGCGTTATCAAGATAAATACGACTCACAATCAGAAGCCGGCTTGGTCGGTGGTTCAGCAGGTAACTCTGCAGGTGGTGGTCGTCGTGTGAACTCTGGCTTCTTCGAAGTGTTAGTTCCAGTCACTTATGACTTCGAACTGAACTTTGCAGGCCGTTTCGATAAGTACTCAGACTTCGGTTCTAACTTCTCACCAAAAGCTAGCTTTAAGTGGGCGATTTCTGATGATATCATCTGGCGTGGTTCATGGGGTCAAGGTTTCCGTGCACCGTCACTGGACATCTTAACTCAGTTAACTTCGTTCTCTGCCGACTCAGTCGTTGACGCGCAAACCAGCTTGGTATTGTGTGGTAACGCTACTGTCGCTTGTCAGGTTAATGCCTACTACATCGCTAACCCAGATTTGGCCGCTGAAAACTCACGTCAAATCTCGACTGGTTTAGCGGTTAACGTCACTGATGATATCAACTTCGCGTTAGACTACTATGACATCACTATCAGTGACCGTATTCGTTCATTCGGTTCACAGACACTGATTGACCGTACTCTAGCAGGGGATCCAATTCCTCCTGGTTTGGGTGTAACTCGTGATGCCAACGGCGTAATCACGCGTATTGATGCTGGTTATGGTAACGAAGGTACTGTGACTACTTCAGGTCTTGACTTCAACATTCGCGTAAACTGGGACTTCGGTTCAGCTGGCGCGTTGACGCAAAACTTGCAAGCATCACACATGCTTGACTACTCAACTGACGGTGGCCGTAACATCGTTCGTGACCCAGGTTTACCACGTAACCGCGTGGTATTCAGTAACACTTACAACCTGAACGACTGGACATTTGCCTACAACATGAACTTCATTGGCAACCAGTACAACAGCGTTGTTGCTGATGTAAATGGTGCAGATGGCGTAGCACGTAGCGGTAACATTGGTTCATGGACTACTCACGATGTACAAGTGAGCTATGATACTCAGTGGGACAACCGTTTCACTTTCGGTGTTCAGAACGCGTTTGAGAAGTTACCACAACTTCGTTCATACGGCGGTCGTGACTACAACTACAACCTGTATAACGGTTGGGGTCGTGTCATGTACGTTCGTTTCCAACAAAACTTCTAATCTAGAGGTTTTATTGAACGCAATTAAAACGGGGCCTAAGGCCCCGTTTTTTATGTTTGAAAGAATAGTTTTTTAGTTAGGCAGATTTGGTTAGTACCAACACCCAGCCAAATAATTTTCCATCAATGGCTAATTCTTCCGCCGTTAAAGTCATATCGAGTTGTTTCGCAGATTTAACCAGTGTGCTGATGTCTTTTTTAGCGAGAGATGCGTTTAGCTGGTCTTCGACGCGCATGCGATGGTCATTCAGTAGACGATACTCTAATCCAAGAGCTTCCATGAGCTGAGGTTGATTGGTTGCGGTCATGGCTTGTAGTAAACGGGCTACACGGCTAATGACGTCGTTGACATAGGCTTTTTGACCAGCAGCACTGAAACGCTCTTGTAAGATATCCATGGTCCACTTTAATGAACGACTCAAAATAGTGTGATGTGGAAAGGTTTGCCAGCCCTCTAAACCTATTTGTGGGATGGCCTGACGAGCTAAGTCAAAATACATATCCGCTTGCTGAAATAGTGGACTTACCTCAAGACAATAGCGCAGCACTTCAACCGCATGCTGTGAATTTTTAGTCAACTCACTGTTACTGTGGTGACTGACGAAGATTGCCTTTGCGCCCGGCTTTAGCGCTTTAGCCAATGCCCGCATACTTTCTTTACGATCACTGTATTCGAAGCCAAACTGGCTAACGGCCAAATCTACCGACTGGTCTGCAAAAGGCAGTTCTTCAGCAGCAACAGCGCTATGAAAGGTAATGGCTTTGAGCTTTTTCGCAATAGTAGGTTGCTGCTCAAATTGCTTGGCTGGATTGATCACCGCTTTATCGAGCCCCTCTACGCTAAAATGACGTTGATTAGCACGACCATAATCATAGGCCAAAATAGCTAAGGCGCCATTGCCGGTGCCGATGTCTATAATCTTCGCGGTTGCTGGTGCGCTGGCAAATTGGTGCTCCCAGAATTGTTTTAATTCGCCGCTGTAGCCATCTTTGACGTTGCCTTCAGCAAAGCTATTGAGCACGCCGCTGGTTTGCCAATAGGCACTCCAATGTTCCATAGTTACTCCTTAGTGGCCAGACGCAGGTGCGCCCAGCGTTGATGGGATATGTCGCAGCTAGATGGTAGAGGGTTATGCTTTGAATGCCAAGTATTACAGCAGAAAATGGCGTTCCCGGCGGGATTTGAACCTGCGACCTGCCCCTTAGGAGGGGGCTGCTCTATCCAGCTGAGCTACGGGAACTTAGCCAGGTTAAGAGGGACTTAACCTGGCTTAACGAAGGTTATTTGCTACTACGCTTGCCGCCAATATGCTCGGCAAAGAATAGTTCTAGTTCGCGGTATAAATCGAAGCGGTTCTGCTCTTTTTGGAAACCGTGACCTTCATCGCGGACCATGGATTTATACGGTTTTTTCGCCGCCTTGAGAGCACGCGTTAGCGCTTCGTATTGAGCCATGGGCACGCGTACGTCATCTTCACCGTGAACGATATACAATGGCACTTTGATTTTATCGACTTGGAAGGCGGGTGAGTTCGCTTCAAGCTCGGCTTTGTCATCGCCTAAAACGCGCGATAAATAGCGTCGGCCACTTTCTCGTGAGGGGATATCGCCATCGGTTTTCATCACTGGTAGTGAGTACACGCCAACATAACCGACACTGCACTGGTACAGATCTGGCTCACGCACCACGCCCATCAGTGAGGCATAGCCACCGTAACTGCCGCCGTAAATACAGATGCGGTCTTTATCGGCGTAGCCTTGTTCAATGGCCCACAAGGTGGCATCAGTGACATCATCTTGCATTTCGCGGCCCCATTTACGATAGCCGGCTTCGATAAATTCTTGGCCGTAACCACCCGAGCCACGGAAGTTTACTTGCACCACCGCATAACCGCGGTTGGCAAAGAACTGATTCTCGTCGCTAAAGCCCCAATCGTCGCGGATACCATGTGGGCCGCCATGAATATTCATGATGGTTGGTAATGGGCTGCTGCCGTCATAGCCATTGGGTAGGGTGATGTAGCCGTGAATGGTTAAGCCGTCACGCGCAGTGAAACTAAATGGCTTCATTTCGCCCATGGCTAACGGATCAAGCTTAGGTTTTGGCGACGCCACATAGCCGGCTTTTAGGGTTTCGGTGTCAAAAATATAGTATTCGCCGGCGTTGCGGTCAGAACGAACAAAGACCACCGCCTGCTTACCATCGCGGGTAACGTTACGAATGGTCACGCGCTGGCCCGGAAACGCCTGCTCAAGATTCTTTAACAGCTTGGCCGATGGGCTATCATCAATATAGGTGCGTTCGACATAGCCGGGCATAAAGTCGAAGGCGACAGTTTCGTCATTCAGGCCATTGACGCGCGAATACACATCAACCACTGGATTGTCAGCAATTTTCTTAATTTCTGCACTGTCGGTATCGAATTGATACACCGCTTGGGTCTTACTGTCGTGCGACGAATACATGTAAGCATAGCGGTTATCAGTAGCAAAGCCGGCAAAACCAACGCTGGTAGCAGTCAAGCCGTCGAGTTTCAGCTCTTTCCAGTCATCATTATTGGGGCTGCGATAGTAGAACCATGAGGTGCCTTTGCCGTATTCGTCTTTACGGGTTTCCTCGTAGGCGACCGCTAAACGAATTTTGCCGGTGTTATCGGTCAATAGTGCGTTGGCTTTCGGGGGTTGGTCGCCGACGAAGTATTCACGACCATCGTTGACATTCAATAAATGCGCCTTGGCTTCACCGCCATCGGCGAAATGCCGTTTGGCAATCAGAATATGTTCTGGATCATCGGGCAACAAATTGAGGATAGTGAACCCCGAACGTTGTACTTTGAAGATCTCGCGACGGTTACTGCCGTCGGCATTGGCTGCATACAAACTCGGTACGCCGCCTTGACGATCAAGATAACCAACAAATTTTGCCCCAGTAAAGATAATGCGCTCTGGGGTAACCCAGGAGATACCGGCGAAGCGAATGTTGTCACCGAAGGCAAAGCTGGTGGTAATTTTGCGTTGCTCGCGGTCGAAAATGACTATTTGGTCACGCGGGCCATCGCTGGCTTTAATGGCGAAATACTTACCGGTGGGTGAGATCACCACATCTTCATACTGTGAGCGTTCGAAAAAATGCTCAACCGGGATTAAATCGCTACTGGCATGGGTGGGCATTGAGCTGGCCCCCAAAAATAACAGTAGCGTGAGGTGAAGAAGAATTGTTACACGTTTCATGATAAGCCTTGTTATATAATCGTTAGCGTTGTTAACAGTAACATTATGACTACATGACCAAGCTGATGAAACCCTTTAAACACAAAAAAGCCGACAATGATGTCGGCTTTTTCAAGGTAATTGTAAGTAACCGTTACAATACGGTGACTTAGCTCAACGCGCTGATTTTTGCGTTCAAGCGGGCCTTATGGCGAGCGGCTTTGTTTTTGCCGATCAAACCTTTGGTCGCGTAACGATCCAACACTGGCTGAAGAGAAGTGAATGCCTGCGTTGCAGCCGCTTTATCGCCTGCTTCAACTGCAGCAGTTACTTTCTTCAACAAGGTACGCATCATTGAGCGACGGCTCGCGTTGTGGCGGCGGTTCTTTTCCGCTTGTACCGCACGCTTTTTCGCAGACTTAATATTAGCCAAGGTGGACTCCTAAAATTCGTTATCTGTGTGCAATGGTGTAATAGGGCGGGGAATATGCCTGTTTTTGGAGTTAAAGTCAAGCCTGTAATTGGCAAAACACAACTGTAAATAGCTCTACGCCTTGGCGGTATTCTACGCTATTCTTAAGTAGATCTCACCCGACAATAACGAAAACAACAGACATCGAGGCTGCTATGTGGACATGGACTAAACGCACGCTCCTAACGGTGGTGGTGGTTGCCGCCATCTTTATCATCAACGGTATTTGGTTTAAGCCGTTCTCTATGCGGGTGTTTTATGACCGCAGCATGCTTGAGATGGCTGGTGGTTCGCCGCAAGCTTTGACCCAATTGCGGGTATTAGAGCAATTCGGTATTCGTGGCCACAACGCCAAACTAGACGATATGTCGCCGGCTGCGCAAGCTGAGCAATTTGCTGCCATGAAAGATACCTATGCGATGTTTCAGTCGTATGGTCGCGAAGGCCGCGACGGGCAAGATTTAATCTCCTACGATATTTTTGACTACTTCTTTGGCCAAATGGTGGAAGGCGAGCGCTGGCAACATCATGGCTACCCGGTCAACCAGATGTTCGGTGTGCATACCCGCTTTCCGCAATTTATGACCGATATGCATCAAGTCGGTGATGATACCGATGCCGAGTATTATCTTACTCGCCTCAATGGCGTTGATGAGCAATTTGCCGGGTTATTGGAATCGCTGCGGGTGGCTGAAGCCGAAGGTATTATTCCGCCACGCTTTGTGATTGAGGCGGTGATTGGGCAAATGGACAACGTTATTGCCTCAGCACCGGCTGAGCACGTGTTAGTGACCACCTTTGCTGACAAACTGGCGAAAACCGAGGTTACCGCTGAAGCTCAAGCTGACTTTGTGGCGCAAGCCGAAGTGGCGGTGCGCGATGTGGTGTATCCTGCTTACGCCGACTTGAAAGCCTATTTCGTCAACTTGCAAGGTAAAGCGACTGATGACGCGGGCGTGTGGAAGCTGCCTGATGGCGATGATTATTATGCCTATCAATTACGCCGCTATACCACCACCGATTTAAGCGCCGATGCGATTCACCAATTGGGTTTAAGTGAGGTGGCACGCATTCAAGCTGAGATGCGCGCTATCTTCAATGAGCTTGGTTACGATGCTGCCATTCCGGTCGGGGCGTTATTGCAAGTTCTTAACGAGTCGCCAGAGTTTTTGTACCCAGATACGGCCGAGGGGCGTGAGCAAATCTTGGCCGACTATCGCGCTATTATCGATGACATTTATACCTACATTGACCCCGCATTTCGGTTAAAGCCGCAAGCCGGCCTTGAAGTGGTACGGGTACCTGAATACGCCGAGAAGAATGCTCCGGGTGCTTATTACCAAGGCCCAGCCCTAGATGGCTCGCGGCCTGGGCGTTTTTTTGCCAACTTGTACGATATCAAAGCCACGCCAAAGTACGGTATGAAAACCTTGGCGGTGCATGAGGGCGTGCCGGGTCACCATTACCAAATTGCCTTAAACCAAGAAATTGAGGGCTTGCCGATTTTCCGCTCATTCGTGCCATTCTCAGTGCATTCAGAGGGTTGGGCGCTGTACACCGAGCAAATGATGGCCGATTTGGGTTTCTATGAAAATGACCCACATGGTGACTTGGGGCGCCTGCAGGCTGAGCTATTTCGTGCTATTCGCTTAGTCGTGGATACCGGTATTCATGCCAAACGCTGGAGCCGCGAAGAAGCCATTGCCTATATGGCGGCGGAAGGCGGTATGACTATGTCTGATGTGGTGTCAGAAATTGAGCGCTATATCGTCATGCCAGGCCAAGCTACCTCGTACAAAATGGGTATGATTAAGTTCTTAGAATTCCGTGAAAAAGCGCGTAGCCAGCTTGGCGAGCAGTTTGATGTGCGCGACTTCCACGATGTGATTCTGAAAAATGGCCCAATGCCGATGCATATTTTGGAGCGTTTAGTGGACGCCTACGTGGCGGAGAAACTGGCTGCTGAGACTGCCGCCTAATCATGAGCAAGTCATTAGCCCGCTCGGGGCTCATTGTTAGTGCTATGACCTTTATATCGCGGGTGCTGGGTTTGGTCCGCGATATTGTTATTGCTAACTTAATGGGTGCCGGTGCGGCTGCTGACGTATTCTTTTTTGCCAATAAAATTCCGAATTTTTTACGTCGGCTATTTGCCGAGGGCGCCTTTGCGCAAGCCTTTGTGCCGGTATTGACCGAGTATCATCAAGGCAAGTCTATTGATGACACCAAACTGCTGATTGCGCGGGTGGCGGGCACCTTGGGCACCTTGGTGACTATTGTCACCCTAGTTGGAGTAATTCTATCGCCGTTAGTAGCCGCGCTGTTTGGTACTGGCTGGTTCCTCGATTGGTATCATGACGGCCCGCAAGGGCATAAGTTTGTGTTGGCCAGTGACTTACTGCGCATTACCTTTCCGTATTTGTGGTTTATTACCTTTACTGCCTTAGCCGGCGCTATTCTCAACACCATTGGCAAATTTGCCGTAGCGGCCTTTACCCCAGTATTTCTCAACGTGGCAATTATTGGTGCAGCTATTTGGTTAGCGCCGCAGCTCGAGCAGCCGGAATATGGTTTGGCCTGGGGGGTATTTTTTGGTGGCTTGATTCAGTTTCTGTTTCAGCTACCATTTTTGCGCCGTGCTGGGCTGTTGGTCAGGCCGCGCTGGGGCTGGCGTGACCCAGGCGTTACGCGCATTCGTACGCTGATGATTCCAGCCTTGTTTGGCGTGTCGGTCAGCCAAATTAACTTATTGCTGGATACCTTTATTGCCAGCTTTTTGATGACTGGCTCGATTAGTTGGTTGTACTACGCCGACCGCTTGTTGGAATTCCCGCTGGGGTTATTTGGTATTGCCATTGCCACGGTGATCTTGCCGGCGCTATCGAGCCGCCATGTTGACCGTTCGCCGGAGCAGTTTTCGCGTACCCTCGATTGGGGTATTCGCACTGTGGTGCTGCTAGGTTTACCGGCCATGGTGGGGCTATTGGTGTTGGCGGAGCCTATGCTGATGGTGTTGTTTATGCGCGGTGAGTTCAGCCCCGAAGACGCGCGCTTTGCCTCGTATGCCTTGTATGCCTACGGCAGTGGTCTATTAAGTTTTATGCTGGTGAAAGTGTTAGCCACCGGCTTCTATTCGCGCCAAGACACCAAGCGCCCAGTGCGTTATGGCATTATCGCCATGGTCTCCAACATGGTACTGAATATTATCTTCGCTATTCCCTTTGGCTACGTTGGTTTGGCTATTGCCACCTCATTGTCAGCGCTGATTAACGCCAGTTTGCTGGGCTATAACCTGTGGAAAGATGGCGTGCTGAAGCGTTACCCCGGTACCCTAACCTATATCAGTAAAGTGACCCTAGCAGCTGCTGCAATGGCTGCTGCGGTGCTGTATTTCACGCCGGTGTATAACTGGTGGCTGATTGCGCCGAGCTTTGAACGCATGCTCAAACTGGCGTTTTTAATTGCTGTTGGCGCCGCGGTGTATCTGCTGGCATTGCTGCTACTGCGAGTGAAATGGCGCGCTACTGATTAGGTAGGTGTTTATCGTGGTCTAAATTTAGTCCAAATTTGGACTTTTAAGTATCCTTCAACTATGCTTTGTTTATTGTTTATCGCTATGGAGCATAGCCCCCTATGTACAGTGTTAAAAAACCGCGCGTGACCTCAGTATCCGACTTTAAACGGGGCTTAGCCTCGCTCAATGTTGAAGAGCCGGTGTTAGTCACGCAAAACGGTGATCCGCTCTATGTGGTGCAAGACCCGGTGCAGTATGAGCTGCAGCAAGAGCAGATGGCGCTGTTGAAATTGCTGGCTATTGCTGAAAAAGATGTCAATGCCGGGCGAGTGGTTGGTCAGGCTGACTTGTTGGGCGGCCTGCAACATCGCGCCCTTGCTTATGCTAAGCCGCATGACAAGCCACAGCATGAAGATTGACTACAGCGCTAGTTTTAGTCAGCAGTTTTATCAGCAGTTCGACTATTGGCAAAAGCACATCGGTGCGGCCGCGGCTGAGCGCCTGCTGCGCGAGCTGATTGGTCGCTTTGAGCAAGTACTGCAGCAGTTTCCAGCGGGTTGTCAGGTGTGTGCCGAAGCAGCGGCGCTTGGTTTTACCGATTACTATGAATTTATTGCCGGCGACCGCAACGTACGCATCATTTACCGCCTCACCGATGCCGCGCCACAGAGCGCAGTAGCGTTGTTGTTCTTGCGCACTCAGCAATGTCTGCGCGATCAGTTGATTGAGCTGGTATTAATGCGCCCGTAACGGGTGGTGAGCGGCTAGTGAGCCTGTTATAATCGCGCCTTTTACAGGCAACCTCAGCAATTGAAGCGTGCAATGCAACTAATCCGCGGAATTCATACCATTCGCCCTGAACATTATGGCTGTGTGCTGACTATCGGTAATTTTGATGGCGTGCACTTAGGCCATCAAGCGGTATTGGCGCAAGTGAAAGCGCAAGCGGCGTTGCGTGGAGTACCTGCTACGGTGATGACGTTTGAACCGCAGCCGCAAGAATTGTTTGCGCCGCACGCCGCACCAGCGCGCTTAACCAATTTGCGCGAGAAGCATTTGGCACTCGCTCAGGTTGGCGTAGAACGACACATCATTATTGAGTTTAACCGCAAATTTGCCAGTTACCCACCGCGCGAATTTGTTGAGCAGGTATTGGTGCAACAGCTTGGCGTGCAGTACTTAGTGGTGGGTGATGATTTTCGCTTTGGCAAAGACCGTGGTGGTGATTTTGCCTTGCTGCAAGACATGGGCGCTGTGCATGGTTTTACCGTGGTTGATACCCATAGCTATCGGCAACAACAGCAACGGGTTAGCAGCACTGCAATTCGAAAAGCATTGCAAGCCGCTGATTTTGCCTTGGCCGAAGCCATGCTGGGGCGACCGTACAGCTTTCAAGGCCGGGTCATTCACGGCGAGAAGAAAGGCCGTACCATTGGCTTCCCGACCGCGAATATCGCCTTAAAACGCTTACAGAGCCCCTTGCAAGGGGTGTTTGCCGTGCATGTGCGGCATGCTGGCCAGATCTACCATGGGGTGGCGAATATTGGTCGGCGGCCAACATTGAACGGTGAACTGGTGCAGCTTGAGGTGCACCTGTTTGATTTTAGCGGCGACTTGTACGCCAAGCAGCTTGAAGTGATTCCGCGGGCGTTCATTCGCGCCGAGCAGAAATTCTCTGATTTTAGTGCCTTACAACGGCAAATTATTGACGATGCAGAGCTAGCCCAGACCCTATTGAGAGGGTAAACTGAGGCTATCTGATGAGACAGGAAGTAACACCACTATGACCGATTACAAACACACGCTGAACCTGCCGGAGACTGAATTCTCCATGCGTGGCAACTTGTCGCAGCGCGAACCGCAAATGCTTGAACAATGGTATGCGGATAATGTGTACGGTCAAATTCGTACGGCTAAAGCAGGCCGCCCTAAATTTATTCTGCATGATGGCCCGCCGTATGCCAATGGCCAGATCCACATTGGCCACGCGGTCAATAAAATCCTCAAAGATATGATCGTCAAAGCAAAAACGTTGAGCGATTTTGATGCACCTTATGTGCCTGGTTGGGATTGCCACGGTCTCCCCATTGAGCTGCAGGTCGAGAAAAAATATGGCAAGCCAGGGCATAAATTATCGGTGGCTGAATTCCGTCAGCATTGCCGTGATTACGCTATGGCGCAAATTGAAACCCAGCGCGCTGACTTTAAACGTTTAGGCGTATTTGGCGATTGGGACAACCCGTACATGACCATGAAGCCACAGCAAGAGGCCGATAGCCTGCGCGCGCTGGGCAAAATCATTGCCAATGGGCATTTACAGCAAGGTTTTAAGCCGGTGCATTGGTGTACCGATTGTGGCTCGGCACTGGCTGAAGCCGAAGTGGAATATCAAGACAAGCGTTCACCGGCTATTGACGTTAGCTTTGTGCTGGTTGACCAAGGCAAAGCTTTGGCGGCCTTTGATCATCCAGCGGGTCATGCAGGTGAAGGCGAATTGAGCTTAGTGATCTGGACCACCACGCCGTGGACCATTCCGGCTAACCGTGCGGTGTCGTTACACCCGGCGCTGGATTACGCCCTGGTGCAGGTTGCCGCCGAGGGTGAGCGAGCAGCGCAGCGACTGATTATCGCCACTGATTTGGTCAGTGCCTGTATGGACCGCTGGGGTATCAGCAATTATCACAAGTTGGGCTTTTGTAAAGGTGCGGCACTGGAGCTGATGCAGCTACAACACCCGTTATTGGCCGATCTGCAAGTGCCGATTATTTTGGGCGAGCACGTGACCACTGAATCCGGTACTGGTGCGGTGCATACTGCGCCAGGCCATGGTGTGGACGACTTCATTGTCGGTCAGCGTTACAACATTGAGGTATATAACCCAGTCGGCGATAACGGCGTGTATAAAGACGATACCCCGTTGTTTGCCGGGCAGCATGTGTTCAAAGCCAACGATAATATCGTGCAAGCCTTGCAAGATGCTGGGCGTTTGGTGCATCACCAAGCCTTTAATCACAGTTACCCGCATTGCTGGCGTCACAAAACACCGATTATTTTCCGCGCTACGCCGCAATGGTTTATTAGCATGGATAAGCAAGGTCTGCGTGCCGATGCGCTGGCGCAAATTAAGCAAGTACGCTGGGTACCTGAGTGGGGTCAAAGCCGCATTGAAGGCATGATCGATGGTCGCCCAGACTGGTGTATTTCACGGCAGCGCACTTGGGGCAATCCGATTGCTATTTTCGTGCATAAAGACACCGATGAACTGCATCCGCGTACGCTGGAACTGCTAGAGCAGGTAGCCCAGCGTATTGAAGTGAGCGGTATTCAGGCGTGGTTTGATTTGCAGCCGGAAGAATTGCTCGGTGAAGCTGAGGCTAAACTGTACCGCAAAGTCACCGATACGCTGGATGTATGGTTTGATTCGGGTGTGACTCATGAAGCGGTGCTGAATAAAACCGCCGGTTTGCAGTGGCCGGCTGATTTGTATCTGGAAGGCTCCGATCAGCATCGCGGCTGGTTCCAGTCCTCGTTGTTGACCGGTGTGGCGATGTACCAACAAGCGCCCTACAAGCAGGTATTGACCCATGGTTTCACGGTAGACGGGCAGGGCCGTAAAATGTCCAAGTCCATCGGCAACGTGGTGGCGCCGCAAGAGGTCATGAACAAACTAGGTGGTGATATTCTGCGCTTGTGGGTGGCAGCGACCGATTATTCGGCCGAAATGACGGTGTCGGATGAAATCTTAAAGCGGGCCGCTGATAGTTACCGCCGTTTGCGTAATACCGCGCGCTTCTTGCTGGCCAACATCAACGAGTTCAACCCTGCCACGGATTTAGTACCGGTGGCCGATATGGTTGCCATTGACCGCTGGATTGTGGCGCGCGCGCAGGCTATTCAGCAGGATATCTTGACCGCGCTGGATGACTACCAGTTCCACGTGGTGGTGCAAAAGCTTATGCAGTTCTGCTCCATTGACTTGGGTAGTTTCTATTTAGACGTGATCAAAGACCGTCAGTACACCGCTAAGCGCGAATCCGTGGCGCGACGTTCGTGTCAGACCGCGTTGTATCATATTGCTGAAATGCTGGTGCGCTGGTTAGCGCCTATCTGTAGCTTTACCGCGCAAGAGATCTGGCAGGCGATGGCGCCACAGCTCGCCGACGGCAGCCAACGTAAACCTTATGTGTTTACTGAAAGCTGGTACCAAGGGGCGCAGGCGATCACTGTGAGCGCTGACGAGAATGCCCGCTGGCAGCAGGTGTTGCAGGTGCGTGATGCGGTTAACGCAGCACTTGAGCAAGCGCGTCGCGATGAATTGATTGGTGGTTCGTTACAAGCCGAGGTGCAGTTATTCGCCGATGCCAAACTGGCGTCGGGGCTGCAGGCCTTAGGTGATGAATTGCGTTTTGCTTTGCTGACCTCAGCGGCAACCGTTAGCGCGGTTGAGCAAGCACCAGCAAACGCCCAAGCCACCCAGCTAAAAGGCTTATGGCTGCAAGTAGCCAAGTCGGCCCATGAAAAGTGTGAGCGCTGCTGGCACCATCGCGCTGAAGTGGGCACCATTGCCGCCCACCCAACCTTATGTCAGCGTTGTGTCACTAACGTAGACGGTAGCGGAGAGGAGCGTCATTTTGCCTAATCAAGGTGCTATTAAACCGGTCAGTGGCCTGCGTTATTTATGGTTGGCGTTACTGTTGATTGTGATTGACCAGTTCACCAAGCAGTGGGTGATACGGGTGTTTGATCTGTATGAAAGTGTGGCGGTGATGCCGTACTTTAACCTGACCTATGTGCGTAACTATGGCGCTGCATTTAGCTTTTTGGCCGACCAAGGTGGTTGGCAGCGCTATTTGTTCACTGTGTTAGCCATCGCTATCACCGCGGTATTGGTGGTGTGGTTGAAGCGCAACCCAGTGGGGCTATGGCGGCAGAATCTGGCCTTTGCACTGATTATTTCCGGCGCTATTGGTAATGTCATTGACCGTATCATCTATGGTTACGTGATTGATTTTCTCGATGTCTATGTGGGCGACTGGCATTGGCCGGCGTTCAACGTAGCCGATTCAGCTATTACCATTGGGGCGGCGTTGATGCTGTTAGAAGCATTTTTTGAACAGCGCGATGAGCGCACTGACAAACAGCCTGAGCAATCGTCATGATCACACGTTTACCGATTGAACATGGCCGTGAGGTTATCTTCCACTTCACTATTAAGCTGATGGACGATTCCGTTGCCGATAGCACTAAAATGGCCGGTAAACCGGCCAAGTGCCGCATGGGCGATGGTAATCTCACCGCCAATTTTGAAGCTTGCCTGGTGGGTTTGAAGGCCGGTGACGAGCGTGAATTTGTGCTCGAGCCAGAAGATGCCTTCGGTCAGCCTAATCGCGACAATATTTATCAAGTAGATGCCACCAAGTTTATTGGCGATAAACCTGAAGTCGGCAAAATTTTTACCTTCCCACAAAGCGATGGTACCGAGTTGCCAGGTATTGTGCGGGCTATTAACGAGCAGTTCGTGACCATCGATTTTAATCATCCATTGGCGGGGCAGCAGGTGCGCTTTGCCGTGGAAATTCTTGAGGTGAATCCGTAATGGATATCGTGCTGGCAAATCCGCGGGGTTTTTGTGCCGGTGTTGACCGCGCTATTACTATTGTTGAGCGGGCGCTGGAAATTTTTGAGCCGCCGATTTATGTGCGCCACGAAGTGGTACACAACAAATACGTGGTGGACTCTTTGCGGGCGCGCGGCGCGGTGTTTGTGGATGAGCTGCATGAAGTGCCCGATGATAGCATCGTGATTTTCTCTGCCCACGGAGTGTCGCAAGCGGTGCGCCAAGATGCCAAAGACCGTGGCTTGCGCGTGTTTGATGCCACCTGTCCGTTGGTTACCAAAGTGCATATGGAAGTCACGCGGGCCAGCCGCAAGGGCCAAGAATGTGTGTTGATTGGCCACGCCGGGCACCCTGAAGTGGAAGGCACCATGGGGCAGTACAGCAGCCCGCAGGGTGGCATATATTTGGTCGAATCAGTTGCCGATGTGCAGCGCTTAACGGTGAAGAACCCGCAGCAGTTGCACTATATGAGCCAAACCACGTTATCGGTAGATGATACTGCTGAAGTGATTGATGCATTGCGTGCTAAGTTCCCGGATATTCAAGGGCCGCGCAAAGATGATATCTGCTATGCCACACAAAATCGTCAAGACGCAGTGCGCGATATTGCCGCTGAAGTGGATTTACTGCTGGTGGTTGGTGCGCGTAATAGTTCAAATTCCAATCGCTTACGCGAGCTGGCCGAAAAAATTGGTACCCGTGCTTACCTGATTGATGATGCTAGCTGTATTGACCAAAACTGGCTCACTGCGGTGCAACGTGTTGGTGTTACCGCAGGTGCCTCAGCACCGGAAGTGTTGGTACGGCAAGTGATTGAACAGCTGCAACAATGGGGCGGTCGGCGCGTTGAAGAACGGGCTGGGCGCGAAGAGAACATTACCTTTTCTATTCCGCCCGAGCTCCGTATTTTGTAACTACCAGCAGGCGGCCGGGGTACGCTGGTCGTTCTGGTTGATGGTCATGCTGGCGCATTCAGTATCGCTGGCTTGCGCACCGATAGCGGTAGCGGTCAAACTGTAGGTCTCAGCGCCTACATTGGTGGCGCTAAAGGCGTAAAATTCACTACTCACGGTGGTACCTAATACCGCTAATTCAGCATAACTGCTGTTACGTAATCGATATTCCTCTTGTGCCAATTGCAGCGTTAACAGCTGGCTAATAGCATCGGCACGGCGCGCTTCACGCACATAATCGGTAAACAATGGGTAGGCGACCGCGCCAATAATGGCGATGATGGTAACCACCACCATGACTTCAATGAGCGTCATTCCTTTTAACGAATTTTTAACTTGCATTTATTCTTCCTGACGTATAATGATGGTTGTTGTCTGTGGCGCTAGCCCAAGTGCTTGAGCTACACTGTTATTTGATACGCTATTTCGGTGTGTAACGCAATGCGAGTAAAAAACGGATTCACTTTATTAGAGCTGATGGTTACCTTAGCCATATTGGCTATTGTGCTTGGCGTCGGCGTGCCATCCATGCTGGAAATTGCCCGTAATGCCCGTTTACAGGGGGCAGCACAAGAATCCTATGCACTGCTGCAATATGCCCGTTCCGACGCGTTACGTGTTGGCACCGATCGCTTTGTGGTATGGAGTAGCGCCAGTGGCAGTTGGTGTGCGGTGGTGAGTGATCGCAACGATTGTAATTGCCTGAGCGAAGATTGCAGTATCGATGGCATTCTGCGGCAACAAAATAGTACTGATTTTGCTGATGTGAGCCTTGCCAACGCAGCTTTTAGCGGTGGTAGTTATACCCGCTTTGATGGTCTGCGCGGCTTAGCTGAAGGTCATGCCGGCAGTGTGTCCTATCAATTACCCAGTGGCGACGGCGAGGTCGCTGATGAAGTGCGTATTATTGTCAGTGGCCTGGGCCGTGTTCGGCAGTGCCAAGTCGGTGGTGTGGGGAGTTATCCAGCATGCTAAGTAGGCACACCCAGCAGGGCTTATCACTGATTGAGTTGATGATCACTATGGCATTGGGCTTGTTGATGATGGCGGCGCTGACCTCGATATTTGCCAACACCATTGGGGTGAATTCACGCAGCCTGCAACTGAGTCAGTTACAGGAAGAATCAACCGCAGTGTTGGAATTGATGACCAGTGATTTGCGTCGCGCCGGCTATCGTGCCAACGCGCATTTATTGGTGGTTGATCCAGATACTGCGAATACCGATTTCGACGATAGCATTGTGGTTAGCAATCACCCCGACGAAGCCTTACTGAGTTGTGTGCTATTTAGCTATGACGCCAATCAAAATGGTAGTTTTGATGGCAGCAGTGAACTGTTTGGTTATCGACTGCTGGACGGCCAAGTGCAGCGTCGCCAAGATGCAGTTGATTGCGCCAGCACCGGCTGGCAATCGCTGACCAGTGCCGACATGGTAGCGGTGGAGAGTTTAAGCTTTAGCCTCACTGAACGCACCACTGGAGTGATGCTGGAACAAACCATCACGGTTGCTATTACCACCGCTAATCCGGCCGATAACACACTGCAACGACAACTCGCAACTGACGTGGTGATCCGCAATGCGTTCTAAACAAACAGGCTTTGCCACCCTAACATTATCGGTGCTGTTGCTCGCCATCATCATTCTGGTGACGCTTTATACCGCGCGCTTCAAGATGCAAGAGCAACGCATTATGCGTAATCACTTGGCTAGCCAAGAAGCGGCCATGATTGCCGAAGCGGCGCTGGAACAAGTCATTATGCTCATCAATAGTGACCGTACTGACTTGAACCGTACTATTACCAGTACAGTCGCTGCTGCAAGTTATACCGCAGTGCTGGTTGGCACCCGCTATGAAGACACGCCACGTGGCGAGATTGATGTTGTTGATATTCGCTTAACCGCTACCTCGGCCGATGGCCGCGCGACTCGCACCGTGCAGCAACAAGTGGCGATCATGCCGTTAATCCGCACCGAACCCGATGTGCCGGTAGCTATTCGCGGCAGTATGAATGTGTCGGGTAGTTTTCAGGTGGTGGCCAACCCGAACGGTGGCGGCGATGGGGTACCGCTATCTATTTGGACCAGTGGCGATGTGGATATCAACGGTAACGGTACTACCTGTGGGCAGCAGGAATTTAGTGAAGGTAATTGTGCTACTGCGCCATTCAGTCAACGCGGTGATCATGGCGTTGATATTTTAGATAACGATGCGAATTTTCCAGCAGATTTGTTGGAGTATTTATTTGGTGTGCCCGAGGCTGATTGGCAACAGCTGCGCGACATGGCGGTCACCGAGGTTGCGAATTGCGATAGTTTGGGGCCAACCTCGACCGGGCTGATTTGGGTCACCGGCACCTGCAACTTAGGGGCTGGTGATCAAATTGGCTCGGTTGAAAATCCGGTCGCGCTGATTATTCAAGATGCTGATTTGACGATGAACGGTGGGGCGGAAATTTTTGGTATCGGGTTCTCGTTCGCAACCCCGGGCAACATGACAAATTACGATTTTAAAATGAACGGTGGTGCGGTGATTAATGGCGCAGTGATGTCGAATCGCGACCCCGATTTATCCAATGGTAACCTGACCGTGCGTTACAGCGGTGAAGTGCTGAGTAACTTGGTCACCAATGACGCCTTCCGGCGCGTTTATCGAATTGGAGGAAGTTGGCATGATTTCTAAACTGACAGTGCCACCGCAGCGCCAGCAGCGTGGTTTTACCTTCGTTGAATTGCTGGTGGCCTTAGTGATTATCGCCGTGGGTGTAGCTGGTTTAGTGGCTTTGCAGCGCACCTTTATCCAAAGTTCGAGCCGCGCTGCAGAACGCACAGCAGCCTTAGAAATTGCTCAACAACGGTTAGAAACGTTACGCTTTACCCCCTATGCCGACATCACCGGTGGCAGCGAAACGCTCAGTCGCGATGGTAAAGATTACAGTATGACCTGGACCGTAGCGCCGTTCTATTATAACGGCAGTTGGCTGACCACCGGCGCGGCAGGCTTACCTGATCCGTTGCCAGCCTTACCGGATGCCAAAGCAGCAACCATCAGCATTAGTTGGACGGCCCGTGGTGGCGATAGCGACAGTTTGACCATGGAAGCTTGGCTGGGCCGCATTACTTTACGTGATGGTGGCTTGGTGGTAACGCCACCGGCGCCACGTTCACAGCCGCAAGTGATCTATAACCCTGGTGCTGCCCCCGAAGTTATTGCGGTGCGCTTAACCACCGATGACAATGCGCAAATTTATCAAATTAAAGAAACCACTCGGCCCACACCCACGGTGCAACGCAGCGGTGATAAATTGCAGGTAACGTTCGATACCGTGACTTACGACCAAGCCACACAAACACAGCGGGTTGAGGACTTTGTCACGGTTAACTGCAACTGCGTATTTACTGAATTGGGTGATGGCGGTTACGCACCGAATCGCTTGACCCTCATTGATGGCCGCTTAACGCTCGACCCAAACGGCGGCCAGCCGGAACGCAAGCGCATGGGCGCGCCAGCCGATGCTAATCAGCCTGAACTATGCACGCAATGTTGTCGTGACCATCACGACAATCTGAATATGTTCAATAACGGTACCGTGTATCGTGAAGAGGCCCTCAGTAATCGCTCAGTGTATGGTAATCATCGCCATTTCAAAGCGGCGCCGACGTTTTTTGAAGGTCTGTTATTTGGCGATTTTGTTCAGGCCGGCCCCAATGACGTGTATCTAGAATCATGCCGTATGCGGCGTATTGATGGTTACTATGCCATGTACCCTGATTGGCAATTTAAAGCGCTCACCGCAACCAGTGCCGATTACTTGATCGATGAAACCGGCGCTGCCAGTTATACCGATTACGTACAGGCCGTTGTGCGTGCCCTGGTGATGGGCGAAGATTTACCCAGTGCGCCGAGTGATCGGGATATTACCGCCACCCCGGGCTCCTACCAAATGATTGGCCGTGGGGTGTATTTGGACACTATGTCTGCTGAGCATTTGCAGGCTATTCGTGATGCCATAAACAATGGTGAGCAGGATTGGCTGGCCAAAGTGCCGTTTTATGAGGTGAATCTGACCTTATTGGCGGAGTGGATGGCCAGTAACGATGCGGTTGCTGATATTACCAATGAGCCGATTCAAACTATTGTTGACCCAGACTTAGACTTTTACGGCACCTATTCGCGTGGCCGCGTTGGAGCCAAAACCACTGGTAGTTCATTGATGACGGTCATGGCCTCCGAAGGCAATGCCAGCGTGCTAGGTACCGCACCGATTCATCCTAACGACACCACAACGTTATCCAGCACCGTCAATGTCACCGTACAAGCCAGCACCGGCACCACCACGCTGTATTCGGTGACCGGCGAAATTAACTGTCTGCAGATTACTGGGGCGGCGTGTCGCTCAACCCAGTTCCGCGATGTCGCGGTCACCACCAATAACCTGAATATCAGCTGTAGTTATTCCAAACAAGGCAACGCTGACACCGGTAGTTTTGCCTGTAATGGCATACCAGCGGGTAGTAACTTTGATATTTTCTTTAGTAAAGCCGGCTTCACCTTTAACCCGGCCAGCATAGCGGTTCGCAACTTACAGAGTAACCTCGATCAAAACTCGGTGTTGATGACCGAAAACTAGACGGTTTTGGTTCTCCCGCGCACCGCAACTGTGCTACCATCGGCGCATTCAAAACCGATGGTAGTAGGGTGTTATTCGACATGGCGCTGTTGGTCACTGCACAGCAATTAAGCTCGGTTCGCGCGGGGCGTACGTTATTCGCTGATTTATCATTCAGCGTAAGTGCTGGCGCAGTGTTGCATGTTGAAGGCCCCAACGGCGCCGGGAAGTCCACCTTGCTGCGCATTATTGCTGGGCTGCTGAAACCACAAGCAGGTCAGGTGCAGTTATTTCCGCAACACAGCGCTGATGACCCAGATTACTGGCGTCGGCAATTGCTATTTATTGGCCATAAGGCTGCAGTAAAAGCCGAGCTCACCGCATTAGAAAACTTGGCTATTCAAGCACAACTTGATGGTGCTGACCTTGATGACCCCTGGCAAACTCTAGAAACCGTTGGCTTACTGGGCTTGGAAGACATTCCGGCCCAGCAGTTGTCGGCTGGTCAGCAGCGCCGCATTGCCCTAGCGCGTTTGTGGAGTAGCCCGGCGCAATTATGGATCCTCGATGAACCCTTTACCGCGCTTGATACTCGCGGTATTGAGCTGTTACAGCAACGCTTCGCCGCGCATGTGCACGGCGGTGGTAGTATCATTTTGACGTCACATCAAGCGTTGAGCTGGCAACCCAGCGCGTTACAACGGTTGTCGATCAAACATGTCGATGCGGAGCTCGGTTATGAATAAGGCCAGTTATCGCAGCCTGGTAGTGGCACTGATGCAACGTGATTTTAAAGTCGCGATGCGGCGTAAGAGCGACAGTATCAATCCATTGTTGTTTGTACTGATGGTGGTGACGCTATTTCCAATCGCCGTTGGGCCTAGCCATGAGGTTCTCGGTCGTATTGCCCCCGGGGTCATTTGGGTCGTCGCGTTGTTAGCATCATTGCTCGGTTCAGAGCGACTATTTCGCGATGATTATCTCGATGGCAGCCTTGAGCAAATGGTGCTGTCACCGGCGCCACTGGAGTTACTGGCACTGGCAAAAATCAGCTCCCATTGGTTGTTAAGTGGGCTGCCGCTGGTGATCCTGTCGCCGTTTTGTGCGTTATTATTAAAGCTACCGATCGAGGGTTGGCTCACGCTAATGCTAACGCTGCTGTTGGGGACTCCGATACTCAGCGCCATGACCGCTATCGGTGCAGCGCTGACGGTTAGCTTGGGGCGTGGTGGGGCACTGCTCAGTTTACTGCTACTACCCCTGTTTATCCCTTTGTTGATATTTGCAACAGCGGCGGTAGACAGTAGTCTATTGGGTATGCCAGCCATTGGCCAGTTGCTGTTTCTTGCTGGTTTCATGGTATTGACCCTAACCTTGGCGCCGTTGGCAGTGGCGGCCGCCATTAAAGTGAGTGTGAACTGATATGTGGCGATGGTTACATCCGTATGCAAAAGGTGAAGCAAGCTATCACCTGCTAGGGCGCTGGCTACCTTGGTTGACTGCTAGTGCGCTGTTGGTGCTGTTGATTGGTATTGGTTGGGGGTTGGTATTTGCGCCACCCGACTACCAACAAGGGGATAGCTATCGCATTATTTTCATCCACGTACCATCGGCCATGCTGTCCATGGGTACTTACACCGGTATGGCCATTGCTGCGCTAGTTGCGTTAGTTTGGCAAATCCGCACCGCCGAGTGGTCCATTGCTGCCATAGCGCCCGTCGGCGCAGTACTGACTTTTATTTCGTTGCTGACTGGTGCCGCTTGGGGCAAGCCGATGTGGGGCACTTGGTGGGAGTGGGACGCGCGGATGACCTCGCAGCTGATCCTGCTATTCCTCTATTTAGGTGTGTTGGCGCTGTATCACGCCTTTAGCGATAACCGAACCGGCGCCAAAGCTGCCAGCATCTTGGCGCTCGTGGGCGTGGTGAATATTCCGATCATCCATTTCAGTGTGTATTGGTGGAACTCACTGCACCAAGGCGCCACCATCACTAAATTTGCCAAACCGTCGATGCCGCCGGAAATGTATATCCCGTTATTTGTCTGTATTTTTGGCTTTATGTTAATGACTGCAGCGTTTATTACCCAGCGTTTGCGCCACGAAATTTTGCGGCAAGAGCTGCATCGACCGTGGGTGCAACAGCTGTTGGTAGGCGCGAAAGTTAAGGAGCAGTAGTTATGGCCTTTAGTAGTGTGACGGAATTTTTTGCCATGGGTGGCTATGGGTTCTATGTGTGGTTGAGCTACGGTGTGACTGCCGCGGCTTTATTGGCACTGGTATGGCATGGCCGCATGGTGCGTAAGCAGTTGCACCAGGCCGCGCAGCAACAAGCGCAACGGCAACAACGTTTAGCGCGACGCCAACAACAACAGCAGGAGAACCGCTGATGATCCCACGTCGGAAAAAGCGCCTGGCGATGGTGCTATCGTTAGTGGTCGGTGTTGGCATCGCCATGACCTTTATCTTGTTGGCACTGAGTAAAAACGTTGATTTGTTTTATACCCCATCGCAAATGCTCGAAGGCGAGCACAAACCTCAGGTTGGGCAGCGCCTGCGCGTAGGTGGCATGGTGGTGGAAGGCAGCGTTAAGCGCGATGCCAATACCCTTGAGGTGGAATTTTTGGTCACCGACACTGGGCCTACGGTGAAGGTGCTTTATCAAGGTATCTTGCCAGATTTATTCCGTGAAGGTCAGGGTATTGTGGCGCAAGGTGTGTTGCAAGAAGGTAACGTTGTTAAAGCGACGGAAGTGCTCGCCAAGCATGATGAAGAGTATATGCCGCCAGAACTCGCTGAGGCCATGAAAGGTATTAAACACGTCAATCCGAATAGTAATGAGGCCTATACTAAACCGCCTTCAGGAGGCAACTAAATGATTGCTGAATTTGGGCAAATTACCATGGCGCTGGCGCTGGCGTTTTCGCTGGTGCTGGCTATATATCCGTTGTGGGGCGCTAGCCGTGGGCATAGTGGTGCTATGTTGCTGGCGAAGCCGCTGGCTTACGGACAATTCCTGTTTACTTTATTGGCGTATATTGCGCTGACCTGGGCCTTTGTGGTGCACGATTTTACCATTGCCTATGTTGCCGCTAACTCCAATACGGCACTGCCATTGGCTTACCGTATTACTGCGGTGTGGGGTTCCCACGAGGGTTCGTTCCTGCTGTGGATGCTGATGCAGGCAGGCTGGATTGCCGCGGTGGCGTTATTCTCCAAACGCATGCCGGTGACCATGATGGCACGGGTACTGGCCATTCTGGGTTTAATTAGCGTTGGCTTCTATTTGTTTATGATGTCGGTGTCTAACCCGTTTGATCGGGCGTTGCCGATGATCCCAGTCGATGGTCGTGACTTGAACCCATTGTTACAAGACCCTGGCATGATCATTCACCCACCGCTGCTGTATATGGGCTATGTTGGTTTTTCCGTGGCCTTTGCTTTTGCTATTGCTGCCTTGATGGCGGGAAAACTAGATGCCTCATGGGCGCGCTGGTCACGGCCTTGGGCCACCGCCGCTTGGAGTTTCCTGACGTTAGGTATCGCCATTGGCAGCTGGTGGGCCTATTACGAGCTAGGCTGGGGCGGTTGGTGGTTCTGGGACCCGGTCGAAAACGCGAGCTTTATGCCGTGGCTGGTCGGTACTGCACTGATCCACTCATTGGCGGTGACGGAGAAGCGCGGTGCCTTCAAAGCGTGGACAGTGTTACTCGCTATTTCAGCCTTTAGTTTGAGCCTGCTCGGCACCTTTTTGGTGCGCTCCGGGGTGATTGTATCGGTGCATGCGTTTGCCACTGATCCGGCCCGTGGTTTATTCATCTTAGCCTTATTGGCGGTGGTTATTGGTGGCTCATTGCTGCTATTCGCTCTGCGCGCTGGCGCGGTGGGTAGTCAGACCAAGTATGAAGTGAAGTCACGTGAAGTGATGCTGCTGGGTAACAACCTATTGCTCATGGCAGCCACCTTTGTGGTCTTGCTGGGTACCTTGTTGCCTCTGGTGCACAAGGAACTTGGTTTGGGCTCAATTTCTATTGGCGAACCGTTTTTCAACCAGATGTTTACCTGGCTGATTGTGCCATTTGTGCTGCTGATGGGGCTTGGTCCATTGTTCCGCTGGCGTCGGCAAGAACTACAACCGCTCTTGGGTGGCTTAGCCTTGGCCTTGGTGTTAGCCATTAGCTTGGGCTATGCCTTGCCCTATATCTTAGCTGACCAAGTGCAGGCCATGACCTGGTTGGGCTTGGTGCTAGCGCTGTGGATTGTCTTAACGCTGGTGCAAGAATTGCGTTTGCGTATTCAGCAACGCGGCGAAGGTATTGCTGGCTTGAGCAAATTAGGGCGTAGCCATTGGGGCATGATTTTGGGCCATTTGGGCTTTGCTGTGACCTTGGTGGGTATTGCCGCTGTGAGCCAGTACGAGGTAGAGCGTGATGTGCGCCTCGCACCGGGTGATACCACGGTGGTGCAGGGCTACGAATTCCGCTTTGACCTACTCAGTCAGCAACAAGGGCCGAATTATCTGACTGACCATGCTGAATTCAGTGTCTGGCGCGATGGCCGTAAAGTGTCTGACTTAGTCACTGAAAAACGCTTCTACACCGTACAACGTATGAGCATGACCGAAGTAGGGCTCGATGCCGGCTTTACCCGCGACCTCTATGTCGCCTTGGGTGAACCCTTGGATGACAACAGCCAAGCTTGGGCGGTACGTATTTATGTCAAACCGCTGGTGCGCTGGATCTGGCTGGGGGCCATTTTAATGGCGCTAGGTGGCGCGCTGGCGATGAGTGATAAACGCTATCGCTCGCAGCGGCGTGTAGCTGCCGCGGAGGCTAGCCTATGACTGAACAGACCTCAGCATCATGGCGCTGGGCGGTGTTAGCCTTGCCGCTGCTGGCATTTTTGTTACTGGTTGGGTTTTTGCTGCGTGGATTATTTTCTGACCCAACGGAATTAAGTTCGGCACTGGTGGGTAAGCCGGTGCCGACCTTCACCGTGCCGGATATCTACGATACCAGCGTGATACATAGCGAGCAGGCGCTGCGCGGACGGCCAATGTTGCTGAACGTGTGGGCGACCTGGTGTCCGACCTGTCGTGCTGAGCATGAATATTTGAATCAGTTGGCCGCACAGGGCGTTTATATTGTTGGCTTAAATTATAAAGACGACTCACGCAGTAAAGCGGTCGACTGGTTAAATACTTTGGGTGATCCGTACCAGCTTAATCTGTTTGACGAAAGTGGGCGGGTTGCCATTGAATTTGGTGTTTACGGCGCCCCTGAAACCTTTGTTATTGATGCCGCTGGCCGCATTCGATATCGCCATGTCGGTGATGTGAATGAGCGGGTTTGGCAGCAAGTCATTGGGCCTATGTATAGTGAGCTGATGGCCGACTATAACGGCACTAACATCAGCATGGAGCCGCAATCATGAGCCATCTGTTACGACTGCTGGCGCTGCTGGTGCTGCTGGCCATGCTGCCAAGCACCTCGCACGGCGCCAATCTCGAAACCTATCAATTTAGTGATCCGGCCAAGGAAGCGTTGTTCCGCGAGCTGATTGGCGAGCTGCGCTGTCCGAAGTGCCAAAATCAAGCTATTGCCGATTCTGATGCGCCGCTGGCCAAAGATTTGCGCGATCAAACCTACACCATGGTGCAAGAAGGCGCCACTAAGCAACAGGTCATTGATTACATGGTGGCGCGTTATGGTGACTTCGCGCACTATCAGCCTCCGGTAACGGCAGCCACCTTGATATTGTGGCTTGGGCCATTGGCGCTGCTGATTATTGGCGCCTTAGTGATTAGCGTGATAGCGCGCCAACGTCGCGATAGTAGCGAATTAACCGCCGAGGAAGCTGCTGCTTTAGCGCAGTTGCGGCAATCCTCGCCAGCACAGGATCAATAAATCATGAGTAGTTGGCTATTGTGGATGATGTTAGTCGCGGCGGTGCTCAGTGCTGGCGTTATGCTGCTGATTAGTGGGCGGCGGCAACAGGAACAGCAGCGTACGCGGTTGGATGTGAATCGTGAGCTGTACGAGCAACGTGTCGCTGAACTTGAGCAGGAAGTTCGTGACGGCTATTTAACCGAACAAGCGGCGCAACGCAGCCGTAATGAACTTGACCGTCGTTTCGTCAGTGAGAACTCGGCGCTTGAGCAGGTCAACGACCAGCGTGTCGGCGGTGGTTTGTGGTTGACGGCAGTGCTGGTGATGGTATTAGGTGCCATTGGCTACGGCCTGTTCGGCAGTTATGGCCTGCAGCAGCAAGCTATTCAAGCCAGTCAGCAACTGCCGCAATTAGGGCCAAAGGTGTTACCACAGATCATGGGTATTGGAGCCAGTGCTGAGGTTGACCTTGACCCTGCCGATATTGATCAAGTGGCCTTAGGCTTACGCTTAAAGCTGATGCGCGAGCCTGACGATGCGGTGGCCTGGATGGTGTATGCGGAGTTGATGACCCGTTTTGGCCAGTATGAGCAAGCCATTGAGGCCTATGAAAAATCCTATCGCTTAGATAACAGCCGCTTAAGCACGCTAGGCAGCTATGCTCGGCTGCTGGTGACACTGGGCGAAGACGAGCAAATTAGTCGTGCTGCCCGCATTTTGCGCCGTATGCTTGAGCTTGATCCGGCCAATTTAGAAGGCTTGTCATTGCTGGGTGTGGTGGCTTTTCAGCGTGGCGATTGGCAACAAGCGGTGTTCGCTTGGAATCTCTTGTTACAACAATTGACTGACGATGATCCGCGTCGAGCTGCTATTATTACCGCCATTGCTGATGCCGAGCAGCAACAGCGCTTGGCTGAACAGGGTATCGCTGTTACGGTGACTATTACCGCTGCAGCGGCCGCACAAATTCCCGCGAATGCGAGCTTGTTTGTGTATATCCGCGCACCGAGTGGTACGGCTATGCCGGCGGCGGTGATCCGTCAGGCAGTGACCGAGTTTCCACTGACCATCCGCTTAAGCAATGCCAATGCCATGCTCGACGACTATAATTTAGCGTCACTTGATCAATGGCAAGTGATGGCCCGTATATCAAGTGATGAACAAATTGAAGCCGGCCCCGGCGACCTCAATGCCACGCCGCAAGTGGTGGCAGCAGGTACAGAAGCGGTGGAACTGGTGATTGATGTGAGTGCCCAAGGCACCGATTAAAGGAGTGATAGGTGATAAAACGTTTTTTGCTGCTGGCGCTGTTGGCGCTTAGCGTCAGTGCCTGCAGCAGCAGCCCCAATGACCCGTATGCTGATCCGCGTGATCCCATCGAGACGCTAAACCGCGATATCTGGGATTTCAACCAAGAGCTCGATGAAGCGATTCTATGGCCGGCAGCACAAGCCTACGGCAAGATCCCTGAGCCAGGGCGCCGCGGTTTGCGTAATGTGGTGGACAACTTAGGTGAACCTTCCTACCTAGTTAACAACGTATTGCAGGGTAAGTTCGTTGATGCCGGCTCAAGTTTCTGGCGTTTTACCATTAATAGTACCGTTGGTTTGTTGGGTATCTTCGATGTCGCCAGTGAAATTGGCATTGATCCTAAACCAGAGAGTTTCGGCGAAACTCTAGCCAGCTGGGGTGTTGCTGATGGTCCTTATGTGATGCTGCCGGGCATAGGCCCAACCGTGGTCATCGACCGTAGCGGTGATATCGTTGACGGTACCTATTTCCCCATTGATAACCTTGATGGTGGGGTATCCTTTGCCCGTCTAGTGGTGAAAGCACTGGACACGCGTTTGCGCTTGCAAGAACAACAAGCATTGATGCAGAACTCACTCGATTCCTATAGTTTTGTCCGTGAAGCTTACTTCCAGAACTGGCGCAATAAGGTCTATGACGGCAATCCGCCGCCTGAGCCAGAAACTGAAGAGGACGAGCTGGACGAGGATTTTTACGACCAGTTTGACTGATTTGTCGCATTAATTACCGCATGCACCACCGATGAACCTTGCACCATGCAAGGTTCATGCGTTATAAAAGCCCGTCTGCGCTCAGCAATTCTGTGCTGATAACAACAATAACCAAGAGGACATCGTATGAGCCAGGGGCCATCGAAAGGAACTTTGTGGGGCCATCCACAAGGTCTATATGTGCTGTTTACCACGGAAATGTGGGAACGCTTCTCGTATTACGGCATGCGCGCACTGTTAGTTCTGACATTAGTTGCTGCCACTGAATCACTCAATCCAGGCTTTGGTATGAGCCAAGGTGATGCACTGAAACTATACGGTTACTACACCGGGTTAGTGTATTTCACGCCGCTGCTAGGCGGTTGGTTAGCGGATAACTATCTGGGCCAACGTAAATCTATTTTGATTGGTGGTATTTTGATGGCAGCGGGGCAATTCACCCTGTTTGCTGCCACCCCACACTCCATTGACCTGTTTTATGTGGGGTTAGGCTTAATTATTGCCGGTAATGGTTTATTTAAGCCGAACATCTCCACCATTGTTGGCGATTTGTACCCGCAAGGCGATGCCCGTCGTGACAGTGCCTTCTCAATTTTTTATATGGGTATCAACTTAGGTGCATTCTTAGCGCCATTCGTAACCTCCACTTTAGGTGAAAGTGCTGACTACGGTTGGCGTTGGGGTTACTTTGCCGCCGGTGTTGGTATGACCTTAGCCGTGGTGACTCAGCTGATGCTGTTCCAACGCTTTTTGGGCGATATCGGCAAAGTGCCCGGCGCGCAACAAGACAAACTCAATGCCGGTGGGGTGAAAAAGCCACTGACTAAGGTTGAGTTTGATCGCTTGCGGGTGATCATGTTCTTGTTTGTGTTTGTGACGGTGTTCTGGTTGGCTTTTGAGCAAGCTGGTGGCCTGATGAACATTTATGCGCAAGATTACACCGACCGTATGCTGGGCGATACCGAGATCAAAGCCGGTTACTTCCAATCATTGAACCCGCTATTTATTTTGCTGTTCGCGCCGGTGTTCTCGGTATTGTGGGTGGCTTTGCATAAGCGCGATAAGAGCCCTGACGCACCGATTAAAATCTTTGCTGGTTTGGTACTGACAGCGATTGGTTTCATGTTCCTGATTTTTGGTCTGTACGAAATTCAGTTATATGGCAAAGCCAACATGATGTGGTTGGTGCTGGCTTACTTGTTCCATACCTTGGGCGAACTCTGTATTTCACCGGTCGGCTTGTCGCTGATGACCAAACTCGCACCGCTGCGCTTAGCCTCTTTGGTGATGGGTATTTGGTTCTTGATGCCGGCCATTGCTAGCTTCTTGGCGGGTTTAGTCGGCGCCTTCAGTGAAAATGCTGCGGGCTATACCTTCTCGCACCAAGTGGCGGCAGCCATTGGTTTAGCGCCAGAATACTCAGGCTTACTGATGGTATTCGGTGGTGTAGGTGTCGGCTTGTTACTGTTCGCCGTGGTACTGTGGTTGATTTCAGGCATGTTAGTGCGCTGGATGCATGGTGCTGAACGCATGCAACCGACTTCGGTTGAGCAGGGTATTGATCAGGAACTCGGAAGCATTGCTGAGCATGAAGGTTTAGGCGAGCAAGCGAAGAAATAACCAGGATTGGTTTACTAAGGAACGTAGCATGGTTAAGAAAGTTGTCATTCCTGTTGCTGGTTTAGGCACGCGGATGCTACCGGCCACCAAGGCAATAGCCAAAGAGCTGTTGCCGCTGGTGGACCGGCCGTTAATTCAGTTTGTGGTTGAAGAATGTGCCGCGGCTGGGTTAACCGAGATCATTTTTGTGACGCATTCGAGTAAAGGCGCTATTGAAAATCATTTTGATAGCCACTTTGAACTTGAAACCAGTATGGAATTACGCGGTAAAGATGCATTGGTGGCTGAGCTGCGTAGGTTGTTACCCAAAGGTGTGAGCATTGCTGCGGTGCGTCAATCGCAAGCCAAAGGTTTGGGGCATGCGGTTCGATGCGCGCGTGCGGTAGTCGGTAATGAACCCTTTGCAGTGGTGTTACCGGATGTTCTGATTGACGCCAGTAGCTGCGATCTGAGCCGTGATAATTTGGCTGAGATGGTCACTAATTTTAGCGCAAGTGGCCACGCTCAAGTCATGTTAGAGCAGGTTCCTCGGGAGTTGACCAATCAATACGGTATTGCCGATTTGGCTGGTGCTCAGTTACAGCCAGGTCAGCAAGCGCCAATTAAGCGCTTGGTGGAAAAGCCGGCTACGGCCGATGCTCCCTCTGATTTAGCGGTGGTGGGGCGTTATGTGTTCCCGGCGGCACTGTGGCCACTGCTGGAGCAAACCCCAGTGGGCGCCGGCGGTGAAATTCAGCTTACCGATGCCATGGCGATGCTGCTTGAGCAACAGCCGGTGCAGGCGTATTACATGAAAGGGCGCAGTAATGACTGCGGCAACAAGCTCGGTTATGCCCAAGCCTTTGTCGAGCAGGCGCTACGGCACCCCACCATTGGTGCCGATATGCGTGAATTCCTCGCCAATCTTAAGCTGTAGCAATGATGACTGCCCGGCGCGGTGCCGGGTAGCCTTCAATGGTTTTGCGGTGATCGTTGGGGTCAAGAAAGTCAGCCAGCGATTGCCCTTCCATCCACGCCGTGCGGCGTTGTTCGTCGACGCTAGTCAGCGATTCATCCACCACCTGAGCATTTTTGAAGCGGCAGCGCTGTAACCAGTGCAGCAAGGCTTCGGTGCTTGGAATAAACCACACATTGCGCATTTTGCCGTAGGTCTGCCCCGGCACTAAGACGGTCTGTTGGTCACCCTCAACCACCAAGGTTTCCAGCACCAAGCGACCGCCAGGCTTTAATAACCCATGCAGTTGCTGCAAGAAATCAATCGGCGAGCGGCGGTGATACAACACGCCCATGCTGAACACGGTATCCAGCCGCGCTAGTGGTGGTAGGTCGTCGATGCCGAGCGGGAATAGGTGCACACGCGCAGCAAGCTCAGACGGCATAAAATGCCGTACGGCTAAAAACTGGGCGACAAATAATTGCCCGGGATCAATGCCCCACACCTGTTCAGCACCGGCTTCGAGCATGCGCCAGAGGTGATAGCCACTGCCGCAACCGACATCCATCACTTGCTGGCCGCTTAAATCACCGACATGCGGCGCCACCCGTTGCCATTTAAAATCAGAGCGCCATTCAGTATCAATCGTCACCCCATGCAGGTGGAATGGCCCTTTACGCCATGGCATGAGCTGCTGCAACAGGCCTGCAATGCGTTGCTGCTCGCCATGACTGACCTGCGGATTGGTGACGCTAACCGTATCGGCAAGACTGACTTGGCTGGGCTCAAGCTGCGGTAGTTGGCGTACGCTGCTATACCATTGCGCCCATTCACCGTGCAGTTGCTTGGTTTGCCAATGGCTTAACTGGGCTGGCAATACCTCCAGCCAATGACTCAAAGGCGATTGCGCAACGCTAACGAGGTCTTGTTTGAACAGATCCATGCTTAGTCCTGTTTGATAGCAATCAGTGAAGCAAAGTTGTAGCACTGAAACCACACCTGCGGTAGGGCAAAGCCAATGGCTTGTAAGCGCTGCTGATGGGTGCTTAAGGTATCAATACGCATGACGTTTTCAATGGCCGCGCGCTTTTGCGCAATTTCTAGTTCGCTATAGCCGTTGGCGCGTTTGAATTCGTGGTGCAAGTCGACCAGTAACGCATCCATGTCGGCTTGTTCGGCACGAAATTTTTCCGACAGGATCAGTGCACCACCGGGTTTTAGCCCAGCATAAATGCGCTCTAATAACCGGTTACGTTGCTCTGGTGGTACAAATTGCAGGGTGAAGTTCATCACCACTAAGGTCGCGTTGCTGATCTCGCTATCACGAATATCTTCACAGCGTACCTGCACCGGAATGTCGCTGCGATAGCCATCGAGATGCAGTTGGCAGCGTTCCACCATGGCCGCAGAATTATCAATGGCGATGATTTCCACCCCTGCGCGGCCCTGCAGTTGTTGGCGCATACTTAAGCTGGCGGCGCCAAGGGAACAGCCTAAATCGTAAACGCGGCCATGCTCTGGCACTAACCGCTGCGCCCACTGGCCAATACCGCGCAAAATGCTTTGATAGCCCGGTACTGAGCGGTTGATCATGTCGGGGAATACTTCCACCACCTTGGCGTCAAAAACGAAGTCACCGACTTGACTAAGCGGTTCGGCAAATAGCGCATCACGTTTGCTGCTGGACACCGGCGCTGACTCCTTGTTGTAGGCTAACTGAATAAGATGGCTGATTTTAGCAAAAAGCCTGCAAGCAGGCGAGTAACAGTGCCGAACAAATGCTGACAAATAGCGCTAGTCCGTTATAATGGAGCGCTTTATATCCTCGAATGTGTTGGTTAGGAAACTCCCATGCGTAGCCATTATAGTGGACAGCTTGAACGTAGTCTGGTTGGACAAACCATAACCCTGTGCGGTTGGGTGAACAAACGCCGTGATTTAGGCGGTTTGATTTTTATTGATGTGCGTGATCGCACCGGCTTAGTGCAAGTGGTGTTTGACCCTGATAACGCTGAGTTACTCGATACCGCCAATAAGCTGCGGCAAGAATTTTGTATTCAAGTCACCGGGGTGGTGCGGGCGCGTCCTGACAGCCAAGTGAATGCCACTATGGCTACTGGTGAGATAGAAGTGATGGCCACGGTATTAACCATCCTCAACCGCTCAGCGCCAATGCCAATTGACTTCAATCAGCAGGTCAGCGAAGAAGCGCGCTTGCGTTTCCGCTATTTAGATTTGCGTCGCCCACAAATGAGCGCCAATTTACAGTTCCGCGCACGGGTGACCAGTGCGGTGCGGCGGTTTATGGATGACGCTGGCTTTCTCGATATTGAAACACCGATGTTGACCCGCGCTACACCCGAAGGTGCGCGCGACTATTTGGTGCCAAGCCGCACCCATAAAGGTAAATTTTTTGCATTACCGCAATCACCACAATTATTTAAGCAATTGCTGATGATGGCCGGCTTTGATCGCTACTATCAAATTGTGAAATGCTTCCGCGACGAAGATTTGCGCGCTGACCGCCAGCCTGAGTTTACCCAAATCGATATCGAAACCTCGTTCATGAGCGCCGAACAAGTGATGGCAGTGACTGAGAGCATGGTCGCCAAGTTATTCATGGAATTGCTACAGGTCGATTTAGGCGCATTCCCCGTAATGACTTGGCATGAAGCCATGCGCCGCTACGGTAGCGATAAGCCAGATTTGCGTAACCCGCTGGAGTTGGTCGATTTAGCGGACATCATGCAGGCGTTAGAATTCAAAGTGTTCGCTGGCCCAGCTAACGACCCGAAAGGTCGTGTAGCAGCGCTTAAAGTGCCGGGCAAAGCTGAATCAGTGACGCGCAAGATGATTGATGATTACACTGCTTTTGTGGCTATTTACGGTGCCAAAGGCTTAGCCTGGATGAAGGTTAATGACCTAAGTGCTGGTCGCGATGGTATTCAATCACCGGTGTTGAAGTTTATTCCTGATGCTGAGCTTGAGCAGATTTTACAGCGCCTTGATGCCGCCAATGGCGATATGATCTTCTTTGGTGCTGATAAAGCCAATGTGGTGGCCGAAGCTATGGGCGCCTTGCGCTTAAAAGTTGGCCATGACTTTGAGTTGGTGGCGGATCAATGGCGGCCACTGTGGGTGGTTGATTTTCCGATGTTCGAAGAACATGAAGGCGGCTTAGCGGCGATTCACCATCCGTTCACCTCACCGAAGAATATGACGCCAGCCGAGCTGAAAGCGAACCCAGTGGATGCTATTTCTAACGCCTACGATATGGTCTTAAACGGTGTTGAAGTAGGCGGTGGTTCGGTACGTATTTATGACAACGAAATGCAGCAGGTGGTGTTCAGCCTGCTCGGTATCAGCCCTGAAGAGCAGCAAGAGAAGTTTGGCTTCTTACTGGAAGCGCTAAAGTATGGTACACCACCGCATGCCGGTTTGGCCTTTGGCCTTGATCGCTTGGTGATGTTGATGGTGGGCGCAAGCTCTATTCGTGAAGTGATTGCCTTCCCGAAAACCACCACGGCGGCCTGTGTGATGACCGATGCGCCAGGCTTTGCCAACAGCGCGGCGTTAGATGAGCTCGGTGTGGCAGTGAAGTTACCCAGTGAGAGTAGCAGCTCCTAATGACCATTATTCTGGGTGTTGATCCAGGTTCGCGGCTCACCGGTTATGGGGTGATTCGCCAACAGGGTAAGCAACTGACCTATTTAGGCAGCGGCTGTATCAATGCCCAAGGTAGTGTGAAAGCGCCGTTAAGCCTTGCTGATAAGTTGAAGCTGATTCATGATGGCATCAGTGAATTGATTGTGCAGTTTCAGCCCGATGAATTTGCGATAGAACAAGTATTTATGGCGCGAAACCCAGATTCAGCGCTGAAACTGGGGCAGGCACGTGGTGCCGCCATTGTGGCAGCGGCTTGCGCTGGGCTCCCGGTGGCTGAATACGCCGCGCGCTTGGTCAAACAAGCGGTGGTTGGTACCGGTGCGGCTGATAAAACACAGGTACAGCATATGGTCATGGCGATGCTCAAATTACCGCAACGGCCACAAGCCGATGCCGCCGATGCGCTGGCAGTAGCGCTGTGTCATGCCCATAGTCGTAATAGCTATTTAATCTCGGCCAGTAACCCAAGGGGGCGACGGTGATCGGACAACTCAGTGGTACCTTAATTGCAAAGCATCCACCCGAGATCATGATTGAGGTCAACGGGGTGGGCTACGAGCTGCAAATGCCTATGACCTGCTTGTATGAATTGCCAGACGTGGGGCAAGCGGTGCGGGTGATCACCCACTTTGTGGTGCGTGAAGACGCGCAATTACTCTATGGCTTCAATACCTTTGCTGAGCGCAGCTTGTTCCGTCAGCTGATTAAAGCCCAAGGGGTAGGGCCGAAGTTGGCACTCACGATCATGTCTGGCATGACCGCTCATCAATTCGTCCATGCGGTCACCCACGATGATGTGTCTAGCTTAGTTAAACTACCGGGTGTTGGTCGTAAAACCGCCGAGCGTTTAGTGGTGGAAATGCGTGACCGACTCAGCAACTGGGGCTCTATGACCCCAGCAAGTGACGCCATGCCGATTGATTTTGGCGACCTACGGCCAACCTTGAGTGGCCCTGGCAGCGCCCGTGATGATGCCTTTAGCGCCTTGGTGGCCTTGGGCTATAAGCCAGCTCAAGCGGATAAATCGGTCGCTGCAGCGGTGAAAGCCTTAGGCGATGATGCCGCCAGCGAAGAGGTGATTCGTCAAGCGCTGCGGAGCTTAGCCGGATGATCGAGCCAGACCGCATTACCGGAGCAGCCGCCAGCGGCGATGATGAAATTATTGACCGCGCTATTCGGCCGAAACGACTGACGGACTACACCGGCCAGAAGCATGTGGTTGAGCAAATGGAAATCTTTATTCAAGCTGCGCGGCAACGTGGTGAAGCCCTTGATCACCTGTTGATTTTCGGCCCGCCCGGTTTAGGTAAAACCACCTTGGCCAACATTGTTGCTAACGAGCTGAATGTAAATATTAAGCAAACCTCCGGGCCGGTGCTAGAAAAGGCCGGTGATCTTGCGGCATTGTTAACCAATCTTGATGCCCATGATGTGTTGTTCATTGACGAGATTCATCGGCTTAGCCCAGTGGTTGAGGAGATCTTGTATCCAGCCATGGAAGATTACCAGTTGGATATCATGATCGGTGAAGGCCCAGCGGCACGCTCTATCAAGCTTGATCTGCCACCTTTCACCTTAATCGGCGCAACCACCCGAGCCGGCGCGCTGACATCACCATTGCGCGATCGCTTCGGCATTGTGCAGCGCCTCGAATTTTATACGGTTGAGGAATTAACCAGCATTATTCGGCGCTCCGCGCATTTTCTGAAGCTTGATTTGACCGCTAACGGCGCCTTAGAAATTGCTCGTCGCTCTCGCGGTACGCCGCGTATCGCCAATCGCTTATTGCGCCGCGTACGCGATTACGCCGAAGTACGCAGCAACGGTCACATTGACCAGACTATTGCTAATGCGGCACTCGCTATGGTGGATGTCGATGAAGCTGGTTTTGATTACATGGACCGTAAACTATTACTGGCGATCATTGAAAAGTTTTTGGGTGGCCCGGTGGGTTTGGATAACCTGGCGGCAGCTATTGGTGAAGAAAAAGACACCATTGAAGATGTGATTGAGCCCTATCTGATTCAACAGGGGTTTTTGCAACGTACGCCGAGAGGGCGTATTGCTACGCCGCACGCCTATAGCCATTTTGGGCTAGCGGTTGTTAACCCCAATCAGCCCTGATAGCGGTATGGTTTAACCGCGTAGGCAAAAAAAAAGCCCGCTCGAGGGAGCGGGCAAAAGTACAGAACAACAAGGAAGTTAAATCCAGGGAACAATAACAGAACTATGCGACAACCGGTCTCAATCTCTGATATATGCCGCGTATTATAGAGAGGACCGACCAGAGTTCAACCGAGAAAAATTGTGATGTGAATTAGTTTTTCTAATCCCAAGATGTTACATTTGTACACATTATAAACAGTGCAAAATTGGTCAGACCAAAATAATCCAGCAAAAACAATAACTGAAGCGATTTTGGTAAAGAAAACACGATAAAAAAATGTCTGGTGAAAAAATGAGCGACTTTGTTTGGCCCGTACGTGTTTATTACGAAGACACCGATGCAGGTGGTATCGTTTATTATGCTAACTATCTCAAATTCCTTGAACGCGCCCGAACTGAATGGTTACGCTCATTGGGTATTGAACAAGATAGCTGGCTGGCAGCCCGAGTAGGTTTTGTGGTGCGCCAAGTACAGCTAGATTTATTACAACCGGCACGCTTTAACGATGAACTGTTGGTGTCTGTTGAGGTCTTAAAGCTGGGCCGCGCGTCGGTACAATTTCAACAACGGGTCACGCATCAGCAACATGGCGCAGAATTATGTGTAGCACAGGTTAAAGCCGCCTGTGTTGATTTAGGACAGGCCGATTCAGGGTTACGCGCAGTAGCCATGCCGGCAGCAATTTATGAGGTGTTAAAAAGTGCCCACTGAATTATCGATCACAGCGTTAATTTTAGAAGCCAGTTTGGTGGTACAACTGGTGATGCTGATGTTGTTAGCGTTTTCGATAGTGGGTTGGATGATGATTTTCCAACGCCGCAAGGTGATCAATGCTGCCAGCCAAGCAGCACTGAAGTTCGAAGACCGCTTCTGGTCAGGGGTTGACTTAGCGCGCTTGTATCAAGAGGTAAACGCTCGTGCGCAGAATGCATCGGGAATGGAAAAGTTATTTCATGCCGGCTTTAAAGAGTTTGCGCGGCTGCGCAGTCAAAGTGGTTTACCTCAGCAGCAATTACTCGATGCCTCGTATCGCGCCATGCGGGTGGTGCACTCACGTGAAGTAGACAAACTCGAGAGCAATTTGTCGTTGTTAGCCACCATTGGTTCTATCAGCCCTTATGTTGGGTTGTTCGGCACTGTGTGGGGAATCATGAATGCGTTTATTGGCCTTGGTGCGGTGCAACAAGCGACCTTAGCGATGGTTGCGCCTGGTATTGCCGAGGCCCTCATTGCCACAGCAATGGGCTTATTCGCCGCGATTCCGGCGGTTATTGCCTATAACCGCTTTAATTATGCGGTGGAGAAAGTGGACAACCAGTATCAGAATTTCATGGATGAACTGGTGGCCATATTGCAGCGCCAAGGTAGTGTACCCGCCAAGGAGCAAGCACCGGCATGATGACGGTAACACGCTCACGGCGTAAGCCGGTGGCAGATATCAACGTGGTACCCTACATTGACGTCATGTTGGTGCTACTGATTATTTTTATGGTGACGGCGCCGCTGATTACTTCTGGGGTCAACGTGGAATTGCCGAAAGCGAATGCGGCACCGATTGACCCGGAGAGTAAGCCGCCGATTGTGGCCTCAGTGGATCGCGACGGACAGTATTACTTGTCGGTCAATAGCGACCCCAATGCACCGCTGAGTGCTGAAGATCTGGCAGTGTTGGTTGCTTCGCATATGCAAATGGATGCCAGCAACCGTATTGTGGTGAAAGGTGATGGGTCGGTATCTTATAATCAGATTGTCCAGCTGATGGTGTTATTACAACGCGCTGGTGTGCCCTCAGTCGGACTGATGACCGATGGCGCCGCAGCTGACAATAAACCGCGGCGATAAGTAGTAGGTGACCTGGTGAAATTGAATTGGCCTGCAGAAATGACCAAACCGTTGCTCCTGTCGTTGGGTTTACACTTAGCGATCGTGGCCTTGTTGGTGACCGGTCTGCATTTACCATCGAGCTTTGATCAACCGCTTGCTATACAGGTTGAGGTGAGTGAACAAGTTACCCCGGATGAAATCGTGCAGGCGGTCACCGTAGACCAAGCTGCGGTAGACCAGCAAATTCAGAAGATTCAGCAACAGCAGCGTGACAAGGAAGCTGCCGAAGCACGGCGGGTTGCGGAATTAGAGCGGCGCGCTGAAGAGGCGCGCAAGCAACGCGAAGCTGAGCAACAGAAGCAACGTGAACTGGCCCAGCAGCAAGAACGCGAGCGTCAGCAACTTGCGAAGCAAAAGGCTGATGCCGCAGCCAAACAGGCCGCGGCAGAAAAAGCGGCCGCCGAAGCCGAAGCCAAACGTAAACGTGAAGAAGAAGCCGCACGAAAAGCCGAGGAAGCCCGTAAAAAACAAGAGGCAGAGGCCAAACGCCTGGCCGAAGAGCAGAAAAAACGTGAACAAGAAGCGCGACTAAAAGCCGAACGTGAGCGTCAATTGCAAGAACAGCTGGCTGAAGAAGCGCGCCAACGTGACCGAGCTCGGGCGCAACAAGTGCAGGGCGAGGTACAAAAATATTCAGCATTGATTCGGCAGACCATTCAGCGTAATTGGAATACCGACGAGTCGATGCGTGGCAAAGAGTGCGAGTTAGAAATCAAACTGGCGTCCAGTGGTTTTGTCATTTCCGTGGATAGTGGCCGTGGTGATGCGCTGGTCTGCCAAACTGCTCGTGCCGCGGTGCTGAAGGCCGGTACTTTGCCGGTATCACCTGATCCAGATGTATTTAAACAAATGAGCACCATTAAGATTAAAATGGCGCCGTATCAAAATTAATAGGTAGCACATGACTATTATGAAGAAGTTTCTGACCCTGATTAGCACGGCCGCCATTACCTTTGCGGTGATGTTAACGCCGGCCAAAGCGGCCTTAGAAATCGTCATAACGGAAGGTATGGACAGCGCTCGACCCATCGCCGTGGTGCCATTTCGCTGGAAGGGCACCGGCCCTGCACCGGTAGAATTGACTGAGGTCGTGGCTGCCGATTTAATGCGCAGCGGTCGCTTTAATCCGATTCCGGTTAGTGCCATGCCGCAGCGGCCATCTACCGCCAGTGAAATTGACTATCCGCGCTGGGCCAGTCTTGGCGTTGAAGCCGTGCTAGTAGGCAGCATTGAACCGAATGGCGTGGGTCGCTATAGCGTGACCTTTGAAATTGTTGACGTGCTGCGTGGGCAAATCACTGGTGGTACGCAAATTTTACGTAATGGTGAATTAGTTCGCTCACAAGATCATATACTCGATGCCCGCACGAGCGTCATTGATGGCAGCCAGTTCCGTCAGTATTCGCACCGTATCTCCGATGTGTTTTATGAGACCATGACCGGTCAACGTGGCGCCTTTATGACCCGTATTGCCTATGTGACGGTAAATTTTAAGCAAGAAAAGCCTTATGAGCTTGTCGTTGCCGACTATGATGGTTTTAATGAGCAAGTATTGTTGCGCAGCCCCGAGCCATTGATGTCGCCAAGCTGGTCACCCGATGGTAGCAAGCTGGCTTACGTGAGTTTTGAGAACCGTAAGCCACAAATCTTTATTCAAGATATTTATACCCGTCAACGCCAGCAGGTGACTGATTACCCGGGTATCAATAGTCGCCCAGTATTTTCCCCCGATGGCAACTCATTGGCGATGGTGCTGTCCAAAGATGGCAACCCAGAAATTTACGTGATGAACCTGGCTAGTAAGAAATTACGTCGGGTCACCAATCATCATGCCATCGATACCGAACCAAATTGGTCGCCCGATGGTAAAGCTATGGTATTTACCTCGGAAAGGGGTGGCAGACCGCAGTTATATAGCGTAAATTTAGATTCAGGTCAGGTACGTCGCTTAACCTTTGAGGGCGAACAAAATTTAGGTGGTACCTATACCCCCGATGGTAATCAGGTGGTGATGGTGAATCGTACCCAAGGTAATTATCATATTGCCAAACAAGATTACCCAACGGGCGTATTGCAAATTTTAACGCAAACAGCTTTAGATGAGTCACCCAGTTTAGCTCCGAATGGGAGTATGGTAATCTATAGCACAACGCATAATAACCGTCAGGTACTGGCGCTGGTTTCCGTTGATGGCCGTTTTAAGGCACGCTTGCCAGCCCGTGAAGGTGAAGTAAAATCGCCGGCGTGGTCGCCTTATTTGCGCTAAGCGCTGCGGTAACGAATTGAACAAAGAGTTGCTTACTTTACAAGCAAAACCCAACAGTTTGTTTTTTATACGATAAGGATCGTGACTATGAACGCAAATCAATTAGTGAAAGGTTTGTTTATTGCAGTGCCAATGATGACTTTAGCAGCTTGTTCAACCACCAAAGATGTTGAAGATGCTGATACGACCAATGGCATGGGCGGCGCAGGTCAGGTCGAGCAAGGCGGTACTAATGGTGTAGAAATTGATGCCATTGAACGCACCAAAACCCCTGAAGAAATTCGTCAAGAGCAAGTCGCCGCATTAGCGCAAGTCAATATGGTATTTTTTGAGTTTGACGATTCACGTATCAGCGCAACTGCTGGCGCAGTGTTGCAGCAACACGCTGACTTTCTGGTGAAAAACCCGAACATCCGCGTGACTATCGAAGGTCACTGTGATGAGCGTGGTACCCCAGAGTACAACATTGCCTTAGGTGAGCGTCGTGCTAAAGCTGTGGTGCAATACCTGCAAAACTTAGGTGTGAGCAGTTCACAGTTAACGACTGTATCGTATGGCGAAGAAAAGCCATTAGTACGCTCATCAACTAATGAAGCATACGCCCAGAACCGTCGTGGTGTGATCGTTTACTAATAGTCGGTAGCAGCCAATGCAAAAACTGAGTATTGTTTTGGCCCTGTTGATTCCCGGTGTCGTGTTTGCTCAGGCACCGGTATCAAAATTGGGTAGTGGCTCAATTGAAGAGCGCCTTAATCAACTTGAGCGGGTCATGGACGCGCGCAATGCGGCACAAATGGCGCTGCTTGATCAAATGAACACGCTCCAAAATGAAGTGGCTGAATTACGTGGTCGCACCGAAGAGCACGCCTATCAACTGGAACAGATTTTACAGCGTCAGCGGGAAATCTACCAAGAGCTTGATCGGCGCTTAGCGGTGACCCCACCCGTTACGCCTACTCAGCAAAGCGAAGGCCAAGTTCAAGGTAATGCCGGTGGCGTTGCGATGTCGAGCAACTTGAATGAGAACGATGCCTATGATCGGGCGATCAAGTTGGTGTTAGAGCAAAAACGCTACGACGACGCCATTCCGGCATTTCGTGAATTCCTCGAGCGCTTTCCAGAATCTACCTATGCTGCCAACGCGCATTATTGGTTAGGGCAGTTGTTGTTTGCCGATGGTAAGTTAGATGATGCCAAGAAAGAATTCAGCATCGTGGTGGATAATTTTCCAGACAGCAACAAGCGTGGTGATTGCTTATTGAAATTGGGTCGTATTGCCCAACAACAACAGCAACCACAAGCTGCACGTAGCTACTTTCAGCGCGTCATCGACAGTTACCCGAGCTCGACAGAAGCCGACTTAGCACGCAAGCAGTTGGCTGAAATGTAGAATCGGTGTAAGCAAGAAGCGGGTTATGTGCGCATTTTGAGCAAACGCACCCGATTATGACAATTTGCTGTTGCAACCAGCGGCTTTTTCAGTAAAATGTGCCGCCGTTGCCCCTGATAAGGGCAGCAGATAGAATGGGTCGTTAGCTCAGTTGGTAGAGCAGTTGACTTTTAATCAATTGGTCGCAGGTTCGAATCCTGCACGACCCACCAATTCTATCCATCGTTACCTTTCAATCGTGGGTCGTTAGCTCAGTTGGTAGAGCAGTTGACTTTTAATCAATTGGTCGCAGGTTCGAATCCTGCACGACCCACCACGATTTCCAGTTTTGCCGCAGACGTTTCGTTCGCCCCCCAATATGCACTATAATAGCCGCACTCATTCCCTGACGTGACCTGATATCATGAGCCTTACCGCAGACATTCAAGCCCGTGTGATCGCCAACTTGGATTATCCATTTCCGGCTAAACCGAAACCGCTTAGCGACGCTGACAAGCAACATTACCGTGCGCGCATTAAACAGTTGTTAAAAGACAAGAATGCGGTATTGGTAGCGCACTATTATACCGATCCAGAAATTCAAGCGCTGGCTGAAGAAACCGGTGGCTGTGTGTCCGATTCGTTAGAGATGGCGCGTTTTGGTGCCAATCATCCGGCTGATACCTTGATCATCGCCGGGGTCAAGTTTATGGGCGAAACCGCTAAAATTATCACCCCGCATAAACGCGTGTTGATGCCAACCTTAGAAGCCACCTGTTCGCTCGATTTAGGTTGCCCGATTGAGGAGTTCTCAGCGTTTTGTGACGCCCATCCGGACCGCACCGTGGTGGTTTATGCCAATACCTCAGCAGCGGTGAAAGCACGTGCTGATTGGGTGGTGACCTCAAGTATTGCATTGCAAATTGTTGATCACCTCGATGCCCAAGGCGAGAAGATTTTGTGGGGCCCCGATAAGCATTTGGGCAACTACATTGCTAAGCAAACCGGTGCCGACATGATCATGTGGAACGGTGCTTGTATTGTGCATGATGAGTTTAAGACTAAAGCCCTGGAAGATCTCAAAGCCGTTTACCCAGAAGCTGCGGTATTGGTGCACCCCGAGTCACCAGCGGCGATTGTTGACTTGGCGGATGCGGTAGGTTCGACCTCACAGTTGCTGAAAGCCAGCCAAACGCTGCCGCATAGTACCTTTATTGTCGCTACCGATCGCGGCATTTTCTACAAAATGCAGCAGTTATCGCCGCACAAGCACTTTATTGAGGCGCCTACCGCCGGTAATGGTGCAACCTGTCGTAGCTGTGCACATTGCCCGTGGATGGCCATGAATGGCTTAGTCGCCATTGCTGAAGCGCTCGAGCATGGTGGTGATAAGCACGAAATTCATGTTGATCCAGCGCTCGGCAAGCGTGCGCTGATGCCACTTGAGCGAATGCTAAACTTTAAGCCGTAATGCTCGGTAGGCTAGCCGTTAAGCGGCTAGCCACACATCCAAGAACATCATCGTCACTAAACCCACCATAAAACCGCTGGTGGCGCGGCGATGATGGCCATGACGATGGGTTTCAGGGATCAGCTCATGGCTGATGACAAACAACATGGCGCCGGCTGAGAATACTAAGCCCCATGGCAGTAAGGTACCCGATAGCTGGACGAATAAGCCACCGACTAAACCACCTAATGGCTCCAATAAGCCGGTTGCTGCCGCTACCCAGAACGCCTTGCTGCGGCTATAACCCACGGCTAACAAGCCAATAGCCACCGCTAAACCTTCCGGCACGTTTTGTAAGCCAATGCCTATAGCTAACGGATAGCCAGTGGCAGGATCAGGGCCACCAAAGCCCACCCCAACGGCTAAGCCTTCAGGAAAATTGTGAATTGCCATGGCGAACACAAACAGCCAAATGGCGCGAATGCGCTCGGGCTTGACGCCCTCCATACCGGTATTGAAGTGACGGTGCGGTACTACGCGCTCAATCACGGCCATTGCCAGTGCGCCGAGCAATACCCCAACCACGGCAATCAGCCCTGGAACCATACCTTCGCCATGTTGCTGTTCGCTGATTTCTAACGCCGGAATAATTAATGAGAAGAATGCCGCTGCTAACATGACGCCGGCTGAAAAACCCAGCAATGTGTCATTGAGTGCTTCGCTCGGGCGCCGTTTGAGCAGAATAGGCAGGGCGCCAACCGCAGTCATAAAGCCAGTGGCGCTACTGGCCAGCAAAGCAAGCACAAGGATGTCCATATTACCCCTCGATAGTGGTTACAGCATGGTGACGATAATCGGGATAGTGTAATACATAGCCGCTTGCGCGCAAGAGGCTGTTGTCACAGCGTTTACTGCCGCGTGAACCAATCTGATCGCTTCGCTTCAGAGTACTCGGGTTAACGCCAAGTTGTTGCGCGTAGTAGTGGATAATGTCGGCTTGCAGCGTCGGTTGGTTATCAGACACTAGGTAAATTGGTTGCTGTTGCTCAGGGTGTTGCAGCAGATAGGCAATAAAGCCCGCCACATCGTCGCTATGGATGCGATTACTCCAACCCGGTGTGATGGTGGCGGTACCGGCGGCAATGCCGCGCAGCAGCATACTGCGGCCTGGCCCATAAATACCGGAACAGCGCAAAATACTCACGTTAGCGTTACAACTGGCGATGGTTTGTTCCGCCTGTAACAGCATCTGCCCGCCGTGGTCGCCAGGTTCAGTGGGGCTGTGTTCGTTAATCCACTCCCCATCGCGTTGACCATACACGCCGGTACTGGATACATAAAGTAATCGTGGCGCTGGCTGCTCGCGCAGCAGGTGCTGCAACAAACGACAGGGCAACACATAGCCTTGATGATACGGGTCGCTGCTGCCGCGTGCTGGGGTTAAGGTCATCACAATGGCATCGAATTGGCGCTGCAGCAGCTGTTGTAAATCGTGCTGATTGCCGTTATCTGCGGCCACTAACTCTACCCCAGCAATGCTCGATTTATTGGCGGGTGTGCGGCAGGCTCCAACCACCTGCCAACCAGCGGCTACCAGCTGCGGCGCGCTACGTTGGGCGATATCGCCATAGCCGAGAAATAACACCGATGGCTGCATGTGCTAGCTCCTTCGCGTAGATACAAAAAAGCCGGCTCTTTGAACCGGCTGTGGGCAGACTGTACGGATTATTTAATGGCTAAGATCCACTCGGCCAGTAAGGTCAACTGCTCATCTGTCAGCTGTGGCTGTGGTGGCATAGGAATTTGCCCCCATTTACCCGCACCACCGGCTTTGATGCTGGCTTTCAGCTCAGCTAAAGCATTCGGATTATCGGCATATTTCTTGGCAACATCGCTATAGGCAGGGCCAACTAACTTGGTATTAAGACCGTGACAAGCGGTGCAGACGTTCTTCTGCGCTAAGGCCAAGGCTTCTTCATTGGCTTGGGCTGGATTTGCTGCCAGAACACCAGCAACAACAAACAATGCAGCAACAACTTTATTCAACATCGGGTAAACCTCGCTATACGGGCAAGACGGAAGACAGAGCACCATCACTATAGTTGAGTTTGCGATGTTACTCAATCAACACTACGTGTCATCAGCTGTTCTTGATCAATAAATCAGCGAGCGAGTTAATGACTCAGAGCCTGCTTTAGGGCTGTAAGCGTTCAATGACGAATTTCTCAAGCGAGTTAACGGCTAAATTTTGATGATGATGTTTGAGCAGCGAAATATGGGTATTGTCGAGCTTCGGTAAGCGTCGGTTAGGGCGAATGATTTCGAGCTCTTCTGGCACCATATTGCGTGGCAAAACGGTGACGCCCATACCGGCTTTGACCGCAGCAATTGTTCCTGCATAACTATGACTGGAAAATACAATACGCCAGGTTTGCTCGATGCTATCTAAGGCCGTTATGGCGCGGGCGCGATAGACACAAGGCTGTGGTGATAATACTAAGGGGATGGTTTGTTGAGCGGATTCAACTAAATCAGGGTCTCCTACCCATTCGAGAGTTTCTGACCAAACATCCATACCATTGGGAAAATCTTCAGGACGATTCATTTTTACCAAGACCAAATCGAATTGCTGCCTCTTGAACCGATCTAACAAGTTGAGCGTCAGGTCACATTCCACATTTAATAAAATTCGCGGGTGCAGCAAGGCATACTCAGTCAATACCTCGGACAAGAACACACTGGCGAAGTCTTCCGGTAAACCAAAGCGAACTTCACCTTGCAGCTCCGGTTGCTTAAAGCGATCCATGGCATCACGATTGAGCTGGATGATTTTACGCGCATAGGTCAGCAAAATTTCACCATCTGCGGTGAGCGTTAAATGCTTGCCGCGAATGAATAGCGGTTTGCCGACCTGGCGCTCTAACTTGTTGATTTGTTGGCTCACCGCCGATTGTGTGCGCGCAACTTTTTCGGCGGCACGGGTAAAGCTATGGGTTGCAGCTACGGCTAAAAAGCATTCAAGAGTAAGCGCATCAAACGCCATGATTAGAATTCCTTATAAGAAATATAAGAATTATCAGTTTTACTTATTTTAAGTGCTCTTATATCGTGCGTCAACGTTGTCAGTGGTTGACCAAAAGGTGTTCTATGATGGGTATTGAACAACTATTTCATCACGATGTTTTAAGTTCGGTGATGATGGTATTGATTGGCTTTGTGGCGCTATGTATCGCCGTGTTTGCGTGGCGATATCTTGCCGGTGATCGCGGTAAAGGCGCCTTCTACGGCTACTTGCTGATAGTCGTGGTGTGTTTATTTGTGCTGGTAATGGCCGACCACATGGCAGTACTGCTCGGTGCTATAGCTGGGGCAAACTTTGGTTTAGTGCGGTTGCTGGGCCATAATCGTCAATGGCCAGCGGCACAGCAATCAGCGCGTCTGGCATGGCGCAACTTTACGCTCGGGTGGTTATTACTATGCGCTGCGTTGTTGATTCTCTATGGAGCCAGCGGCGAAAGCTCGATACAAGCAATGCTTGACAGCGATATTGCCAGCGGTTCTCTGTGGCTCAGTAGTTCGCTGATTGTGCTCGCGGCTATGACCCAGTCGGCACTGTGGCCATTCCATAAGTGGCTGAGCAATTCACTTAATGCACCGACCCCAGTGTCGGCCATTATGCACGCTGGTCTCGTCAATGGTGGAGGTTTTCTCTTAGCGCGCTTTGCTCCGTTACTGAGTGAACAGCCATTACTGCTGACGGCGATATTTGTCATCGGTATTGTATCTGCCATTCTAGCCACACTGTGGAAGCTCATACAAAGCAACATTAAGCAGATGCTTGCGTACTCAACCATGGGGCAGATGGGCTTTATGATCGCGCAATGCGGATTAGGACTGTTGCCGGCGGCAATTGCGCATATTTTCTGGCATGGTTTGTTTAAGGCTTATCTATTCCTTTCCTCTGGCTCAGCAGCAAAGGAGCCAAGGCTTAGTTTGCATTACCCACCCTCAGCCCTACAGTTTTTACTGGCGCTTACTGCTGGAGTGAGCGCTGCCGTTATTTTTGCCGCCACCACCCACAAATCAGTTTTTGCTGGTGACACAACATTATTTTTGCTGGTGATTACGGTGATTGCCGGAACCCAAGTTGCACTGCCGTTGATGCAGGCTAACAAGCGCTTGACGAAGCCGTTAGCCTTTACCCTCACAGCGAGTTTGGCGTTTGTTTATGGCCTTAGCGTGAGCTTTATTGAACACACGCTAGCGCCGCTAGCGATGTCGCACCCACAGCCGCTCAATATTATTCACATCAGTGCTTTGGTGGTTATGACCACAACGTGGATGTGGATTATTTTTGCCCACAAGTCGGCGCCGGAGCAGGTGCCGAAGTGGCAGCTGAAAGCCTATGTCGCATTGCTCAATAGCAGTCAGCCGCAGGCTTCAACGATGACGGCTCACCGTAATCACTATCAGGTCTAATGAGGAGCGTTATGACTACTATCGCAATGCGTGATCAGCAATTACTTGATACAGCGATTGTCAGCAGTTGGTCGAAAATTGCACCATACTGGCCACTGCAAAATTTAATTGCGGTGAATCCGCTGGCTGGCTTCGAGCACCTGCCTTTTGAGCAAGCGCTCCAGCAGGCACACGGATATTTTCAACAGCGCGACCTTGCTGCGGAAATGCAAACTGTTAATCGGCATAGTATCAAATGGTTGCAAGCCTTTTTTGACCAGGGCCAAGCAGCTATTTCTATGCCGTACCGTGAGCGCGGCTTGCTTGCCAGTCTGCGCCTGATGATCACGCTGGATGCGAGCTTGCATCGGCATGACGCGGAAAAACTGCAGTGGCTCGGAGCGCTGTCCGAACACGCTGATGAGGTGATTGCTGAGGCCTTAGAGTTTTTGGCTATACCGGTTACCGAACACGGCCAATTTTTAACCTTGATGCTGACCACCTTACCGGGTTGGGCGAGCTACGTTCGCTATCGAACTCACTGGGCTGATAGCCACGACAGTGGGCATCCTCATCAAGTTAACGCGGCCGAATACCTGGCTTTTCGCTTGATACTCACTTGCTTAGTATGGCCGCAAGCCAAACAGCTTTTGGCCACCCATGAGCAGGCTGTAAGCAGCGCTGAATTACCCTCCGCTTACACCACCATGCTGGCGCGCGAACAAGCTTATCGAGTAGCCTTATTAACACAGCTTAAGGGTGCCGGTAGTGCTCATCAACACGCCCCACAGCACTCCCGTTATGCTGCTCAGTTAGTGTTTTGTATCGATGTCCGTTCAGAGCCTTTGCGACGAGCTATAGAGCAACAAGGAAATTATCAAACCTTCGGTTTTGCTGGTTTTTTTGGCTTGCCGGTGGCGATTGAGAATGCCGTAACAGGTGCTAGCCATGCGTCCTGTCCGGTGTTACTCAAGCCTAATCATAAGGTGGTCGAGTCTCCCGTCGGTTCGCTGCAGAACTGTCGTAAGGCCCACCAACGCGGACAGACACTGAAAAAGCTTTATCAGTCGCTGAAATATAACTTCACCACCCCGTTTGTATTGGCAGACGCGATGGGGGTGGGACATGGCGTATGGATGGGACTTCGCAGTTTGGTTCCAGCGACAGCGGGGGCACTGACAACACGGGTACAATCAGCATTGGGACAGCACCAGCAGCTACATCCGAATAGCGCTGTTATCGCGCTGCCGCAGCGTATCAACTATGCTGCCAGTGCGTTGCGTATGATGGGATTAACCGAGCAGTTTGCACCATGGGTGGTGTTGTGTGGTCATGGTAGTACCACCACCAATAACATTCATGCCACGGCACTCGATTGCGGCGCTTGTGGTGGTCGCCACGGTGCGCCAAATGCACGCATTCTAGCGGCAATATTGAATGATGGTGAAGTCCGTGCTGGGTTAGCCGCAGAAGGTATTGAAATACCCTCAGATACCACCTTTGTTGCTGCTGAGCATAATACCACTACCGATCAGGTTGAACTGTTTAGCAGCCCAGCAAATTCGCAACAACAAGCACAGTTAGCTGTTATCAAACGGGACTTGCGCAAGGCGAGTGAGCAAAATAGTGACTGGCGAGCAGCGCAACTGGGTTTAACCGCTCGCGGCGCTGAGGCGCATAGAGCTACTGCGCTGCGTGCACAGCATTGGGCCGAGGTTCGACCGGAATGGGGATTGGCACGAAATGCGGCATTTATTGTTGGCCCGCGAGCATGGACCCAGGATATTGACCTTGATGGTCGCGCCTTCTTGCATTCGTATGAGTGGCAAAGCGATGGCGATGGTAGTGCGTTGACCACCATATTGACGGCGCCCATGGTGGTTGGGCAATGGATTAACGCGCATTACTTATTCGCTACTTTGGACAATGTGGCCTTTGGTGGCGGTAGCAAAGTGACTGCAAATATTACCGGCAAGATAGGGGTGATGCAGGGCAATGGCAGCGACTTGATGCACGGTTTGCCATTGCAATCAGTGTATGCCAGTGACCAGCAAAGCTACCATGAGCCAATGCGCTTGTTGGTGGTTGTGCGCGCGCCACAGGCCCGCTTAAACGCCATCATTGCGCAGCAGCCAATCCTACAAAAATTATTCGGCAATGGCTGGATCACCATGGTCTGCTGTGACCCGCAGCTGCAGCAGTATTTTACCCTACAGCGCGATTTGACATGGTGTGCAACGGACTGATGCGGGTTACTCGGGCGGGATGTACTCGGGCCATCCATGGCCCTCGCCCTGCGGGCAGCCGGCGGCTGTGCCAAACGGCTATCCTGCCGTTTGGTCGAACCGAAGGGTTCTCATCAAAGCCTCTCTCTCCGCCAGATACAGAAAAGCCGCCTTGCGGCGGCCCTTCTGTATCTGGCGGAGAGAGAGGGATTCGAACCCTCGATACGGGGTTACCGTATACACACTTTCCAGGCGTGCTCCTTCAACCACTCGGACACCTCTCCATAAAGTGCCGCGTATGTTAGGTTTTCAGCCGCGGCAAGTCAAGGTGATTGATGGTTTATAACTGTGCCTGGAGGTAATTTGGTAAGCCCAAGCGCTCGATCAGTTCGAGTTGTTGACGCAGCCAGTAAGCGTGGTCTTGCTCAGTATCACGCAAAATGCCAATGAGCATGTCACGGCTGACGAAATCACCGACTTTTTCGCAAAACTGAATGACTTCGCGCAGGGTCGCTGCGTTGTTGTATTCGAGCTGCAAGTCGTTGGCTAACATGGTCGGCACATCGGTGGCAATGCTGTGTGCTTCGCGCTGGTTCATAGCCGGTTGACCACCGAGGAACAAGATGCGGCGAATCAGCAGATCGGCATGACCACGTTCATCATCAACCTCGTGGTTGATACGTTCATACAGTTTGTTCAGGCCCATGTCTTCGTAAGTGCGTGAATGCGCGGTGTACTGGTCAATAGAGGTTAATTCAAAGGCCAGTAGGCGGTTCAGTTGCTTGACGATATCGGCGTTGTCACGATCTAACATGGTTATTACTCCTGATGAATTTTGCTTTGCAGATAGTTGGACTGGCCCAGTTGCTTGAGTAAGTCGAGCTGGGTCTGCAACCAATCAAGGTAGTCTTCTTGCTGCTCTAAAATTTCGCTGAGAAGTTCGCGACTGACATAATCTTGCGCTTGCTCGCAGACTCCGATGGCGCTACGGATGACTTGGATATCAGCGAGCTGAACCTTGGCATCGAGCTGAAGCATCTCTTCGGGCTCTTCACCAATAAATAACTTACCGAGTTCCTGTAGGTTCGGTAGGCCTTTAAGCAACAAAATGCGTTCAATCAGTGCATCGGCATGCTTCATCTCATAAATGGAGGCTTTATAGGCATGTTTGTTGAGCGCTTCAAAGCCAAAATTACGATACATGCGGGCGTGTAAGAAATACTGATTGATGGCTGTGAGCTTGCGCGTGAGCACACGATTTAGCTCGGCTAATACCGGCGCACTGCCGGTGAGTAAAGCAGACATAGATGAAACTCCTACAGCAGACTAACAGCGATAAAAATAGTCTGTTAAGCGTAGCACACTGCGATAGGAAGGGTAGGTAATTGTTGGAATTTTTGCTGGCGTGTAGCTAAGTGCTCGCTGAGCACCTCGCGGGCACAACTGGTACAGCTTCCGCACTGGCTGCCGACACCATACAGGGCGCGTAATTCACGCATACTGGTGACACCATCATCAGCCGCTTGGCGGATAGTCTTATCGGTGACCCCTTTGCATAAACACACGTACATGGTTTGCTCCTCAGTAACTGCAATTATCTTAAACTAAATAAGAATGATTCGCAATACACTTATTAGTAATTTATCAGTCACGGTTGCGCAGCAGGCTTCCGACCTAAGTCGCATTGTCGCGGCAGGCAATTGTCGTCTACATTAAAGCGGGACAAATGGATGCAGTCGGTTGAGGTGGATTATGAGTTATGTACGTGATTACAGCGCATCATTGCAGCGGCGCGATAGCTTTTGGTTGAAACAAGCGCAGCAGCTGCATTGGTTTAAAGAGCCAGCTACTGGTGCTAGTTTGCAAGCGGATGGCTGTGCGCACTGGTTTGCCGACGGCGAGCTCAATGTGGCGTTTATGGCGTTGGACTATCATGTCGATAATGGTCGCGGCGAACAGACTGCGCTGATCTATGACTCCCCGGTGACTGCCACCAAACAGCAATTTAGTTACCGTCAACTCCGTGATGAAGTAGCGCTATTTGCTGGGCTACTGCAACAGCAGGGCGTAAAGCCTGGCGACCGGGTGGTGATTTATATGCCGATGATCCCACAAGCAGCCATTGCTATGTTAGCTTGTGCCCGCCTCGGGGCGATTCATTCGGTGGTATTTGGCGGTTTTGCTGCCCACGAGTTGGCACTGCGTATTGATGATGCGCAGCCGAAAGTGGTCATCAGCGCCTCATGCGGCATTGAGGTTCATCGTGTGATTGCCTATAAACCGTTGCTCGACAAGGCGCTAGAACTCAGTCACTACCAACCACAACGCGTTATTGTGTGGCAACGCCCGCAAGCACCAGCGCAGTTAAGCGCGGGGCGTGATATCGACTGGCAGCAAGCCCTGCGGGGAGTCACTCCCGCCAAGTGTGCGGTGATGCCTGCCACTGCACCGCTGTATATCTTGTACACCTCCGGCACCACCGGCAAGCCCAAGGGTGTGGTGCGCGATAGCGGCGGTTATGCCGTGGCACTGCATTATTCGATGCAGATGGTCTATGGGCTGAAGCCCGGTGAAGTGATGTTTACTGCCTCTGATGTTGGCTGGGTCGTTGGCCATTCTTATATTGTTTATGGGCCATTATTGGCCGGCGCCACCACCATTATGTATGAAGGTAAGCCGGTAAAAACTCCCGATGCGGCAGCCTTCTGGCGTATCTGTGCTGAGTATCGGGTACAGGTATTATTCGCGGCGCCCACCGCCTTTCGGGCCATTAAAAAGGAAGACCCCAGTGGCGCATTAATGGTCGGTCATGATTTGTCAGCCTTGCAGCGTATTTACATGGCCGGCGAGCGGCTTGATCCGCCAACCTACGAGTGGACTCGCGAGCTGACCGGTAAGCCGGTGTACGATCACTGGTGGCAAACTGAGTCGGGCTGGGCGATTTGTGCCAACCCGGTGGGTGCTGGTGAATACCCCGTGAAGCCTGGTTCAGCGACTTTACCGATGCCCGGCTATGATGTGCAAATTTTGGCCGCTGATGGCAGCCCCGTTGCTGACAACGAGCAAGGTGCCGTGGCGATTAAATTACCGCTGCCACCCGGCTGCTTAACCAGTATTTGGGGCAGTCACGAGCGCTTTGTGCAAAGCTACCTAAGCGAGTTCCCAGGCTATTACAGCAGTGGCGATGGTGGCTACAAAGATGACGATGGTTATGTATTTATCATGGGCCGCACCGATGATGTGATTAATGTGGCCGGCCATCGGTTATCGACCGGTGAAATGGAGCAGGTGTTGGCGCTCGACCCAGCGGTGGCTGAATGCGCGGTCATTGGCGTTCATGATGAACTGAAAGGGCAGATTCCAATCGGCTTAGTGATTACCAAAGACGGTGTGGAGCTATCGCCGCAGCAATTGAGTGAGCGGTTGGTGCAATTGGTGCGCAATGAGATTGGCGCTTTAGCGTGCTTACGCACCGTGGTGGTGGTACCGCGCTTGCCAAAAACCCGTTCGGGTAAGATTTTACGCCGGCTGCTGCGGGAATTGGCCGAGGGTAAACCGGTCAACGTCCCCTCAACCATTGATGATCCGGCCTGTGTAGACGAGCTTAAGAGTCTGCTGAATCCGCCTGCTTAGGCTTGCCAGCTGCGCTGCTGGGTGGCACTGCCTCAGCACTCCAGCTGCGCACATGCAGATCGCGCTGGGGAAAGGGTATTTCAATACCATACTCGAGGAGTGAGGTATGAATTTCCCACATGTAGGCGGCTTGCACGGCACTGGGGCGATTAATGGCATCGGCAGTGAGCCACACCACTAGGTCAAATTCTAAGGCGTTGTCACCAAAGTTACGCAACCACACCTGTGGGCTTTTGTGATAGCTATCTTTGAGGGTGTACTTGACGCGGTCTGCGGCTTCTAGCACTGCTTTGCGAACTAGCTCTTTGTCACTATGGTAGGCCACCCCAAAGCGCACTTTTAGACGCCGAAAGGTGTCGGTCATGGTCCAGTTGGTGACACGAAAATTAATAAATTCTGAGTTCGGTACAATGATATCGATGTTGTCATTGGTGGTCACTATGGTGCTACGAATAGCGATTTCTTTCACTTCACCGGTAACACCCGACTCAAGTTCAACAAAGTCGCCGACCTTTAAGGTTTTGTCGAACAACAAAATCAATCCAGCGCTGAAGTTACTAATCAAGTTTTGTAAGCCAAAACCGATACCAACACCGAGAGCACTGGCAAAGATGGCGAACTTGGTCAGGTCGATACCCAGTGCCGCAATGGCGATGATAAAACCAATCACCATAATGGTGTAATGACTTAAGCGTTTGATGGTGTAGAGCGATGAGGCGCTGACGGTGTTCTGGCGATAGCGGCTGAAGCGGGTTAGCGCTTGTTGCACAATGCGTGACACCACATAGGCGGCCAACAGTAACAGCAGTGAACGAAAGATAACGCCATAGGTAATACTGGCTTCGCCGATTTTAAATACTTCGGTACCAAGCCCAGCAAAGGCTTCGTTCAGTGTGGTGGTAAGACGATTCCACATGCGCTCTGCTCCGTTCGCCTGAGGCGGTTATGACCATGAAATTATGATTAAAATAACGTGTAATGCCACTACGGTAAAGGTCAGTTGGCGGCGCAGCTGGATATACCAATCATGGTTCTGCTGCCCGTCAAAGCGGCGTCGCTCGTAATTGAGCCAAAATAAATGGGTCAGCGCTAACAGGGCTAACAGCCAGGTTACACTGGTAAACCAACTCAGTAGTAAGGCGCTCATACCAATTACCGAGGGCACCATGCTCCAGCCCAGTTGAGCGTTGCTAGCGCTGCTATCGCGCATGGCAATGCCCCAATGAACACCGCCTAAAAAGCTAAGAATAATGGCGCTGTACTGGGCAAATGCCAGGGTGGCCGCAGCGCTGTGGAGACCCAATAAAGCCGCCACAGCAAAGCCTAAAAACGGCAGTAGCCCAGCAAAACCTAAGCGCTCAGCGAATGCTTGTTGCTCGGGCTTCATGCGCTAAACCCAGTACTTAACAAATAACCGGTATAGCCGATGAAACAGCACAACAGAATGGCGCCATGAACGCGGTTAATACGGTTAGGGCGATTATTCGGGCGGAAGCCGAACGCCATCAGCAGTAACGTCAGCCCCAGCATCGTTACCCAATCACGCTGCAGTACCAATGGCTCTAGTGGGATAGGGTGGATAGCTCCGGCTAAACCGACTACCGCGAGGGTATTAAACATATTCGAGCCAATCACGTTACCAATAGCCAGGTCATGCTCGTTTTTACGAATGGCAGCAATGGCTGAGGCCAGTTCTGGCAGCGAGGTACCAATAGCGACCACGGTGAGACCGATGACGAGGTCACTGACACCCAATGCGGTCGCAATATCCACTGCACCCCAGACCAACAGGCGCGAGCTGATAATCAACAAAATCAAACCAATCACTAGCCAAATGATGGCTTGCTTCATCGGCATCAACTTGGCCTTGAGTTCTTGCTCAAACTCGCCGCTCAGTTGATCGCTCGGTTGGTTCATGCCCTCGACAATGCTCCAACCAATATAGATGGCGAATACGCCTAATAAGAACCACGCTTCAAAGGTGGTGATGATGCCGTCCCACAGCGGGTAAGCGGCGATCAAAGTCACCATGATCAACAACGGCATTTCACGCTTTAATACTTGGCTATTCAGTGTAATGGGTGCCAGAAGGGCAGTTAGACCGATAATCAGCGCAATGTTGGTGATGTTGGAACCATAGGCGTTACCCAGTGCCAGCGCCGGATTCCCCTGCATAGAGGCAATCGCAGAGACCACCAGCTCGGGCGCTGAGGTACCAAAACCAATCACCACCATACCGATCAGCAGCGCTGGCATACCCAAATGACCAGCGGTTGCGGCGGCACCATCAACAAATTTGTCGGCGCTCCAAACGAGTAGGGCGAGACCACCAATTACGGCTGCAATGGCAAGTAACATAGCTATCCTGATTATCGAGTTGATGAAAGAGTGTGGGGGTTATTCTAGCGTCATTTGGCGCTGCTTGTGAATGTTTCTATTTGCATGCTGGTTATTCAGGTCTACACTGACTCATTAACGAGGCAACAAAAATATCAATACCTTATGACCCAACCATCGCCACCATCTGCTACTCAGCTAAAGCAACAGCGCCCCGAGTTTATGCTCGATGCGTGGGACTTTGCCACCCATCCAGCGCAGCCATTAACAGCTGATTTTCATCAAGCGCAACAACGTTGGTTTCATTTGCAGCGCGATGTCCCAGGGCTAGCCGCCTGGCTGGCTCAGGCGAACATTCCAGAACCACTGATTGATGCAGTACTGATGGAGGATACTCGGCCGCGTTTTGAGCGCCTCAATGATGGCTTCTTGTTGATATTACGCAGTGTCAACTTGGGCGAGGGTGAGCAGCCTGAAGATATGCTGAGCATCCGTATTCTGTATTACAACGGCAACTTGTACAGTTTCCGCCGGCGCAAAATTAAAGCCGTACATATTATTCAAGAGCGTTTAGCGCAGCAGTTAGGGCCCGAGTCGCTGCATGATTTTCTGGTGATGTTGATTGAAGAAATGAACAACCGCGTGGAAGAGCTCATCGATACCATTGAAGAGCAGCTGGAAGCCATCGAAACCAATGATCAAGCTGCTACGGCGCAACGTCAGCAACAGTTAACTGCGCTGCATCGCCGCATGCTGCGCTTGTTGCGTTTCATTCGGCCGCAATTAGCGGCGCTAGAGCGTTTGAGTGCCGATGGTCAGAAATGGATGGAAGCCGAGCTACTCCAGTGGCTCGGTAACGAGCGCGATAGCTGTCATCGCGTGCTTGAAGATCTCGAAATGCTACTTGAGCAAGTGTGGATGTTACGCGAACACTTGCAGCAAGAGGTGGCGGAGAAAATGAATCGTAACACCTATTGGCTCTCTATGGTGGCTGGGGTGTTCTTGCCGATCAGTTTTCTCACCGGCTTATTCGGTATCAATATTGGCGGTATGCCGGGGGTAGACGATGAGCGTGCGTTCTGGATTTTCTGCGCTGCGCTGAGCGTGATTGCAGTAGTGGAGTACTTGCTCCTACGGCGTTTGCGCTTCTGGTAACTGCCAACTACCGGGTAGCTCACAGTAATCGGCGGCAAATACCACCAAGTGATCAAATTCTGGGCGCAGGCCAATTTTGCTGCCCACCTCAAGCTGCTCATGCGATGGGCTGAGGGTCAGTATTTCAATACCACTGGGCAGTGCCACGGTATATAAATTATGGGCGCCGCGAAAACCGCGTGACTTAATGGTGCCGCGTAATCGGCTGCGGGGATCCATAACGATGTCGTCGGGGCGCACCAAAAAGCTCACCGGCGTACCAGCCGCAACCTGCAATAACGCTGAATTTTCAATCATGCCCAGCGGTGAGGCCAAAGAACCACTGGCATTGACGGTGCCCTGCATCAGCACCCCATGCCCAATAAAATCGGCCACTAATTGGTGGCGCGGGGTATGGTACAGCTGATAGGGCGTTTCCCACTGCAATAATTCACCTTGATACATCATGCCGGCCTTATCGGCCATGGCGAAGGCTTCTTGCTGATCGTGGGTGACCAACAACGCGGTAATACCTTCTTGCTTCAATAACTGCCGTACCTCGAGCGCTAGCTTTTCGCGTAGTTCCGCGTCAAGGCTAGAAAACGGCTCATCGAGTAACAGAATACGTGGCCGTGGTGCCAGAGCTCGTGCCAGCGCGATACGTTGCTGTTGACCACCCGATAACTCATGCGGGTAACGGCCTTGATAACCGGGTAAACCGATACGTGTGAGTAGTTCGTCAACGCGCAAACGGCGCTCGGTTGAGCTGGCTTTACGCATTCCAAAAGCAATGTTTTCAGCCACGGTGAGATGCGGAAATAAGGCGAAGTCTTGGAACACCATGCCAATACCGCGTTGCTCGGGCGGTTGCGTGGTGGTGCTGCTTGAAACGACCTGATCATCGAGTAAAATTTGCCCTTCGTGCAGCGCCTGAAAACCGGCAATACCACGCAATAATGTGGTTTTGCCACAGCCACTGGGGCCCAGCAGACAGCCGATTTCGCCACTGGCCAAGGTTAAACTGACGTGGCGTACAATGGGGTTTTGCGCAATCATAATGCCAATGTGCTGCAGCGTTAGGCTAGACAAATTCAGGCTCCTTCAAAGCTTTACGCGATGATTTTAGCATAGCGCGCGACAACAAAATAACTGGAATTAAGCCGACCAACACCATCATTAAGGCGGGTGGCCCGGCATCGGCTAAGCGCTCATCACCGGCCATTTCATAAGCCCGTACCGCCAAGGTGTTGAAATCAAAGGGGCGCAGTACCAGCGTTGCTGGGAGTTCTTTTAGTACGTCTACGCCAACCAGCAATAGTGCCGTTAAAATACTCGGGCGCAGCAGTGGCGCGTGAATACGGCGCAGTACTTGCAGCGGGCTGTAGCCTTGAATGCGTGCGGCTTCATCCATGCTCGGCCGAATCTCCGCTAAGCCAGCACTAATGGTTTGCAGGGCGACACTGAGAAAGCGCACGCTGTAGGCGAAGAGCAAGGCAAATAACGTACCCGACAGCAGCAACCCGGGATTATAGTCAAACCAGTCTTGACTGAGCGCTATCAGCCACTGATCAACACGCCCCAGCATCAGTAACAGGCCCACCGCGATCACTAGCCCTGGCATGGCATAACCAAGCCCGGCAAGGGTAACGCTGGTGCGCACCACTGGGTTGTTGACTTGGCGACGGCCATAGGCCAGCCATAGAGCAATGAGCATGACCAACAGGGCGGCGCTGCTGGCCAATAGAAAGCTATTACCAGCCAGTTGCCAGAACTCAGCGCTTTGCCAAATTTGCCAGCGTTGCACGGACCAGCTGAGCAGTTGACTGGCGGGCAACAAAAATCCGAATAGCAGTGGCAGCCAGCACACTGAAGCAGCAGCTAGCGCGCGCCAACCACGCAAGCGAAAAGGTTCGGCGCTGCGTTGCTGGCGCTGGTCATAGCGCGCGGCACGGCGCGACCACTGCTCAATCAGCATCAGCATCACCACCGCGATCAGTAAGATGCCCGCCAGTTGCAGGGCGCCATTGAGATCACCCAAGCCATACCAAGTGCGGAAGATACCGGTGGTGAAGGTGGTCACGCCAAAATATTGCACGGTGCCATAGTCGGCTAAGGTTTCCATCAGCGCCAAGGTGGTTCCGGTAACAATAGCTGGGCGCGCTAATGGCATGGCCAGACGCCAAAAGCACTGCCAGGGGTTCAGGCCAAGGCTGCGACCCGCTTCAATAGTGGTTGCCGATTGCTGTAAAAAGGTGGCGCGGGTAATCAGATAAACATAGGGGAACAGCACCAAACTGAGCACGGCAATGGCGCCACCTAGGCTGCGTATTTCTGGAAACCAGTAATCACCGAAGCCCCAGCCGGTGAGGCTGCGTAAGGTGCTTTGCACTGGCCCGCTAAAGTCCAATAGACCGGTGTAGGTATAGGCCGTGATGTAGGCGGGCATGGCGAGCGGTAATAATAACGCCCAACTGAGAAATTTTTGCCCAGGAAAACGACAGGCGGTGGTCAGCCAAGCAGTACTCACCCCAAGTAATATGACGCCTATTGCGACACCAAGCAGCAAGGCCAGTGAATTGCGGATGTATTCGGGAACAACAGTTTGCCACAAATGGCTGAGTGTCTCGCTACCGCTCACTAATAAATCGAGCAGACTCCAGCAAATCACCAGCAGTGGTATACCTAATACCACTGCGGTAAGGACTAATGACGTTTGTCGCCAGAACTGCTGTGGCACTGGGTTTAACGCCAGCCGGCACGATTCATTAAGCGTACAGCGGCAGGGTTATTTTCACCTAACACCGCCATGGGTAGGGTGTCCTGCTTAAAGGTGCCCCAACTCTGCAGACGTTCGCTCCAGTTGACACCCTCGACCGCCGGGTATTCATTATTGGTAGTGGCATACCAAGCTTGTGCTTCGGCGGACAATAAGAACTCAATCAGTTGGCGGGCTGCGTCGACGTTCTTAGCATGCCGGGTTAGACCAATCCCTGATACGTTGATGTGGGTACCGTGACTGGCTTGGTCGGGCCAAAAAATGGCGACTTTGCTAGCGGCTTCGCGCTCTTTAGCATCATCGCTGCCCTGCATGATGCCGTAATAGTAGGTGTTGGCTACAGCGATGTCACACATGCCGGCGGCTACGGCAGAAATTTGGTCGCGGTCGCCGCCCACTGGCGGGCGAGCAAAATTACTGACCAAGCCACGCGCCCAGCTTTCAGTTGCGGCTTCACCCCAATGCTCCAACAATGCCCCGGTCAACGATTGATTGTAGATGTTGTCTGATGAACGAATACATACTTTACCTTTCCATTCGGCAGCGGCGAGGTCGGCATAGCCGCTTAATTGACTTGGGTCAACGCGGTCAATGGCGTAAAAAATTGGCCGTGCTCGTACACTCAAGCCTACCCATAAATTGTCATCGCCGAGCAAGTACTCAGGCACTGCATTGATGGCAGTGGGGGAGCCTAATGGTTGAAATACATCGGCTTGTGCGGCGCGATGTAAGTTGCCAGCATCTACGGTTAAGAATAAATCGGCCGGGCTATTAGCTCCTTCGTTTTGTAGGCGGGCCAGCAGTGCATCACCTGAGCCGGTCAGTAAGCGCACCTCAATGCCAGTTTGGGCGGTGAATTGCTCTAACATGGGCTTGATCAGCGCTTCTTTGCGCGCTGAATACAGATTAACCGTAGCCGCTTGCGCCAAACTACTGAGTAAGGTAGATGTCACCACCGCAGTGATCGTGGCCGCAGATAATAAACGCATAGGGATGCTCCTGTAGTATTCGAGATAGCCGTTATTCTTACTCAAATGCGAATAATTATCAATAAGATTTTACTACACCAAAAGGGATATTTCTTGCGGGGTAGAAACCGATCAGCTACGGTGAATGACAGTTAGATTCCCGCATATTAAGGATGGAATATGAGTGACTTGTCGGCGTTGGCATTCATTGGTGTGTTGTCTATTGTCTGCCAATGGGGTGCTTGGCGGCTCAAAATCCCTGCTATTTTACCGCTATTACTGACCGGTTTGGCACTCGGACCATGGCTTGGTGTGCTGGCGCCTAATGCAGTGTTCGGCGATTTGCTATTCCCAATGGTATCGCTGGCCGTCGCCATTATTCTGTTTGAAGGCAGTTTAACCCTGCGTTTTGATGAAATTCGTGATCACGGTCGTATGGTAACGCATTTGGTCAGTATTGGCATGCTGGTAACTTGGGTGAGCGTGGCGGTAGCGGCGTTCTATTTGACCGATTTAGGCTGGGAATTAGCCGCTCTATTCGGTGCTTTAGTGGTGGTTACTGGCCCCACGGTGATCATGCCGATGCTACGCTCAGTGCGACCGACCAGCAAGATTGCCAATATCCTGCGCTGGGAAGGCATCATCATTGACCCCGTCGGTGCGCTATTAGCGGTATTAGTGTTTGAATTTTTGGTGGCGCAACAAGGGCAGGGTTGGTGGCATGCCTTGCAAGCCTTTGCTATCACCTTACTGGTGGGCTTTGCCATTGGTTATGCCGCGGCGCGGCTGCTGGCGGTCACGCTGATGCGCGGCTGGCTGCCACACTACTTGCAAAATGTTGCCACCTTGGTGGTGGTGCTTGGGGTGTTTGCTATCTCCAATGCCTTACAACACGAGTCAGGTTTGCTGACGGTGACCGTGATGGGTATTACCATGGCCAATATTCGTGGCCTGCAGCTTGACGACATCATTGAGTTTAAAGAGACCTTGAGCGTGCTGCTGATCTCTGGGTTGTTCATCATTTTAGCCGCTCGTCTAGATGCCAATGCGTTTGCCCAGTTAGGCTTTGGCGCCGCCTTGCTGATTGTTTTCATTTTAGTGGTGGCGCGGCCACTGAGCGTCTGGCTGTCGGCACTTGGCACCGATGTCACCTTCAAAGAGAAGCTACTGCTAAGCTGGATAGCACCGCGTGGTATCGTGGCAGCAGCGGTCTCAGCGTTATTCGCCATTAAAATGCAACAAGCCGGCTGGGAATCCGCCAATCTCCTGGTGCCGTTGGTGTTTTTAGTGATTATGGCGACGGTCATTTTGCAGAGCTTGAGTGCCAAGTGGGTGGCGCAGTGGCTTGGCTTGCGCCAGCCGCCAGCCTATGGTTTCCTGATTTTTGGTGCTAATCAACCGGCGCGGCTGATCGCTAAAGCGTTAAAACAGCACGACGTAGCGGTGCTATTAGCCGACACCAACTGGGAACATATTCGCCAAGCCCGCATGGATGGTCTGCCGGTGTATTTTGGTAACCCGACCTCGGAACATGCCGAAAACCATATGGACTTAACCGGCATTGGCCGGGTGTTAGTGATGTCGCCTTATAAGCAGCTGAATCCGGTGGTGGCCATGCACTTTAGTGACTGGTTTGGTGCTGATAAAGTACTGGCACTGCCAAGTAATGAACATGATGCTGCCGCGCGCTATCAATTGTCGCAGCACTATCGCGAGCGCTTGAAGTTGTTTAATAGTCATTGCAGTTTCTCGAAATTATCCAGCTTGGTGTTTCAAGGGGCGCAGGTGAAGACCACTAATTTGACCGAAAGCTTTACCTTCGCCGACTATCAACAACGCTACAAAGACAGTGCAATTCCGCTATTTGCGTTGGATGAACGTGACATTTGCCGGCCTTTTACCAGTGATGATCAACTGCAGCCACAAGCGGGCTGGCAAATCGTTGCATTGGTTAGCAAAACCCCTGAGACGAGCGAGTAAACAACTAAATTTCAACCCAAATCAACCAGTTGAGTGTTTGTTTCAAAATTGTAATAGAAAGTTATCAAAAATTAATATAAAGTGCGTTTTAAGGATTAAGAAGTTAACTCAAGGATTCGAAGTAACTTCGTTGGAACATGGATGTTCGTCTAATTACAACATCTCTCTTTGCCTAAGCTCTCCCCGTTGTGAATGTCCTGTGGTTATCATCTAGCTTATTCACCCAGTGCCGACAAACTGTTATGCTAAGCGCCTCTTTTATGGCGTCAGATGAGCAACTTAATGGCCTCAACAGTTTTTCGTTATCGCTTCAGTTTTTCTCCAGGCAATCGCCTGCGGCTTCTCCTTGTGAGCATTTTTAGCTGCCTTTTATGGGCCTGCGAACCAGTTACCGAAAGCGTTGACAACAATGATATTGCCTTGATTCAGGCGCTCGATTTAAGCCTATTACCCGATCAACAATGGGCCTTCGCTGATGGTGTGTTACAACTGAGTTTTTGCCGTGACCGCATCAACGATGCGCTGATGGCCGAGGCGGATGAATTGCGGCGCTGGCGCGTTATTGGCGAAGTTACTGCATTTCCGGCTCGGCGGCATGAGGGTTTGGCGCTACTGGCTGAGTTTCAGCAGCAATACGACGTTATTTTGTGGCAACAGTCGGGTACCGTCAGTTCACAATTCTATCGCTTGGTGGTGCCACAAGGGCAGCAACGTAACGCCTCTATCTTTAATGCCTTAGCAAGTGTCGGTCGCGATCGACGCATTTGTTTTAGCGCCGTTGATCAAGGGGGGAGTAACTGATGTCGAGTCACACTGTAACGACCGCTGTAGCTCAGCGTATTGAAGCCACGCTGCAGCAGGCTTTGCCTTGCGACTATTTGGAGCTGGTCAATGAGAGTCATCTGCATGGCCGTGGTGAATTAGATTCACATTATAAACTGACGTTGGTGAGTGAGCAGTTTACTGGGCTCAGCCGCATTGCTCGGCATCGCTTGCTTAATCAGTTGCTCGCGGCAGAACTAGCGGGCCCGCTGCATGCACTGGCGCTGCACCTTTACAGCCCAAGCGAATGGCAACAACGGCAGCAATTGGCGCCGGCGTCGCCAGCTTGTCGCGGTGGCAGTAAAGCGCCTTAACGGCAAACAACGGCAAAGCACATCAGATCTGTTAATGGCGCACAGTGGCGTACACTAGCGCCCACTTATAGCTCGACGATTTATCACTACAGGAAGCTCGAATATGGTTATTCAGCCCAAGATCCGCGGTTTTATCTGCACTAATGCACATCCAGTTGGTTGTGCTGCTCATGTTCAACAACAAATCGATTATATCCGTGCCCAAGGCCCGCTTGCCGGCGTGCCGAAGCGGGTTTTAGTGATCGGCTGTTCAACCGGTTATGGCTTGGCTTCGCGCATCACCGCGGCGTTTGGCGCTGATGCTGAAACCCTCGGCGTGTGTTTCGAAAAAGAGCCGTCAGAAAAGCGCACCGCGACCGCTGGCTGGTACAACACTGCGGCGTTTCATCAAGCTGCGGCAGCAGCTGGGCTGAAAGCCCACACCATTAACGGTGATGCGTTCTCCAACGAAATCAAAGCACAAGTGATTGACCAGATTAAAGCCAGCATGGGGCAGGTCGATCTGGTGATCTATAGTTTGGCGTCACCGAAGCGCTTTGACCCAACTACTGACACGTTGTACAGCTCAACCCTGAAACCTATTGGCAAGGCTTACACGACCAAGACCTACGATACCGACAAAGATCAGGTCAAGGAAATTACCTTAGAACCTGCCAACGACGACGAAATCATGCAAACCGTGAAGGTTATGGGCGGTGAAGATTGGGAATTGTGGTTGGCGGCATTGAGTGAAGCGGGTGTCTTAGCGGATAACGCAATCACCACGGCCTACACCTACATTGGTAAAGAACTGACTTGGCCGATTTACGGGCATGCCACTATTGGTAAAGCGAAAGAAGATCTTGATCGCGCCGCCGCGGCGCTGCGTAGCAATCATCAAGACAAGCAGCTGAAAGCCTATGTATCGTCACTCAAGGCTTTAGTTACCCAAGCCAGCTCAGCCATTCCAGTGATGCCACTATATATCTCGTTGATTTATGGCGTGATGAAGCAAGAGGGCACGCATGAAGGCTGTATCGAGCAGATCTACCGGCTGTTTACTGAAGGCCTGTATGCGGCAGCACCGCAATTAGACGAAGCCGGGCGTATGCGCATGGATGGTAAAGAGACCAATCAAGCCACTCAAGCCAAGATCAAAGCGTTATGGGATCAAGTCACTCAAGAGAATTTCCATGAGCTGGCGGACTACCAAGGCTATCATGCTGACTTCCTCAAACTGTTCGGTTTTGGCCTAGCAGGGGTGGATTATGATGCCGATGTAGACCCAGTGGTAAACTGGTCATAATCACCACGCAATCAGCCCTTTGAAATCGGGAAAATTTGTGTCGTGTGAGGTAGTAACCCGCGACACAAATTGCTAAAATGCCCGCCCTAGGTGAACACGAACAAAAATCAGGCAGTGCAACAGTTGTGGTTTTGCACCGTTTTGTTGCACTAACTAATTGATTTTTCAGGGTTTCATGCTTGCTAGCGCGGGCGTGGAGCAAGATCAATCTTCCCTAACGAGTAGTGCTTACGCGTATGATTACAATCAAGAAAGGGCTGGATATTCCAATTTCTGGAGCGCCCCAGCAAAGTATCCATGATGGCCCTGCCATCACTTCCGTTGCCGTTTTAGGTGAAGAGTATGTCGGTATGCGTCCTACCATGCATGTGCAGGTGGGTGACCGGGTGGCCAAAGGCCAAATACTTTTCGAAGACAAGAAAAACCCAGGTGTGACTTTTACTGCTCCGGCTGCCGGTGTGGTGAAAGACGTGCTGCGTGGTGCGCAACGGGTGTTGCAAGCGGTGGTTATTAGCCTTGAAGGTGACGACAAAGTCAGCTTTGATAGCTACAGCAGCGACCAGCTAGCCAGCCTTGACCGTGCTAAAGTGGTTGAGCAGTTAAATGCCGCTGGCCAATGGGTAGCCTTGCGCACCCGGCCATTTAGCCGCTCGCCGAAACTTGACGCAGAACCTGCCGCGATTTTTGTTAATGCCATGGACACCAATCCATTGGCGGCTAACCCAGCTACTATCATTGCTGCTGAACAACAAGCCTTTATTGATGGCTTGCAGGTACTGACCACGCTGACGAGCGGTACGGTATTTGTCAGTAAAGCGGCTGATGCCGAAGTTGCTGTCGGTAACGCTAAGGTGCAGCTTGAAAGCTTTGCTGGCCCGCATCCAGCCGGCTTAGTGGGTACTCACATTCACTTCTTAAGCGCAGTCAGCAGCAGCAAGCAGGTGTGGCATATCAACTACCAAGACGTGATTGCCTACGGCAAGCTGTTCACCAGCGGTGAGCTGTATAACGGCCGCGTAGTTGCGTTAGCTGGCCCAAGCGTCAGCAATCCACGTTTAGTGCGCACTGTTCTTGGCGCCAACCTGACTGAGTTGACCAAAGGTGAACTGCAGGCGGGCAATCAACGTATCATTTCAGGCTCAGTATTGAACGGTCATAAGGTTGATGACGCGCACCAATGGTTAGGGCGTTTCCATCTGCAAGTGACCGCGCTGACTGAAGGTGACCAAAAAGAATTCTTCGGCTGGATCAAACCGGGTGTCAATCAACACTCTGTGACGCGTGCTTATTTGGGCCATTTGGCACCGAAAAAGCTATTCGCTATGACCACCACCACCAACGGTTCAGAGCGTTCTATGGTGCCAATTGGCAACTATGAACGCATCATGCCGTTGGACATCCTGCCAACCATTTTGTTGCGCGATATTTTATCAGGTGATTCCGAGCAGGCCGCTAAGTTGGGTGTGCTGGAGCTTGATGAAGAAGATTTAGCGCTTTGTACGTACGTATGCCCAGGCAAATATGAATACGCGGCAGCATTACGCACGATGCTAAATGACATCGAGAAAGAGGGCTGATCATGGGTTTGAAACATTTCCTCGAAGAGATTGAACCGAACTTCGAAAAAGGCGGCAAGTACGAGAAGTTTTACGCCTTATACGAAGCTGCGGCGACGATCTTCTATACGCCAGGTAAAGTCACCAAAGGTGTGACCCACGTGAAAGACAGCGTGGACCTTAAGCGCATCATGATTTTGGTGTGGATGATGACATTCCCAGCCATGTTCTGGGGTATGTACAACGTTGGTAACCAAGCCTTTTTAGCACTCGGCAACGGCTATGAGCTGGCTGATATCTGGCAAGTAGGCTTGTTCCAATTGCTCGGTGGTGACCTAGCCAATGCTGGTTGGGCCGGCAAGTTACTGTACGGTGCCTGCTTCTTCGTACCGGTTTATGCCACCACCTTTATTGTGGGCGGTTTCTGGGAAGTGCTGTTCGCCAGCGTGCGTAAACACGAAATCAACGAAGGCTTCTTCGTCACCTCAGTGTTGTTCTCATTGACCCTGCCAGCAACCATTCCTTTGTGGCAAGTAGCTTTGGGTATCACCTTTGGTGTGGTGATTGGTAAAGAAGTATTTGGCGGCACTGGCCGTAACTTCTTAAACCCAGCGCTGACCGGTCGTGCCTTCTTGTACTTCGCTTTCCCAGCGCAAATCTCTGGTGACCAAGTGTGGACCGCGGTAGACGGTTTCTCTGGCGCTACCTTGTTAGGCCAAGCGGCAACCGGTACTAACTATTTCAGCGATACGGCGCTGTGGTGGGATGCCTTCTTGGGCAACATCCAAGGCTCTATGGGTGAAGTATCAACCCTGATGATTCTCATTGGTGGTCTAGCACTGATTTACTTCCGCATTGCCTCATGGCGCATCGTCAGTGGCGTGTTCATTGGGATGGTGGCGTTATCGGTGCTGTTTAATACCATTGGCAGCGACACCAACACCATGTTCTTGATGCCGTGGTACTGGCACTTGGTGGTGGGTGGTTTTGCCTTCGGTATGATGTTTATGGCAACCGACCCAGTATCCGCCTCATTTACCAATAAAGCGAAGTTCTGGTATGGCTTCTTGATTGGCGCCATGACGGTATTGATTCGGGTGGTAAACCCGGCATACCCAGAAGGCATCATGCTCGCAATCTTGTTTGCGAACGTGTTTGCGCCACTGTTTGACCACTTCGTTGTGCAAGCGAACATTAAGCGGAGATTGGCTCGCAATGTCTAACAAAAACGAAACTCTCGGCAAAACGCTGTTTGTGGTGGTCGCACTGTGTTTGGTGTGCGCCATCATCGTAGCCGGCTCAGCGGTTGGTTTGAAACCGCTGCAGCAGAAAAACGCAGCGTTAGATATGCAACGTAACGTGCTTGATGCAGCTGGCTTGTTACAGCCTGGCACCGACGTCATCGCGTTATTCGAAGAACGCGTTGATACGCGTCTTGTTGACCTCAACACGCTGACCTATGTGGATAGTGTCGATGGCAAAAACGCCACTGACTACAACCCAATCAGCGTGGCGAAAAAGCCAGGCTTAGGTACTAAGCTGGATAAAGCCGAAGACACCGCGGGTATCGGTTCACGCGAAAACGTCGCCAAGTTGTACTTTATCAACGACAGCAACGGCGAACTAGAAACCTTGGTGGTGTTTATTCGTGGCTACGGTTTGTGGGGCACTATGTATGGTCTGTTGGCACTTGAGCCGGACCTGAACACCATTAAAGGTGTGAACTTCTATGAGCACATGGAAACTCCTGGCTTGGGCGGCGAAATTCAAAACCCGAACTGGGTTGCTGGTTGGCAAGGCAAACAGTTGTATGGTGACGATATGAGCACAGTGCAAATTGATGTGACTAAAAACGTTGCTGACCCAGCCCATGATGTTGATGCGTTGTCGGGTGCTACTTTAACCAGTAACGGCGTTGAGAACACCTTCCAATATTGGTTTAGCGATAAAGCCTATGGCCCGCTGTTAGAGAAGATCCGTCAAGGAGAGCTGAACAATGGCTAGTAAGAAGGAAATCAAAGAGGTTCTGTTTGGGCCAATCTTTGCTAACAACCCAATTGCCCTGCAGATCCTCGGTATTTGTTCGGCCTTAGCGGTTACCTCGAAAATGGAAAACACCTTGGTCATGTGTATTGCATTGACTTTCGTGACAGCCTTTTCGAACTTTTTTATCTCGTTGATTCGTAACCACATTCCTTCAAGTGTGCGGATCATCGTGCAAATGACCATTATTGCCAGTTTGGTTATTGTGGTGGATCAAATCCTGCGCGCTTATGCGTACAGCATCGCCAAAGAATTATCGGTATTCGTTGGTCTGATTATTACCAACTGTATCGTTATGGGTCGTGCTGAAGCTTATGCCATGAAGAGCCCGCCGGGGTTATCTTTCCTTGATGGTATCGGTAACGGCTTAGGCTACTCGGTGGTGCTATTAACCGTTGGCTTTATCCGTGAATTGTTTGGTTCTGGCAGCTTGTTTGGCTATCAGATTCTGTCATTGGTGTCTGAAGGTGGCTGGTATCAGCCGGTGGGCTTATTGGTATTACCGCCAAGCGCATTCTTTATCATCGGTGGCTTTATCTGGGTATTACGCACGTTCCGCAAGGAACAAGTTGAGCCGAAGGACTAAGGGAGCCACATCATGGAAGCTTATATCAGCTTATTTATTAAAGCGATTTTTGTTGAGAACTTGGCACTGTCGTTCTTCTTAGGCATGTGTACGTTCTTGGCGGTATCGAAAAAAGTAACCACCGCGTTCGGTTTGGGCGTAGCGGTTATCGTGGTATTGGGTATCTCAGTACCGGTCAACAACATCGTGTATCACAATATTTTGGCACCTGGTGCGCTGGCTTGGGCTGGCTTTGCCGATGCTGACCTGAGTTTCTTGCGATTCTTGACCTTTATCGGCGTTATCGCGGCGTTAGTTCAGATCCTCGAGATGACTTTGGATAAGTTCTTCCCGGCGCTTTATAACGCGTTGGGTATCTTCCTACCGTTGATTACCGTGAACTGTGCCATTTTCGGTGGCGTGGCCTTCATGGTGGAACGCGACTATAGCTTCGGCGAGTCGGTGGTCTACGGGATTGGTAGCGGTATTGGTTGGGCACTGGCCATCGTTGCTTTGGCAGCGGTGCGCGAGAAGCTGAAATACGCCGATGTACCGGATGGTTTACGTGGCTTGGGCATTACCTTTATCTCGGTAGGCCTAATTGGGTTGGGCTTTATGTCATTCTCTGGCGTATCCCTGTAAGTACCGGTAACGGTCGTAACGATTTAACGAGAGGTACGAGTCGATGCAAGAGGTCATTCTTGGCGTAGGCATGTTTACCGTGATTGTACTGATTTTGGTTGCTGTGATTATGGTCGCAAAATCAAAATTGGTGCCTCAGGGTGATGTGGAAATTTTAATTAATGACGACCCAAGCAAGAAAATTACTACCCAGCCGGGTACCAAGCTATTAAACGCGTTAGCCAACTCAGGCATTTTCGTGTCATCAGCTTGCGGCGGTGGTGGTACTTGTGGTCAATGTCGGGTGCATGTGAGCGAAGGTGGCGGTGAAATCCTGCCTACTGAGCGCGATCACATCAACCGTAAAGAAGCCCGTGAAGGCTGCCGTTTGTCGTGCCAAGTGAACGTCAAACAGAACATGAAAATTGAACTTGAAGAAGAAGTGTTCGGTATTCGTAAGTGGGATTGTACGGTTAAGTCGAACCACAACGTTGCTACCTTCATCAAAGAGTTCGTGGTGCAGTTGCCAGAAGGCGAAGTGGTGCCATTCCGTGCTGGTGGTTATATTCAGATTGAGGCACCACCGCATCACGTTAAATATAAAGACTTTGATATCGAAGAGAAATTCCGTGGTGATTGGGAGCGTTTTGGCTTCTTCAACATTGAATCAAAAGTCGATGACGAAACTATTCGTGCATACTCTATGGCGAACTACCCAGAAGAGTACGGCATTGTTATGTTGAACGTGCGTATTGCTACGCCACCGCCGAAAGACTTGAGCTTGCCAGCCGGTAAGATGTCATCGTACATCTTCAGCTTGAAGCCAGGCGACAAAGTCACTATTTCAGGCCCATTTGGTGAGTTCTTCGCCAAAGAAACTGAAGCAGAGATGGTGTTTGTTGGCGGTGGTGCAGGTATGGCGCCAATGCGTTCACATATTTTTGACCAATTACGCCGCATCAAAACTAACCGTAAGATGAGCTTCTGGTACGGTGCGCGGTCGAAGAAAGAAATGTTCTATGTTGAAGATTTCGACATGCTTGCCAATGAGAACGACAACTTTGAATGGCATGTTGCCTTGTCCGATCCGCAGCCAGAAGATAACTGGGAAGGTTACACAGGGTTTATCCACAACGTGTTGTTGGAGAACTACCTGAAGAACCACCCAGCGCCAGAAGACTGTGAGTTCTACATGTGTGGACCACCGATGATGAACGCTGCGGTGATCAAAATGCTGAAAGACTTAGGCGTTGAAGATGAAAACATCATGCTGGACGACTTTGGTGGTTAAGTAGAGATGATAGCGAAGCTGAAATCGCTGTTTCGAATTTGGCTAGCCCTGCTGGGGCTAGCCTTTTTCGTTTCATGCACACACGCACCCCAGCAACTGGCCATTAGTGGCGAGACCATGGGTACTACTTACCATGTGCGCTATGTATCGGCTAATCCGCGACATAATCCGGAACGCGTCAAAGAGGCGGTAGATGCAGTGTTGGTGCAGGTCAACGCGCAAATGTCCACTTACGACCCTGAATCGGAGCTATCACGCTTTAATCAGCGCCCGCAAACCACCCCAGTGGTGATTTCACGGGCCTTAGAGCAGGTGGTGCGGCGGGCATTAGAGATTGCCGAAGAAAGTGATGGCGCGCTCGATGTCACCGTCGGTCCATTAGTTAATCTCTGGGGCTTCGGGCCACAGGCTCGCCCTGAGCAAGTGCCGAGCGAGGCTGAATTAAGCGCAATTCGGCAGCGCGTGGGTTATCACATGCTGCAGATCGATAATCATCAAATGAGCAAGCAAGTTCCCGAGCTCTATGTCGACTTATCTACCATTGCGAAAGGCTATGGCGTAGACCGCGTGGCGCTGGTACTGGAGCAGCTCGAGATTCAAAACTATCTGGTCGAAATTGGCGGCGAAATGCGCATGAAGGGCAGTAAGCCCGGTGATGAGCCGTGGCGTATTGCTATTGAAAAGCCAATATCTACCGAGCGTTCGGTGCAGCGAGTGATTGAACTCGGTGATGCCGCCGTAGCGACATCAGGTGATTATCGTAATTACTATGAGCACGATGGCGTGCGCTTTTCCCACATCATTGACCCGCATACCGGTAAACCTATTCAGCATAATCTGGTCTCAGTAACAGTTATTACCGACACCTGTATGGACGCCGATGCTTATGCTACCGCGTTGACGGTGATGGGGCCGCAGCGCGCGCTTGAGTTTGCTGAGCAAAAACAATTGGCGGTGTTACTGATTACCCGCGAAGTTGATGGCTTTAAAGAGCATAGCAGTAGTGCGTTTGCACCGTATTTGAGCCAATAGGAGTTGACCATGGGCTTATTTTTAGCAGTATTTGCCATATTTCTTATTGTCGTATTGGCTATGGCGATTGGTTTTATCGTACAACGTAAATCGATTTCTGGTAGTTGCGGTGGCATTTCATCCTTGGGTATGGAAAAGGCTTGCGATTGTGCCGAACCCTGCGATGATAAGAAAAAGCGTATGGCCAAGCAGCAACAGTGGCTCGATAATCGTATTCAGTAACGCACACAGTTTATAAAAGGGGGAGTGTCGGTGGTAACGCCTGTTCATATTCGACCGCATACCGCGGAAATCTATTTGGACTGCAACGCCACCACCCCGGTTCTGCCGCATATTGCCCAAGCGGTTGAACACGTTATGGAACAAGTGTTTGGCAATCCGTCCAGTAGTCATATCACCGGCTTACAAGCCCGCTACATTCTCGATAATACCCGGCGTTTAGCACGCCAAGTCATTGGTGCCGAAAAAGGCCACGTGGTGTTTACCAGTGGTGCCACCGAGGGTATTCAAACCGCAGTGTTGTCAGCCTTAAGTGCGGCCCGACAGCAGCACACTACCGGTCGCTACCTGCTGTACGGAGCGACCGAACACAAAGCCGTGCCGCAGGCGCTGGAACATTGGAATCGCTTACTCGGCGTCAATGCTGAGTTAAAGGCGATTCCGGTGGACCACAACGGCTTACTGGATCAGCAGTTCATTGCCGACCATGTCGCCGATGCGCTGATGATTTGTACTATGGCGGTGAACAACGAGACCGGCGTGGGGCAAGATTTGGCTGCATTAGAGCAGGTTATTCGTCAGCACAATGCCAGTGTGCCGTGGATGGTCGATTGTGTGCAAGCGTTGGGTAAGCAAGCGCTGCAACTGGCTCGTACCAGTATTGATTACGCGCCTTTTAGTGGGCATAAACTTTATGCGCCAAAGGGTATCGGCTTTTTGTATGTGCGTGCCGGTAGCCCATTTACCCCGCTGATTATTGGCGGTGGCCAAGAGCAGGGGCTGCGCTCAGGTACCGAAAACCTGCCCGGCATTGCTGCGCTGCATACGTTATTTGAATTGTTACTGGATAAGCAGCAAGCGGTATTTCATGATCATGCCACCTTGAGTGGCTATCGTGATCAGTTGCTGACCGTGTTACGGCGGGTGTTTCCAACGTTAGAATTGAATCACGACTTAGCCTTGAGTGTACCGACTACGTTAAACTTCTCGGTGCGCGGTGTGCCGTCGCGCGACATTATGGATGTGTTCGACGCGGCCAATATTCGCATTAGTTCGGGCTCGGCCTGCAGCTCAAAAGTACCCCGCAGCTTTGTGCTCGATGCCATGGACTTGGCCGCCTGGCGCTCACAATCTGCTATTCGCTTATCGTTTGGCCCAGCCACCAGCCAAGCCACCATTAACGCTGCTTGTGAACGTATTCAGCACGCCGCTAGCGCGCTGCGTCATTCGTGTTTACTGCTGGCGGATACCAATGAAGACATTGATAGTGACCTCGATGGTGTGGTGCAACTGCGCTTTGATAACCGCTGCTGCTATTTGATTATCGATAAAGCCGCCCGGCAACTAGTGGTGATTGACCCATTACCAGAATTAGCTGAGCGGATTGAGCGGCTGGTGCAATGTCAGCATTATCGGGTGCGCGCCGTACTGACCACCGAACCGCACGATAGCCAAAGCCCAGCGGCCATGTTAGCGCAGTTACTCTGTGCCAGTGGTTGTGGTGCGGCCCGTGATGCGGTCGGTTGGCCACTGGAAGTTCCCACCGTTTGCCCAGCGCCGATAGATTGTACCGTGCCGGTGCATGGTTGTTTAAGTATCGGTGATCGGCGGCTATTTCGGGTCGGTAGCCGGCAGCCGGTGTATTTACTCAGTTCACCGTTGCCAAATAGCAGCGCCGAGCAATTGCGGGTCGATTTTGCCTTTATTGGTGAACAAGAAAATGCCGCAGTTATCTTGCCGATGGTGCATGAACACAGCTTGCTGTGTAGTAGCATTGACGATGACTTTAGCTTGGTACGTAAACCCTGCGAGCTGGCCGATGGCTGTGCCGAGTGCAACCTTGATGATGTGATCCCAGAAGCGGATACCGACTGGCTTGATGGTAGTAATACCTTAGTGATTGACGTGCGCGAACAGCAAGAGCATGAAGTCACGCCGCTACCGGTCAAGGCTGAGGTGATCAATGTGCCGCTCACACGGTTGGCGCAGTTTATTTATAGTCACCGTGAGCAGCTGCAACATCGCCCCATTTTATGCATTTGTCGCAGCGGCCAACGCAGCGCGGTGGCAGCACGGGTGCTGCACCGTCATGGTTTTACTCAAGTACGTCAATTGATTGGCGGGTTGACGTTGCTCGCCAATTAAAGCGCGCGAGATAGCCATCTTTACCAACTAAATAACAGACTTCCGCAGCACATGCGCTATTCCACACGTTGGCTGCCGAGAGGCTCTGCCACTCACCCTCTCGTTTGGCCAGCAATGCCGCACCGCTGGGGTTACTGACCAGCAGGCCTTGTTGATCCGGTAGTAGAGTGAGGCTGTAGAGCGCTCCATCGAGGGGTGGCTCCGAAAGAGCGGTAAATTGCTCGTTGCGATATTCCATTAAGCGTGGCCGTGCCTCAGCATGTTGCAGGTCACCGCCGGCTAGTAATACGTGGTCAGCCGCTAATGGCCAAACACTGGTAATACCGGCATTAGGCCCTGCCGGCATGGGGGTGTCGATGGTTTTAAAGCGAATGCCGGTGGCGCGTTTCAGTAACAGTCGTGCAGTGCTGGCATTGCCGGTACCAATTGCCCAACTGTCGTTGGCAAAGCGCACACAACCGCCACTGGCAGCAAAACCGCCTTCGCCGGCGAGCGGTTTGTTGTCAACGGCATTGCGCGCACTCAGCCAATTACGGCCATCAGCCCCGCGAATCATTTCCCAGTTACTCTCGCTGCTATCACCGTACACCCAAGCTTCGCCGTTTGGCGCCATATCCATACAATTGAGGAATTGCGTGCCACCAGCACGATAACGCAATTGCCAACTTTGTCCGCCATTGGCCGTGTAGTAAATACGTGAGTCGCCATTGGTGCCGATACTGAGTGCGTAGGCATGGTCGCTATCAAGTGCTTTGATATCACGAAACTCCAGCGCTTGGTTGACTGGGTTGAAATACTCCCAGCTGCTACCGCCATCAAGACTACGACCAATGGTGGCATTTGAGCCGCTGATCCAGACCACCTCGGCACTCGGCGCGCTAACGCCAATCCAATGGATATCCGCCGGACTCTCAAGCGGAGTAACGCTAATAGCACTTGCTAGCAGCGCATTCGCAATAACCGTATTAGCCAACATAAACTCTCTCAGTCATTAGCAAGGAGTTCGAGTGTAACGGAAGCTTAGCGCGGCTGCCAGCGTTGTAGCCGCAGCGCGTTAAGCACCACTGAAACCGAACTAAGGGCCATAGCGGCTCCCGCTAACCATGGAGCGAGCAAACCTGCTGCAGCAATCGGAATTCCTAAGCTGTTATACGCAAAGGCCCAGAATAAGTTTTGTCGAATATTGGCAACTGTTGCGGCGCTCAGTGCGAAGCAATGAATCAGTCGTGATAAGTCATTGGTTAATAGCGCAACACGCGCTGTTTCTAAGGCCACATCAGCGCCACTGCCCATGGCAATTCCCAAGTCGGCGGTGGCAAGAGCTGGAGCGTCATTGACACCGTCACCAACCATCGCCACCCGGCGACCTTGCTGCTGGAGCGTACTGACAATACCGGCTTTTTTCTCAGGCAAAATTTCAGCATAAAATTCATCGATACCAAGTTGGCTAGCGATACTGGCTACCGTGCGTTGATTATCGCCGCTGACTATCGCCACCTGTTTGCCTTGTTGTTGCAAGGCAGCAATGGTTGATTTGGCTTCGGGGCGCAGTTGATCGGCGACCGCGAGCACGGCAACGAGTTGCTGCTCAACTGCCACCAGCATGACGGTTTTGCCTTGACTTTCAAGCTTTTCAATACGCTGTTGCCAACTATCGATAGCAATAGTGTGCTCCTGCAGCAAACGCCGCGTACCAATAAGCACTGTTGCGGGTTGTTGCGGGTAACTGATAGAAGCCATCACGCCGCGACCAGTTAACGCCTTGAAGTCGGTTAATGCAGGCGCGCTCGCTGTGCTGTTGAGACCACGTACAATGGCTTGTGCTAGTGGGTGCTCGGAGCGCTGTTCCAGGGCAACAATGATAGCGTTCAGAGCGGCTTGGTCGGTATCATCGCTATAGAGCTGATCCGTGAGTTGTGGCTGGCCGAAGGTCAGGGTACCGGTTTTATCGAGCAACACGGTATCAATTTGTGCCGCTTGCTCGATACTCGCACTGTCTTTAAATAGCATGCCAAATTGCGCCGCGCGACCGCTGCCAGCCAAAATCGAGGTCGGTGTGGCTAAACCCAGCGCACAGGGGCAGGCTATAACTAATACCGCTACCACAGCTTCTAGCGCGCTTCGTGCATCACCGGGCTGCCACCATAACCACCAGGCAACCCCAGTTAGCAGAGCAATAACCAGCACCACCGGAACAAATACCGCAGCAACCCGGTCGGCTAAGCGTTGTATAGGCGCCTTCGATTGCTGGGCGGCACGGACAATCGCAACAATACGAGCCAATGCACTGTGTGTCGTTCGGGAGGTAACCCGAATGCGCAAAAAACCATCATGATTAAAGGTGCCCGATAACACTGAGTCATTCACAGACTTCTCAATGGGTAGGCTTTCGCCGGTTAACATCGCTTCATTGACGGCGCTGTGGCCCTCTATGACCTCGCCGTCTAGCGGGACAGCTTGGCCAGGCTTGACCTGGACTACAGCGCCAACCGGCACGCTACTGGATGGCACAGCAAGTATGCTGCCATCAGGCTGCTCGAGCGCTGCGGTGGGTGGTTGCAGTTGTAGCAGTTGCTGCAGCGCTGCCGAGGCTTGGCCTTTGGCCCGCGCCTCCAGCCATTTACCCAGCACAATTAAGGTGATTAATACTGCGCTCGTTTCGAAGTACAGCCCATCATGCGCGGCGTGCGGATCCGTCAGCATTAGGTACAGGCTGTAACCATAGGCTGCCGAGGTACCTAAAGCGACCAGCACATCCATACTGGCGGCACGATTCTTGATGGCCAGCCAACTGCCCCAGTAAAATTGTGCGCCAATAATGAATTGTACCGGGGTTGCCAGCGCCAGTTGCCACCAAGGGTTCATCAACCAAGCCGGCATCGGCATAGCGCTGGTCCAGCTGAAGTGACCAACCATGGTATAGAGTAATGGTGCTGATAACAGTGCGGCGATAACGAATTGAAGGAATTGTTTCTGCTGATGGGCATCTTGTGCACTACTGGTATCACTCGATGTCGATAGCAAACTAGCTTGATAGCCGGCGCTGGTTACTGCAGCGATGAGTTCTTGGGGATGCAGATTAGTGCCATTAACAGCCGCTATTTCAGTGGCAAAATTAACCTCAACGCGCTCCACCCCAGGTACTTGCAGTAACGCTTTTTCGATACTGCGCGCGCACCCCGCACAGCTCATTCCCTGCAGTTGCAATTGCATGGTCATACAGCACTCCTCACTAACGATTTAGTTACGGGCGCAGTACTATTGGAGCTTACTGCGCGTTTAACGATTGCCCATTTACAGCAATCGCGTCATCACTCATCAAATAAACATAGAGTGGCATTAAATCTGTTGGTGTTTTTAGTTTACTGGCATCTTCGGCTGGGTAAGCTTTGGAGCGCATAGCGGTGCGGGTTGCGCCCGGGTTGATCACGTTAACGCGAATGTTGGTGCCAGCGTACTCGTCAGCCATGACTTGGGCTAAGCCCTCAGTGGCAAACTTGCTGACCGCATAAGGGCCCCAAAAGGCTTTGCCTTTGCGACCAACGCCTGATGAGGTAAACACAATACTAGCCTGCTCAGCCTTTTTCAGCGCCGGCATGAGCGCTTGGGTCATGACAAACTGCGCCGTGACGTTGACCTGCATGATGTCATTCCAACTATCAAGGTCGATATGCTCAAAGGGTGATAACACGCCCAGTATACTAGCATTCTGTAATAAGCCATCTAGCCGACCAAATTGCTCACTAATAGTGCTGCACATGGCTTGATAGTGGCTACGCGTGGCACCTTTCATATCCAATGGCACAATGGCTGGCTCGGGGCCGCCAGCAGCAACAATCAGGTCGTAAACCGCTTCGAGTTTCTTGACCGTGCGGCCGAGCAAGATCACCGTTGCACCCGCGGCGGCATAGGTCAGTGCAGCTTGCTTGCCAATGCCGTCGCCGGCACCGGTGACGAGAATGATTTTTCCAGCTAAGCTGGTACTTGAAATAGGGTAGTTGTGCATTGTGGTCATTTTAGGCTTACACTGAGAACGAATGATTAAGCGCAAGTGTACTGGTTTTTCGGTGGTTTCTCAGCAATAGGCGATAAAAAACCGCAAAAATACTTTCAAGTTTGCTACGCTCGGTGTATAAAATTTTGTTAACAACGGCTCTTGTCCTACCAGTTAGAAAAGGTGATGATAGGGCTACACGAATAAAAAGCATCTGCAGGTGCTCACTACATAACAACACGAATAAGGATTGGGGAAGCCTCATGAAAAAACTTTTGCTAGTAACAGCAATCAGCAGCGCGCTCTTAGTGGGCTGCGGTGGCAGTGGTGACGATGCGCCAGTCACCGAAGTGCAAACCCAAGTAAACGCTACGCGGGTACTATTTGATCCATCAGCCGGTGCAGTCCCGGTACCGACAAACATTCTGTTGGGTGGCACTGTCGACGGCACCTTGAATATTCCAGTTGCTAACCCGAATGACAACACCAACCCACAAGTAGCGATTAACGGCCTTGACGGTTGGGGCACGCATTCGACCTTGACCTTCAACTTCTCGTTGCCTGTTGATGCAAGTGGCAATCAAGTCACCGTGACTTCGGCTTCGTTAGAAGCTCAAGGTTCAATTCGCGTATTTGAAACTATCATGGGTGGCTCAGCAGTCAGCCCAGCTTGTGCGTCAGCCAGCCCAGCGGCTACCTGTGCGGTGGTCGGCGAACTTGTTCATGGCACTGACTTTATTGTCCGCGCCACCAGCGGTAGCGGCGTCGCCGTAATTCCATTGAAACCATGGAAAGCCAAAACGGGTTACGTGGCGGTGCTGACCGATAACATTCGCGATACCTTGGGCCGCAATGTGTTGCCATCACAGACTTACGGTTTAATGAAGCGCGACCCAGCGACCTTCCCAATTTCTGCCGATGCATCAGCATTAGGTCTGCAGAGCTTGATCAACTCGCATGAAAACGCGTTACAAGCGTTCGGTATCAACAAAGATCGTATTATTTACACCTCAAGCTTTACCACGCAGTCAGTGGAAGATGTGTTCCAAGCCATTAAAGGCTTGATGGTGCAGCAGTTCAGCAGCAGCGGTACGCCAGCGTTAGGCGCCCAAGCTACTGGCTTGACCGTCGCCGATGTGTTGGTCAATGCCGGCCAGTTACCTGCTGACCCAATGAATCCAGCCTATGCGGCAGCAAGCACTGCAGCGTTCTATCAAGGCTCGGTGACACTGCCATACTTCTCGCCAGTGCCAACAGCAGAAAACCCAACCGCGCCTATTAACGGTCGTTGGACTGCGGCCTGTGACAGCCCAGCCTCTATTTTAGGTGCTATTGCGGCCGGTGCGCTCAACCCAGCAACAGCGGGTATTGATCCAGCAGCATTGACCAATCCAGCGCTGTTGTTACCACCGAACAACTGTTACGACTTCCCTGGTATCGATAACGAGCGTCATTTAACTAAGTACAACCCAATCCCAGCTGTGGTGACCCAAGCTAACGTGCCGGTCATCATGTCGGTACCGAATGAAGCGGCGGTCAACCAAGTGCGTGCAGTACAAGGTTTAGCGCCAATTACTATGCCAGCTAGCGGTTGGCCAGTGGTGATCTTCCAACACGGTATCACTGGTAACAAAACCAACGCACTTGGCATTGCTGGTAGCTTGTCGGTTGCTGGTTTCGCCGTTGTAGCGATGGATCATCCATTGCATGGTGACCGTGGTTTTGGCGCAATTAACGCCTCAACCGGTAGTGCTACAGCCTACATGAACTTAGGTAGTTTGCTGACCGCACGGGACAACATTCGTCAGTCGATTTCTGACATGTTGGGCTTGCGTTTAAGCTTAAATGCCGCCCAAGGTGCACCAATTGATGGTACGCGTGTGTACTTTGTTGGTCACTCATTAGGTGCTATCGCTGGTACGCCGTTCACGGCTATGGCGAACTCGCCTATGAGTGGTGCATTAGCGCCAGCATCAGGCTTGTTTAACGTACGCGCCAGTACCTTAATGGCGCCAGGTCAGAGTATTGCTAACTTCTTGTTAGCGTCACCGGCTTTTGGCACCACCATTAAGAGCCAATTGTTGTATGCCGCTAACAGCACCTTTGCTGCTGCGGTAAACGATGCTGCGGCGAACGCGCAAGTGCAACCAGGCACCGCAGCCTTTGAAACGCTGTTGGGCTCGGTGTACACCCAGTTTATGGCCTCAGCAACGCCAGCAACGGTGGCACAGATCAATGGCGTGTTTGAACAATTCGCCTTCGCTGCGCAAACCGTTATCGACTCGGCCGACCCAATCAACTACGCGGCTCGGGTGGTTTCCACCGGTAGCCCAGTGCACCTGATTGAAGTTGTACCAGACCTAGTGGTGCCAAACACCGTTGAAGGTAAGCCGTTAGCTGGTACTGAGCCATTGATTGCTGGTTTAGCATTGCCGAACCGCACGCAAACTACGGCCAGTGTTGATGGTGCTAAAATTTCTGGTGCAGTGCGCTTCTGTGAGGGCGACCACGGCTCTATCGTAAGCCCTGCAGCATCAGTTGCTGCGACTATGGAAATGCAGTTACAAACCGCCGGCTGGTTCACCACCGACGCGACTGCCTTACCAATTACCAATACCGCGGTATTGTGTAACTAAGTAGTTGCTTACATCTGCTCGCAAAAAAGGCCGCTTGTCGGCCTTTTTTATTTGCTAAACTAAGTGACTTAATGAGGTCACCAAGCGCTGTAAGGAGTTGTCATGGAACTGCTATGGAATCTGCTAGAATTTGTGGCGAAGGCCGCCATTATCGTATTTGCCATTATGTTGGTGGTCGGTACCATTGCCAACGCGGCGCAGCGGCAGAAAAGTGAAAAAGGTGAATTACAGTTAGATAATCTGTCTGCCAGCCTGCGTCAAACAGTGGCGCGGCTGAAGCTGAAAATGCTTGATAAAAAGGCTGCCAAAAAGGCCGCTAAAGTCGAAAAGCAACAGGCCAAACGGCAGCATCAGCAGCAGGCTGAACTACCGCGACTATTTGTACTCGATTTTGTTGGTGGTATGGAAGCCAAAGAAGTTGATGCGCTGAGCCGCGAAGTCACCGCCATTATCGCCACGGCCCAAGCCGATGATCAGGTGTTGGTGCGCTTAGAAAGCGGTGGGGGCACGGTCAATGGCTATGGCTTGGGAGCGGCACAATTACAGCGCTTGCGTGATGCCAAGCTACAGCTGACAGTATGTGTGGACCGGGTGGCCGCCAGCGGTGGTTACATGATGGCTTGTGTGGCCCATCAATTGGTGGCGGCACCGTTTGCCATTGTCGGCTCCATTGGTGTAGTAGCACAAATGCCTAACTTCAACCGCTTTTTGAAGAAGCATAAGGTTGATTTTGAGCAGATTACCGCCGGCGAATATAAGCGCACATTAACGCTGTTTGGTGAAAATACCGATGCTGGCCGCCACAAGTTCAAGCAAGATTTAGAGTCAATTCATCAGCAATTTAAAGCGCATATTAGCCAGTATCGGCCGCAACTTGAGCTGGAGCGGGTTGCTACCGGTGAATTCTGGACCGCACAGCAAGCCATTGAGCTGGGCTTGCTGGATAAACTGCAAACCAGTGACGCCTGGTTATTGGAGCAAGCCGAGAGTTATCAGATCTTTGCCTTGCGCTATGTGAACAAAAAACCATTGGGTGAGCGTATTGGTAGACATGTCAGCGCGGTGCTGACCAGTTTGCGAGAGTTTGTGCAGAAATGAGTGATGAATTTGAGCTGTTTCGGCGAGAAATGTCGGGCGTTAAGCCGATTGATAACGCCGATATTGCCGACACCCGTACTGAGTTCGCGCCAACCTTGGCGCAACTGCAGCGTCGTCAAGCGGCCGAGCAGCAGCTGGCTGACGACATCAACTACCTGTCGATGGAGTTCGTTGAGTTCGTGCAGCCAGACCAAGTGCTCGACTATCGTCGCGATGGCGTGCAGCATGGCGTGCATAAGCGGATGCGCTTGGGCCAGTACGAACTCGAAGCCACCCTCGACTTGCACAATCATTCGTTACGACAAGCGCGTAAAGCCTTATTTGAGTTTATTAACCTGTGCCACAAACGCGGCGTGCGCAGTGCCCTAGTAGTGCACGGTATGGGGAAATTTTCCAAACCACACCCAGCGCTATTGAAAAGTTATGTCAATAAATGGCTGCAACAAATGGAGCCGGTGATGGCTTTTCATAGCAGCCAGCGTCAGCACGGTGGTGCTGGCTCCTTGTATGTGCTGCTAAAAAAGAATGCCGAACAGAAGCAGCACAATCGCGAACTTCATCAACGGCGGTAAGCGTATGTTTCGTATTAGTCTTATGGCCGCGCTGGTGGCAACCGGGATAGCTGCGAGCGCTAGCACCTTGGCGTGGAATGACCCATTGTCGGCGCGCGTTGGCACAGTGGTTACTGAGCATGTACAGCGTAGCTTGAATGCCAAAATGAGTTATCAGAGCTTTACCCTGGATCTCAGCAAACCGCAGGTCAGTGCCACCGAGGTACGCGTTACCACCGCCTTAAAGCAGCTTGATGACGGCCTCAATGAAGTATTACAGGCTGGTAGTATCATGGTGGCGGGGGAGTGGCAATCGGCCTTAAAGCAGCAAATAAAGCTCACCAGCATGACAGTACAGGATAGTCAGTTGACCATCGCCTACTTCGGTAAGGGGCAGTCCAACTTGCATAGCATGTTGGAGCAGTTACGTAAGCCAACCGCACAACCAGCATCCATGCAGTTAGTGTGGCAACTCGAGCAGGTGCAACTGAACAATGTGGTGGTGAATTTATTCGATCAGGGGCGGGCGATTATGAGTGTGCGTTTGCCCTCGTTGCAGCTCCCCAAACTACCGCAGAATGGCGCCGTTAATAGCTATATTTTGCAGGTATTACTGCCGATTTTAGAGCAAGTGATGGCCGGCGAGCAGGGTGAGGTGGTATTGGATACGCCACGATTACTGCAATTTATGTGGCGTGAGGCGCGCTAGGCGTGCCTCAGCCATCGTCGCAACCCTCGGCGTTACAGCTTATCGGCGATATCACGCTCGGCGACATCAGCATTCGGGTTATTAAAGACGTTCTCGTCAAAGGCGCCTTCACTGCGCGCCACAATGATCGATACCATGGCATCGCCGGTCACGTTGACCGCGGTGCGGGTCATATCTAACAGCCGGTCTACGCCGATAATCAGGGCGATGCCTTCAACCGGCAAGCCAACCTGCGCCAACACCATGGATAGCATAATTAAGCCTACCCCAGGCACCCCGGCGGTACCCACCGAGGCCAGGGTAGCGGTCAGCACTACCATGGCATAATCAGCCAAGGTCAGGTCAATCAGGTATACTTGGGCAATAAACACCGTGGCCACACCCTGCATGATGGCGGTGCCATCCATGTTGATGGTGGCGCCCAATGGCACGGTGAACGAACCCACGCTATTGTGCACACCTAAGCGTTTGGTGACGGTTTCTAGGGTGATTGGCATGGTGGCATTACTGCTCGACGTAGAGAAGCCGAAAATCATTACTTCGCGCATTTTCCGCAGGAACATCACTGGGCTTAACCCAGTCAATGACTTCAAGATCACGGAGTAAGTCACCACACCGTGCAAAATCAACACACCCAGCACCAGCAGGAAGTATTTGCCAAGGCTATAAATGGTCTCAAACTCGGTTTCAGTGAACAGCTTAGCCATTAGTGCAAACACACCGTAAGGCGCTAAGTTCATCAAAATAATGACTAACTTCATGATTACTTCGTTGAAGTCTTCAAATAAGCCCTTTAAGCGGTCACCTGATTTGCCAACTAAGGCCATGGCAATACCAAATAACAAGGCAAAGACAATCACTTGCAGCATGTTGCCATCGGCAAAGGCATCAAACGGGTTTTTCGGGAATAAATCGATGATCACTTGCGCCAGCGATGGTGCAGCTTGGGCTTGGTACGATGCCTCAGTGCTGAGCTCAATACCTGCACCCGGTTGCACTAACACGCCAAAGCCAATAGCAATAGAAATAGCTACGGCGGTGGTGATCAAGTAGAGGCCAACGGCTTTACCACCAAGCCGCCCCAGTTTGCTGGGGTCGCTCAATGAACAGGTGCCAACCACCAAGCTGACGAATACCAGCGGTACTACCAGCATTTGCAGGGCACTGATAAAAATCTGCCCGACGACAAAGAATAAGCCTTTGGTCAGGTAACCCTCAACCAATAGGTTATCTGGGAACAACACCTTCAATAGCATGCCCACGGCAATACCCGCGAACATACCAATGACAATGCGAGTAGTGAGGCTTAATTTTTTTGAGTTATCGCTCATTTCACGAGATTCCAGCGGTTAAACGAAAGTACGGATGCCAAACAGACTAGCAGAAGTTGCTGCAACGCCAAAGTTTTGTGCGCTCAACTGCGCAATAAAAGCGCAATATAACTGCCATGCCACGGTCATGTTGTTGCAATAGGGTGATGCTGAGGTGGTGTGATCACTATCAGCAACAGCAACGGAGACCAGCCATGATCCAAGTGGAACAGGTGATACAACAGAAAATGCCGCAACTGCAGCAACACCCATGGCTGCACAAGCCTACGGTGGTATTGTTACGTAGTGTGTTATGCGAGCGTCAAATAAAAACCTTTGCTGCGCAGTATCCACAATTACACGGCTTGGAATTTGTTGAGCACGTGCTGGATTTCTTCGATTTTACCTACTCAGCGCGGGATGCCGAGAAAGACAATATTGCCAGCCAAGGGCGACTCATTATTGTTGCCAACCATCCGATTGGTTCACTCGATGGCTTGGCGTTGCTGAAACTGGTCAGTGAAGTGCGCAGCGACGTTAAAGTTTTGGCGAACGATATGCTGATGGCGGTAAAACCGCTGCAGGAATTACTGATTCCGGTGGCGGTATTCGGCAAGCAGGGCGAGCGCGCTAGTTTTCGCGCCATGCAACAGCACCTCGAGGCGGATGGTGCATTGATTATCTTTCCCGCTGGTGAGGTGTCACGGCTGAGCCCGGTTGGCGTGCGCGATGGCAAGTGGTACAGCGGTTTTGTGCGTTTAGCCCAACGCACTCAAACAGCGATATTACCGATTTTTGTTGGCGCCCATAATTCAGCTTTGTTTTACGGTGCATCGATGCTTTATAAGCCGTTGGGTACGCTGTTATTGGTGCAAGAGATGTTCAAACAGCAACAGCGCCATATCAAATTTCGGATTGGTGAGGTGATACCTGCCAGCGCATTACAGGGTGGCGACCATGCTGCCTCAGTGCATGACATTGCCGCCGTGGTACGTAAACACCTGTATCGTATTGGCCATGATAAGGTTGGCTTATTACGCACGCAGCGACCTGTTGCTCGCGCCGAACCGCGGCAATTATTGAAACGCGCTATCGAAGCCTGCGAATTACTTGGCGAGACTGCCGACGGCCATCACATTTATCATTATCGCTATCAGGGCAACTCCACCATTTTGCGGGAGTTGGGGCGGTTACGCGAAATTGCCTTTCGCGCCGTTGATGAAGGCACGGGGCGGCGCCGTGATTTAGATAATTACGACACCTGGTATCAGCATTTACTATTATGGAGCCCACAGGATCTTGAAATAGCCGGTGCTTATCGGCTTGGTGATTGCGCCGAGATCTTGGCCCAGCATGGCGTCGCAGGGCTTTACAGTCATAGTCTGTTTCGTTATAGCCCGGCTATGGATAGGTATTTTAGCCAAGGCTTAGAGCTGGGCCGCAGCTTTGTGCAACCCCGCTATTGGGGGCGCCGTAGTCTGGAATATCTCTGGCAGGGTATAGGCGCGCTGCTGCGCCGGCAGCCCAACTATCGCTATTTATTTGGGCCGGTCACCTTAAGCGGTGCGCTACCGCAACAGGCAAAAGACGCCGTGGTGCAATTTTTTAGCCAGCATTTTGTCGATGCTGAGCAGTTAGCCGCTGGGCGCACGCCATATATCGCGGAACAGCAGCCGTTAGCACCACCAAGTGCCGACTACAGCTATGATTTTGCCAGTCTAAAACAGTATTTAGCCAGTATGCAGGTGGCTATACCGACGCTTTACAAACAATATGCCGATCTCTGTGAACCCGGCGGGGTGCGCTTTCTCGCCTTTAATATCGACGCCGACTTTGCCGACGCCATTGATGGCTTGGTGATGGTTGATATTGCCCAGCTTAAGGCGAGTAAGCGAATGCGCTATATTGATGCTGGCTCGTCAGCATAAAAAAAGCCAAGTCGCTACCGACTTGGCTTTTTAGCTCATGTTTGAGCAGTGTTTAACTGACGTAGCTAGGGCCGAAGCCGTTGGTCCACATAATGGCCGAAGCCACCATCAGACAGACCAGCATAATAAGCCCTGCGGTCACCACTGAACTGGCGTAGATAAAACCACGCTCTTCAGGAATGTGCATTAAAATAGGCACACCGGTATAGAGCAGATAAACCGAGTAGGCCACGCCGGCTAAAAATACCATGGTGACAAACCACAGTTCTGGATACAGTGCGGCTACGCCTGACATGATAGCGGGTGTCGCGGTGTATGCTGCCAGTTCCATAGACTGGGTGAAGGTTGGCTTAGCGCCAAACGTTTGTGCCATCCAGTGCACCAAATAACCCAGCGCAAATACCGCAGCAAGGATACCCGCATACATGGCTACCGCCATGATAACTGCGCTTTGCTGTGATAAAAAGGTGGCCTCGCGTGCGCCAATACTCCAACCTAAGTGTGCTGAGGCATAATAGGCGGCTAGGCAGGGTAATAAGGCGATGATGAGAATGTGGCTGACCGCAAAGGTCATGCTCTCGTGACGTTGGTCAATGCTTTTCCACTCTTCCAGTGGATGGGCGTATAATCCCCAAATATGGTTTAAAATCATGATAAACCTCTACTTCATGTGTCGTTGTTACTGCATTTTATCGTTATAGTATGTGCCACTTTTTTGCTGTGGCTTGATTCTATATTGGTCGGTTTTTCGGCAGAGTCAAGCGCTTTTTAGGCGCTGACAGGGGTGATCGGGGATATTTCCCTGCAAATTGTAATGAAATAGCGAAAAGGTTGATCAATGTGGAAAATTTATTAGCGCCCATTCGGCAATTTTTGCAGTGCGATACCCCGGCGGCTTGGGTTGAGGACGCTAAAAAGCCAGAAAACTTGCCGATTGTGCTGCTCGACCATTTGGTGTGTGAGTTAAAGGCAGCGCAATCGGCGCTGTTCTTGATCCGTAAATATGCAGTGGATGCTGCTAGCGGCGAAGCGCTACTGGCATGGTTAAAGCCCTATGAGGACTTCACCTATCGGCAGATCGGCGATTGGCGGCAGTTGGCCCGTGGCGATAAATTAAGCAAGCACATGATTGCCCGTAGTGACAGCCCCTACAGCGATGACTTGATTGACAAGATGGTGCTGTTGATTAAAGAAGAGCTGCATCATTTTTATCAAGTGCTGGAGATCATGGAGAGCTACGGTATTAGCTATCGTAATATCACCTCAAGCCGCTATGCGCGCGGGCTGTTGCGGCATATTCGTACCCATGAACCGGCTACCTTGATCGATAAGCTGATTTGTGGCGCCTACATAGAGGCGCGTTCGTGTGAGCGATTTGCCGCGCTGGCACCGCATGTGGATAAGCCTTTGGGCGATTTTTATATCAGCTTGTTGCGCTCAGAAGCGCGTCATTATCAGGACTATCTGAGTTTAGCCGAGCAAATTGCCGGTCATGATATTAGCGAGCGGGTGGCTTTCTTTGGTGGTGTTGAGGCTGACTTAATAACCTCAGAGGATACCGAGTTTCGTTTTCACAGCGGCTGGGTGAGAAGCTCGGCCGCCTGATCATCGACTTTCAGCATACTACCTTGCTGGTACCAATCGCCCAGCACAATACGCTCGGCGATGCTGCCATCGCTAAGGTGATGCTGATGTACGGCAGGGCGATGGGTGTGGCCGTGAATCATGTGCCTGACCTGATAGCGTTCAAACAGCGCGGTGACCGCCGCTGGGGTGACATCCATCAGTTGCAGTTGCTGTGGGCTTAACGGCTGTTGGGTTTTGCTGGCCGCACGCAGGCGCCGGGCAATTCGCATCCGCATGGATAGTGGCAAGGCCAGTAGGAGCTTGGTCACCCAAGGCGCACGAATAATGCGGCGAAAGCGTTGATAGCTCTTATCGGCGGTACACAGGCTATCACCATGCAGCAACAACGTGGGTTGCTGGCGCAGCGTGACGAGCGTTGGTTCGGACAATAATTGCACCCCGGTGCGCTTGGCAAATTCAGCACCAATTAAAAAGTCGCGGTTACCGGCCATAAAGTAGACCGGCACACCGCTGTCGGTAAGTTGTCGCAGTTGCTGCTGTAATTGCAGGGCAAAGGCACTGTGGTCATCATCGCCGATCCAGGCATCAACTAAATCGCCCAAAATATAGAGCGCCTGCGCCTGCTGCGTGGCTAACTGCTGCAAAAATTCAGCAAACAGCGCACTGATATCAGGGCGCGCTGGGCTTAAGTGCAGATCGGCTACCAACCAACAACTCACGGGTTATTACTCGCTGACGCTGGCGCTTTCAATCACCACGTCGTCGACCGGCACGTCTTGATGGAAGCCAGCGCTGCCAGTACGTACTTGCTCAATAGCCTGAACGACCGCCATGCCTTCAACCACTTGACCAAATACGCAGTAACCCCAGCCACCCACGCTCTCATTGCGGAAGTTAAGGAAGTCGTTATCGGCGGCATTGATGAAAAACTGTGATGACGCTGAATGGGGGTCTTGAGTACGCGCCATGGCGATACTGCCGATGACATTTTTTAAGCCGTTGTTAGCTTCGTTTTTAATGGTGGCGCGGGTTGGCTTTTGAATCATTTCGAGATTAAAGCCGCCGCCTTGGATCATGAAACCCTTGATGACGCGGTGAAACAAAGTATTGCTGTAAAAGCCTTCTTTCACATAAGTGACGAAATTCTCTACCGTGGCAGGCGCTTTGTCGGCATACATCTCAATTTTAATATCGCCGTGATTGGTGTGCAGGGTTACAAACATGGTTAATCTCCAAAAATTGAATTTATCGCGGCAAGTTTACCATCGTTTGTGACAAGGCTACAGCTTGCGGTATGATGAGCGGACAAAAATGACCACCGCGCTACGCATTTGGAGTAAAGCACCGCATGTTAACCATTTTCAATACCCTCAGCCGCAGTAAACAGGCTTTTGTGCCAATCACCCCAGGTCAGGTGAAGCTCTATGTGTGCGGGGTTACCATTTATGATTACTGTCATATTGGTCATGCGCGTACCTATGTGGCCTTTGATATGGTGGTGCGCTATCTGCGCGCGCGCGGCTATGAGGTGACCTATGTGCGCAATATTACCGATGTGGATGACAAGATTATCCGCCGCGCTAATGACAATGGTGAACCCATTGCTGCCGTCACGGCCCGTTATACCGCAGCCATGCATGACGATTTTGATGCGCTGAATTTACTGCGCCCGGATATTGAGCCAACGGTGACCGATCACATGGCCGATATTATTGTCATGATTGAGCAGTTGTTAGCCGGTGGTTATGCCTATGTGGCGGCTGATGGCGATGTGCTGTTTGATGTCAGTAGTTTTGCTGACTACGGCCAGCTGAGCCGGCAGAATTTGGAGCAACTGCAAGCCGGTGCGCGGGTTGAAGTCACCCAGCAAAAGACTGACCCACTGGATTTTGTGCTGTGGAAACAGGCCAAGCCAGGCGAGCCAAGTTGGGCGTCGCCTTGGGGTGATGGTCGCCCCGGTTGGCACATAGAGTGTTCGGCGATGAATAAGCGCCATTTAGGCGAGCATTTTGATATTCATGGCGGTGGCTCAGATTTGATTTTTCCACACCATGAGAACGAAGTGGCGCAGAGTTGCTGTGCCAACCAAAGCAGCTATGTGAACTACTGGATGCACAGCGGTATGGTGCAGGTGGATGAAGTGAAAATGTCCAAGTCGTTGGGTAACTTTTTCACCATTCGTGAGGTGTTGAAGGCCTATGACGCTGAAACCGTGCGGTTTTTCTTGCTCTCTAGCCATTATCGTTCGCAGCTGAACTATACTGAAGACAACCTCAATCAAGCGCGCGCCAGTTTAGAGCGTTTATACACCGCCTTGCGTGATGTCGCTGTGGTAGCTCGTCAAGCGGAGCAAACCGCCGCCTATGCCGAGCGCTTTAACCAGGCTATGGATGACGATTTCAACGTGCCTGAAGCCATGCCGGTATTATTTGAATTAGCGCGTGATATCAACCGTTTGCGCAGTGAACAGCCGGAACAAGCAGCGTTGCTGGCGGCTGAGTTGCGCAGCCTAGCGGCGATCTTGGGTATTTTACAGCACGATCCCGAGCAATTTTTACAAGGCGCTGGCGATGATACCGCTCAGATCGAAGCATTAATTGCCGAGCGCAATGCCGCACGCGCTGCCAAAGACTGGCCACGAGCCGATGCCGCGCGGCAGCAATTGAGCGCACTGAATATTGAGTTAGAAGACACGCCACACGGTACAAAATGGCGGCGTATCACCTAAAACATGCATTAACGGAGGCAGTATGGCATTTCCACGATTAACTGTATTAGACGATTTTGCTCAAGCAGCGGCGCATGATTTTGATGCGGTGCTGTTAGTTGGAGACTTTAACCAGACGCTTCCGGCTGATTTTAGCGCTCATGTGAAACGCGCCAAGCGGCTTGACCAACGGGTCGGCCACAGTGCTTTATTAGTGCCCAGTGAAGTGCCGGGCGGGCGGCTGATCTGTGCGCCAACAGGGGCCTTAGACAGCGATTATGCCGATGTACGGCAAGTGGCTGAAGCTGCCGGTGTGGCGGCAAAAATTGCCGAACAAGCGGGCGCGCGTAAACCGTTGTTGGTGGTGTTTGGATTACCCGCTGAGGGGCCGTTTGCGCAAGCTGAAGCGGTTGCTTATTGGGGCGCGTGTCAAGCTTTGTATCAACCGTTAGAAGCGCGCGAAGCGCATGGTGAAGAGGCGTTAGAGCCGATTACTGAAATGGGCTTGGTGGCCAGTGTTAATGGCGATTGGTTGATGGCTATTGAAGCGGGTAAACGCTTAGCCCGTGACTTATGTGGTACTGAGCCAGAGCGCATGAGCGCGCGTAACTTTGCTCGCTATTTGCAGCAAGCCTTTGCGCAATCGCCGGTGCAAGTCACCGTCATCGACGATATTGAGCAGTTGCGCCGTGATTATCCGTTGCTGATGGCGGTGGCCCGTTCGAGTGTGCAAGTCGAACGGCACCGTCCGTGTGTGGTACGCTTGGAATATAAAGCGCCAGCGGCCGAGAAAACGCTGATGTTCGCCGGTAAAGGTATTGTCTATGACACCGGCGGCGCGGATTTAAAAATTAACGGTCATATGGCTGGTATGAGCCGTGACAAAGGTGGTGCAGCGGGTGTTGCTGGCTTTATCAAAAGTGTGGCGCTATTGCGCCCAGAGACCATTAATGTGGTGGCCGAGCTGGGTTTAGTGCGCAATAGTATTGGCGCTGAAGCCTTCGTTGCCGACGAAATTATTACTGGCCATAGTGGTGTGCGCGTGCGCATTGGTAACACCGATGCCGAAGGGCGTCTGTTGTTGGCTGATTTGCTCAGTCATTTGCGCGTTAGCGCGGCCAGTTATGCCAACCCGGAATTATTTAGTGTCGCTACCCTGACCGGTCATGCGGCTTTGTCAAAAGGTCCTTACACCGCGTTGATCCCGAATGGTCCGGCGCGCGTAAACGACTGCATCGAGCCACTTTGGCAAGCCGGTGAGTTGTACGGCGACCCAAGCGAGATCTCGTGGTCACGGCGGGAAGATTTTCAGTTTGTGCGGGCGCGTACGCGCGCCGATGATGTGTTGTCGAGTAACAATGGACCCTCAGCAACCACCAAGCGTGGGCATCAATTCCCGATGGCATTTTTAACCATTGCGGCGGGCCTTGATCAGCATGGTAATAATAGCCAGCAGCCGCTGCCTTACATTCATGTCGATATTGCTGGCAGTGGTGTAGAAGGTGGCGATTGGCAGCATGGTAAGCCAACGGCAACGCCGGTGGCGAGCTTTGCGGGGCGTTATTTATCGCGCTAATCGAGCGACTCTTGTAGCACGTATATAGCCTTGGAGAGATAACAATGAACGGTTGGAAACACTGGGTAATCGCCACCAGTTTGGCATTGAGTAGCACGGTTGCACTCGCACAATCCTCGATGGATAACGTTGAGATTAAGGCCACTGAAGTGGGTGAGCGGGTTTACATGTTAACCGGTCAAGGCGGTAACATTGGGGTATTCGTTGGTGCTGACCAAGTGGTAATGGTTGATGCCCAATATGCGCCGCTGGCTGATAAAATTGCCGCAGCCATTGCCGCGTTAGCCGAGCAACCGCTGAAAACCTTAATCAATACCCACTTTCATGGCGATCACGTGAATGGTAATGCAGCGTTTGCCGCCAAAGGTGTTGAGAACCGCATTGCTCATGCCAACGTGCTGGCGCGCTTAGACGCCGACACCCGGTTTGACAAGAGCGGCTTACCGACTATTACCTTTGCAGGCGGACTAGGCTTCAAAGTAGGCGATGAAACTATTCAAATGACCCATTATCCGGCCGCGCACACCGACGGTGACGTAGTGGTATGGTTCCCATCGGCGAATGTCATCCACGCCGGAGACTTGTTCTTTGTTGATCGCTTTCCGTTCATTGATTTGAATTCAGGTGGCCGCGTACAGGGCTATATTGATGCCATTGAAGCGGTCATGGCCGATATCGATGATGAAACGTTGATTATCCCAGGTCACGGAGGCTTGTCGAAAAAGGCCGACTGGCAGCGTTTAGTATCAATGATCAAAGTCACCCGTGAAGAAGTACGCAGCATGCAAAGCGCTGGCTTAACGGAAGATCAAGCGGTCGCTCAAGGTCTTGACGCCAAATGGGCGGACTGGTCATGGGGTTTCATCAACGAAGAGCGTTGGATCCGCACCTTGTATAAAGATTTGAACTAAGCTTTTGTGGCTTAGTGTGAGCACCGGCTTTAGGCCGGTGCTTCTACTTTCAGCATGTCTAATTGTTGTTTGGTTTTGCCATGCGGTAGCGGTTTACGTGTTTCAGGGTCAATGTGCACAAACACAATGTCATCGGCAACACAAATGTTCTGCTTGGTTTGCTTATTACGTACCACGCAGGTGACCGTCACTGAGGTGCGTCCCACGGCTTGTACGCCAAGGCCAAATTCCACCACATCGCCCTGATAAGCCGAGGTTTCAAAACTGATGGCACCAATGTGTTTAGTGACTAAGCTTTTGTGGTCTAATTGACAGGCGGCAAAGATATAAGCTTCTTCGTCAATCCATTCCAAAATTCGGCCACCAAACAGTGAGCCGGCAAAATTCAGGTCATTGGGCATAACTAAACGACGAGATAAAAAGCGCATCAGAACTATCTCCGGTGACTTGTGATGCGCTCAGTATATCGTTTATTTCAGTGTGCGCACAAAAAAGTCGGCAATCATCTGATAGCGGTGAATGCTGGTACTGCGGCCATACAGGCCATGTGCTTTGCCGGGGTAGGCCATCATTTCAAACGGCAACATGGCGTCTTGCAGAGCAAAGGTTAGCTTGGCGGTATGGTCGAACAACACATTGTCATCGGCCATGCCGTGATAGATCAGCAACGGTTTGCTGAGTTGCTTGGCATAGCTCAACACCGAGGCGCGTTGATAACCTTCGGCATTGTCTTGCGGGGTACCCAAGTAGCGCTCGGTGTAATGGGTGTCGTACAAGGCCCAATCGGTGACCGGTGCGCCGGCGACGGCGCTGGCTACCTCAGGTAAGCGCAACACCATATGCAGCGCCATATAGCCCCCGTAACTGTGACCAAATACGCCAATGCGTTCAGCGTTGACGTAGGGCAGTTTTTGCAAAAACTGTAAGCCGAGCTGTTGGTCGGTGACTTCAACCTGTCCGAGTTGGCGAAAGATTGGCCGCTCGAATTGCTTACCTCGATTGCCGCTACCGCGATTATCCAGTTGGAATACCACAAAGCCTTGTTGCGCCAGATACTGCGCAAAGTAGTCGCCCCAACTGCGCGTGACACGCTGCGCGCGCGGGCCACCATAGACCAGTACCACCGCTGGATAACGGCGGTTATCAGCAAAATTAACCGGTTTGGTCAGTTGATAATGCAGAACTTGGCCATCGGCCGCGTTTAGCGTGCCAAATTCGGGGTAACGCCAGCTACTCAAGTACTCGGCGAGTGGGTGAGTGTTATCGATTTTATTCTCATGCAACCAGGCAATGCGTTCACCACTGGGCCCATGCAGACTGACTTGCGGCGGTTGTTGTGGGCTAGAGAAATAATTGATGTAACTGCGCGCATCACTGGCAAATACTACTTGGTGCATGCCGGGTTGGCTGCTCAGTTGCGTTGGTTGACTGGGGTTGCTGGTAGTCAGACTGGTACGGTACAAGTGACGCTCTATCGGGCTGTTATAGCGGCCGGTGAAATACACATAGCCAGCGGTCTCGTCGACCCGCGCTAAGGCATCAACTTGCCAGTCACCACTGGTTAGTTGGCGAATTAAGCTACCATCGAGCCGATACAAATAGAGGTGCTTGAAACCGCTGCGCTCCGAGGACCAAATAAAATGGCGGGCGTCGGCCAAAAAGGTCAGGTCATCATGCAAATTGATCCAGCTATCGCTGCTTTCGCGCAATAGGGCTTGCGAGCGTTGTGCATTGATGGCGTGCAGGTAAAGCGTCAGCTCGCTTTGACTACGGTTTTGCCATTGGTAACTCAAGCGGCTGCTATCGGTCACCCAATTCACCCGGGCTAAATAGCCATTGCCGTGTTGGGTGGGTAATTGTAACCAACGAATGCTGCTGTTCGGGCTATTGTTGTCGAGGCTTAAAATGCCTAAATCGACCACAGCGTTAGCAGCACCAGCTGCCGGATAGCGTTGTTGCACCACTTCGGTACGATCAGCATGAATATCGGTACGAGACATCACCGCTACTGGGTTGAGGTCGACTTTGGTCAGAGCAATGTGCTGCTCGTCGGGGCTCCACCAATAGCCACTCATTCGCTGCATTTCTTCCTGGGCGATAAATTCTGCGGTGGCATAGTGGACGGTGGCGGTACCGTCGCGGGTGAGCGCGCGCACACTGCCGCTAGCGCGTTCAATCACCCACAAATTATGGTCATGCACAAAGCTAACGTACGTACCTTGCGGGGAGAAACGCGCATCAGTAGCACTCATGGTGGCTACGGTTAGTTGTTTGACGCTGTTGTCACTTAACTGATAGAGAAATAATTGACCATTAAGCGGAAATAAAATGGCATCACCGCTGGGTGACCAGCTGTAGTCGACAATACCGCTGGCGCGGATGCGCAGGCGTTCACGCCGAGCTTGTTCTTCAGCGGACAGCCGCACCGGGTTGGCGACCAACTGCTCGGCACTGACTAAGCGGCGGTGTTGATTGGCGCGCACATCATACAGCCACAGATCATAGACCTGTGGTTGCTCGGCTGAACCGGCCAAATAACTGACCACAGTACCGGCCGGAGAAAACTGTAATTGCTGGGGCGCGGCAGTGGTGAGGTTGGGGGCTGAAAAAATCCGCTCGATGGTTAATTCAGCGTGCGCTGAATGCACCATCAGTAGCCCTATCAACAGTCCGGTCAAATAGTGCGTGAAACGCATGCCTGCTGTGTTCCTCTATCATCGTTAGAATATCAATGCATAGTGTAACAAAGCAGGCAGCGGCTGCTGACAAGCTGCGATAAAGCGCCCGTGCAGTGCGCTAGAATTCACCCCGCAGGCCAATACTGAAGTTACGGCCACGAATTGGAGCATCTTCTTTTAAGAAAGAAGTATGCAGCAGACCGAGTTCATTGGTGAGGTTTTCAGCTTTGAGATAAACACTCATGCCCATGTCACTCAGGGTTTGTGGGAACAAATTCAGCTGCGCATCCAGCAACGCAAAGCTATCTGTCACGGTTTCATTGGCGGCCAATTGCTCGTGCTTGAAGTAGTAGGTATAGCCAAGTTTGGCTTCCCAATCACTGGCTAGATAGCGTAAATCAGTGCCGAAACGATGCGCCGGAATACGCGGCAAATTACCGTCACCATCAAGGCTACGAGCGCGGATAAAGTCGCTAAAACCACTTAGTTCCCAACGCTCGTTGATACGCCAGGCACCGCTTAGCTCATAGCCGAAGAGTTCAACGTCACGCTGTTGATTAATTAATACCGGCAGACCTTCTTCATGGTCATGTTCGCCGCCATGCTCATCAGCATGCTGGTCGCCATGTTCATCACCGTGGCTTAAATCAAGGCTGTTGACACCGCTGATAGCACTGAAGACGAAATCATTGATACGGTTATAAAAAATCGTGTAATCAAGGTGATAGTTCGGCTGCTCGTAGTGCAGGCTGAGGTCAATGGTATTGGCCTTCTCAATGGCTGGGCGGCGACTATTGAGCTCGATGTGATAATCGTGCTCGGCTTCTTCGTGCAGCTCATAGACCAAGCCCAATTCGTAGGTTTGGGTGGCTAAGTGAGCGCCGTTCGAGAAGATCTCGTTAGCTGACGGAGCCCGCTGCGCATGGCTTAGATTCAACGCCAGCTGTAGCGTGCTGTTAAGCGGCACGGTAAAGCCGAGTGAGGCGGACACTGGGGTAAAGTCGTAACTTTGGTTGCCTAATAACTCAGCATTGCTTGCGGTGACCGAGACGTTCTCGACACGGGCACCGGTTTGCCAGTTAAACTCACCCAATTGCTGCTCTAGCAACCAGAATAACGCATGGCGGCTGGTGTCTGATGGCGGCGTGTAGGCTTCTTCACCGAAGGCTTGTTGCTGCTGGTCAAAATAGTGATAACCAACGGCACCGTTCCAGCCTGCCAGCGGCTGGTGATTGGCAATTAAACGCAGCTCATGCTGGCGATTGGTAAAAGTGGTCGCCGGGTTGCCATCTTCAATTTCTTGGTGCTGATAATCGGTAAAACCATAGCGTAATTCGAGTTGTTTGATGGCGTCGGTCGGGTTCTGCCAGCCACCATGAACTTGAATACGGTTTTGCCACAAGTCACCGAATGGGCCGACCTCTTCGCCATGTTCGTCGGCGTGCTCGTCACCATGCTCATCATCATGCTCTTCACCGTGATGGGCATGGCCCGGAATACCATACTGTTGTTCCAAGCGACCATAAGACACACCAAAGTAGCCTTCATCGAAGATATAGCTGACACCGGTATTGATACCTTGTGCATCGACGAAACTATTTTCAACATAGTTCAGGCGCTCACCTTCATCATTGGTATAGGTCGGTACCTCATAGTCATCGCTGCGACGCTTGAAGGCATCGGCATGCCAGACGGTGGATTTGTGGTCAGCGCTGAAACCGACTTGGCCCTCACGGCGGTTGCTGGCGCTATCGAGACTGAGGCCGAAGAAACCTTGTTGACCGCCAACAAAATTCTGCGCGATACGTTGGTCAACCACGTTAACGACGCCGCCAATCGCACCACTGCCATACAGCAAGGTAGCTGGGCCGCGTAAGATTTCAATTTGTTGTGCGGTTGAGGTTTCAGTGGTGACCGCGTGATCGGGGCTACCGCGTGAGACATCAGCGGTGTCTAAACCGTTTTGAGTGATTTTCACTCGTGGGCCGTCGAGGCCACGAATAATCGGGCTACTGGCGACTCCAGCAAAGTGCGTGGCGCTAATACCCGGTAAATCGGCGAGGGTATCGCCCAAGGTATGTTGTTGCTGTTCGCGCAGCAGGTCACCGGCTAACACCGTCACCGGCTGGGCTGAATTTAATTGGTTACGCGCTAACGGGTCAGCGGTGATGCGAATCACTTCGGTATTTTCGTGTTGATGCTCACGACTATCGTCGTTGTTTTGTGCTTGTTGCGCGTAACTCGGTTGCAGGGAACCAGCACAAACAGCGGCAACGATAAGGGCAATCGGGGTTTTCGACCACATAAATGAACTCCGCGAAACAAAGGTGTTAGGTGATATCCAATAGACTCATGAATGTAATGTTATACTATAACAATATTGCCGTGCAATGCTTTTTCAGCAAGTGCTAGTGATTGGCGCTGAGCTTGGGTAGACTGTGGCGGATCATTTTTCTTATTTCACTGGAAACAACATCATGCAGTTACGTTATTTAGTAAGCGCCGCGGTGCTCGGCATTTGGTTGGTGGGTTGTGGTAATAACCAGAGCGATGCCGCTACCAGCGCAGTTAGCGCCGATGCCGACGCGTTGCAAGCGCATTTAGAATTTTTGGCAAGTGATGATCTAGAAGGCCGTGACACCGGCAGCCGTGGTCACGAAATCGCCTCGCTGTACATTGCCGCAGAGTTCAAAAAGTTAGGCTTACAACCGGCCGGCGACAACGGTAGCTATTTTCAACGGGTGAAATTTCGCAGCAGTACGTTGAAAGAGAACAGCGCTAGTTTTTCTGTGGTTAATGGTGATCAGACTTTTAGCTTGGCCTATCCAAAGGAATTTCTGACCGGCCCCAGTTCGTATTCAGAAACCGAATCGGTCACTGCGCCGTTAGTGTTTGTTGGCTATGGTTTAGTGTCAGAAGCCTTTGGCATTGACGATTACGCCGGTCTTGATGTCAGCGGTAAAATTGTGGTGAGTTTGACGGGTCGCCCAGAGTCGTTGCCAAGCGAAGAGGGTGCCCATTTAAACAGCAGCAAAAGTAAATTCGCTGCCGAGCGCGGTGCGGTTGGCATGATCACCTTGCATAGCCCTGAACGTGAAGAAGTGCGCCCGTATGAGGTTTCTATCATGTATCAGCGGGCGCCGAGCGTGCGCTGGTTAAACGCTGATGGCGAACCTAATCAAACCTATAAGAACTTTACCGCCTCTGCGTACGTGCATCATGAAGCGGCCGAGAAGCTGTTCGTCAATGCGCCGACCGCGTTGAGCGATATTTTTGCCCAAGCCAGCGCCGGTGAATCACCACGAGGCTTTGAATTGGGTCTCACTGCAACTCTTGGTAAAGAATCTGTGCACAGCGAGATTAGTAGCCCCAATGTGGCGGCTATATTACCCGGCAGTGATGCTGAGTTAGCTGACGAGTACGTGCTGTATACCGCCCACTCTGACCATATTGGCGTCACCAAAGACTTAAGCCAAGACGATCATATCAATAATGGCGCTATGGACAATGCCTCAGGCGTATCGGTGATGCTCGAAACCGCACGGATGTTCGTTGATGCCGGCAAGGCTCCGCGCCGGTCGATTTTATTCTTAGCGGTTACCGCCGAAGAGCGTGGCTTGTTGGGAGCGGATTATTTTGCCCATTATCCGACTGTACCGATGCACCAAATTGTCGGTAACGTAAACTTGGATATGCCGGTGTTGCTGTACGATTTTGCCGACGTGATTGCCTTTGGTTCAACTCACTCAACCATGGGTGATAGCGTGGCCAAAGCAGCTGGCCAGTTTGGTATTGCGCTGAGTGAGGACCCGATGCCAGAGCAGGCTATTTTTACCCGTTCTGATCACTATGCGTTCGTGAAAAAAGGTGTGCCCGCGGTATTCTTGATGACTGGCTTTACCGCCAAGAACGAGGACGAAAATGGTGGTGAAATTTGGGGTGAATTCTTTGCCAAACATTATCATCGGCCCAGTGACAGCACCGACTTACCGATCAATTACCAAGCCGGTGTGACCTTTACCAATATCAACTATGCTATTGGTCAAGAAATTGCCAACGCAGACGAGCGTCCACGTTGGCTAGCTGAAAGCTTTTTCGGCAAGCTCGACTAAATCGGCGAGCCAGGCGGCAGGGCCGGTGCAGCGTGCAACGGCCACTGCTGATGCTGCCACAACAGCGCCAGTGCGTGCAGGGCAAAATCGCGATGGGCACTCGCGGGAGCCTGCTGCCAGGCCTGCTGTTGCTGCTGTAAGAATTGATACAGCGGGGCTTTCACCGACGCACTCAGTTGCGGTTGCAGGTACGTCTCCACCACCGCAGTCAAACTCTCAAAGGCTAAACGCACCTGCAGGCTATCGGCACTGGCGCGGTACGCTGGCTCAATACTCTGTTCAGTCACCGCGGCAAGTACTTGCGCAATACTTGGTATGGTGTTGTCGGTTTGGCGTTGCTGCGCCAAGCGTTCTAAACGCTGTGGTTGCAGTAATAACTGCAAACTAAAGCGTGCGCTGCTGGCCGCCATACTATCGGTATCGGCGAACAGCCCCGTCAAGCCTTTAAACAACTCACGGTCATTGCCATCTTCGCCGTAGGCAGGCGGTGTCAACAAGCGACTAATGCTGTCCGGCAAGCGCAATTTTTCCGCACTTAAGGTTTGACTCAACAACGCCAAAGCGCGCTGCTGTTGTGCCGCATTCACTGGCCGTAGTAGCGGTGCTGAACCATCGTTGATGGCATAATCATAGTGCACCCCGGCGAGCATTTTTACCGCCGCTTCTACTTGATAGCGATGCAACAGATACATCGGTACCAGCACTTGCTGCAGTCGGCTTACCGGTTGTTGTGGCGCCAGATTAGCCAGGCCGAAGTTACTCAACACATGCTGCCGTACCGCAAGAATACGCTCGAGTTCGGTGACTGCATCGCTGCCGTTATCCCACAAGTGAGCGTCGGGATGACCGCCACCGCTAGCGCGGGCGTCGGCATCAGAGATAAAACTCAGCCCGAGTTGCTTATTTTGCGCCAGTACAGTGTTGGGGTCCGCGCTACCATACCCGTAAGCGACCACTTGCTTATCCCACAGACCGAGACCTTCGGCATAGGCATCGGCCAAACGCACGCCATCACCGTTGAGGTTTAAGCTTACCAGTGGATGTGGATAGTCCATCACCGAGGCGCGGTCATTGCTGCTGGCGGCGAAATTATGGGCAATGCCGAGGGTATGACCGATTTCATGTGCCGAAAGCTGACGAATGCGCGCCAGTGCCATAGCCTCAATATCATCCAGTAGCTGCTGCTGTTCGCTGCTACTCAGATCGGCTTGATATGGGGCTAACAACCCTTGAGCAATTAGCATGTCTTGCCGTACCCGCAACGAACCTAAGGTAACATGACCTTTGAGGATTTCACCGCTGCGGGGGTCAATAATGGAGGCTCCGTAGGACCAGCCGCGGGTGGCACGATGCACCCACTGAATGACGTTGTAACGCACGTCCATGGGGTCAGCTTCAGGTGGTAATTCGCGTACTTGAAAGCCATCGGGGTAACCAATGGCGGCGAATGCTTGTGCCCACCACTGACCACCTTCAAGCAGAGCGCTGCGAACCGGCTCAGGCACACCTGGGTCGAGGTAATAAACAATCGGTTCAGAGCCGTCAAAACGATGCCGCGGAATCACTTGCACGCGCATGGATTGCCCCAGTGGTGCGGCATAATCAAGATATTGCTCGGCCCAAAAGCCACTTTGCGGGTGAAAGGCGCGGGTTTGATAGCCGTCGTCGGGTAAACGAATAAACGAGTGGTGCAAGTGCAAGGTGAGATGGTCGGCATCAGCGGCGACGCTACGCACATAGCTGCCGGTTCCTGAACCTGAGAAAGTTACCTTGGCTTCTAATTCGGTATTATCAACAAAGGCTTTACTGCGCGGCGGATAAATTACCGAGCGCTCAGGCGCCAATTTGTAGTTACCTTGCTTGGTTTGTGTCAAACGCGCAACCACCCCATGGGTATCGCTGAGTAAAAACGGCGTGTAATCAATCAGTACACTGTCAGCATTGCTAGCAACTACGCTAAAACCGGCAATCACCGAGGCCGCGAAGGCTTCCTCGATACTGGCGCGTTCGGCGGCATTATCACTGTTAGCGCGAAATTGGGTGTTATGCTGCAGTAGCAACACTTTGTCACCTTGGTGATAAAAACTCGCCAGCCGTGTGGCGCCCAGTTGACCGCGATCAAGACCGATATCGTTAGAGCCTAAACCCCAGGGTAAGCTGGTTTGAAAGATAAACTGAGCATTGTTGCGCGGCACTTGCAGGTAGAACTTACCCTGCTCGGCGGCATGATAAAAATCGAAGAAGCCTTGCTGATGCTGCATTTGCGCAGTAAATTCAGCAATAGCATCAGGCTGTTCTTGCGCCGTGGCCCAGTGGCTATAACTCAGCACCGCAACAGCCATCAGCCAATACGCGATAATGCGTGATTTCATAACTTCACATCCGTTTTAAGAAGGTTGGACATTTGATGAGCGATTCGCATCGCCAAGCCAAACAAAACACTAGCACAGCTGCGCTGGGCATTGAATCTTTTGCGTTAGATACGCGCTTAGCTGCGGACAGTTGCTGGCTGATGGAATTACAGGGTAACGATGTACTGCTGTTTGATGAGCAGCGTTATGATTGGCTGGTGGTGGTGCCACGGGTGGTTGGCGCGGTTGAGCTGATTGATTTGACCGTAGTGCAACAGCAGCAGTTGGCCAGCACGGTGCAGCATGTAGCGTCGCGATTACGTCAGCATGGCCGCGGGCATAAGCTGAATATTGGCGCGCTCGGTAATGTGGTGCGGCAACTGCATGTGCACGTAGTGTTACGTGCTGAGGGCGATGCGGCATGGCCAGCACCGGTGTGGGGCCACTCGCCACGGCAGCCGATGGCTGCGGCGCAGCGCGAGGCGGCCATTGCGCGCTGGCGTGAACTATTGCAGTTGGGCTAACTCTGCGCGTAGTTGCGCACACCAATCAGCGATGCGTTGATCGCTTAACTCGTACTGACTATCTTCATCAAGCGCTAAGCCGACAAAGAATTGGCGGTCTTCGGTGAGCGCTTTCGAGGCGGCGAAATCGTAACCTTGATTGGGCCAAAAGCCGATACGAATGCAGTTGCGGGTGCCGCTGTGGCTCGCCAGTTCGTCGTGCAGCATGCCGAGCGCATCTTGAAACCAATCGGTATAGCCAACTTGGTCGCCCATGCCATATAAAGCCACAATTTTAGTGCCCAACTGTAAGCTACTGATGTCGCTCCAATGGCTCTCCCAATCTTCTTGGATCTCGCCAAAGTCCCAGGTCGATAGGCCAAAAATGATCACCTCATAGTCTTCACTGGCAGCTAATGGCACATCTTTGATGTTGTGCAGCTCAACCACGCCCGGGGCGAATTGGGCTTGGATTTTTTCTGCGGCAATTTCGCTGTAACAGGTTGTAGAGCCATAAAATAGGCCAATGCGTTGTGTCATACTTAAGCAACCTCTTTTTGCTGGCGCAAGTGTATCAGAAAGTGCCATAAATGTAGTATGCTATGCGCCACATTTTGGCAGCCCCAGCGGGCAAAAATAGCAAGGATCACCATGGTCAATTCAGCCTTTAATGACTACGTAGCAGCGCTCGAAGCGGTTTTTGACGCCACTGTGTTGAACGGTAACGATGACCAACTGTTTGCCAGTGGCTATTTACGTGGTCATGTTGATTTGGTGGTGGCGCAGCTTGAGCTCAATGCGCAAGCCGATGCTGCCGCGGTGATGCCAGCGGTCATGGCCTCGGTAGAGGCTGCCCGGCATGAGCTCAGCCCCGCTGATTTTCAACACATTCAAGATTTTCTGGCCCAGCTAGCGGCGGTTAAGCATCCCTAAGACGCTGCGGTTGTAGGCGTTGCCGCAGCCCTGCTCGCAACGGTAACGGCTGCTGAGCTAACTCGGCGGCAATCACTTCAGCTACTAATGGCGCACTGGTAAAGCCGCGTGAGCCTAACCCAGCAATGGCCCACAATTGTTCACTAATACGACCTACCACTGGCATATGATCACGACTGGTATTGCGAAGTGATGCCCGAGAGCTGGTGAGGTTGAGTTGCTGCGTCCAGGGCAACTGCCGCAGGTTGTCGGCAATAGTTGCCAAGTTTTCGGCATCATCAGTCGCTTTAACTTGGTTGGCGTCAGCGGGCACAAATTGTCGTGCGTAGGTCGCCCCCAGGCAATGCTGGCCCTGTTGTGCCGGGGTAAAGTAACCCTTGTAGCAAATCACCGATGGGCAGTGCGCTGAGGTGGTATTCGCTGCGACGTAACTAACTTGGCCACGAACGTTTTGCAGGCGAATGCCATATGGCGCGAGTAATTCGGTCATCGAGCCACCGCCTGCCAGCAACAGGGTTGTGCAGTCATGGCGGCTACCATCGCTTAGCTTGAGCTGCCAACCATCAGCTCGGCGCTGCAGTGCGGTGACTGTGGCGTTGTGTATGGTCACCCGGTGTAATAAGCGCTGCACCATTTGCGCCGCCGGTAACCAACCACCACTGGGGTAATATAAGCTCTCCAAGGGCGGTAATTGCTGCCAATGCGCCTGCGTTTGCGCGGCGCTAAAGTACTGCACGGTCTCGCTACTGTAATGCCCAGGCGCCATGCTGCCAGCAATTTTGGCTTGGCGCTGCTGGCGCTCGTCATTGAAAGCAAGTTGCAGAACGCCGACGGGGTGCCACAGATCGGGTGCATAACAACGGTAAAACTGCTGCGCATAAGCAAAAGCCGCTAAGAAAAATTCGCTGATGGGGCTGAGCTCGCCTTGTAGCAGCGGATAGACCGCTGCTTGGGCATTACCCGAGGCGCCATCAGCGATACCGCTACTAAGTACGGTTACGCTAATGCCTTGGCGTTGCAGCGCAACCGCCGCACAGGCTGCGGCAATACCCGCACCGACGATAGTGACCGTGCTCGGCACTGCCACGGCTGCTTGGGCTGGGGCTGTGTGGATGTGGCCGGCCAGCATTTCGCGTTTATGCCGATAGCCTTTGTGTCGTTGCACGCTAAAACCCGCTTGTTGTAGGCCACGGCGCACAAAGCCAGCAGCAGTAAAGGTGGCAAAAGTACAATCGGCTGCGGCACTTTGCGCCATGGCGGTGAACAATTCGGGCTGCCACATGGCGGGGTTTTTGTCTGGGGCAAAACCGTCTAAATACCAGGCATTGACCCGACCACTGGCGCTTGGAAGCCATTCTGGTAACAATTCCAAGATATCGCCGAGCCATAAATCAACGACAATGCGGCCACCCTCGAGCAATATGCGTTGGCACCCCGGTGCAGCGGCTGGGTAGGCGGCTAGCAATTCCGCCGCTAGTTCGGCTAACTCGGGGAAGGCCTGTAAGGTGCGGGCTAAGTCGTCGCGTTGTAATGGGTGTTTTTCAAAACTGATGTAATGCAGGCGCAGGTCTGGATGGCCCTGCTGGCGCAGCAGTTGCCAGCTGGCGAGCAAGTTCAACCCACTACCAAAGCCACTCTCGGCAATCACAAAAGGTTGCGTTGGGTACTGCTGCCAGCGTGTGCTAAGATCGTTTTGCTGTAAAAACACGTATCGGCTTTCGGCTAAGCCATCAGCGTTAGCGAAATAGATATCATCGAATTCAGTGGCCACTGGTAAGCCATGCGCATTAAATGTGACCGTTGCAGGGGTAGGCTTTTTCACAGCAGACATCTCATTGGCAGTTGCGAAGTATGATGCGCAATAGTGTAACAATTTTTTGTTAAAAAGCTTGAAAGCAGACCACTTTTTTACCGATCTGGGCTACCATACAGCAGCGCTCAGTAAGACAGGAACCTAGCATGAGAAGAGCAGTGATTACCGGTATGGGCATTGTGTCCAGTATCGGCGTGAACAAACAAGAGGTGTTGGAATCGCTTCAACAAGGGCGTTCGGGCATCGAGTTTTCTCAAGAATTTGCCGATATGGGGCTGCGCTGTCAAGTGTGGGGCCCTGTTCGTATCAACCCCGAAGAACATATCGATCGTAAAGCCTTGCGCTTTATGGGGAGTGCTGCAGCATACGCTTACTTGGCGATGGCCCAGGCCATTGAAGATGCTGGCCTGACCGACGAGCAAGTGTCAAATATTCGTACCGGCTTGGTGGTCGGCTCGGGTGGCGCTTCGGGTGAACACCAAGTTGCTGCTGCTGATACTTGCCGCGAAAAAGGCGTGAAGCGCGTTGGCCCATACATGGTGCCACGTTGTATGGCATCAACGACCTCTGCGTGTTTAGCCACACCGTTTCAAATCAAAGGGGTGAATTACTCCATCAGCTCAGCCTGTGCTACCTCAGCACACTGTATCGGTCACGCTATGGAATTGATTCAGTTGGGCAAGCAAGACCGCGTATTTGCTGGTGGCGGTGAAGAGCTGCATTGGACCTTAGGCATGGAATTCGATGCCATGGGCGCACTGAGCACCAAATATAACGATACCCCAAGCAAAGCCTCACGCACCTATGACGCCAACCGCGACGGCTTTGTGCCGGCCGGTGGTGGCGGTATTTTAGTGATTGAAGAGCTAGAAACTGCGTTGGCCCGTGGTGCGCATATCTACGCTGAAATCGTTGGTTACGGCGCTACCTCAGATGGTTACGACATGGTCGCGCCATCCGGTGAAGGGGCGATGCGCTGTATGCAAATGGCGCTATCAACCGTCGATACTCCGATTGATTATTTGAACACCCACGGCACCAGTACGCCGGTAGGTGATGTCAAAGAACTCGAAGCAGTGCGTGCGGTATTTGGTGATAAGCCACCGATGATCAGTGCTACCAAGGCCATGACCGGTCACGCCTTAGGGGCTGCAGGTGTGCATGAAGCTATCTTTAGTTTGCTGATGCTGCAACATGGCTTTGTCGCGCCATCGATTAACGTTGAAACCCTCGATGATGCAGCCGTGGGTATGAATGTGATCACCAAAATGACGCCTGCCGACTTAACCACCGTGATGTCGAACAGCTTCGGATTTGGCGGTACCAACGCCACCTTAGTGATGCGTAAGTTTAACGGTTAAGAAAGCGTTAAGCTGTCACAGAAATGCCATAAAAAGGGTGCGCTTAGGCGCACCTTTTTGTATGCTCAAGGCATCATTCATTCGACAACGTTGAGATAGTCTCTTCGCTATGCAGATATTGGTTGATGCGAATTTACCGCTGGCTGAAGAGCTCTGTCAGCTAGTCTGTGCCGAACGGCCGGTAACCATTAGCAGTTTTTCTGAGCGTCAGCCCAGTGCCGAGCAACTGGCAGTTGCTGAAGTTCTGTGGGTTCGCTCAGTGACTCGCGTTGATGCGGCGTTATTGCGCCACGCCCCCAACTTAAAGTGGGTAGCCACCGGCACTATCGGTACTGAGCACATTGACCAAGCCGCATTGGCCGCCGCTGGCGTGGCCTTTTCGCATACACCGGGGGTAAACGCCCAAGCAGTGGGCGATTATGTGTTGAGTGCGGTGGCTGCACTGAGTCTCGCTCACGGCGGTTTACCGCAAGGTGAAGTGGCCATTGTTGGAGCCGGACACACCGGTCGCGCTGCCGGAGCGCGGCTGGCAGCGCTGGGCTTAACGGTGCATTATTATGACCCACTGTTATCGGCGCAGCCAGCAGGTGACAGCGACATCACGCCGCACGCCGATTGGCAGCGCGTGCTGAACTCAGCGGTAATTAGTTGTCATGTGCCCTTAAGTCATGACGGCCCGCATGCCACCTATCATTTGTTTGACCAGCAACAACTGGCCCAATTGCGTCCCGATTGCTGGTTCATTAATGCCAGTCGTGGCGCGGTCGTCAGTGAGGCGGCGGTACGTCAAGCTATTGTGCGCGGGCAGCGGCTGCAGTGGGTATTTGATGTGTGGGAGTTTGAGCCACAAGTACCTGCTGATTTGCTGCCACATATTGCCTTGGCGACGGCACATATCGCTGGTCATAGTTTGGCTGGTAAAGTGGGAGCGAGCTGGCAGTTGGCTGAGCAATTGCGGCAGCGTTTGGGCAGTGAGGCACAACTTCCACCGTTAGCCGCGCTGTTGGCACGCTGGCAATTACCGCAGTACCACGGTGCTACAGAGCTAAAGCATTGGCGAGCACTGGCATCTGCGGTGCTGGCGCTTTATGATATACGACTCGACGATCGGCAGTTGCGCCAGCATGGGCTGACGCCTGCCGGTTTTGATGGGTTACGAAAAAATTATCACCCGCGCGTTGAATTGCTAAGCGCCGGTTTACCTCTTTTAGCGAATGGGAAGCAACATGTCTCGGCTTTATAATGTAGCGGTTTTGGGTGCCACAGGCTTGGTTGGTCAGCACATGATTGAACTGTTAGAACAGCGCAACTTTCCAGTTGGGACCTTATACCCGCTGGCGAGTAGCCGTTCGGCTGGGTCCACGGTGAACTTTGCCGAAAGTGAGTTAACCGTATTAGATGCCGATACGTTTGACTGGAGCCAGGTCGAGATTGCCTTCTTTTCTGCCGGTGGTGCTATTTCACGCATTTATGCTCCGCGGGCGGCGGATGCTGGGTGCATCGTCATCGACAACACCTCAGAATTTCGCTACCAAGATGACATCCCACTGGTGGTGCCTGAAGTGAATGCCCATGCGATTGCTGATTTCCGCAATCACAACATTATTGCCAACCCGAATTGTTCAACGATTCAAATGTTGGTGGCACTGAAGCCGATTCATGATGCGGTTGGCATTGAGCGGATCAACGTGGCCACCTATCAGTCGGTATCGGGTGCTGGTAAAGAAGCGATTGAAGAGTTAGCCAAGCAAACTGCAGCGCTGTTAAACGGTCGTGCGGTTGAAGTGGAAACCTTTAGTCGACAAATCGCCTTTAACTGCATTCCGCAAATTGATGTATTTATGGATAACGACTACACCAAAGAAGAAATGAAAATGGTGTGGGAAACGCAAAAAATCATGGGTGACAGCAGCATTCGTGTGAATGCCACTGCGGTTCGCGTCCCGGTATTTTTCGGTCATGCTGAAGCGGTACACATCGAAACCCAGCAGCCACTTGATGCGGTACAAGCCAAGGAATTACTGCGCAACGCAGCCGGTGTGGTATTACTTGATAGTAATGCTGATTTTCCGACCCAAGTGGGCAATGCTGCTGGTCGTGATGAAGTTTTCGTTGGTCGCGTTCGTAATGATATTTCGCACCCACACGGCTTAAACTTGTGGGTTGTCGCCGACAACGTTCGTAAAGGCGCCGCGACCAATAGTATTCAGATTGCTGAACATTTAATTCGCGACTATATTTAAGTGATTGATTTTCGTATAGGCTTGTCGATAGAACGATAACAACAGGATATTACCAATGACACGGAAACTCTCCATCAGTGCAGTAGCACTTCTGGTTGGCTTGGCCAGCGCCTTCGCTGTGCCTGCGCATACCAAGGTCGCGCCTGCGGGAGCGCATACAGTCGTATGGCAAGCACTGGCCTGGCAGGCGCAACAGGTTTCACGCTGGCAGGTAGACCGTTTCGGTCCAATTGTTGCCAGTGACACCATGTGGACCATTGCCAGCTACTACGGTCGTCAGGCTGGCGTCAGCGTGTACGAGATGATGGATGCAATTGTCGCCGCCAACCCGCGCGTGTTTATTGATAATCGCCCAGACCGCATGATGGATGGCTACTACTTGGTGATCCCTGCGGTGGGCAAGTTAGCGTCCACGCCAACCGAACAACCACAGCAACCTGATGAGCAGGTTGAGCAGCTAAAAAGCACTGATACAGTGCAATTTAAAGCCGAAGAACTGCGTGACTTGCGCGATCGACTGGCCGGGTCTATTGGCATGATTGAAGCGTTGCAAAGCGAAAATGCAGCGCTGCAATCACGCTTGAACGATGTTACCGCCGAGCTCGAAGCGTTGAAAGTGCAGTTGGCAGAAGACCGTGCTATCGACCAAGAAATTGATGCCATTGCCGGTGAGTTAGCCACGCAAGTGCCAGGTGTTGAGGGTAACCAAGAGACCATCGAGCAAACCGGTGTGTTGCAACCGCAACAACCGCAAACTGAACAACCAGTGGTTGAGCAGCCGGTGGTCGAACAAGCAGTGGTTGAGCAACCAGCTGAGCCGGTCGCTAAAGCGCCAACACAAACTGCTAAATCAAGTAATACACAGCGCAGCACCCCAGACTTTCTCGATTGGGTGTTGCAGCCACCGCAACTTTACGTAGTGATTGCGGTGCCGGTATTGTTGTTATTGATTCTGATGTATATGGCCTATGTTCGTCGTATCAAACGAGAATTTGAGCAACAAACTGAAGCGCCAGAGGATAGCGCTGATAGCCCTGCCGATGACGGCATCGATGCTGGCACTGATGATGTCAATGACGAGTCCAAGGCTGATGACAGCGCTGAACCGCATCAGCCATCCAGTCGCAGTTCTGAAGATGCCGATAGCATTGATGCGAATGCCGTGGTCACTGGGTTAGCCGCGGTCACTGGCGCTGCGGTCGTGGTAGACACCATGGCCAGCGAGCAAGAGTATGAGCTTGATAACGGCAATGATGAAACGCTAGCGACAGCAGATACTAACGCGAATGATGTTGCGATCAACTCGGATTACAATGACGACGAACTCGCTGCGATGTTCGGCGAATTAGATGCCAACAGTGGCGATGAACAGAGCGCAGAAGCAGCAACCGATGACACTATCGGCGCTGAGCAAGAATTCGATCTGAGTGAGTTTGAAGTATCCAGTGATGATCCATTATTGGCTGCCGATGACGAATTTTACCTAGGTGATGATGATATCACCGGCAACGAAAGCGAAGCCGGCACCGAAGCCGCGATAGAAAGCAGCGATGCGGCGGTTACTGGGCTTGAAGATGACGATGACTTTGCGCGGCTGTTAGCCAGCTTAGAAGCACCAGCTGATGGCGATAGCCGGGTTGAAGACGAGCGTCAGCCACCGGTAGCTAAACGTGAGCCGAAACTGGCCGACGATAGTTTGAGTAGCTGGTCGCTAGCCGATGAAAACATCGAACAATCTGACGGTTATGTGTCGATTGATAGTCTGCTGAACGAGGCCGATAGTGCCGAGCAAACTAGCGATGATGAGCAACCTGACTTTGATAGCAGTAGCTACGACGAGAGTAAAACCCCTGCGGCCATGCTTGATTTAGCGCAAGCCTATATCGATATGGGTGAATTAGATGATGCGCGGGCTTTACTCAAACGTATCATTGGTTGCGATGACGCCGATGCTGATCGCGAAGCCGCATTATTATTACAGCAATTGGATAGCCAGAGCGGTCGATGAGTCTGACACGAATTGCGCTGGGCATTGAATACGATGGCAGCGCCTTTTATGGTTGGCAACGGCAACGTGAAGTCACCACTGTGCAACAGGTGTTGGAACAGGCGCTCGCTAAAATAGCTGCGCACCCAGTGCAGCTAACCTGTGCTGGGCGCACCGACGCGGGTGTGCATGCTACTGGGCAGGTGGTGCATTTCGATAGTGAGCAGCCGCGTAACCTTGCGGCCTGGACTATGGGCGTGAATAGCAACCTACCGCACAGTGTGGCGGTGCGTTGGGCGCATTATGTAGCGCCTGACTTCAATGCCCGCTTCAGTGCCGTTGGGCGGCGTTACCGTTATATCATTGCCAATAGCGCTATGCGCCCAGCTATTTTAGGCCTTGGTGTGAGTCATTATCATCAGTCGTTGGATACCGAGGCGATGCATCAGGCAGCGCAAGCGTTGTTGGGCGAACATGATTTTAGTGCCTTTCGTGCTGCGCAATGCCAATCTCATTCACCCAATCGTTGTTTGACCGAAATCTCGGTGCGTCGCCATGGCGATTTTATCGTCATTGAGGTGGCGGCTAACGCCTTCTTGCATCATATGGTGCGCAACATTGTTGGTAGTTTACTAGAGGTCGGAAAAGGCCTGCAGTCGCAATCATGGCTGGCAGAGTTGTTGGCAAGCCGTGATCGCACCTTAGCTGCGGCTACGGCGAAGCCGCATGGGTTGTATTTAGTCGAGGTGGATTATCCGCCGCAGTGGGGTCTACCGAAAACCTCATTAGGGCCGCTTTGGCTTGGCTGTTAAGACCAGTTTTTACTGCGCAGTGAGCGCTATTTGTGCTTTAATATCAGCCTGAGCTGTCAGGAGAGTGATGTATAAACTATGAGCTGGATTGAGCGTATTCTGTCAAAACCGACCAGTAACAAACGTCGGAATATTCCTGAAGGTGTATGGGCCAAGTGTAGCGCTTGTGATGCCATCCTCTACAATGCTGATTTAGAGCGTTCGCTGGGCGTGTGCCCGAAATGCGACCATCATATGCGTTTATCAGCGCGGCGCCGGCTTGAAAGTTTCCTTGATTCCGGCAGCGGCGTTGAAATTGGCGCTGAACTTGAACCAAAAGATGTCTTAAAGTTTAAAGATTCGAAGAAATATAAGGACCGCCTGTTAGCGGCACAAAAGGCAACTGGCGAAAAAGATGCGCTGGTGGTAGAAAAGGGCACCCTAAAGGGTATGCCGGTAGTTGTTGCCGCTTTCGAATTTGAATTTATGGGCGGCTCGATGGCCTCCGTAGTCGGTGCTCGCTTTGTTAAAGCCGCAGAATTATGTTTGCAAGAAAAAATCCCATTGATTTGTTTTTCGGCATCCGGCGGTGCGCGTATGCAAGAAGCCTTGATGTCATTGATGCAAATGGCGAAAACGTCAGCAGCTTTGGCGCGCTTGAGTGAAGAGGGTATTCCGTACATTTCGGTGTTGACCGACCCGACTATGGGTGGCGTATCAGCATCATTGGCTATGCTCGGTGATATCAACGTGGCTGAACCAAAAGCACTGATTGGTTTTGCAGGGCCGCGAGTTATTGAACAAACCGTTCGCGAAACCTTACCAGAAGGCTTTCAACGCGCCGAGTTCCTGCTCGATCATGGTGCTGTTGATATGATTATCGACCGCCGTCAAATGCGCAATCGCTTAGCTGCTGTATTGGCTAAGTTTCAACATCATCCGGCGCTTGCTGACGAATATTAATGCCGACATCGATCACGCCTCCTCACGCCACAGCCGGGCTTCATGCCTGGCTGAGTTATCTTGAACAATTGCATCCGTTAGCCATTGATATGGGCCTCGAGCGCGTTCGTGCGGTCGCTGAACGAATGCAGTTGTTACACCCGCAGGCGCAGGTGATAAGTGTTGCTGGTACCAATGGTAAAGGCTCTACAGTGCGTTATCTGGAGACCATACTGGCAGCTGCTGGCTACCAAACCGGTGCTTATATCTCGCCGCACTTACAGCATTACAATGAGCGTGTGCGTATCAACCGTCAGCTGCTGAGCGATGCTGAGCATGTCGCTGCATTTGTAGCGGTGGAGCAAGCCCGCGGCGATATTTCGCTGAGTTATTTTGAGTTTGGTACCCTCGCGGCACTGTGGTTGTTCCAGCGCCAACCGCTCGACGTGTTGGTGTTAGAGGTTGGTCTTGGCGGGCGCTTAGATGCGGTGAATATCATTGATTCCGATGTCGCGGTGTTAACCAGTGTGGGTATTGACCATGTTGGCTTTTTAGGGCCCGATCGCACCGGTATTGCGCGCGAAAAAGTGGGTATTTTCCGGCCCCATCGCCCAGCTATTTGTGGTGAGCCAGACATGCCAGCGGACGTAGTGGCCGAAGTACGTCAGCGCGGCGTTAAGTTGTTGCAGGTGGGTGAGCATTTCCATTATAGCCAGCAGGCAACCGAGTGGCGTTGGTGGAGCGAGACCGAGCAATTGTTGCAGTTGCCGCTACCGCAGTTACCGTTACCTAATGCCGCAACAGCTATTGCCGCTTTGCAAGCTTTGGCATTAGCGGTGCCGCAACAGGCGGTGCGCGATGGCTTACAACAGGCGCGCGAAGCCGGGCGGCTGCAACTGTTAGCGGGGCCACCGCAGCAGCTTCTCGATGTTGCTCACAATCCACATGCGGCGAGCTTTCTAGCTGAGCATATTCAGCGCCATTATCCGCAGCGACCGGTGTATGCGGTGATAGGTATGCTGCACGATAAAGATATCGCTGGCACCCTAGGCGCACTGGCTGGCGCCGTGTCACGCTGGTACTTTGCTGATTTGAATGGTCCGCGTGGGGCCAGCGCTGAGCAGTTGCTAACGGCACTGCGTCGTCATGGCAACTACGACCAACCGTGGCGTTGTTTCGCTTCGGTCAAAGCCGCCCATAAAGCCGCCTGTACTGATGCTTTACAACAATCAAACCAGCAGCCGCTGGTATTGGTGTGCGGCTCGTTCTACACTGTTGGACAAATCCCTTTAGCACTCTAAGGTAGCCCGTTTATGTCGTCACAAGTGCAAAATCGCATCGTTGGCAGTGTTATTTTGATAGCTCTGGCGGTGATCATTTTACCGGAGTTACTTGATGGTAAGCCGGTACAGGAGCAACAGCAGTTTGAAACTATTCCGCTGCAGCCCGACGTTGACGTGGTGGAACTTGAAGTAAGCGAAATGGACGATGATGCCTTTGTCGGCGTGCCGCAGTTACCAGAAACCATTGAACTTACCGGCGAGCAAGCGCAGCAACCACAGCAACCGCTGAGTAAGCAACAGCCATCGGCGCCGCAAAAAACTGACTTAAGCCAGCCGGGTTGGTCGGTGCAACTGGGGGCATTTCGTAATCAAGCCAGTGTCGATAACCTGGTCACCACGTTACAGCAAGCCGGTTACAGTGCTTATCGCGAGGCCGTGGTGGTGAATGGGCAAACGGTTCATAAGCTGTTGGTGGGGCCATTGCTGAGCCAAGAAGAGGCGCAAAAATTACTCCCAGCATTAAATAAAGCGACGCAACTTCAGGGTACTGTGGTGCGCTTTGAACCCTAACCAACGCGTGAATAGTCGTAGCCAAAATAACTGCTTTTCTGCTACACTGCGCGCGTTTTAAATCAAGCCAAGGAACTGCTCATGGTCTGGATTGATTATGCCATTATCATCGTCATCGCGCTGTCTACGCTGATCAGTCTGACTCGCGGATTTGTGCGCGAAGCCTTCTCGTTAGCGATCTGGATCGCAGCCTTTTTTGTTGCCAGCTGGTTTTATCAAGATTTAGCCGTGTACTTTACCGGGTTCGAAGATGCCATGGTGCGCAATGGCCTCGCCGCGGTATGTCTATTTGTGGTCACACTGATTGTTGGTTCACTGGTTAATTTTCTGCTCGGCAAGTTAGTAGAAGGCACCGGTTTAACCGGCACTGACCGGGTGTTAGGGCTAGTATTTGGCGCCGTTCGTGGCGTACTAATTGTCACCTTAGTGCTATTCATGATGGACTCCTTCACCGCTTTATCAAGCAGTGATTGGTGGCAGCAGTCGGTGTTGATCCCGCATTTTGCTGTATTTGTGCAGTGGTTTTTTGAGTATCTGGAGACCAGCTCAAGCTTTCTCCCCCAACAAGCGTAATAATGAGGTTGTAATTGCATGTGTGGACTCGTCGGAATTGTAGGTAAAGATCCAGTTAACCAGGCGCTTTACGATAGTCTCACGATGCTTCAGCATCGCGGTCAGGATGCCGCCGGGATCATGACGGTGCAAAACAACAATCTGCGTTTGCGCAAGGCTAATGGCTTAGTGCGCGACGTGTTTCATACCCGTCACATGATGCGGTTAGCTGGTCGTATTGGTATCGGCCATGTGCGTTACCCAACTGCGGGTAGCTCGAGCTCAGCCGAGGCACAACCGTTTTATGTCAACTCGCCTTATGGTATTGCCATGGCGCATAACGGTAACTTGACGAACGCGCATGAATTACAGCAGCAATTATTTCAAAAGGCCTTGCGCCACATCAACACCACCTCTGACTCCGAAGTGTTGCTGAACATTTTTGCTCACGAGCTATATCAACAGCAAAGTTTGACTCCAACTGCCGATGATATGTTCGCCACGGTAAGCCGTTTGCATCGGCAAATACGTGGTGCTTACGCGGTCGTCGCTATGATCATTGGACACGGTATGCTGGCATTTCGTGACCCTTGGGGTATTCGTCCTTTAGCCCTTGGGCAGCGCGAAACGCCAACCGGTATGGAGTACATTGTGGCATCTGAAAGCGTTGCTATCGATGGTGCTGGTTTTACCTATGTGCGTGATATTGAACCTGGTGAAGCAGTCTACATTACCGATGCTGGCGAGCTGTTTTCGCGCCAGTGTGCCGATAGTCCGCAGCATGTTCCGTGTATTTTTGAGTATGTTTATTTTGCTCGCCCTGATTCCTTCATTGATAAAATCTCAGTGTATGCTTCACGGGTGAATATGGGCCGTAAGCTGGGCGAAAAAGTGAAGCGCGATCATCCTGATTTGGATATCGATGTGATTATTCCTATTCCTGAAACCAGCTGTGATATTGCTTTAGAAATGGCCAATGTGTTGGGCATTCCGTACCGCCAAGGCTTCGTCAAAAATCGCTATATCGGCCGGACTTTTATCATGCCGGGGCAAACCCTGCGGCGCAAAGCGGTGCGGCGTAAATTGAACGCAATTAGCTCAGAATTTAAAGGCAAGAATGTGCTGTTGGTTGATGATTCAATTGTCCGTGGTACGACTTCTGAGCAAATCATCGAGATGGCCCGCGATGCTGGCGCCAAAAAAGTTTATTTTGCTTCAGCGGCACCGGAGATTCGTTTCCCCAACGTGTATGGCATTGATATGCCAAGTGCCAACGAATTGATTGCGCACGGTCGTGAAGTCGATGAGATTTGTGCCTTGATCAAAGCCGATGGCTTAATCTACCAAGATCTAGCCGATTTGATTGCTGCCGTTAGCCAAGAAAACCCGCAGATTAAGCGCTTTGAAACCTCGGTATTCAACGGTGAATATATCACCGGTGATATTAACCAAGGTTACCTCGATGCGTTAGATGCCTCGCGTAATGATCACGCTAAGCATCAACAAAGCAGCAGCGAGGATGCCAATCTCGAGCTGCACAACGAGAGCGACGAAGACTAACCGTTCAGGTTAACGCTGGAACGGATAGACCGAACCGAGCTTTAAGATTTGCGTTAATTCATCTAAAGCACTGCGTGATTCAGTGAGTAAGCTCGGATCACGCAGTTCATCCACGTGCAATTCATCGCGGTAATGCTTGTCGACCCATTGATTGAGGCGCTCGAACAAGCTGTCGCTCATCAACACATTAGGGTTCACCGCTGCTAATTCAGCTTCATTGAGCGCCACGCGTAGACGCAAACAGGCTGGACCACCGCCATTGCGCATGCTTTGTTTGACATCAAAGTAGTGGACCTGACGAATCGGTGTATCACGGGTGACCAAATCAGCTAAATAGGCCGCTACACGTGGGTTATCCTGGCACTCAGTGGGCGCAATAATGGCCATGTTACCGTTCGGTAGAGTGACCAGCTGGGTGTTAAATAAATAGGTTTGTACCGCATCGGCAACGCTGACTTCGTGATTTTTCACAGCAATAAAATGCACTGGATCAGCACCAAATTTGCGTTGAATTTCTGCCAGTTTGGCCTCGGTGTCTAAAAACGCTTGCTGATGGTAGAACAACACGTTCTGGTTACCCACCGCTATGACATCATTGTGGAACACGCCTTGGTCAATGACCTCAGGGTTCTGCTGAATGTAGACGGTGTTGTCGTCATTTAAACCATGTAAACGCGCAATTGCTTGTGAGGCTTCAAAGGTCTGTCGCGCTGGATATTTCTGCGGCGCCGGCTTACTACTATCAAAGGCATAGCGCCCAAAGGTAAAGATCTCAACCCCAGCATGGCCATAATTACTGCAGAGACGGGTATGGTTGGCGGCACCCTCATCACCAAAATGTTCGTTATCTGGTAAATGCGTATGATGTGCAAAGTACTTGCTGTTATCGAACATCGCCTGCAAAATGCGGCCGCTGGTTTCGGCTTCAAGGGACCGATGGAACTTGTTGGTGAGGTTGGCTGGGGTAAAATGCACTTTGCCATCGGCGCTGTCTGCCCCCGGCGATACCGTGGCGGCATTAGCGGTCCACATGCTCGACGCTGAGCAGACTGCTTGAAAAATGGCTGGGGCGTGCTGCGCAGCTTGTTCCAGTACGCGGCTATCGCTGCCGGTAAAACCCAACCGGCGCAGGGTGGCAATGTCTGGGCGTTCGTGTGGAGCAAATACCCCTTGCACCAAACCTAAGTCATGCAGCGCCTTCATTTTGGCTAAACCTTGCTTGGCCGCTGAGCGTGGGCTTGAAGACGCTTTGGCATTACTCAACGAGGCAACATTACCAAATGACAGCCCGGCATAATTGTGGGTTGGGCCGACGAGGCCATCGAAATTTGCTTCGTAATGACGGGTGCTCACACTGCTCTCCTAGCTGATGACGGTATTTTGGTGTCTATTATACGCACAAAATCGACCCGAGGGTAAAGCAGCAAAGGCTTTATCAATAAGGGCTGGCGAGCCCAGATGAGAAAAATTGCATGGATATGGTCAGCACACGAATTTTTATGTTTTTTGATCCCAGTGGTTGTGAAGTCGCTACAGAACAGATATATCTAAAAAAGCAATCCCACTTCGAACGCTGATCATCGCTGTTCTTAACCAAACGATAGAGAGACACATGGCAAAGTCGCTGGTAATTGTTGAATCGCCCGCAAAAGCTAAGACGATTAATAAATATTTAGGTAGCGATTTCATCGTCAAATCGAGTATTGGTCACGTGCGTGACCTACCGACCCGTACGGTTGAGTCGGTGAAAGGCAAAACTGCGGCCGAAGTGCGCAAAATGTCACCGGCGGCGAAAGAGAAATATCAGCAACAACGCGATTTTGCCAAATTAGTTGCGCGCATGGGGGTTGACCCAGTGCACGGTTGGGCCGCGCATTACGAAGTGTTGCCGGGCAAAGAAAAAGTGGTGGCCGAATTAAAGAAACTCGCCAGCAAAGCTGATGCCATTTATCTGGCAACGGACTTAGACCGCGAAGGGGAGGCCATTGCTTGGCATTTGCGTGAATTGATTGGCGGTGATGACCAGCGTTTTCAACGGGTGGTGTTCAACGAAATCACCAAAAAGGCCATTCAAGATGCCTTCTCACGCCCCTCAGCATTAAATTTAGATCGCGTTAATGCCCAGCAAACCCGGCGCTTTTTGGACCGTGTAGTGGGCTTTATGGTATCGCCGCTACTGTGGAAAAAAATCGCTCGTGGTTTATCAGCGGGGCGCGTGCAATCCGTTGCCGTGCGCCTGGTGGTGGAGCGGGAACGTGAGATAAAAGCCTTTATTCCAGAAGAATTTTGGGATATCTACGCTGATGTGAATAGCGCTGCGCAGCAGGCGTTGCGCCTGCAAGTGGCGAAATTCCGTGGCGCCACCTTTAAAGCTACCGATAAAGCCGCTGCCGATGCCGCGGTTAAAGCGCTAGAAACCGCCGCCTACACAGTCAGTGAGCGCGAAGATAAACCGACCTCAAGTCGGCCGTCGGCACCGTTTATTACCTCGACCTTACAGCAGGCGGCCAGCACGCGCCTCGGTTTTGGTGTGAAAAAGACCATGATGATGGCGCAGCGCTTGTATGAAGCCGGCCACATTACCTATATGCGTACCGACTCCACTAACCTCAGTGCCGAGGCGGTGATGAGTTGCCGTAGCTATATTGAGAAGAAATTTGGTAGTGATTATTTGCCGAGCAAACCAAATGTGTACGGCTCGAAGCAAAATGCGCAAGAAGCGCACGAGGCTATTCGGCCCTCTGACGTGGTTATTAAAGCAGAGCAGCTGAAGGATATGGAACGTGACGCACAACGTCTCTACGAGTTGATTTGGCGGCAATTTGTGGCCTGTCAGATGACACCTGCGCAGTATGATTCGACCACCATCACGGTCACCGCCGGGGATTACGAGTTAAAAGCCCGCGGTCGGGTGTTGCGTTTTGCTGGTTGGACCTTAGTGCAACCGCAAATCAACAACAAGAAAGATGACGATACCAGCTTGCCCGATGTCAAAGTGGGGGCGGCGTTGAAACTCAGTCAGCTGGACCCGCAACAACACTTCACCAAGCCGCCAGCGCGTTTTAGTGAAGCATCGCTGGTCAAAGAATTAGAAAAACGCGGTATTGGCCGGCCGTCAACCTATGCGGCAATTATTTCCACCATCCAAGAGCGTGGTTACGTGCGCGTCGATAACCGTCGCTTCTATGCCGAAAAAATGGGCGAAATTGTCAACGATCGGTTGGTAGAAAACTTCTCTCGGTTGCTGAACTACAACTTCACTGCGGAGATGGAGCAAGCGCTTGACGACATCGCCGAGGGTAAACGTAATTGGAAAGACACCCTCGACCTGTTCTATCAAGAGTTCAGTGCCAAATTAGCGCAAGCTGAAATGCCACCAGAGCAGGGTGGAATGCGCAGTAACCAGATGGTGCTGACGGATATCAAATGCCCGAGCTGTGAGCGGCTTATGGGTATTCGAACCGCCTCTACCGGGGTGTTTTTGGGTTGCTCAGGCTACGAATTGCCGCCGAAAGAGCGTTGCACGCAAACCTTGAATTTATTACCTGGCGAAGAGGCCCTCAAAGTTGCTGATGATGAGGAACTAGAAACCGAGGTGTTGCGGGCGAAGAAGCGCTGCCCATTGTGCGCCACCGCCATGGACAGCTATTTACTCGACCAACAGCGCAAATTGCATGTGTGTGGTAACAACCCCGCCTGCTCGGGCTTTGTGGTAGAACAAGGGCAGTTCCGTATTAAAGGTTATGATGGCCCGACCCTTGAATGCGACCGTTGTGGTAGCGATATGCAGTTAAAAACAGGGCGTTTTGGTAAGTATTTTGACTGTACCAATAGCGACTGTAAAAACACTCGTAAGTTACTGAAAAGCGGGTTGCCAGCGCCACCGAAAGAAGATCCGGTGGCGTTCCCGGAGCTCAAATGTGAGCAATCAGATGCCCACTTTGTCTTGCGTGATGGTGCTTCGGGGATATTTATGTCGGCCCACACCTTTCCGCGCTCACGTGAAACCCGTGCGGTTAAAGTGGCTGAACTGCAGCGTTTTAAAGATCGCATCCCGGCCAAGTTCCACTATTTGACGGAGGCGCCAAGTCAGGATGATGAGGGGCGTGAAACCATTGTGCGCTTTAGTCGCAAACAAAAAGAGCAGTATGTGATGAGCGAAGAAAATGGCAAGCCGAGTGGTTGGGTAGCGCTCTATAAGAAGGGTAAATGGCAGGTCGAGAGCGCTAAAAAAGCCAAGAAATAAGGTATTACCCTTTCGCTGTGCGCTGCCTCGCACAGCGAAAGGCGCTGCTGCTGACTTGTACTGGCCATGGGCTTGGACTAGAGTCAAAGCACATCACTATGGAGAGTGATGCAACAGCGACAAGGAGGTCATCATGCCGCCGCTCCGATTATTCAACCGTTCTGCTCGCATCCATCATTTGACTGTGCTTGGCTTGGCCTGTTGTAGCCTGTCGTTTACCACCAGCAGTGCCGCCTGGACTGGCAGCAGCGGGTGTCCCACCTTTGCTTTCGCAGCGTTGCAGGATAATCTTGGCCAAACTCACGCCGGTTCAGCACTGCAACAAGTCAGTTTTGCCCTGCAGGCGGGCTTACTACAGCCACAATTAGAGCAGCTCCTACAGCAGCAGTTTGATATTGAGGTGGTGGATTGGCAGGTGTCACCGCATTTTGGCTGGCCAGCCGATTACCGTATGCATGCGCCGAGCTGGGATGAGCTGTTAGAACGCCTGCTCAAGCCCTATCAACTGGCCATTACCCTGTATCCGAATAAGTCAGCTACGGTGCGTTATCAAAGCGCTGCTGGAGCTGCGCTATGAGACACTTAGCGCAGTTCAGTATCACCAGCGTTAGCCTGTTAGTCATCAGTGCCTGTAGCAGCTCGTCAGAGTCACTCCAGCAGGACAGCGATGAGGCCTTTCAAAAGCTGCAACAGCATTGGCTGTTAGCTGCCACGACAAATACCTCGGAGCGGGTGGCCTATAGTGACGAGCTCTACGTGCCGGCTATTGATCCCAGTCATCACCAACAGCCCAGCTGGCATAGTCGTCCGGTTGAGGTGGCGCTGGAACAGTTGTCATTAGCGGCGGTGATGCAACAAACCCTAGCTGCACATCAGGTGCGAGTGCGTTATCTCGACCCACAGTTAGCACAACAGCCGATTCAATTAGCCTATCAAGGCGATCTCGGTGGTCTGCTGCAGCACATTCAAGCGCTGTATGGTTGGCATGTCACCATTGATGAGCAGCAAGTGAGTTGGAGTAAGTTCCGCACGGCTGAATTTGATGTCGCTTTTATTGCCGGCAACACCAACTTCTTTATGGGCAATAGCGATACCCAGCAGGGTATGACAGGCAATCAGTCTGGGCAAACGAGTAGCCAACTCAGTGATATGCGCAGCGAGCAGTATTTGAATTTCTCCAGCAAAGAACTGTCGGTGTGGGACGACCTGGAACGTGCCCTAGGCTTGCTGTTGTCGGAGCATGGCAGCATTAGTATCAATCAGAGTTCGAGTTCGGTGTTGGTGCGAGACTTACCCGAGCAAGTTGCTGCGGTGGAACACTACCTACAGCAGCAGAACGAGCGTTTAACACGTCAGGTTGCCATTGACGTACAAATTATTGAAGTGACCTTTAACGACACCCAGCAATTTGCAGTGGATTGGCAAGCGTTGATGCGAACCGCGGGTGGTGAAGGGGTGTTGGGTCTCTCGTCTAACTATTTAACTACCGCTGGTGCCGTTGCTGGGCAACTCAGCTGGCAGCAATTAAGCGGGAAAGCTCAGGGTTCAGAACTGTTTTTGCAGGCTTTAGCCGAGCAAGGTTTGGTACAAACTAACAATCAACCGCGCTTACTCAGCCTCAATAACCAAATTGCAAAAATTGTTCTCGAAGATAACGCAACCTATTTAGCCGCTGCCGGTAGTACCTCAACCGCTAATGTGGGCACCTCGGAGATGCTCCAACCTGGCGTGGTCACTACCGGTTTTGAGCTCTATGTGTTGCCGAGTATTCGCGCTGGCGAAGTGATATTGCAGCTGTCTACGGAGTTATCAGATTTACAACGCATTGACGAGGTACGTTCGGGTGACCAACTGATCCAGACTCCGCACACCACGCGCAAAAAATTCTTTATGAAGGCCTTGATTGCCGATGGTGAAACATTGCTGTTATCGGGCTTACGTAATCAACGTGAGCAGCGCAATCAGCAACAAAGTTGGTGGAGCTTAGCGCTTGGTGGCAATGACGATAATCAGCAGCGTCGCAGCGAGACATTGGTGTTGTTGACGCCACGTATCATGGCCCGAGTTAAACCATCATGACCGGGCTGTGGTTGATCAATGGTTGGCGCCAGCAGTGCGGCAGCCGAAAGCAGGTGTTGCTGCAGCTACAACAGGCTAAGGCGCTTGGCTTTGATAGCTATTGTATGCAGCGCATCGGTCAACACTGGTGGTTGTGTTGCGCTCCGCTGGGAGCTCGGCAGCAACAACAGCACGACTTAGTCGTAGCGCTGCGTCAGCAATTTCAGCTACACAACCAATTATTAGCGCTGCTGCCACATCAACAGAAAATCCTCTGTGTTAGTTGGGATCAGCAGCAATTGCTATGCGCAATTGCGGTGAATAACGATGCCAGCGGGCAGCAACAATTACTGTTAGTGCTAAGAGGATTGCAACTGCGCTCACGGTTTCAACCGCTGTTACTCACCAGTGCTGATTTACCTGACTGTTTGTTGCACTGTCAGCAGCAGTTCGGTAGCACCGAGCAGCAGCTGAATCTGGCGCAGCTCAAGCCTAGCAAAAGTTCGCTGCTACTGAGTTTAAATCAGCCTCCGAGCTGGCGTCGGCGCCGCCAGTTGCTGCTCGCCAGCCTCAGCGTTATCAGTTTGATTGCGGCGCTCAGCTGGCACTTTTGGCCGCCACAGCGGCAACCTCAAACCATGGTAGATAGCGCTGTGGTGGCCCCACCACTAGTTGGTGCTGGGGTTGATGTATTGCTGCTGGTGCGTGAACAATTGCAGCAGTTGGAGCTGTTAGCTGGATGGCACTTACAGCAGCTCAGTTTAAGTGGGGCGCAAATGCAGGTTGAGCTGAGCCAAGATTATGGCCGCTTTGGTGAACTGCAACAGCAACTACAGCAGCATTGGCAGCTCGTCCAAGCTGGGCAACAGGTGCAATTGACACGCAGTTTTACGCTACTCAATGGCGACCTGCAGTTTGCTCAAAACCTCGATGATGCCGCGCAACAGCTGCAGCAACAGGTGCAGCAATTATTTCCAGAGGTGCACTGGCTGCTCGGCAGCGCTGGGCAAAATTCGCACTATCAATGGCAAGATGTCAGTGTCAATTTTAACAGTTGGTATTGGCTTGAACTAACCGAGCTACAACAGTTGCTGCAAGGTTTTGATGTGCGCGTTCTGCAACTGCAGTTGCGTCGACAACCGCAGCAGAGCATAGCTTTGCAGCTACGAATTTATCAGCCACTTAGTCAAGGAGATGACGATGATTCAACTATGGATGTTAGCGCTGGCATTTAGCAATAACGCGATAACAGCGCAGCCGAACAACCCTGCTTACGAGCGTATCAAGGCCCTACGGGCGCAAGAATTGCAAGAGTTGCAAGCCGCCTCACGAGCACGACAAATGCAGCACGAATTAACCGTCGCCGAGGCGCAACAGCAAATTCAGCAGCTCGGACGCGGGCCGGTAAGTGTCGCCCAAACCGGGCCGGCATTGCAGGATTATGAACTGCTCGGCGTGGTGCAGGGCGCGCAACAACTGGTGGTACTTCGCCATCAACAGCAGTTACTCCGTTTAGTGCCTGGCGAAGCCGACGCCAGTGGCTTGACCGCAACCATTGATCGCGCGCATGTGCGCTTGAGCCGTGGACAAGAGCAGCACTTAATTGAATTACCAAGAGGCTGGTGACATGCACATCATCAGCCCCCATGAGTTAGCTGATTTAGTCATTGCTGAGCCGCTGTTAGAGAGTTGTTTGCAGTACACCGATACTGGCATGGACAATGACAGCGCTGCCTTAGTAAGCGAAGACGGTCTATTGATATGTTCAACGGCAGCCTGGCAGAGTAACTCCATAAGTCTTGTTAATTTGCAGCAGTTACAACAGCTACGTCAGTTGCCGGTAAGGGGCTATCTATTAGCTGATGCGAGCGATATTCGCAGTCGTTTACATGATGCCGATGCACTGCGCCAGCGGCAGCAGCATAACCCGCTCAATCTTGATCACACCCGTGCGCAGCAAGCGCTGGAAGATTTAGTGCAACAAGCCTTGCAGCGTGACGCCTCGGATATCCATTTGTTATTTGATCATGAACATGCCAGTTTGGCGTTTCGGGTACACGGTCGGATGGTTGGGCGGGTAGCGCGCAGCCGTGAAACCCTTGCAGCGGCAATAGCTGCGGCATTGAATACCCGTTCGGATGATTTTCATGAGCTGTTTGATGAGCAGCGTTTGTCGAGTGCCAGTATCAATCTCAGTGTGTTGCTTGACGGAAAGCCACAACGAATTCGGCTGCGGGTGCAGAAGTCACCAACCCGTAATGGCTTTGCAGTGACCATGCGTATTCAATGTGAACAGGCACAAATCCCTAATTTGTCTGACTTGGGCCTAGCGCCAGAGTTGGTTCAACAGTTACAACAGTTGCTCTGTCAGCCAGCGGGTTTAATTATTGTGGCGGGCCCCACCGGGCAGGGTAAAACCACCACCTTGGCGGCGATGAATCGAGAATTACCCAGCACCCATAAGATTATTAGCCTGGAAGATCCGATCGAAATTATTCAACCGCACATCGAGCAAAAACCGGTTATCGCCGATCATCCAGAGTTGAATTTTGCCAATATGGTGAAGGTGGCATTACGTGAAGATCCGGATGTTATCTCGATTAGTGAGATCCGCGATGCGGGCACTGCTACGGCCGCCTATACCGCGGCATTAACCGGCCATTTAGTGACCGCTACGATTCATGCTCATGATTGCTTTGGGGTGCTGCAACGGCTGATGGATCTTGGCGTATCAGCTACTGCACTGGCACAACCTGGGGTGTTACGGGCGATTATTGCCCAACGCTTGGTGGCCTTGCCCTGCCAAGTCTGTGGCGCTAGCGGATGTGTTGAATGCCAACACAGTGGTGTGCGCGGCCGGCAGTTAGTGATGGAAGTGTTGCCAGCCACCAGTGCGGTTGCCGACGCGCTGCGGACCGATAGCTTGAGTACCTTGCGTCAGCAACTGCTGCAGCAGGGTTGGCAAGCGCTCGAGCCACAACTGATGGAGCCCGTGTCATGCGACTAGCGCGCAGTCGACAACTGGCTTTGTTAGAAGATTTCGCTCTCGCCTTGCATGATGGTCTTAGCCCGCTGCAGGCCACTATCGAATTAGCGCAGCATGCCCAACAATATGGTTTGCGTGAAGAGTTAGCGCTCAGTGAGGGAATTTTGCAGGCACTGAATCAGGGGCATAGTTTTGCCAGCGTACTGCCACAATGGTTCGACCGCGATCTGTGCATGCTGGTCAGTGTTGGTGAGCATAGCGGGGTGCTGGAGCAACTATTGCAGCAGCATCGGCAGTTTGAACTGCAACGGCAACAGGCTCAGCAACAGTTCTGGCGGCCACTCATCTATCCTTTGATTATGGTATTTATCGCTGCCTGCGCAAGTTTGTTAATTGGCCGGCAAGTGATGCCTAAGTTGGCGACAGGCTTGGATCCTGAGCAGTGGCCGCTACTCAGTGAAAGTTTATTGCTGGTCAGTGCTGGTCCCAGTTTACTGCTGTTATTGCTGGCGGTAGCACTGCTGGTATTGCTCAGCTGGGGGCCATCAGCACTGATTGACTGGCGCTGGAGTTGGTGTCGTTGGTTGGCTGCCCGCGGTGCCTTCACCATTCGTCGATATTTTAATGCGGTGATGTTACTGCAGACCATTACGGTCTTGTTACAAGCGCGCTTAAATTTAGATCGGGCACTGCAGGCGATTGAGCGCTTTGGTGATAGCAGTATGGGCTACGTCAGTCAGCAGATGCGTCAGCGCTTGGCGCAGGGAGAGCGACAACTTGGCCGAGTATTTGGCAGTGCTCTGCTATCACCACGAATGCTATTTCGACTCAGTAATGGCAGTCGAAATGCAACCGAACATGGCACTTTATTGCGTGTTGCGAGCTACGCTGGCGCTGATGCAATTGCTGCACTTAGGCGTTTGCGAGTGAGCTTACAGGTAGTGTGCTATGTGCTGATTTTTCTGCTGTTGGCGTTAGTTCTTGGCGGTATGGGAGCAATGTTGATGGCGGTGACTCAGCAAACCATGATGTAACCATAACTTAGCATGATTTACAGGATTCATTCACAAGGAGCGTTACCTATGCGTAAGCAACGAGGTTTTACCTTTATCGAAGTACTCACCGTGTTATCCATTATTGCCATTGCCACCATCGGTAGCTTGGCGGTGCGCGATTGGGCAGTTGGCAATTCACGGGTTAGCGAAGCCAAAAGCCAAATAATAACGATTCAATCGGGTACCCAATTATGGCGCCCGAAAAATGGTAATTTCACCGGTATTAGCATGGCCTCTATGTCTGGAATTGCGGCAGTGCCAGAAAGTTGGGGGGCTGGCGCTGAACTCAACCCTTGGGGTGGCGATATTACTGTCGCTGTGGATAGCGCTGATGCGACGCGTTACCTGGTGACACTAACTGGCATTGACCAAGCTGGTGAAGGTGCACGGTTAGCGCGTGATTTTCAGGACTATGCGGTCGATACAACCTTCAGTAACGGCACTTTAATTGTACGTTTCCAAGGCTGATCGTATGCGCGTTCAGCTTGGTTTTGGCTTACTGGAGGTCCTTATGGTTCTTGCATTGGCCGGTACCTTGACCATCACCGGCTGGCAACTGCTACCACGATTTTCTGCGTCAACTGGGTTCGATCAGCCATTACAACTGAACGCTACCGAACAGGCCAAACTGCAGTTGTTGCGCTTACAAGCGCAGCAACGGCAGTTGTTGATGCAGCAACAGGGAGGTTAGGGCATGCGCAGGTACAGCGGTTTTCTATTACTGGAGTTCATGGCAGCAATTACCCTAGTGGCTGGTTTACTGTTAGTGGTGGGGCAGTGGTGGCAGCATCAACAGCGACTAGAACAGCGTCAGCAATGGCTGCAGCACACTGAGTATCTATTGCAGCGGGCGGAACAATTTTGGTTGCAACAGGGGCGACCAGCAACCGCTATCAATGAGTTATTAGCGCCGCAGGAACTTAGTCAATTAGCCTTACCATGGCAGCAGCCATGGCAATTAGTTGCTACTGAGAGTGTCTTAAATTGGCGTATTACGGCTCCCAGTCATCAGCAGGCTAGTTGGTTTAGCAGCCAGTTTCAGGCGGCTACACAGAGTGGCCAGCAGGTGACGATTCAGCAGTGGGGCCCGTTATCGAGTGCGCCACAGGATCAGTATCTGCATCGCGTTGCGCGACCCGAACAACCCGAGCTCAATAGCATGCAGACACATTTGCACATGCAAGGGCACAACGTACTCGGTATCGGAACGCTATCGGCGGCAAAAGCAGGATTTCAGCAGTTGCGCAGTGATGCTGTGCTAGTCAACAGCGCACGCATCATCGAATTACAGACCGATCTGTTAACCGCTACCGCGGTGCAGACTCCTTATGGTGATTTACAAACTCTGCTGCAACGCATTGAAGACTTCGATGCGCTGTGGCAAGAATGTCGTGCCGGTGGCGGTTGTCAGTGAAGCGCCAGCATGGCCAAGCGGTGATTGAAACGACCATTATATTGCCACTCGTTGTGCTTGCCAGTTTGCTCATGGTTCAGCTGATTTGGATTGCTTGGTGGCAACATAACTTGGTACTTGCCAGTAATTATGCGCTGCGCACAGGTACAATCAATTCGCTGCATAGCGGTGCGATGCGGACCACACTAGCCGCTGGCATGACTGCCGTACAGCCGCAACTGAGCGCGACTGGCGACCAGCAAGAGGGTAATTACCGGCGGCTATTAAGCGCGCTACTGAGGAGTCAATTATGGTCGCAGTGGGGGGCTCGTATTGAAGTGATACAACCGAGTCGAAAGCTGCTCAACGTCCATGACGGCGCTATTGTGGTCGACCATAACGGCTTGCGTTATCAAACCAGTAACGATCAACCAGCCTATGTTGCCGCCCGCACCGTGGAACTAGAAATTTGGTGGTGTATGCCGTTGCATGTGCCGCTGGCGGCGGATGCCTTAGCGGCCTTGCGAACGCCAGTGGGTCATGCGGTACAGCGCTTCTGTCAGCAACGGCAAAGCCTGAGTGAAGCGCCGCTATGGGGCCTGCGGTATCGCCTGAAAGGGCCGCTCTTAAGTCGCTATGACGGAGCTGATTAAGCTTCTGGGGCGTGCCAGGTATCGCATGCCTGCAGGGTATTTTGCAGCAAGGTAGCCACGGTCATTGGCCCTACACCACCGGGTACTGGGGTGATAAATGCGGCACGCTCAACAGCCACGGCAAATTCAACATCGCCGACCAGACGGCCGTTAGCCAAACGATTGATACCCACATCGATGACTGTGGCGCCAGGCTTGATCCAGGCGCCAGGAATAAAGTTGGGTTTACCAACCGCCACCACCACCACATCAGCACGCTCTACATGAGCTTGCAAATCATGAGTGAAACGATGACAAACGGTGGTGGTGGCGCCACCAAGCAGCAATTCGAGTGCCATAGGGCGGCCAACAATGTTCGATGCACCAACCACTACGGCATTTAAGCCGTATAACGATAGCCCAATTGATTCGAACAGAGTCATCACTCCGCGCGGTGTGCAAGGTCGCAATGCTGGGTTGCGCTGTGCCAACCGGCCCATATTGAATGGGTGAAAACCATCAACATCTTTGTACGGGTTAATACGCTCTAAAATAGCTTGCGCGTTGAGTGTGGCTGGTAGCGGTAGTTGCACTAAAATGCCGTCAACTTGCGGGTCGGCATTGAGCTCATCAATTAATGCTTCGAGCTGCTGTTGTGAGGTGTCCGCAGGGAGGTCGTAGGCCATAGAGTGAATACCAACCTCTTCGCAGCCGCGGCGTTTACTGCCAACATACACTTCTGAGGCGGCGTCGTTGCCGACTAATACTACGGCTAACCCAGGAGCCCGAAGACCAGCGGCTAGCCTGGCGCTGACACGCTGTTTCACTTGGTCGCGTACCTGTTGAGCAACACCTTTACCATCGATTAATTGAGCAGTCATAAGCACCGAATCACTGAGCTAAAAAAGAGCGCTATTTTGCCACGTTTCCGCTGTTGTTTGTAGGGGTTTACCAAGCTATTCCAAGGAGATTGATTTAAAAACCAGCAGTCGGTGCAAAGCGGCAAAAAAGTATTTGACGCTCTGCATGCCAACAGGTAATATTCGCCCCCGTTGTCAGGCCGCGTCCTGCACGGGTTTTTTGAAGATGTCGGCGAGTAGCGCAGCTTGGTAGCGCACTTGTTTTGGGTACAAGGGGTCGCTGGTTCGAATCCAGTCTCGCCGACCATTTCTTGCAGTAATAAGAAGTGCGCCCGTAGCTCAGTTGGATAGAGCAACGGCCTTCTAAGCCGTGGGTCGCAGGTTCGAATCCTGCCGGGTGCGCCATTGCCGCACACTTTAAATACCTGGCATATGTTTGTTGTGGTGGCTGTAGCTCAGTTGGTAGAGCCCCGGATTGTGATTCCGGTTGTCGTGGGTTCGAGTCCCATCAGCCACCCCATTTTCTGCTTTTCCCCGTTTCATTTGCATTCGTCGGCGAGTAGCGCAGCTTGGTAGCGCACTTGTTTTGGGTACAAGGGGTCGCTGGTTCGAATCCAGTCTCGCCGACCATTTTGTGATTTTTTTGTTACTCTTTGAAACATCTCCTGTTTGACCTTTGCGTTTCCGCTAACCATACTTAGGCGATTATTTAATCCGCGTATAAGGTGCTGAGTATGCGAAACCCAAGCAATAATATGTCGTTGATTCTCGTTACATTATTCTCTTTTGGCTTGACGTTCCAAGGGTCTGCTATGGCAACACCAGTAGCCTTGGAGCAAGCTGCCGAGGATACTGACATGAGCGCTGAATGCGCGAGCGAACAATGTTCCGAAGCGATGACCAAATTAGTGCGCTACTCGTTGAATGGTAGCCCTGATGCACAAGTCATCGTGGCAATGGCCTACGCAACTGGTGATGGCGTTCCGCTCGATCATGTTCTAGCACGGCAACACTTGAAGCGCGCCTTGCGCAACAATGATGAACGTGCATGGCATATCTACTCGCGGTGGTTGCGTGACGGCTTAGCCTTTGAACAAGATGCTGAACGTGCTGATGAGGCGCTTGACCGAGCTGCTCGGCACGAGTACGCACCGGCACTGTTTGAACGCGCAGTGCGGCGTTTTTCTGAAACCGCGGCGGATAACAGTCTTAGCGTAGCCGATTTAGAGCTAGCCGCCGAACAATTACACAAACCGTCGATGTATCTACTAGCGCAAATTAAAGCTGCTGGTCTCGGGGTCGCCGTTGATACTGCGAAAGCCTCGCAGCTGTATGCTTTTTTAGCGCGTAGTAATTATCGTGAGAGCAATGTGCGCTTGCAAAAATTGGTCGGTACAGTCGATTTGCAGCAGCAGACCGAACAGTTATCAATCGCATATGTTGAAGCCATCGCTGAGCGTCATCGCAGCAGTGATGTGCAGGCGATGGAAGTGATCACCGTCAGTAGTAGCACTATCGGTACTGAAGACTTTGTCATCGATTTGGTTGAACAACTCGATAAACTGCGTACCTTTGATGGGCGCTCGACCGGTAGTCGCATCCGTGGCCAAGTATGCGGCCGCGGCGTGGCTCAATGTCGGGTTATTTATAATGCCGCCGCTGGCACCATCAGCATGGGCGGTACCGTCCGTGATGCGGTTGAAGGCATCGGCTGGTAGCCCGTTAACACGCCATAACCGAGGCCGCCGACGCAAAAAGTGCCACGCGGCTCTCGACTCACTGGCCCGCAGTCGCTATAATGCCGCGTCATTTTGAAGGGTCCCGAATGTAGTGGGCTCAAGGCCATTAGTGAAGCCGAGGTAATAAAGCAATGCAGGTTTCTGTAGAGACAGTCCAAGGATTAGAGCGCCGAGCCACTATTACTGTGCCGGCTGCAACCGTAGATAACGAAGTCAAACGTTTGCTCAAAGATGAGTACCGCAACCGCCGTATTAACGGTTTCCGTAAAGGTAAGGTACCGCCTAACGTATTGCAAAAGTTGTTCGGTAAAGAGGCCCGCGCCCGTGCTGCATCTAACGTGATGCAAAGCAAATATTTTGAAGCGGTCATGCAAGAGAAGCTGAACCCAGTAGGTATGCCAGCAATCACGCCGATGGTGAACGAAGAAGGCAAAGACCTGCAGTTTGCGGCTACTTTCGAAGTTTATCCTGAAGTAACAGTGCAAGCGTTAGACAAGCTAAAAATTGAAAAGCCTGACGTGACGGTTACTGATGCTGATGTTGATACCATGCTTGAAACCTTGCGTAAGCAGCATGGCGGCTGGAAAGAAATCAAACGTAAATCGAAAAAAGGTGAGCGTATCACCATCGATTTCGTAGGCTCAATTGATGGTACCGAGTTTGATGGCGGCAAAGCCTCTGACTTCGCCTTAGAGCTTGGCCAAGGGCGTATGATCCCAGGCTTTGAAGACCAAATCATTGGTATGAAAACCGGTGAAGAGAAAACTATTGAAGTGACCTTCCCAGAGGATTACCACGCTGAGAACCTGAAAGGTAAACTAGCGCAGTTCGTGGTTACCGCGAAGAAAGTTGAAGAGCGTGATCTGCCAGTATTAGACGACGCTTTCGTAAGCTTGTTCGGTATCAGTGAAGGTGGTGTTGATGCACTGCGCACTGAAGTTCGCAAGAACATGGAGCGCGAGCTGAAAAATACCGTCAACGGCAAGGTGAAAGAGCAAGTGCTGAAAGGTTTGGTTGAGCACAACGAGGTTGATTTACCGAAAGCCATGATTGATCAAGAAATTGACAATCTGCGTAACCAAGCTATGCAGCGCTTCAATCAGAACATGCAGCAAATGCCGCAGTTACCGGCTAACCTGTTCGAAGAGCAGGCAAAAGAGCGCGTTAAAGTAGGCTTGTTGTTGGGCGAAGTGATTCGTAGCAACAAAATGAAAGTTGATGATGCCAAAGTGGATGAAATCATTGCTACCAATGCATCAGCCTACGAAGACCCAGCTGAAGTAATTGCCTACTACAAAGGTAACAACGAGTTATTGCAGCAAGTACGCAACGTTGCCTTAGAAGAGCAAGCGATTGAGTTCATTGTGTCACAAGCCAAAGTGAAGGCGAAGAAGACCAGCTTTGATGAGCTGATGAACCCAAAACAGAAATAAGCTGTGACGATCCGGCAACATAACGTTGACGGCATCTAGCGCAACTTGGTTTAATGGCTCGTATATCGGTATACGAGCCATTTTTATTTCAGGAGTTGTAGATTATGTCTGAGTTCGGATTAGATCCGATGGCACAATTGGTGCCTATGGTGGTTGAGTCAAGCGCAAAAGGTGAGCGGGCCTATGATATTTACTCGCGCTTATTAAAAGAGCGGGTGATATTTCTGGTTGGCCCAGTCGAAGACCACATGGCTAACTTAATTGTCGCCCAGCTATTGTTTTTAGAATCGGAAAACCCTGATAAAGACATTCATTTGTATATCAATAGCCCAGGTGGCGCGGTCACCGCCGGTATGGCTATCTATGACACCATGAAGTTTATCAAGCCCGATGTCAGCACCGTGTGTATTGGCCAAGCCGCCAGTATGGGGGCATTTCTGCTAGCCGGTGGTGCGCAAGGTAAGCGCTTCTGTCTGCCCAACGCGCGGGTGATGATTCACCAACCGCTCGGTGGTTTCCAAGGTCAGGCGTCTGATTTTGAAATACATGCACGGCAAATTTTAGATATCAAAGATAAACTCAATCGTATGTTGGCAGAAAATACCGGCAAAGATTTAGAGCAAGTGGCAAAAGATACTGATCGCGATTATTTCATGTCAGCGCAAGAAGCGGTGGCCTATGGCTTGGTCGATAAAGTATTGAGCCAGCGCACTGGAGAATAGCATGACGAATAAAACCCAAGGTAGTGGCGAAAAGCCATTGTTTTGTACCTTTTGCGGCAAAAGTCAGCACGAAGTTCGTAAGTTAATTGCCGGTCCATCAGTGTTCATCTGTGATGAATGCGTGGATCTTTGCAACGATATTTTGCAGGAAGAAATTAAAAATATCTCACCCACAGATAGCTCTGACAAACTGCCGACGCCACGTGAAATTCGTGCTCACTTAGATGAGTATGTAATCGGTCAGGAACTGGCGAAAAAGGTGCTGGCAGTTGCGGTATATAACCACTACAAGCGCCTGCATAATGCCAGTAAGAGCCCAGCCAGCAAAACCGACGACCACGTTGAGCTCGGTAAGAGTAACATCTTGCTGATTGGCCCAACTGGTTCGGGTAAGACTTACCTAGCGGAAACGTTAGCACGCTTCCTCGATGTGCCATTTACCATGGCCGACGCCACCACCTTAACCGAAGCCGGTTACGTGGGTGAAGATGTTGAAAACATCATTCAGAAGTTGCTACAGAAGTGTGATTACGATGTCGACAAGGCGCAGCGCGGTATTGTTTATATCGATGAGATTGACAAAATTTCGCGTAAATCAGACAACCCATCGATCACCCGTGATGTGTCTGGTGAAGGGGTGCAACAGGCGCTGCTGAAATTAATTGAAGGCACCATTGCTGCAGTACCACCACAAGGTGGTCGTAAACATCCACAACAAGAATTTGTGCAGGTCGACACCTCAAAAATTCTGTTTATCTGCGGCGGTGCGTTCGCTGGTCTCGATAAAGTGATTGAGCAACGTATTAGCGTGGGTACCGGTATTGGTTTTGGTGCGCAGGTGAAAAGCAAAAAACCAAAAGCTGAGGGTGAAACCTTGGCTCAGGTTGAACCGGCTGACTTAGTGAAGTTTGGTTTAATTCCTGAGTTTATTGGTCGCTTACCGGTGCTGGCAACGTTAACCGAACTGGACGAAGATGCCTTAGTACAAATTTTAGCGCAGCCAAAAAATGCACTTACCAAGCAATATGCTGCGTTATTGCAGATGGAAGGCGTGGACTTAGAGTTTCGTGAAGATGCCCTACGCGCTATTGCCCGTAAAGCAATGGAGCGCAAAACCGGTGCCCGCGGCTTACGCTCTATTGTAGAGGCGGTGCTACTCGATACTATGTATGAGCTGCCATCGGTAGATAACGTCAGTAAAGTGGTGATTGATGAATCAGTGATTAAAGGTGATTCTCAACCCATTTTGATCTACCAAAATCAAAGTAAAGAAAAGCATGCTGCCGGTGAATAATTAGCCCATTTAGGCTAAAAAAACTGCAAAAAGGGCCATTTAGGCCCTTTTTTTGTGCAAAACATTGAACTTTATCTGTATCGCCCCATATTACAGAGTAAGATAGATCAACCTCACGATGTCAGCGACCTGGAGAAGTTTATGAGTGAAGAACGGGTTGAACGCCTCAGTATCCCAGTCTTACCCCTACGAGATGTAGTGGTGTATCCACATATGGTGATCCCGTTATTTGTTGGGCGTGAAAAATCAATTCGCTGCTTAGAAGCAGCTATGGCCGCCGATAAGCAAATTTTTCTCGCGGCGCAAAAAGATGCATCGGTGGACGAGCCGGAACAAAAAGATATTCATCAAATTGGTACGGTCGCAACCATTTTGCAGCTTTTGAAATTACCCGACGGCACCGTGAAGGTGCTGGTTGAGGGGGGGCAGCGCGCGCAACTGGATAACTTTGAAGACTCCGATGACTTCTTCCGTGCTCAGGTTCACTACCTGGCATCTGATCGCATGGACGACAAAGAAGAAGAAGTGATGATCCGCTCGGCGGTGAATCAGTTTGAAGGCTACGTCAAACTCAACAAGAAAATCCCACCGGAAGTACTGACCTCATTGTCGGGCATTGATGAAGCGGACCGCCTTGCTGATACCATGGCAGCGCATATGCCGCTGAAGTTAGCCGATAAACAGCGGGTGCTCGAAATCACTGATGTCCGTGAGCGGCTTGAATTTTTGATGGCGCTGATGGAAGGCGAGATCGACTTATTGCAAGTTGAAAAGCGCATTCGTACGCGGGTCAAAAAGCAAATGGAGAAGAGCCAGCGCGAATACTATTTGAATGAGCAAATGAAAGCCATTCAGAAAGAATTGGGCGAAATGGAAGACGGTCCGGATGAGTTTGAGACCTTACAACGCAAAATTGATGACGCGCAAATGCCTGCTGAAGCAGAGCAGAAGACCCGTGCGGAATTACAAAAATTGAAGATGATGTCACCGATGTCTGCTGAGGCCACGGTGGTACGCGGTTACATTGATTGGATGGTGTCGGTACCGTGGAAAAAACGCTCACGGATCAAGAAAGACTTAGCCAACGCCGAGAAGATCCTTGATGCCGACCATTATGGCTTGGAAAAGGTCAAAGAGCGCATTCTTGAGTACCTCGCGGTGCAACAGCGGACCAATAAAGTTCGCGGCGCTATTCTGTGTTTAGTGGGGCCGCCAGGGGTAGGTAAAACCTCGTTGGGGCAGTCAATTGCCAAGGCTACGGGGCGTAAATATATTCGGATGGCGCTAGGTGGCGTGCGTGATGAAGCTGAAATTCGTGGCCATCGCCGTACCTATATCGGCTCGATGCCGGGCAAGTTGATTCAGAAAATGTCGAAAGTAGGGGTGCGTAACCCACTGTTCTTACTCGATGAGATCGACAAGATGGCATCGGATATGCGCGGTGACCCAGCCTCAGCATTGCTTGAGGTGCTTGACCCTGAGCAAAACGTCAACTTCAACGATCATTATCTTGAGGTCGATTACGATTTATCCGACGTGATGTTTGTTGCCACTTCTAACAGTATGAATATTCCGGGCCCGTTATTAGATCGTATGGAGGTTATTCGTCTGTCGGGTTATACCGAAGACGAAAAGCTGAATATCGCCAAACGCCATCTATTGCCAAAGCAGATTGAACGCAATGGTCTGAAGGCTAAAGAAATCAAGGTAACCGACGATGCGATTACTGGCATTATTCGCTATTACACGCGTGAAGCTGGTGTGCGTAGCTTAGAGCGTGAGATTTCCCGTCTGTGTCGCAAAGCGGTGAAGAAAATTGTACTGGATAAGCGTGTCAAGCACGTCGAAATCAATGGCAAGAATCTCGGTAGCTTCTTAGGTGTGCAGCGTTTTGACTTTGGCAAAGCTGAAGATAACAACCAGATTGGCCAAGTGACTGGCTTGGCCTGGACCGAAGTCGGTGGTGACTTACTGACCATTGAAGCAACGAACGTGGCCGGTAAAGGCAAGATCACCTCGACCGGCTCGCTCGGTGATGTCATGCAAGAATCGATTCAAACTGCATTGACCGTGGTACGCAGCCGTAGTAACAAGCTCGGTATTAGCGATGATTTTCATGAAAAACGTGATATCCACGTGCACGTTCCTGAGGGCGCTACGCCGAAAGATGGCCCGAGTGCAGGCATTGCGATGGTGACTGCGTTGGTGTCGTCGTTGACACACATTCCGGTGCGCGCTGATGTGGCCATGACCGGTGAAATTACCTTGCGTGGTGAAGTGCTGGCGATAGGCGGCTTGAAAGAAAAGTTATTGGCCGCTCACCGTGGTGGTATTAAGCATGTGTTGATCCCCAAAGATAATGAGCGTGATTTGGAAGAAATCAGTGCCAATGTGAAGGGTGATTTGACTATTCAACCGGTGCAATGGATTGATGAAGTGTTGGCCGTAGCGCTGGAAACTCAGCCAAAACCGAACAAATAAGCGTTGCAAAACGAGAAAATGCGGTCTGTAGAGCATAAATATGCCGCTAGACCGCATTCTTTCGTTAAAAAAGTTGTGAAAAAGGGTTCTCAAGATAAATTCTTGTGGTAGCCTAGAGTCAAAGTGAGTTACCAGTACAAAACCCTTACGGCAACACTGGCTTACCACTTGAGCAACAGGGAGTATGCGAAGCAGTCTGCTAGCCTGTTGAGGAGCTTGAACAATTTGTTCAAGCTTGTTATAACCTTCGCTGGCCCATTGTTGCATACAGAACGCAAATGGAACCATGCAAATCTCATAAAAATAATCTAAGGGGATGATACTGTGAACAAGTCTCAGTTAGTTGACAAAATCGCAGATGGCGCAGAAATTTCTAAAGCTGCAGCTGCACGTGCACTTGACTCTTTCATTTCAGCAGTAACTGACGCTCTGAAAAGTGGCGAGCAAGTAGCTTTGGTTGGTTTTGGTACGTTCAGCGTTCGTGAGCGTTCAGCTCGCACTGGCCGTAACCCGCAAACTGGTAAAACTATCCAGATCGCAGCAGCTAAAGTACCTTCTTTCAAAGCCGGTAAAGCACTGAAAGATTCGGTAAACTAATCACTCAGGAGCGGTAGTTCAGTTGGTTAGAATACCGGCCTGTCACGCCGGGGGTCGCGGGTTCGAGTCCCGTCCGTTCCGCCAGCGATTATAAAAGTAGCCCGAAGCTTGTCTTCGGGTTATTTTTTTCTGTCACAACCATATATAATAGCGCGCGACATTACAGAACAGTTTGAGGTTGAATACATTATGTTGGAGTCAATACGGGAAAGGTCAGGTAGCTTGTTCGTTAAAATCCTGCTGGTACTCATTGCGTTGACCTTTGCGTTGACCGGTATTAGCGGTTATATCTCGAGCACCGCTGATCCAGCAGTCGCCAGCGTAAATGGCGAAGACATTAGTCGGGCAGAATTTGATCGAGCGGTTGAAAATGAGCGTAGCCGTCAACGCGAACAGCTCGGTGATTTTTATGAGCAATTAGCCGTTGATCCGGGCTTTAATGAGCAACTGCGTCAACGTGTTATGAATGACTTGGTGAATCAAAAGCTGGTTGTGCAGTATGCCAACCAACAGGGTTTACGCGTGTCTGATGAGCAAGTCAAAGAAGCAATTCGCAACATTCCAAGCTTTCGTGTTGCTGGTCAATTTGATAACGACAGCTATCAATTTACCTTGCGCAGCTTAGGCTACACCCCAGATGGTTTTGCCGAATTGATGCGTAGCGACCTAGCACGTAGTCAGTTGTTGCAAAGCTTGGTCGATAGCGAATTTGTACTAGCTACGGAAACGGCCGCGTTACAGGCTTTGATTAATCAGCAACGCAGTGGTGCCTACATCACCTTACCGTTAGCTGATTACGAAAGTCAGGTTGAAGTCACTGATGAGTTAGTCAACGATTGGTATCAGCGTAATGCCAGTCGATTTGCGGTGCCTGAGCAGGTGCAAGTTGACTATTTAGCGCTGGATGCAGCCGATTTGGTCGATAGCATTAGTATCGATGAAGCAGCCGTTGAAGCGTGGTACGAGAACAATCGTGATCGCTTTGTGACTGAATCACAGTATCGCTTTTCACACATCTTAATTGAAGGTGACGACAGTGCTGCACGCGCGCGTGCAGAAGAAGCGCTAGCGGCTGTACAGCAGGGTGGTGATTTTGCCGAACTGGCGAAACAGTATTCAGACGACTTATTCTCGGCTGAGCAGGGTGGCGATTTAGAATACATTGAGCCAGGTACGATGGATGCTGAATTTGAGCAGGCAGCTTTTGCTCTGACTGATATTGGCAGCACCACCGATATCGTGCAAACTTCCTTTGGTTTTCACATCATTAAGCTGACCGATCGGATTGAAGGGTCCAGCACACCGCTTGCCGAAGTGCGTGATGAAATCGTTGCCGATTTGACCGAGCAACAGCTCAAACAGGCTTATTATGAAGTGCAACAGACAGCTGCCCAGTTGGCTTTTGAAATTCCTGATAGCTTGAGCGAATTAGCCGAGCAAACCGGCTTAACGGTGCAAACAACCGATTTCTTCAACGCCAATAATGCCCCAGCAGCGTTGCGTCACCCAGCGGTGCAACAGCAGTTGTTTAACCAACAGTTTATTGCTGAAGGGCTGAACAGTGATGTGATTGAAACTGGCGATACTACTGCGGTGATTGTCCGCGTTCTCGATTATCGTGCCGCCACCACACAACCACTCGAAGAGGTGCGTGACACCGTCACTGCAGCGGTACTTAAAGAGCAAGCACAACAGCTGGCTGAGGCCGATGCCGAGACCATCCAAGCGCAATTACAGAACGGCGAGGCGATGAGCCAGCAGGTGGTTTATATGAGCGCGGTTACCCGTCGTTCAAGCGAGTATCCGCGCGCGGTCATCGCAGCTTTGTTTGATTTGTCAGCACCGACTGCAGCAACCAGCCAAGTCACCACCACCACGGTCACGAATGGTGATATCGCTGTGGTGCAGTTAACTGAGGTGACGGCCGGTACGGTTGACGAAACGACGACAGTGCAAACGCAAGAGCAGTTTGTTAACAGTATGACGCAGACCATCTATGCCGCATTTATTGAAGCACTCCGTGCTGATGCGAGCATCGACATCCGTTTGTAATTAGCTCTAGTATGTGAAAAAGCCAGTCTTGCGACTGGCTTTTTTTATGCCTGGTTTTATTTGCACCAACAGTTAGCGGGATGGCGGGTACAGTTTGGGCAGCGCATCCAGCGCATCGGTTTGTTGCGTCTGCAGTTGTCGCTGCGCCGCTTGTAAAGCTCGCCACAAGGCTTTACCTTCTTGCCATGGTGCACTTGCTGAGGCATAGCGACATTGGCTCAGATGCTCTAGTTGGCTCTTTAATGGCGCATGCTGAAAATACTGCGCGAGTGCAGGTAATAATGGTGGTCGTAGGCCCAATTGCTGCTCAGCAAACAACTTCAGAGCCGACTCCGCTTGCAGTGCCGAATTACTCTCACAAGCGCGCTGCAATTGTTTCAATTGCAACGCCGGCTTAACGGTATGTGCAGGGGCGCTGACTGGGCGCTGGCGAAGGCGCTGTAGTTGCCACCACAGTAAGCTGGTGGTGGCGAGCCAAAGCACTGCTAATGCAACGGCGAGATACGGCCACCAGCCGGCATCATGGCGATATTCAATCCGAGCTGGTGCGGGTTCAGTGGCTTGTATCGGTTCGCGTTGCTGTGGTTGTGGTAGTTGTGGCTGTAGTCCAGATGCTGCCGCAATATCGATTTCAATGGGTTGAGAGAGACTGCGTTCGACGCGGCGGGTGACGGTATTGAACCAAGTTAATTGCTGCGCTGGGATCAGCAGACGACCACTTTGCTGCGGAATAATCGCTACTTGCGTCAGTTGTTGGGCAATCAACTTACCGTTACGTTCACTGGTTTGCCGTTGGCTGGGTTCGGGATAGGTATCAGCATTGGCTAGTGGGGCTAATTGCAGCGGCGCGAGTAAATCACTCTGCACACCAATGGCGGTGACACGATAATTTAAGGTGAGTGGCTCACCAACTTTTCCTTGAGCGCTGTTGGTATCAGCCAATTCGACGCTGATGGTGGCTAGCTCAGCGGGTAACCAACTAGCGTCAGCTGGCCATTCAGGGGGCACTGGCAACACGCTAATGGGCAGCTGTTGAGCTGAGGTTGTGACCGCTTCCGCGCTATTCATGCCGGTAAATGGCGACAGACTGCGGCCACTGTTTATTTGCCCATTAAAGATTGGTGCAGAGATGACTAAATCGCCGGAGCGTTGAGGCGTAATCAGGTAGGTTCGTTTAAATACCTGATAGCGCTTGCCGTTGCGCATTTCATAGCTTTCTTGATCTTTTCCGAGTTGATTGATTTCGGCATTGTCGAGTTCTGGTGGCAGAATATTGCCACTGAGTAAATTAGCACCTAAATAAAGCGTTGCGGTTAATTGTAATTGCTGCTGCACATAGAGTTCGTTGCGATCTAAGCTGACTTCCATAAATGCCGCTGGGGCTTGCTCGGCTTGCTGTTGCGCAGACAATGGTAACACTTCTAATGCAATGACATTGGTACTGGCGCCACCAACTTGAAGTGGGCCGATTTGATAACGGCCTGGTGCAGTAGGTGCCTGCAGTAGGGTGCGAAATTCAGTGCTGCGCGAACTAGCGCCGTTGACTATTTGCGTGCTGGAACTGACTGAGGTGGAGAGCACGCGAAATTGATCGAGTTGCTGCTCGGGTTGCCAAGCGGTGCGTGATAGGTGGTCGTCAGCAATCACGGTCAGGGTAAAACTGCTGCCACTAGCGACTGGATTTTTATCCACACTAATATTTACCTCAACCGCTGAAATGGCTGAGCTCACGATGAGAAGGCTGAGGGCTAGCAGCCGCGCTAGCAGCTTACGGAGTGCGGTTACCACTGTTGCTGTGCTCCTTTGGGTGGCCGTTGCAGACGTCGTTGTTGCGCTTCAAGGCGCATTTTATTGCGTAATAATAAGGCCGGATCATCGTCAATACGATTAAGCCATTGCTCGAGTTGTTGACGCTGCTCGTCCGTTAATTGTTGCTGGCGTTGTTCGTCACTCAGCGCTTGTTGCTCAGTGTCAGCGGCTTGCTGCTGTTCAGTTTGTTGCTGCTGCTCAGTCTGCTGTTGCTGTTCACGCTGTTGCTCGCTTTGCTGCTCACTTTGCTGATCACTTTGCTGATCACTTTGTTGTTCGCTTTGTTGCTGCTCAGATTGTTGTTCGCTCTGCTGTTGTTGCTGGTCAGACTGCTGTTGCTCGGACTGTTGCTGGTCGTTCTGTTGTTGATCAGATTGCTGCTGTTGTTGCAGTAATTGTTCCGCCAAGGCCATATTTTCGCGCGCTTCTAACCATTCTGGTCGCGCAGCGAGAGCTTGCTGGTAGGCATTGATGGCCTGTTGATAATCACCAAGTTGCATCCAACTGTTACCTTGGTTGTACCAACCAATCGGGCTTTGATCGGCAGCAAAGTCAGCGAGAGCTTGCTCATAATTACCGGCACGGTAGTTGGCTGTAGCGCGCTGCCATGGGTCTTCGGCAAGTTGTTGCGCTTGTTGGTAATCACCTCGCTCGAGTGCCTGGTGAGCTTGCTGATAGGGAGTTTGCCACAGTTGCTGATACCACGTTGGGGGTTCTTGTGCAGGTACCGCCGGGGTATAGAGGGTCAGGCTGAGCAGGCCGAGTAAACTGGCTTGCAATGCGCCGCGGCGCGCTAGTGGCAGCACCAGTAATAACACCAATGGCCACAACCACGGTCCGCGGTCGAGCCATTGATCACCAACTTGTTGATCGTCTTGTTGCTTACCGTCGCGGCGCTGCGGGCCAGCAGCGGTTAAGGTAACTAGGTCGCTAGCATCGCGTTGCCATTGGCTAAATTGACCGCCACTAATAGCGGCTAGCTGTTGCAATAGTTCAGCATCTACGCGTGGTATCACCACCTCACCGTTGGCATCGCGCAACAAACTACCGTCGAGTTGCTTAATCGGCGCTCCAGCAGCTGTACCCAGCGCCAAGATAGAAATGCGATTGGGTTGTTGGCGAATGTAATCGGCTATTTCAGTGTAGTCGGCGGTATTAATACCGTCGGTTAGCCAGTAAATATCGCCATTAGCATAGCCTGACTCTTGTAACAGACGTTGTGCCAACTGCAACGCAGGTAGCGGAGCGCTGCCATATTCCGGCATTAATTCTGGGCTCAAGGCACGCACTAAATGGTTAATATTACGACCATCAGAGGTCAGTGGGCTAATGACATAAGCATCACCGGCATAGGCCACCAGACCAGTCTCACCATCGAGGTACTGACTCACCAAGGCCATCGCCTTGAATTGTAATTGCGACAATCGGTTAGGGCTTAAGTCAGTGCTGCGCATCGACAAGGACATATCCACCACCAGTACTTGACCGTTATCAAGCTGATAGACCGGCTGTGGCAGACGTTCCCAGCTTGGCCCAGCTAGACTCAAAGTCGCTAGCGCTAATGCTAACAGTAGTTGCCAGCGTTGTGGCCGCTGCACACTACCTGAATCACGGACCAGCACCTGCGCCAGATGAGTCGGCAGCAGTTGATGCCAGCCATGGCCGTGCTGCGGGCGCCGCCACCACCACAGTAGTAACGGAATGAGCGCGAGTAATAGCAGCCACCAAGGTCGTAACAGATGAAAATCAGCCATTCGAACTCCTTAATTGAGCTACTAATGGCGCTTGTCGGAGCAGCAGCCAGAGCAATGCCAATGCCACCGCGAAACCTGCTGGCCAGTGGAATAAGCTGCGTTGTGGGCGCAATAACTGCTGCTCTCCGGCGACCGGTTCGTACTGATCCAGGGTTTGATAGATTTGTTCTAGCTCTTCGGTACTGCGGGCACGGAAATACTGACCGCCGGTTTGCTCAGCGAGGCTGCGTAGCATGTCTTCATCGAGGTCACGACTGGGGTTGACCCGGCGGCGACCAAAAAAGCCGTCTACCACAATCTCGTCAGCACCAACACCAATTGCATAGATTTTAACCCCATAGAATTTAGCCAATTCTAGGGCTTGTTCCGGCGATACGCTGCCGGCGGTGTTCTGACCATCGGTTAAAAGCACCAGAATATTATTGCTTTGCTCGCGCTCACGAAAGCGTTTTACACTGAGCGCGATGGCGTCGCCAATTGCTGTGCGTTCACCAATTAGGCGCAACACCGCTTCATCTAATAATTGCTGAACAGTGCGCCGGTCATAGGTCATGGGTGCTTGCACATAGGCGGTATCAGCAAAAAGAATGAGGCCGAGACGATCACCGCTGCGGCGCGCAATAAAGTCGTTGAGCACATGTTTAACCATGGTCAGACGGTCAACTTGATTACCGGCAATGGCCATATCAGCTATTTCCATGCTTACCGATAAATCAACCGCTATCATCATTTCGCGCGCTTGATTTTGTATTGGTAGTGGTTCTCCCAGCCATTGCGGACGCATCATTGCGATCACTGCGCTGGTCCAAATCAACAGTGCTAACAGCAGTGGCCATAGCGCGCCGCGATGAGACAACGTTTGTTTTGATGGCGGTGGTAAATGCGGTAGCCATAGTTGCGAGAATTGCGGCGCACGCGCTTTTGCGAAGCGTCGAATGAGTAATGGTAGTGGCCAAAGCAGCGCCAACCAGGGCCAAGCAAATTCAATCATGCGCGCGCGTCCTTACTGGCTTTGCTGGGCGGTAACGCATGCCGTAGCCAATAGCGCGCCAGTTGCTGATACTGCTCGCAGCTCACGTTGCTAGTGGGCTGATAAGCCGATTGCTGTAATTGTTGTAGCAATGCCCGTTGCTGTGGCTGAGTGCGCCGCGGCAACTGCTGCAGTAAAAACCCAAACCAAGCGGCCCCCGAAAGCGAGGCGACATGGTTGGCATCAAAGTAGCCCAAACAGGCCTGTTTGAGCACCAGCGTGATGGCATTAAAGTTACTTGCCGGTTGGCGCAGCGCACGCAAGGCGGCGCGGCGAACACGGCGGTGTTGATAATAACGATTGAGGGCAATGGCGCTGGTGACCAGCGCCACCATAGCCAGCACTATGAGCACATACCACGCCGGTGCTAATGGCCACCAACTGGCGGCCGGGGCAGCAACAATATCATGCAGTTCGGCTAATGGTTGCGCGCTATCGATCATAAGCGTAGCTCCGGCCATTGTTGTTCCAGTGCGCTGGCGGCACTGACCTGGCTTAACACGATGCCATGCTGTTGCATGGCCTGTTCAAGCTGCTGTTGCTGGCTGGCGGCAAAATGCTGGAATTGCTGACGCGTATCAGCAGTATGGGCCGGCATACGCCACTGTCTTACCGAGTCGGTTAAACTCAAGTTGTAGCCGGCTAATTGCTTGGGCAGCTGCCGTTCCAGCGGGTCATAGAGCTGAATGGCCTGTACTTGGCAATGACGTTGTAATGCTTGCAGCAGCTGCCAATGTGGCTCTTTGGTCGCAGCCCAGTCGCTGAGCAGGTAAATACGTGTCCCTGGTTTTGCCAGTTGTTGGGTGCGCTCTAGTAATTTTTGCCAGACCTGTTCAGCACTGTTGTCTACGCTGTCATGCTGCTGCCAGCTACTGATACTGTGTTGCTGTTGCTGGATCAGCTGTTGAATTATTTGCATTACCCCATGCTGACGCGCTTGCGGGCGTACTTCACTATGGCCTTCTGCGCTGCCTATTAAGGCTCCTACGCGGTCGCCGCGACTGACCGCTTGCCACGCCAGGGCAGCCACTAAATGACAGGCCTGGACTGATTTGAGCAGCAAGCTGGAACCAAAGTGCATAGCATGGCTGAGATCAACCACAAACAGCACTGGGCGCTCGCGTTCTTCACGGAATAACTTGGTGTGCGGTGCGCCAGTGCGCGCGGTGACACGCCAATCAATGGTGCGCACGTCGTCACCGGCTTGATAATGACGCACTTCATCAAACTCCATACCGCGGCCTTTGATTTTTGATTGCAGTGCACCATTATTGCTGCGCGCCGGACGACTGCGCTGCAGCCGACTAAAGGCTGCTACTTTACTGCGGTAATACATTAACTCGGCGCTGCCGACATGAACGCCATCGCTATGCCAAGTTTGTAGCCAGTCAGTTGGGCTCATCATTAGGGTGCAGGCACCGCCTGCAGAATAGCTTGCAGCACCTGGTCAGGGCTAACCCCCTCGGCTTCGGCTTGATAGCTGAGAATGATACGATGGCGCAGGGCATATAAGAACACTTGCTGAATATCGTCAGGAGTGACGAAATCACGCCCAGCCAACCAGGCTTTGGCACGCGCACAGCGATCAAGCGCAATAGTGGCCCGTGGCGAGGCGCCGTAGCTTAACCAACGGGCGATATCAGCACTGTAATGCTGTGCTTGGCGGGTGGCGATAACCAGTTGCACCAAATAATTCTCGACCGCTTCATCCATGTAGATAGCCAATACTTCTTTGCGGGCAGCAAAAATATCGCTTTGGCGCACGGGCTTAGGCATGCTGAGCTGACCACTGAGTTGCTCGCCACGGGTCAATTGCAGAATTTTAAGTTCGGTATCCGCCGCCGGATAATCCAAATTAAGTTTCATTAAAAAGCGGTCAAGCTGCGCTTCCGGCAGTGGGTAAGTGCCTTCCTGCTCCAGCGGGTTCTGCGTTGCTAACACTAAAAATAGTTCTGGCAGCGGGTAGGTGGTTTGGCCAACGGTGATTTGCCGCTCTGCCATGGCCTCTAATAACGCCGATTGCACTTTCGCTGGTGCGCGGTTGATTTCATCAGCGAGAATGACATGATGGAATAACGGCCCTTGTTGAAACACAAATTGGCCGGTTTCGGGGCGATAAATATCAGTACCCGTTAGGTCAGCTGGGAGTAGGTCTGGGGTAAATTGGATACGGTGAAAGCTGCCTTCGATACCGCCAGCAAGGGCATTGACGGCGCGGGTTTTAGCCAGCCCCGGTGGGCCCTCAACCAATAAATGGCCATCGGCCAACACAGCGATCAATAGTGCCTCGGTGAACTCGGGTTGACCTAAAACTTGGCTGTCAAGATAGTCGCGCAGGGCTTGAAATTGTTCGGCTGCCATGAAAATCCTTAGTGAGTTTAATAACATCGCTATACTGTAAGGGTGCACTTTACCGAAAACAACGGTTTTATTCTCGCCACAGACCCGCTAAAATTTGTAATCAAGTGTGAGGTCAGACCAGATTAACGATTCATCACCGCATTCATGTACAGGGGAACACAGATGGCAGCACGACAACAATTGCTCACCGCGAGCGGCGACCGCATCGCGATTGTAGCAGGCTTACGCACACCGTTTGCCAAGCAGGCAAGCTATTTTCATGGCGTACCAGCGTTGGATATGGGCAAGATGGTGGTGCAGGAGCTGCTGAATCGCTACAACTTAGACCCGCGCGAAGTTGAGCAGTTGGTATTTGGGCAAGTGGTACAAATGCCATCTGCGCCTAACATTGCTCGCGAAATTGTGCTGGGTACTAGCCTACCGGTTAGCACTGATGCCTACAGCGTGTCACGCGCCTGTGCGACCAGTTTTCAAGCGACCGTCAACGTGGTTGAGAGCATGCTGGCGGGCAACATCAGCGTAGCTATTGCAGGTGGTGCAGATTCATCATCGGTGCTGCCGATTGGGGTATCACGGGCGCTTGCGCATGCCTTGGTTGACCTCAATAAAGCCCGCAGTTTGGGCCAGCGCTTGGCAATTTTCCGCCGTTTGCGCTTGAAGGATCTGTTGCCGGTGCCACCGGCCATTGCCGAGTACAGTACCGGCCTGAGCATGGGTGATACCGCTGAGCAAATGGCTAAAACTCATGGCATTAGTCGTGCTGATCAAGATGCCTTAGCGCACCGCTCACACACGCTGGCTCATGCCGCCTGGGAAGATGGCAAATTGGACGATGAAGTCATGACCGCTTATGCCGAACCATTTAAAGATTTTCTACGCCGCGACAACACCATTCGCAGCGACAGCAAGCTCGAAGGTTATGCCAAATTGAAGCCAGTGTTTGACCGCAAGCATGGCTCAGTGACAGCGGCTAATTCCACCGCGCTGACCGACGGTGCAGCAGCCTTGTTAATGATGACCGAGAGTAAAGCTAAAGCGTTAGGCTACGAGGTGCTCGGCTATGTGCGTAGCTATGCTTTTACGGCTATTGACGTGCATCAGGACATGCTAATGGGGCCATCTTATGCCACGCCGTTGGCATTAGAGCGCGCCGGCATGCAGCTAGCCGATTTAGATCTGATTGAAATGCATGAGGCGTTTGCGGCACAGGCGTTGGCCAACGTAAAAATGTTTGCTAGCAAACGTTTTGCTGAGCAGCATTTGAATCGCAGTCAAGCTATTGGCGAGATTGATATGGACAAATTTAACGTGTTAGGTGGCTCGTTGGCGTATGGTCATCCATTTGCCGCCACTGGTGCGCGTTTAATTACCCAAACCTTGCGTGAATTACGCCGTCGCGGTGGCGGTACGGCGTTGACCACAGCCTGTGCGGCCGGTGGTTTAGGTGCGGCGATGATTTTGGAGAGCAACTAATGAGCGATAACATGCCAACACAACCAGCCTTTACCCTCGAAGTGCGTGATGACTTAGTTGCGGTACTCCACATTGATGTACCCGGTGAGTCGATGAATACCTTAAAAATGAGCTTTGCCGACGATGTCACGCGCGCATTGAATCAGCTGGAACAGCGTCGTGATCTGAAAGGTTTGGTTTTAATGAGCGATAAGCCCGGTTCGTTCGTAGCTGGGGCTGATATCAGCATGATTGATCAGTTTGAAACCGCGGCCGATACTGAGAGTGTCGCGCGCCAAGGCCAGGCTATGTTTGACCGCATTGAGCAGCTGCAGATCCCAGTCGTTGCCGCTATTGATGGGGTGTGTTTGGGCGGTGGTTTAGAGCTGGCGATGTCGTGTCATTACCGTATTAGCAGCGATTCGGCCAAGACTATTTTTGGTCTGCCGGAAGTACAGCTTGGCTTGTTACCCGGCTCCAGTGGCACGCAGCGGCTGCCACGGTTGATTGGGTTGCAAGCAGCGCTGCCAATTATCCTCACCGGTAAGCAGTTGCGCCCAGCCCAAGCGAAGAAACTCGGTATTGTTGATGACGTGGTGCCGGCTAGTATCTTGCTCGATGCCGCGGTGAAACTAGCTCTCAGCAGCAAGCCACGGGTGAAAAAAGTTCGTTTAAGCCTGCTCAATAAGCTCCTCGAGCGCACGCCGTTTGGCCGTTCGTTTATTTTTAATACCGCCCGTAAGCAGGCACAAGCCAAAGCTAAGGGCAACTATCCAGCCATTGATAAGATTATCGATAGCATTGCCTATGGCGCTGCCAATGGCTTTCAGGCGGGTTTAGAGTATGAGGCACGGGCCTTTGCTGAACTGGCGATGACCCCTGAGTCCAAGCAGCTACGGAATATCTTCTTTGCTACCACGGACATGAAAAAAGAAACTGGGGCAGGTGATGTCAAACCGGCCAAAGTGGAACGCGTCGGTATTTTGGGCGGTGGCTTGATGGGTGGTGGTATTGCCTTTGTTACCGCAGCTAAAGCCGGTATTCCAGCGCGTATCAAAGATATTCGCGAGCAGGGCATAGCGCACGCGCTGAAATACACCTATGACCTACTCAACAAGAAAGTGAAGCGTCGCCACATGCGTCGTGCTGAGCTTGAAAAGACCATGCTGCGGTTAAGTGGTAGCCTCGACTATAGTGGCTTTGAGCGGGCTGATGTGGTGATTGAGGCAGTGTTTGAAGATTTAGCGCTGAAACAGCAAATGGTCGCCGATATTGAGAATGTCTGTGGCAAGCACACCATTTTTGCCACCAACACCTCCAGCTTACCGATTACCGATATTGCCGCAAAAGCAGCGCGGCCAGAAAATGTCATCGGTTTACATTATTTCTCGCCGGTAGACAAAATGCCACTGGCGGAAATTATCACCCATGCCGGTACCTCGCCACAAACTATCGCTACCACGGTGGCGCTGGCCAAGCGCCAGGGCAAAACACCGATTGTGGTCAAAGATGGGGCGGGCTTCTATGTCAACCGCATTTTAGCGCCGTATATGAATGAAGCAGCGCGACTAGTGCTAGGCGGTGAACCGATCGAAGTGGTTGATAAAGCCATGGTGAAGTTTGGTTTCCCAGTTGGACCTATGAAGTTGATGGACGAAGTAGGTATTGATGTAGCAGCCAAAGTAGCGCCTATTTTAGCCAATGCCTTTGGCGATCGCTTCCGCGCGCCTGAAGCCTTTGCCAAGTTGCTTGATGATGAGCGCAAAGGTAAGAAAAACGGCAAAGGTTTTTACCTCTACAGCGCTAAAGCAGCTGGTAAAAAGGTCGATGACAGCGTCTACAAGCTGCTTGGGGTAGAACTCAACGGCCAGTTGGCGGGTGCTGAAATTGCCCAACGTACGGTATTGTTAATGCTCAACGAGGCAGCCTATTGCTTGGCCGATGGCATTATTCGCTGTCCGCGCGATGGTGATATTGGTGCTATCTTCGGCATCGGCTTTCCACCGTTCCGTGGCGGCCCGTTCCGCTATATGGATGCGATTGGTATCAGCGAAGTCGTGGCACGCCTGCAAGCTTATGCAAAAGTGCATGGCGAGCGTTACACCCCAGCGCCATTATTGTTAGAATATGCCGCCGAGAATAAGACCTTTTATTAATGACCTGATTGGAGTTGCCAAGTGATTATTGCGCTGTGTTATTTGTTGTCTGCGCTGACACTTTATGTACTAGCACTGAAGAACGCTATGGGTGCCAAGCGCTGGGGCTTGTTAGGCCTCACCCTTGGGCCATTTAGCCTACCGATGTTTATTAGCCACAAACGCTTATTAGTGATGAAAGCTGCCGGGCGTGACCACGTCTACTGGCAGCCACGCTGAGCGTTCACTGTATTAGTTGAGTAAGGTACCGGCGGGTGCTGGTACCGCAGTGATGGGTTTGGCGATTTGTTGGAGGAATTGTTCGCGACCGAGTGGTTCAGAGAACAAATAACCTTGAGCAAACTCGCAGTCCATGGCGGCTAAGGTGCTCAATTGTTGGTGATTGACCACGCCTTCTGCGACCACATCTAAGCCTAAGTTATGCGCTAGACCAACAATCGAGGCGACCATGTTACGGTCACGCTCATCGACATTGATGTCGTCGATAAAGGCTTTATCGATTTTCAGCGTTTGAATAGGGAAGCGCTTCAAATACGCCAGTGACGAATAACCGGTGCCGAAGTCGTCTAAGGCCAAATGAATGCCACAAGCATGCAGCTCTGTCATGATGCTGATAGCGCGCTCAGGATCTTCCATCACCATGCCCTCAGTGATTTCTAATTCCAAGTATTTGGCCTCTAACTTGTACTCTTTAAGGATCTCAACCACGCGCTGAGTCAGGTTAGGTAGCAGAAACTGTTTGGCCGATAAATTCACCGCTACACGGCCTTTGACCAAACCCGCATCAACCCACTCACGCATATCGCGACAGGTTTGCCGCAACACGCGCTCACCAATTTCGATGATCAATCCGGTTTCTTCAGCCAACGGGATAAATTCAGCAGGACTGATCATGCCAGTGCCCGGTATTTCAAGCCGCACCAGAGCCTCTAAACCTACGAATTTGTTGGTTCGCAACGATACCTTGGGTTGATAATGAACCTGTAAATGATTGTTGCGCAGGGCATGACGTAGCTGGTTTTCGATGTGCAGGCGCCGTACGGCGTTTTTGTTCATCGAATCGTTGAAGAATTGATAGCCGTTACCACCACGGCTTTTGGCGTGATACATGGCGGTATCAGCATTTTGCAGCAGTTCTTGCGATGACAGGCCGTCGCTGGGGTAGACCACAATACCAATAGAGCTACTGACCACAATATCATTGTCGGCGATATGAAACGGCTGATTCAGATTTTCTAAGATACGTTTGGCAGCTGCAGTAATGATGCGTACATCAGCGGTATCTTCGAGCAATAAAATAAATTCATCACCACCCAATCGATAAAAGGTATCTTGCGGTCGACCGACTTCGGCAACCCGCTCGGCAACGTGCAATAGCAGCTGGTCACCAATTTCGTGGCCGAGGGAGTCGTTAATTTTTTTAAAGTCGTCGAGGTCAAACAGCAGCATGGCGTGTTGAATACGCTTACGGACCAAGTTGGAATGACTGACCTGAAAGTACGAGCGATTCGGCAATCCAGTCAGGGTGTCGGTGTTGGATAAACGCCGCAGTTCGCGCTCGGCATTTTTACGCTCAGTGATATCAGAAAAGGTCGCCACATAATGGGTGGTTTGCCCGGCTTCATCACGAATCGCATCTAAGGTGAGCTCAATTTGGTAGGTGGATTGGTCTTTGCGTAAGTCTTCAATTTCGCCATGCCAGCTACCATGATGGGTAATGGTTTGCTTCATTTGATTCAGGTAATCAGGGCTATAGAGGCGGAACTGCAACTCACGACCGAGCATATCATCGCGATGAAACCCGGTAATACGGGTGAACGACTGATTGATTTCGATGGCTTTGAATTCATTGTCGTAAATACACACACCGTCAGAGATATTGGTAATTGAAGCGGCCAGCATTTTTAAGCGCTCTTCGGCCGCCACTAACGGGGTAATATCTTTCAGTGTACCGGTCATGCGGGTGGGTTGTTGCTGACTATCGCGCTCAACAATTTTGCCGCGATCAAGGACCCAAATCCAGCCGTTATCGCTGTTTACCCGATAGGTTGCTTCGAAGAAATCACTGCGGCCGTCCAGATAATCATGCAAAGCTTGCTGCACGCGCTTCAGGTCGTGGCTGTGGATGTTTGATGATTGGCTACGCTGGCCAAAGCGAATACGGTCTTGCGGAAAACTAGCTAATTGTCGCCATTGATTGTGCCGGTGCAGTGTTTGGTCACGAATATCCCAATCCCAGAGTTGATCACCGCTTCCCCATAAACTCAACTTAAGGCGTTCTTCGCTGTCACGTAATTGTCGAATGGCTAAGCGCCGCGCCCGAACCGTAAAGGCTACCGCCGCTACAATGGCAATGGTCAGCAATAAATAGCCGGCGATGGCCCAGGGCGATAGCCAGCTGGGCATAGCGACATCTAGGTTTAAACGCCGCTGGCCTTGCCATGAGGTGCCATCCACCGAGGCTTCAACAATAAATTGAAAACGACCAAAGCCTAAGTTGGTATAGGTCGCGCGGCGAAACTCCGCATCGGTATAAATCCAACCGCTATCAAAGCCTTCTAAGCGGTAACGATAGAACAATCGCTGTGGCTGCGGCGCGTACGGGGCACCAAATTCAATGGTGAAGGGTTGGTTCAAATTGGGTAGATAGAGGGTCTCTGCATTATACAGTTGTGGCCGATTGCGGGCATCCAGTTGACTGGCTTGGATGGGCTGATTGGCCACTCGCAAGGTGATCAACTCAACCTGCCAGTCACTTTGTTGGGCAAAAACCATTGCAGGCATGCTCGCAACAAGCAAGTAACTCAGCACGGTTAGCGTGGCGCGAGACCACCCCCTGCGGAGGTATTCATAAAAGGCGTTAATGACCCCGCGAGGAAGGTTTTGCTGCACGTAAATCCCCGAGTTTGGCGGTTTAATAACCAGCTCTTATCGTTCTATTTGATTGGCGATTACGTTAAACAATTCAGCTGCCACTGTCAAAGCTCTTTGGCACCGCATGGACAAAAACTTGAGCATGCGCAAGGGCTCGCCATTGCTGCCAAAACACGAGCAACGATTCGGGGTTCCAGCTCTCGATTGCAGTGGCCAGAGCGGTTAATCGATCGAAGTCTTGGTCAGACTGCATGATGGAGGTCCACAGCCGTTGGCTACGGATACGCAAATTGGTATCGGGTTCACGCAACTGCTGTTGAATGGAGAGTTTGCTGCTGGCTAGCTGCTGGGCTAAGAGCGTTTGCAGTTGCTTGCCAAAATCGTTCACAAAATCGCTCAGGCGCTGTTCGAGCTGGTCATGACTGTAGTTATTAGATTGTACATAGAGCAGCAACTGTGGTTGTTGTTGAATGGGTAAGTAGCTGCTGCCAACCACATAACCGAGCTGTTGCTCGGTGCGCAATTGCGAGAATATTCGCGGCGCGATCAAATCATTTAACAGAAGAACTGCAGCCTGAGCGGCAATGCTTGATTCGGGGTGTTGCAAGACCAGCATGGTGGCATGGTCGCTATGCTGGGTGGTCAACAGCGTTGGAATGTGGCCACTCATGGTGGCTATGCTACGCGGTGTCAAATCGAGCTGTGGCTGGGTGCATGGATGACCAATAAAGTGTTCTACCGCATGGCCAATTTGTTGTGCGTCAGCTTCGCTGAGGTCTCCGTGTACTAGGGTTTTGGCACTGACACACGAAAATAGCTGCTGTTGCCATTGGGTAAAGTCAGCGACCTGTAACTGCTCAATTGCTTGGGCGAGTTCGGGCAGACAGAACGTGTATGGCTGCAACATGACGTTGACGCGAGCAAACAACAAACTAATCGGTTTACTGGCCAGCGAAGATTGCCAATTAGCACTTAATTTACTGCGCATATCGTGCCAGCGGGTGTCCTGCATGCTTAGCTGCGGAAGCTCTAGCAATAGTCGCTTAAATAAATCGACGATACCATTCGAATAACCCGACAAATGCAGGGTTATGCCGGTTTGTTGGGTGTATAAATTAAAATGCAAACCGGCTATCTCGGCATCGTAATACTGTTCGTTGAGCTGATCGAGAAGGAGGTCGCACCAGAGCCGTGCGCAGGCATAGTTTGAGGCGTGTTGCACGGCATGGGGCAGTAATAAATGCAGATAAATATGCGCTTTTGGCGCTCTAAAATCGGGGTCTTGTAACCACCAAAGTTGCTGATTGCTGCTACTAACCAGTAATTGCGGCTGCGCACTGTGCTCGGTTGGCAGTAATTTGACAGTTGATTGTTGATGCAAAAATGGATTAGCCAACGGCAGTTGCATGGTGGCGCTTGGTTGCGCATCGGTATAGCGAGTTCGCTGCACAGCGGTCAGCGGTTGCAGCGAATATTCCGCACCATAAATAGGCTCACGCCGGTTGGTGTAGACGCCACGATGAATGAGCGTAATACGTAAACGTTCCGGGGTCATACTGTCCAGTAGCTGCTGAGCTAGGCGATGATTCAAGCTATCCATGCGATAATCGCCGTAAATAACGTCATCATGACTGTAGTGATGCATGTTAATCGCTAACTGCGGCGCCAAATCTTCGCTACGCGCAGGTTCTTGGAAGGAAAAAGCGTTTTCAATACTAATTTGCCGTTCACGGTAGCGCCAATCTTGCAGCCCCTGTTGGCGAATCAGTGCAATAAATGCGAACACCGAACTGACGATATCATCAATATGCTGTAAGCCCAGCTCGGTCAGCTGCATATTGATATTAAAGTCTTTGAAGTTGCTTCCACTGATACCGCCACCGGCTGCTAGGCTGTGAATCCAATGCTGCTGATGCAGATGGCTATAGAGACTACCAGGACCTTCATAACCGAGCAGATGGGCTATGAAACTGGTGGTTTTGTGCGGATAATCTGCATCGATGCCCGGCAGTGCAAAGGCCATAATTAATCGCCGCGCGGCTTTCAGCGGCTTCACCTGAATCAGCACACCCATCTGGTCGTGACGATATAGCGCCTGGTCAACGCTGAACTCTGGTCCGCTGCGGGCTGGGATTGTTGCGCCGTAGTGTTCGGCCAGCTGCTGGAGCTCGGTCAGTGGTTGCGGCCCAGCAAGCACTAGAGTCATGCGATCAGGCCGATACCAAGTTTGAAAAAAAGCCATGAGCTGGTCACGCAGAGCGGCGGTGCTGCCGGTTTTAAGGGTGGCTAAATTACCCACCGAAAATTTACTGAACGGGTGCAGCGGATTGGCGGTCGCCTTATGAACTTGGTAGAGGCGTCGTAATTCATCGCGCTGCTTAAGCCGAAACTCCGATTCAATGGCTTGTAATTCATGGCGTACCCATTGTTCGGCAAATAGCGGCTGATAGAAAAATCGAGTAAAGCGGTCGAGTGCTGGGGCGAAGTGTTCGCTGGCAATGGAAAAGTAATAGTTGCTGTACTCGGTGCCGGTCCAAGCGTTGTGGTTGCCGCCATGGGCCGCGATGAAATCTTGGTAGTCAGTGGCTTGCGGGTAGCCTTCGGTACCCAAAAACAGCATGTGCTCAAGAAAATGGGCCAGCCCTTGAGCATTGTCTGGATCTTGGAAATGGCCAGCGGCAACTGCTAATGCAGCGCTACTTTGGCGAGTGGCTTGGTCGTGCACCAGAATACAGCGCAGGCCGTTGGACAATACCAGATATTGGTATTGTCGCTTGTCGGTCGGGCTGGTAATCAACCGTGCTTGCGCACTAGTGCTGCCGGATTGCATAACACTCCTTTTGACAAGGCGGGTGAATGCGCTGGGCAGCTAAGCTGCGTTACTGATCCAGCGGAATATCGAAGTTCTCTGGCCGCTTGAAGGTCCCTTCATAGGATACCAAACGGTCGTTCTCGAAGCGCAGTACCGCATAACTCTTAAAATTGTCTTGCGGACCCGTACCTGCGTTCATAGTAAACACATAATGCCAAACATCTTGGCGAAACACGTTGGTGGCAACCGGTGTTCCCATTACGAATTCAACTTGCGCTTTAGTCATGTTAATACGCAGTTTGTCGATGTCTCGTTGCTCAAGGTAGTTACCTTGGGGGATGTCAATTCGGTATACCAACCCTTCAAATACGGAACAACCACTAAGGATGATCAAAAGGCTACCGACGAGTAATAATTTTTTCATACGACCTGCTATGGACTCTCAAATGGGGTAAAGCGCTCAATTGCTTTGCGATGATAAACAAAGAGACTGGTAATGACCAGCCTCTTTGCTTGGCAATTAACGTTTAGACATTAACTCACTGCTAGTAATTCTTCAGCATTGGCGGTACTTGCAGCGGTAACGCTATCACCACCAAGTAAACGCGCTAATTCAATAACACGCTGCTGATGTTCCAGTTCGACCATAACTGTTTCAGTATGTTCACCATCAGTGGTTTTATCGACCCGTAATTGTTGGTGAGCTTTGGCAGCCACTTGCGGTAAGTGGGTGACACAGATGACCTGGCAGGACTGCCCTAACTGCCGTAATAAATTGCCTACTGTGGCAGCGGTAGCGCCACTGACTCCAACATCGACTTCATCGAACATCAGAGTTGGCGTGGTCATTTGACTGGCAGTAATGACTTGAATCGCTAAACTAATGCGCGACAGTTCGCCGCCCGAAGCAACTTTGTTGAGTGCTTGCAACGGTTGGCCTGGGTTGGTGGTGACTTGAAATTGGATCTGGTCGGTACCGAGTTTACTGGCGGGAGCTTGCGGTTGGTGCTCCACGGCAATACTGAAACGGCCATGGGGCATATTCAATTGCTGCATCGCTTGGCTGATACGGTTACTTAACTCAATGGCCGCGGCACTGCGGCTGGCAGCCAGTTTTTCTGCGCTGAGCCGATATTGCTGCGCTGCTGCTTTAACCAACTGCTCACTTTCATCGGCGTTTTGAGTTTGCTGTTGCAGCTGGGCAAGTTCTTGTTCTAATTGCTGTTGAAAATGCGGTAATTGTGCTGCTTCGAGCTGGTGTTTGCGCGCTAACTTAATGGCCTGACTGACGCGTTGTTCGGTTTGCGCTAACTGTTCATCGTCGAGTTCGACATGGTCGTGATAATGCCGTAACTCACTCGCGGCTTCTTGCAGCTGCACACTGGCTTCATGCAACAAGCGCACAATGGGCTCTAGCTTGGTGTCATTTTCTAACTGCTGCTCAAGCCGATTGAGCGCTGATTGCACCAAACCAAAAGCATTATTGTGCTCACCCTCGTACAACGCATTTAAAGCAAAACTAGCATCTTCGAGCAACGCCGCGCTGTTACTCAGGCGCCGGTGTTGTTGCTCAAGTTCTTCGAACTCGTCCGCTTGCAGGGCAAACTCTTGTAACTCGTGTAGTTGGTAGCTGATGAGTTGGGTCCGTGCCTGGCGGTCGCTTTGTTGCTGTTCAAGCTGCTTTTGTTGTTTGCGCAATTGGTACCAATGTTGGTAGTCCTGACTGACTTGGTCTAGCAACTGCTGATGACGGGCATAGTGATCGAGCAGGTGCAGTTGGTGGTCATTGCGGGTCAGTAATTGATGCTCATGCTGGCCGTGAATATTAACCAGTAGCGGCGCTAATTCGCGCAACTGGGCAACGGTCACAGGGTAGCCGTTGATCCAAGCTTTTGAGCGGCCTTCGCGAGTAATGATACGGCGCAATACGCATTGGTCGTCATCATCATGGTCACTACTAAACTCTTGCTCAGCTAACCATAACCCAGCCGGTGATTGCGGGTTAACCGCGAAGCTCGCGACAACCTCGGCTTGCTCCGCATCGGCTCGAATCATGGCGCTATCAGCACGATCGCCTAAGCATAAGCCAAGGGCATCAAGGGCGATTGATTTTCCGGCACCGGTTTCGCCGGTAATAGCTGTCATGCCGGGCTGAAAATCGACGGCTAAGGTACGCACTACGGCAAGATTGCGTATTTGCAGGTGAAGTAACATGGAGACCTCCAATCACTGGTTATCTATACAGTAGTTATACAGTATTTAACCAGTATTGCAAGGTACTCGCTGGCACCGACTTAAAAAAATTTAAAACAACCGGCTGCCCCAGCCTAATTTATTGCGCAGCACCCGATAGTAGCAGTGATCGGTTGGGTGGACTAAATGTAAGGGTTGCGGGAATTGCTCTATCACCACCTCGTCACCCGGTTCCACCGCCATCCGTACATGGCCATCGCAGCTGATTTGCAAGGTAGCGTTATGCGGCGCGGTGCGCAAGCGAATGCAACTGTTGCCAGATACTACAATAGGGCGGCTACTGAGGGTATGAGGGAACATAGGTACCAAGGTGATCGCGTTTACTGCTGGAGTTACTATGGGACCGCCGCCAGATAATGAATAAGCCGTAGAGCCCGTTGGCGTACAGACAATAATGCCATCGGCACGTTGGCTATAGACAAACTGGTCATCAATAAAGACTTCGAATTCGATCATGTGGGCCACTTTATCAGAGTGCAGTACCACTTCATTAATGGCGCGGCCCACCGCTAAAGTTTGCCGACCTCGCATGATCGTGGCTTGCAACAGGCTGCGTGGCTCTATTTGATAATGACCGCTGAGCACGTCGAGCAGTTGCTGTAATGCTTGGTCGGGGTCGAGGTCCGTGAGAAAGCCTAAATTGCCACGATTAACGCCAATCACCGGCAAGCCCGCCTCGGCAAACACCCGTGCAGCACCCAACATATTGCCATCACCGCCTACCACCACGGCGATATCCGCGGCCCCAGCAAGTTCATGCAGTGGCAGCGTCAATTCGGCCCGTTGCCCCAGTTGTTCTGCGGTCCGTTGCTCTAATACCACGCTATAATCGGCGGCCTGCAAGCCATCGAGCAAATTGAGCAGAGTGCTACGGGTTGCTTGGTGGTTGACCTTACCCAGCAGGGCGACTCGACGAAATGGCGGTTGGCTCGGCGTTGACATAGTATTTCCTGATTTTTATTGGAGCGAGCCTTGATTCAATGGCGTCTGCCCCCATAATTGTGGCGTTGTCATTTTATAGCAGAATAAGGATGCGATGTAACTATGAGCCCAAAAGACCCTGAACAGCAGCAACCACAGCATGATACCGAGGTTGAGCAAGAGCAGCCAGAGCTGGCCTCTGCAGGTGCTGAAAGTAGTGATGATTCGCAACGTAGCGATCGTGAAGCGGAGCTTGAATTGGCCTTAAGCCAAGCCCAACAGCGCGCCAATGACGCCGCTGATCAAGCGGTGCGGGCCGTTGCCGAAATGGAAAACGTACGGCGGCGGGCGGCTGCAGACGTCGAAAAGGCGCATAAATTCGCGCTGGAAAAATTCGCCAACGATTTGTTGACCACAGTGGACAATCTTGAACGTGCACTCGCCATTGCGGTAACCGCCGAGACCAGTGACACCTTAAGCAGCTTTGTCGAGGGTATTGAATTGACGCACAAAGGCTTGATGAATACCTTACAGCGCTTCGGTGTTGAGGCGGTCGGTGAGGTGGGTGACACCTTTAATCCTGAGCTGCACCAGGCGATGGCCATGCAACCTCATGCTGAGCAGGCGAATAACACCATTATGGCGGTATTACAGAAAGGCTATCTGTTGCAAGGTCGATTATTACGGCCAGCTATGGTGATGGTGGTGAAAAATAGCTAAAAGTTCCGTAGTTGTCTAAAAAAAATGTTATTTCGCTTGGATTCTCGAAATTATTCAGTAATATCAGAGTAGATGTGGGTTAAGTTTTTGTAAGCTCGGCCGACTACAACACTACAATAAATCCAAGGGTTAACTAACATGCTGAAAAATCTAGAATTGAAGCGCAGCCCACTTGCACTTGCCATTGGCTATGTGTTGGTGGGTGGTGGCATCACCTCAGCGCAAGCTCAAGACACTGAAGCAACTGAAGATTCAACCGCGCGTGAAGGCACAGAAAAAATTACTGTGGTTGGGTCGCGTATCCGTACGGACGGTCTTGATTCTGCTTCTCCAGTTGAAATCATTAGTGCCAGCGAGGCCATTGGCCAAGGTTTAGTGACCTTGGGTGACTTGTTGCGTACCTCTACCGTTGCCGCTGGTTCTAACCAGGTTACCGCTGCAGCCTCTACCGCGTTCGTCACCGAAGGCGGTACTGGTACTGAAACCTTGTCACTGCGTGGCTTGGGTGCGAACCGTACCTTGGTGCTGTTAAACGGTCGTCGTATCGGCCCAGCCGGTACCCGTGGTCAGGTGTCTGCCTTCGACTTGAACATCATGCCTTTGGCTGCTGTTGAGCGCGTGGAAATTCTGAAAGATGGTGCCTCATCACTGTACGGTTCTGATGCGGTTGCTGGTGTTGTTAACATCGTGACTAAAACCGGTGATGAAAGCGCCTTCGACGTGAACTTGAGCCAGCCGAATGAAGCGGGTGGTGAAACCATGCGCATGAGCGGTAGCTTTGGTCGTAGCTACGATAGCGGTTCATTCCGTTTAGTCGCTGACTATCAGCGCGTGAATGAGCTTGCTAACGGCGATCGTGACTTCTTTGATTGTGGTAATAACTACTTATTCGATCCAAGCAATGGCGAGCGCGCCGATTTAGTCGACCCGCGTACCGGTGAATTCCGTTGTAACGACTTACCGTGGGGCCATGTGTGGGTGTATGACTATGCGCCATTGTTTACTGGTGACAGTAACGTGCCAACACGGACTCTGACGTTAGCGCAGTATGATTATGATAATAATTTAGGTGGGTTGATTCCTAGCTTTAATCAGACCGCTAATGATCCCTATGATATGCGTACCCCTGAAGGTTGGTATCCGGTCAACTATGATCGCGTATCAAACTCGGTCACTAACGCGGATCACCCGTTCCAAGACTTAGAGACCTTGTCGCCTGAGCAAGAAATCGTCACAGTATTTGGTGCTGGCGAATTATGGTTAGATGACACCACCACCTTATATTCTGAGGTGTTATTGAACCGTCGTAAAACCACCACCAATGGTTACCGCCAGTTCTGGACATATATCTATAACGGTAACTTCGACTTCTTTAACTTTGATGTCGGTAATGGCAACGGTAGCCCGTTAAGCCAAGGCTGGACTGGTGCACAGTGGTTGAGCCCAACGCCAATTACCAACCACTCAGGTAGCGAAATCACCGTTGATTATCGCCGCTTTGTAGTTGGTCTTGAAGGCACCCTTGGTGATTACGACTACGATATCAGCATCCAAGACAGCCGTAGTGATGGTGATTATAAAAATAAAATCATCTACAACGACTCAATCGAAGACCAGTGGTTTAATTATGGCTCATGTGTTGGCACGCAAACATCTGTTCGTGGAGCTGACTGTATCGACGTGCCATGGTTAGATCCGCAATTCTTAGCGGGTAATATCAGTAGCGATGTGCGTGATTTCTTATTCGGTGAAGAAATTGGTAACACCGTCTACAAACAACGTACGTTTGAAGCTGTTTTATCTGGTGAAGCGTTTGAAATCAATGAATTACCGATTGGCTTTGCAGTTGGTCTGTCGTATCAGCAAGATTCAATTCTTGACACTCCCGGCGAACAAACCTTGTTGAGCAACACATGGGGTATGAGCTCGGCCGGTATTACCGAAGGTAAGCAGAACACACGGGCGTTATTTACTGAGTTAAATATCCCATTGTTACGTGATCTGCCGTTCGCGCAACAAGTTGAAATGACCCTTTCCGGTCGTTACACCGATGTCTCAACTTATGGCAGTGACCGTACATTTAAGGCCAGCTTAAACTGGTTAATCGATGATGGTTTGCGGGTACGTGCATCGCGCGGTACCTCGTTCCGTTCGCCAGCCTTGTACGAGTTGTTCTTGAACAACCAGTCAAGCTTTGTTGGCCAGCGTACCGTTGATCCATGTATCAACTATGAAACTGCACTTGCTAATAACCAAATCTCAGAAATCACCCGCAACAACTGTGCCGCCGATGGCATTCCACCGGATTACGTAGGTGGCGCAAGCTCGGCGACGGTTATCACTGGTGGCGGCTTAGGGCAGTTAGAAGCTGAAACCTCGGTTGCTGAAACCTTTGGTGTGGTGTGGATTCCAAGCTGGACTGATTTCAGCATGAGCGTTGATTACTTCAACTTCGAAATTGATGGTGAAGTAACCTTGTTGAGTGCATCGCAAATCGTTCGCGGCTGTTATGCCTCTGAAAACTTTGATACTGAACCATTGTGTGATCAGTTCTTCCGAAATAACCTAGACCTTCGTGTTGAGGAAATTACTGGTAAGTACTTAAACATTGCGAAGCAGATCAACCGTGGTATTGACGTGCAGTTAAATTATCCGTTCTCGACCGAATTTGCTGAGTTCGATATTACCTACGAACACACCATTCAAATCGAGGCGTCACGTCAGTTATTTGCTGCCAGTGAGCCAGTTGATCGGGTGGGTGAATTCGGTTCGCCGAAACACGTAGGTAACTTACGTCTGACCATGAAGCAAGACGACTGGACCTATAACTGGACGTCGCGTTACATCGGCGCGGTATCAAACCACGAGCGTTATGGTTTAGGTACCTACCGTGAAGATGCTAACTTCTTTGGTCAACAAGTACGTTTAGTGCTAGATAGCTCACCGGTGATTTACCATGCGGTATCGGCAACTCGTGACTTCCGTGATGCCGGCGTTAGCGTAACCTTTGGTATCGCCAACTTGTTCGACAAAGAGCCACCGAAAGTATCTGACCGTGGCGGTGTATCACGCATGGGCAACACTGCCTTCTACAGTCAATACGATTGGTTAGGTCGTCGTGCCTTCGTGAACTTGTCCTATCAGTTCTAAGTGACTGGTTAAGTAGTAGAAAAATGCCGACTTCGTGTCGGCATTTTATTTTCAATGACGTAAAGAGAACAAAATCATGGTAAATGTACGGGTCAAACCGGATACCTTGGATGCGGTAAATGGTCAATTTGAGCAGCCCATTCTGCTTAAACCAGTATTTTTGAATTCAGTACCGAAATGCGGCACGCACCTGATTAAGAATATTTTTCGGATGTTTGTACCAGTCAATCAGCAGTACCAAGATGCCTTTGTGCAGCTGCCTATTCTGCAGCAAAACATCAGTGCTTTTAACCCGCTGCAGCCTAAACTGAGTTGGGGCCATTTATTGTTTAACGATACTTCAGCCGCAGCTACTCAGCATGCTCACCACCTGGTTATGGTTCGTGACCCTTATGACTGGGTGATTGCGCGGGCGCGATTTTTCTTGTCGGATAACTTTGATGGCAACATGCAACTGCTGAAAAGCGGGCGGATTAGTGTGGAAGAGATACTGAATTTGATGATTTTCGGCATCTATCAAAAAGCCCCGACGCTCGCTGATATTTTTAATACCAATTCGGTAGCGTGGTTAGGCACCGGGGTGACGTTGGTGCGTTATGAAGACCTTATCAAGCATTTGAAAAAGCTTGATAGTGACGATGCCGAAGCTTATTTCCATGCGCTTTTATGCCCAGCATTAGGGTTAGAGAAACTGCCCAGCGATTGGCGTAAACGCGTTAAAGTTGGCTCTGATCGCGAGCAAAGTGGTACTTATCGCGACAACCTCACTAACATCAATATCGAACTACCAGAGCGTTTACCAGAAATGCAACAGCGATTAGTGGATTTTGCTGCTCCAGGCTTGCGCGCTATGCTTGGTTACTGCTAGTTGTAACGAAGGTGATAGGAATAGGTAAACGGGCATGAAAAAACGAAAAATTTTGATTGTTGGTGGTGGCTCCGCCGGTTGGATGGCAGCGGCTTATTTAAATGGTGCGTTGAATCAGCGCGGTGAGCAGCCGCGGGTTGACATCGAGCTGTTGGAATCGCCTGATACCCCACGTATCTCAGTCGGCGAAGCCACCATTCCGTCCATGCGGCATTTACTTGCGGTAGTCGGTCTCGATGAAATGGATTTTATGCGCGCCACCGAAGCAACCTTCAAACAATCGATTAAGTACACCAATTGGGTACATTTAGATAATAGTTTTTATCATCACCCGTTTTCTAGCATGCGGGCGCAACCGCTTGACCGGGCAGGACTTGACTGGCTGCAAAGTGACCGCAGCGTACCTTTTATGGAGACTTGCTCAGCGCAAGTAAAAGTCTGTGAGTGGGGTCGTGCGCCGCTCACGTTGGGCCCATGGAATCTGGGGCCGCGGTTAAACTATGCCTATCAAATGAATGCGCAGAAATTCGCCGACTATTTACGTGATTTCTCGACGGCTCGTGGGGTGGTTCATACCCAAGAAAATATGGTGGCGGTCGAAAAGCACAATAATGGCCACTTAAAAGCCGTGCATACCGATACCGGCCGCATTATTGAAGCCGACCTGTTCGTCGACTCCACCGGCTTCCGCGGCTTGTTGATTGAGGGTGAAATGGGTGTTGGGGTTGAATCCTGTAGCCAGTACTTGCTGAATGACCGTGCGGTTACTATGCATGTGCCGTATGAGCGATTCTACCCGGGTATGGTGCGACCCTATACCACAGCAACCGCGCTGAGTAATGGCTGGATCTGGGATATCCCGATGCAAACTCGCCGTTCAATTGGGTATGTGCATTCCAGTGCATTTATCAGCAAAGAGCAGGCTGAGCGTGAAATGCGTGCCTATCAGGGCCCAGGCTGCGACGATTTACCTTGCCGTTTTGTTGATTTCAAAGTGGGTCGACGGAAGAAAATTTGGGCCGGTAATGTCATTGCCATCGGGCTTGCGGGTGGTTTTATTGAGCCTTTGGAGTCGACTGGGTTGTATTTAAGCGACTTAGGTGCGGTGCTATTAGCCGAACATTTTCCTTGGCAAGATGACGCTATGGAGGTCTTAGCCAGCCGCTATAACCGTTTGATGTCGAATCGTTTTTACGAAATTCTTGATTTCATTAATATGCACTATTGTTTGACTCAGCGCAGCGATACTGAGTATTGGCGCACAGTGCAACAACCCGAGCATATCACCGACCGATTAAAGGCTAAGTTTGAAATGTGGAAGCACAAGCCGCCGACGCCGCATGATTTTCAGGATCAATGGTTTGCCGGTATGACCCAGCAGCCGCAAGCAGTCGAATTATGTGATAGTGATCGGCGCCCGGCGGTGGACACCGGTGGGCTGTGGAATCACGAAAGTTATGAATGCATTCTCTACGGTATGGATTTTATGCGCGAGGAATGTGACCGTTGGTTTGGCAGTCAGCGCCCAGTCACTAAAGTTCACCCAGCGATTATGCAGCGCCTTCAAACTTTCCACCAGCATTTACCGCCGCATGCATTATGGTTGCAGCGACATTTAGGTATGGCTGAATATGCTACGGCAGCGAAGCCAGTGGGCTGGGTGGTATAAGCCTGATCAGGAAAATTTTTTGCCGCGGAGGTTGTTTTCCCAAACGACAGCCCCATTTAGCAGTCAACCACAGAAAAATAACCCTATTGCGGCTGTTGAAATTAGTTTTTCCAGCCCCATATAAAGGTTAACCAAGCTGTATTGATTGATAAATTTGGAGACTGATTATGGGTAAAATTATCGGCATCGACTTAGGCACCACCAACTCCTGTGTGGCTGTTTTAGAAGGCGGTAAAGCACGTGTTATTGAAAACGCGGAAGGCGACCGCACCACGCCATCGGTTGTAGCATTTACCGATGACGGTGAAGTATTGGTAGGTCAGCCGGCGAAACGCCAGGCGGTGACCAACCCAAACAAGACTTTGTTCGCTATTAAGCGTCTTATTGGTCGCCGTTTTAAAGACGAAGAAGTGCAGCGCGATATTGGTATCATGCCTTACAAAATCGTTGCTGCGGACAACGGTGATGCGTGGGTGCAAATCAACGACGACCGTAAAGCACCACCACAAATCTCAGCTGAGATTTTGAAAAAAATGAAGAAAACCGCAGAAGATTATCTCGGTGAGAAAGTCACCGAAGCGGTTATCACGGTTCCTGCCTACTTTAACGATGCTCAGCGTCAGGCCACTAAAGACGCTGGCCGTATTGCTGGTCTTGATGTCAAACGTATCATCAACGAGCCAACTGCGGCAGCCTTAGCCTATGGCATGGACAAGAAAAAAGGTGACAACGTTATTGCCGTGTACGACTTAGGCGGCGGTACCTTCGATATTTCAATCATTGAAATTGATGAAGTGGATGGCGAGCACACCTTTGAAGTATTAGCGACCAACGGTGACACCCACTTAGGTGGTGAAGACTTTGACAACCGTTTGATCAACTACTTGGTGGAACAGTTCCAAAAAGATTCAGGCTTAGATTTGCGTAAAGACCCATTGGCAATGCAGCGTTTAAAAGAGGCTGCGGAAAAAGCCAAGATTGAGTTGTCATCAGCGCAACAAACTGAAGTGAACTTGCCGTATATCACCGCCGATAACACCGGTCCGAAGCACTTAGCCATTAAAGTAACGCGCGCTAAATTGGAGTCGCTGGTAGAAGACTTGATTGCCAAGTCACTGGAGCCATTGAAGCAAGCATTGAAAGATGCCGAGCTATCGGTGGGCGATATCGACGACGTGATCATGGTTGGTGGTCAAACCCGTATGCCGAAAGTGCAGCAAGCGGTGACTGACTTCTTTGGTAAAGAGCCACGCCGTGACGTTAACCCCGATGAAGCCGTGGCCGTTGGTGCTGCGGTGCAAGCTGGGGTACTGCAAGGTGATGTGAAAGACGTATTGTTATTGGACGTCACGCCATTATCATTGGGTATCGAGACCATGGGCGGGGTGATGACCAAGCTGATCGACAAGAACACCACCATTCCGACCAAGCAGTCACAGGTGTTCTCAACTGCGGATGATAACCAAAACGCGGTAACTATCCATGTGTTGCAGGGTGAGCGTAAGCGTTCAAGTGATAACAAGTCACTGGGCCAGTTCAACCTTGAAGGTATTCGCCAAGCGCCGCGTGGCACACCACAAATTGAAGTGACTTTTGATTTGGATGCGGACGGTATTTTGCACGTATCGGCTAAAGATAAAGATACCGGCAAAGAGCAGAAGATCACCATTAAAGCTTCGTCAGGCCTAAACGATGAAGAAATCGAAAAAATGGTGCGTGATGCCGAGTTGAATGCCGAAGAAGATCGCAAATTTGAAGAGATGGTACAGGTACGTAACCAAGCCGATGCGCTGGTACACGCTACTCGTAAACAGCTGAAAGAAGTTGAAGACAGCTTACCTGAAGCCGACAAAGAAGCGATTGAAACTGCTATCAACGAGCTTGAAGCCGCGGTCAAGAGCAATGATAAAGATGCCATTGAAAGCAAGCAACAAGCACTGATTGAAGCGTCCGCTAAGTTGATGGAAGCGGCACAAGCTAAAGCGCAAGCTGAAGGCGGCCAAGGTGGTCAGCAACAAGGTAGTGCTGATGATGTGGTTGATGCTGAATTTGAAGAAGTCAAAGACGACAAAAAGTAAGCACGCGCCCGGCGAGTGTTAGCACTTAAGCTGTCGAAGCTAAACAACGCACGGGGGTTGCCGCAGGGTGACCGCCGTGTGTTGGTTTCTGAGGCATGATGATAAGGTGGATGATTGAGGCGTATGGCAAAACGAGATTTATATGAAGTACTAGGCGTAGCCAAAGATGCTAGCGAACGCGACATCAAAAAAGCCTATAAAAAATTAGCCATGAAATATCACCCCGACCGTACCGCGGGTGATAAAGATTTAGAAGTTAAGTTCAAAGAGGTGAAGTACGCCTACGAAATTCTCACTGATGAGCAAAAACGCGCTGCTTATGACCAATATGGTCACGCCGCGTTTGAGCAAGGGCAGGGCGGATTTGGTGGTGGTAGCGCTGGCGGAGCTGACTTTGCTGATATTTTTGGTGATGTGTTCGGTGATATTTTTGGCGGCGGTCGCCGTGGTGGCCGTGCGCAAGCGCAACGTGGCTCAGATTTGCGCTATAACCTCGAGTTATCGCTAGAAGAGGCGGTGCGTGGTAAAGAAGTTGAGTTGAAAATTCCAAAACTCAGTCATTGTGATGATTGTGATGGCAGCGGCGCCCGCGCTGGTACTAAGCCAGAAAACTGTGCGCATTGTCATGGCAGTGGCCATATGCAAGTGCGCCAGGGGCCGTTTGTGATGCAACAACCCTGTCCGGTCTGTCGTGGCCGTGGCAAAGTCATTAAAGACCCATGCCGTAGCTGTCATGGCGAAGGACGCGTGGAGAAAACCAAAACACTATCGGTGAAGATCCCAGCCGGTGTGGATAGCGGCGATCGTATTCGTTTAAGCGGCGAAGGCGAAGCGGGCGAGATGGGTGCTCCAGCCGGTGATTTGTATGTGCAAGTGCATGTGCGTGAGCATAAAATTTTCCAGCGTGATGGCAATAATCTATACTGCGAAGTACCGTTGAGCTTTACCCGAGCGGCACTGGGTGGTGAAATTGAAGTGCCAACTCTTGATGGTAAGCTGAAGCTGAAAGTGCCGGCAGAAACCCAAACCGGAAAACTCTTCCGTTTACGCGGCAAAGGTGTGCAGTCAGTGCGCAGCGGAGCGGCTGGTGACCTGATTTGTAAAGTGGTGATTGAAACCCCAGTGAATTTATCTGAGCGGCAAAAAGAACTCTTGCAAGAGCTGGATAATTCCATGGGAACAGGCGCTGAAGCGGCGCGTTATCGGCCGAAAGAACAAGGTTTTTTTGACGGTGTGCGTAAATTTTTCGATGACTTGCGCGGCTGATCATTCCTAGCACGTAGGAGAGGTGGTCCATGAAAGCAATAATCAGTTTGGTCACAGCGGCGGTGTTGGCTATTACCGCAGTGACGTCGTGTAGCACCTCGCCGACTGGGCGCAAAACCGTCAAGTTATTTCCCTCCAGTGAGCTAGCTGCACTTGGTGCGGCTAGTTTTGACGACTTAAAATCACAGCAACAACTCAGCACTAACAGTGCTGATATCAGCTACGTAAACTGTGTCAGCCAGGCCTTGATTGCCGAATTGCCCGAGCCTTACCGGTCCGCTAATTGGGAAATACAGGTATTTGCCAGTGACCAAGTCAATGCCTTTGCCTTGCCCGGTGAAAAAATTGGTGTGTATACCGGTTTACTGGATGTTGCTGAAAATCAACATGAATTAGCCGCGGTGATAGGGCATGAAATTGGCCATGTTATTGCCGAGCACAGTAATGAGCGGATGACTGCGCAAGTGGGCGCTGGTCTGGCTTTACAAGTGGGTGGCGCGCTGGCCTATAGTGAGCTTGATGAAGGCTCGGCGGCAGTTGCCATGATGGCATTGGGTTTAGGTGTGCAAATAGGTGGAATCTTACCGTTTTCGCGGGTACACGAGAGTGAATCCGATCAGCTCGGGGTGGATTATATGATTGCCGCTGGCTTTGACCCGAACGGAGCAGCCAACCTATGGCGCAATATGGCGGCAGCAAACCCCAATTCGGTGCCAGAGTGGTTGTCCACCCATCCTACCTCGAGTAGCCGTATTGCCGCACTCACTGCCTATACCAATCAAGTTTATGGACGCTATCAGCAAGCCCGTGCGCAAGGTAAGCGGCCGAACTGCGTGCGCTAGGTAAACTGATCTAGTTTTCGTTATATCTCATACTCAATCAGACTAATCATCAAACGCCTACTTTCGCTAAAGTAGGCGTTTTTTTAACGAGATTGAGTAATTTATGATTGCAACTTGGTTTGCTATTCCGTTTTGGCAGCGTGTACTCGGGGCATTTGCACTGGGTATTGTGGTGGGCTTGGTCGACGCTGAATTGGCGGAACAACTGCGGCCGCTAGGTACGCTGTTTATTAAAGCCATTAGTATGATTGTGGCGCCATTAATTTTCTGCGCCATTGTCAGTGCTATTCTGCAGTTAAATGGCCAGCAAGGTGTGGCCGCTTTAGGTGCCAAAACCATTGGTTGGTTTTTACTGACGGCGGTGATCGCCAGTATTATTGGTTTGCTCATTGGTAGCAGCTTAAATATCGCACCGCAGGCTGACTTAGTGGCGCAGGCCGATTATCAGCCTAAAGTAGTTCCGACCCCAGTCGAGGTATTGCTCAACTTTATTCCGAGTAATCCATTTGCCGCTATGGCAGAAGGTAAAGTGCTGCAGATAGTGGTGTTTGCGGCACTGGTCGGTATTGCGATTCGCCAGGTTGGCGACGCCGCAAAGCCGTTTGGCGATGCCATTCAAGCCGCTACCCAGGTGATGTATCGCATCACCAAAATGGTGCTAGAGCTTACACCTATTGGCGTATTCGGCCTGATGGCATGGGTGGTAGGACACTTTGGATTAACCGCGTTATTGCCGCTGGCTTCTTTTATTGGTGCTATTTATCTGGCCTGTATTATTCACATTCTGTTGGTGTACGGCAGCATGGTACGTTTTGTTGGCGGCATGTCGCCCTGGCTGTTCTTTAAGAGTGTGTTCAGCGCTCAGTTAGTGGCCTACACCACGTGTAGCAGCTATGGCACCTTGCCAGCAGCTCATCAGGCGGTTACCGAGAAGCTTGGGGTCAAGTCGTCCACCGCTGGGTTTGTATTACCGCTGGGTGCAACCATCAATATGGATGGTTGTGGTGGCATCTATCCGGCAATTGCTGCTATCTTTATTGCACAACTCTACGGTATCCCGCTGGATTGGTTTGACTATGTATTGATTACTCTAACGGCCACCTTAGCGTCGGTAGGCACAGCGGGTGTACCAGGAACGGCTATGGTGATGCTCACGGTGACCTTAAGTACGGTTGGCCTGCCGCTTGAGGGCATTGCCTTTATTGCCGCCGTGGACCGTATTATTGATATGATCCGCACCATGACCAATGTCACCGGTGACATGGCGGTAGCCTTAGTGGTCGATAAGCAGAACAAGGAAACAGCATGAAAATTGGGGTACTCGGTGCCAGTGGGCGCATGGGTCAAGCGGTCATTGCAGCAATTAGCAAATACCCGCAGTTGCAGCTTGCTGCGGCAGTCGTAAGTGGGCAATCGGCACAGCTTGGCCAGCCAGTGACTAATGACTTGCGTTATCAGAGCCGCGATCAGCTGCAGGCCCAGCAGGTTGAGGTGTGGATCGATTTTTCCTTACCCAGCGCGTTGGCCGATAATTTAGCGCTAGCAGCTCAACAGAGCACTCCAATAGTTGTCTGTACCACCGGTTTAAGCCCAGAGCATCAGCAATTAATGCACGCCAGCGCCCAGCACATTGGGCTGTTGTATGCAGCGAATACCAGCGTCGGTGTAGCCTTGTTACAACAACTGACCGAGCTTGCCAGTGCCGCTTTGGCCGATGCCGATATCGAAATCATTGAGGCTCATCACCGCCATAAGCGCGACGCCCCTTCGGGTACCGCCGTTATTCTTGGTGATAGCGCGGCCCGCGGCCGCAATAGTAGCTTGGCACAACTATCGGCCGGTATTCGTAGTGATGGTGAACGTGCGCCCGGAAGTATTGGCTTTGCCAGCATCCGTGCTGGCGACATTATTGGTGAGCATACGGTAGTATTGGCGCAGCCTGGCGAGCGCGTAGAACTGACCCACAAGGTGAGTGATCGGCGGGTATTTGCCGATGGTGCATTGCGTGCCGCCCAGTGGCTGGTAAAGCAACCTCCAGGGCGCTACCGTATGGCCGATATGTTGGATTTAAGTGCTACTTTTGAGCGCCTTTTGCAACAATCCGACGAGTGAATTTTAACGCCAATTTTTGATAGACGAAAAGCCCCCATTTCTGTAAAATACCGAGAATTTGCCAAGACAATTCGGCAAGCTAAAACGCGCACTCCAGAGCTCGAAAATTGAGCACACTGGTGCAAGGTAATCAACGGGGAAGTCAGTGCTGATTCACCCGTTTTTTTATGTACGGAGGTTGGCCTTGAGTATTCTAGCGAGCCAGTCTGCACGGGTTGCCATTTTGGCACTGGCAGATGGGACGGTGTTCCACGGTACGGCGATTGGCGCCACGGGTGTTGCAGTCGGAGAGGTGGTTTTTAACACCGCCATGACTGGTTACCAAGAAATATTAACCGACCCTTCTTATGCTGAACAAATTGTAACACTCACTTATCCCCACATTGGTAATTACGGCACGTCCTCTGAAGATCAAGAATCTAATCGCGTTTGGGCCAAAGGCTTAGTGATTCGTGATATGTCGCTGGTAGCCAGCAACTTCCGCAGTGAACAATCGCTTAACGATTATCTAGTGAGCAACCAAGTGGTTGCCATCGCCGACCTTGATACCCGCCGGTTAACCCGCATTTTGCGCGAAAAAGGTGCTCAAAACGGTTGTATTATGGTAACCGGTGCCACCGTGGCGGATGGCATCAGCAACGCGGACGTCGATAAAGCATTGCAGCTGGCCGGTGAATTCGCTGGCCTCAAAGGTTTAGATTTAGCCAAAGAAGTCACCATTAGCGAAGCCTATGAGTGGACCTCACAGTGCTGGAAGCTTGGCCTTGGCTTTACCGAATTAACCGCGCCTAAGTTCCATGTGGTGGCGTATGACTACGGCTGCAAACGCAATATTCTGCGCATGCTGGCTGAACGTGGTTGTAAAGTCACACTGGTACCGGCAAAAACCTCCGCTGCCGATGTGCTGGCGCTACAGCCTGATGGTGTGTTTTTATCCAATGGCCCTGGTGACCCTGAGCCGTGCGACTATGCCATTACCGCCATTCAACAACTGATTGCTGCCGGAGTGCCGATTTTCGGTATTTGTTTAGGCCATCAGTTACTCGCTTTGGCCAGTGGCGGCAAAACCGAAAAAATGAAATTCGGCCACCATGGCGCCAACCACCCAGTGCTAGATATCGACACTGGACGGGTGATGATCACCAGCCAGAACCATGGCTTTGCGGTAGACGAAAGCAGCTTGCCGAGCACCTTACGGGTTACCCATAAGTCACTGTTTGATGGCAGCTTGCAGGGTATTGCTCGTACCGACGTGAAAGCCTTTAGTTTTCAGGGGCACCCAGAGGCCAGCCCCGGCCCGAATGATGCAGCGCCGCTATTCGACCACTTCATCACTTTAATGAGCCAGTAACTATGCCAAAACGTACCGACATAAAAAGCATTTTGATTTTAGGCGCGGGTCCGATTGTCATTGGTCAGGCGTGTGAATTTGATTACTCCGGTGCACAAGCGTGTAAAGCACTGCGCGAAGAGGGCTACCGGGTTATTTTAGTGAACTCCAATCCAGCCACCATCATGACCGATCCAGAAATGGCCGATGTTACTTACATTGAGCCGATTCATTGGGAAGTCGTGGCAAAAATTATTGAAGTGGAGCGCCCTTGCGCAGTACTGCCTACCATGGGTGGTCAAACCGCGCTGAACTGTGCGTTAGACCTTGACCGTCACGGGGTACTGGCGAAATACGGTGTGGAGATGATTGGCGCCAATGCCGATGCTATCGATAAAGCCGAGGATCGTGAGCGGTTTGACCAAGCGATGAAAAAAATCGGCTTGGCTACGCCCAATGCCGAAATCGCTCATAGCTTGGATGAAGCCTTTGATATTCTCGAGCGCTTAGGCTTTCCGTGTATCATTCGGCCATCGTTCACCATGGGTGGCAGTGGTGGCGGTATTGCCTATAACCGTGAAGAATTTGAAGAAATTTGCCGCCGCGGTCTGGATTTATCACCCACCAAAGAGCTACTCATCGATGAGTCTCTGATTGGCTGGAAAGAGTACGAAATGGAAGTGGTGCGTGACCGTAATGATAATTGCATTATCGTCTGTGCCATCGAAAACTTTGATGCGATGGGTATTCACACCGGTGACTCTATCACCGTAGCTCCAGCGCAAACATTGAGCGACAAAGAATACCAATTGATGCGTGATGCCGCCATGGCGGTACTGCGCGAAATCGGCGTTGAAACCGGCGGTTCAAACGTGCAGTTTGGTATCTGTCCAGATACCGGTCGCATGGTCATCATTGAGATGAACCCGCGGGTATCGCGCTCATCAGCACTGGCGTCTAAAGCGACTGGCTTCCCAATTGCTAAAGTGGCGGCGAAATTAGCAGTGGGCTATACCCTGGATGAACTCGAAAACGAGATCACCGGTGGCAAAACCCCCGCCTCATTTGAGCCGGCGCTTGATTATGTGGTGACTAAGATCCCACGCTTTAACTTCGAAAAGTTCCCAGGTTCTAACGACCGTTTAACCACCCAGATGAAGTCCGTGGGCGAGGTGATGGCGATTGGTCGTAACCAACAAGAATCCTTGCAAAAAGCCTTACGCGGTCTTGAGATCGGCGTGTCAGGTTTTGACCCGATGGTCGACATCAACGATTCGCAAGCCGCCAGTAAAGTGATTCGTGAACTGAAAGAGCCGGGTGCCGAGCGGATTTTCTATATCGCCGATGCTTTCCGATTGGGTATGAGTGTGGCCGAAGTGCATGAGCTGAGCCATGTCGACCCATGGTATTTAGTGCAAATTCAGGAACTGGTCACCATTGAAGCTGAAATTGTGCAGATGGGTATGGCCGGTCTTGATGCGCGGGTGATGCGATTGCTCAAGCGCAAAGGCTTTGCCGATAAGCGTATCGCTGATTTATTGCATGTGGCCGAAGCAGAAGTGCGCCGCCGTCGCCATGACCTCGGCGTGTTGCCGGTGTATAAGCGCGTGGATACCTGTGCGGCGGAGTTTGCCTCAGATACCGCATACATGTATTCCACCTATGATGAAGAGTGTGAAGCAGCGCCAACCAGCAACAAAAAAATCATGGTGATTGGTGGCGGCCCGAACCGTATCGGGCAGGGTATCGAGTTTGACTACTGCTGTGTACACGCAGCGCTGGCTTTGCGTGAAGATGGCTATGAAACCATCATGGTTAATTGTAATCCAGAGACGGTATCGACCGACTACGATACTTCAGACCGCTTGTACTTTGAGCCGATTACCCTCGAAGACGTGTTAGAAATTGTCCGTGTTGAGCAACCACTTGGAGTGATTGTGCAATATGGCGGGCAGACACCATTGAAATTAGCCCGTGATCTGGAAGCTAACGGAGTACCGATTATTGGTACCTCACCAGAGGCCATAGACCGCTCTGAGGACCGCGAGCGGTTTCAATTGGCGGTCCGTCGCTTAGGGCTGAAACAGCCAGAAAATGCCACCGTCACTCAAGTGGAACAAGCTATTGTTGAAGCGGCTCGTATTGGTTATCCGCTGGTAGTGCGGCCATCCTACGTACTGGGTGGGCGAGCCATGGAAATTGTCTATGACGAGCAAGATTTACGGCGTTATTTGAACGATGCGGTAAAAGTATCCAACTCAGCCCCAGTGCTGCTCGATCGCTTCTTAGACAATGCTATTGAAGTGGATGTAGACGCCATTTGTGACGGCGAAACCGTGCTAATTGGCGGCATTATGCAACACATTGAGCAAGCGGGTGTGCACTCGGGCGACTCAGCGTGCTCATTACCACCGTATTCACTGAGCCAAGGTATTCAAGATCAGCTCCGTGAGCAGATGAGCAAGCTCGCCTTTGAACTCGGTGTGAACGGCTTGATGAATGCGCAGTTTGCGATTCAGGGCGATGATATCTACCTGATTGAGGTCAACCCACGGGCAGCGCGAACGGTGCCGTTTGTTTCCAAAGCCACCGGCTTGCCACTGGCAAAAATTGCCGCACGGGTGATGGTGGGTCAGAGTTTGGCGCAACAGGGCTATACCAAAGAAGTGATTCCACCATATTACTCGGTCAAAGAAGTGGTGATTCCGTTTGCTAAGTTCCAAGGCGTGGACCCTATTCGCGGCCCAGAAATGCGTTCAACGGGTGAAGTGATGGGCGTAGGTGAAGATTTCGCCGAAGCCTATGCCAAAGCTAATTTAGGTGCGGGTGTAGCGCTGGCCAAGGCCGGTAAAGCGTTATTATCAGTGCGTAATGGTGATAAGCATCGCTTGGCCGAGCTGGCGCAAGGGCTGCTTGATATCGGCTTTACCTTGGAAGCCACTCGAGGTAGTGCCAAATATCTGCAAAGTCTGAATATTCCGTGCTCGGTGGTGAATAAGCTGCAAGAGGGCCGACCGAATATTGTTGATGCGATTAAGAACGGCGAGTACAGTTACATTATTAACACGGTAGAAGGCCGCCAAGCCATTACCGATTCTGTTTATATTCGTCGCGAGGCGTTATTAAACAAAGTGATTTACACCACCACATTGAATGCCGCGTTTGCCACCATTAGTGCTAACAAAGCTGACGACCGAGCGGTGGTGAACTCACTTCAATCATTGCATCAAAGGGTTTTGTTGGCATGAATTTAATACCCATGACAGTACAAGGCGCAGAGCGGCTCCGTGAGGAGCTGCAGCGGCTGAAAACAGAAGACCGTCCGCGCATTATTCAGGCCATCGCTGAGGCTCGTGAGCACGGCGACTTGAAAGAGAACGCTGAATATCATGCTGCCCGTGAACAGCAGGGCTTCTGTGAGGGGCGCATTCAGGAAATCGAAGCCAAACTCGGTGCGGCGCAGGTGATTGATATCACCAAGATCCCTAATCAGGGCAAGGTGATTTTCGGCGCCACGGTGACCTTATACAACACTAGCACCGACAAAGAAGTGGTGTATCGAATTGTCGGTGATGATGAGGCGGATATTAAGCAGCAGCTGATTTCGGTCAATTCACCACTGGCGCGCGCATTGATCGGTAAAATGGTCGATGATTCGGCGCGGGTGGTGACGCCTACCGGTGAAGTCGAGTATGAGGTGGTTCAGGTCGAGTACCTGTAGTAAGCGCCGATTGAATTATTATTTTTTTAACAGCGCGACCAGTTCGCGCTGTTTTTGTTTGCGCTCTTCATCACTCGTTGGGGCATAGTGATAGGCCTCGACGTCAGGAAATACCTCTACGACGGATAGCTCTAGTGCTTTAGCAATAGCCACGGCAACATAGCGCGAGGTGGCCTTGCGAGCGGCTACTTTGGACACTAACGACGGACTTTTGTCGATGGCTTCGGCAAGCATCGAAAAATCAAAACCGCGCGCAGCTAATTCCTTTTTAATCTGTTTACTTTCCATTAGGTGTTGTGCTGTTTGAAGTATGAATTCATAATTGAAGTCACATTTAAGTCAAAACATAACTCAAATGAGCGCCTAACATGTCAAATGACTCAAAAAACAATAAAAACCCATCAGTTGACGCGAATTTAAATAGTACACCCATGCCCGACGAAAACAAAACGGAATTCTTAGATTTTGATACCTGCATGGCGCGCTTGCGAGCTATCAGTGGCGAAAGTCGCGACAGCAAAGCCGCAGCCTATTTTGCTATTCCTTATTCTACTTACAGTAATTGGTTTCGGCGTGGACGTGTTAGTTGCGGTACCTTAGTACAAGCGTTGCTAGCGCACGGTACATCGCTAGATCAATTTTTTGCTCCGCAGCAGCATCTTACCTATCCAACCGGTTTAGCCGAATCGCAAGCGTTAGGAATTGCTGAAGAATTCAATGGCCTCAGCCAGGTGCAGCTGGCACTTAAGGCGATGGCACGGATTGAACCCTTGTTGCGTGAGCTCAATTTAGATCTTAGCGAGAGCGAGAAAGAGCTATTGATTGAAACGTACTTAGGGCAGCGTAATGAAGTGGTGAGCTTAAACTTTGCCTTACGCCAAGTCGCTAAAGCGCTGGACCATAAGCAATAACAGCTCGGCAAAAACCGCGCAATTACTTGCGCGGTAAGCTGATTTTGGCGGCTGCACTTGGCTTGTAAAGAATTAACATCTTACCGATGACTTGTACCCGGTGTGCGCCAGTTTGGCTGACAATGGTGGTGTAAATCATGTCACGCAGCTCGCGATCTTCTTCCGGCACTTTGATCTTGATCAATTCATGATGTTCAAGGGCCAGTTCAATCTCGGCCATAACCCCTTCGGTCAGCCCATTGGCACCCAATAACACCACTGGTTTAAGTGAATGCGCGAGACCTTTTAGGTGTTGTTTTTGTTTATTGCTTAAGCTTGTGGCGGTTGCCATGTAATAATATCCCACTGATGACTTGAATTTTGGCTATTCTACCGCCATATCGGGGGTAGACGCTAGTTTGGTAGGACACAATGGCAAAAAAACGTTCAGCCAGCAGTACCCGCTGGTTGCAAGAACACTTTAGCGATCATTACGTACAGCAGGCGCAAAAGAAAGGTTTTCGCTCGCGTGCGGTGTTTAAGATCGAGGAGATTCAGCAACGCGATAAGTTGCTGCGGCCGGGTATGACGGTGGTTGACTTAGGCGCGGCTCCGGGTGGTTGGTCGCAGTATGTGGTGGATCATCTCAATGGTAATTGTCGGGTGATTGCCTGTGACATCTTACCGATGGACCCAATCGCCGGTGTTGACTTCTTAGAGGGCGATTTTCGGGAAGACGCAATTTTACAAGCGCTGTTGAGCCGAATTGGCGGCAAGACCGTAGACATAGTGTTATCTGATATGGCACCGAATATGAGTGGCAACGATAATGTTGATCAACCGCGAGGCATGTATCTGGTTGAGTTAGCTTTGGATATGTGTCACCAGGTGCTGAAACCGGGCGGAAGTTTTGTGGTCAAAGTGTTCCATGGTCAAGGTTTTGAAGAGTTTTTAAAGGCGGTCAGAGCCGCTTTTACCACGGTAAAAACCCGCAAGCCAGACTCGTCACGCGCACGCTCGCGTGAGGTCTATCTGGTAGCGACTGGATACAAATTGTAGTAGGCTTGTTTCAAGCATTTATTAAGAGGTAGTCAGCTTTGAGCGACATGGCAAAAAATCTTATCCTTTGGCTCGTTATCGCCGTTGTGTTGATGACGGTATTCAATGGTCTGAACCCCGGTAGTGGCAACGCTAATAACGTGCCGTATAGCCAGTTTATTAACTCGGTGAACAATGGTTCTATTCGCCAAGCTGATATTGATGGTCGTGTAATTACCGCGCAAACGCGCAGTGGCGACACCATTAAAACGGTGATTCCAACCCAGCAAGATCCAAAGTTACTCGATGACCTGATCACCAACAACGTTGAAGTGAACGGTAAACTGCCGGAAGAGCCGAACATGTTCTTCCAGATCCTGATCTCGTGGTTCCCGATGTTGTTGCTCATTGGTGTGTGGATCTTTTTCATGCGGCAAATGCAGGGCGGCGGTGGTCGCGGTGCTATGTCGTTTGGTAAGAGTAAAGCGCGGTTAATGAGTGAAGACCAAATTAAAACCACCTTTGCTGATGTTGCAGGCTGTGATGAAGCCAAAGAAGAAGTATCGGAGCTGGTGGAATACTTGCGTGACCCAACTAAATTCCAGCGCCTCGGTGGCAAAATTCCAAAAGGGGTGTTGATGGTGGGCCCACCGGGTACAGGTAAAACCTTGCTTGCTAAAGCCATTGCCGGTGAGGCGCGGGTGCCATTTTTCTCAATTTCGGGTTCTGATTTCGTTGAGATGTTCGTTGGCGTGGGTGCCTCACGGGTACGTGACATGTTCGAGCAAGCGAAAAAATCAGCGCCATGCATCATCTTCATTGACGAAATCGACGCCGTCGGTCGTCAACGCGGTGCCGGTTTAGGTGGCGGTCACGATGAGCGTGAGCAAACCTTGAACCAAATGTTGGTTGAAATGGACGGCTTTGAAGGTCATGAAGGGATTATCGTGATTGCCGCAACCAACCGTCCTGATGTCCTCGACCCAGCGCTATTGCGCCCGGGCCGCTTTGATCGTCAGGTCACGGTAGGTTTGCCTGATGTGCGCGGCCGTGAACAGATTTTGAAAGTACACATGCGCAAAGTACCGATTGCTGACGATGTTAACGCCGCAGTGATAGCGCGCGGTACACCGGGCTTCTCGGGTGCTGATTTGGCCAACTTAGTCAACGAAGCGGCATTGTTCGCTGCCCGTAGTAACAAGCGTGTGGTTGCTATGGAAGAGTTTGAAAAAGCCAAAGACAAGATCATGATGGGCTCAGAGCGCCGCTCCATGGTGATGACCGAAGAAGAGAAAACCATGACCGCCTATCACGAAGCTGGTCATGCCATCGTCGGTCGCTTAGTGCCTGAACACGATCCCGTTTACAAGGTTTCGATTATTCCGCGTGGACGCGCACTGGGTGTGACTATGTACTTGCCGTTGCAAGATCGAGTAAGTCACAGTAAGCAGTACTTAGAAAGCATGATTTCAAGCTTGTTTGGTGGCCGTATTGCTGAGCAGGTTATCTATGGTTTTGAAAAGGTCACTACCGGTGCCTCAAATGATATTGAGCGCGCCACCATGATCGCCAAGAAAATGGTGACGCAATGGGGCTTGTCCGAAAAATTAGGTCCGCTGTTGTACGCCGATGATGAAGGTGAGGTATTCCTTGGTCGTTCGGTTACCCAGCATAAGCAAATGTCTGACGACACTGCCCGCGCTATTGACCAAGAAGTGAAGCTGTTTATTGACCGCAATTATGACCGGGCAAAAGTACTGATTGAAGAAAACCTCGATATTTTACACGCCATGAAAGATGCGCTGATGAAATACGAGACCATTGATGCCGACCAGATTGATGATTTAATGAATCGTCGTCCGGTGCGTGAACCGCGCGATTGGCAAAAATCAGACCAGAGTGGCAGCGGTAAGTCGGGCGCGAAAGTAGAACCCGAAGAACGGCCATTAGCTACCGGCAAGCCCGGAGACGCTCCGGCCAACTAGCTGATAAAGCCCCGCGTTCTGCGGGGTTTTTGTTAGTCATCTGGTTATCAGCGCATAAGGATCACACGATGCTCCACGTCATGGGTATTCTCAACGTCACCCCCGACTCATTTTCTGATGGCGGCCGTTTCAATGGCCGCGATTTGGCTTTGCGGCAAGCTCTGCAGATGGTCGCAGACGGTGCTCACTATATTGATGTTGGTGGCGAGTCAACGCGTCCTGGTGCAGCGGCAGTGAGTGTGCAAGAAGAGCTCGATCGGGTGATTCCGGTATTGGAGTTGATTGCTGCTGAGAGCCCTGTGGCGCTGTCGGTAGATACCTGTAAGGCGGCAGTCATGCGCGAGGCCATCAAGGTCGGTGTCAGAATGGTCAACGACGTCAAAGCACTGCGTGATGACGGTGCGCTAGCAGCTGTTGCTGAGAGTGACAAGGTGCAAGTTTGTTTGATGCACATGCAAGGTGAACCGCGCACCATGCAGCAGCAGCCTAGTTATGATGATGTGGTGGCTGAGGTTGGTGCGTTCTTGGCACAGCGAGTATCTGCCTGTGAACAAGCGGGTATAGCCCGTGAGCGTATTTTTCTCGATCCAGGCTTTGGTTTTGGTAAGTCGGTGGGGCATAATTATCAGCTGTTACGCCAACTTGAGCAATTGCAGTCATTAGGCTTGCCGTTGCTGATTGGGTTGTCGCGTAAATCAATGCTCGGCGCAGTGATTGACCGTCCGGTTAACGAGCGCTTAGCGGCGAGTATCGCTGCGGCAACGATTGCCGCTATGAAAGGCGCACACATTGTTCGTGTGCATGATGTCAGGGAGACGGTTGACGCCATGCGAATTGTCAGCGCAACCATTGCAGGAGAAGGCATTTGAGCGAACGCAAATATTTTGGTACCGATGGCGTCCGTGGTCGTGTGGGCGACTTTCCAATTACTCCAGATTTTGCGGTAAAACTGGGTTGGGCAGCCGGCACAGTGTTATCAGCAAGCGGTAATACCCGCGTGTTAGTCGGCAAAGATACCCGGCTGTCAGGTTATATGTTGGAGTCAGCCCTGGAAGCAGGGCTGTTATCAGCCGGCGTCAGTGTGGAATTTTTGGGGCCCATGCCAACCCCCGCAGTGGCATACCTAACCCGTAACTTCCGCGCTGCGGCAGGGGTGGTGATTAGTGCTTCGCATAATCCTTTCTACGACAACGGTATTAAATTTTTCTCCGATCAAGGCAGTAAGCTAGCCGATGCGGTAGAGGCTGAAATTGAACGCTTATTGGATGAACCGATTCGTTGTGTGCCGTCGGAACGTATGGGGCGCGCTAGTCGCATCCATGACGCTGCGGGTCGCTATATTGAGTTCTGCAAGAGTGTCTTCCCAGGTGATTTATCATTAAAGGGGCTAAAAATAGTTGTCGATTGTGCCCATGGTGCTACCTATCACATTGCGCCTGATGTATTGCGTGAACTCGGTGCTGACGTGTGGGAAATTGGTTGTGAGCCAAACGGCATCAATATCAATGAAAAATGTGGTGCTACCCATCTCAATGCGCTGCAAGACAAGGTGCGTGAAGTGAACGCTGACCTTGGCTTCGCACTCGATGGTGATGGAGACCGGATCATGCTGGTGACAGCTAGCGGGCGTATTGTCGATGGCGACGATATCGTATTTATTTTGGCCCGCGCAGCACAGCAAGATGGGTTGCTACAAGGTGGCGTCGTTGGCACCTTGATGAGTAATTTTGCGCTGGAAAAATATTTTGCTGAGCGGCGTATTCCGTTTGTGCGTGCCAAAGTGGGCGACCGCTACGTGATGGAAGAGCTAGTCAAACGTGACTGGCGTCTCGGTGGTGAAAACTCCGGACATATTATCAATCGCCAATATCATAGTACCGGTGACGGCATTATTGCTGGTTTGCAGGTATTGACCGCCATGCAACGCGCTGGCAAACCGCTTGATCAACTGCTGCAGGGTTTTGATAAGTACCCACAAGCGCTGGTTAATGTGCGCTTCCAACCGGGTGGTGACCCATTAGTTGCCGATAACGTGCAGGCGGTGGTTGCTGAAGTTGAACGCGCATTAGGTAAGAATGGCCGGGTATTATTGCGTAAATCGGGCACCGAGCCACTGATTCGGGTGATGGTAGAAGGTGCTGATGCGAAAAAGGTTAAGCGCTTTGCTGAAGAAATTGCGAGTGAAGTGGAAGCAGCCAGTTAATCACTGCTGCAAACACTGAATAAATAGTGAGCAAATCGTGCTTAGGGCATGATTCCTTGCTTGTAAGTTGCGGTCAGGTTATGTAATATCTCGCCGCTCTCAACTGCGGATACAGAAGAGGCTTCATGCAACGGCAACCGTTAGTGATCGGTAATTGGAAAATGAACGGCAGCAAGGCACTGGTCGCCCACTTGGCGACGGCTTTTGCCAGCCAGCCAGAACTTCTAGGGCAGGTGCATGTAGCGGTATGTCCACCGGCAGTATTGCTAAACGCTTGGCAACAGGCGACGCAACAGCTAGCCGTGGCCGCCGGTGTGCAAGATGTTAACGAGCATGCCGATGGCGCTCACACTGGCGAGCATAGCGTGCAGTTAGTCGCTGAAGCAGGCGCTGAGTATGTGCTGATTGGGCACTCAGAACGGCGCCAGTTTTATGCTGATACTGAGGCGCGTGTTGCGGCTAAATTGCGCCAAGTTTTGGCCTATACTGAACAGCCTTTGCGAGCGGTATTGTGTGTGGGCGAGAGCGCTGAGCAACGGTACAACGAACAAACGATGATGGTCATTGAGGCGCAGCTAGAGAGCGCTTTAGCGACGGTCAAGGCTGATCAACTCAGCCGCCTAGTGATTGCCTACGAGCCAGTATGGGCAATTGGCACTGGGTTAACCGCATCACCCGAGCAAGCACAACAGGTGCATGGGGCGATTCGTAAGTGGCTCGAGAATAAATGGGGCGCATCAGGCGCTGCTGTACAACTGTTGTATGGTGGTAGCGTGAAGGCCGATAATGCAACGGCACTATTTGCCGAAGCAGATATTGACGGCGGTTTAATCGGTGGCGCAAGTTTACACGCCGATGAATTTCTGGCAATTTGCACAGCTGCACAAGCACGGAGCAGATAATCTATGTTGTATGAAATTTTACTTGTGGTGTATTTAATCGTAGCCCTGATTTTGATTGGTTTCGTTATGATCCAACAAGGCAAAGGGGCCGATATGGGCGCGTCGTTTGGTGCCGGTGCATCAAATACCGTATTTGGCTCAAGTGGTTCAGGCAACTTCTTGACCCGTACTACGGCTATTTTGGCAGTTATCTTCTTCGTCCTCAGCTTGGTGCTTGGTAACCTAGCCTCAGGCCGCGGCGACAGCAAAAGCAACTTTGATACTATCGAAGTTCCGATGACTGAAACCGAAGTTCCAGAAGTGCCAGTAGAACAGAATAATAGCGACGTACCGGGCGGTAATTAGGCCCACGTTGCAGTCAGCTTTGCCGAAGTGGTGGAATTGGTAGACACGCTATCTTGAGGGGGTAGTGCCTTCGGGTGTATGGGTTCGAGTCCCATCTTCGGCACCAAATTTGCAGCCTTTACGGTTGCTTTCCTTAGGGAAAATCGTATAATACGGGACGTTTTCGGACGCGGGGTGGAGCAGTCTGGTAGCTCGTCGGGCTCATAACCCGAAGGTCGTAGGTTCAAATCCTGCCCCCGCAACCATTTGTAAGACAAAGGGTCCAGTGTTGTTTAAGCCCCGCCAATGTTCGGGGCTTTTTATCATCTGACCTCTGCTGCAGCGCGTAAGCGATTTAGCAGTCTAAACACTGGGCGATTACGCCCTTTTTTTGTTTTTAGGAGTTGGCACGTGGCACGAATGGAAGACCGCTTAGCGGAAATGTTAGCACCAGCTGTTGAAGCAATGGGCTTCGCCTTATGGGGCGTTGAGTTCGTTCGCGCCGGCAAGCATTCAACCTTGCGCGTGTATATTGACCATGCCGATGGTATTTCAGTGGACCATTGTGCTCAAGTGAGTCATCAGGTCAGCGCGATCTTGGATGTGGAAGATCCTATTCAAGCCGAATATTTTTTAGAAGTATCGTCACCAGGTATGGAACGACCGTTTTTTAGTGCTGCACAATTTGCGCTGTACACTGGCGAACAGGCCGCGGTTGAGCTAACCATGACGCAGCAGGGTAAACGTAAATTTAAGGGTGTTATCGGCGCAGTCGATGGCGAACAGATTGATTTTATTATTGATGGTGAGAACTTCTCGGTGAAGCACTCAGCCATCAAGAAAGCACATTTAATTCCTCAGTTTAACTAAGGATCGCGCAGGCGAGGCAGGACCATGGCAAAAGAAATTTTATTAGTAGCAGAAGCTGTATCAAACGAAAAAGACGTGCCGAAACAAGCCATTTTTGAGGCTCTAGAGTCGGCGCTTGCGCATGCCACCAAGAAAAAATATGACGGTGATATTGATGTGCGCGTGGCGATTAACCGTCAAACCGGTGAATTCGATACCTACCGTCGTTGGTTGGTGGTGGATGACAGCCAACAGCCGTTGGAACACCCATATCGCGAAATCAGCTTAGCCGCTGCACAGTACGAAGACCCGTCAGTGGTTGAAGGCGACTATGTGGAAGAGCAGATCGATTCGATTGAATTTGACCGCATCACCACACAAACCGCCAAGCAAGTTATTGTGCAGAAAGTACGTGAAGCAGAGCGGGCAAAAATTGTTGATGAATACAAAGACCAAGTCGGTGACTTAGTCAGCGGTATTGTCAAACGCGCTAATCGCGAGCACGTGATTTTAGATTTGGGCAACAATGCCGAAGCAATTATTTATCGTGAAGAAATGCTGCCACGTGAATCTGTCCGTGTCGGTGACCGCGTCCGTGGTTTGCTGTACGACGTGCGCCCAGAAGCGCGCGGTGCACAATTATTTGTTAGCCGTACCAACCCCAATTTCTTAGTTGAGTTGTTCCGCATTGAAGTGCCAGAAATTGGCGAAGAAATGATTGAAATTCGTGGTGCCGCTCGCGACCCAGGTTCACGCGCTAAAATTGCGGTGAAGAGTAACGACCGTCGTATCGACCCAGTCGGTGCTTGCGTTGGTATGCGTGGCGCGCGCGTGCAAGCCGTATCAGGCGAGTTGGGCGGTGAGCGCGTCGATATCGTGTTGTGGGACGATAACCCAGCACAGTTCGTGATCAACGCCATGTCACCGGCTGAAGTTGCATCCATTGTGGTGGATGAAGAATCGCACACCATGGAAGTGGCGGTAGAAGAAGGCAACCTAGCCCAAGCGATCGGTAAAGCTGGCCAGAACGTGCGTTTAGCAAGCCAATTAACGGGCTGGAAGCTGAACGTTATGTCGGTCACCGATTTTAACGAGAAGAACCAAGCTGAAACCCAGCGTGTGCTTGATTTATTCACCAAACACTTAGATATCGATGAAGACTTCGCCGGAGTGTTAGTTGAAGAAGGCTTCTCATCATTAGAAGAAATCGCCTACGTGCCGATGGATGAATTGTTAGCCATTGATGGTATGGATGAAGACATCGTTGAAGAGTTGCGCAACCGTGCCAAAGCGGTGTTGACGACGCGGGCGCTGGCCAATGAGGAAACGCTTGAAGCCGAACCGGACCAAAGCCTCTTAGACTTACCAGGATTAGATCGTCATTTAGCTTATGTATTGGCGAGCCGCGGTGTGGTTACACTGGAAGATTTGGCAGAACAGGGTATCGACGATCTCGCTGATATTGAAGAATTAGACGAACAACGAGCCGGTGAGCTGATTATGCAAGCGCGTAATATTTGCTGGTTCGGTGATGAAGCATAAGGTCAACGGGGGTACAACAGACTATGGAAGTAGTAACGCTAGATAAGCTAGCCCAAGATGTGGGTACGACAGTTGAACGTTTAGTCCAGCAGTTTGCCGAAGCCGGCCTGAAAAAGCAGCCGGGTGATAACGTCACCGAAGACGAGAAGCAGGCACTGCTCAAGCATTTGAACAAACAACATGGCGGCACCGGCACGGCTGAGCCGAAGAAAATGACGCTGAAGCGCAAGGAAAAAACCACCCTGAGTATTGGTGGTGGCCCTGGCCGTTCAAAATCAGTGCAAGTTGAGGTACGCAAAACCCGCACTTATGTGAAGCGCTCAGAAGTTGAAGAACAACAACGCGCTGAACAAGAGCGGGCTGAAGCCGAGCGCGCAGCCGCTGAAGCAGCGAAACGTGAAGCCGAAGCCAAAGCGGCCGCTGAAGCGAAAATCGCTGCCGATAAGAAAGCACAGGAAGAACGTGCTGCAGCTGAATTAGCACGGCGTGAAAAAGACAAAGCAAAAGCGAAAGCAGATGCCGAAAAACGTGCGGCAATGACGCCAGAAGAGCGTAAGAAAGCTGACGAAATGAAGGCTGAAGCGGAGCGTTTGCGTAAAGCACAAGAAGAAGAAGCTCGTAAAAAGGCTGAAGCAGAAGCGGCGCTACAAGCTGAAGAAGCACGCCGTTTAGCTGAGGAGAACTCGGCGCGCTGGCAAGAAGAAGAAGCCAAGCGCAAGAAAGCTGAGCAAGAAGATGTGCATTTCACCACCTCGGCCACCGCACGTGTTGCCGAAGATGAGCAGGACGTCGATGAAGAGCGTCGCAGCAGCCGTCGTAAAGGCGCACCGGCGAAACGCCGTAGTGGCTACGATGACGATCGCGATGATGGTTCGCGCCGCGAGAAGCGTCGTAAAGGTGCTAAACGCTCAACACTCCATCAAGGTTTCAATAAGCCCGCTATGCCAGTAGAACGTGAAGTTAAATTAGGCGAGACCATCACCGTGGGTGAATTGGCCAACCGTATGGCGGTGAAAGCCAGTGAAGTGATCAAAACCATGATGAAAATGGGTGAAATGGTCACCATCAACCAAGTGTTGGACCAAGAAACCGCCAGTTTAGTGGTTGAAGAAATGGGCCACAAAGTCTTGTTAGTTAGTGATAACGCGCTGGAGCAAGAAGTATTGGCTGACCGTGACGGTGAAACTGCTGGTCAACCGGTACCGCGTGCACCGGTAGTCACGGTAATGGGTCACGTTGACCATGGTAAAACCTCGCTATTGGACTACATTCGTAAAGCCAAAGTGGCAGCCGGTGAAGCCGGTGGTATCACCCAGCACATTGGTGCTTACCACGTGGAAACCCCGCGCGGCATGGTGACCTTCTTAGATACTCCGGGTCACGCGGCGTTTACCTCAATGCGTGCTCGTGGTGCTAGTGCCACAGATATCGTGATCTTGGTGGTGGCGGCCGATGACGGCGTGATGCCACAAACCTTAGAAGCGATTCAGCACGCCAAGGCGGCCAAAGTGCCGATGGTGGTTGCGATCACCAAAATGGATAAGCCAGAAGCTGATCCAGACCGAGTAAAAAATGAATTAGCTCAGCGTGACGTTATCCCAGAAGATTGGGGTGGCGAGGTGATGTTTGTGCCAGTATCGGCCAAATCAGGCGAAGGTATTGATAACTTACTCGAATCAATCTTGTTGCAAGCTGAAGTGTTAGATTTGAAAGCGGTTGCTGATGGCATGGGCCACGGTATCGTGATTGAATCGCGGCTCGATAAAGGTCGCGGGCCAGTGGCTTCGATCTTGGTGCAAGAAGGCACCTTACGCCAGGGCGATATTGTTCTGTGTGGTCTTGAGTATGGCCGTGTTCGTGCCATGCGCGATGAATTAGGTCGTGATATTAAAGAAGCTGGTCCATCCATTCCAGTTGAGATCCTCGGTTTGTCGGGCGTACCGCAAGCGGGCGATGAAGCGACTGTGGTGAAGGACGAGCGTAAAGCCCGTGAAGTTGCTAACTACCGTCAAGGTAAATACCGCGAAGTGAAACTGGCCAAGCAGCAGAAGGCCAAGTTGGAGAACATGTTCGCCAACATGCAAGAAGGCGCGGTACAAGAACTGAATATCGTTCTGAAATCAGACGTACAAGGCTCGTTAGAAGCTATTGCCGATTCATTGCAGAAGCTGTCAACCGACGAAGTGAAGGTCAACATTATTGGTAGCGGCGTAGGTGGAATCACCGAAACTGACGCCTCGTTGGCGAGTGCCTCGAACGCTATCGTGATTGGTTTCAACGTGCGTGCCGACGCTACCGCTAAGCGCTTGATGGAACAAGATGCGGTTGATCTGCGCTACTACAGCATCATCTATGAATTGTTAGATGAAGTGAAATTAGCCATGACCGGTATGTTGGCTCCAGAATTCAAGCAGCAAATTATTGGTTTAGCCGAAGTACGTGACGTGTTTAAGTCACCGAAAATTGGCGCCATTGCTGGTTGTATGGTCACTGAAGGTATCGTCAAGCGCTCAGCACCGATTCGCGTACTGCGTGACAACGTGGTGATTTTTGAAGGCGAACTTGACTCATTGCGTCGCTTCAAAGACGATGTCAACGAAGTGCGTAATGGCATGGAGTGTGGTATCGGCGTGAAGAACTACAATGACGTGCGCGTCGGTGACCACATCGAAGTATTTGAAACCATTCAAGTGGAACGGAGTTTATAAGCCCTTATGGCAAAAGATTACAGCCGTACCGACCGGGTCGGCGAACAGTATCAACGTGAAATAGCCATGATTATTCAGCGCGAGATCAAAGATCCGCGCTTGTCTATGGCGACGGTATCTGCCATTGAAGTTTCACGTGATCTGGCCTATGCCAAAGTGTTTGTGACCTTTTTTGAGGAAGATCCAGACAAGTTGAAGATGAGCCTAAAAATTCTCAACGACGCCGCTGGATTTATCCGTTCATTGATGGGTAAGCGGGTACGCGCGCGGATCATGCCAGAGCTGCGCTTTATGCATGACCCATCGCTGAACGAAGGGATTCGTATGTCACGGTTGGTGGACGAAGCAATTCGCAACGACCAATTGAAGGACAAATCAGGAGACCAGTGATGGGGCGTCGTAAGTCAGGGCGCAACGTCAATGGTGTGATCCTGTTAGATAAACCGAAACATCTCAGCTCAAACGCCGCCCTGCAACAAGTGCGGCGTTTTTTTAATGCCAATAAAGCCGGTCATACTGGAGCGTTGGATCCGCTCGCTACGGGTTGGTTACCGCTATGTTTTGGCGAAGCAACCAAGGTCAGTCACTACTGTTTGGAAGCTGACAAACGCTATGTCGTGATGGCGCAATTGGGTGTGCGCACCACCACCTCTGATGCCGAAGGTGAAGTGGTCGCTGAAGCCGAAGTGAATGTCACCGAGGCACAGTTACAACAGGTTATTGGCCAGTTTATTGGCCCGCAACAGCAATCACCCTCTATTTATTCAGCGCTCAAACATGAAGGCAAACCGCTGTACTATTATGCTCGTTTGGGTATTGAGGTACCGCGCAAGACCCGTGACATTGTCATTCGCGCTATCGATTTGCTGAGTTTTGATGGTCAGCGTGCCGAACTGGAAGTGACCTGCTCAAAAGGTACTTATATTCGCACCCTAGTGGATGATATTGGCCAGCAATTGGGCTGTGGTGCTCATGTGGCTGAACTTCGTCGCACCTGGATTGAAGGGGTGGAAGGCCAGTTGCTGACGCTAGAGCAGGTGGCAGAAGTGGCGGCGCAGTGTAACCCAGAGCAGGGCGATTACGCTGCGCTTGATGCGCTGCTGGCAGGCAATGACGCGGTAGTGCGACAGCTGCCATCGGTGCAATTAGATAACCAAGCAGCGCAGCAGTTTATGCAAGGCATGCCGATTACTCTTGCCGACTTAGTATGGCCTGCTGAGAGCCTACTGCGGGTCTGGCGCGAGAGCGATAACGCCCTACTTGGAGTGGCGGTGTTTGATGGCCAACGGTTGCTGCCAAAACGAGTGATGAATGACGTTGCGAGCATTGCACAAACTGACTGATGTGCGTATAATGCACGCCTTATCCGTTGGTGCTGAATTAGTGATTGGCACTGACATTTTAAAAGCGTAGTACTATTTTGGAGTAAGTTATGTCACTAACAGCAGCACAGAAAGCTGAAGTTGTAAAAAACTTTGCACAAAGCGAAGGCGATACTGGTTCACCAGAAGTGCAAGTTGCACTGTTAAGCGCCAACATTGACGCTCTGCAAGGTCACTTTAAAGAGCATAAGAAAGATCACCACTCACGTCGTGGTCTGTTGCGGATGGTTAGCCAGCGTCGTAAATTGCTGGACTACCTCAAGCGTAAAGACAGCCAGCGCTATTTCACGCTGCTTGAGCGCTTAGGTTTACGCCGCTAATCAGTGTTCAAAAAAAGGGGCCAACAGGCCCCTTTTTTGTTATTTTAAGCATGAAATTTAAGCATGAAATTTAAGCATGAAATGTAAGTAAGAAATCCAAGTAAGAAAACATGAGCAAAAAAGAAGAGTGAAGGAAAATAAAACGTGAATCCAATTACTAAAAAGTTCCAATACGGTCGTCATACCGTAACCTTAGAAACTGGTGCGATGGCGCGCCAAGCGACTGCAGCTGTACTGGTGAGCATGGATGACACCACGGTATTAGTCACTGTTGTGGCTAAAAAAGAAGCCAAAGAAGGCCAAGATTTCTTCCCATTAACAGTCAACTATCAAGAGCGTACTTACGCCGTTGGTAAAATTCCAGGTGGCTTCTTCAAGCGTGAAGGCCGCCCATCAGAAAACGAAACCTTAACCTCACGCCTGATCGACCGCCCAATCCGCCCGTTGTTCCCTGAAGGGTTTAATAACGAAGTGCAGGTGATTGCCACGGTTATCTCGGTCAACCCACAAATCAATCCAGACATCGTATCGTTAATTGGTACTTCAGCAGCACTCGCCATTTCTGGCGTACCATTTGCTGGCCCAATTGGCGCGGCGCGGGTTGGTGTGGTGAATGATGAGTACGTATTAAACCCAACTACCGAAGAACTCGCCGTATCGAAGCTGGATCTAGTAGTTGCTGGTACTGCCAATGCAGTATTGATGGTTGAATCTGAAGCACAATTGCTGAGCGAAGATCACATGTTAGGCGCGGTGGTTTATGGCCACGACGCTATGCAAACCGTTATCAACGCGATCAATGAATTTGCTGCTGAATCGGCCAAGCCGAAGTGGGATTGGGTTGCACCAGCTAAAAACGAAGCGTTATTAGCGAAAATTCGTGAATTAGCTGAAGCCGGAATCGGTGAAGCTTACCGTATCACTGAGAAAGCCGCCCGTTACGAGCAAATCAGTAGCTTGAAAGCACAAGTGACTGAGCAGTTGATCGCCGCGGACGAGAGCCTAGACAAGAAAGAAATTGGCGACTTGTTCCACTCATTAGAAAGCCATGTAGTGCGTAGCCGTATTACCAATGGTGAGAAGCGTATCGACGGTCGCGACCCAGATATGGTGCGTGCCTTACATATGGCGACTGGCGTGCTGCCACGCACCCACGGTTCAGCAGTATTTACCCGTGGCGAAACGCAAGCCTTAGTAACTGCTACCTTAGGCACTGAGCGCGACGCGCAAACTATGGACGACCTGACTGGCAACAGCAGCAACCGCTTCATGTTGCATTACAACTTTCCTCCGTACTGTGTGGGCGAAACCGGTATGGTTGGCTCACCGAAGCGTCGCGAAATCGGCCACGGCCGTTTAGCTAAGCGCGGTGTACAAGCAGTGATGCCAAGCCAAGAAGAGTTCCCATATACCGTTCGGGTGGTTTCTGAAATCACTGAATCTAATGGTTCAAGCTCAATGGCCTCAGTATGTGGTGCATCATTAGCGTTGATGGATGCCGGCGTACCGTTAAAAGCTTCAGTTGCTGGTATTGCTATGGGCTTGGTCAAGGAAGGTGACAAGTTTGTGGTGTTATCTGACATCTTAGGTGATGAAGATCACTTAGGTGACATGGACTTTAAAGTTGCCGGTAGCAAAGAAGGCGTAACCGCCTTGCAAATGGATATCAAAATTGACGGTATTACCCGCGAAATTATGGAAATTGCCCTAGCGCAAGCCAAAGCCGCGCGTTTACATATCCTCAATGTGATGGACGAAGCACTGACTGGCGCACGTACTGAGTTGTCAGCTTATGCTCCGCGTTACCACACCATCAAGATCAACCCTGAGAAGATCCGTGATGTGATTGGTAAAGGCGGCGCGGTGATCCGCGAGCTGACCGAAAGCACCAACACCAACATCGAAATTAACGATGACGGTACCGTGCGTATCGCTGCAACCGACCAAGCCTCTGCTGATGCCGCAATCGCCCGTATCGAAGCGATTACTGCAGATGTCGAAGTAGGTCGTATTTACCAAGGTAAAGTGGCACGTATCGTTGATTTCGGTGCGTTTGTGACTATTCTGCCAGGTAAAGATGGCCTGGTGCATATTTCACAAATTGCTGAAGAGCGTGTTAACGATGTCAACGAATACATTAAAGTAGGCGACACCGTTGCCGTTAAAGTGCTTGAAATTGACCGCCAAGGTCGCGTTCGGTTAAGCATGAAAGACGCCAGCGATAAGCCAGCTGCAGCACCTGCTGTAGAAGCGGCTGAACCAGCACAAGACGACACTGCTGAATAATCGCATAGGTTGACCTGTGTGAATGTCGAAAAGGAGCCGAGCGGCTCCTTTTCTTTTTTTCGGCTCACTAGGGTATGATAGCGCTAGATTTCGTTGCTTTGACAAGGACACCCGCATGAACAAATGGTGGTTGAGTATTACTGTAGCGCTGCTGTTGAGTGCCTGTGCTAGTAATGGCAACGGTAATGCTGCTGATGATAGCTTGAGTGATTTAGTGGTCTCTGCACCACAACCTATGAATGTGCGCTACCAATTAGAAATCGCTAAGCTGACCGAGATCCTAACCAGTCATCATAGTGAAGAGATTGATAACCAACAACTGGCTGAATTTTGGTTTCGTCGTGCGGCACTTTACGATGCTTTAGGCCTGTCGATACTGGCGCGTTTTGATTTTAATATGGCGTTAGAATTTAATCCGGGTATGGCTGACGCGTACAATTATCTGGGTATTCACGATACCCAAAATCAGCAATTTGATTATGCTTTTGAAGCCTTTGAAGCGGCTATTGAGCTTGATCCTGAGCATCCCTATGCCTATTTGAACCGTGGCATTACCGCTTATTATGATAACCGTATGACGCTGGCGATTGATGATTTGCAACGTCATTTCAATGCCGACCCGAGCGATCCATACCGGAGTTTATGGCTATTTTTCGCTGAGCAACACAGCGATGATAAAGCTGCTCGTATTGCTTTGGCTCAACGTCGCTTGAGCCACGCGACTAGCGAATGGGGTTGGGTATTGAATGACTTGATGCTGGGTGTCGTGACCGAGCGCAGGTTTTTACAGCAGTATTTAGGTGCTAACTTGGCTGCCGATGAAACCATGGCAGAACGACTCTGCGAAGCATATTTCTATCTGGGTAAGTTGAAACAGCTAGAGGGCAACAATGAGCGTGCGCTGGTGTATTTTCAGCTGGCCCTAAGTACCAACGTGTTTACCTTTTTAGAGCATCGCTACGCAGGATTGGAAATTGAACGCAGTCAGCAAATCCTTGAGCTTAGTCGCAACCCTCAGTAGCCTGCTGTTCACTGCCAGTGCTGCGAGCAGCACCGCATGGTGGCAGATACCATCGCAATGGCCGTTAACACAGCCATTGCAGCAATTAAATGCTGACGTTCAGCAAGGCTGGGCATTGTTGCAATGCCAACACGGCAGTGCGGTGCAATTATGGTTACCGGCGCAAACCCAGCAATTATCAACATTCCTTAAGCGTTTGGCGGCGTGGCCAGAGCATCCACTGGCTGGTTTTGCGTCGTGCTTACAAGTGCGTTGGTATCATGCTAACGAGGTCCATTGTGAGCTCCGTGGTGAACGCCAGCGCTTACATTGCGAACTGCCGCTATTACCCAGTGAAACCAGTAGCACACACTTGGTCTTTGCCGAGCAGGGCATAGCCAGCGCCGCCGGTGATTATCAGATTAACCTTCCACTCCATGCCTCGATTAACTTGCTGGCACATGAGCTAGCGCACACCTTGGGCTTAGCTGATGAGTATCCGTTGACTGGCGCCATTGCACACAACTATTGTATGGGCCGTTATGATCATCCGTCACTTAATGTGGTGGTGACCACCGAAAAGCAGCTGAGCAGTGTTGAGTTAGAGGCTTTGTGGCGACGGTTACCGTGGCAATTTGCAGTGGCTGATTGGCGTGATTTAGGACAGTCGCTGGGTGATGATCAGTGGTTACTTGGCAGCGCTGCAAACAGTATCGGTTTGCATGCCATCGAGACCTGTAACTTAGTTGGCAAGTATGCATGGCGGCCTGTGGATTATTTAACCGCCATGCATTATGTCGATGTGTATTCTTGGCCGCAGCTCTATTTAGAGTTGATTGAGCGCAATAGCGGTTTGTGAAATCATCAGAACCGGACACAAAATTGCGAAAAACCAGAACAGGCTGCGCAGTTTGTCCCAATTGGCGATATAGAGTACATGATAAATCACTCGAAACGCCACAAAGGCAAGGGCAAACCAGACATTGGTTTCAGTGACTTGGTCGGTCGCGATGACCAGCAGCACCGCCGCGGCAAATAATGGAAAGGCCTCATAAGCGTTATAATGACCGGCAACGGCGCGCGCGCCAGGGCCAGTTAACCGTGCTTGTTGTTGGCGCGGATGACGATTGTCGTAGCCTTTGTCACGATTTTGGAAATACACCACAGGCGCTTTTGCCGCTATCGGCAACAGACCTGCAATTAATAAACACCAAATCAGCGTACTCATAGCACTACCTCAGGGTTATTTGACTGCAACACCAGCAGCTTGCAGGTCGGCATGATACGACGACCGCACCAGCGGGCCACTAGCAATATGGGTAAAGCCCATCTTTTCACCTTCTACCCGAAACATATCAAATTCTTCCGGCGTTACATAGCGGGTTACGGCAATATGATGACGACTCGGCGCTAAATATTGGCCGATAGTGAGCATGTCGACATTGTGTGCGCGTAAATCGCGCATGACCTCAAGGATTTCCTCGTTGGTTTCGCCTAAACCGACCATTAGGCCTGACTTAGTGCGCACGTCTGGGCGGGCTGCTTTGTAGCGTTTGAGTAAATCCAGTGACCATTGGTAACTGGCACCAGGGCGCGCTGCTTTATACATACGCGGTACGGTTTCCAAATTATGATTAAAAACATCCGGCGCTTCGGCTTGCAGGATATCTAAGGCAATCTCCATACGCCCGCGGAAGTCGGGCACCAGCACTTCTACTTGAATGCCCGGGCTCTGCGCGCGGATCTCGCGGATACAATCGGCAAAATGCTGAGCTCCACCGTCGCGTAAGTCATCACGGTCAACCGAGGTGACTACCACATACTTCACTTTCATATCGCGAATAGTGGCACCGAGTTTCACCGCTTCTTCTGGATCAACCGGCAAGGGCCGCCCATGGGCGACATCGCAGAACGGGCAGCGACGAGTACAAATAGCACCCAAAATCATGAAGGTTGCAGTGCCGTGGTTAAAACACTCGGGTAGGTTAGGGCACGATGCTTCTTCACAGACTGAGTGCAAACCGTGCTTGCGCATGGCTTGCTTGATTTCATCAATGCGTTGCGTCGACGACGGTAGCTTCACCTTTAGCCAGGATGGCTTGCGTAACATTTGTTCGCGTTCAATCGGCACGACTTTGACCGGGATCAAAGCCATTTTATCGGCGTCGCGCAGTTTCACTCCGGGTTCAACTCTGACTGGTTTAGACATAATCGTGGGCAAATCCTGTAACTGATTGAATGGCTTGATAACCAAGTTGTTTTGCAAAAATTTCAGTAACTAATGTGGCGGCTTCGGCAACAGTTTGCGGGCCCCCTAAGTCAGCACTTTGTACCATTTGCATGCCGGCATAACCGCAAGGGTTGATCCGAGCAAATGGGCTTAAATCCATCTTAACGTTGAGTGCTAAGCCATGGAACGAGCAGCCTTTACGGATACGCAAACCGAGCGAACAAAGTTTAGCGCCGTCAACATAAACGCCTGGCGCATCAGGCCGAGCAGCGGCACTGATGTCATACTGTGCCATGGTGGCAACAATACTGTCTTCGATAGCGGTCACCAAATGCCGTACACCGAGTTTACGGCGGCGAATATCGAGTAAAAAATATACCACCAGTTGACCGGGGCCATGATAGGTCACTTGACCACCGCGATCTACTTGCACCACCGGTATGTCACCTGGCAACAAAATATGCTCAGCTTTACCGGCTTGGCCTTGGGTAAAGACCGGGTCATGCTCCAGCACCCAGAGTTCATCCACGGTGCTGTCGTCGCGCTCATCGGTAAACTGCTGCATGGCTTGCCACACCGGTTGGTAGGGCTGGCGGCCGAGGTGACGAACGCGTAAATCAAAGGACATAACGAACTTCGTCAATCGCCGCTAATGCTTGATACAAGGTTTCGATATGGCTCTGACTGTGCACCTGAATTTGAATCGACACCGAGTGATAGTTACCTTTGCTGCTCGGCTTCACCTGCGGTGAGTAATCGCCCGGTGCATGCTGTTGAACCACAGCGACCACATTGTCGGGCAGGGACGGCACTGCCAAGCCCATGACCTTAAAGGTAAAGACACAAGGAAACTCGACTAATTCGTCAAAGCGGGTTTTTTGCATTAGGAAATCTCACACAACTTACGTTTGCTGGCATGATATGCCGCGACCAATTGCGCGGTGACAGGACCGCACTCTCCGTTGCCGATGATCATAGCATCAATTCGATCAATGGGCTGCACTTCGCGGCTCGAACTGGTCAAGAAAAGCTCATCAAGTTGCGCTAGATCAGCAACTGCAAAGGCTTCTTCTCGCACCTCTAAGCCTAATTCGCGCGCTAACTCAAGGGTATGGTCACGGGTAATACCGGGCAGAATCAAATGACTCTTCGGTGCGGTATAAACCACGCCATCGCGTACGGCAAAAAAGTTACATGACGCGCCTTCGGTGATATAGCCATCGCGTTGCAACAGTGGCTCAGCAAATCCGCTGTTATGGGCTTGCTGTTTGAGCATGATATTGCCCAGTAAGCTGATGCTTTTAATATCGCAGCGCAGCCAACGGATATCGTCTAACAGGGTGACAGCCAATGGTGCGGGTTGATGCCAATGCACGTTGAGCGGCGATAACGAGGCAAATAATGTAGCGGACATGGCGCTAGTTGGTATGTGTGATCGATTTGCCTCGGCGCCACGGGTAATTTGAATATAGACTAGGGCGTCGTCGAGTTGATTACGGGCTAATAACTCGGTGATCACCGCTTGCCAGTAATCAGCCCCTGGCGCAGTAATATTCAGAGCCGCTAACGAGCGTTCCATGCGCGCCAAGTGGTCGGCCATCAAAAATGGTCGACGTTGATATACCGGCACTACTTCGTAGATGCCGTCTGCAAACAAAAAGCCCCGGTCATAGACCGAGACTTTTGCTGCTGCTGCGGCGAGCCACTCGCCATTTAAAAACACTGTGCTGTGCATAGAGGCCTTACACGTCGTCACTAAATTGTTGCGCTACCCAGTCGGTAAATTGTTTCCACCAACCGCCTTCAACCACTTCTTGCAGCGTGACGAGCGGGAAGTTAGCCACATCTTCGCCATCGATTTGCAAATAGACCGTGCCTACGACAGTACCTTTGGCGATCGGTGCTTCGAGCTTTTGACTGAGCTCAAAATTGGCCTTGATGGCATTACGTTGACCTTTCGGGACGGTCAATACCACGTCATTAGCAACGCCTAGGGCGACGGTATCTTGCTCGCCGCTCCAAACCCGATGTTCAACAAAACTGTCACCAGCGCTGTAGGCTTTCACAGTTTCAAAAAAGCGAAAGCCGTAGTTAAGCAATTTCTTGCTTTCAGCAGCCCGTGTTTGCTCGCTACTGGTACCCATTACCACGGCCACCATGCGAGTATTACCTTCGGTACCTGAACTCACCAAGCTGTAACCGGCATCACTGTAATAGCCGGTTTTAATGCCGTCGACATTCATGCTGCGATCCCATAACAAGCTGTTACGGTTATATTGCTTGATACCATTGAAGGTAAATGATTGCTCGGCATACAGCGCATATTCTTCAGGCACTTCGCGAATCAATGCCTGCGCTAACAAGGCCATATCACGCGCGGTGGTGTATTGATTGGCATCTGGCAGACCATGGCTATTGACGAAATTAGTGCCGGTCATACCGAGTTGTTTTGCGTAGGTGTTCATCAAATCAGCAAAGCCATCTTCACTACCGGCAATATGTTCAGCCATGGCCACACACGCATCGTTCCCTGATGAAATGACGATACCGCGATTGAGATCGGCAACACTAACTTGCTTACCCACTTCAATAAACATTTTTGATGAATCAGGGAAGTTTTTTGCCCATGCGTTTTCACTAATGGTCACCATATCGGTGCCAGCAATACGGCCTGATTGCATCTCTTTACCAATGATATAACTGGTCATCATTTTGGTCAGACTTGCTGGCGACAGGCGTTCATCGGCATTGGCTTCACTGAGCACTTGACCCGTGGTGTAGTCAATTAAGATGTGACCGCGGGCATTGACCGTAGGCGCTGGCGGCACAATAGCGGCCTGTGCAGCACTCGCTAACAGCAGCAGAGTCACAGTGATGGTCGCAAACAATTGCTGGAAAACAGATGGCATGATAATCAATCTCGTTAGTTATGAATGAGTACAAAAACGAGCGCAGATTCTAGCATATCTGCGCCATGATAGCAGCGGTTAGGGCACTTGCAGACGAAACACGCCGCGAAAACCATCTGCTTTTAAGCGCTCTATCAGTTCAGCCGCTTGGGCTTCACCAAATGGCCCCAGTAATAGTCTGTGTAGACCGCTATTTGCTTGGGTAGTTGCAGGAACATGATAAATTTCTGCTAACCGATGCGCTTCTTGTTGCAGCCGCTGCAAATCGCTACTGGCATGAATTTGAATATAATAGCGTGGTTCTGCTGCCGCTAAGGGGGGCGTAATCAATTGGTCAGCGTCGGGGTGTAATGCCTCGATCATGACTTCGGCAGTGCCACTGCGCAGCATATCGAGTTTGTATGCCGCCACGTACGATAAATCAATGAGCCGATTGCCGTGAAAAGGGCCGCGATCATTGACCCTGACCACCACACTGCGTTGATTGGCAAGATTGGTCACGCGCACATATGTTGGTAGCGGCAGAGTTTTGTGTGCCGCACTCATGGCATACATGTCGTAGGTTTCACCATTAGAGGTAAGATGGCCATGAAACTTTTCACCGTACCATGAAGCTGTGCCAGTCGCTTTGTAGCCACGGGCATCAGGAATGATACTCCAGGTTTGCCCGAACAGTTGATAATCGCGATTACCTTGGCGACTTGGTGGTTCGGTTTTTGGCAACGGTTCCTGCAGTTCCTCGGGGCTGGGTAGGCGGCTTGGGATACTATCGTATTTTTGACTATAACGGCCGGCATTGGGCTCAGCGCTTGGGCCTAAACTGCAGCCATGAAGTAACCCGAGAAGCATCAGTATCACTGCGGACAAAAGCAACCGCTGTGCGCACATTACCCGCTGCATAAGCCTAACGACCTTGTTTTAATTGTTGACTAAATTGGTGCACTACCATGGCATAAAGCGGGCTGTGGTTGTAACGGGTGATGGCGTAAAAGTTCTGCAAACCTAACCAGTAGTCGCTGCCATCAGCCTGCTCAAAAGCGAAAACTTTTGCTTTTGCGGCCGGGTCTAGGCCATGGTCAGTAGGGAGTTGTAGCCCAGCATCAAGCAGCTGTTGCAGCGTTTGCTCTAGTTTTAGCCCGCTAGTGACTAAGCCTGCATGGTTCTCATGTGGCGCCAGTTCTAGGGTGACCGGCTGGCCAGTTTGCCAGCCATGTTTGGCAAAATAGTTAGCAACGCTGCCGATGGCATCGACGGGATTGGTGAGTAAGTCACGCACGCCGTCACCGTCAAAATCAACGGCATAGTAGCGATACGATGACGAGATAAATTGCCCATAGCCCATAGCACCGGCATAGGAGCCGTTTAACTCGGTAAGGGGTAATTGCTCTTCACGGGTCATTAAAAAGTATTCGCGTAACTCTGAGCGGAAAAACTTTGCCCGTGGCGGGTAATGAAAACCGAGCGTGTAAAGTGCGTCAAGCACTGAATAATTGCCTTTGTAAGAGCCGTAGAAAGTCTCCACACCAATGATGGCGACAATAATATGTGCTGGCACACCATAGGTTTGTTCGGCGCGTTGCAGGGTTTCTTGGTGTTGTTGCCAAAATGCTAGACCTGCCTCAAGGCGGCGCTCAGTAAGAAAAATAGGATAATACTGATGCCAGGGTTTGGCCTCCCACGGGCGCTGTATAGCTTCATAGATGGCTTGGTTGAATTTAGCTTGGGCCAAGCCTTGCTCAACCTCAGCGCGGTCAAAACCATGTTGCTCAACGAGTTCGTTGATAAAGGCATTGCGCTCAGCCGGGTCGATGGCCGGAGCCGGCGGAATATCCGTTTTGGCCTGTGCCGAAACAATCTTCGGCGCCATACTTAGCCATAGCATAACAACAACGAGTGCCGCGCAACGAAATATCATCACTATCTACCTCTCTATCAACTGTGCATGACCAAGCGTTTATTAGTGGCAATTGCCATCAATAATCCAAACCCGGCCATTAGCGTGACCATGGAGGTGCCACCGTAACTAATGAGCGGTAATGGCACCCCGACTACAGGTAGTAGACCAGAAACCATGCCAATGTTCACCAGCACGTAGATAAAAAAAGTGAGCGTAAGGCTACCGGCGAGTAATTTTTGATAAACCCGCTGCGCCCGCATAGCAATTTGCATACCGCGGACCACCACAAAACCATAGACGACAAGCAGTAAAATCACCCCAAGCAGACCGAATTCTTCGCTATATACCGAAAAGATAAAGTCGGTATGGCGCTCGGGCAAAAACTCTAGTTGCGATTGAGTGCCTTGCAGCCAGCCTTTACCTTCAATACCGCCAGAACCTATGGCGATTTTGGATTGGATGATTTGGTAGCCAGCACCGAGGGGATCTCGTTCGGGGTCGAGAAAGGTCAGCACGCGTTGACGCTGATAGTCGCGCATTAAAAATGACCATAAAATCGGCACGAATGAACCAACCAGAACGGCGAAAAAGGCAATTAAGCGCCAGCTGATACCGGCTAGAAACACCACGAAAATACCGGAGCTGGCGATCAGTAACGATGTGCCGAGATCAGGTTGATTGGCGATCATCAGAGTTGGAATCATCAGTAATAAAAACGCAGCAGCGAGGCGGCGCTTGCGCGCTGGCAGCGGCTGTTGACTAATAAACCAAGCAATCGCCATAGGTACCGCCAGTTTCATGAGCTCTGACGGTTGAATCGTGACGATCCCGAGGTTAAGCCAACGCTGCGCGCCTTTGCTACTCTCGCCAAACAACAACACCCCGAGCAGCAACACCACACCCGCACTAAAGATCGGTAAGGAGAAGCGCTGAATGGTATCCAATGGCACTTGAGCCACCGCCAGCATAACCACAAAGGCTAGGCCAATACGAATCAGTTGGCGCTCGGTCATGGCCCAATCCTGGCCACTGGCAGAAAATACCGTCACTGCACTAATGGCAGCTAATGCAAGTAGCCCACAGAGTAGCGGACCATCCAGCCGCAGGCGCTGTAACCAGCGATTGCGTTGACGTTCTTCAGAGGTTTGCATGAGCGGCCTCGAGGGCAAAGTAGTAGTCTAATATTTGGCGCGCTAGCGGTGCAGCAACACTACCACCGCCGCCGGCATTTTCAACCGCAATCATAATGATAATTTCCGGATTCACGGCTGGCGCATACCCCATATACATGGCGTTATCGCGATACTGTTCTTCAATTTCTTCAGCATTGTAGGTTTCGCCTTGAGCAATGCTGCGTACCTGTGCGGTTCCGGTTTTTCCACCCGAAGTGAAACTGGCACCATTGAAAGCGCGGTGTGCGGTACCTTTGATCGAGCTAACAACCCGATTCATAGCGCGTATGGCAACGTCCCAGTTGGCTTGATTTTTAATCACCACCGGTGGCTTTTGTTCAACCACTGCTGGGAGCTCAACATGGCCATCACTGATACTGCGCAATAGTCGTGGTACCGGGCGCACGCCGCGGTTTATCAAGGTTGCCGTGGCTACCGCAAGTTGTATTGGGGTGCTGGTCCAATAGCTTTGACCGATGCCAATCGACACCGTTTCGCCGGCATACCATGGTTGGTTAAAGCGTGCCCGTTTCCAGCCTCGAGTCGGCATCACTGCTGCTGCCTCTTCATGAATATCGATGCCGGTAAGTTCACCAAAGCCATACTGCATCATATGCTCAGAAATGGTATCAATACCCATTTGTAAGGCGATGTCGTAGTAAAAGGTATCGCAACTTTCAACAATGGCGGTATCAACATCGACCCAGCCATGACCCCAGGATAACCAGTCACGGTAGCGATGATCGACTCCCTTGATCTCGAACCAACCTGGGTCCCAGATTTTGCTTTGTGGGGTGATGATGCCTTGTTCGAGCGCCAATACCGCTAAGTGTGGCTTGATGGTTGAGGCTGGTGGATAGCCACCCTGGGTAGAGCGGTTGAGCAGCGGTGAGTGACGCGAGTTGAGTAAGCTGCGATATTGTTCGTTAGAGATGCCTTGGACGAACCAGTTCGGGTCAAAACTGGGTTTACTGACCATGGCTCGAATTGCCCCATCACGGGGATCCATGAGAATGATTGAGCCGCGCATATCACCGAGTAAATCATAGACATATTGCTGCAGTTCGAGATCGAGCTCGAGGATTAAATCTTGGCCTGGAATGGGTGGTTGCACGGATAGTGTACGAACCGCACGACCGCGAATATCTACTTCAATTTGTTGTGAACCGACATTACCGTGCAGTTGCTCTTCGTAAAATCGCTCAATGCCGAGTTTGCCAATGGTGCGGGTAGCGGCATAGTTAGCATCTTGCTGATTAGCACGTAAACGCTGCACATCGTTACGATTGATTTTTGCTACATAACCCAGTGCGTGAGTGAGTGCCTCACCATGCGGGTAATGGCGAATTAACCGCGCCTCAATACTAACGCCAGGGAATTCATGCTGGCGCACCGCAAAGCGAGCTGCTTGCTGCTCGGTCAAACGTTCCAGCACACTGACTTGATCGAAACGCCGCTCGCGCCGTCGATTTTCTTCAAATTGTGCTAATTGCTGCTCGGTGAGCTCAAGTAACTCGGTGAGGCGTCGCAGGGTATCGGCGAGGTCGGGAACGCGCTCCGGAATGATTTCTAAGCTCAGTACCGGGCGATTTTCAGCCAGTATTCGCCCGCGCCGATCATAAATAAGCCCACGATTTGGAGCTAACGGTACCACCTTGATACGGTTGTCGTTAGAACGTGTTTGATATTGCTCATGCTGCAGCACTTGTAGGTGATACATATTGAACAGCAGCCCGGCAAACACCGCGATCACCACCACCAAGGCAACAATACTGCGGCTGGCAAATAACGCAGCTTCAGCTTGATGGTCACGAATGGGGGCGCGGCGTTTTATCATGCGGACTGCTACTCGCGATGGTAGGGGTGGTTAGCGTTAACACTCCAAGCCCGATAGAGGCTCTCAGCCAGTAATACGCGCACCATCGGGTGCGGCAAGGTGAGCGCTGATAACGACCAGCGTTCATCAGCGGCGGCGATACATTCAGGCGCTAAGCCCTCTGGTCCACCAACTAATAAGCTAATATCACGGCCATCCATTTGCCACTGTGCTAGGCGAGCTGCTAGCTGCGGCGTCGACCACGGTTTACCGGTGACTTCCAGGGTGACAATACGATCGCCTTTGCCGACAGCAGCCAGCATGGCTTCGCCTTCGGCTTTCAAGATGCGCGCAATATCGGCATTTTTTCCACGCTTACCAGCGGCAATTTCGATCAGCTGCAGCTGGCAATCGATAGGGAATCGTTTGGCGTAGGTGTGATAACCCGTACTGACCCAGTCAGGCATTTTTTGTCCGACTGCGATCAGCTGTATACGCATTACTTGCGGCTCCAGAGCTTCTCGAGTTCGTAGAAGTCACGGATAGGTTCTTGCATGACGTGAACCACCACGTCACCTAAGTCAACTAACACCCATTCGGAGTGCTCGTGGCCTTCAACACCTAACGGCAGAACGCCATGGTGTTTAGCCTGGGTGGCAACATGATTGGCAATACTTTTGACATGTGTACGAGAGTTTCCTGAACACACGATCATATAGGTTGCTACATCGGTATGCTCGGTCACGTCCATGACGCGAATATCACGACCTTTTAATTCTTCAATTTTTTCTACCACAAACTGGCGTAATTGTTCCGCTTGCAAAAGACTCACTCTCTCTCATTAACTAAGGCACTAATATAGGGCACAAAAATAGGTCGACTAGTTTACCACGGAGTTGGCGGAAATAGCAGCGTCTAGCGATACAGTTGTTGTTGTTCAATATAATTGGCGACGGTTTTCGGGAGCAGGTGTTGCCAAGGTTGCTGGGTGCTAATCGCGGCACGAATTTCGGTGGCCGATATGGCAACGTCTGTGCTGGCGATAAAACCGATTAAACCGTGCGTCTGTTGACGCAGCTGTAACAAGGACTGTGCACCTCGTTGCTGGACCAGGTTTTGCAGTGCTGGAGACCAGGGGACTTTGGCTTGCGGGCGCTGCAACACTAACAGATGCGCATGATGCAAAAGCTGTTGCCAGTTATACCAGCTATCGAGTTTGGCAAAAGCATCGTCACCCAGCACAAATACTAACGTGTCATGCGGCCAACGCTCAGCAAGTTGCGCTAGGGTGATGGCAGTATAAGACGGGCGTTGTTGCTTGAGTTCCCAATCATCCGCACAGCAGGGCGCTGGTGCTAGTGCGGCGGCGGCTAATTGCGCCATGGTAAAACGCTGCTCTGCGCTGGCGCCAAGGCCATTGCGGTGAGGTGGTTGAGCGCTCGGTAGCAGCACCATCTGATCAGCCTGCAGGAGCTCAAAGGCCTGCAATAATGGTTTTAAGTGGCCCCAATGTATCGGGTCGAAACTACCGCCTAGTAAGAGTCGTAGCATAATTGTGCATGCAAATGGGCGACACTGGGCTGACAATAGAGACAGACCAAATGGGTCACTAAGGTGCGCAGCTGTTCTCCGCTATCACGCTTGAAAGCAAGTTCAATGCGGCGCAACAAGTCGGCCGCTTGCGCCAGTTGATTGCCCCCTTGCATGCGTGCCAAAAACTGCTGATAGGCTTGTTCTTGCTGGCGCCAGATCTGTAACTGCGGATACACCCGGGATAGTGATTCACCGCTTTGCATAGCGCTCTCTAAGCGGCACAATTTTTGCCACTCACGTTGCAACATCCAGTTTAAGATGGCAATTTCGGCGTCGTCTTCAAACAATCGTTGCAACCGATGGAGCGCTTGCTCGGTCTGTCCTGCTACTAGGGCTTCTTGCAGGGCAAACACAGAAAATCGACTTTGGTCGGCGCTAGCCACACGAATAGCTTGCTGATCAAGTGGTTGGGGTAAGTCCATCAGCGCCAATTTCTGTAATTCTTGGTCGAGCGCGAGCAAATTACCTTCATACCAATCGGCCATCAATTGCAGTGCTACGTTATCGAGTTGCAGCTGATAACGTTGCGCGCGCTCGGCAATAAAACGGGGTAACTGGCGTCGCTCAGGGCTATTGGCTTCCACTATTGGAGCGTTGGCTTGTAACTGTAAAAACCATTTTGCTTTGAGTTGCTCGCCTTTCAGTTTTGGACCAATAATCACCAAGGTTTGGTCAGCAACCGGCTGCTCGGCATAACTGCGCAGGGCATCGCCGCCTTCACGACCCGGTTTACCCTCTGGCAGTTCGAGTTCGAGTAAGCGGTGTGATGAGAATAAACTCAGATTATTGCTGGGTTGCGATAGCATGCGCCAATCGAATTGGGCATCTTGCCGGTGGTATTCACGTTCATCGACACCTTGTTGTTTGGCAAATTGGCGAAGCATTTGCAAACTATCGTCGAGCAGTAGTGGGGTATCGCCAAAAATGCACAACAATGGTGGCAAGCCATGCTGCTGCAGGTATTGAGGAAGCTGCGCGGCAGATAACTGCATGGTTACTCAGCCAAAGTGGCGATAATCTGGCGCAGTAAAGCTCGCGCTGCATCATCGCGCATTTCGCGCACCAAGACCTCGCGTTCACGAGTTTTTGCCAGGGCAAAGTTGGGGTCGTCTTGGTAGTCGCGATACACTTCAACCGAGCGTGGCGCTAATACCGTGCCGTCACTTTTGTGCAGCACGTAGGCAACACTGTAAATCAATTCGTATTCGGCCACTTGGCCACTGGCCGACAACGACAGCGCGCGGCGGTCCAAGCCATCGTCGAGAATTTGGATGACTACCGGGCTGGGCTGCTGATTGATAGTGTCCAGACGGGTAGCACCAGCTAATTCAAAACGTTCGGTGACCACCTCAGCGAACTCACTAAATTTAGGTGCATCGAGGTAATAGGTCTGTAGTGACGCCGGTAATTGATAGGTATCGCGCAGCTGAAAACCACAGCTACTCAGGGTCAAGCTGATCAGCAGTATGATCCAAATGCGCATCTGTGGTTCCTTGTTAATTGGCTACGATGTTAAAGAGTTTACCGGCCACATAGATTTGCTTGCGTATAGTCAAGCCATCAAGGTGACGGGTAATACTGTCATCAGCCATGGCTGCGGCAGCAACAGTGGCCTGATCGGCATCAGCGGCAACCACCACTTTACCACGCAATTTGCCGTTTACCTGCACCACTACGGTAATCGATGACTCAACTAGGGCAGCGTTATCAACCTGCGGCCATGGTGCACTGATAATATCGTTGTGATGCCCTAGTTGCTGCCATAACACCTCGCTTAAGTGCGGAGTGATTGGCGCTAGCATCAGCACTATGGCATCCAGTGCTTCTTGCATAATGGCACGGTCGAGAGGGCTGTCGAGAGGTGCTTTCTGTAGCGTATTGAGCAATTCCATAATGGCTGCAATAGCGGTATTAAATTGCTGACGACGACCAAAATCATCGCTGACTTTAGCAATTGTGCGATGCACAGCACGACGCACATCGGCTTGCTCGGCACTCAACTGCGACCAATGCTGCGATTGCTCAGTATGCTGAGGATGCTGACTAAAATCATAGGCTAAGCGGTAAACTCGGCGTAAAAAGCGTTGCGCACCTTCAACGCCACTGTCTGACCACTCCAACGTAGCTTCTGGAGGAGCGGCAAACATCATAAATAAGCGCACGGTGTCGGCGCCGTATTTATCGATCATAACTTGCGGGTCAATACCGTTATTCTTGGATTTTGACATTTTGGTCATACCGCCGTGCTGCACCGGCTGTCCATCGCTGCGCAAAATGGCTTGGGCGATGCGACCTTGGCTATCGCGTTGAATGTCAACATCGAGCGGTGAATACCAGGTCATGGCACCGTTGGCATCTTCACGGAAGTAACTATCAGCCAGCACCATTCCTTGCGTTAACAGGCGCTTAAATGGCTCATCAGAGGCCACTAAACCGGTATCACGCAGTAGTTTATGGAAAAACCGCGCGTACAATAAATGTAAGATAGCGTGTTCGATACCACCGATATATTGGTCCACGGGCAGCCAGTAGTTGGCTTGCTCAGGGTTCAACATACCGTCGTCAAAATTGGCACTACAGTAGCGCGCGTAATACCACGATGACTCCATGAAAGTATCAAAGGTGTCGGTTTCACGCTCGGCTGGTTGACCGTTATAGCTGGTTTTACGCCAAGTTGGGTCAGCCTTAATCGGCGATGCGGCACCGGTCATCACCACATCTTCAGGTAAACGTACGGGTAATTCGTGCTCGGGGACAGGTACTGAGGTGCCATCGGCAAGATTCAGCATGGGAATAGGCGCACCCCAATAACGTTGGCGCGATACGCCCCAATCACGTAAGCGATAGTTGACTTGGCGGCGGCCAATACCACGTTTTTCAAGAGCTGCAGCAATAGCATTAAAGGCATCGTCACTGCTTAGCCCGGTGTAAGCCCCCGAGTTGATGGTAATACCTTTTTCGGTAATAGCGCCCTGGCTAATATCACCTTCACCAGAATGCGGAGCAATAACTGGGGTAATGGCTAGCTGGTAGGTGGTGGCAAATTCCCAGTCGCGTTGGTCATGGGCTGGAACGGCCATGACCGCGCCTGAACCGTAATCCATCAACACAAAGTTAGCCACCCATACTGGGATCTGCTCGCCAGTGAGTGGGTGAATGGCACGTATACCGGTGTCCATACCACGCTTTTCAATGGTGGCAAGGTCAGCTTCAGCCATTTTCACGCCCTTGATCGACTCAATAAAGGCCGCCAAGGCAGGATTATTTGCTGCCGCTTGTTGGGCTAATGGGTGCTGCGCTGCTACCGCCATATAAGTCACCCCATACAGGGTGTCTGGACGGGTAGTGTAGACGGTGAGCGGCTGTTGCTGGTCAACCACGCTAAAATCAATCTCCACCCCTTCAGAGCGGCCAATCCAATTGCGCTGCATGGTTTTGACTTGTTCTGGCCAGCCTTCAAGCTGGTCTAAATCGTTCAGCAGCTCTTCAGCGTAGGCGGTGATCTTGATAAACCATTGCGGAATTTCTTTTTGCTCAACTTTGGCGCCAGAGCGCCAGCCGCGGCCATCAATCACCTGCTCATTAGCCAAGACGGTTTGATCGATTGGATCCCAATTGACGGTGGCGTTTTTCTTGTAGACCAAGCCCTTGTCGAACAACTTGGTGAAAAACCATTGTTCCCAGCGATAGTAATCGGGCTTGCAGGTCGCTAGTTCACGTGACCAATCGTAACCAAAGCCAAGCGACTTCAGCTGCTTACGCATGTAGTCGATATTTTGATAGGTCCATTGTGCTGGAGCCGTGTGATTGGCAATGGCAGCATTTTCTGCCGGTAAACCAAAGGCATCCCAGCCCATAGGTTGCAGGACATTCTTGCCTTGCATGCGCTGATAGCGTGCAATCACATCACCTAGCGAATAGTTACGCACGTGACCCATGTGAAGTTTGCCACTGGGGTAGGGGAACATGGAGAGGCAGTAGAATTTTTCTTGATCCGGCCGTTCTTGTACCGCGAACACTTGCTCGCGTTCCCAGCGCTGTTGCACGGCTGGCTCGATAGTAGCTGGATCGTACTGGTCCTGCAGCAAATTAGACATCGGTATAGCTCGTCCTTACAGCGAATAAAATAAGTACAGCGCTAAGCCCATGAATACCAGGCTGGCGACGCCAAAGAAGGCGTATTCAATACGCTCTTGCTGCTGTGCATCACGGTCGGTGGCATTGCGGTGAAAAATAAAGAAGCCAACTGCAGTAACACCTAAGGTGCCAGTGGCGGTAATGATTGCAAACAGAATTGCGCCGATAATGTCGACCATAGCAAGCTCCGTGTCGGTCCGAATAACAGGTGGTGATTAACCGACAGTTTACTGATTTTGGCGGCGTTTGACTACGTTGAAAATACTGATCAAGGCGAACAATAATGCGAATAGCCAAGTCGGCCACATGCCATAGCGATAAAAGTTGGTGTCACCACGCACTAAGGGCACCTCGGCACTGATACTGGTGGCGACAAATTGCTCAGCGCGAGCCAACTCATGACCATGCTCATCAACCACAGCACTAATGCCATTATTGGTGGCACGTAGCAGTGGTCGGGCAAATTCTAGCGCGCGCATACGCGCAATCTGCATGTGTTGCGCGGGACCGTGGGAGGCCCCAAACCAAGTATCGTTACTGACGGTCAGAATAAAATCAGTCGCTGGGGTGATATTGCTGCGCAGCAAGTCGGGAAAAACCACTTCATAGCAAATGGCCGCGGCAAACTGGTGCCCAGCTGCCTGAAGGTTCGCTTGTACGGCATTACCCCGCGCGAATGATGACATCGGTAGGTCAAATAGTGGCGCTAATGGCCTTAATAGATCCTCAAAGGGGACAAATTCGCCGATCGGTAATAATTGATGTTTTTGGTAACGGTTGCTGTGCCCATGAAAATAGGCTTCGGCGACTGCATCAGCGCCATCTTGGCCCAAAGTAATGAGGCTATTGAAATACTGACCGCCACGGAAGTCGATAATACCGGTAATTAATGCCACGCCTTCATCAGCGGTAGCGCTGTGAATGTTAGCCAGAATATCATCGGTATAGGGTTCGGGCATGGTCACCGCCGCCTCTGGCCAGATAATCAGGTCATGGCTGGCATAATGCGGCTTACTTAAATTGAGGTAATGCAACATGGTTGGCCAGTGCTGCTCAGGGTTCCATTTGATGCTTTGGTCAATATTACCCTGCACCAGCAGTACCTTGATGCTGTCATCGCTACGTTCGCTGGGATGTAGCCACGGCAAGGCAAAGGGCAGGGTCAGTAATAACGCCGCGAAGGTCGCTTGATACCAGCGCCGTTGCTGCCACCAACTTATCAGGCTGATGACCACTAACCACATCACCAGGGTAATACCGCTACCGCCCAACCACGGGGCATATTGACCTAGCCAACTATCAGTCTGGCTGTAGCCGAGTTCCAACCATGGAAAACCAGTGAATAACCAGCCGCGAGCGCTTTCGGCAAGGAGCCATAGCAATGGTACTAGGCCAAGTGCTAGGGTATTGAAGCGTTGGCCAATACGGCGCCAGAGCCATAGTGCAAGGGCCGGGAACAGGCTCAAATAGGCAAACAACAGAGCCAATAAAGCAATCGAGGCTATCGGTGCTAGCCCGCCGAAGCGATCAATGCTGACATAGATCCAGCTGAGCCCCGCGGCAAACCAGCCAAAGCCAAAAAAAAAGCCGATGCGGAAGGCTTGGCGAGCGTTGTGCTGACTGGTAAATAGGATCAGTAAGGCCATCACTGGGATGGTGATCCAGGCTTGGCCAAATGGCGCGTAGGCAAATACTAGGCTAGCACCTAGTAACAATGGAATAAGGCGCTGTAGCAGGGTGCTAGTCGGCATCGGTGGTTGGTACGCGCTCAGGAACGGTCACTTGTAACTGCTGAATACGGCGTTTGTCGGCACCGGTCACCTTAAAAATAAAGCCGCCAATGGTGATCTCTTCACCAGGCTGGGGTAAGTGACCAAAGCCGTTGGCGACCATGCCACCAATGGTGTCGTACTCATCATCACCAAAACGGGTGTCAAAGTAGTCATTAAAATCTTCGATGGTGGTCAAGGCTTTGACCGCATAGCGTGACTTGTTGATACGTCGGATATCAGCTTTGTTATCTTCATCAAAGTCGGTTTCGTCTTCAATTTCGCCGACAATTTCTTCCAGAATATCCTCGATGGTGACCAGCCCAGACACACCACCGTATTCATCCACCACAATAGCCATGTGATAGCGTTGCTCGCGAAACTCTTTGAGCAGCACGTCGACACGTTTGCTTTCCGGCACAATAACAGCTGGGCGAATGACTTTGTGTAGGGAAAATTCTTCGTCGGTCATGCCAAAGCCATACGCCAGTAAGTCTTTAGCGAGCAGAATACCTTCAATGTGGTCTTTATTTTCGCTCACCACCGGGTAGCGGCTGTGTTGTGAATCAATCACAATGGGTAGAAAGGAATCAACAGTTTGGGTTATTTGAATGGTCACCATTTGCGAGCGTGGCACCATGATATCGCGTACTTTTAATTCGGCGACATCCAGTACACCCTCAATCATTTCTTTGGTGTCGTTATCGATGAGGTCTCGTTCTTCGGCATCCTGAATGAGGTCAACTAATTCTTCGCGGCTGCTCGGCTCTCCGGTAAATAGTTGTAGCAAACGGTTTGCCCACGACTTACGAGAAGAGCCGGAGGTCGAGTGGGGATTGTCATCGCTCATGCAAGCTAAAGCTCCAGTTAGTGCAATTCGTCAGGATACGGGTTGGCAAAACCGAGTTCAGCCATAATGGCTATTTCAAGGCTTTCCATGGTCACCGCATCGTCATCATCAATATGGTCATAACCTAGCAAATGCAAGCAGCCGTGTACAACCATATGCGCCCAATGGGCGAGTAGCAGTTTTTGTTGTTCACTGGCTTCGCGCGCCACCACCGGCGCACAGATGACTAAATCACCAAGCAATTGCACCGGCAGTTCGATATCAGCATCAAACGGAAACGATAGCACATTGGTGGCATAATCGCGTTGTCGATAGTCACGATTCAGTGCTTGGCCTTCTTCGGCGTCAACAATACGAATGGTTAATTCGACCGGCTCGGTTTGTTTGGCGCCATTTAGCGCCGTTGTTACCCAGTGCAGTAGTTGCGGTTGTGTGGGTAAATCAGCAGCCTCGCTAGCGTATTGGATATCTAGTTCAATCATGCATGCTTCTCTTCGAAGGCTTCATAGGCTTGCACAATGCGCTGCACTACTGGGTGTCGCACCACATCGCCGGCTTGAAAGAAGGTGAAGCTGATAGCATCAATATCATGGAGCACATCAATGACATGGCGTAGGCCTGATTTTGCCCCACGCGGTAAGTCGACCTGAGTGATGTCACCGGTAATCACCGCCCGTGAATTAAAGCCAATGCGGGTGAGGAACATTTTCATCTGTTCTGGGGTGGTGTTTTGGCTTTCATCCAAAATGATAAAAGCGTCGTTCAGCGTGCGCCCGCGCATGTAGGCGAGGGGTGCTACTTCAATGACGTTCCGTTCAATGAGCTTTTCGACTTTTTCGAAGCCGAGCATTTCAAATAAGGCGTCGTAAAGTGGGCGTAAATAGGGGTCGACTTTTTGCGCCAAGTCGCCGGGTAAAAAGCCAAGTTTCTCGCCCGCTTCAACGGCCGGACGGGTGAGCAGAATACGACGAATTTCTTGCCGCTCCAGAGCATCAACAGCGCAAGCCACGGCTAAGTATGTTTTGCCGGTACCGGCTGGGCCAATACCAAAACTAATATCATGACTCAAAATAGCCCGCACATAAGCGGCCTGATTGGGATTGCGCGGTTTGACGACACCGCGCTTGGTTTTGATGTGCATCATCTTGTCGTGCTTCACGTCAGCCATCACCTCATCGCTTTGGTCTTGCTCGAGCACTTTGGCCTCGGCAATGGCTAGATGCACGGTGTGGGCATCAACTGGGCTAGATTGGCCTTGCACAGTAGCGGTTTCAACATACAAATCGCGCAGAATGTTAGCCGCAGCTTTACTGGTATGTTGGGCACCGATGATACGGAAATCATGGTTACGATAGCTGATTTCTACCCCTAAACGGCGTTCAAGCTGCTTCAGGTTGTCATCAAATGGCCCGCACAGATCCGCTAAACGGCGGCTATCGGCGGGCTCTAGGGTAAGTTCTACAGTACTAATGCGGTTCAAACAAACCTCGTTTTTGGTTATTGGTTCAGCGCCGATTTAGCTGGCGCTGGAACAAAGGTCGACACCCCGAGTTCATCAGGCTGGTGTCGCGCTTGGCGCGCCAGAATAGCCTGTGGTGCTGTATCCACGCGCAAGCCCATTTCAGCTTCGGTGCGCAGCACCTCACCGCGTAATGAATTAGCGAACACTGAGGTTATGGTGACATCAACAAACTGACCGATCATGTCTGGGCGACCGACAAAGTTCACCACTCGGTTGTTCTCGGTACGGCCACTGAGTTCCATCAGATCTTTCTTCGATGGGCCGGTGACTAAAACCCGTTGTACGGTGCCTAACATGCGCCGAGCATGATTGTGCGCCTGCTGATTGATGCGCTGTTGCAGCAACTGCAAACGCTGCTTTTTAGTGTCTTCGCTGACATCATCGGGTAAATCAGCAGCTGGTGTGCCTGGCCGTGCACTGTAAATAAAGCTGAAGCTCAGATCATAGTCAATAGCTTGGATGAGGTCCATGGTGGCCATGAAGTCGTCATCGGTTTCACCCGGAAAACCAATGATAAAGTCAGATGACATGGCAATATTCGGCCGCACTTTGCGCAGTTTACGAATTTGCGACTTGTACTCAAGGGCGGTATGGCCACGCTTCATGAGGGTTAAAATACGGTCTGAGCCACTTTGTACCGGTAAGTGTAGATGGTCCACTAACTCAGGGATCTCAGCATAGGCGGCAATGATGTCGTCGGTAAATTCAACCGGGTGCGAGGTGGTGTAGCGAATGCGGTCAATACCGTCGATAGCGGCGATCAAATGCAACAGCTCAGCAAAGCGGCAAATGCTGCCATCATGATGCTCACCACGGAAGGCATTAACATTTTGCCCTAATAAGTTCACTTCGCGTACGCCTTGCTCGGCCAGTTGGGCAATTTCAAACAATACGTCATCAACCGGGCGGCTGACTTCTTCACCGCGGGTATACGGCACTACGCAGAAGGTACAGTACTTGCTACAGCCTTCCATGATCGAGACAAAGGCGGTAGGGCCATCGGCTTTCGGTTCCGGCAAGCTGTCGAACTTTTCAATTTCAGGGAACGAGATATCGACCATGGGGGTATGGTTGGTTTGCACCTGTTTGATCATTTCTGGCAAGCGGTGCAGGGTTTGTGGACCAAACACGATATCGACGAATGGGGCGCGCTGTCGAATATGATCGCCTTCTTGCGAGGCCACGCAGCCACCTACGCCAATCAGCAAATTGGGGTTGGTTTTTTTCAGGTTTTTCCAGCGCCCCAATTGGTGAAACACTTTCTCTTGCGCTTTCTCGCGGATAGAGCAGGTATTTAACAGGATCAAATCAGCTTCTTCAGCCTCTGCCGCCACATCGTAGCCATGAGTTGCTTTGAGCAGGTCAGCCATTTTCGCTGAATCGTACTCATTCATTTGGCAACCCCAGGTTTTGATATATAACTTCTTCGCCATAATGTCCTGCTTATCCAATAATTTAACGAGTTACACCACGGGCTGATGCCAGCAGTGACGACAACGGGCGGTTATTTTAGCCTGAACCGCCGCGAACTGCCAACTTTGCGGCAGTATTAGCCACTGCTGCGATTGCGCAGTGCTAAATAGCCCGCACTGGTGATCACCAAGGCGCCGACTAACATGTGCCAAGTGACCGGCTCATCCCAGAATAGATAGCCGACAATAGCGGCAAAAATCACCGAACTGTAGATAAAAATACCGACCTTGGCGGCCGGGGCCAATGAAAAGGCTTTGGTCATGCCTAATTGCCCAGCCACCGCGCAAACCCCCATTACAGCAAGGCCCAGCCAATGCTCGGAGGCGATACTTTGCTGAGTCCACAGCAATGGAATGGCGGTGATCACCGTGGCCATGGCGGCAAAGAAGAATACAATTTTTGACGACGACTCGGTGGCTGACATTTTGCGGATCAAGGTTTTGGTGTAAGCGGCTAAAATCGCACCGCAAAAGGCAATCAATAGCACTGGTGACAACACCTGTGCGGTGGGGTTTAGAAAGATGGTAACGCCCACAAAGCCGATAGCAACCGCCAGCCAGGTTTGCCGACTGACCATTTCTTTCAACCACACACGGCTAATGATAGGAATCAAAAATGGTGCCATAAGCAACACAATGGTGGCTTGGGCCAGGGGCAAATTGGCAATCGAATAAAAATACAGGTACATGGCCACAATACCCGCTAAACCACGGCTGATATGCCAGCGCCAGGCCTGACTCTTAAAGGCGCTAGGGCCTTTGCGCACCACCCACGGGAGCAACACCACAAAGGCCATTAAATTACGGAAAAACACCAATTGTTGTTGCGGTAAATCAGTGCTCAAATACTTAATCATGGCGCTGACACCGGCAAAACACACTTCTGAAAATAAAATCAGCAGTGACGCGATTACGATATTACGGTAGGGGGTGTCCATAGTTGCCGTGAACCTGACCTTAAGGAACAGACTGGAAATGAGCCCATATCTTACCACGATCGGTTTACTAACACTGAGTAATGTTTTCATGGTTTATGTAAACTAGGCGTAGTATTTTTTATCATGCGTAGTAAATTTACGGGGTGATTCATAACATGCAGGTGATAGTGGTAGGTGGCGGCATGGTTGGTGCCGCAGCAGCGCTGGCATTGGCCGACGATGGCCATAGCGTGACCGTGGTGGAAGCTGGGCCGGGCTACAGTGACGACGTCAGTGATAGCTGGGACTTGCGCATTTCATCGGTACACCAGGCCAATGTTGATTGGTTGCAGCAACTCGGTGTTTGGGCTGCGATTACACCCGCTAAATGGTTCCCCTATCAACAACTCAGTGTGCGCAGCAGTAATGGTGTGCAGGTGGATTTTGCCGCCAGTGAGGTGGCCGCATCAGCGCTAGGCGCCATGGTAGAAAACCTCAGCTTGCAACAGGCGTTATGGCAGCAGTTAGCGCAGCACCCGCGGGTCACATTACTGGCACAGCAGCGCATTGAGCAACTTGATAGCCCCCAGCAACGGCTGCGTATTGGCGACCAGTGGTATGATTACGATTTAGTGATTGGCGCTGATGGTGCCAACTCTCAGGTTGCACAGTTAGCCGGTATTGGCATGCGTGGCTGGGATTATGACATGACCTGCTTATTGGCGATTGCGCGCACCGAACAACCGGTGCCGGCGGCTACCTGGGAAGTGTTTCGGCCGTGCGGCCCATATGCGTTGCTACCGCTGGGTGCTCAGCAGGTGTGTTTAATTGATTATCGCAGTCAACAGCAGTGGCAAACCTTGCCCACTGATGCGCAGGTAACGGCTGAATTAGCCGCGGTTTTCACCGCGCACATTGGCGCCTTTACCGTGAGTCAACATGGGCGCTTCCCGATTCGCCGCCAGCGCGCGCTCAGCTATCACGCTTATGACAGTGTCGTGTTGATTGGCGATGCTGCACACAGTATTCATCCGCTGGCTGGGCAGGGCGTGAACTTAGGTTTTGCTGATGTGCAGGAGTTGCAGCAGCAACTGCGCGAGCAAACTACACTGGCCTCTGCATTGGCGCATTATGAACGGCAACGAGTAGCTGCCAACCAGCGCATGATGCGCGCTATGGACGCTATTCATGTTGGTTTTAGCAGTCAGCACGTGCTGCCGCAATTGGTGGTAGATACTGGGTTGCAGCTGCTGAAACGCACCCCGTGGTTGAAGCAGCAAATCATTCGACAGGCCATGGGCGGCTAATCAGCCGCTGGCGAGCAGGCACAAAAAAACCGCCGATGGGCGGTTTTTTCTGTTCGTTTTGGCTGCACCACCGAAGTGGTGCGGAGAGGGGGACTCGAACCCCCACAAGCGTAAGCTCGCTAGCACCTGAAGCTAGTGCGTCTACCAATTCCGCCACCTCCGCAACGAACGGAAAGCAATGGCTGGGGTACTAGGATTCGAACCTAGGGATGGCGGGATCAAAACCCGCTGCCTTACCACTTGGCTATACCCCAAACACCGGTATTCAATGATCGCAGTACACAGAGATAAATGGCTGGGGTACTAGGATTCGAACCTAGGAATGGCGGGATCAAAACCCGCTGCCTTACCACTTGGCTATACCCCAACATGCAGGAATGACACTACATCGTGGTGCGGACGGAGAGACTCGAACTCTCACACCATAGGCACTGGAACCTAAATCCAGCGTGTCTACCAATTCCACCACGTCCGCGATGCATCCTATTGATTGGTGGCTACGGCGAGATTCGAACTTGCGACCCCAGCATTATGAGTGCTGTGCTCTAACCAGCTGAGCTACGTAGCCAATCAATAGTTTCGTTAATGCGCTCTGTGAGTGCGGCGCGTATTATGCAAATCAGGGGCGATAGCGTCAACCTATTTTTCGCAAATTCAGCGGTAATTACAGTCGAATGGCGAAAAAACCAATAGATTGCTCATTTAATGCTCATTGGTGCCAAAAATCGCTATTCCGTCAATCGTTTTGGCTCCAGTAATTGCTTTAATTCAGTCTCACTGATATCCGTCATTTCGGCCGCTACGGCAATGATTGGGCGCTGTTGTTGATAGGCCGCCTTGGCAATTTGTGCCGCTTTGTCGTAGCCAATTTTACTGTTCAACGCGGTGACTAGTATGGGGTTACGTGCCACATTAGCGGCGATACTGTCATGCTGCACGGTAAATTCTGCGATGGCCTGATCAGCAAGGCTATTGCAGCCATTGGCCAATAATTCAATGCTCTGCAATTGTAAGTAACCAATCAACGGTAGCATCACGTTTAATTGAAAATTGCCACTTTGAGCGGCTAAGCCGACACTGTGACAATGGCCTTGCACTTGCACACAGAGCATTGCCACAGCCTCAGGTATGACTGGATTGACCTTGCCTGGCATGATACTAGATCCGGGCTGTAACGCCGGTAAGGTGATTTCGGCTAAGCCAGCTAATGGGCCGCTATTCATCCAGCGCAAATCATTGGCGATTTTTAACAGTGTTGCGGCGATAGCGCTCAGACAGCCAGCCAGCAAATGATTGGTCTGCTGCCCGGCAATGCCAGCAAAGCGATTGCTTGCCGGTTGAAATGGCAGCGCCACGCGTTCACTGAGGGCCAAGCAAAACTGCTCGCTAAATGCTGCTGGCGCATTAATACCGGTACCAATAGCCGTGCCACCTTGCGGCAGTTGATAGAGCCGCGGCAGTTGTTCGCGCAAAGCTTGTTCAACTTCAGCTAGTTGCGCTTGCCATGTTGTGAGTTCTTGGGCCATGGTGAGTGGCATGGCATCCATTAAGTGCGTGCGACCGGTTTTGACCACCTCTGTGAGGCTACTGGCCTTGTCTGCCAGCACCTTTTGTAGATGCTGCAGCGCCGGCAGCAGCATCTGCTGAATGGCTAGGGCACTGCTCACCAGCAGCGTCGTTGGAATTACATCATTGCTACTTTGCGAGGCATTGACCTGATCATTGGGGTGGACCGGGTTGCCATGCACGGCGCTGGCCATGGTGGCGAGCACCTCATTCATATTCATATTGGTGCTGGTGCCCGAACCAGTTTGCATTACATCCAACGGAAAGTGTTGCTGTAGGTTGGGCTCACTGAGCAGTTCATCAACAGCTGCGATAATATCCTGCGCTGCTTCGGGTGTTAGTACCTGGCAGTGTTGATTAGCCTTGGCAGCTGCTGCTTTGATATGCGCGAGAGTGGTTAAAAATAGTACCGGGAAGCGCAGGGAACTGAGCTGAAAATTCTGTCGCGCTCGTTCGGTTTGGGCACCCCAACGGGCCTCGCTTGGCACCGCAATGGCACCCATGCTGTCGTATTCGGTGCGCGTTGCTGAAGCTTTGCTCATAAATATCTCGCCCCTGCTACTGGTGGTGATCGAAAAGAATGCCTATGCTGTAACACAGTATAGCCATACCTGTTATAACAGCATGGGGGCAGCATGCCTAAGTTTCAAACAAAATTACTCGGTTCGGTGGTGGCGCTCGCCCTGCTGGGTGTGCAGACAGCAAGCATAGCTGGTGAGCTGCAAGTGACAGTGCGCGATCAGCAAGGGCAACCATTAGCACTGGCGGTGGTCAGTGTCGAAGGCGCACCAGCGGCTGCTCGGCAAGCTGAAATGGATCAGGTCGAGCAATTGTTTTCGCCGTTTGTTTTGACCGTACCTGTGGGTAGTACTGTTCGTTTTCCCAATAGCGATAATATCCGCCATCAGGTCTATTCCTTTTCGAGTGCTAAATCGTTTGAATTACCACTTTACAGTAATCAACAGGCGCCGAGCTTGAACTTTGAGACAGCAGGTATTGTTGCCTTAGGTTGCAATATCCATGACCACATGCGTGCCTATATCTATGTCAGCCCACATCAACAATCGGTCACGACCGATGCGAACGGGCAGGCGGTGATTGCGATAGCTGATCAGGGTAATAGTTTGATACGGGTATGGTATCCGCGCCTTGGTGAGCAGCTGACGAACGAGCAGCAGCTAACGGTGAGTGCTGACCAACAGCAGCTTGCGGTGCAATTGGCGGTCACTGCGGATGCGCAGCAGCCACCGCCGCTATCACCGCTGCAACAGCGCTTTAACAAGCGAAAGACTACGAATGATTAGAAGTTTTCGTACGCGACTGTTTGTTTTATTTGCTGGACTAGCCGGCGGCGCTCTCATTGTGTCGCTGGTGGCAGTTAGTTTAGCCACCAATAGTCAATCAGAACGGACGATTTCACGTGAGCTAGAAGTCAGTGAACGGGTTCTGGAAGAATTATTGGATGTGCGTGGCGATCAATTGTTGCAAGCCGCACAGATTCTTTCCGATGATTTTGGTTTTCGTGAAGCGGTGAGCAGTGGCGATGAGCAAACCATTATTTCCGCACTGGTGAATCATGGCGAACGTATCGGTACTGACTTGATGGTGTTGCAAACGCCTATGGGTGAAGAAATTGCTGCGACCCATGCGCTACAATCGCTGCCAGCACTGGATATGCTGGCCGGTATGAATAGTACCTCAGGGCTGCTACGTATTGACCAGCGTATTTATCAACTCGTCACTGTGCCAGTGAAAGCACCTGACTTAATTGCGTGGGCGACTTTTGGCTTTGTTGTTGATGATGAACTGGCGCAATTACTGCAGCAACTCACCGAAGCTGATATTACCTTCATGGACTTTAATCAGCGTGCCATTTTTGCCTCGAGTTTGAGTGCCGACCAGCAGCAGCGTTTGCGTGCCAGTGAATTGACCCCCGCAGGTTTTGAGCGCTGGCTCGGTGAAGAGCATTTGGCCGCACGGCAAGTGAGCTTGCAGCAGCATCGCTTGGGTTACATGAGTTCGGCCAATGCACTGTCGATCATTGTCAGTACCGACCGTGACGAGGCTACTGCTGAGTTTCGTTTATTGCGCCAGCAGTTTGTTGGCATTGGTGCGGCCATGCTGCTGATGGCATTGGTGTTTGCTGGCGTAACCGCACGTAAGATTAATCAGCCTTTGGCGCGCCTGAGCGCAGCGGCACAGAGGCTGCAAGAGGGTGATTATCAGCAGCCAGTAGCACTCAAGCGTAACGATGAATTTGGTCAGTTGGGTGATACCTTTGATGCTATGCAAGCCGCGGTTGCTGAGCGCGAAAGTCATATTCGCTACCAAGTTGAGCATGACTTATTGACCGACTTACCCAATCGCTTAAGTTTTCAGCAGCGTTTAAATGGCCTGTTAGAGGCACAACAGCCCGGTATTTTGGTCTTGTTGAACCTGATGCGGTTTCGCGAACTCAACGACCGTTTAGGGCAACGTATTGGTGATCAAATTCTACAGTTGGTAGCACGTCGGCTACGTGACCATGTGCCCAGCGATTGGTGGCTAGCGCGCCTGGCCGGTGATGAATTTGTGCTGATTGGCGAGCAAAAGTCGATTCGAGCCGTTCAGCTGTTATTGGCAGAATTGCGCAAAGCGATGGAACTACCGCTGTTACTTGATGGCTCGCATTATATGTGCGAATTCCGCTGTGGTTATTTGGAGTTTCCGCTAGCGGGTACTGATGTCGACAGCTTAGTGCGACGAACGCAAATTTGTACCGCCAAAGCCAAGAGCGAAAAGCAATTTGCGGTGCATTATCAAGATGGCATGGATGAACATCACATGCGTCGTTTGCAGATCCTGCAAAAGCTTCCCGAAGCGGTGCGCAGTCGCAAGATGCAGTTGCATTATCAGCCGAAAATAGCCTGCGCCAATGGCGTGGTGATTGGCGCTGAAGCCTTAATTCGTTGGCGCGACGAAGAGCTTGGCGTCGTGCGGCCTGATGAATTTATTCCATTGGCTGAGCAGTCCGGTGAAATTAATCGCATCACCCGCTGTGTGATTGAATCAGCGCTTGATCAGTTACAACTCTGGCATGAGCAAGGGCAGCAGCTGATGATGGCAATCAACTTGTCGGCTATTGATTTACAGTGGCAAGAATTACCACAGTATATCGCCGCACAGGTGCGTGAACGGGGTCTTGCCCCCGGAAAAATCACCTTTGAAGTGACCGAAAGTGCAGTCATGATTGATCCCGAGCAAGCCATTTCGGTGTTGAGTGCAATTCGACAACAAGGTATACGTATCTCTATTGATGATTATGGTACCGGCTATGCTTCGTTGGGGCAGTTGAAACGGTTACCAGTCGACGAGTTGAAGCTAGATCGTTCATTTATCGAGTTTTTACCTGCTAGCGCAGCGGACCAAACCATTGTTCGCTCAACCCTGGCGCTGGCTCATGAAATGGGTCTCACCACGGTGGCTGAAGGGGTTGAGGACGAGGGCGCGTGGACGGTATTGCAACAGCTTGGCTGTGACACCATGCAAGGCTTTTATTTTAGCCGGCCCTTGGCCGCTAGTGAGTTTGATAAATGGCTCGTACAATACAGCCAGGGCATAATCCATGGAGATTAGTATGTACGGCAAAGATTTCGCTATGGTTCGGGTATTTTTTCTGATCATGCTAGCGGTCAGTGTAGTGCCGGCGGCGCATGCCGAGGGGCGCTTACTAGCGACTGGCGGAGCCACCACCATTGAGGGTAGTGCCGGCGGTGGTATCGTGCCGTGGGCAACCTTATCGAGTTATGCAGCTGAAGGCGAGTGGGGCGGCACGGTTCAGTTAAATTACGCCGATGTTGAGGACTATCAACTGGACGTTGTAGGAGCCACCTTAAACTATGGAAATCGGTTGGAGTTATCCTATGCACGGCAAGATTTTTCCCTCAGTCGTTTGGGCGGGTCGCTCAAACAAGATATTTATGGGGTGAAAGTACGTGTTGCTGGTGATGTCATCTATGGTGAACTGCCACAGTTTAGTATTGGTATGCAGCACAAACGCAATCAAACCTTTGCGCTGCCACAAGCCGTTGGTGCGCGCTCTGATAGCGGCACCGATTATTACTTAGCGGCTACCAAAGCCTGGCTTGATGGGCCTTTTCACCGCACCTGGCTGGCGAATATCACACTGCGTGCGACGAAAGCCAACGAGACTGGGTTGCTGGGTTTTGGCGGTGATTTGAATAACGACTATGAGCTGATGACCGAAGCCAGTGTTGGTATGTTTCTAAATCGTCATTGGATCGTCGGTGTTGAGTATCGGCAAAAACCGAACAATCTGGGCTTTGCCGCTGAGCAGGATTGGCACGATGTGTTCGTCGGTTGGTTTCCGAATAAGCGCTTTGCCGTGGTCGGTGCGTACACCAATTTAAAAACCATTGCCGGCGCGCCTGAGCAAAAAGGGTTTTATATAAACCTGCAAGTTTCGCTGTAACCAGAGGTGATTATGTTTCGACCCGTTATCATGTCTTTAGCGCTGCTACTTGGCAGTATGGTCATGCCGGCACAGGCAGCAAGTGATGATTCGCTCTATCAAGCCTTAGGTCAGCAACAGGGCATCAGTGCTTTGATGGAAACCTTCATTCTTGAGATTGCTGACGATGAGCGTATTGTGCACCATTTTGAGAAAACTGATATTGAACGCCTGCACCGTATGTTGACCGAGCAAATTTGTGAACTCAGCGGTGGGCCTTGCAGCTATTCAGGCGATGATATGGTCACCGTGCACACTGGCATGAATGTGACCACAGCTGAATTTAATGCGCTGGTGGAAGATTTGATTGCGGCTATGGAGCAGCATGAGATTGCAGTCAGTGCACAAAACCGATTACTTGCTATACTGGCGGCCATGCATAAGGAAGTCGTCAACTTATAACAGGTAGCCGCATGGTAAAAATTAAAGTTCCACACACCCTGATCTTGTTGTTGTACATCATGATCGGGGCTCTCATCCTCACTTGGGTTGTACCCGCCGGTGAATTTCAAATCAGTGTAAATGACCTTGGTCAAACCGTGGTGGTGCCTGGCACCTATAGTACCGTGGATGATGCTGAGCAATTATCACCACTGGCGTTGTTAATGGTGATACCGCAAGCCCTTGGCGATGCCCAAGGGGTGATTTTCTTTGTCCTGCTGATCGGTGGGGTCATGGGTATTTTGCGCGCTACGGGTATGCTCGATGCAGTGATTGGTTTGCTGCTGCGCAAATTTGCCGATAAGACCGGCTGGTTGATTTTAGGTGGTATGCTGACCTTTGGTATTTTTTCGGCGCTGATTGGGGTGGCAGAAGAATACTTGATTTTCGTCGCCATGTTGGTTGCCTTGTGCCGCGCCTTAAAGCTTGATGGCATCACCGCCATGGGGATTCTGATTGTCGGGTACGGCATCGGCTATGGCTTATCGTTGTTTAACCCGTTTACCTTGCTGATTGCGCAAGCCATTGCCGAAGTGCCGCCAGCATCGGGGTTATGGTATCGCTTAGCGTTATGGCCGGTGCTGTTGGCGATTGGTTTTCATCATGTTTACCGCTACGCCAAAATGGTCGCTGCCGACCCAAGCAAGTCGCTACTAGCGGATTTGCAGCCCAGCGGTGCGGTCACCCAAGCTAGCGATTATCCGGCCTTAAATACACGTCATAAATTTATTTTGCTGGGCTTTGTAGTCACCCTAGGCTTGCTGGTGTGGGGCATTAAAGAGCATGGCTGGTATCTGGTTGAACTCAGTGCCTTGTTCCTAGGCTTTGGCCTTTACGCCGCGTTGATATCGGGGCTGACCAGCAGCAATGCGGCGAACCGGTTTATTGAGGGCGCCGCAGAACTCACCGGAACGGCTATTTTGATTGGTTTTGCCCGCTCCATTGCGATGCTGATGGAACAAGGGCAAATTCTCGATACCGTGATTTATTACCTGGCTATGCCGGTAGAAGCCTTGGGCGCCCACTTTGGTGCGGTTTCCATGTTGTTTATCCAAAGCATTCTCAACTTCTTTATTCCGTCAGGCAGCGGCCAAGCCTTTGTCACTATGCCGATTATGGTCCCCATTGCCGATACCGCAGGTATTGGTCGGCAAGTGGCGGTGCTGGCCTTTCAGATGGGCGATGGCCTGATGAATATGATCGTGCCGACTAACGCGGTGCTGATGGGCATTTTGGGTCTTGCTGGAGTGCCTTATGAGCGCTGGTTTAAGTTTATTGCGCCGTTGATGGTGAAGCTGCTGCTGGCCTGTGCCGTATCTATGCTGGTGGCGGTGAGCATCGGCTACAGCTAAGCGGTGGCCGATGTCGGTTCACTGTCGTGCGGCAGTCGGGTGACTGCCGTGGCGAATGCGGGTGAATCCATTGACACTGTTGGTGACCTCAGAAGGAGAGCGAACCAATGCAAGTAAATAGTGAGTATATTCGCCAACTGCGCCAACAACGTGGTTGGTCACAAGAACAATTAGCTGCTATTGCTGGGGTGAATGCGCGCACCATTCAACGGCTGGAACGCGGTACTCAAGCCTCGGTGGATACCCTAAAAGCCTTAGCGGTAGCTTTTGCGGTGGACTATCAGCAATTGTTATTGACGCCACAACAGCAACCTGAGTCTTGGTATCAGCGCAGCCCAATGCTGAGCGCCTTATTGGCCGGGCTGCGGCAATTCGATCAATTCCACGGGCGCTGGTCGCGGGCGGAGTTTTGGTGGTTTATGCTACCCATTCTTGTGCTTCTGGCCGTCGCCGCGGTCATTCATCCAATCGCCGCAACAATCACCAAGCTGATGGTATTACTGCCTATGCTGGCTGCTGGTAGTCGCCGGTTGCGCGATGCCGGGCAGAGTCCGTGGTGGCAATTGATGCATTTGGTGCCTGCCGCAGGGTCGGTGGTGGTGATTATTTTATGGTGTTTCCCAAGTGTTGAAGAAACCGATGAGGTGGCTTTTTAATGACTCAACAGGCGGCGTTTCCAGCAGTCGTGAGCACAACATGGTTGGCGGAGAATTTGCGCCGCCCTGAGCTAGTGCTGTTGGATTGCAGCATGCGCAAAGTGGTAGGTAAAGAGCCCCTAGTGTATGAACGCCTTGCCGTTATTCCGGGGGCGCAGCAACTGGATTTAGAGCAGCAGTTGCTGGATATAAGCGCGGCGCTACCAAATGCTTTTCCAAGCGCTGCGCAAGTCAGCGCAGTGATGCAAGCACTGGGCGTTGATGCCAACAGCCTCATTGTGCTGTACGACAATCAAGGCATATATAGTGCGCCGCGGGCTTGGGTTATCCTGAAAGCCATGGGCCATAAGCAGGTGGCGGTGCTCGATGGCGGTTTACCGCAATGGCTGAACGAGCAGCGCGCTACAGAATCGAACTATGCGCAAGCCAGCAGCGCTGGCAATTTTATGGCGCAATTCGAGCCGTCATGGCTGGTGAACAAGCAACAGGTTGAAGCGGCGCTGCAGCAAGCCCAGGTTGGTATTGTCGATGCGCGTTCGGCCGATCGCTTTCACGGGCACAAACCCGAGCCCCGCGCCGACATGCGCAGTGGGCATATTCCCGGTTCGTGTAATTTGCCATTTGGTGAGTTGATGCAGGGCTTTTGCTTTATGCCGCCAGAGCAGTTAGCTGCGGCCTTTAGCACGCTCGGCCTTAGCAACAAACAGCAGCTGTTGTTTACCTGTGGCTCCGGCATCACCGCCTGTATTTTATTGCTGGCGGCCGAGCATGCCGGGTTGACGCCGAGCAAGCAGCTCTATGATGGCTCGTGGGCCGAGTGGGGGCTGATTCAAAGCAGCTAAAACGAACAAGGGCGACTGTATGCAGTCGCCCTTGGTATTCAACGCAGTCATTGCGTTACACGTTAAAGCGGAATAAAATCACATCGCCGTCTTTAACGACATAATCTTTACCTTCTTCGCGGCGTTTACCGGCTTCTTTAGCGCCGTTTTCACCCTTGAACTGCACGTAGTCATCAAAACCTACCACCACCGCACGGATAAAGCCTTTCTCAAAATCCGAGTGAATTTTGCCTGCGGCTTGTGGGGCGGTTGCGCCCACTGGAATAGTCCAAGCGCGCACTTCTTTCACCCCAGCGGTGAAATAGGTTTGTAAGTTCAATAACTGATAGCCGCCACGAATCACCCGGTTTAAGCCCGGCTCGGTCAGGCCTAAGTCGGCCATAAACTCGGCTTTTTCGGCTTCATCTAGTTCGGCAATTTCGCTTTCAATTTCAGCACATACTGGCACCACAATGGCGTTTTCTTTCGCTGCAATGGCACGTACCGTGTCTAAATACGGGTTATTTTCAAAACCATCGTCGTTGACGTTAGCAATGTACATGGTGGGCTTCATGGTCAGCAGGTTATATGAGCGGATCACTGCTTTTTCATCGTCGCTTAGTGCCACTGAACGAGCCATTTCACCTTGCTCTAAAGCCGGCAACAATTTTTGCAGCACAGTGACTTCGGCAGCTGCTTGTTTATCGCCGCCTTTGGCCTTTTTACCTTGGCGGTGGATGGCTTTCTCAACACTGTCTAAATCGGCTAAAGCTAATTCAGTGTTGATAATTTCGATGTCTTCGGCCGGGTCTACTTTGCCAGCAACATGCACAATGTTGTCGTTTTCAAAGCAGCGTACCACGTGACCAATGGCATCGGTTTCACGAATGTTGGCAAGGAACTGGTTGCCCAAACCTTCACCTTTCGAGGCGCCTTTCACTAACCCGGCGATATCCACGAATTCCATGCTGGTAGGTACCACGCGCTGCGGATTCACAATAGCCGCTAAGGCATCAAGGCGCTCATCCGGAACCGCGACCACGCCAGTGTTTGGCTCAATGGTACAAAACGGAAAGTTGGCAGCTTCAATGCCAGCCTTGGTTAAGGCGTTAAAAAGGGTTGATTTACCAACATTAGGAAGACCAACAATGCCACATTTGAAACCCATAATTAATCTCGCTGTGCTTTAAAACTGTGTAAGAACTGCTGGGCGGCCAGCATACCTTGGTCGACCAATAGGTCAATACCGCGGCACGCTTGGTCGATGCTTTGCTCGAGCAACTGTTGCTCGCTGGCAGGGGCTTTACCGAGCACGAAGCCGGTGACCCGAGCTTTGTCGCCAGGGTGGCCTATGCCAATGCGCAGGCGGTGAAACTGGTCACTACCGAGCTGCGCTATCATGTCTTTAATGCCATTATGACCGCCGGCACCGCCGCCGGTCTTAAATTTTGCCACACCAGGGGGCAGGTCAAGCTCATCATAAGCGACCAAAATTTCGCTGGGGCTGATTTTATAAAAATTGGCGAGTGCCGCCACCGCTTGACCACTGCTATTCATAAAGGTCATAGGTTGCAACACACGTAAGTCGAGGCTACCGCGCTGAATACGCGCTGTATGGCCAAAAAACTTAGCTTCGGGTTGCAGGCTTACTTGATGCTGCCGAGCGTATTGGTCGGTTAACCAAAAACCGGCATTATGGCGAGTTTGAGAATATTCGGGGCCTGGATTACCCAGGCCCACGAGTAAGCGAATCGTGGCCATTCGACCTTATTCAGCTTCTGGTGCTGCTGCTTCGTCGTCTGCGGCTGCGGCTTTATCAACACGTGGTGCAACAATAGATACCACGGCTTGGTTGTGTGTTTCGCCTTTGCCAAGCTCAACTGACTCAACGCCTTTAGGCAGGGTCAGATCGCTTAAGTGCAGGGTATCACCCAAGTTCATGTTAGCTACATCCACTTCGATGAATTCTGGCAAGTGCTCTGGTAAACAGGTCACCTCGATATCAGCGATATGGTGCATCACGACGCCGCCGTCAGTTTTCACGCCAGGTGCAGTTTTTTCATTAATGAAGTGAACTGGCACGTGAGTGTGAAGCTTTTGGCCTTTTTCAACGCGTTGGAAGTCTAAGTGAGTTAACTTAGGCTTGAACATGTGGCGTTGGACGTCTTTCAAGATCGCCTGATGCTTCTTGCCATCAACCATAATGGTTAAGATGTGCGAGTAGAAGGCTTCGTTTTGCGCCATGTTGTTCACTTTGTTGTGCTCAACAGTCAGCATCAACGGCTCTTTATTGGCGCCGTATAAAATTGCAGGGATCTTTTCTTCACGACGCAGGCGGCGGCTCGCACCTTTCCCTGTGTCCGTGCGAAGTTCTGCATGGATTACGAAATCGATTGTCGACATGGTAGTGTCTCCGTTAAATAAAAGAACGTCGGCTATTCGCGACCAAATAACCGACATATACCTCTGATTTGAGGGCGCGGAATAGTACCACCAGCGCCGACAGAATTCAATTAGTACTCGAACATTGCTGAAATTGATTCTTCATTACTAACGCGGCGCAGTGCTTCTGAGAGCATTCCGCCTAGGGTCAGCTGATGCACTTTATCCAGCGCTTTCATTTCGGCGCTCAGTGGAATGCTGTCAGTCACCACGACTTGGTCAATGTGTGAGTCGCGGATATTGGCTACCGCATTGCCTGAAAACACCGGGTGGGTGGCATAGGCAAAGACCCGGCGGGCGCCATGTTTTTTCAACGCTTCAGCGGCTTTACACAAGGTGCCGCCGGTGTCGATCATGTCGTCAACGATAATACAGTCACGATCGTTAACATCACCGATGATGTGCATCACTTGCGATTCATTAGCGCGCGGGCGGCGCTTGTCGATGATAGCTAAGTCGATATCGTTCAATAACTTCGCCAGCGCTCGGGCGCGCACTACACCGCCGATGTCTGGTGATACCACTACCGGGTTGTGGAAGGCTTGCTGACGTAAGTGTTCCATCAGTACTGGGGTTCCGAACACGTTATCAACCGGCACATCAAAGAAGCCTTGGATCTGTTCAGCGTGCAAATCGACGGTCAATACGCGGTCAACGCCGACTGAGGATAAAAAGTCGGCGACAACTTTGGCGGTAATCGGTACCCGCGCTGAACGCACGCGGCGGTCTTGGCGGGCGTAACCAAAGTACGGAATGACCGCAGTAATACGGCCCGCTGAGGCGCGGCGTAGGGCGTCGACCATGACAATCAATTCCATCAGATTATCGTTGGTGGGTGCACAGGTGGATTGAATGATGAAGACGTCGGAACCACGCACGTTTTCGTTGATTTTGACGTTGATCTCGCCGTCGCTGAAACGACCTACTTCGGCATCGCCGAGTTTGATATACAGGCGATCAGCAATTTTTCGGGCAAGTTCTGGCACGGCATTGCCAGCGAACAGCTTCATATCAGGCACACTAAACCTCAATCTTGGTTGGTCAGGTTGACAGTGGCGGCCTGCCTTAGGGCATGGCAGACCGGCGATTCATTACAGCCGCGAGCAACAAAGCCTCGCCAGGCCGACGGCAGTTGTTGAAGCGCCGCACGGGCCGCCTCTTCATGCTCAAACCGACCGAAAATACAGGCTCCGGTACCGGTCATACGAACGGGTGCGTATTGTACCAACCAGTCGAGTGCCTTGGCAACTTCGGGGTACAGATCACCGACCAGTTGTTGGCAGTCGTTACTGCTGTTGTCCCAGCTCCAGTTGGGCCACCTCAGAGGTGCATGCTGGCGGGGCAGGTCGGGATGCTGAAAGATCTGCGCGGTGGCGACATGGACATTAGGATGTACCACCAAATACCAGCATTCGCTTGGTGTGGCGCGCTGTAATTGCTCACCAACTCCCTCGGCAAAGGCAGCGTGGCCGCGCACAAACACTGGCACATCAGCGCCTAATTGCAAGCCGAGTCTAGCTAAGTGGTCATCACTGAGCGGTAATTGCCAGAGCTGCCGTAGCGCCAACAAAGTGGTCGCGGCATCGGATGAACCGCCACCTAAGCCACCGCCATAGGGGAGTTTTTTGTGCAGATAAATAGCCACGCCGGGCTGGCCAGGATAGTGCTGGGCAAGCAACTGCGCCGCTCGTAGCACCAAATTATCGTCACCGCGCAAGCTTGGATCATCACAATCAAAGCTGATGCGTTGGTCGTTGCGGAGTTGAAAGTCGAGTTGATCGCAGTAGTCGATAAACTGAAACAGGGTTTGCAACTGATGATAACCATCGTTGCGGCGGCCAGTAATGTGCAAAAACAAATTTAACTTTGCCGGCGCGGGTAGGGTTAAAGTTGCCATTGATTAACCCGCAGTTTAATTCGCCACTCGCGGGCGCTCAGTTCAAATTGCTGTGGCAATTGAATGCCTTGTACCGCTTTATAGTTGCTTAGTTGCGCTTGCCATAACTGCCCCGAGGCTGGAATTGCATAGCTGCTGAGTAACGCCAGCGGCGGTTGTTGCTGGTCTAGCACAATATACTGTTGTTGCTGCATAGTGGGCTGCTCACGGCCCAGCATCAACTCGCTGACCAGATTAAACGGCAGCGCCAGGTCAAAGTAATCACGCAGCAGTGTTTCAGCGTCGGCGGCATAATAGCGATTGTCGTCATCGTCAATCAGTACCGCACCGGCTGGGGTTTGTTCAAGCCGCGCTAAGGTTCCTTGCAAGGGGTGCGAAAAGCGAATGGTGCTGGTGGCAGGACTGTGTTGCCAATCTAGGTACAATGAATGTCGTTTCTGCGCGATCACATCAAATAGCGCTATTTGCCCTTGTAAGCGCCAGCTAGTGATGCCTTGCAGTTGTTGTTGATGGCTTAGCGCAGCGCTGCGATCAATCGTGCTCAAATGCTGTTGTTTTGGCGTACTGCTACAGCCATTGAGAGTGACTTGTAGCAACGCTAGCAGCAGTAGGGTGAATATTCGTATCATCAGCGTATCCAAACAGCAGTATGCTTTTCATCATGCGGGCATTGGCGTACAATTGCCAGCGTTTCGCAGCAGCTAAGGGCTAGTTTACTCAGGTTATTATGACCATTTTTGCACTCGGTGTTAATCACAAAACGGCTTCCGTGGCGTTACGCGAACAAGTTGCCTTTAGCTTAGAGCAGCTGCATCAAGCGCTGCCAGCTTTGCGTGTGCAAGCAGGTGTGGATGAAGCGGTGATATTATCCACCTGTAATCGGACTGAATTGTATTGCTATGGTGAGGCCTCTGCTGACCTCCTGATTGGTTGGTTAGCGGGTTATCATGGCATCGCCATTGAGCAGTTACGCAGCCACGTGTACAGCTACCAAGACGAACAAGCCATGCAACACCTGATGCGCGTAGCCAGTGGGCTCGACTCATTGGTGTTGGGTGAGCCGCAAATCTTCGGGCAAGTCAAACAAGCCTATCAATTTGCCAAAGACCAAGCCAGTGTTGGCGGGGTGCTCGAACGCTTGTTTCAGCATAGTTTCAAAGTGGCCAAAACAGTACGTAGTGAGACGAGTGTTGGTGCCAATGCGGTATCGGTCGCTTATGCGGCGGTCAACTTAGCTCGCCAGATTTTCGCTGAAATGAAGCAAGCAACGGTGCTGCTGGTGGGGGCTGGTGATACCGCTGAACTCGTGGCTCAGCATTTGCGCGAGCATGGCGTTAAGCGACTATTCGTGGCGAACCGTACCTTGGAGCGAGCGCAAAGCGTAGCGAGTAAATTTAATGGTCAGGCTCATACCCTCGCGGAGTTGCCGGAATTGTTACCGCAAGCTGATGTGGTGATCAGCTCGACTGCCAGTACCTTGCCGATTATCGGCAAAGGCATGGTTGAAACCGCACTGAAACAACGTCGCTGGCAACCCATGTTACTGATTGATTTAGCTGTACCGCGGGATATTGAAGCGCAGGTCAATGATTTGAACGATGCCTACTTGTACACCGTGGACGACTTGCAGGGCATCATTAGTGATAACATGCGCAGCCGCGAGCAGGCTGCCGCTGAAGCACAACAAATTATTAGCAGCCAAGTCGGCGAATTTAATGCCTGGTTGCGTAGTCTTGACCATGTTGATTTATTGCGTGATTACCGTCAGCGCGCCGAGGCTTTAGCGCAGGATCAATTAGTGCGTGCACAACAGCAGCTGGCAGCAGGAAAACTCGCTGAAGACGTGTTACATGAACTGACCCAACGCTTGACCAACAAATTTTTACACGCACCAACACGGCTCATTCGTGCCGCTGGGGCGCAGGGCGATTACGCGACACTCGCCGTCTTTAAACAATTAAACACAGACGACCAATAACCTATGATTCACCCATCGATTGTCCGCAAGCTGGAAGGCTTGCTTGAGCGCTACGAAGAAGTTCAGCATTTGCTGGGCGATGCCACTGTGATTGGCAATCAAGACCGTTTTCGCGCGTTGTCGCGGGAGTATTCGCAACTAGAAGAAATAGTTGCCTGTTTCAGTGAATACCAGCAACTACAGGCCAATGAAGCCGGTGCTCGTGAAATGCTGCAAGAAGACGACGCCGAAATGCGCGAAATGGCCGAACTTGAGCTTGCTGAAAGCAAAGAAAAACTGAGCCAAGTAGCGCAGCAACTGCAAGTACTGTTACTACCGCGTGATCCGAACGATGACCACCCGTGTTACTTGGAAATTCGGGCCGGCGCCGGTGGTGATGAAGCGGCAATTTTTGCCGGTGACTTATTCCGCATGTATAGCCGCTATGCCGAAGTGAATGGCTGGAAAGTTAGTATCGTCAGTTGTAATGAAGGCGAACATGGCGGCTATAAAGAAGTGATCGCGCACATGTCCGGTGATGGCGCTTATGGCCGCATGAAATTTGAATCAGGCGGTCACCGCGTGCAACGGGTACCCGAGACCGAATCACAGGGACGGGTGCACACCTCGGCTTGTACTGTGGCGGTGTTGCCAGAAGTGCCGGAAGCGGATGCTATTGAAATTAACCCGGCTGACTTACGCATTGATACCTATCGCGCTTCGGGCGCTGGCGGTCAGCACGTAAACCGGACCGACTCAGCAATTCGAATCACGCACATTCCTTCGGGCGTCGTGGTGGAATGTCAGGAAGAACGCTCACAGCATAAAAACCGGGCGAAGGCGATGTCGGTTTTGCAAGCGCGCTTGCAAAAAGCGGCCGATGATAAACGCGCCGCAGAAGAACAAAGCACCCGCCGTAGCTTGGTCGGAAGTGGCGACCGTTCAGAACGTATTCGCACCTATAACTATCCACAGGGACGGGTCAGTGATCATCGCATTAACTTGACGCTGTATCGTCTCGATGAAGTGCTCAATGGCTCGCTTGATTTGCTGCTCGATGCCATTATTCAAGAGCACCAAGCTGATCAGCTTGCGGCTTTAGCGGAACAGCATTAATGACCGCTGCGTTACTATCGATTGCTGAATTGATTCAACAGGCGCAACGGCGCTTGTGGCAGAGCGATAGTGCGCGACTCGATAGCGAATTATTGTTAGCGAAGGTACTGGATAAGCCACGGAGTTATCTGCTGACATGGCCCGAGCGCGCAGTGTCCGCGGCCCAGCAGCAGGCTTTTGAACAGCTGATTAGCGCCCGAGAGCAAGGTCAGCCGGTAGCCTATTTGCTCGGCCAGCGGGAGTTTTGGTCGCTAACACTCGAAGTCAATGATAGTACTTTGATCCCGCGCCCAGAAACCGAGCATTTGGTTGAGGCGACGCTAGCGCTTGATCTGCCCGAGCAGGCTCAGGTAGCTGATTTAGGCTGCGGCAGCGGCGCTATTGCGCTGGCTTTAAAGAGTGAGCGGCCACAGTGGCAAGTTATTGGATTAGAGCGTGACGCTGGTGCGGTGGCTTTGGCGCAGCGCAATGCCGAGCGCCTTCAACTCGACATCAAGGTGCTACAGAGCGATTGGTTTAGTCAGCTGCCCGCACAGCAGCGTTTTCATGCCATTGTCAGCAATCCACCCTATATTGATGCCAATGACCCGCACTTGCAGCAAGGCGATGTGCGCTTTGAACCGCGCTCTGCCTTGGTGGCGGAGCAGCACGGTTTGGCTGATTTAGCCTGGCTGATTGCACAAGCGCCGCAGCTGCTTCACCACGGCGGCTGGTTATTGCTGGAACATGGTTGGCAACAAGCTGAAGCGGTGCGGCAATTGTTTCTGCAGCGCGGTTATCAGCAGGTTTCTAGCCAGCGCGATTATGCTAAGCTGGAACGTATTACGCTGGCACAATGGGTAGGCTAATGACGATTAATCAAGAATTTTTGTTTGCCGATGAACCGCAACCACAACAGCAAGCGAACCCAAAATTACCGGGTTGGAAAGTGCTGATTGTGGATGATGAAAAAGAGGTGCATGCGGTCACGCGGCTAGCGCTGATGGAATTAACCTTTGAGCAACGCGGGCTTGAGTTTTTAAGTGCTTATTCGCGCGCTGAGGCTGAGCAACTGGTCACCCAACATCAGGATATTGCACTTATTTTGCTCGATGTGGTGATGGATACTGACGATGCTGGCTTGAAGGTGACTGAGTTTGTTCGCAATACCGTGAAAAATCAATTTTCGCGGATTATTCTGCGTACCGGGCAACCGGGCCAAGCACCGGAGCGCGCGGTGGTGATACATTACGATATTAATGACTATAAAGCGAAAACCGAACTGACCTCGCAGAAATTGTTTACCGCGGTCATGTCAGCGTTACGTTCCTATCGCGATATTATCCGCGTTGAGCAGCAACGCCAACATGTTCAGCAGCAACTCGAGCAGGTCTTACAACAATTACAACACGATTTTCCGGCGGCTTATCAACAGGTCACCGCACGCTTATCCGAGGAGCAACACTAAATGTCTTATCTAGCGCTTAAACATATTCACGTCACCCTGGTAGTGGTTAGCGTATTGTTTTTTATTCTGCGATTTTTTTGGCGCAGCATAGATGCCCAGATTGCCAAGCAAAAGTGGGTTAAAATAGCTCCACACATCATCGATACCTTGCTACTGGTGAGTATTGTCGCCTTGGTTTGGCAGGGGCTGGTGTTAGGTTCCGCATGGTATATGAATAAAACCATCGGGCTGATTGGTTATATCGTGTTTGGCATTGTGGCCATGCGCGCGCAAACCGCGTTATGGCGTTATATTGGATTCTTCGTAGCATTAGGCTGGATCATGATGTTATTACATATCGCCTATGCCAAAGTGCCATTGTTTGGCTAATGATAAGAAAGGGTCAGTGGTTTAATACAGTATGAATTTTAGTTATCTCGACTATGTCGATCAGGAATTGCTTCCGACCATTGAAATTGCATGGGATATCAGCCGTGTGTTTCATAGTGATAGCGATCAGCACATCGCCGAGTTTTATCAGTTAGCCCGTGGCGCCGCTGAAGCCACCGAAGACTTGAGCGGCATGGAACGGCTTAATGCGCTATGCGATAACTTTTATCTGCACATGGGCTTTAGTGATGCGCCAGAGCCTGTGCTTGGTGCGAAGCGGGTGTTGCTTGACCGGGTGATTCGGTTGCGCACCGGTATGCCGGTGAGCTTAGCTATTTTGTTGCAAGAAGTCGCCGCCTATGCCGGACTTACGCTGGAACTGATAGATTTTCCTGGCTATCCGTTATTGCGCTTTGATGATGCCGGGCATAGCTACTTTATTGACCCGATCAATGGCGAAATTTTGGCGGGCGAGCAGGTGCAAGGTCGGTTTGAAGATCTCACCGAAGATAGCTTAGATTTTGGCTGGGATATGCTTGAAGTCGCTGACCAAAAAAGTTTGTTAGTACGCTATTTAAGCGAGCTAAAACATGCGTTTATCAATGATTTAGCCTTTGCTGATGCACTCACTGTAGTGCATATGATTTTACAGTTGTTGCCTGACGATCCATATGAGATCCGTGACCGTGGGTATGTCTTCGAAGAATTGGATTGCCAGCAAGCAGCAGTTGACGACTACCAATATTTTGTCGAACAATGCCCTGATGACCCGAGCGCACAACTGCTGCGCTTACAACTCGAAACCTGGGCGACGCCAACGCATACCTTGCATTGAGCAGCACCATAAACCAATAACACGATGAGGTTCGCATGGAGAGCACAGCGTTAATTAGCAACGAAGGTATGGTATTAGGCCTACTAGCCGCCATTTTGGGTGGGGTGTTTTATACTCAGCAGTCGAGCCATAGCTTCTGGCAAAAATTTTATCAATGGGTACCAGCACTGCTGTTGTGCTACTTCGTTCCATCACTATTGAACACCTTCAATATTGTTGATGGCGAAACCTCTGGTGTTGCCAAGGTGGTGAAGACCTATTTGCTGCCTGCCTGTTTAGTGTTACTGACGTTAAGTCTCGACTTAAAAGCAATCGCCAAATTGGGTTGGAAATTGGTGCTGCTATTTTTTGTCGGTACCTTTGGTATTTTCATCGGCGGGCCGATTGCCTTACTCATCGTCGGCACGATGTTCCCAGAAATGTTGGGTGCCGACAGCCCTGAAGCAGTATGGCGCGGTATGACTACTGTGGCCGGTAGCTGGATTGGCGGTGGCGCCAATCAATTAGCCATGAAGGAAACCTTCGAAGTAGGTGGCGGTATTTTCTCTGCCATGGTGACGGTGGATATTATTGTCGCCAACATCTGGATGGCAGTATTACTGTATTTAGCTGCCAACAGTAAGCGCATTGATGCCAAATTGGGAGCCGATGTTTCAGCTATTGACGATATCAAACGCCGCGTTGAAAACTTTGAAGCTGAACACAAACGTATTCCCAGCTTGAACGAACTGATGATGATTTTGGCGGTGGCGTTTGGCGCAGCTGCTATTGGTCATTATGTGGCGGATGTGATGTCGCCCTTTATTGCTGATAATTATCCAGCACTGAAAGCGCTTAGCCTCGATGCTAAATTTTTATGGGTGATTGTGATTGCTACCGCAGTTGGTATTGGCTTGTCGTTTACCCGTGCACGCAATCTGGAGGGCGCCGGTGCCTCTCGTATCGGCTCGGTGATGATATATTTCTTAGTCGCCAGTATTGGTTTGACCATGGATGTCACTGCTATTGTTGAAGCGCCCAAGTACTTTCTGATTGGCGTGATTTGGATGCTGATTCATGCCGGCCTGATTGTTGGGGTGGCGCGTCTAATCAAGGCGCCGTTGTTTTACATGGCGGTGGCCAGTCAAGCCAACGTCGGCGGAGCGGCTTCAGCGCCAGTGGTTGCCAGCGCCTTTCATCCAGCACTCGCCTCAGTAGGCGTATTACTTGCAGTGCTCGGCTACGCGGTAGGTACTTATGTTGCTTACCTGTGCGGTTTAGTGCTGCGCGCCATTGCGCTGTAACGGAGAATACTGTGATTAATAGCCAAGTCATTCAGGTTGGTAGTAAGGTGCAGGTGGCAAATCATTTGCCATTGGTGTTGTTTGGCGGCATGAATGTGCTGGAATCGCGTGATTTAGCGATGCGTATTGCCGAGCACTATGTCACGGTGACGCAAAAGCTCAATATGCCGTATGTGTTCAAAGCCTCGTTCGATAAGGCCAATCGCTCATCGATTCACTCCTATCGTGGCCCCGGTCTCGACAAAGGGCTGGAGATTTTCGCCGAGATCAAAGCCACCTTTGGCGTGCCCATTATCACTGACGTGCACGAGCCTCAGCAGGCCGCGGCAGTGGCTGAAGTAGCCGATATCATCCAATTGCCAGCCTTTTTAGCACGCCAAACTGACTTGGTGGTGGCGATGGCAAAAACCGGTGCCGTCATCAACGTGAAAAAACCGCAATTTTTGGCCCCGGCAGAAATGCGCCATATTTTGAAAAAGTTTGCTGAAGCCGGCAACCATAATGTGATTTTGTGTGAGCGCGGCAGTTGTTTCGGCTACAACAACTTAGTGGTCGATATGCTTGGCATGGATGACATGAAGCAGTTGGCACCGGTGATGTTTGATGCCACTCACGCCCTACAGCGGCCCGGTGGGCGCGCCGATTCAGCTGATGGCCGTCGGGCACAGGCGGCGGTATTAGCCCGCTCTGGTGTAGCGCTGGGGCTGGCCGGATTATTTATTGAAGCGCACCCAAACCCAGATGAAGCATTGTGTGACGGCCCTTGTGCATTGCCATTGGCGAAGCTAGAGCCGTATTTACAACAAATGAAAGCAGTGGATGAATTGGTCAAAAATTTCCCACTATTAGATACCACTAACTAATTTATCTTCACGATATAAAATGTTTGTGTCTGTGTTTCGCTATCCGTCATCATGACGCTTTGATAGCGCCCACTGTACCATTGCTCTTGCACCATTTTTTGATGGAAGTTAGTCATAAAATCAATAGGTGCTTCGGTGTTGGTAAATTCTACCTCGCAAACCGTGGTAAAGCATTCAATGTAATTTAAGGTTGCTCTATGTAGGGACTCATTCTTGTCATAGAGCAGCTGCAGATTTTCTTGCATGGCATAAGCCCAGTCTTGATCAATTGCTTCGGTCTGAATTAGTTCCTTGACCTTGTCAACGTTAATGGCTTTTTTCAACAGCTCGGCTACTTCCGCGTCGGTATACTGTAGCGATGTATATTCGGTTCGGGGCGGTGGTGCAGTTGGTGAAATATTATCGGTAACATCCACCTCAGCAACTTCGACCGCTCTATGTTTGATGGTATCGGCAGTGATCTCGCGTTCAATTTGATGCTCTTTACCTTGCCAAGCGGTAAGTTGGCTATCCGTAGTTAACGGCAGCGGATTCACGCGTTGCTGCGCAGGTTCAGTGATGGTCGCCGACTGTTGCCATAACAGATAACTTAATACAGCAATGATGCTGAGATAGATAAGGTGAGTCCATTTTGTCATGTTTATGTCCACTTTATGGGCGATAAGGATTGGCTTGCACAGTCTGTCAATCTGTTTTAAATTAAAACATACGTTTAAAATACGCGTTCTAAACACGCGCAACTCATCAACAGGGCGCTCCATATGGCGAAGCGAGAAACAACGAAAGATAAAATTCTCAACGTTGCGGAAGCATTGTTCGCTGAACACGGCTTTGAACAGACGTCATTACGGCAAATTACCACCGAGGCTGAGGTTAACCTTGCTTCGGTGAACTACCACTTTGGCTCAAAAAAAGCGCTGATTCAAGCGGTGATGGCACGTTATCTTGAGGTGTTCATGCCGGCGTTACAGCGTCAATTCGAGCAACTCGCGCTGCAACCGGTCATCAACTCACGGCAAGTATTCGACTGTTTTCGTGAACCGCTGCGGGAATTAACCACAGTGCGCAAGCACGGACCGACTTATTTTCTTAGTCTGTTAGGCTTTGCCTACGCTGAAATTCAAGGGCATTTGCGGCGCTATATCATGACTCACTTTGGCGATGTGATGCAGCTATTGCAGACCATGATGCACCGCGCCAACCCCAATTTAAGCCCACTCGATATGTTCTGGCGCTTGCACTTTGTGCTTGGCACCTTGGTATTTGCTCAGGTGTCTGGGCGGGCGCTGCGTGAAATCGCCGCGGCAGATTTTGGTGAGAGTGTGCGCGCTGACCAAATTATCGACAAACTGATTCCATTCGTAGCCGGTGGCGTTGACGCTGCCGTTGCTTAACATAGGTGATGTATGAGTATTTTAATCTTGTTGTTGGTGCTGGTGGCCCTGTTATTTGTGGTCACCGATATTCGCCGGAGCCTCATTAGCCGCCCAATGTTTGCGTTTTTTAAGCGCGTACTACCGCCGTTATCTGCCACTGAGCGTGCGGCGATGGAAGCCGGCGATGTCTGGTGGGATGCTGAACTGTTTAGCGGCCGCCCCAATTGGGAGCGCTTGCATAGCGTCAATGCACCGGTCTTTACCGCCGATGAACAAGATTTTATTGATAACCAGCTAGAACAGCTGCTGGCCATGCTGGACGATTATAAAATCGTACAAAAGCAACGTGATCTGCCCAAGCCGGTGTGGGATTTTATTCGTAAGGAAAAATTCTTTGCCATGATTATTGGTAAAGAGTTTGGTGGTTTAGCATTTTCACCAGCGGCCAATTCACATATTGTGTCGCGCATTGCTACGCGCTCTATTAGTGCCGCAGTGACAGTTATGGTGCCGAACTCACTAGGGCCGGGTGAACTGCTTACTCATTATGGTACCGAACAGCAAAAAAATTACTGGTTGCCGCGCTTAGCCGACGGTACCGATATTCCATGTTTTGCCTTAACCGGCCCTGAAGCCGGTTCCGACGCGGGTGCTATTCCGGATAACGGCATTATTTGCCGCGCTGAGCATGATGGTAAAGAAATCATAGGTATTCGGCTGAATTGGGACAAGCGCTACATTACTTTGGCGCCAGTTGCCACGGTGCTGGGTTTAGCCTTTAAATTATATGACCCAGAGCAGCTGCTCGGTGAGCACGAAGAGCTGGGCATTACCTGTGCATTGATTCCAACCAACCACCCAGGCGTGGTGACCGGTGATCGTCATTTGCCGTTAGGCCAAGCCTTTATGAACGGCACCACCTCGGGCAAGGACGTTTTCATTCCGTTGGATTGGATTATTGGCGGCCCCGATTATGCTGGCAAGGGCTGGCAGATGCTGATGGAGTGCTTGTCGGCTGGGCGTGGTATTTCGTTGCCGGCACTGGCCGCAGCAACCGGCCACGTAGCAGAGCGCATGACCGGTGCTTATGGTTATGTGCGCCAACAGTTTGGCATGCCGATTGGCATGTTTGAGGGCGTGCAAGCCGCGATGGGTAAAATTGGTGGCTTGAATTACACCATCGAATCAATGCGACGACTGACTGTGACTGCGCTGTGTGAAGGTAAGAGCCCGGCAGTGATCACCGCTATGACCAAATACCATATGACCGAAATGGGCCGTCACGTGATGGAAGCGGCGATGGATGTGCATGCTGGTAAAGGTATTCAGTTGGGGCCGAAGAACTATTTGGGGCATGGCTATATGGCCACACCGGTATCGATTACCGTTGAGGGCGCGAACATCCTCACCCGTAATCTGATGATCTTCGGTCAAGGTGCGACGCGTTGTCACCCGTATGTATTAGCGGAGATGGCAGCGGCGAGTAACCCCGATGAAGAAGCTGGTTTACGCGAGTTTGATGTATTGCTGATGAAACATCTGCGCTTTGGCGTTAGTAATTTTTTCAGCAGCTTATGGTTTGGCCTAGGTGGTGCGCGTTTTATCAAAACTCCGGTCAGTGGCTTTACCGCGCCGTATTACCAACAGTTAACGCGCATGAGCCGTGCCTTAGCGTTGACCGCTGACATGGCAATGTTGACCTTTGGTGGCGACCTAAAGCGCAAAGAAATGCTATCAGCACGTCTTGGTGATGTGTTGAGCCACCTGTATATGGCTTCAGCAGTGCTAAAACGCTACGAAGATGATGGTCGCCAAGCCGGTGATCAACCTTTTGTCACCTATGCCCTGGAGCATCACCTGTATCAGTTGGGTGAAGCCTTCCGTGGTTTCTTAGCGAATCTGCCCAAGCGTGGTCTGGCTTGGCTGTTGAAACTGAGTATTTTTCCGTTCGGTATTCGTTATCAAGCACCGCGCGATGAAACCTTGCAGCATATTGCCAATAGTATGATGCAGCCGGGTACCACTCGCGATCGCCATACGTTTTTATGTTATTGGCGCGATGACCCGAAAGATATGACCGGTCATATGGAATTAGCCTTCATAGCTATGCGTGAGCAGGCTGAGGTGTATAAACGTATTCGTAAAGCGGTGAAGCGAGGCGATATGGCTGAGGACCTCAGCGGTGATGCATTAGCCAAAGCGGCTCGTAAGGCCGAGGTGATTTCGGCCGAGGAAGAGACGTCGCTGAAGAAAACCGAGAAACTGCGCATGGCAGCCATTGCGGTGGATTCGTTCGCTAAGCTGTAAAGCGCTTAGCGAACGCTGGTCATTAGATTAACCAATTGGCTTATAGCGGATACGATGCGGATCCATGGCATGCTCGCCATGGGTTTTCTTCATGTAGGCTTCGTAATCGGTATAGTTACCTTCATAGAAATTCACCTGACCTTCATCGCGGTAATCCAGAATGTGTGTGGCTACGCGGTCGAGGAACCAGCGATCGTGCGAGATGATCATGGCTGAGCCGGGGAATTCCAAAATTGCCTCTTCCAGCGCCCGCAGAGTTTCTACGTCTAGATCATTGGTCGGTTCGTCAAGTAACAGCACGTTGCCACCCGCTTTTAATAGCTTGGCCAAATGCACACGGTTACGCTCACCACCGGATAACTCACCAATATGCTTCTGCTGATCGTTACCGCGGAAGTTAAAGCGCCCAACATATGCACGGCTGTTGATTTCAAAGTTACCGATGCGCAGCATATCTTGGCCGTCGGAGATCTCCTGCCACACGGTATTGCTGTTGGTCATGCTGTCACGGAACTGATCAACGCTGGCCAGTTTGACGGTGTCACCGACGGTGATGGTGCCGCTGTCTGGCTGTTCTTGTCCACTAATCATACGGAATAGGGTGGATTTACCCGCACCATTGGGGCCAATGATGCCGACAATAGCACCCTTGGGTAAGCTGAAACTCAAGTTATCAATCAATAAACGCTTATCGTAAGACTTACGCAAGTTACTGACTTCAATCACCTTATCACCTAGGCGTGGGCCAGGTGGAATAAACAGTTCATTGGTTTCATTACGCTTTTGATAATCGCTGTTTTGCAGCTCTTCAAAGCGTGACATGCGTGCTTTGGATTTCGCTTGGCGACCTTTCGGGTTCTGCCGTACCCATTCTAATTCTTGCTTGATGCTGCGCTGACGGGCTTTTTCAGATTTCTCTTCTTGCTCTAAGCGCGCTTCTTTTTGCTCCAACCATGAGGAATAGTTGCCTTCCCACGGAATACCATGGCCACGGTCAAGTTCTAAGATCCAGCCCGCCACGTTATCAAGGAAATAACGGTCGTGGGTGATTGCCACTACGGTGCCTTCATAGTCATGCAAGAAGCGCTCTAACCAGGCCACTGACTCGGCATCTAAGTGGTTAGTTGGTTCATCGAGTAATAACATGTCGGGTTTGCTTAACAACAAGCGGCAAATGGCCACGCGGCGGCGCTCACCACCCGATAGCTTGGCAATTTTCGCATCCCAAGGCGGCAGGCGCAGTGAGTCTGCGGCGCGCTCTAACATGTTGTCGAGGTTATGCCCGTCTTTGGCTTGAATCACCGCTTCGAGTTGCCCTTGGCGTTTGGCCAGCGCATCAAAGTCGGCGTCTTCTTCGGCATAGGCGGCGTAGACTTGGTCGAGTTCAGTGAGGGCGTTTTTGACATCGGCAACGGCTTCTTCAACCACTTCACGCACGGTCTTTTGCTCATCCAGCTGCGGTTCTTGCGGCAAATAGCCAATTTGAATACCAGCCAGTGGCCGTGCTTCACCTTCAATTTCTTTATCAAGGCCAGCCATGATGCGCAACAGCGTCGATTTACCTGAGCCATTTAAGCCGAGTACGCCAATTTTAGCACCCGGGAAAAATGACAAAGAAATGTCTTTTAAAATAGTGCGTTTGGGCGGGACAACTTTCGAAACCCGCATCATTGAATAGATATATTGTGCCATGGCAGCGACTGTTCCTCAGTGAACAAAAATTCAGGCCGCTATTTTAACCCTGAAGTTGGCGTGAACCCAAGTATATTGGTAAACTAGCGGCACAATTTTGTGGAGGAACCCTGATGTTGAAACGTGATATGACCATTGCTGCTTACGATGCGGATTTATGGCAAGCCATGCAAGACGAAGTACAGCGCCAAGAAGAGCATATTGAGCTGATTGCTTCAGAGAACTATACCAGTCCGCGGGTATTACAAGCGCAAGGGTCGCAGCTGACTAACAAGTACGCTGAAGGGTATCCACACAAGCGTTATTACGGCGGTTGTGAGTACGTTGACAAAGTTGAAGACCTCGCTATTGAGCGCGCCAAGCAATTATTCGGTGCTAAATATGCCAACGTACAACCGCATGCTGGTTCACAAGCCAACGCAGCGGTATTTTTGGCATTGCTGAATCATGGCGACACGGTATTAGGCATGAGCTTGGCTCATGGCGGTCACTTAACGCACGGTTCTAGCGTTAACTTCTCAGGTAAAAACTACAACCCAATTCAATATGGTCTGGACGAGAGCACTGGCGAAATTGATTATGCTGAAGTAGCGCGCCTAGCCCGCGAGCACAAGCCGAAAATGATTGTCGCCGGTTTCTCTGCTTATTCGGGTATTGTTGATTGGGCCAAATTCCGCCAAATCGCTGACGAAGTCGGTGCTTACTTGTTGGTCGATATGGCCCATGTCGCAGGATTAGTCGCCGCTGGTTTATATCCTAACCCAGTGCCTTTTGCCGATGTAGTCACCACCACCACCCATAAAACCTTAGCTGGCCCGCGCAGTGGCTTGATCTTGTCAGGCAAAGATGACGAAGCACTGCACAAAAAACTTAACAGTGGGGTATTCCCCGGCAGCCAAGGTGGCCCGTTGTGTCACGTTATTGCCGCTAAAGCGGTGGCCTTCAAAGAAGCCATGGAGCCAGAGTTTAAGGCTTATCAGCAGCAAGTATTGGATAACGCCAATGCCATGGTGCGGGTGATGCAGTCACGCGGCTACAAGATCGTTTCGGGCGGCACCAAAAACCACCTGTTTTTGGTCGATTTAATTGATAAAGACATCACCGGTAAAGACGCCGATGCTGCTCTTGGTCGGGCTTTTATCACCGTCAACAAGAACTCGGTACCGAATGACCCACGCTCACCGTTCGTGACCTCTGGCTTACGCCTAGGTACCCCGGCTATTACTCGCCGCGGCTTTAAAGTAGCCGAAGCAGAGCAAGTCGCAAACTGGATCTGTGATGTGTTAGACGAGCTCGGAAACGAGGCAGTTGAAGCGCACGTCCGTGAGCAGGTGAAAGCTCTGTGTAAGCGTTTTCCGGTATACGGTTAAGCGGTTAAGGAGGCAGCGATGCATTGTCCGTTTTGTGAAGCACAAGATACCAAGGTGATCGACTCGCGTTTGGTGGCGGATGGCGCATCGGTGCGGCGGCGGCGAGAATGCGCCGATTGCGGGGAGCGCTTTACCACCTTTGAAATGGCGGAACTGATTATGCCGCGGGTGATTAAATCGGACGGCACCCGTGAACCATTTAATGAAGATAAACTGCGCAATGGATTGCTGCGCGCCCTAGAAAAGCGGCCGGTGGGTATTGAGGCCATTGAACAGGCCATTAACCAAGTCAAAGCGTCGCTGCGGGCAACCGGTGAGCGTGAAGTGACCAGCCAGTTTATTGGTGGGTTGGTGATGGAGCAGCTGAAGAGTTTAGATAAAGTAGCCTACATTCGCTTTGCGTCGGTGTATCGTGCATTCACCGATATTCGCGAATTTGGCGAAGAAATTGCCCGCCTCAATGACTAGCCACAATGACGAATAGCGATCACGCCTACATGAGTCGTGCCTTGCAGCTTGCTGCACAGGCACGCTTCAGTGCCGCGCCGAATCCCATGGTCGGCTGTGTGATTGTCAAACAGCAGCAGGTGATAGGTGAAGGCTGGCATCGACGCCCCGGTGGCCATCATGCCGAAGTATTTGCGCTACAGCAGGCGGGTAGTGACGCCCATGGAGCTACTGCCTATGTGACCCTTGAACCCTGTAGCCATTTTGGCCGCACACCGCCGTGTGCCAATGCCTTGATTGCAGCTGGCATAGGCAAAGTGGTGGTGGCTATGCAAGACCCTAACCCATTGGTGGCGGGAAGCGGCATAGCCCGCTTACGCGCAGCGGGTATTGAGGTTGAGGTGGGGCTGTTGGCGGCTGAGGCCGAGCAGCTCAATCGTGGTTTTGTCAGCCGTATGCGGCGTAACCGACCGTATCTACAAGTTAAATTAGCCGCTAGTTTAGATGGTGCCACCGCTTTGGCTAACGGCGCCAGTAAGTGGATCACCGGCACCGCAGCACGTATTGATGTTCATCAACACCGCGCTGCCAGCCAAGCCATCTTATCCACTGCACAAACCGTGCTGCGTGATGATGCGCAGTTAACAGTACGTATTGAAAGCCCCGATGAAGCATTGCCGCAGCCACTGCGTGTGGTGCTTGACCGCCGCGCGCAAGTCACCCCAGATAGCGCCTTGGTACGGGCGTTTGGTGGCCCCATACTGTTGGTGTATGGCGAGCAAGCCGAGCCGGTGGCGCAGCAGTGGCCGGCTCATGTGCGCAGCATAACCTTGCCAGAAACCAAGCAAGGGCTTGATTTGAACCAATTAATGACCCATTTAGCGGTGCAGGAACAGATCAATACGGTGTGGACCGAATGTGGTGCCACCCTGGCAGGGCAATTGATTCAACAGCAACTAGCCGATGAACTGATCGTTTATCTGGCGCCGAAACTATTAGGTGCGCAAGCACAGCCATTATTGGCGTTACCGGCGCTGACTGAGCTTAACCAAGCAACACAGCTACGCTTTACTGAGCTAGAGCTAGTGGGCGACGACGTTCGTCTAACCGCTGTGATTGATTATTCTAATTATGTCAACCAGCCGTAATCGGCAACAGGAGCCTTAGGTCGTGACTACATTGCACAGTGCAGCCGAGATTATCGAGGACATTCGTCAGGGTAAGATGGTCATTCTGATGGACGATGAAGATCGCGAAAATGAGGGCGATCTGATTATGGCCGCAGAATGTGTGACTCCGGCGGCGATTAATTTTATGGCGCGTTATGGGCGCGGTTTGATTTGCTTAACCTTGACCGAAGAGCGTTGCGCACAATTACGCCTACCGCTGATGGTGGATCAAAATTCGTCACCTTACGCGACCAATTTCACCGTATCCATTGAGGCGGCCACTGGCGTCACCACGGGTATTTCTGCAGCTGACCGAGCGCGCACTGTGCAGGTGGCTGTAGCTGCCGATGCCAAACCCAGCGATTTAGTCATGCCGGGTCATATTTTTCCGCTGAAAGCTAAACCGGGTGGGGTACTTAACCGTGCTGGGCATACTGAAGCAGGCTGCGATTTAGCGCGTTTGGCGGGCTATGAACCAGCGGCGGTGATTGTTGAAATACTCAACGAAGACGGCAGCATGGCGCGGCGTCCAGACTTAGAGAAATTTGCGGCTGAACATGACCTGAAAATTGGCACTATTGCTGATCTGATTGAGTATCGCTCACTCAAAGAGAAAACCGTGGTGCAGTGCGGCCATTGTCAGTTGCCAACGGCTTATGGCAATTTCGAGCTATATACCTACCAAGACACTATCGATAAGCAAGTGCATTACGCGCTGGTAAATGGGGCAATTGAGGATGGTCAAACGGTTAACGTGCGGGTGCATTTGCAAGATACCTTTAACGACTTGTTTGCCACTGACCGCGCCGCTAAGCGCAGCTGGCCGCTGCCGCATGCAATGAGTTATATCGGTACCCATGGCGGTGTTCTGGTGGTGATTGGTCGGCAACAAAGCCCAGCCGATATTTTGGAACTGGTGAGTAATTTTGCCGAGCAAGATCGCGGCGAGAGCAAGCCCACTGCGGCGGCATCGAATGCGTCTCGTAACGTTGGTATTGGTTCACAAATTTTGGCTGATTTGGGCGTTCATGACATGCGCTTGATGAGTTCACCAAAACGTTATTCGGCGCTGTCTGGTTTCGGCTTAGAAGTGGTCGATTTTATTGAAGATCCGCAACAACCTGACGAGCGCTAAGCGAGCTTAGCTAAGTTGCTGCCAGAGCAGCTGATTGGCGCTGGCAGTCAAGCCGAGTTGGGCGCTTTGACGCGCCACAAAGCCATTTAAAAAGTCAATTTCTGTACGTCTGCCGGCGCGCACATCACTCAACATCGACGAGCGATTGGCGGCTGTGCGCGTGGCTACATCCATCGCGGCGGTGACTAATTGTTCGGGGAGCAAATCAATACCATCAAGTCGACCTGCCAGAGCACTAATTTCACCGGCTAATTGCAGCATTTCTGCCTCTAAACCTAAGCCGAGCAACTCACCATTCAGACAGTTATGGATCACCGTGAACGGGTTGATGAGACAATTAATGGCAAGCTTTTGCCAGCGTTGGCGCTGAATTTCGGGCTGCCAGTGGCATGGTGGTAAGGCGGCGCTCAGCGTTGTAATAAGCTCTGCTGGTACTGGTTTAAGCTGAGGTTGTTGCCAGCCTAGCCAACTCTCTCCAGCGCCGGCATGCACGAGCTGCTGAGCGTCCCGATAAGCGCCATGAGTGGTCACCCAGTGCAAGCAGTTAGGCGGTAGCCGCTGTGCCTCGTTATCGAGCATACCATTGTAACTCAGCAGCAATTGGTGCTGTGTGGGCAGCTCAGCAAGTTGCTTGAGTAGCGCGTCGAGCTGATAGGCTTTCACCGCCGCGACCACGGTGCTGGGCTGTTGGCTACACAGTAATTCAGCTGGGGTGATAGCGCTGAACTGATAACATTGCTGATCAAGCCAACGTGGTTCAGCCGGCGCATTGGCGCGGGTTAGAACAGCCACAGTTTGCTGCTGTTGCTGGAGTTTAACCGCCAGCAACGAGCCTAGTGCGCCTTGCCCGACAATCACCCAGTTCATCGCTTTAAGTCATCCTGATAGGCTTGTTCAAGGCGTGTCAGAGGTTTCCGCAAAGCAAACAAAATCAGTAAACTGGGGATTACCATCAAGGCAGTCACCACAAAGAAGGTTTGCCAATCGCCTTCGAGCCAATCCACCATAATGCCGGAGTATGACGAGAGTAGGGTACGCCCCAAATTACCCAGCGAGGCTAATAAGGCGTATTGCGTGGCAGTAAAAGTGCGGCTGCAGAGCATACTAATAAAAGCCACAAAGGCTACTGTTGACCAGGCGCTGGTGAAGCCGTCCACCAGTACTGTCGCCAGCAGCAGCTGGGTACTTGGGCCGGTCACAGCAATCCAAGCAAACATCAAGTTACTGGCCGCCATTGCCACTCCACCGGTGAGTAGGCCGCGGACAATACCCATACGCAAGTTTACAAAACTGCCGAGCATGGCAAAGATAATGGTCACCCACCAGGTAACCAGTTTGGGATATAAGCCAATGTCGTCGTTACTAAATCCAATTTCTTTGTAGAACACAATCGACATACGCCCCAAAAAGGCTTCACCGATTTTGAATAAAAATATAAACGCCAGCATTCCCACCGCGAGCTTCCAGCCGCTGCGTTTAAAAAATTCGGTTATAGGGTCAATGGCACTGGCTTTTAGCCAATCTTGCCAACGACTAAATTGCAGCTGCACAGCACTGTAGCGGGTGGGTTCGCGAGTGAGAATGACCACCAGAAGCTGCACCGCAAGCACACCACTGAGGAGTAGATACGCGTCTTGCCATTGCCAACTGGTACCATTGACTAAAAAGAACGGAATAGCGCCCAGGCCACTGTAACCGGTCCACCAACCGGCGGTAGCCATGGCAGCGCCAGCTGACTGCAAACGGGCTTCGTGAGCGGCAAAACTCTCAATGCGAAAGGCATCAATGGCGATATCTTGTGTGGCTGAAAACAGTGCAATCAATACTGCGATCAATGCCACTGTCCACAAGTCATTGGCCAAATCAATCTGACTGAGTGAGGCTGTCAGCAGCATAATTACCGTGGCACATAACACCAGCCAACTGCGGCGCTGGCCAAATAATCTAAAAAGCAGTGGTATCTTCAGCCGCTCAACCAGCGGCGACCATAAGAAGTTAACCGAGTAAGCGGCAAAAACCGCGGCAAACAGACCAATTTCACTACGCGAAACACCGGCTTCTTGCATCCAGGCTGATAGCACTGAGCTAATTAATACCCATGGGAAGCCACTCATGATGCCAAAAGCAAAGATGATCCACACCCGAGGCTCGGTGTAGACACGTAAATCCTCTGACCAACTTGGTTTGCTCACCGTGGGTTACTGCGGCGGTAATACATCAATGCGAATCAGCACTGGTGGTTCGATCGGTACATCAGGATATCCGGTGATATCATGGTAGGGTGTAGTGGCTAATGCCGCCATGTTTTGTAACACCTCGTCACCTTCAACCACCCAGCCAAACACCGCATAACCCCAGCGTCTGCTGCTGGGGTCGAGCGACGCATTATCGGCAACATTAAAATAGAACTGCCGCGTGGCACTGTGTGGGTCACTGCTGCGTGCCATAGCTATGGTGCCACGCACGTTGGCTAGGCCGTTACCCGATTCGTTCACCACCGGTGGGCGCTCAGGCTTTAAATTAAAGTCTTTGTCGAAGCCGCCACCTTGCACCACAAATTCAGGGATAATGCGGTGGAACACGGTGTTGTCGTAGCTACCAATCTCAACATATTGCAGGAAGTTTGCTACCGTAAGCGGTGCTTTGAGGCGATTGAGCTCGACCACAATGTCACCCATGCTAGTGACCATGCGCACACGTGGAAATGGATTATTGGGCTGAATTTCAGCCTGTGCAGCGGGCATAGCTAGGCAGCTAACAACAAGCACAACGAGTAGAGACGCTAAACGCATAAAATCCTCTCAATAATGACTATCAATCGCTATCAACGGCGCGCGGATAGCACCACAAATTTAGGGTTTGAAGCAACCACCGTAACGCCGCCAAATAATCGCTCGAGCACCAGATGATAAGCCAAGTGACGGTTCGCTACCACTCTCAATTCACCGCCGTAGCGCAGCACGCGTTTGCTATCACGGAACATTTGTTGGGCGATGTGGGTGGTAATGGCATGCTCTTGATGAAACGGTGGATTGCAGAGAATCAGGTCAGCGCTAGCATCAGCTTGTTGGCTCAAACAATCATCGACATGACACTGATAGTGCGCGCTTGCACCTAGATTTAGGGTAATATTATGCTGACATGAGGCCACGGCCAGATAAGATTCATCGACCCAAAGTACTTCGCTTTGCGGCGACAGTTGCGCATAACGCAAACCCAATACACCGTTGCCACAACCCAAATCGATCACCTGTTCGGCTCCGGCTGCTGGCAGGTTGTCTAATAATAACCGAGCGCCGATATCCAGTTGCTTGCGGGCAAACACACCGGCATATTGGCAGAGCTGCAACGGATAGGCTGGGTCGTGCCAGCAGGTCATCGGCGCAGGAGTTGCTGCTGCACTGGCCAATGGCCGCAGTTGCGCGCTAAGCACTCGGGCTTTCTTTTCAATCAGTGATACCGACACCTGGTCACAATACTGCTCAAATAAGGCCCGAATAGCTGGGGTAAATAGCTTAGATTTAGCCGCCGCAAATAGTTGTATAGGCTGGCTCAGTGAGGCGGCAATCTGCTGTAGTTGAAACTGCAGTAGGCTGCTACTTTTCGGTAATTTCAACACTACTAAATCAACCCCAGCAGGAACCGTATCAAGCCCAGTGATAGGCACGATTTCTGTGGCTAACTGGTTGATTTTAAGATTGTGTTGCCAGCCACAGGTACTAATGTAAGAATCGCTCATGGCGATAATACGCGGCTGCTGACAGGCGACCGCAAGGGCACCGAACTGATCATTGACCAGCAGTGGTAACTGACTGCTGTGAGCAGCCATGCGCTGGTGCAGCAATACGTCACCACTATCCCATGCTTGTAATGGATCATGACTACGCAATGGATAACGCTGCAGGCGCCAGTGTCCAGCAGCGGAAGATAAATAGTCAGCGGGTAATTCGTGCGCAGCCACAGCAAGTCCTTATTTAAAGCAGCGATTGGTCGGATATTTCGCTGCGAAACATTCGTGCTATGATAACCAAAAATGCACCGTGACTATAGGTTCAATAACGTGAAAATATACGCAGAAATTACTGGGTGGGGTAAATGTTTACCACCCGCCATTATGACCAACGACGATTTAGCGACTTTCTTGGAAACCTCGGACGAGTGGATTGAAACTCGTACCGGTATCAAAGAGCGCCGCGTTAGTCACGTCGGAACCTCGCACCTTGCTACCATTGCTGCACTGAATGCTTTAGCCGCTGCTGATGTTGACCCCAACGATTTAGATCTCATTTTGGTCGGCACTTGTACCGCTGATGAAATCATTCCCAATGTGGCGTCAGCAGTACAACAACGCATAGGCGCTAAGTACGCAGCCGCGTTTGATCTGAACGCTGCCTGCAGTAGCTTTTTGTATGGTATGCACTACGCCACGCAAGCCATTCGTACCGGTGCGCACAAAAAAGTACTGATCATTGGCGCCGAGCGCTTAACCCGCATTCTCGATTGGACCAAGCGCGAGAGCGCGGTGTTATTTGGCGATGGCGCCGGTGCCATGGTGCTTGAAGCCAGTGAAACCGAATGCGGTTTACTGGCATCACACGTGACCTGTGATGCTGATGCACGTGACGTTTTGGCGTTAGAATTTGGCTTAAGTTTTGATCGCTTTGGTTTTGACGGCATCATGCCGTTCAACTTTGTTGGCCAAGAGATCTTCAAACGTGCAGTGAAGGGCATGAACATTGCGATTGAAAAGGTGTTCGCCGAAACTGGGCTATCTACCGATGACATTGACTCGCTGATACCCCATCAAGCTAACAAGCGCTTAATCGACTATCTCGCCAAAATGTGCAATGTACCCGAAGACAAAACCTTTATTAACATTCAAAAATATGGCAATACCTCGTCAGCTACCTTGCCGATTGCCTTCTGCGAAGCGGTGGAGCAGGGCATGGTGAAGCCGGGTGATACCATCGTGTCGGCGGTATTTGGTGGCGGCTTGACCTGTGGTGCCGGAATTATCAAATGGGGCCAACGGATTACCCCGAAGCGCGATAATAACTTACAACTGGAAAGTAATGGGCAGTCGGCACTCGATCTCATTTTGCCGTTGCATCTCAATACCAAAGCAGCGTGGGAAAAACGTCAGCATGACTGAACATGTCAAAGTAGAAGTGCGTGATCAGGTGTTGTGGTTAACACTGCAACGCACGGAAAAAAAGAACGCGTTAACGCAAGCAATGTACCGCACGCTGAGCCATGAATTACAGTTGGCTGAGCGTGATGCAGATATCGCTGCGGTAGTCATCACCGGTAGTGGCGATAGCTTTACCTCAGGTAACGATTTGCATGATTTTCTGGCTATAGAAGAACTTGATGATAGCGCACCACCGTTTGAGTTTCTCTATACCTTAAGCCGCTTAACAGTACCTGTGGTGGCCGGTGTGAATGGCATGGCGATTGGTATTGGCACCACTATATTACTGCATTGTGACTTGGTGTACGCGGCGGATACCGCGGTGTTTGCGCTACCATTTATCAATTTAGGCTTAGTGCCTGAAGCAGCCTCCAGTCTCTTATTACCGCAGGCTTGTGGCTATCTGGCTGCAGCTGAAATGCTGTTGTTGGGCGAACCCATTGATGCGGCCACGGCGTTGCAGTATCGCTTAGTCAATAAATTGGTAGCTGCGGATCAATTGCACAGCACCTTGCAATCGGTAGCGGCTAAGTTAGCCAGCAAGCCGCGGGCTGGACTGCGAGCTGCCAAAGCATTAATGAAAGAAAACTTGGAGCCAGTGGCAGACCGTATTGAACGTGAAGCGGAAATATTCGCCAAGGCGTTGCATTCACCAGCGGCTAAAGCGGCTATTGCGGCGCGGTTACAGAAAAAGTAAGCCAGCTTACCTTGCGGGTGCTAGTCCTTTCATGGATAATGCGCCCCGTTATGGTGACCTCATTGGTCCCCTCGCAACATGAACTGGCGAACCCGGTCAGGCCCGGAAGGGAGCAGCCGTAGTTAGGGATATGTGTGCCGGGGTGTGGCTGGTGAGGTCGCCACCAATTTTGGAGAAATCCATGGCCAAGAACATTGCGCCGGTTTATTACGGCGACTACCTCAAGCTCGATACTCTGCTTAGTGCCCAACAACCTCACAGCCCGCGTTATGGCGAAGAAGCTCATGATGAAATGCTTTTCATCATTGTGCATCAAGTGTATGAGCTGTGGTTTAAGCAAGTACTTCATGAACTGCGTGCTATTCACCGTGAATTTCAACAACCAACCCTCGATGATAAAGGCTTGTACCTAGTTGCCCATCGCTTGCGCAGGGTGCTGACGATTCAAGATTTGATGAACGATCAAGTGGGGGTGATTGAAACCATGACCCCACAAGAGTTCCTCGAATTCCGTGATTATCTGGTGCCAGCGTCAGGCTTTCAGAGTATCCAATTTAAAGAGCTGGAAATTATTCTTGGTTTGCATCGTGATAAGCGCATTGCTTTTGACCAATCCTCATTTTTTAACCGCTTAAATGAGCATGATCGCAATTATCTCGAGCAACTCGAGCAGCAGCCGAGTTTGTTTGATTTGGTCGACAAATGGCTTGCGCGTATGCCGTTTATGCAGGTTGAAGATTTTAGCTTTTGGCAGGTTTATCAAAGCGCTGTGGAACAAGCCCTGGATCAGGATGAAGCGATTATTCGCGCCAATAATTTTGCAACGGAGCAATTAGCCACAGAATTAGCTGGCATTCAAAGCAATCGTGATAATTTTCATGCATTGTTTGATGGCAATGCTTATCAGCAGTTGCAACAGGATGGTCGTGTGCGGTTGTCGCAGCAAGCGATGTTATCAGCATTGTTCATCACCCAATATCGCGAAGAGCCGGCCTTTAACTTGGCCTGGCAAGTCATTACAGCGCTTGCTGAAATGGATGAGAAATTAACCATATGGCGGTATAAACACGCCATGATGGTACAGCGTATGCTAGGAACTAAAATAGGCACCGGTGGTTCGTCGGGGCATGATTATTTGCGCCGCACTACCGAGCAAAACCGGGTGTTTAAAGACTTTTTCTCGATGGCGACGTACTTACTGCCGAAGAGTGCCTTACCGCAGTTACCGCAACAAGTTCAGCGCGCCTTGGGATTCTATCGAGCAGCGAGCGAAGGTCCGCCAAAATAGAACAGGGCACGATGTAAAGCATTCATTTGCTGACTTAAGCGCTCCGCTAGCCATAACTGGTCAGCACTGTCACTAGCCACGCGTAACCGGTGTAGGTTGCGCTCTATCTCATTGACATAATCCAGCGGTAGTTGTGCCGATGGATGAAACAATGATGCATCAAACCAATCTTGAAAATCATGCTCATTAATAGCGAGCTGCTGCACCTGGTCACGCAACTTGTCTAATTCTTGTTGAAGCCGCGTCAGCAGTGAATTTGATAGACTCATGCAAAGCTCTTCCCTGATGGTGATAAGTTGCCTAATTTTACGGTAATTCGAATCATTGTCGACTAATATTGAACTTTGTGCTGTTGTATTGATCAAATGCTTATGTGGGATTTATGGAATTTTATGCAGAACTGTTAAGTAAAAGTAATGATCCTTGAATATTGATTCTATCTTGCGTTCAGGGCTTTGCGGCTGTTGACAGCTACGCCCAGATCGTGGGAATATCGGGTCATTATTGCCACTTATTTATCTAGTGGTAATACTGCAAGTGTTGATTAAACTCTTTTCGTCACTCAAATAACTCGGAAGCTGGCGGCATGTCGCCGTTATGCTAGAAGGTTAAGTCAAATTGGTTGGGAACTATGACCAAAGTAATCAATAAAAGCAAAGTCGCAGCAGCTATAATAGGTTTGTTTGCGATTGCCGGCAGCGCCACAGTTGCCGCACAATCTGTACCTGAACTACAAAGTGAAGGTCAACGCACAACTGCGGCTGATGTTCGTTCACAAGCTAAAATTGATAGCCTGTACGAGCAAGGTCAAGAGTTGTTATTCCAATATCGCGGCGTTATTGACGAGTATGAAAACCTGAAAGTCTATAACGATCACGTCCAGCGTCTGGTCGATGACCAGAATGCTTCTTTGGCTTCGTTACAGCGTCAGATCGACGGTATCGAAGGGACCAAGCAGGGCGTGGTGCCATTAATGTACAAAATGATCGACTCACTCGAGCAGTTCATTGAGTTGGACATTCCAATTCATAAAGAACGCCGCTTAGAGCGCGTCGCTGGTTTGCGTGACATTATGGAAGAAGCCAACATCACCGATTCAGAGCGTTTCCGTCAAATCATCGAAACCTATCAGGCAGAGATGGATTACGGCGCCGGCTTGATCGCGTATGAAGGTAAGTTGCAATTTCAAGGTGAGCAAATTTCGGTAGACTTTTTCCACCTTGGTCGCGTTGCCTTAATGGCGCAATCACTCGACCTTAAAAATGGTTGGATTTACAACAATGAAACCAACGAGTGGGAAGCTTTAGGTGATGAATATCTGAGCTCGCTGACTAAAGCGATCCGGATGGCGCGTAAGCAAACTGCTCCTGATTTGATCAGATTGCCAATTTATGCAGCGGAGCGTGCACAATGAAACATTTCGTGAAATCTGCCCTGATCGCAGTGGCATTAACTCTGTCAACAGGCGCTGCTTTCTCTGCAAGTGCACAACAAGCCCAATCACTAGACCAATTACTTGAGCTAGTGAAGCAGAACCGCGCCGCATCGCAAAAAATCAATGCTGAACGTGAAGCCGAGTTCACTCGCGCTACTGCTAATCAGCAAGCTTTGTTAAACCGTGCACAAAAACAACTGTCTGACGAGCAAGCTCGTGGCCGTCGTTTACAAACTCAGTTCGCTGAGAACGAAATTGCATTGGCGAACAAAGAGCAAGAACTTGAAAACGCAAAAGGTACTTTAGGCGAAATCTTCGGTGTAATCCGTGGTGCAGCCAGCGACTCAATCGGTCGTATTGCTACCTCTATCGTTAGTTCACAGTATCCTGGTCGTGAAAAAGTATTGGAAAGCCTTGCTGAAGCGCAAGAACTTCCAACTATCGCAGAACTTGAAGATCTGTGGATTGCCTTGTTAACTGAAATGCGCGAGTCAGGCCGTGTTGTTACCTTCCCAGCGACAGTAACCCTGTTAGATGGTAGCAGTGAGCAACGTGATGTGACGCGTATCGGTGTATTCAACCTGATTGCTGGTGGTGAATACTTCCGTTTCAATGACACTGCAAACGAGATTCAACCACTTGGCCGTCAGCCTGAAGGCTTTGTACTGTCAACTGTTGAGGCTTTTGAAAGCACTGAATCTGGTTACGAAGGTCTGTATATTGACCCAGCTCGTGGCCAAATCTTAGGCTTAGCAACTCAGAAAGCTACTTTGGAAGAGCGTTATCACCAAGGTGGCACCGTAGGTTACGTGATCACTGTTGCGTTAATCGTTGGTTTCCTGATTGCTCTCTACAAACTCGTTACCTTAAGCATTGAAGGCACCAAGATGCGTGCGCAGCTGAAAAATACTGCCAATCCATCATCTGGTAACGCCTTAGGCCGTATCTTGAAAGTGTATCAAGAGAACCAAAATGCTGACGTAGAAAACCTAGAACTGAAACTTGATGAAGCTATCTTGCGTGAAACACCACGTATTGACGCGGGTGTAAACATCATCAAGATCTTGGCTGCTATTGCACCATTATTAGGTCTTTTAGGTACAGTTGTAGGTATGATCGGTACGTTCCAATCAATCACCTTGTTTGGTACCGGTGATCCGAAAATCATGGCGGGTGACATCTCAATGGCGTTGGTAACGACTGCCTTGGGTCTGATCGCGGCATTGCCATTGATTCTGATTCACGCAGTGGTAGCAGGTCGTGCGAAGAGCATCGTCCATGTGCTCGATGAGCAAGCTGCAGGTATCGTCGCCGCTCACGCGGAGAAGAAGGGGTAATCGTATGATCTACCTGATGGAACTCTGGGAATCTATCAGGGATTTCTTGGCTACCGGTGGCGACGTCTTGTACGTCGTCATGGGAGCGCTCTTTCTCATGTGGGTACTCATGATAGAGCGTTATTGGTTCCTAGCGGGTGTATTTCCAAAGATTAAGCGCGATATTATCGCCTCTTGGGATGCTCGCGAGGACACCACCTCCTGGTATGCTCATAAGATCCGTGATGCATGGATTTCTGAAGCTGATGAAAAGCTTACAGCTCGCATTCTGTTAATCAAAACATGCGTGGCTATTTGTCCGCTAATTGGTTTGCTCGGTACCGTAACCGGTATGATTTCAGTATTCGAAATCATGGCAGTACAAGGTACTGGTAACCCACGATTGATGGCATCGGGTATCTCGATGGCAACAATTCCGACTATGGCGGGCATGGTTGCGGCTTTGTCGGGGATGTTTTTTGCGACGCGCCTAGAAGCTCGTGTTAAACGCGCTAAACATCAGTTGATTGATAGTCTGCCACACCATTAAGAGAGAAGAATTATGGCACGTAAACGTATTCGTGAAGATGAAGATGCAGCGATCGACATGACACCGATGCTCGACATCGTATTCATTATGTTGATCTTCTTCATCGTAACCACCTCGTTTGTAAAAGAGGCGGGTATCGACGTGAACAAACCAGACGCTAGCCAGGCCACCAAAAAGCCATCGGCTAACATCTTCATCGCTATCCGTGCAAACGGCGAGGTGTGGATGGACAAGCGTATGGTCGATGTAGAGCGGGTAGGCGCTAACATTGAACGTCTGTTAGCCGAACAGCCAACCGATATGGTCGTGATTCAAGCTGACAAAGAAGCCAAACATGGCGTTGTCGTACAAGTCATGGATCAAATCAAGGAAGCGGGTATTGAGAAAATATCCATAGCCGCAGAGGACGATTAATATGGTGCGCTTCATAGTAGCATTACTATTAGGTGCCGCTGCCACGTTCCTGTTGTTTGCCTTTATGGCATTCTTGATCAGTGGCGGTGACGGTCGGGCCGATGGCCCGCCGGAATCGGCACCGATCGAATTGGTGACCACACCACCGGAGTCAGATACTGAGCGACGCCGTCGGGTACCACCAACACCACCAACGCCACCGGAGCAACCGCCGGAGACGCCACCGAATGAGCCTGATCAAGCGGATGATTCGCTACAGTTTGATCCTGGTTTTGAAATCGATGTCGGCGGCACTGACACTGGTTTTAGTACTGGTGGCTTGATGACTGATGGTGATGCAACACCTATCGTGCGTATCAACCCGCGCTATCCGCCAGAAGCGGCTCGTGATGGCATCAATGGTTGGGTATTATTGCGCTTTACCATCGATGAAACTGGCGGTGTAACAGACGTAGAAGTGATTGATTCAAATCCACGTCGTACTTTCGATCAAGAAGCGCGTCGTGCGCTGCTGCGTTGGAAGTACAAGCCGAAGATTATTGATGGAAAAGCAGTGGCTCAGCCAGGCATGACGGTTCAGTTGGACTTCAACTTGGATGATCAGGGGTAAGTTATGATGCACAACAAACTTATTGCTTTCGCAACAGCGAGCGTATTGTGCTTGGGCTTATCGCTCACGTCAGTGAGCGTGCAAGCGCAAGACATTAATTACACGTTGCCAACTGCGGAAACCATCCAAAAGCAGAAAGACTCGCGTCGTAATATTGCCGTTTCAGATCGTGTAGGTCGTCGTATCATGGGTGCTTTTGAGCTGTACAGCGAAAAAGAAGACATCAAGGGTGCAATTGCCGAACTGCTTGAAGCGCAACCGCGCGAAGCGTTTGATACGGCTTATGTGAATCGCTTTTTGGGCAACTTATATGCCGCCGACGAGCAGTTCGAAAAAGCTCTTGAGTTGGTGAAAAGTGCCGCAGATGCCGATGTACTCGGGTGGACAGACCAAGCTGGTGCGTTGAAATTGACCGCTGACTTAAGTCTTCAACTTGAACGCTATCAACAGGCTCTGACGTATTACGGTAAGTGGCTGCAGTTTACTGGCGAGTATGATCCAGAAGTATTTTTACGTATTGCGAATATTTATTATGAGCAGAAAAAATACGACATGATCATCAAACCAGCTGATATGGCTATTCAGTACTACGAAGAAGTCAACAAGAACCCGTATGTATTGAAAGTTGCCTCGTATTACGAGCGTAAAATGTACTCTGACGCGATTAAAGTGTTAGAAACAGGCTTAGGTGTGTTACCGACCGAGAAAGCTTGGTGGAACCAACTAGGTATGATGTACATGCTTGAAGAGCGTATCGACAAAGCCTTACAGACACTTGAGATTGCTTATTTAGCAGGCTATTTAGATCGCGATAGTCAATATCGTGCGTTGGCACAGCTTTATTCGAACAACGAAGTTCCATACAAAGCTGCAAAAACCACCATGAAGCATTTGACCAGTGGTGATATCGAGAAGACTGCGCGTAACTTCCAAGGTGCTGCCAGTAACTTTGAAGCTGCCAAAGAGTACCAACAAGCTGCATTAGCTTATGGTATGGCGGCAGAGTTGGAGTCAAGTGCTGAAGGCAAAGCGGCTCAGTATCGTCGCCAAGGCAATGCTTATATTCGTGCTCAACAGTACGATAAGGCAGTGCAGTCTTTCCACAAGGCGCTTGATAACGGTATTGAAGAAGAAGGCCCAGTGTTGATTGCTTTGTCAGAGGCTTATTTTTACTCACGTAATTATGCTGAAGCATTGAAATACAATTTACAGGCGCAGAAATTCGATAACCAACGTCGTAGTGCCCGGACTTGGGAAGCTTACATAAAACGTACTGCGGAAAACCGTGGTGTAAAACTGTAAGATCTGAGCTGGTTAAAGATTGAGAAAACCCCGCTTTGGCGGGGTTTTTTATTGGCAACTTACCTGCTAAATTAGGGTCCTATATACACGAGGTTCAGTTACCAGGAGTGGGCATTATGAATACCATGAAAAAATCAACGCAATTAGCGCTAGGCGCTCTGTTAGCCAGCGCAGTGACTTTACCAATGGCACAAGCCAATCCATTTGGTTACACCGAATTACCCGGTGGCTATCAACAAGCTGAGCAAGTCAAAGAACAAAAAACTGAGCCGCCGAAAGAGCATAAGTGTGGTGAAGGGAAGTGCGGCGAAGGCAAGTGTGGTGAGGATCATCGCGCTGAAATGAAGAAGAAAAAAGCCGATGCTAAAGCAGCTAAGAAAGATGAAAAAGCTGAAGAGCACAAATGTGGCGAAGGTAAGTGCGGTGAGGGCAAGTGCGGCGGAGCGTAGGTCTCGGTTTACGACGCGAGTTTTTGGCTGATGTGGTTACACAGCAGCCCAACGTCGGCTTTTGGGAAATCGCCCCAGAAAATTGGATCCCACGTGGTAATACAGCGTATCGGCAATTAGACCAGTTGCGCGAGTGTTACCCGTTGACCTGCCATGGATTATCGTTGTCGATTGCTAGCCCTGATCCGCTCAACGAGAACTTTGTGCTTGAAGTAAAGCGCTTTCTTGACCGCTTTCACATTGAGCTATATAGCGAGCATTTAAGCTATTGCTCGGCGCAAGGGCAGCTCTATGATTTACTACCTATTCCTTTTACCGAGGCGGCGGCTAGCTATACTGCGCAACGCATCAAACGCGTTCAAGAACTGTTAGAACGGCCGCTGGTACTCGAAAATATCTCCTATTATGCGGCGCCTGGGCAACAACTCAGTGAGCTGACGTTTATTCGTCAGGTGTTAGATGAGGCTGATTGTAAGCTGCTGCTCGATGTCAACAATGTCTACGTCAACAGTATTAATCATGGCTACGATGCCAAGCAGTTTATTGCTGGTTTGCCGTCTGAGCGAATTGTTTATGGACATATCGCCGGTCATAGTGAAGAAGCCCCCGATCTTTTAGTGGATACCCATGGTGCTGATGTGCGTGATGAAGTATGGCAGTTGTTAGATTACGCGTACCAGCAGCATGGGGTGTTTGATACCGTTCTCGAGCGTGATTTTAATATTCCACCCTTGGCTCAATTGCTGCACGAGGCAGAACAAATTGATGGTGCCCAGCAGCGCGTTAATGGTGGTTGTTGAGCATGACTGATTTTAAGGCTGTGCAGGAAGAATTTGCCCGCTGGTTACGCAATCCTGATGATAACAACACGCCCAATGGTATCGAAGCGCGCCGTATGGCGGTTTATCGCCGCCTCGTCCGCAACAATATATTTAGCTTTCTAAGTACTGGTTTTCCGGTTTTAAAAAAATTATTAAGTCAGCAACAATGGCAGCAATTAGTGGATGAATTTGTTGCCAAACACGCTGCGCAATCGCCGTACTTTAGCGATATGGGGCGTGAGTTTGTTGATTTCTTGGCGGTGTATTTCAGTTCACGCAATAGCGATAACGCCGACTTTCCTGAATTTACCTATGAACTTGCTTTCTATGAGCGCATGGAAGTCGACGCGCAATTTGCCGTGCTTGATGACGATATTGAGTCACTTGAGCAAGCGCAGGCAACCGCGTTAGTCGGACAATGGCGCTGGCGACTCAATGCCAGCGTACAGGTGGCGCAGTTTAAGCACCCAGTGGCTTGGTTGGGTAGTGGTCATCAGCGGGAACCTTTGTTACCTGAGGCGGTCAATAACAGTGGTTTTATCTTGATGGTTTATCGGCATCCACAGCGCAATAGCGTCGAGTTTATGCAATTGCAGCCAATGACTGCCTTGGTAATCAGTAGCTTACAGCAGCAGCCGCAGGGGCAAAGCTTAGCGCAGTTGCAGCAGCAATTACAGCAGTGGTTGCCGCAGCTCGATAACGCCACGATTAACCAAGGTGTCGCGCAATTATGTATAGATTTTATCCACCGAGGTGTGTTGTTACAGGCACCTTAATGGAGTATGATCCGCGCCGAAAAATTCTGTCAGGTATGATGTAGCCAGAAACAGTAATCGGAGTAGTTAAGATGTCACACGATGAAGAATTTCGCGATAGTTCGGGTAAAGGGTTTGGCGTGCTAGCGGTGGTGGTGTTTGTCGGCATTCCGATTCTTCCAGCCGTATTATCCTGGATCAAATTACTTACCAATTGAGGAATCTCAATGGCCCTACAGTTACTGCTGGTTGAGGATAAGCCAGCAACACGAGCGGCATTACTGACTGTTTTACAGCAATCAGAGTTTCGTGTTACCTGCGCCAATGATGGCTTAGATGGCCTAAACCACGCTAAACAAATCACCTTTGATGTGATTATTGTCGATCACAAAATGCCACTCATGGACGGCGTAACGCTATGCCGTAATCTGCGCGACCTCAGTGCTTACAAGCAAACCCCTATCGTGTTATTAACCACGCAAGAGATCAGTCAGGTTGAGCCGCTGGCACGTAAAGCCGGCGCCGATTTGTGTCTATCCAAACCCGTTGATGGTGAGCGCTTGTTACGCTTATTAAGTGACTTAAGCGCAACGCAAACACTATACCCTGTGAGCGATTTGCGGTAACGTACAGGCATTATCTATTAGCGTTTTTAAGCATAGGAATGGTGCATGAGTTATCAGGTACTTGCTCGTAAATGGCGGCCGCATACTTTCGCCCAAGTGGTCGGTCAACAACACGTCTTGAAGCCGTTGATTAACGCCCTGCAAACCGGTCGCTTGCATCATGCATGGTTGTTAACTGGAACCCGTGGGGTGGGTAAAACCACCATTGCCCGTATTCTTGCTAAAAGTCTTAATTGTGAGCAGGGCCTGAGCGCTGAGCCTTGCGGGCAATGCGGTGCCTGTAAAGCCATTGAAGAGGGCCGGTTTGTCGATCTGCTGGAGATTGACGCGGCATCACGCACCAAAGTTGAAGACACTCGCGAATTACTCGATAACGTGCAGTATAAGCCCACCCAAGGGCGCTACAAAGTGTACTTAATAGACGAAGTACACATGCTATCTAAGCACAGTTTTAATGCACTGCTAAAAACCCTGGAAGAGCCGCCTGAACACGTCAAATTTTTGCTGGCCACCACCGATCCGCATAAGTTGCCAATCACGGTACTCTCACGCTGCTTGCAGTTTAATCTCAAGGCCTTGAGTCGGCAGGATATTGCTAGCCATTTGGGGTTGGTATTACGAGCCGAAAACATCCCCTTTGATGAGGCCGCATTAATATTATTGGCGCGGGCCGCGCAAGGTAGTATGCGCGATGCGTTGAGTTTAACCGACCAAGCCATCGCCCAAGGTGAGCAGGCGGTCACCCTGGATGCAGTGCAACAAATGCTTGGCGCAGTGCCAAACTTACAACTTATCGGGCTATTGCGCGCCTGTGTTAAGGGTGATGCGCAAACTATGATGCAGTTGTTGCAACAAGTGGCAGGGCAGGTTCCTGACATTGCTAGTTTGCTGCCCGAGATGCAGAATTTAGTGCATCAATTGGCACTGCTGCAAATCTTACCTGAAAGTGCTGAAGCGCTCGGTGTCGGCGCTGCTGAGAGTGACTTGGCGCAGCAACTGCCGGCTGAATTAATTCAAGTGTATTACGATATTTTGGTGCAAGGCCGACGCGACTTGAACTATGCCGCTGATACCCGCGCTGGGGTAGAAATGACCTTATTGCGACTGTTGGCGTTCCGACCACAGCATATTGTGTTGCGCGAGGCGCAGCCCGGTGAGTCGTCAACCCAAGCCACTAGCGAGGTCAATCCAGCACCGAGCCCAAAGCCCACGGCTGACGCCCAAGCGGCACCCCAATTTGTAGCAGAACCACGGTCTGAGTCGATGGTGACGCTTGCAGTTGAGCCGCTGTTTGATGATGTACCCGCTGATGATGTGCTGGCCAGTGATGTGCCGGTAACAGTTGATCCGCCGCGAGTAGCCGAACCAGAACCGGCAGTCGAACCAGAACACGCAGCGGAACCAAAGCTCGATGGGATAGCAGAATCGGCAGCCGCAGAGCCACTGCAGGATGATTTACAGGCTCTACTGGCAACGCGCACTATGCTGCAACAGAAAAGTCAGCAACTGGCTGCAACAAAGCCGAATGAAAAGGTCACCGAGGCGCCATCGCGCTATCAGAGTGCGCTCAATGAAGCGGTGAACAAGTCATCGAATAATCTGGCTAATACCGAGGTTAAGTTGGCCGCCGCCTCAGCAGCAGAGCCAGAACTGCAGCCAGAACTGCCGCCGCAACCACAGCCGCAACCACAGCCAGATCCGCAGTCGGCGCCAAGTCTACCAGTCGTTGCTGCTGATATCGGCGATGACACCAAGCTGGCGGCGGAAATCGACCGCTGGGCGGCAATGATCGATAATTTAGACCTGACTGGGCTTACGCGGCAGATTGCCCGTAGTTCAGTGCTACAGAAGCATAGCGATGGCAGCTATCAGTTACTGGTGCGGCCAAGCTTAAACAATGTCTTGAATGACACTGTGGTGGCGAATTTACAGCAGTGCTTGCAGCATAATTATGACTTGCAGATCACTGCTGTGGTAGTGGCTGAATCAGCCCAAGCCACACCACATGAATTGCAGCAACAGATTGATCAACGGCGCTTGGCGCGGGCACGACAAGTGCTCAGTGATGACCCGTTGGTGCAGGCATTGACACAAACATTTGCTGCTGAACTGGTCGATGATAGTGTCAAACCGTTATAATCGAACCGTATGAATTTAATTAATCAACGAGGTTGTTATGTTTGGTAAAGGTGGAATGGGCGCAATGATGAAGCAAGCGCAGCAAATGCAAGAGCGCATGCAGAAAGCCCAGCAAGAGATCGCCACGTTAGAAGTGGTTGGTGAAGCCGGTGCCGGCATGGTTAAAGTAACCATGCTAGGTAACCACAACGTGCGCCGGGTTGCGATTGACCCGAGCTTGATGACCGAAGACGACCAAGAAATGTTAGAAGATCTGATTGCTGCAGCGGTGAATGATGCGGTACGTCGGGTTGAGGTAGCCAGCAAAGAAAAAATGGCCGCAGTGACCGGCGGTATGAATTTGCCGCCGGGCATGAAGTTGCCGTTCTAATCACTATGAAACTGAGCCCAGCTATTCAAGAGTTGATTCAAGCGCTGCGGGTGTTGCCTGGGGTTGGGCCCAAATCAGCGCAACGGATGGCGTTTCAGATCCTCGAACGGCAGCGTGAAGGCGGTGTACGGTTGGCGCAAGCGTTACTGTATGCTACTGAACATGTTGGCCATTGTCAGCGCTGCCGCACGCTAACTGAGGCACCGGTGTGCGGTATTTGCTTGCACCCCAAACGCAGCGACAGCGGGCTATTGTGCATTGTTGAAACGCCTGCCGATGTGATTGCCATAGAGCAAACTGGCCAATACCACGGTATGTACTTTGTCCTGATGGGGCATTTGTCGCCGCTAGACGGCATTGGCCCCGAAGATATTGGTTTAGATATCCTCGCGAAGCGCTTAGCCGGTGAAGCCATCAGCGAAATTATTTTGGCGACCAACCCCACGGTAGAGGGTGAAGCTACTGCCTATTATATTGCCGATATAGCCCGTAAACATGGCATTAACACCTCACGTATTGCCCATGGTGTGCCGGTAGGTGGCGAGTTGGAGTATGTCGATCAAGCAACCCTTGGCCACGCCTTTAGCGGGCGCAAAAATTTTTAAGGTAGATTGCTAGGAATCTACCTGAAGCCCCTTGAAATAGCCTCACTTAGCCCCATCTCTGCTGATGTAGTCATTAACCATTGGTAGGAGATATTACTATGGCGGCAACCCGTCAAGCGGAAACCCACGGTTTTCAAACCGAAGTGAAGCAGCTGCTTCACCTGATGATTCATTCACTTTATTCCAATAAAGAAATCTTTCTTCGGGAACTCGTTTCCAACGCATCGGACGCAGCTGACAAGTTACGCTTTAAAGCTTTGAGTGATGGTAGTCTGCTCAGCGATGATGCGGAATTGCGGGTACGCGTAAGCGTCGACAAAGAGGCTGGTACTATCACCATTAGTGATAACGGTATTGGTATGACCCGCGATGAAGCAATGAGCAACCTCGGTACCATTGCTAAGTCGGGTACCGCAGACTTTTTCAAGCAGTTATCCGGTGACCAAGCGCAAGATAGCCGCTTGATTGGCCAGTTCGGCGTCGGTTTCTACTCGGCTTTTATTGTTGCTGATGCAGTGACCGTGCGCACGCGTGCCGCCGGTGCTGCAGCCGATGAAGGGGTAGAGTGGTACTCCAAAGGCGAAGGCGAGTTTGATATTAAAGCCATCGATAAAGCTAAGCGTGGCACCGATATCATTTTGCATGTGCGTGATGATGCCAAGGAGTTTGTCGATGAGTGGCGCCTGCGCTCCATCATTACCAAATATTCGGACCATTTAAGTATTCCTGTCGAGATGCCAGAGGCGGCAGATGATGACGATGACAACGCCGATAAAAAAGCGCCGAAATGGACTGCAGTAAACAGCGGAAAGGCGCTGTGGACGCGTGATAAAGCGGATATCAGCGACGACGAATATAAAGAATTTTATAAAACCATTGCCCACGACTTCGATGAGCCGTTGCTGTGGAGCCACAACAAGGTTGAGGGGACCTCAGAGTACACCAGCTTGTTGTACGTACCGAAACGGGCACCTTGGGACTTGTGGAATCGCGACCAGCAAAGTGGCATCAAACTTTACGTGAAGCGAGTGTTCATTATGGACGACGCTAAACAACTGATGCCGAGTTATCTGCGCTTTGTTAAAGGTCTGATGGACTCGAACGATCTGCCACTCAACGTATCGCGTGAAATTCTGCAAGACAACAAGATCACCCGTGCAATGCGCAGTGGTAGCACCAAGAAAATCTTGAGTATGTTGAGCAAATTAGCCGAAGACAAACCCGAGCAGTACCAAGAATTCTGGGATACCTTTGGTAACGTCTTGAAAGAGGGCCCGGCTGAAGATCAAGCCAACCAAGAGAAGATCGCTAGCTTGCTGCGTTTTGCCTCAACCCATAGCGACAGCAGCGTAAATGCCGTCAGCCTTGATGCCTATATTGAGCGCATGAAAGAAGGTCAAGACAGTATTTACTACATTGTTGCCGATAGCTATGAAGCCGCTCGTGATAACCCAGCCTTAGAGATCTTCCGCAAGAAGGGCATTGAAGTGCTGCTGTTGTCAGAGCGCATTGATGAGTGGTTGATGAGCCATTTGAATGCTTACAAAGAGAAATCATTCAAGTCGGTGACCCGTGGTGATTTAGATTTGGGCGAGCTAGAAGATGAGCACGACAAAGCCCAGCAAGAACAGGCTGAGAAAGACTTTGCGGATAACCTTGAACGCTTTACCAAAGCGCTGGGTGACAAAGTGAAGAAAGTGCGGGTTACCCATCGTTTGACGCAATCACCAGCTTGCATTGTGACTGATACCGACGACATGAGCACACAAATGGCCAAGTTATTGGAATCGGCTGGGCAGAAAGTGCCTGAGACCAAGTATATCTTTGAGGTGAATCCTGAGCATACCTTGGTACAACGTGTCGTGGCATTGACTGACGAGCAACGCTTTAATGATTGGGCGCAATTGCTACTTGATCAAGCGACGTTAGCGGAGCGCGGTAGCTTGAAAGATCCGGCGCAGTTTGTCACGCGCTTGAATCGCTTGATGTTAGAGCTTACCGAAGCCTAATCGATGATGCTAAAGTCGAGCATTGTCCGACCAAAGTCGGCAATGCTCGGACTTGTAATGGCGCCGCCTGCAAGGTAAAGTGCGCGTTGTCAAAAACAACAGAACATTCAGTACAAAAGAGGTTGTTCATGCGCATTATCCTGTTGGGCGCTCCGGGCGCAGGGAAAGGTACCCAGGCGCAGTTCCTCATGAAAACCTTTGGGATCCCGCAGATCTCAACGGGTGACATGCTGCGAGCTGCTATTACTGCTGGCACAGAGCTCGGCAAACAAGCCAAAGCGGTGATGGACGCGGGCAAATTAGTGTCCGATGACATCATGATTGGTTTAGTCAAAGAGCGGGTGACCCAAGCAGATTGCGCCAACGGCTTTTTGCTGGATGGTTTTCCACGTACTATTCCACAAGCTGACGCTATGCATGAAGCCGGCATCGAAATTGACTATGTATTGGAATTTGCCGTGCCGGACGAAGTCATTGTGAAGCGCATGGCGGGGCGGCGAGTGCATCCTGGCTCTGGCCGTGTGTACCATATCGATCACAATCCACCACAAGCCGATGGCAAAGACGATGTAACCGGTGAAGACCTGATTATTCGTGATGACGACAAAGAAAGCACAGTGCGCAAGCGCTTAGCAATTTATCATGAACAAACCGAGCCTTTGGTCGCGTATTATCGTACACTAGCCGAGCAAGGTAAGACGCGCTTTCAGAACATTGATGGCACGCGTCAGGTTGAGGTTATCAGTGCTGAACTTGGAGCATTGCTCAGGTAGTCGGTAAGCACCCCAAGCGATAACAGGTTCAATGAAGCCCACCTTGTGTGGGCTTTTTTATACGACTTTTTTATACCACTAATAATGACATTCACTGAGGTGACCATGGAACAGATTGCAATTACCGGCTTGTATGCCAGCTTATTAACGCTGCTGTATTTTGTGTTAGCAGTACGGATTATAAAGTTACGCTGGCGCGATAAAGTGCCTTTGGGTACCGGTGACTCAAAAGACTTACTGAAAGCGGTGCGGGTGCATGCCAATTTTAATGAGTACGTACCGCTGGTACTGGTGCTGCTGTTAATGATGGAATTAACCGGTGCATCTATGGTGATGTTACATGTGATGGGTGGCGTATTCTTCCTTGGCCGAGTATTGCATGCTATGGGTATTACCAAGACCTCAGGCACGTCATGGATGCGTTTTTGCGGCATGATTAGTACCTTTGTGGTGTTATTGGTCGCCGCTGGTTACCTGCTCGGTTATTTTATTGGTAGCCAACTATGACCGAGTTGGCTGGGGTTTATCGCAGCGGTGTAGCAGGCGCTACACCGGTGTTATTGCTGCATAGTTCACAAAGTAATAGCGGCCAATGGCGCGCGTTTATTAACTTGCTTCAGCATGATTTTGACGTGCTAGCCATCGACTTACTAGGCTATGGTAATGCGCCAGCAGCAACTTTGGATAGCCCTGAAAGTTTCCGCTTTGCCGATGAATTACCACGTATTCTCGCCGCTGTTAGACAAGCACAGTGGCAGCAACCGGTGCATTTGGTAGGGCATTCATATGGCGGTGCTTTAGCGCTGAAAATTGCTCTTGAACAACCCGTTGCTGTGGCTAGCCTCGCGGTGTTTGAACCGGTTGCTTTTCATATCTTAGATGCCCAAGATAGTGGTCGCCAACAGGTGGAGCAGATTGCCGGGCAAATGGACCAATTAGATGCTGCACAAGCAACAGCGCGGTTTGTCGATTATTGGAATGATGAGGGCTTTTTTGCCCGTTTACCGGCACGTGTACAACAAGTCATGATCAGCCAAACCAGCAAAGTGATTTTAGATTTCGCGGCGCTGATGGGCGAGCCACACAAAGCCACAGATTATGCACAACTGGCGCTACCCGTATTGTTATTGCAAGGCAAGTATACCCAACTCAGTGCTCAGCAAGTGGCGGCACGATTACTCCAGGTGTTACCGCAAGTTACCACCACGACCATTGATTGTGGTCACATGGGTCCGTTAACCCATTCGGAACTGGTGAATCCACTGCTGCTGGCCTTTTTGCAGCAGCAGCGCCGCGCGCAAAACAGCGCATAACTGACTAGGATGCGTGGTCGATGAGTCATTACCTTCCGCCAATCGAGCAATTTCCTCGGCTAAACCAGGGCGCCTGTTATTTTGACAGTGCCGCCACCTGTTTAGCGCCGGAACCAGTGTTACAACAGTGGCTGCAGTTTTACCGTGAGTATCACGCCAGTGTGCATCGTAGCAGCCATGCCGCCAGCCGCGAAGCAACCGCACAGCTCGAACAGGCGCGCAGCGATATCGGCCAATTTATCGGCGCCGATGCACATAACCTGTGTTTACCGGCCAGTACCACCATAGCCTTGAATATGCTCGCTGAGCAGTTACCGATTGCCTGGCAAGCTGGTGATGAGATTGTGCTCAGTGTCGCCGAGCATCACGCCAATCTGTTACCGTGGCAGCGTTTAGCAAAGCGCTATCAGTTACGGTTACGCTGGCTAGAATTAGATCGCCATAGTGGCGAGCTGGCTGACGATTGGCAGCAGCTATTTAATCCACGGACTAAACTGTTAGCCGTCACAGCGGCGAGCAATGTCACCGGCGCGTTATTGCCGCTGCCTGAACTTTGTACCGCAGCACATGCCGTTGGCGCTTTGGCGGTGGTCGATGCCGCCCAAGCGGCGGCGCATGTGCGCTTCAATGTACATAGTATCGGCTGTGATGCGTTAGTGTTTAGTGCTCACAAGTGTTACGGCGTAACCGGTGCAGCAGCACTGTACATGCAGCCACAATTATGGCCACAGATGCAGCCATGGCTGCTCGGTGGCGGAATGGTGGCGCAGGTCAGTAGAGAGCAGGCGCAATGGGTCGATGCTATCCAACGCTTTGAAGCAGGCACTCCCGATAGCGCGGCCATAGTCACCTTTGCGGCGGCGCTACAATGGCTCGAGCAGCAACAGCAGGCCGGCCTGCATGACTATTTGGCCCAGTTGCGTCAGCAATTGCTACACGGTCTGCAGCAGCGCCAGTGGTTAAAGGTACTACCGAGCGGCGCGGCCGCCACACCGCTGGTGAGTTTTTACAGTGATACTATTCATGCCTATGATTTGGCGGTTTGGCTTGATTCCGTGGATATCGCTGTGCGCGCAGGCAGCCATTGTGCGCAGCCATTGTTACAGCATTTTGGGGTAGAAAGTGTGGTACGGGTTTCGCTTGGCGCGTACAATACCGCGCAGCAAATTCAGCACTTATTGAGCCAACTTGATCAGGCTCACGCGCTTCTTATCTAATTGCGGAGTTACTTGTCATGACAGCACGCACGGCGTGGTGGCTAGAGTCAGTAAAACTGGCCAAGCTGACCGGGCCTATTCTAGTCGCTCAGCTCACTCAAATTCTGATGAGTGTGGTCGATACCCTGATGGCAGGCCGAGTCAGCCCACTTGATTTAGCCGCTGTTTCAGTGGGTGGCAGTGTGTGGATCCCGTCGACCTTGCTGATGTTTGGTTTAGCGATGGCATTAGCACCGATCATTTCGCATTTTGATGGTGCTGGTAAACGCTCCAGCGTGGCTAATATGGTGCAACAAGGCTTGTACGCATGTGCGATTGGTGGCGTGTTGAGTTTGGCGGTGGTGCTATTAGCACCGAGTATCTTAACCGCCATGCAGGTAGCCGACGATTTTCGCACCATCACCCTAGATTACCTATTTTATATCTCCTTCGGCATCCCTGCCTTAGTCTTGTATATGGTGCTGCGCAATTTCTGCGAAGGCCTATCGCATACTATGCCATCACTGGTGATCGGGGTGATTGGTTTGCTGGTGAATATTCCAGTCAACTACATCTTTATCCACGGCTTGTACGGCATGCCAGAGCTGGGTGGAGCAGGGTGTGGCTTGGCCTCAGCCATTGTCTATTGGGTGGCCGCATTGAGCTTGCTCGGCTACGTGATATGGGGTAAACGCTTTAAGAAAATGGCGGTGTTTAGCCATTTTTATGCACCGAATTGGGATGATATCTGGTATGTCATTCGGCTAGGCTTTCCGATTGCCACCTCGCTATTTTTTGAAGTGAGCTTATTTGCCGCTGCAGCATTGGTCATCGCCCCGTTGGGTGCAAATGTGGTGGCGAGCCATCAAATTGCTATGAACATTTCTAGTTTGGTTTACATGGTGCCGCTTAGTATTGCCATGGCGGTAACTTTACGGGTGGGCTTTGCGCTGGGCGCTGGTAAGCCCGAAAACGCCATGTTGAACCATCGCTTGGCTTGTTGGTACGGGCTTAGCTTTGCTACGGTTAATGGCATCTTGATGTACTTAGGTGGGGCGTGGTTGGCGAGCCTCTACACCAACGATGCTGAGGTGATTGAGCTGGCCGCCACATTAATGGGATTGGCCGCTATTTTTACCATTTCGGACAGTTACCAAGTGATTACCATGGGCACCTTGCGTGGCTATAAAGACACCAAAGCTACCATGATTCTGACCTTCATTTCGTATTGGCCGCTGGGGCTGACCCTAGGGGTACTGTTGTCGCGCACCGATTACCTGATGCCAGCCATTGGTGCCGCTGGTATGTGGGTTGGTTTTATTGTGGGCTTAACGGTGGCAGCAATTTTACTCAGTTGGCGGCTAAAAATCATTAGCCGCCGTTATGTAGCAGAACATCAATAGGTCATTACTGCGATACCTTCGCCTTGGCCCGTGCTTCGCGTTCGGCCAGCACTGCTAAGGCATCACTGAGTTGCAAGTCACGGCTGGCTAACAGCGTCAGCAGATGGAATAATAAATCGGCACTTTCATTGAGCAACTCATGATTGTCGCCAGCGACGGCAGCTAACGCCACTTCAACACCTTCTTCACCGACTTTCTGGGCAATCCGTTTGGTGCCAGCGGCAAATAACTCTGCGGTGTAGCTACTGGATGGGGCAGCCTTTTTACGCGCGGCAATGGTCTGTTCAAGACGGCTTAGCAATGCCGCCGCAGTGCTATCATCGGCAAACTGAAAGCAACTATCACAGCCGCTATGACAGGTTGGCCCAAGTGGCGTAGCGAGTAACAGCAGGCTGTCTTGATCACAGTCGGTGTGGGCGCTGAGCAATTGCAGGGTATGGCCCGAGCTTTCGCCTTTAGTCCATAATCGCTGCTTGCTGCGGCTGAAAAATGTGACCTGCTGAGAGCTTAAGGTATGCTCAAGGGCGGCACGGTTCATATAACCTTGCATCAATACCACGCCGGTTAAAGCGTGCTGCACAATAGCCGGTAACAAGCCATCGCTTTTGGCAAAAGCAAGTTGGTCGAGCGTTGTCGCGGTAATTTTCATGCCAAAATCCTATTCGGTCGTGGTTGCTATGGGGCGCATAGCAATGTGTTGCTGGGCCAGATAGTGTTTCAATTCACCGATATTTATCACGCCTTTGTGAAAGACCGACGCTGCTAAAGCACCATCGACATTGGCTTGTGAAAACACCTGAGCAAAGTGCTCCATAGTGCCAGCGCCGCCAGAGGCAATTAGTGGTACTGGGCAAATATCGCGCATGTGGCTGAGCTGGTCGATATCATAGCCGCGCCGCACGCCATCTTGATTCATGCAATTCAAGACAATTTCACCGGCGCCACGGGCGATAACTTCGAGCAGCCAATCACCAGTTTGCCAGCGCGTACGCTGAGTTCGGCTTTCGTCACCGGTAAATTGAAATACCTCATAGCGGCCGTTTTCGGCATTGTAGAAGCTATCAATGCCGATGACGATGCATTGCTGCCCGAATTCATCGACCAAACGGTCAATTAGGCTGGGGTCACGCAGTGCCGGCGAGTTAATCGAGATTTTGTCCGCACCCATAGCAAGAATTTCGCGCGCTTGATCAATACTGCTAATGCCACCGGCCACGGTGAAGGGGATATCTATCAGCCGGGCAATGCGTTCAACCCATGACTTATCGACCACGCGGGCATCGCTAGAGGCGGTGATATCGTAAAACACCAATTCATCAGCACCGGCGGCGGCATAACGGGCAGCTAGCGGTTCAATGGCGCCGATCACTTCGTGGTTGCGAAACTGCACGCCTTTCACCACTTCACCATTGCGTACATCAAGACAAGGAATTATGCGGCGGGCCAACATGCCAAGGCCTCCTCAAGGGTAAATTTTCCGGTCAGCAGGGCTTTGCCCAATATGGCTGCGTCACACTGTACTGCTTGCAATTGGCGCAAATCATCAAGGCTGGCGATGCCACCTGAGGCCTGCACGATTAGTTGTGGGTAGCGGCGTTTGAGCTCGGCATACAGGGCAATATTACTGCCACTCAACATGCCGTCGCGGCTAATATCAGTGCACAATACGTGGCGGAGACCATCAGCGGCAAAGCTATCAATTAACTGGTTGAGAGTTAAGTTCGAGGTTTCTTGCCAGCCATGGGTGGCGACGTAGGCCTTGCCATCGGCGGCGATATTGACATCTAACGCTAACACAATGGCGTCGGCACCGTAATCATTGAGCCAAGCTTGCACTAAGTGCGGTTGTTTGACTGCCAGCGAACCAATCACCGCGCGTTTAACCCCAGCATCAAAGAGTTGTTCGAGGTCTTGGCGGCTGCGCAAGCCACCACCAACTTGCACGGTCATGGTGGTGCTGGCGCTGATGCGCCGTAATAACTCGGTTTGCCGCTTAGCAGGGTCACGAGCACCATCCAAATCAACCAAGTGCAGGTACTGAGCACCAGCGCCTTGATAGGCTTGTACCAATGGCAATGGATCACTGGCGAAGGTGGTTTGCCGGGCAAAGTCACCTTGCTGCAGGCGCACCACGTTACCGTCAATCAGATCAAGCGCGGGTATCAGCATCAGTCAGCTCCAAAAAACGTTTAAGGATGCGCGCACCCACGGCACCTGAGCGCTCCGGGTGAAATTGCGCACCGTAAAAATTGTGGTGGCGGATCATCGCCGCAAAGGTCTGGCCGTAATGGCTGCTAGCAATAGTGTAGGCGTCGGTAGCCACGGCATAGCTATGCACAAAGTAGGCGTAATCACCGTCATTAAAGCTATCAAAAGCGCCATCACCGACGTTTTTAAGGGTATTCCAACCCATGTGTGGTAACGGTAAGCCATTGCCGAGCAAGCGTTCAGTGCGCGCTGGGATCACATTTAAGCAGTCGACATTACCCTCAGCAGACCAAGCGGTGAGTAACTGCATGCCCAAACAAATACCGAGTACGGGCTGCTGTAAGTTGCGAATGACTTCAACTAGCTGCAGTTGCTGTAAATTACGCATGGCCGCTTGCGCAGTGCCAACCCCCGGTAAGATGACTTTATCGGCGGCTTGGATCTGTTCTGCCTCGGCAGTTACCAATGGCGTAACACCCAGCCGCTCAAGAGCAAAGCGTACCGAATTTAAGTTAGCGCAGGCGGTATCAATGATCACCACACTGTTGTTGACACTCATGCCAGCATTCCTTTACTAGACGGCATAGCGCCGTCGCTGGTACGCGCAACCGCAGCGCGCAGGGCGCGGCCAAACACTTTGAATAAGCTTTCTACCTGGTGGTGACAGTTGCCTTCGGTGGTGCTTAAGTGCAATGAAATGGCCATGGTGTCGCACAGCGAACGGAAAAAGTGTGGTACAAGTTCGGTTGATAAATCACCCACTTTGTCGCGGCTGAAATCGGCATTGAAGACTAAATACGGACGGCCCGAGAGGTCGAGCAAACACTCGGCACGGCATTCGTCCATTGGCAGGGCAAAGCCAAAGCGGCCAATGCCGCGTTTGTCCCCTAACGCTTGGCGCAGCGCGGTACCAAGAGCCAATGCGGTATCCTCCACACTGTGGTGCTCATCAATGTGTAAATCGCCTTGCACCTTGACCTGCAGAGCAATACCAGCGTGAGTGGCGATTTGCTCGAGCATGTGGTCGAAAAAGCCCACCCCAGTGGCTATCGAAATTGGGCCGGTGGCGTCCAGATTAACCGTTACATCAATGGCGGTTTCACGGGTACTACGGTTAATATTCGCGCTACGCGGCTTATCCAATAATTGGGCTTGGATAGCACGCCAGTTGGTGGCGTTGCGATCATAGCGTAGCCCGCGGATACCCATATTAGCCGCCAGTTGCATATCGGTGTCGCGGTCACCAATCACGTAAGAGTCGGTGAAATCTACTTTGCCTTGTTGCAGATAGTCGGCCACCAAGCCAAGCTTAGGCTTACGGCAACTGCAGTTATCGCTATCAAAGTGCGGGCAAATCAGCACGTCATCAAAGCGAATGCCTTGCGATTCGAAGATTTGCATCATCAACTGGTGTGGTGCATCAAAGTCGGCCTGCGGAAAGCTGTCAGTACCCAGACCATCTTGGTTGCTGACCATGACTAATCGGTAGCCAGCAGCTTGCAACGCCAGTAGGGCAGGCACTACCGACGGTTCAAATTGCAGTTTGGCTAAACTATCGAGTTGCTTATCGATTGGTGGCTCTTCAACCAGGGTGCCGTCACGATCGATAAAAAGAATACGTTGTGCGCTCATGCTGGGAGCCTCGCAATAAGTTGGTCCATTTCGGTGGCGCTGCCAATACTAATACGAACGCTGTTAGAAAGCGCAAATTGTTTCGATTGGTTGCGGATTAATATGCCATCGGCGCTAAGTTGTTGCACTAATCCCTCGGCATCACTGACTTTGAGTAATACAAAGTTGGTTACGCTTGGGTAGATCTGTTGCACCCAGCTGCGCCCTTGTAGCTCTTTAAGCAGGCGTTGGCGTTGATTGATGGTGTCATCGCGAAGCTGCCACATGGCGGCAATAGCATCGGCCTGCAGCGCGTTAATGGCACCGTCAATGGTGGGTTGCGGCAGCGGGTACGGTGCAATCACTTTTTGTAATACCGTGATGATACTGCTGGCAGCCAGCACAAAACCGCAGCGCAGGGCGGCTAAACCGAAGGCTTTCGACAGCGTGCGCAACACCACCAATTGCGGGTAGCGCTCAAGCCAACTGGCCACGCCCATGGTGTGGCTGCTGCGTTGTGCAGTGAACTCGATGTAGGCTTCGTCGACTACGACCAAGGCTTGCTCGCCGACTAATTCGAGTAATGCTATTAGATCAGCACCATCCAGTGGGTTGCCTAACGGGTTGGACGGGCTGCACACGAACACCAGTTTAACGCTGCTAAGATTATTGCGGATACCTTCTAGATCAAGTTGCCAGTTAGCCCCACCGCGTTGTTGTAACGGCACCTGCACGGTGTCTGAGCCGTGGGTTTGGGCGCTGATAGCATACATGCCGTAGGTTGGCGGACAAATCAAGATGCGATCTTGTTTGGGCTCACAAAAGGCCCGGATCAATAACTCAATCGCTTCATCGCTACCACGCCCACTCAGTACCTGATCGACTGCGACTCCGGCATAATCTGCGTAGGCTTGATTCAGCACCGCGCTTTGAAACGGTGGGTAACGGTTGTTATCAACGCCGCCTGGTGCTGTTGATGGCGTTCGCGGCGCTTCATTGGCGTTGAGCCAAATTCCACCACCACTCATACTGCGCCGCGCTGATGCATAGGGCACTAAGTCGCGCAGGTGACTGCGTTGTAACCGCTCAGCCATGTTAGTTTGATTGGTTAAATCGGCACTCATGCGTCAGCCTCCAGGCGGATTGTTACGGCGCGGGCATGCGCCGCTAAGCCCTCGGTTTCAGCTAATTCAACAATCGCTTCCGCTAAGTCGGCTAAGCCTTGCTGGCTGGCTTTTTGCACGGTGTAGCGACGATAGAAATCCAATAAGCCAAGGCTACTGTAGTTGCGGGCAAAGCCATAGGTCGGTAGCACGTGGTTGGTCCCGGTGGCATAATCACCGCCGGCCTCTGGGGTATAGTGACCAACGAAGATCGAGCCAGCAAAGGTTAAGCGTTCCAACAGGTTGTCAGCACCATCAAGCTGCAAGGACAAGTGCTCAGGGGCATATTGCTGACTGATCGCTATTGCTTGATCAATGTTCTCCACTACGATCACTGAGCTACTGGTTAAGGCTTGCGTAGCAATGGCAGCGCGCGGTAACTGTGCGAGTTGCTCGGCGACTTGCTCAACTACCTGGGCGGCTAACTGCGCAGACGGAGTTAATAAGATGACTTGCGAGTCGGCACCGTGTTCTGCTTGGGAGAGTAAGTCAGCGGCGACAAATGCCGCCCGAGCGCTATCATCGGCAATAATCAGTAACTCTGAAGGGCCGGCTGGCATATCAATCGCGGCACCGCGGGCATCTTGTGATACCAATTGCTTGGCAGCGGTCACGTAACTGTTGCCAGGGCCAAATATTTTGTCGACTTTGGCAAGAGATTCAGTGCCATAGGCGAGGGCGGCAATGGCTTGCGCACCGCCACAGCGATACACCTCCGTAATACCGCACAATTGCGCCACATACATAATAGCTGGTGATAATTGACCGGCCTTATCTGGTGGGCTCACCAACACGCGGCGACGACAGTTGGCCAATTGTGCTGGCACGCCGAGCATCAATGCCGTTGATGGCAGCACCGCTGACCCACCCGGAATGTACAAGCCCACGGCATCGAGCGGGTGAAAGCGCTGGCTACAAATCACGCCCGGAGCCGTTTCAACCGCTACGGTTTGTGGTTGTTGTGCAGCGTGGAAGGCGCGAATGGTGCTATAAGCCTTATCTATGGCGGCTTTGGTCTTGGCGGGTAATAGCGCAGCGCGGGCACTGATCTCGCTTGACTCAACGCGCAACTGCTGCAAATCAGGGCAATCGAACTGCTGGGTGTAGGCTAATACCGCGGCATCACCTTGCTCACGCACGGCACCGACGATGGTTTGCACTTGTTGTTGTAACGCAGCTGATTGCGCCATGGTCGGGCGTTCCAACAGCTGGGTTTGTTGAGCGACGTTCAGTGAATTCCAAGCAACAATTTGCATTGACTACCCCATCATTTTTTCAATTGGCATGACCAAAATAGAACTACAACCAATCGCTTTCAGTTGTTCCATGGTTTCCCAAAATAAGGTTTCGGTACTTACCACGTGTACTGCGACCAGCTCATCGGTGTGGCTGAGTGGCAACACAGTCGGACGTTCAGCACCGGGCAGCAGTTGGCTGACTTGGTCTAATTTGGCTCGCGGTGCATGCAGCATAATGTATTTGCTTTCGCGTGCTTGCTGCACCCCATCAATACGTGGCAACAACTGATCAACGACCGCCTGCTTGGCTGCATTCAGTGGTTCTGGGCGTTGAATCAGCTGTGCTTGCGAGCGAAAAATTACATCACGCTCAACTAAGCCGTTAGCTTCTAAGGTGGCGCCAGTTGAGACCAAATCACACACCGCATCAGCGAGACCAGCACGCGGAGCAACTTCGACACTACCGGTTAAAATGGCATTGCTGGCTTTTACGCCGCGTTGGGCTAAATAGTTCTGTAGTAAATACGGATAGGTGGTAGCAATACGCTTACCCTGTAAATCGTTGACGCCACCGTAGGCTTCTTCTTTGGGTACCGCAATCGATAAACGACACTGACCAAAGTCGAGCGCCCGCAGCCGTTTAAAGTCATTGGGTAGTTGCGTTGCTTGGCGCTCTAAACGCGCTTCTTCCAGCACGTTCTCGCCGACAATACCTAAGTCGACAACGCCATCCATCACCAAGCCAGGGATATCATCATCACGTACGCGCAGCAAATCAACCGGTTGGTTATTGCTGTGAGCCAGTAAGCGCGCCTCGTGCAGGCTAAATTTGAAACCACAGGCTTCAAGCATGGCAATGGATTCTTTGCTCAAGCGACCTGATTTTTGAATCGCGATAGTTAAACGTTTTGAATTCTTTTCAACGACCATTGTCATTCTCCATAAAAAAAACCCCCGCAAGGATTGCCTCGCGGGGGTTCTAGTAACATGCGAGGGCAACCAAATTTGGCCAGCCCTCAACGCACAACAAGGCTAAGCCGATCGTGAATGATGGTGATGGTGGTGCCCGTTGTTGTAGCGCATATGTATACCTGTAACAGTGATTAGCTATAATCCAGGTGCAATTGTATAGATTGATAATTGTTGGCGCAAGTCGGTTTGTCTGGTTTTTAAGGGCTGCTAGAAAATTCTTGTATGTTAGTTGTCTAATTTTTGGCGGTTGTCTTCCCATAGGCAACAGCAACTCAACAGGCTTTATTTGAGTTCAGCCTCAGGCTATAGTCTCAGGCAGTGAAATGACTCGAGGCAGCGCAGTGATGACAACCCGGTTAATGACAGTAGCATTGGTGAGTTTGGCGGTGATGTCATGGCACAGCGCTTGGGCTCAGGAAGAGGCACCAGGTAAGCAGATACCCGAAGGACAAATTAATGCCCAGCAGGCGCAGTTGGCGAATTTGCTGTACGGAAAAAAATACCTCGACCCGTACATGGTCAATTTTTTAAAGAACATGAGCGACATGGATTACGATTATGAGGGGGATGCGTTTATTACCGACGCTAACCCAACGCGGTTATGTATTTCTAACCTGCGCTACAACATCAGCGACTATGAAACCAATATCCTCGGCCCTTTTGTAACGCTGCGCTTAGATGAAGCGCTGCCGTCTATCATGGGCCTAGAAGACGGATTCTATTGGTCTGAGTTAAGCAATATTCAGCGTAACAATAATCAAGTTAGCTTCTGGTATTCGCCATACAACCAAACCCCAGGCACAATTTGGCTTAGTTCAGCCGATGAAGCAGCGCAGGTGGAGCAGGGTATGCGCTATCTCGCAGAAAACTGCAAGGGCTTGTGGTAACTCGATTCATGCCAACCATTAAGCAGTTATTTCAGCCGGACAGCCGTCTTGCTACTACGGTTCGCGGTTTCGCTCCGCGGGCTTCGCAAACCACCATGGCTGAAGCTGTGGCCAAGGCGCTAAAACAGCGCGGGCAATTAGTGGTGGAAGCCGAAACTGGAACTGGTAAAACCTATGCCTACCTGGTACCCACGCTATTAAGCGATGGTAAAGCGATTATTTCTACCGGTACCAAAAACCTGCAAGAACAGCTATTTCATCGTGATTTACCGGCGCTCAAAGCAGTGTTGGCACCGAACAAATCGGTGGCACTGCTCAAGGGGCGTGGCAACTACTTGTGTTTACATCGTCTGAACCAAGCACTGATTGCCAGCGGTCAACACAACAAAACGCTGCAAAGTCAGCTGGTTGCCGTACGTAGTTGGTCGCAACGCACCGATGACGGTGATGTGGGTACCATTAACATCCTACAAGAAGATGCCGAAGTACTGCCACAGGTGACCAGCACTGCAGAAAATTGCTTGGGCCGAGATTGTCCCGATTTTGACGACTGCTATGTGGTGAAGGCTCGAAAAAAAGCCTTGGAAGCTGATTTAGTGGTCGTCAATCATCATCTTTTCTTTGCCGATATGGCGCTCAAAGATGTCGGTTTTGGTGAGCTAATTCCAGCCGCTGATGCGGTGATTTTTGACGAAGCGCATCAGTTACCTGATATCGCCAGTCAGTATTTTGGTGAGGCGGTATCGAGTCGGCAAGTGCAAGAGCTGGCGCACGAGATGAAACTGCTTTACCTGGCAACCTTAAAAGACTTGAAGCAACTGGATAAAGCCGCCGATAAATTGCTCACTAGCCTGCGTGATTTCCGTTTGGTGTTTGCCAATGACCCAAGCCGTGGCAACTGGCGCACATTCCGCCAGCAAGCAGCGGTGCAGGCCGCAGCACTGGTTGTAGAAGAGCATCTAAGCTTTTTTCATGAGGTACTGAAAAGTGCGCTGGGCCGGCATAATGATTTAGATAATGGTTATGAGCGGTGTGGCCAGTTCCTGCATAAATGGCAGCAATTACAAGATACCAGCCGCACCGGCTATAGTTTTTGGTTCGAGACCACACCAAGGCAATTTACCTTGCATCAAACACCGCTGAGTGTCGCGGATAAATTTGGTGGCTATTTGCGCGCTAGCAATATGGCCTGGATCTTCACCTCAGCGACCCTTGCGGTGAATGAAGATTTTCATCACTTCACCGACCAGCTCGGGTTACACCAACCGACCACGCTGTGTCTGCCCAGCCCATTCGATTTTCAGCAACAGGCCTTGCTATGTTTGCCACGCTATTTGCCGCAGCCGCATGAGCGCGGCATGGCCGAAGCGATTTTACAGATCGTGACGCAAGTCCTTGACGCCAACCAACAGGGCGGCACTTTCGTGCTGTTTACCAGTCACCGTATGCTGCAGATGATTGCTCAGCAGCTAGCGCTGGTGACTGAGCGGCCGTTGTTAGTGCAGGGCAGTACTAGTAAGCGTGATCTGCTGGAGCAATTTATTACGCAGGGTAATGGTGTGCTGCTCGGGACCTCGAGTTTTTGGGAGGGTGTTGATGTGCGCGGTGATGCGCTGCGCTGCGTGATTATTGACAAGCTACCGTTTGCTTCTCCGGACGATCCGCTGCTACAAGCGCGCGTTGAAGATTGTCAGTTACGTGGCATCGATGCTTTTGCTCAGGTACAATTGCCGCAGGCTGTTATTGCCTTAAAACAAGGCGCGGGCAGGCTGATCCGCGATGCCAGTGATCGTGGTGTGCTGATTGTGTGTGATCAGCGCTTGGTGAGCAAACCCTATGGCGGTATCTTTTTACAGAGCTTGCCTAACATGCGTCGTAGCCGCGATTTAAACGATGCCATCGAATTTTTACAACAGTGTGATACCCCATGACTTTGAATCTTTTAGCGCTCGATACCTCAACCGAACATTGCTCCGTGGCTCTGCAGGCCAATGGGCAGTTGTACCTGCGCGCAGCAGTGACACCGCGTGAGCACTCGCAGAAAATTCTCGGCTTTGTTGACGATGTTTTGCGCGAGGCTGGTATCAGCCTTCAGCAGCTGGATGGTTTAGTCAGTGGAATTGGACCGGGCAGTTTTACCGGTGTTCGTATTGGGGTGTCGGTAGCACAGGGTCTGGCGTTTAGTTGTGATTTGCCGGTATACCCAGTGGATACTTTGCAGGCCTTGGCGCAGCAAGCGATCCGTCTCGATGACAGTACTGATAGGGTGATTAGTGCAATTGATGCACGCATGGATGAAGTGTATCTCGCTACCTTTAAAAACGCTAATGGCCTAGCCGAGCAGCTGAGTGCCGCGCAAATGGCACCATTGACTGATTTGTCACAACAACCGTGGTGGCCGCATCTCGTTAATAACGCGCAAAAGTTGCAGGGTGCGGGAACTGGTTGGGCTGCCTACGCGTCTCAATTAGACCCTCAGCAGCAGGTCAGCGTGTGTGAAGCGGCCTTGTTGCCGCATGCACAGGATATGTTGCACATCGCCTTAGCAGCCATAGCAAATGGTGGTGCAGCGGTCAGCGCAGCTGAACTTCAGCCGTTGTATGTGCGTAATGAAGTAGCATGGAAAAAATTGCCCGGTCGTGACTAAGGTACGGCCGTCGACGTAAGGAGTGGAACCATGAAATATATCGCAGTGATATTAGTCGTACTGGGCTTACAAGCCTGTTCACAGGTCCCTGACGAGCTAGCCGTTGCTGAGGGAACCAATCTGACGCCGTTTAGCCAAGCGTTGACCGACCCAGGTCAAAGTATCGGCCAACCAGCGCGCTGGGGTGGAGTAATTGCTGAAATACGCAATACCGATGATGGCACTGAAATTGAGGTGGTAAACTTTCCATTACGTGGTTATGGTCGACCGCAAGTTGGCGATAATAGTGATGGACGATTCCGTGCAGTCTTACCTAGTTTTGTTGACCCTGTTGTTTATGCTCGGGGAAAAAGTGTCACGTTTATGGGAACGGTAGCGGCATCTGTTGAAGGTAAAATCAATGATTATAGCTATACCTTTCCGGTATTAAATGTCACGGGTAAATACTTGTGGAAGGATCTGGAGCAACGTCAGCAGCGACCTGATTACAGTGATCTATGGTTCCGTAATCATTATCTAACCCCACCTTACCGAATTTATTATCCTGTGCCTGTGCCAGTTACACCGCCACAGGACAACAATTAAGCAAGCAGTCAATGGACTATTATGACCCTAGGTAATGATATCAATGGTTGGCAACAGGCTCAGCAGTTGGCTGAGCCTGTTTCGTTTCAACTCAACTGGGGCATCGTGCGCGGTTTAGCCTGGGGCGCCAATGATGGCAAACCATTATTAGCGTTGCACGGTTGGTTGGATAACGCCCATAGCTTCGTGCCCATAGCGGCAGCTTTTCTCAATTCGCCATTAGCGCAATCGCATCGTCTCATCGCTTTGGAGTGGGCCGGCCATGGTCATTCCGACCATCGCCCCGCTGGTAACTATTATCCTTTTATTGATTACGTGTATGACCTGTGGCAACTGTGCGAGCTGCAAGGTTGGGCTCATATTGATGTGCTGGCGCACTCGATGGGTGCTTATGCCGCCAATATGTTGGCTGGAATCGACCCGTTGCGAATTCAGAACCTACTGATGATCGAAGCGTTTGGTTTATTGGCTACGGCGGCCGATGAAACTGCCAAGGACATGCGTAAAGGCTTTATGAGTCGCTGGCAGCAACAGCAAAAAGAACCACCACATTACCCTAATAAAGAGAGCGGGGTGCGAGCCCGGCAGGCTGCCGGTGACTTTAACCAAGCGATCGCTGCCTTGCTGGTTGAGCGCGGCATTGAGCAACTCAGCACTGGGGACTATCGCTTTCGCGCCGATGGGCAGTTGCGTGGTTTATCGCCGCTGCGCTTGACTGCTGAGCAAATTGGTAACGTATTGGGCGAGATAAGCTGCAACATTGAATTGATCCTCGGCGAACAAGGTCATCAGCGCTTACTCGAGGCACTGCAACTCTGGCAACATCAGGTACCGCAGCTTAAAGTTCACCGTTTAGCCGGCGGACACCATGTACACATGGAACAGGCGGCTGCGGTTATCGGCTTGTTTGAGCAGATGATCGACCGCGCGAACGGCTAGTCTAAACTGGTCGGATATGCGATGATTGCGCACATCAACGTCTAAAATAATACGAACAACGATTTGTTCTCTGGAGCTATCAGCGTGGAAAAAGTCTGGATTAAACGTTATCCGGCGGGTGTACCCGCAACCATTGATGCCGACCATTATGCCTCTTTGCTAGAAATTTTCGAAGAAAGTCTAGCCAAGTACGCCGACCGTATCGCCTACGTGAATATGGACCACCAGCTGTCGTTTAAAGAGCTGGATCAGCAAAGTCGTAATTTTGCCGCTTACCTGCAAGCGCAGGGCCTGCAAAAAGGTGATGCAGTGGCCATTATGATGCCTAACTTGCTGCAATATCCGATTGCGCTGTTTGGTACTCTGCGCGCTGGTATGACGGTGGTTAACGTCAACCCGCTTTACACTCCGCGTGAATTAAAGCATCAGCTTAGCGACGCAAATTGTAAAGCTATCGTGATCTTAGATAATTTTGCCAGCACGCTTGAGAAAGTGGTGGCTGACGTGCCGGTTAAACACGTGATTCTCACCGCCATTGGTGACATGTTACCCGCGCCTAAACGCTGGATTGTCAACCTAGTGGTGAAATATGTGAAGAAGATGGTGCCGAGCTATCAGCTCAGCAATACTATTGATTTTCGCAGTGTACTGAGCCATGGCGCGCAGGCTGACTACAGCCGTCCAACAGTGACTGGGGATGATCTCGCCTTTTTACAATACACCGGCGGCACCACTGGTTTAGCCAAAGGTGCCATGCTGTCGCACCGTAATATGGTAGCGAACTTAGAGCAGGTCTCGGCGGTCTTTGCACCGCTGGTGAATGATGGCGAAGAGACTATTATTACCGCGTTGCCGCTCTATCATATTTTTGCCTTAACGGTGAACTGCCTGACCTTTATCAAGCATGGCGGTAAGAACATTCTGATCACCAATCCGCGCGATATGGCCGGCTTTGTGAAAGAGTTGCAAAAGCATCCGTTCTCGATGATTTCAGGGGTGAACACCTTATTCAACGGCCTTTTGCACGCCGAAGGCTTTAAAGACCTCGATTTTAGCAACCTGAAAATTGCTATGGGCGGCGGTATGGCGGTGCAGCGATCTGTGGCTGAACATTGGGAGCGGGTTACCAAGTCACGCTTGCTCGAGGGGTACGGTCTCACTGAGTGTTCTCCAGTGGTCACCACCAACCCAACCGATATTCAGTCATTTACCGGCACGATTGGCATTCCATTACCGTCTACCGATGTACGTATCGTCGATATCGAGAGTGGGGCAGAACTTGCCATTGGCGAAACCGGCGAGATCCAAGTACGTGGTCCACAAGTGATGGTTGGCTACTACAACCGTCCAGATGAAACCGCTAAGGTCATGCAAGATGACTGGTTTATGACCGGTGATATTGGTTTTATGGACGAGCAAGGCTTTGTCAAAATCGTCGACCGTAAAAAAGACATGATCTTGGTGTCTGGTTTTAACGTCTATCCGAATGAAATTGAAGATGTGGTCGTTTCGCACCCGAAAGTTCTTGAAGTCGCTGCCGTGGGTGTACCCCATGATTCATCCGGCGAAGCAGTGAAAGTGTTCGTGGTACGCAAAGACAACAGCTTGACCGAAAAAGAGCTGATTGAATATGCTCGCGAGAACCTAACGGGCTACAAGGTACCGAAATTCGTGGAATTCCGCGAAGACTTGCCGAAAACCAATGTTGGCAAAATTTTGCGTCGGGAATTGCGCGACGAAGAGGCGAAAAAAGCCCATTGATGCCTTACCAATTGATTACTGATGCTAAGGTGCTTGCTGATTTTTGTCAGCAAGCACGCTCAGCACCTTACCTCGCAATCGATACCGAATTTGTTCGCACCCGCACCTATTACGCCAAATTAGGCCTGGTACAAGTACGCGCAGCCGACCAGTTGGCGTTAATCGATACTGTTGCGTTAACCGGCAGCGCTATTCAACCGTTGTGGCAGTTGTTGGGTGATAGCCATACCCAGCTGGTGATTCATGCCGGTGGTGAAGACTACGAGATCTTATCGCAGCAGATGGGGCATATCCCAACCCATGTGTTTGATAGTCAAATTGCCGCCGCCTTTGCCGGCAGCGGTGAGGCGCTTGGATACGCAGCCTTGGTTGAGCAATACACCGGCATGCTGGTGGATAAATCACAGTCACGCACTGACTGGATGCAACGCCCGTTAGCACAAGAACAGCTCGACTATGCGGCACTGGATGTCGACTATCTGTACGAGATTTATCCGCAGTTACTGGAGCAGGTCAGCAACAAAGGCGTTGCCGACTTGGTTTTGGCCGAAACTGCCGAGCAAATTCAGAAGCGCGCTGGTAATTTACCCGACCAAGCCTTGTATCTGTTCTTTGGTAATGCCTGGCAGTGCAATGACCAACAACTGCGAGTGCTGCGCGAGTTATTGATCTGGCGGCAACAACGGGCGCGGCAGTCGGATATTCCGCTAAGCTTTGTTGCCAAAGACCACAGCCTGTTAGAAATGGCACGTAAACCCATCAGCTCAGTGCAGGCGCTCAAAGGTATTACCGACTTATCACCGGTGACAGTGCGCTATAACGGCGATGCCATCATGGCCGCGATTGCCCGTGGCAAAGCCAGCACCGACATGCTGGCGCCGCTGCAACGCTTGACCGATATGAACGGCTATAAAGCCGCGTATGCCGCGGTGAAGCAACGCTGTGATGCCCTCGCTGCTGAACTTGATATCAGCCCAGTGTTGGTGGCCTCACGGCGACAAATCAACGATACCTTGCATTGGTTGTGGCAGATCCCGGCTGATTGGCAGGCATCTTTACCCAAACCTGACTTGTTAAGCGGCTGGCGTGGCGCTAAGCTGGAAGCCGATTTGCTGCAATTAGTGCAGCGCTAACCAAGACGAGAAGCGCTCATGTTGTGTGCTATTTACCGCAGTTCGCGGCGCGCCGATACTTACCTATACATGCCCCATCCGGCAGATTTTTCTAAATTGCCGGAACCGTTGCGGCAACATTTTGGTCAACCTATAGAAGTGATGGTGTTTGCGCTGAAAACAGAGCGTAAATTAGCCCATCTCAGCGTGGATGAATTGCGGCGTCATTTAGACCAGCCCGGCTATTACCTACAATTACCTCCACCAGTGGAAAATCTATTAAAACAACATAAGGAGTCACAGGGATGAAACAGTTTTTGCTACTACTAAGTTTCACCGCCGCGCTATTGCTAAGCCCATGGGCGCAAGCAGAAGAGGGCGAAGCCTTTGCCGCTTATGTGGAGCAGCTGAAAGCCGAGGCGCTGGCTGCCGGTTACACGCAAGAGACTCTCGATAAAGCCTTTGCTGAAGTTAAGTTTTATAAAAAATCAGTCGAGGCTGACAAAAACCAGCCTGAGTTTAAGCTTACTTTAGATACCTATTTACCGCGCGCCGTGCCGGAGTGGAAAGCCACGAAAGCGGTAGAAATGTATGCGAAACATCGTGAGCTATTAGAAAAAATAGGTGCTGAGTATGGCGTACAGCCGCGTTTCATTGTTGCGCTGTGGGGTATTGAAACCAACTTTGGCTCGTTTACCGGCGGTTTTGATGTGGTATCGGCGTTGACCACTATGGCCTATGAAGGTCGCCGCGAAGCATTCTTTAAGAAGGAGCTATGGCATGCTTTGACTATTGTTCAAGAAGGTCACATTGATGTTGCCAATATGAAAGGCTCATGGGCAGGTGCTATGGGCCAAACCCAGTTTATGCCAAGCTCATTTATGAGTTATGCCATTGATTATGATGGCGATGGTCGTAAAGACATTTGGAACTCCATGGGCGACGTGTTTGCCTCGGCCGCCAACTACTTAAAAAATGTTGGTTGGAATGACGATGTAACCTGGGGGCGGCAAGTGAAATTGCCCGATGAATTTGATATCGAGCAAGCTAAATTAAGCATTAAAAAACCGCTGGCAGAATGGCAGGCTCTAGGTGTTCGTAGCATGGACGGCAGCGACCTGCCGAAGCGAGACGATATTGTTGCTGCGGTGGTGATCCCTGATGACCGCCAAGGTCGGGTATTCTTAGCCTATGACAACTACGACGCCTTAATGCGTTGGAACCGCTCACACTATTTTGTTGCGGCGGTAGGCTATCTGTCTGATCGTATTCGTTTTCCGCGCTAATGAGCAGCACCACTGGGGCGTTAACGCCGAGTAAAATTGTCTGTGTGGGGCGTAATTATGCCGAGCATGCCGCGGAGCTGAATAACCCGCTGCCGGCCGAACCATTGCTGTTTATTAAGCCGTCGACTGCGGTAACCCGTTTGCCGCAGGTGCTGATCCCTCTGCATCAAGGTGCCTGCCACCATGAGTTGGAATTGACGTTGTTAATCGGCACCCCATTGCGTCGTGCGACTACTGACCAGGCGCTCGCCGCGGTTGCTGGCGTAGGTTTAGGGCTTGATTTGACCTTGCGCGATGTGCAGAGCAGATTAAAAGCTGCTGGCCAGCCATGGGAACGCGCTAAGGCTTTTGATGGCTCGTGTGCATTGGGGCCTTTTATTCATGCCACTGAGGTTGATTTCGCCCAGCCATTTGGGCTGCAACTGTTTAAAAATAACCAGTTGGTACAGCAGGGCAATACCGCCGATCTATTGTTTCCATTGGCGCAATTGTTAGCCGACATCAGTCAGCAATTCACGCTGTTACCAGGCGATGTAGTGATGACCGGTACCCCTGCTGGGGTCGGGCCACTAAATGCTGGTGACCAGCTGCTACTGTGTTTGACTCAGGGCACGACGCGCTGGCAATGGCCGGCCGATGTCGCGTTTGATTCATGAAGCCATTCTGGCAGACTAAAAAACTCCATGAAATGTCCCATACCGAGTGGGAATCGTTGTGCGATGGTTGCGGCAAATGCTGTCTGAATAAACTGATTGATGACGACACCGAAGCGTTACATTTCACCGATATATGCTGTGAGTTGCTTAACACCGACACCGGGCAATGTAGCAATTACCCGCAACGCCATACCTTTGTGCCTGAGTGTGTAACCATTACCGCAGATAATCTCGCCACGCTGTATTACTTGCCATCGAGCTGTGCCTATCGGCGCTTGGCCGAAGGCCGTGGTTTGGCGGATTGGCATCCGCTCCTCAATAACGGTGACCGCAGCGCTATGGTTGCTGCGGGGATCAGTGTGGTCGGCCGGGTGGAAAGAGAAAATCAATTGCAGACTGATCTGGAAGATCGCATCGTCACGTGGCCGCTGCGTGACTGCGATTAGCGGCTATTTTTGCTTCGATTTAACCGCTAGGTGGGCGGCGATAACGACTATCGCACTCACTGCATAACCCGCAAAAATCACCTGCAGCCACTGCGGCATGCTTAAACCAACGAATTGCCAGTCGATATCACCACACATGCCAGGTGCGCCAAAAAAGCCGGGAAACCACTCATGTAAGGGCATAAAGGCAGGGAATTGTGGGTTGATATCGCACACCGCAAACCACGAGTTGGCGGACTGTTGCAGCGCAACATGATCAGCAGCAATCACATAACCCCAGCTGGCGATTCCCAGCCAGCCAGCCAGACCCAGCCATTTCAAGGGTTTTATCTGCGGGTTAAGCAACGGCAGCAAAGCAATTAAGCCAATGGCTAATACTGCAGTACGCTGATAGATGCAGCGCACGCAGGGTTGTAAATCCATCGCATATTGAAAGTACATGGCGGCGCCAATCAGAGCAAAGCTCGACAGCGCTAACAGTGCCCACGGCCAGCGCTGGGTGGGTAACTGCGCAAAGCGTGAAAGCCATGAGTGAGACTGTGTCATGGAGTGTTCCTGATAAGTTATTATTGCGGCCAACATTACCCCAGCTTCGACAAAAAGTCGACGGGGTTGGCCGGGCCATGTGATGATTAACTTGTCCGACCATTACAAAGACTGATAAAATCGCCAGCTAGACTATGATGTTCAACCTATATAGGTACAGATTATTCAAACCACAGGCCATTTCATGTTAATCAAGGCACAGAGTCCAGCAGGCTTTGCTGAAGAATACATTGTAAAATCAATCTGGAACGGTCATTTTGCGCCGGGCACGATTTTGCCTGCCGAACGCGAGTTATCAGAGCTGATTGGCGTGACCCGTACCACCTTGCGCGAAGTGTTGCAGCGCTTGGCCCGCGATGGCTGGCTGACTATTCAGCATGGTAAGCCAACACGAGTGAATAATTTCTGGGAAACCTCGGGTTTAAATATTTTGGAAACCTTGGCCCAACTCGACGAAGACGGCATGCCATTGTTAGTGGATCAATTGCTGTCAGCACGGACCAATATCAGTGCTATTTATATTCGCGGTGCGGTGCGCAATGCGCCGGAGAAAGTCCGCGAATTGCTGATGCAAGCCAATGATCTGGCTGATACCGCAGAAGCCTTCAGTCAATATGATTACCGTCTGAACCACGATTTAGCGTTTGCCTCAGGCAACCCGATTTATGTGCTGGTGTTGAATGGTTTTAAAGGGCTGTATTCACGTATTGGTAACTTCTATTTCTCCAACCCAGAAGCGCGTCAATTAGCGCGCAAATATTACGCTGACTTACTGGCTAAAGCCGAGCAGGGTGAGAAGAACGACGCTGCATTATTAGTCCGCCAATACGGCTACGAATCAGGCAAAATATGGCAAAGCATGCGTGCTGATATTCCGACTGATCTGATTGGTTAACTCTCTTTGTGTCATAAAAAAGGCGGCCTATGGGCCGCCTTTTTTGTTGCGCTGTGCAGATTACGCGAAGTTTTCGTTCACGAAGTCCCAGTTGACCAGATTCCAGAACGCATTCATGTAGGTTGGACGCGCGTTGCGGTAGTCAACGTAGTAAGCGTGTTCCCATACGTCAACAGTTAACAGTGCTTTGATGCTGCTGTCGGTCAAGGTTGAGCCAGCGTTGCTAGTATTGACGATGTCTACGCCACCGTCAGCAGTTTTCACTAACCAGGTCCAGCCTGAGCCGAAGTTGTTCAGGGCGTTAGCGGTGAACTCTTCTTTGAACTTGTCAAAAGAACCCCATTTAGCATTAATCGCATCGGCAACTTTACCGGTTGCTGCGCCGCCGCCATTTGGGCTCAAGCAATGCCAGTAGAAGGTGTGGTTCCAGACTTGTGCTGAGTTGTTGAAAATACCACCTTTTGAGCTTTTAACGATATCTTCCAGCGACTTGCCTTCAAACTCAGTACCTTTGATACCGTCGTTGAGCTTGGTCACGTAGGTTTGATGATGCTTACCGTAGTGGTAGTCAATGGTTTCAGCAGAAATATGTGGCTCGAGTGCGTCTTTCGCATACGGTAGAGCAGGTAATTCGAATGCCATGTGGACTCTCCATTGTTAGTCATGAATGATTTGTTCGGGTCGTATTAGTTTAGCATTGAATACGACCGTTGCAGTCTCTATATACCTACATAGTGGCAAATTAGTTTATTTCAAGGGCAAGGCAAATTTGTTTTGTGGTAGACTACGCGCCGATCGTTGACCATCAACTAGAGGTGATCATGGAAACTATTGAAAAAATTAAGCAGCAAATCGCCGAACACCCCATTTTGCTTTACATGAAAGGTTCGCCAAAGCTACCCAGCTGTGGTTTTTCATCGCAAGCGTCGCAAGTACTGATGGCCTGTGGCCAGCCGTTCGCGTATGTGGATATCTTACAGAACCCAGATATTCGTGCCGAGTTGCCGAAATATGCTGATTGGCCCACCTTCCCACAACTGTGGATTGAAGGTGAACTAGTAGGCGGCTGCGACATTATCATGGAAATGTATCAGCAAGGTGAGCTGCAGCAAATCATTAGCGATGTTGCTGCGCGTCACCCAGCGCCGAGCGAATAAGTCGCTTATTTTGCGTGTTTCAGATCCGGCCTGATGAAGTAATAGAGAATCAGGCTGGTGATGGCGCCTAAGGTATCCATTAACATATCTTTTTGCGCATCCCACTGATCGCCCTGCGAGCCTAAGAACTCAATACCGGCGTCGCCACCATAATACTGGGCGAACCACCATTCAATAATCTCATAGCCTGCGGCGACACTCATAATCATAAATAAGCCGAAAAATAGCGCGGTTTTGAAGGTTGCCAATTGCTTACGAAGTAAGAATTCCACCGCCGGATAGGCATAAAAACCAATCACAAAATGGGCGATACGGTCGTAATGATTGCGACCCTCTAAGCCGGTAAGTTCGCCGAACCAATCAAAGGGTACTTCAGCAAAGGTGTAATGAGCGCCAATGGTATGCATGATCAGCCAGCCGGCCATCAGGGTGTAGGCCACGTTGCTGAACTGGAAGCGCTGGTAGGTCACGACGATGATAAGGAACACCACAATGACCGGAATCATCTCGGCAATCCAAACATCCATCATGGCGGGGTTGATAACCGACCACACCATCAGCGCTACGATGGCTAATGCTAAGGCATATGGGTAGCGGCGCAGGTTATTGGTCGAGCTCGGATTCTGAGAGGTCGTTGTCATCGCTGGCATCCTTATTGTTATTGTTGTTATCGGTGCTGTTGTGACCACTAAGCGGCCAGCCACCGAGTTGTTGGTAGCGATTCACCATAAAGCAAAACAGTTCGGCGGTGCGCTCGGTATCGTATAGCGCAGAATGAGCCTGCTGTCCATCAAAGGCAATGCCGGCGGCTTGGCAAGCTTTTGCTAGCACCGTTTGGCCTAACGTTAGCGCCGATAGTGCAGCGGTATCAAAGGTCACAAAAGGGTGGAATGGGTTGCGTTTAATGGCTGAACGTTCGGCGGCTGCCATCATAAAATTGTGGTCAAAGGTGGCATTGTGCCCCACTAACACACAGCGCTGGCAATCCACGTCTTTCTGCGATTTGCGGATCAGTTTGAAGATTTCTTTGAGTGCCTCGCTTTCTGGCACGGCACCACGTAGCGGCTGGTAGGGGTCGATGCCATTGAAATCTAGTGCCGCTTGTTCAAGGTTGGCGCCCGCAAACGGCTCGACATGAAAGTGAATGGTCTGGTCCAGCTGCAGTAAACCCTGCTCATCAAAGCGCAGGGTGACTGCAGCGATTTCCAGCAGAGCGTCGGTGCGGGCATTGAAGCCTGCAGTTTCGACGTCGACCACCACTGGTAGGTAGCCGCGAAAGCGTTGTTTCATCATTTGCGTTCAATCAACTCAATGGCGTAACCATCCGGGTCGCGCACGAAGGCAATCACGGTGTTGCCACCTTTGACTGGGCCTGGCTCGCGATACACTTCGCCACCAGCGGCTTTGATGCGGTCGCAAGTGGCGTAGATATCTTCTACACCAATGGCGATGTGACCATAGGCGCCACCCATCTCGTATTTATCAACGCCCCAATTATAGGTCAATTCCAACACCGTGTGGTTAGCTTCATCGCCGTAACCGACAAACGCAAGGGTGTATTTATAGGCTTCGTTCTCGCTTTGGCGCAGCAGTTGCATACCCATGACATTGGTATAGAAAGCGATAGAACGGTCCAAATCACCGACTCGTAACATGGTGTGTAACATGCGCATAGCGTACTCCTTAGTTATGCTGTTAAGGCTTGCGGATAATTATGGCGTATTTATATCATATTTAACGAGCAGCGGGGATTGAACTTGTTGCTGATTGTGAATAGTGGTAGCCTGTTTCGCAGCACATCAGAGGGTAGCGCATGCGACAATACGGGCTCATGATCATTGTGGTTGTACAGCTGGTTTTGGCCGGTTTTGTAAGCCCTGTGCACGGCTCTTCGCATGATTCTGCACACAGTCAGCATGCTAGTCAGCAGAGCATAGAACAAGCTAATAGCCATCACCTTTTGCATCATATTGGCCAGCCCCATGAGCACCATACCGAGCATCCCGAGTACTTTAAAATCAGTTATAGCGATGCTGCATTTGAGCACAGCAACCCGCACCATGATCGCGGCTTACCGGTACTGGCAACGTTAACGCTTCCGTTAGTCATGGCGGCGCCCGCTATCTTTCAACGCACGGCACTGAGCCAATCGTGGCTTGCACCTATTTTATCCGATCAAAAACCACCACCCAGACAATACCTTTAGCACACACTTAATTGGCACTGCGCGAACGCCGCATTGCCTGTTGCTTTGCTAATTACGGAACTGTCATGAAAACTCTTACATCCATTGCTGTCGGCATGATTGCCGCAGTTGCCGTGGCCTTGGTCACGCCAATACTTTTTGCCGCACCTGGTGCACATGGCCCTAATGGTGAGCATATTGAGATATCGCGCGACACCGCTGGTACCCAACATCCACGTTTTGAAGCCGCTACCGAGCAGGTTGAGCTAGTCGGTGAATTACAGGCCGATGGCCTGCGTGTGTACTTGCATGAATTTGCTAGTAATACCCCCATTAATGATGCCGATATGACCCTAGATTATGACGGCTTTAACCTAAGCGCTGCGTATGACACCGAGCATGGCCATTATGTGATCGCTGATGCGGCGCTGGTGGCACGTTTGCAACAACCCGGTGAGCATAATCTGTTGCTGACAGTATTGAGTGCGCAGATCGCTGATTTAGTGCCGGCTAGTTTGATCATTGCTGAGCAGCAGGCTGCTGACCAGCACGGGTACGATGATCATGGCCATGTACCTTGGGGCTGGTTGGGCGCTTTACTGGTCGCATTGGTTGGCGGCGTTTGGCTCGGTCGTACCAGCAAAGCGCGCGCGGAGGTGATGGCATGAAACGAACATTTTTAGTCACCCTGATTGTTATTGCCACCAGTAATCTGTGGGCAGCTCCTGGCGCCCATGGTCCGAATGGCGAGCATCTTGATACCAACAGCAGCGTTGACGGTAGTTGGGGTCGGCAAAGTGATGGTAGCGTAGCGTTGTCAATGCGCCAACAGGCGGTATTGGGGGTGCGTACGGAGCTAACCATGAGCCAGTCAGTAGCTACCACGGTGCAGTTAGCAGCTATGGTACGCGCCCATCCACGCGGACATGCGTTAGTCCAGCCCAGTAGCGATGGGCGTATTAGTACGGTGGCGATGCAGTTACCACTGACTGGTGATTGGGTTGAACAGGGTCAAGCATTGGCCTATTTGCAATTTCAGGACAATGCTTATGAACAAGCAAGCCAGAGCAGTGAATTAGCTGCAATTCGTTATCAGTTAGCCCAGACCGAGCGTGATTTGAAGCGTCTACAAGCCCTTGATGAGCTGGCTGATCAGCAAAGTGTTGAACGTCTAAAAACTCAGTTACAGAGCTTATTGGCACAAGAGCAAGCGCTACAAACCGGGCTGGAGTTACCTGAGCCGCTGCGGGCACCTATCAGTGGTTATGTCATCAATCACGGTGTACGTAATGGCCAATGGGTAGAGGCGGGAACCACCTTGTTTGAAGTGGTGTCGGCTGATCAGCGCCTGCTTGAGGTCAGCGCTGATCAGCAGCTATCTGCGGCAGCTATTACTGCGGCGCGTTTTACCGACCGTCCCGGTGAACTGGTGTTACGCGGTGTGGCACCTGCTATCCAGCAAGGCTTACAACAGCTGATCTTTGAGTACCAAGCGGATGGTAGTGAGCCATTATTGATTGATCAACCCCTGGAAATTGTGGCGCTGCTGGATCAGCAGCAACAAGGCGTGGTGCTGCCGGCTGATGCGGTCGTGCGTAATAATGCCAATCTGCCGGTGGTATGGCTCAAGGTCAGTGCTGAACGCTTTATGCCGCAAGAAGTGCGTTATCACGCCATTGGTGCGGGGCAGGTGGTTATTGTTGCTGGGCTCAGCGACGGTCAACGGGTAGTGGTGCAAGCAGCTTCACGGATCAATCAGGTCCGCTAGGAGGGCTTATGTTTAGTCAATTAGTTCGCATTAGCTTACAGCAACGCATGGTGGTGCTGGTGCTGGCGCTGTTAACCATGGTCTATGGCTGGTGGCAATCGCAACAACTTGCAGTCGACGTGTTTCCTGATTTGAACAAGCCGGTGATCACGATTTTGACCGAAGCGGGCGGCATGGCGCCGGAAGAAGTGGAGCAATTGGTCAGTTTTCCATTGGAAAACCTCATCAACGGTGTCACTGGGGTAACCCGGGTGCGCTCGGTCAGTGGCATTGGCTTATCGGTGTTATATGTCGAGTTTGACTGGGATACCGATATCTATCGTAATCGGCAGTTGGTAGCCGAACGTCTTGATTTAGCCAGCAGTCAATTGCCGCCTGGCGTTACTCCTATGATGGGCCCGGTATCGTCGATTATGGGTGAAATCATGCTGATTGCCTTGCCGCTTAGCGAGCAGGGCGGGGTCAACCCGATGATTGCCCGCGAATACGCCGACTTTGTGCTACGCCCGCGCTTATTAGCGATTGCCGGTATTTCTCAGGTGATCCCAATTGGCGGTGAAGTACGACAACTGCAAGTGATTCCCGATACGCGCAAAATGCGCGCTTACGGTGTCAGTATTGAACAACTGCGGCAAGCCCTCAGCGATTATGCCAGTAATATTGGCGGTGGCTTTGTTGATCAGGGTGATCGCGAATATCTCGTTCGTCATTTAGGTCGTAGTTTGGTCGTGAGTGACTTAGAGCAATTGGCGGTGAGCTGGCAACAGCAGCAACCGTTGCGCTTAGGTGAGATTGCCGAGGTACGCTATGGTGCCGCAGTGAAGCGTGGCGATGGTGGCTTTAATGGTGAAGCGGCGGTCATTATCAACGTACAGAAGCAGCCTGGCGCTGATACTGTGGCGCTGACTGAGCAGGTCGAGCAGGCGCTGGCCGAGCTCAGCCAAGGTTTACCGGCTGGACTTGCAGAACCCACGGTGCTATTTCGCCAGGCCGACTTCATTGAGGCGTCTATTGATAACGTCAGCGAAGCCTTGCGAGATGGTGCCATTTTAGTGGTGATCATTCTGTTTGTGTTTCTGTTGTCGGTGCGCACCACGGTGATCTCGTTGGTGGCCATACCCTTGTCGCTGGCCATTGCGGTATTAGTATTTCAGTGGCTGGGGCAGACCATCAATGTCATGACTTTAGGCGGCTTAGCCATAGCTATTGGCGAACTGGTCGATGATTCGGTGGTTGATGTGGAGAATATTCTGCGCCGGCTGAAACAAAATTATCAGCGCAACGAGCCACTTAGCGTGTTTCAGGTGGTGTGGCAGGCCAGTGTTGAAGTGCGCAGTGGTATCGTTTATGCGACAGCTATTGTGGTGTTGGTATTTATTCCGTTGTTCGCTTTGCCCGGCATTGAAGGGCGGCTATTCTCGCCACTTGGGGTGGCCTATATAGTCGCCATTTTGGCGTCGTTGTTGGTGTCGATGACCATCACCCCAGTGCTGTGCTACTGGCTGCTCCCCCATGTTAAAACCCTCCGGCAACAAGATAGTGGCTTAGTGCTACGGCTTAAGCGTTGGCAGGCGGCGTGGTTAGCTTTCGCGTTGCCGCGGGCACGGACACTGCTGCTGAGTTTTGTTGCGGTGACGGTGCTTGCGGTGGGGTCTATTAGCTGGCTGCCACGGGCATTTTTGCCAGCATTTAATGAAGGGTCGCTGGTGTTGGGGGTAATTTTTTCGCCATCTACCTCGCTGGCTGAATCCAATCGCCTAGCAGCGCTGGCGGAAGAATTGTTGCTGAGTGTGCCAGAAGTTCGCCAAGTAGGGCGCCGTACAGGTCGCGCCGAACAGGATGAACATGCGGAGGGGGTACATGCATCAGAGCTCGATGTGGATTTAATTCCGTCGGAGCGCTCGCGCGACGAGGTGTTGGCCGATATTCGCCAAGCGTTGTCGGTGATCCCTGGTCAAGTTGCTATCGGTCAACCGATTTCGCATCGACTGGACCATTTATTGTCGGGTGTCCGCGCGCAACTGGTGGTGAAGGTGTTTGCCGATGATTTCGATAGCATGCAGCAAATCGCTAATGGTCTGCGCGAGCAACTCACTGTGATTCCTGGACTCGTCGATATCAGCGTGGAGCAACAAGTATTGATTCCACAGATCAGCGTCAACCTGCGCCATGATCAACTGGCCCGCTATGGGCTGACCCCCGGCGCCGCGTTACAGCAACTGCAGTTATTGACAGAGGGGCAGGCAGTTAGCGAGCTCATTGATGGCGTGAAACGCTATGATTTGTTGCTGCGGCTACCGGATCAACAACGCGGACCACAGCAACTGGCGCAGCAATTGATTAGCAGCCCCAGTGGCATGATCCCGGTGGGGTTGATTGCTGACATTGCCGAAACCGATGGCCCCAATCAGATTCTGCGTGAGAATGGTCGTCGGCGTATTGCAGTGTATGCCAATACCACCAGCGACGCCGATGTTGAGCAGATATTGGCTAGTGTGCGTGAGCAAACCGCGGCACTTAGTTTGCCCGATGGCGCTTTTATTGCCATTGAAGGGCAGTTTTTAGCGCAAGAACGAGCCATGCAATTATTGGTCTTGCTCGGGTTGTTATCATTTGCGCTGATTTTTCTGGTGCTGTACGTGCGTTATAACTCGTGGGTATTGGCCAGCATTATTATGGCGAGCTTACCGATGGCGCTACTCGGCGCCGTATTCGCCATGTGGCTGACAGGCTTACCGCTATCGGTGGCTACCGTCATTGGCTTCATTACGGTGACTGGAATAGCGGCGCGTAACGGTATCCTGAAGGTCAGCCATTACTTAAACTTGCAGCGCTTTGAGGGTGAAACCTTTGGTGTAGAACTGTTGGTTCGCGGCGCACAAGAACGCCTAGCCCCGGTGATGATGACCTCTATGGTCACCGCATTTGCGTTGATTCCACTGTTGTTAGCTGCTGATCAGCCTGGTAAGGAGATTTTACACCCTGTTGCGGTGGTGATTTTCTCGGGATTGATCAGCTCAACGTTATTAGATTTGTTATTAACCCCGCTGCTATTTGCGTTATTCGGTCGAGAGCCGAGTCGCAACTGGCAACAAACCGCGTCTGACGCATTAGTGTAACTACGGAGACTGAAAATAATGAAAGGTTTAATGAGCGTATTATTGGCGGCGTTGTTAATGGTATCAGCGCCGAGTATTGCCCATAGTGACGCTAAGGCGTTACATGGTGGGCAAGTGCAAGTGTCCCATGATATGGAGTTTGAGTTGGTGCATAGCGCTGAGCTACTGACGTTGTATGTGCGGGACCACGGTAAGCCGCTACCAAGTGCCGACCTGAAAGCGCGGATCACTGTATTGAGTGGCGGCAAAAAACACGAATCAACCATGACCAGCGATGGTGCCGATGCTTTAGTGGCGACTATTGCAGTCACCGACAAAGCAGTAGTGATTGTTCAGTTAGAAGAAGACGGTCATCACCCAGTAACAGTGCGCTTCAGTTTGTAATACTGTTTTGTGCGAGTTTATAAGTCTGTTTTGTCTTTAAACTCGCACAAATCTTCAATCAAACAGCTGCCACAACGCGGTTTGCGGGCAATGCAGGTGTAGCGGCCGTGCAGAATCAACCAGTGGTGCAGGTTGAACATAAACTCGGATTTATTCGGAGTGAGTTTAATGATGTTGCGCTCGGTTTCCTCAACGGTTTTACCTTTAGCGTAGCCGGTGCGGTTGGCGACACGCTGAATGTGCGTGTCCACGGCAATAAAATACTTACCTTCATTATCCTTGAGCCAGCCGAAGGCGGTATTGAGCACCACGTTGGCGGTTTTGCGGCCTACGCCGGGCAGGGCTTCCAGAGCTTCACGGTTTTCAGGTACCTCACCACCGTATTGCTGCACCAAGATGGTGCAGGTTTTGATGATGTTTTCTGCTTTGGCGTTAAACAGGCCAATGGTTTTGATGTAATGGCGCACACCTTCTAAGCCGAGATCGAGCATGGCTTGCGGGGTATTGGCAACAGCATAGAGTTTACGCGTAGCTTTGTTGACGCCGACGTCGGTGGCTTGCGCCGACAGTAACACCGCAATCAACAATTCAAAGCTAGAATTGAACTCCAGCTCGGTGGTAGGGTTTGGATTGTTAGCCCGCAAGCGGGTTAACATCTCAATGCGTTTTTGTTTGTTCATAGCGTTTCGTGCTAGCCGTTATTGCGACGTGACGCGGGCGCGGGTGACTGCTTTCACCGGTTTAGCGACACGCTCGGCACGATACTGGTCAATGGCATTTTTCAGGGCAATGATAAAGCCCATAGCGATAAAAGCTCCCGGCGGCAAAATCGCCAGCAGCAACGGAAAATCAAACTGTACCACTTCAACGCGCAGCGCAGTAGCCCAATCACCGAGTAATAATTCCGCACCGTCAAACAGTGTGCCGTTGCCGATGATTTCCCGAATACCACCCAAAAGTACCAGCACCAGAGTAAAGCCCACGCCCATAATAAAACCGTCGAACAGGGCTTTTTGCCACGGGTTTTTCGAGGCATAGGCTTCGGCGCGGCCAATGATCACGCAGTTGGTGACAATCAACGGAATGAAGATGCCAAGCGCTTGGTAGAGGCCATATACATAGGCGTTCATGCTCAGTTGCACCAGCGTGACAAAGGTGGCGATGACCATCACGAACACCGGGATACGGATTTCTTTCGGCACCCATTGGCGCACTAAGCTGACGGTGAGGTTGGAACCCATCAGCACTAGCAGGGTGGCGAAGCCAAGGCCCAAGGCGTTGGTAACGGTTGCAGTAACCGCCAGCAGTGGGCATAGGCCGAGTAGTTGCACCAGTGCCGGGTTATTTTTCCATAAGCCTTGGCGCGTGAGTTCTTTATATTCGTTCACGATGATGCTCCTAGGCTACAGTTGGCTGGGGCTTTGAACCAACTGCTGCCATGCTGCTGATAGAGCAGATTAGCTTGTTTGACCGCGTGCACCACCGCGCGTGGGGTGATGGTGGCGCCGGTGAAGGCGTCGAATTGGCCGCCATCGCGTTTGACCGCCCAACGCTTATCGTCTGAGCCGTTCACGCGGAGGCCGTTGAAGCTTAAGATCCAGTCATCTTTACGTAATTCAATTTTGTCGCCGAGGCCGGGGGTTTCTTTATGCTCCAGTACCCGTACGCCGGCCACCGTGCCATTTACATTGAAGGCGACTAATAACTTGATGGCACCGCTGTAGCCGTTTGGGGCGGTAACTTCGAGCGCTAGCGCTTGAGGGATGTTTGTCGGTTCATCGTTAAGTGCCTGCCCCTTAAGGGTGGCGCGGTAGACTCTCTGCTGGGCGCCACCGAGCTCTGGGTGACTGACGAGGGTGCAGCTGGCGACTAAGTCGTTGTCGTGCATAGCGGCCGGCAGTAATTGGTTGAGCACGCTCAGTAGCTCTTGCTGTTGTTGGGCGGCAATGCGTGGTGCTGTGAGTTTGGCGGTACCGACCACCAGCACCGTGGCAGCAATGGCGAAGGCCGCTAAAATCAGGCCATTGCGACTCATACTTTGGAAAATTGGGTGGTTTCTCATAGCTTGCCTCCGTGGCCGTAGGCAATCGGCTGGGTATATTTATCGATCACCGGCACCACCATGTTGGCTAGCAGCACGGCGAAGGCCACCGCGTCGGGATAGCCGCCCCAGGTACGAATAATGAACACCAGCAAGCCAATCAGCAGGCCAAAATATAAGCGCCCACGGTTGGAAGTGGCGGCGGTCACTGGGTCGGTGGCGATAAAGAAAGCGCCGAGCATGGTGGCACCACTAAGGGCATGCAGCAGTGGACCGACACTTTGATCGGGGTAGAACCAGCTCATCAACAGCGCTGGCAGCAATAAGCCAAGCAACATGCCGCCAGGGATATGCCAGCTGATGACACGTACTTTAACCAGTACTAATCCGCCCAGTAAAAAGGCCATATTGAGCCATGCCCAACCCACGCCGCCGAGGGCACTGGCGAAGATTGCTTTGCTGGTGGCTTCGCTGACGGTGAGAGCTTGTGATAAGTCAGTGCGCAGGCTGTCGAGCGGGGTGGCCATGGTGACGCCATCAATGCCCATGCGCAGTTGCTCGAGGCTATAACCAGCGCCGGTAAAGCCGGTGAAAATCAGCTGCGCGGTATCTTGTAGGGTAATGCTGTATAGCGCTAATTGTTGTGGTACTGGCCATGAGGTCATTTGTACTGGGAAGCTAATAAGCAGTAATACATAGCCGGCCATGGCTGGGTTAAATAGGTTCTGGCCGACGCCGCCGTATACGTGTTTGACCACAATGATCGAAAAGGCGGTGCCGATGACGATGATCCACCACGGTGCTAGTGAGGGGATACTGATAGCCAGCAATACCGCGGTGACAATAGCGGTATGGTCTTGCCAAGCGTGACTGACCGAGCGCCCGCGCAGCGCCATGCATGCGGCCTCAGCCAACCAGGCAGTGAATAGTGCTAGGGTTATTTGCAGCCATACGCCGAAACCAAAGAAGTAGCTCTGCACCAGCAAGCCGGGGATCAGCGCCACATACACCCAGCGCATCACCTGTTGGGTGGTGCGGCGTTGATGGGCGTGCGGCGAGGCGGCAATTTTAAAGCTCATGCGTTGTCGTCCTTAGGTTCGGCTGCCTGTTCAGTTGCTTGCGCAGCGGCAGCTTGTGCGGCTTTACGCGCTTTGGCGCGAGCAATAGCGGCTTGCACCGCATCGTTGGGGTTCGGCGCACCTTCGGCAACGGCTTGTTGCTGCGCCTGTTGGCGAGCTTCGGCGGCTTGCCGATGACGCTCTAAACGCTCTTCTTTTTCACGCTCTAAACGCTGTTGACGCGCCTCAAAACGCTCACGCGCCACTTCGGATTTAGCTTTTTCACGAGCAATATCGCGAATTTCTGCTTTAGCCTTACGGTAATAGTGCACCAGCGGGATCTCGCTTGGGCATACGTAGGCGCAGGCGCCACATTCAATGCAGTCGAACAGGTTTTGCTGATTGAGGCCATCGTAGTCATTGGCCTTAGCCAGCCATTGCAGTTGCTGTGGTAGCAGTTGCGCTGGGCAGACGTCAGCACAGGCACCGCAGCGAATGCAGGGCATTTCGTCGCGTGGCGGGGCTAATTCTTGGCTGCTGGGCACCAGCAAGCAGTTGGTGATTTTCACCACCGGCACCTGCAAACTACCAAGAGTGAAACCCATCATCGGGCCACCCATGATGACTTTTTGCGCTTTTTCAGGGGTAAAACCCGCGTGTTCCAGGACATGCGCTACGGGCGTACCGAGTGGTACCCAATAGTTGCCCGGCTTACTGACGTTCTCACCGGTCACCGTGACCACCCGTTGGGTTAGCGGCAGGCCTTCATCGATAGCTTGTTGCACCGCATACGCGGTACCGACGTTGTGCATCAACAGACCAATATCAATCGGCAGCCCGCGTGACGGCACTTGGCGGCCAGTGAGCAGCTGAATTAACTGTTTTTCGCCGCCGCTGGGGTATTTGGTCGGTACTACGCGCAGGCTCATGGCTGGGTATTTCGGTAACACCCGCTTGAAGGCATCAATAGCGTCGGGTTTATTGTCTTCAAGCGCAATCAGTGCTTTTGGTGCGCCACTGATGTGCAACAGAATTTCGGTGCCGCGCAGGATCTCGCTGGCATACTCGCGCATTAGCCGATCGTCGGCGCTAATATAAGGCTCGCATTCCACGCCGTTGATGATCAGGTATTCCAGCGGGCGTTGCAGGGCTAATTTTTGCGCGGTGGGGAAACCAGCGCCACCTAGACCGGCAATGCCAGCTTGGCGCAAAGCGTCTATGAGTTTTACGCGGTCACTGCCTAACGGCAGTGGTTGCGGTTGCACGGCTTGGTCCCGACCATCCGTGGCAATTACCACCACGGTGTCCGGCAGGCCCGAAGGATGGGCAATGGTGCGCGGTTCAATGGCTATGATGGTACCAGAGGTTGGTGCATGCACGGGCAGGGCGTTGTTCAGACCGGGCGCACTAAGTGCCTGCCCCTTAAGCACGGGGTCGCCGACGCTGACCAGCAGCTCGCCGGGTTCGCCAGAATGCTGCCGCAACGGCACATAGAATTCACTAGCCAGCGGCAACGTGGAGATAGGCGTGGTGTTAGACAGCTGCTTGCGCTCAGGCGGATGAATACCGCCGGGAAAGCTCCAAATCTGACCTTGCTCAATAAAGGTAATAGGAATACTCATTCGCGCACCTCAATAGGGATCTGCTTGAGATCCCAGCGCCAATTGTCCGGTCGTACCGGCAGCGGTACCATGTCAATGCAGTCTACCGGACAGGGCTCGACGCAGAGGTCGCAGCCGGTGCACTCGTGGGCAATCACCGTATGCATTTGTTTGGCCGCGCCTAAAATAGCGTCGACCGGGCAGGCTTGAATACATTTAGTGCAGCCTATGCACTCATCTTCGCGGATCACTGCGACTTTTTTCACATCTTCTTTGCCGTGGGCGTCGTCCAGCGGAATGGCTTCAACGCCCATAAGGTCGGCGAGCTTTTCAATAGTGGCTTGGCCGCCCGGCGGACACTTATTAATGGCGTCACCGTTGGCGATGGCCTGCGCGTAGGGCCGACAGCCCGGATAACCACACTGGCCACATTGGGTTTGCGGCAAAATAGCGTCGATTTGCTCCACAATGGGGTCGGCTTCCACTTTGAAACGAATAGCGGCGAAGCCCAAAATCAGGCCAAAAATCAGTGCCAGAATACCGAGCACAATCAGTGCGGTGACTAAACTCATGTACTCGCCACCAAGCCAGCAAAGCCCATAAATGCCAGCGACATCAGGCCGGCGGTGATCATCGCCACGGCAGCGCCTTTGAAGGGCAGCGGCACGTCGGCAGCAGCCAGACGCTCACGCAGTGCCGAGAACAGAATCAGTACTAATGAGAAGCCCACCGCAGCACCGAAGCCATAAACGATGGATTCGACAAAATTATGCTGCTCATTAATGTTCAATAAGGCCACCCCTAGCACTGCACAGTTGGTGGTGATCAGCGGTAAGAAAATACCCAGTAATCGGTAGAGGGTAGGCGAGGTTTTGTGCACCACCATTTCGGTGAACTGCACCACTACCGCAATCACCAAAATAAAGCTCAGCGTTTGCAGGGCCAGCAGGTTTAGTGGCGCCAGAATATAGGCGTTGACCAAGTAGCTGCAAACACTGGCCAACGTGAGTACAAAGGTGGTGGCCGCCGACATGCCAATAGCGGTTTCCAGCTTGTTGGACACGCCCATGAATGGGCACAAGCCGAGAAACTTCACCAACACGAAATTGTTTACCAAAACCGTCGCTACCAGAAGTAGCAGATAGTCGCCCATGCCTGCGCTCGCGTTTACCTTGTGAGAATGCGCTTATTATCGGTTTTTTATCGCCATGAAACAACCGACAAAGTGTGCGGATTAGGCCCTTGTTAAGGGGCAGGCACTTAGTGCTAAGGGGCAGGCACTTAAGCTCGTGTCGTTAAGTGCCTACCCCTTAGCTATTTACGCTGTCACAAAAGGTTCATATAAGTGTCACGTTGGTTAAATAGTGACCGCCTACAGTGTGCGCATGACGCCTATTCGAAGCTCATATTGAGGATTACCGATGACCCGATGGCTCGCGCAACTCAGTAGTTACGACCAACGCTTCGTTTGTTGGCTAAGCGAGCGACTCGGTACCTTCAGCTATAGCAAGACCGTACGCTGGATTTCACGCAGCGGTGATGGCTACTGTTACGCCATCTTGGCACTTGCGCTGACCTTAAGTGCCTGCCCCTTAGATTGGGGGTATGTGCAGGCGCTGGTGCTGGGGTTTGCGGTGGAGGTGCCGCTGTTTCGGGCACTGAAGCGCTGGTGGAAGCGGCCGCGGCCCTATCAGCAAATGCCCGACTTTATTGCGGTGATCCAAGCGCACGATCAGTTTAGCCTGCCGTCGGGGCACACCACCGCCGCCTTTCTTTTTGCCAGCATTAGTTATGCCTACTACCCCGAATACGCCGCCTTATGGTTTGGCTGGGCCAGCCTAGTGGGCTGCTCGCGGGTAGCGCTGGGTGTGCATTATCCTGGTGACATTGTGGCTGGGGCGCTGATTGGCAGCGCGCTGGGTTATGGGAGTTTATTATGCGTATCTTAATTGGCGTACAGGGAACCGGTAATGGCCATTTGAGCCGTTGTAGCGCATTAGCCGAAGAATTGGCGCGTTACCCGCAAGTGCAGGTGGATTATCTGCTGTCGGGGCGCGACCGTGAGGGCTACTTCGACGTACAAGCCTTTGGCGATTGGCAATGGCGGCAGGGTCTCAGTTTTGTAGTGAAAGACAGCCGCTTAGCAATTCGCGAAACCTTGCGGCGCAACCAGTGGCAAACCTTTTGGAACGACGTCAACACGCTGGATCTCAGTAGTTACGACCTAGTGGTCAGCGATTACGAGCCAGTCACCGCCTGGGCTGGCCGCAAACAGCAGCGGCGGGTGATTGGTATGGGCCGCCAGTACGCCTTTTACGACCGCGCCGCTACCTTACATATTCATCCCACCCAACGCGCGCTGTTGCGCTGGTTTGCACCGGTCACTGACGTGGTCGGCATGCATTGGTTACCCGATGCACCGCATATCCTGCCACCTATCGTGCATCATCGCGGCGAACCAATGGCGCGTGAAGCTGGCAAAATTCTGGTGTATCTGCCGTTTGAGCCGTTAAGCGCCGTGCATAAGTTATTGCAAGGCTTTGATGACCAGCAATTCAGCGTCTTTCACCCCGACGCGCAATTGCAGCGAGTCGGCAACATTCAATATTTCCCGTTGTCGCGGCTAGGTTTTGCCCAGCAGTTCTCGAGTGCCAGTGGGGTGATTAGCAACGCCGGCTTTGAAACCGCCTGTGAAGCACTCAGCCAAGGCAAACAGTTGTTGGTGCGACCGTTAGCAGGGCAGTTTGAACAACAGGCGAATGCGCGCTGTTTGAGTGAGCATGGGCTGGCCACGGTGATGAGCGAACTTGACCGTGATGCGGTGGCGCAGTGGCTATCGGCGTTTAGTTCTCGCGCTGCGCGGCAAGTGAGCTGGCCGAATGTGGCGCGGCGCGTAGCTGAATGGCTCGCCGATGGCGCTCGCCAGCCGATCAACGAGCTAAGCCGCAGCTTATGGAACGATGCTGAGCTGAATGACTACATGGATTTATTGAAACGCGGTTGATTTGGTTTTTTGGAGCTAAGGATGGCTCCCCGAGTAGGGCTCGAACCTACGACACATGGATTAACAGTCCACCGCTCTACCGACTGAGCTATCGGGGAATTGCAATTTGTTGATTTGGTGTGGGTTGTTGATGTTGGCTCCCCGAGCAGGGCTCGAACCTGCGACACATGGATTAACAGTCCACCGCTCTACCAACTGAGCTATCAGGGAACATCAAACAACGGGTGCGAATGTTAAAGGTGGTTGCGATGGCTGTCAATAGTAAAAATGCCGTTTGCGCGTTTATTCAGCAAGGCTGACAAATTAGACAGCTTTTATATCAAAAGTTATGTTTGCTGTAGGTCCGTGGTTATCCACAGATCGACGGATCTCGCGTGGTTCAACGGCTAGATGATCTTATCCCCAAAATCTGTGGATAACCTTGTGCAAAACATTGTGAATTGTACGCTGTGTCGCGCCCTGCGGCGCATTTTAGCTGTTGCTTAAAAATTCGCTGCCAATATTAATATTCTTTTAAATCAATTAGTTATAAATCTCATGATACTTTTGCGATGAACGGCATTGCAGTGACGCGGTTTTGTACAGCCATTGTTTGCGCTTTGTGCATATCGTTTATTGATTGAGCGCGTAAGTGTTCGAAATTGTTAGGATTTGAGGTGGGGTTAGGGTAGACACAAGCTCAACCATAAGGCATTGACAACTCGCCAACAAAAAGTTGTTCGTTCACTTTAAAAATCGCGATGAAATTACAGGTTGAAAATTGGCCGGTACCAACAGCACTTGACTACAAACCCATGTCAAAAGCTCGATAAACGCCTACGACTGTGTAAGATATAACCCAACATGCACAGAAGAGTGGTTATAGAGCCAGTTATGAGGGTACAAACGACGCCAGCGCTGAGCTATATCGGGCTCATCATTGTGCTACTGCTGCTTGCTTGGCCCGCTGATGCCCAGAGTGGGGTGGTCAAAAAGAGCACCAGCGGCATTTGTCATGCCCCCGATAGCCCGTGGTATGAGCGCACCAAGAATTTTCAGGCTTATGACTCGCTGCAACAGTGCCTCAGCTCTGGTGGCCGCTTACCCAAGGGCTACCAGCCGCAACAGCAGCAGCCTGATAGCTATGAACGTAGTGCTTTCGGCAGTTGGGCCGACGATGACAGGAATTGTCGCAATACCCGCCATGAATTACTTAGCAGTTTATCAACTGGGCCGGTGACCACCAGCGCCGACGGTTGCAAGGTGTTGCGTGGGCGCTGGAACGACCCGTACACCGGGCAGATCTTTTATGCTGCCGAAGACGTCGATGTGGATCACATTGTGCCATTAAAAGTGGCGTGGATTGTCGGTGCCGATAAGTGGACTGATGCTGAACGTCGCAGCTTCTCCAACGATACCCGCAACCTGATGGTGGTATCGAAAACCGTCAATCGACAAAAGGGCGACAAGAACCCGCTGGCTTGGCTACCGCCCAATCAGGCCTACCAGTGCGCCTACATTCTGCGCTACTTACAAGTGCTGATCATTTATGACCTCGATGCGCGCCACATTGCCGCTATCCGTGAACTGCAATCCGCTACCTGCTAACCGACCTGCTAAGGAGCAGGCAGTTAAGGATTTAGTTCGTCATTATCCCAACAAACTATAGGTTTGGTTGAAATTTGCTTCATTGCTACGCTTTTATCTCTATCAAATCAGGGATTGAATAATAACATATATGTTATTATAATCAGTGAGGAGCGTATTGTAGTGGCAATACCCGTTATCGAACGTAAGGCTGAAGAATATCAAACTGCAGACGGTAACGCGCCCTTTCGGGACTGGCTTTTTGGACTTCGAGACACCAGAGCCCAAGCGAAGGTTACAAAGGCCGTTACGCAAATGGAAGCTGGTAACTTCGGTGACCATAAATCGATCACAAATGGCAAAGGTCTGAAGGAACGTCGAATCGATTATGGCCCTGGATATCGTATTTATTACATTACCGAGGGCGATGAGCTAGTCATCCTGTTTGCTGGCAGTCAGAAGACCGATCAGTCCGATGCGATTGAAAAAGCTAAAGGGTATTTAGCTGATTACAAATTGCGAAGAAGTAACGGCAAATCATGAGGCAAAATATGGCGTTAACGCGTGAATTTAAACAAACCGTGATGGAGCTTTGCAAGAGTCCCGAATACCGCGCGGCACTGCTGCTAGAAGCGCTTGAATCCTACCTTGAAGGTGACATTGCAGTAGGTAACTCATTGTTGCGCGATTATCTTAACGGCACTCAGGCGTTTGGCGACGTGGCCAAGGATCTCGATATGCAAGAAGCCGGATTACGTCGCATGGTCAGCCCACAAGGCAACGCTACGGCGAAAAACCTATTTCGGTTATTCAAAGTTTGCCAAGCCCGCGAAGGGTTTCATTCAGCTGAAAAATTTCTCGCGAACTCTACAAGCGCCAACTGTTAAGCCGCAAGACCAGATGCTAGTGGGCAGACCAAGATGCTAAGGGGCAGGCACTTAAGCCCATCATTCCCCCAAATAGTAGCTCGCATCACCCCATACATCAGTGCCATGGTGCATCATTAGCTCGATGATTACCGGCATCAAATCACTCAGTAAACCAACAGAATCGCGCAATTGTTGGCGATTCCAGCTGCCATTCCAGGTTGCGCCACCGTGAATAAGCTGATTGCGAAGTGTATAAAGGCGATCCATGACGATACTCAGCACTGTAACGGTATCTTGCGCAGCGAGAGCTTGCTGAGAGGCGCGTTTGGCAGCGTTGAATCTCGATTCCCAATCCTCGGCACCGGGTACGTTAGTAGCGTGGTCCCAGAAGCGCTGGAAGACGAACTTATTTTCTAACAACGAACGCACGGCGCCCGAGTATTTTTGCCACAAGATGTTGTAGATGGCGCGTTGCTGATCATAGCCGACGATACGCTCAAAGAAGGCCACATAGGTTTCGCGAGCTTTCGCGCGGGTAACACCTTCGTATTCGTTAGCATAGGCTGCGTTGAAGCTCAGCCAAAGAAAGATAAAGGCAGCGTCGCTGTCGTCCCGGCTAAGTTCTTGTTCGGCGCGATGCAACCAGCTCAGTGCTCGATGCACCCGAATGTTTACCCCAGTTCCCCAGCGCTCGCGATGTTCGCGTTGATAGGCTTTCAATTGCTGATGGCTCTTGCTCATGGTTCGTCCTTGTCGTTAAGGGGCAGGCACTTAAGCAAATGTAACCCATGTTACAAAAAAACCAAATCTGCACCATTGTTCGCATTGATTTATTTAAACAAGTGCTTATCATATCTTTAACAGCGGCCTGCGCTGTTACACTATAAATCAAGGGAAGACATTATGAAAAAAGGTATTCTATTAGCAGTTCCAGCACTGGTTATCGCTGCTGGTATGATGGTAGCCCAACCGGCTGCTGCAGAGAAATTCAACGCATGGCGCCATTGTGGTATCGGTGCTGCGGTATTCCCAGATAATGGGACTGCGTCTGCTATCTCTAACATCATTTGGGATTTGGGAACAACCGCGTTAACGTCGGCCACTGTCTCAAAAGAAACCTGTAATTCTGAATTAGTTGTGACCGCACGCTTCATTGATGAGAACTATGCCAAGCTAGAAGCTGAGCTGGCTATCGGTGAAGGTCAGCATGTTGACACAATGTTTAACATGTTTGGTGTGTCTGCTGAGCAAAAAGCCCAGTTATTACCAAAACTTCGCGCTGCCATGATCATCGATGAGCAATTAACGCGCAGTGAGAAAGCTGAGCACGTATTCCTGACGGTACAAGATTTGTTAGCGTCTTAATTTGTTCGAGATAGTAATTTTTGACCCGGGCGCTTATGCCCGGGTTTTTATTTAGAGGACAGTCGTTTTGCGCGTAGCGAATTGGGTAGTTATTGGGTTGCTTCTCGTTGGTGCTCAGCCAGCTCTCGCAACTGATCTTGCGCAATCGTGGCAATGGAAAAAATTACTTCAGTACAATGAACGTGGTTATTCTGAAATTGAGCAGATGGAGTTTTTCTTCTCGCCAACCGGACATCACGACCCAAGTGCGGAATTAGAAGCGGCACGCATTGCCTTTAAAGGTGAACCCGAATTGGTCTGCCAATATCCGGCCCGTGCGTTATTTTTAATGCGTGCAGGTCTGATTGCTGAGTTTGATAGTGGACAATGTGAAGCACTCGTCAATTGGCAAAAAAGCGCGACCATTGACCAGGTTTCTCTAGTGTTCGCAGATGGCTATTTGAAGAACCCAGCGTCGTTTCACGGACATTTATTTCTCAACCTTTCGAACTCTCAATCACCCTATCGATTGCTTGATAACAGCCTCAATTACGGCGCCGAAGTTCCGCAGAATGTCGACCCTGTGACTTATATCGCCAAAGGCTTATTTGGTGGTTATCGCGCGCGCTATTCATCACAGCATTTTTATCGCCATAATCTATCTTATGGCCGCATTGAACTGCGTAATTTGTGGGATTACCAACTCAATGTTAGTGCCACTGACGCACAGCTGTTATCGGCACATCTATTTGAGCTTGCCAGCACCGATTACCAATACTATTTCATGAGTAAGAATTGCGCTTATTATGTCGCTAGAGCGCTGGAATTAGTTGCGGGAACCTATTTGGTGAGCGACAGTGATTGGACGGTGTTTCCATCCGAAGTAGTCGCTCATGTGGCCGCTCCAGAGTTACATTTAGTCCACTCAATTACCTTAAATGAAAGCGAACAAAAGCGTTTTCAATCACACTATAATGCTCTGCCTGAGGTTTTAAAAAATGCCGTTGATGAGTGGGTTTATAGCCAACCTGAAGGGGCATTATTTACTCAATTAACGGCTCAGGATCAAAAGCGGGTACTGATTACACTCGCTTCATATTTTGACTTTTTGTTACTGCAAAACCCCGATGAAGCCGCCCACAGCCAACAGCGTCAGCTTGTATTACGGGCATTGTTGCGTTATGAACCTGGTAACAATCACCAAGTGCTGGCGTCAGCGGAACAACCCCATTTGGGGCAGCCGCCCAATTTGGTTCGGTTTTCGTATATGAACCTAGCGGAGCAGGCCGACCAGTGGGAACTGACGATGCGTCCCACTTACTATGACCGCTTGCAACCGAAAGTCGGTAAGCCCAAGCATTCGGAATTAATGATGGGTGAGCTCACTATCTCACAGCGCGATGGCAGCTTGCTGCTGGAGCGTTTATCACTGTTTAACTTGACCTCATTGAACGTCAGTAATACTGGCTTGCCTGGCGATGGCGGCGAATCGTGGCTACTAGCTGTTGGTGCTGAGCGGCGCCGTTTCCGCACGTTGCAAGCACCTTTGGCGGTTTATGTTGAGGGTGCTTACGGTAAAGCGCATCAATTCGATTCAGGTGTGGTCGTTTATGCCTTAGCGGGGGCGCGGCTGCACGCTACCGAAGCGCTGGGGGATGATCACCACCTGACGCTGACTGGGCGGGTTGGGGTGGAGGGAACTATCGGTGAGCATACTTGGCTATGCGAGTTTACCAAGCCGTTAGCGGTATCGCAGCGAGTTACCACACAACGATTGCATTCGCAGTGTGCGGCCGCGCTCTATCAATCTCAGTCGTCGGATCTTCGGCTGACCGTTGAGCACCAGCAATACCTTGGTGTGAAGCTAGGCTGGTCGATCTACTTTTAACGGCTAAGCGGTTAACCGCTTAACCAACAAAAAAGCCGAGCATCAAGCTCGGCTTTTGCAGCAACAACCAATGGTTATTTATTTTTACCTTTGCCAGCCGGTTTGCCACAGCTGCTTTGTGCGGCAGAGCTCACCAAGGCTGCACCTTCGGCGTCAGTCAATAAGCCCATGTTCACTTGGCTATTGCGTGCTTTAACCACACAATTGACATACTGGCCGTGGTTCTTCCATGGCATGTTAGGCGCGCTGCCTTCACAAGCACAGGCATTACCAACGTTCTGTACACCAGAGCAACCAAATTGGTCAACGGCTGCACCAGCAGCAGTATTGGCACAGGCATCAGCGCTATCAAAGATACCATCGCCGTCAGTGTCGGCATTGACAACAGGGAAGTCATTACCGTCGTTCGGATCGGTGCCAGCAGCAACTTCTTCGCCATCTGAATAACCATCACCATCGGTATCGGCATTTAAACGGTCGGTTTGCGTCAATACTTCTTCAGCATCAGTTAAACCATCACCATCAGTGTCGACAAAGGTGGTGTCGATGTTGGTTTCTAATTGGAACATACCACCGGCTAAGCCGCCGCCGTCAAAGATTAAGAAGTCTAGGGTATGGGTACCATCTAAACTCACTGGATACTCACCTGGCACAGAGACTGGGCCTTGATAGCCAACTAAGGTGCCATCGAGGTAGATCCATGAACAGTTGTCGGCCAACAAATTCAGCACGAAGTCACCGTTACCGCTGACTTCCTTGGTGTAACGAGACCAGTTTTGACCGCTAGGACCAACTGAATTCAGGTTACTCCATGCATTGATCCATGATGCACTCAACGCAGCGCCTGGCTGCCACGGGTGGGCATTGGTACCAAATGAGAAGGCGGCATGAGGGTTCACCCAGTTGTCACTGAGGGTAACGTCAGGGTTCACTTTACATGCATCAACAGGCCAATTGCTGTAGGCAACAGAGGGTAAAATAGGGTCCCATGCGGTAACCGACGAATCACTGGTATATACGGTGGTTTCTTGCGCCATTGACACGCTAGCGAAGCCGATCATGAGCATCGCTGAACAAGTTTTGAGTGCTTTAAACATGTGTTCTGCCTTAGGTTTATTGTTGAGCATAGTGCTAGCATCAAAACCTGAGCAGCACGACTCGTTATTGTTGGCATCCATAAGTTACGATGTGCATTCCAAATTTGCCTGCTTGTTTATAATTTAACCGGTCAATTCCGACAAATGACATAAATCATATTACATTGTAAAGAAATTGGGGCAGCACAGGCCCCATAGGGAACAGGCAGTTAATTCTCTTCAGTGGTCGGACTTGTTGTGACCGATGCTGGTGAGAGCTTTTGATAATAAAGCTGATAGTCGCGGCTATAGGGACCAGGTGGCAACGCGGTTTCCATGCCACTGAAAGCTTGTGCATTGGCAGCACGTGTCAGTGGCAAGTAATTCGGAGCAGCACGTTCAACCGCCGCGGCAATCGCCATCACCAGCAAGTCGGCGAGTGGGTTGCCTGAGCTATTTTGCTGCTGTGGCGAGTAAGACATTTGCTTGCGCGCTTGCCATAATAAGGCACCATCAGCACTCACCAGCTTATATTCAAAATCCACTTGCGTAGTGGTGCTGAGCAACACATATTTGGCATCCCACTCGTGAATGGTCACATACAAGATACTGTCGGCACCAAATAATGCTGCTAGCTGCTCTGGTGGAGCATTGTGAACTTCTGCAGCTTCGTAATAGCCTTCAGCCTCCAGCAAGATTTTCACGGTATTCACTGGAAAGGTGTAGTAGCCTTTTTCTGCCAATTGATAGGGCAGTGTGGCCAATACCGACGTTGGTGCCAACACATCAATCACGTTATTCTGTACCGGCACAATTAATATGGATTTCAAGCGCGCTTGATGCAGTGGTTCTAAGTAGCTTTTATCCGGTGGTTGCACCGCACAGGCCGATAACAACAGCAGTAACCATGGCAGTAGCAGTTTAATCTTCATCAGCGGCTCCTTGCTGGTTGGCTTTTTGTGCCTGCAAATTTTTAATCAAGGTATTCATTAAATGACGACTTTCCGGCCAAGTATTGGCTTCAAGCTGATAAAACCGTATGGCGGCATCGCTATCACCTTGTTCCAACATAAATGTGCCCGCCTCAGCGAATAATCCCGGCGCTAAAGGCTTTTTGTTTTTGCTGGTGCCGGTGGCCGCGTTATTGACGAATACGTAGTAGTTAGCGAGCATTGCATCGCGAACTTCAGGCTCATGAAAGTAGACAAATAGAGTCTCTTCGTAATCACCCCATTGATACAACTGATTATTGGTGGCACAGCCAGATAAAAGTGCGGCGCCGACGAGGGCGCCCAACAGTTTCTTGTTCATTAGAGGTTGGTCTCAATAGTACGGTGAGTTGATTCGCTGAGATACACTTCCTGTGTAAAAGCCGTACCTTGAGCATGATTAATTTGAATAACATGTTTTCCGGGGATTAATTTCAGCGCCTGTTCAGGTGCTAGATATTGCTTGAGTGCCCCATAGGAAATACCATCAATGATGAGTTCGAGGTCACCCACTGTATCGCTGACCTGAAAATTTATAGTGGGTGAGGTATCAGCAATGCCGGTCAATGCCGTGGGCTTTTGCACACAACCACTTAAGCCCAGCAACAATGCTAAAATAATGCAGAAATTTTTCATTGGCTTTGCTCCCGTACTTCCAAAGTTTTCAGGTCAAGGCCAGCAATACTACCGCTGCGAATAATACCTATAGCGCCCTGATTCATGGCATCGGTACCAAAGGTGCCGGTGATCTCCAGCTCCGCAACTTTTTGCCCAGGTAGGGTGATGTTGCTACCGACTGTAGCGGAATAAATTTCTCGGCCTTTGCTCATTACGTCAAATACCATGCCAGCTTTCACGCCCTGGCTTTCGCCGCCACTGATAAAAATCTGCTGGTTTTCTTGCGCCAGAATATCAGCACTCCACGGCTTTTCGAGCAGGAGTTGCAGCATGTTTTCAACCGCGGCGTTTACGGCTGCACCAATAGCAATGTCGTTTAAGCTGCCGTCATAGCCGGCCACTGAACCGAAGCCGAGGGTGCGTGATTGCTCGAGCGATGAGGTTCCGGTGCCAGATACCGAGGCAATCACTTGACCGCTGGCAACATCCACCAAGCGCAAGTCAACGGTGGCGGTGGCTTCTTGCTTGTTACTACTCGAAACGAAGCCACGCTCACCAGTGGTATTGCGACCAAATTCAGTGAGTGAGCCAATCACTAAGGTATCGACACCAACTAGTTGCTGACTGACACCCGCGAGGCTTTGCTCAGCTTGAATAGCGGCGAGGTCTTGGCGTTCAAAAATCAGGAACTGATTGGTGTTAGCAATAGCTTGGGTAAACATGTCTGAGATCTTCTGATCATGCACACCTGTGGTGGCTTCGCGCAGAAGGCTGCGACCATAGTTGGTCTCATTGGTCAGTCTACCAACAGCAATTTTACGCTTCAGACCCAAACCTTGACGCTGCTCCGGCAATTGCTGCTGAGCCTGCAGTTGTTCTTGGCTGCTGACACCGCCGCTACTGACTTTAGGTTGCGGTGCTTGGCTGGCACAGCCGGCAAGGGCTAATACCGCACAGGCGGTCACTACTGTCTTGATGCTCATACATTTCCCTATCTAATTGGTACTTCTCGAATTCTAGACCCATAACAAAAATACCACAACTGCTGAGGGTGTTGGTATTACAGAGTAAAGTAAAGTTTAGGTAAAGGCGAAAACTTGGCTATACTTTTTTAGTGCAACTCTGTCTACAAAATAGAGTCTACTCTTTACGCAAATTCAACACGCAAATTCAACACGCAAATTCGGCAAGTAGTCGCGCCGTCCAGTTACATAAAAAAAGGAAATAGCCATGAACGCGGCGGTTCGATTCTTAGCAGTCAAGATATTGTTGGTGGTGATGCTAGCCAGCACCTTGCTTATCAGCCATACAGCAAACGCCACCACGGCCTATGTGGCTAAACGTACCGTGACCACCTCACAGGGCCAGCAGGTGCCAGCCGGTGCTACCGTTGAGGTACTCGGCGTGAACGAGGTGGCAGTCAGCTTGGCGACGAGCGGACAATTGCTGACCTTCACTCTAGACGGCAAAATCTACACTGCGGATGCCGCTGATTTTGAACGTGCAGCAGCTCCAGCACCTTTTGCGGTAGCAAGCTGGGTATTCCAGCCGAGCAACGACCAAGCGCGGGTTTGTACAAATTTTTATCGGCGCGATAACAAGCAGTTGTTGTGGCCACAACAAGGCGATTTGCAGGGTTACGTACGGGTGACTCGCGATGGCCAAGCGGTTAGCTTTAGTGTGAATAGCCCAGGTGAACCGCCCAAAGAGCGGCCACGGCAATACTACGATTACCTCAATGAGTCGGCGCAATTGTGTATAGAGCGCCTTGAGTATGCCGCTGATTATCAAATTGAACTGTTACCGGGGCTCAAACTGAGCAACTGTGCGGCCGACAGCTGTCATCATGTCACTCTTGAACAAACCCTGAAATTGTTTGCTAGCACTGAACGTCGGCCAGCAGAGATTGTATTGCAGCAAGGTAAAACTATTTTGCCAATGCAGCAAAATGCCATGGTGCCAATTACCGTAACTCATGTTGATACCTTAACTATTAATCTCTTCAAAGTAGATTTGCGCAGTATCACCAATGCCTACGATTTGTTCCAAAATCTGAATAGTTACGATGCCGATTATTTTGCTGAGGGTGTGGGTTTAAAAGTCGGTAGTTTTACCGTCAAACTTAATGCTGGCGAGCAGCAAAAACAGGCTTTTAATATCGATTTAAATAAGTACCTGCCAAGTGACGAGCAGGGGCTCTTTGTTGCGCTATTGGACTCGCCCGAGTTGCAACAAGAGCGCTGGCAGGAGCGGCCGACGCAATGGTTGTTGCGATCTAACGTTGGGGTAACCAGTTTTCATGGCCAGCAATTTGTTGATGTGTGGTTAGGCAGTTTTGATCAGGCGCAAGCGCACGCTAATGCCGCGGTAAACGTGGTGGCGAAAAATAACCGCTTATTGTTTGAGGGCCGCAGTGATGCACAAGGGCGGGTGCGGATTGCGCGTGCCCTGCTCAATGGCAGTGGTGAGCATGCACCGGCATTTATCGTGGTACAAACCGAGCAGCAAGGTATTGCTTTGATGCCGTTTAGTGCCGCTGGCAATAATCTCAGTAGCAATCAACGTGGCCGCGCTAGCAGTGTGGCGGGCGATATTTACCTCACCACTGAGCGCGATTTATATCGCGGTGGCGATACCATCGAGTGGCTGCTATTAGCCCGTGATGCCAGCTTGGATGCCCAGGTACAGCGTGATTTGCAGTTGCAGTTGCGCGACCCACAAGGCGAGGTGGTATTTAGCAGCATGGTCACCACTGACAGCAGTGGCAGTGCCGCGGCTCAGGTACCGCTGGCCGCGCAAGCACAGTTAGGCGTGTATGAGTTACAGGTACTGAGCATGGATAACAGCCTGCTAGCGCGCCATGTGATTGAAGTCGACGACTTTGTGCCGCTGACCATTGCGGCGGCTATTGCAGGGCCTGAACAGGTAGCGGTGAGCGAACCCATTGCCGTGAGTGTTCGCGCTGATTATCTGTCGGGCGGCGCTGCGGCGGGTTTGAATGCTGATATTGCGATAGCTTTAAGTGGCCGCAACAGCCATGAGGACAAACGCTGGCAGGGCTACTTTTTTGGGCAGGCCATCAACAGTTACAGCTATCTTGACGAAGCCAGCGGCACCCTTGATGCCGATGGCAAGTTCAGTGCTGAATTTACCCTTGATGCCGACGCCATTGAGCAACCAGCGCTGTACAGTATCGGCGTGGATGGCAGCGTATTCGACGCCAGTGGGCGCGCGAACGATGCTAAAGGTCGCATAAGCCTAGATACCCATGCCAGTTACTTAGGAGTGCGCGCACAGACAACGAATGATAGCGCGACTTTCGACGAGGGGCAGGCGGTTAAGTTCAGCTTGCAACGCATCAATCGGCAAGGTCAAGAGCAAGCCTTGCAGCAGGTCAACTATGAATTGCGCAAAGTTGATTACAGTTACGATTGGTTTTATCAAAGTGGTGATGGCTGGCGCTTCCGCTTAAAACGTCAAACTGATCAATTGATTGAGCAGGGCGATACCGATCAAGCCACGCTCAGCTTCGCCAATCCATTAGCCTGGGGCTGGTATGAGTTAACCGCGGTCAGTAGCGATGGTTATAAGACTGTGCTGCCATTCCGGGTCGGTTGGGGTAACGGCGTCGCGCTCAACGAGCCTGATGTATTACCCATGCAAGTGAACGAGCAAGACGGGCAGCTGATCATTCAGATCCAGGCGCCGTTTGCCGGTCGTTTGAAAGTATTGCAGGCTGGTACCGATATTGAAGCGGTGCAAGATTTCACCATCAAAGCGGGCGCTAACCGCATTCAAGTTCGTAAGCAAACCAGCAGCGAGCCGGGCTTTCATGTGTTAGCCCATTTAGTCCGCCCCATTAGCCGTGGTAGTGAGCATTTGCCGCAATTGGCGTTGGGTACCGCTTGGGTTGCGCAATTAGCGCCAGAACGCACCATCACCACCAAGGTGAAAGCTGCGCAGGTGCTGACTTCCACCACGCCAATCACGATTGATGTGGAATTTAGCAGCCCGACCGGTAAGGCGAAGATTTTCTTAGTAGATGAAGGCATTCATGCCATAAATGGCTATCGCAATGGCAATAGTCAGCAGTTTTTCTTTGGTGCGCGGCGCTTCGCTATGGGCTTTCTGTCGAATTACGGGCAACTACTGAAGCAAGACGACAGCCTAAAAACTATTGGTGTGGGTGGCGATCGCGCGTTCATGGTGACGGCTGAGCGTATGGCTAGCCCGCCAGAGCAACCGTTAATTATCCAAAAATCCGACTTCTTTGACACCGTCACGGCAGCCTCGCCGTTGCTTGATATCGTTGATGGCCGCGTCAGTTATAGTTTTGCGCCGGCCGATATGGAGGGTCGCTTCCGCGTGGTGGTAATTAGCGCTAGTGCAGCTGGGGTTGGCTTTGCTGAGCAACAGGTGCAGGTGCGTGATGCTGTGAGCTTGGGTGTTTCGTTACCGCGCTTCTTGAGCCCAGGCGATGAACTCCTGAGTAAATTAATGTTGCGCTTTCACAGTGACCAGACCGGTTTGCAGTTAAATCAGCAAATTGGCAGCCAAGTGAGTCAGCAGCAGATTAACGGTAGCAAAGATACTCAACAGGTGATCGATTGGAACCTCACCAGTGCCGAAGTGGGTGACTTGGTAGTACGGGTGAATGCGCAAAATCCGCAATTAAATATCAGTCGCGATTACCGCCTCGTGGTGCGTGATAGCTCTTACCCAATGACCAGCTTGCAGAGTTTTCCGGTCAGTCGCTCGGGGCAAGTACCAGGGGTTGATTTCAGTGCTTATGCTAAGCCGGAGCAGGTGCGTATGCAATGGAGTATCTCGCCATTAGCCGGCGCTACGCTGAAACAGGTGGTAGCTGGCTTAGAGCGCTATCCATACGGTTGTTTAGAGCAAACCAGTAGTGGTTTACGGGGCTTGCTGGCGATGATTGCGGTGCAGGGTATGACTGCAGAACGGCAAGCGATGCTGCAGCAGGGAGTGCAGAATTTAGCGACCAAGCAACACAGTAGCGGTGGCTTTGGTTATTGGAGCCGTAATGGCCAAATTGATGAGCTGTATACCTTGTATGCCACTGATACGCTGCTACAAGCGTTGGGCTATCTGACCGATAAGCAGCAGGCGCAAAGCCTGGTTGATAAGGCTTTGAAGTATATTGATGGGCAGTTCTATCGCGATGCTTGGTTAGCTATGTACGCCAATGGCATCCTAATGCAACAAGGTTATGAAGTAACCAGCCGCGCACGGTATGCCCTCGATGAGCAAATGCCGCGCGCGATTAAAATGTTGCAGCAAGAGGGTAAGGACGAAAAACCATGGCAGCGTCAATACCGCTATGCTGCAGAGCGTGATTTATTGATTGCCGGTTATTGGCTTGCCAGCTTGCTCAAAGATCAAGGTCGTGTTGATGCCGTTGATAAGCAATTAGCCGCACTTTATAACCAACAAAATTCTTGGACCAGTCGCTTCGGCAAGTGGTTTAGTGATGATGATGAGCCGCAATCGGAGTGGTTGACGCGCAGTCGCAGCGCCATGTTGTTGGCCGCTATTGCCAGCGATCAACAGAGCAGTACCGTGCAAAAATTGTCGCAGCAATTGAGCCAAGGCTTAGCGCAAATGCGCTTCCGCTCAACTTGGGACAATGCCGGCTTAGCAGCTTTGTTGCAGCGTTACGCGGAAATAACCCCAGCATCGGTGCAATTAAAAGTTAATGGTCAAGCCCTGACTGATTGGCAGCAAATCACCACGCGCCAAGCACAACAGGGCTTTAGTGTGGGGCATACCAGTAACCAGCCACTGTATTTAAGCGTTGAACTGGATGGCTTACGGGCCGGGAGTAAACCACAAAACAGTGGTTTCACCGTGCAGAAACAATGGTTTGATGCCAAGGGCCAATTACTCAGTGACAATGACAGTAACTGGCAGGTACAGCAAGGTAGCTTGATGACCGTCATGCTGACCATCACCAGTGACGATGATTTGCCGTCTGAACGCCTGATGATTACTGATTTGCTGCCAGCCGGTTTTGAGTTGGTCGATAATGATAACGACCCGTGGGTAAGCGATGCTAAGGGTAATATTGGCAAAGCCAGCTACATCACCGTCATGCCCGATCGTGTGGAACGTATGGATGATCGCTTCAGTGCGGCGCTATCATCAGCATGGCAAGCCAAACAGCCAGTGCGGTTGGTGTACCAAGTACGCGCCAGTTTTGTTGGTACCATGCAGGTACCGGACACTCACGTGGAGTTTATGTATCGCCCAGAAGTGCATGGTCGTAGTGCTCGCACCGAGGTCACGGTGATACCACGTTGAGCCAGCGGGTAGTGCGCAGCAGCCGTGGCTACCTTGCAGGCTTAGTATTAGCCCTGTTGGTCAGCGCGCTTAGCGGCGCGCTGCTGGCTTATTTGTATCAGCCACTGCCGCCGTCACGGCTAGCATACTTATCGCACGTGGTGCTCGCCAGCGATGGCACTGTGCTGGCGCGCCGCTTGAGTGCTGATGGCTATTGGCGCGAACCCATCAGCTTGGCGGCCATCGACCCACGCTTGCTTGAATTACTGATTGCCTATGAAGACCAACGTTATTGGCAGCATAACGGTGTCGATTGGTTGGCGTTGTTGCGCGCCACTGGCGATGCGTTGGTGAGTGGACGCGTGCGCTCGGGTGCCTCCACCCTAACCATGCAAACCGTGCGCCTGATGTACCCTGAGTTAGGCCGTAAAACTGCTCTTGCTAAGGCCCAACAGCTGCTGATGGCATTGCGTTTGGAGCAGCATTGGAGCAAGCAGCAAATTCTCAGCGCTTATTTCACTTTGGCACCCTATGGTAGCAATATCGAAGGTGTCGCTGCCGCGAGTCAAGCCTGGTTGGGGCGCAGCCCTGAGTATTTGAGTTGGCGCGAGGCATCGCTGTTGGTGGCATTACCGCAAAGCCCGGAGCGTCGACGCCCCGATCGACATCCGCGCGAAGCTGCAGAAGCCAGTGCGCGGGTGTTGCACGCAGTCGCCGAGCGGCTTAATTTTAGCCAAGAACAACTGCAAGAATGGCGCGATGAGCCGTTACCATTGCGTTATCAAAGCTTGGTTAGCGGCGATGCACATTTAATTGACCGGTTGGCAGATAGCGCCGGTGGGGTGATAAGCACTGACATTAATAGTCATTGGCAGGCACAAGCGCGGCAGTTGCTAAAAAATGCCGTAGAGCCACTTTCTGATGAGCATAATGGCGCGGTATTAGTGGTCCAGCGCGATAGCGGTGCAATTAATGTTTACTTGGGTTCAGCTGACTATCAACAACAGTCCCGCAAAGGCGCTATCAATTATCTGACCCGTTTGCGCAGTACCGGCTCAACCTTAAAGCCACTGATATACGGACTTGCTCTGCAACGCGGCTTGTTGCAGCCCAATAGTGTCTTACGTGATGGCGAAATTCAGGTGGATGGCTATCGCCCCAGTAATTTTGATGATGGTTTTTATGGCCAAGTCAGTTTGCAACAGGCTTTACAGCGGTCATTAAATATCCCGGCGATTACCACATTGGAGCAGCTCGATGCCGATTTAGTCACCCGGCAACTCGAGCAGTTTTTGCAGTTGCCAGCCAGTCAACTCAATGATCCCGGCTTAGCTCTTGCGGTTGGTGCTGCGTATCTGAGCCCCGAGCAGTTGGCACAACTTTATCTGGGCTTGCTGCAACAGCGCGTTCCGCGACTCAGTTGGCAGGGAGTGAGCAGCAGCTATGGCGATGGATTGTTGAATGCCAGCAGTAGCCAGCAATTGCTTAGTGTGCTTGCTATACAGCCAGACCAGAGCATGGGTTATAGCAGTCAGGCTGGCGCTCAAGTTTACAAAACCGGTACCAGTAACGGTCGCCGTGATGCTTGGTCAGTACACGTGACAGAGCAGCATGTGGTGGTGGTCTGGCTGGGTGCTGCCGATAATCAGAGCAGTGATATATTGTCTGGAGCCAGCCATGCTGCGCCGCTTGGCTTGGCTATCATTAATGCATTGCAACTGGCGAGCCCAAGCAATCTGAGCCGCATAGAGACTGCTTTGGCCGGCAATCACAAGCCGCTACCAGACAAAACTAACTGTGAACGCCTCATTGAGTTTCCTGAACACGACGAATGGCTGATTAGTGACAGTTTGAGTATTCGCGTGGGTAGCCGTTTTGAGCAGGTACAGTGGTACCTGAATGGGCAACGCGCAGTGCTGCAAAACAATGAATTGCTGACCTTAAGCAGTGCTGGCGCTCATCGTATCAGTGCGCGAGTAGGCGAGTGTGTGACTAGTCATGAAATTTTTCTGCAGCTAACCCAGCATTAATTGCGATAACACTATTGCGAATCATTCTCATTTAGATTAACCTGTGGCCTATCGTCATGAAGTGAATCTATTGAGGAACCGAAAATGAATGCAGTATCTCGTGTTGCCATCGCTGTTAGTGTTGCACTCAGTGCCCCTGCTATTGCCGCGCCAACCGCTCCGGAGCTTCCGCAAACGGCTGAAGCAATTGAACGCTTGCAGATCACCGGTGAGCGGCAAAGTGGTTACCTGGTCAACGATCAGGATTCCGCCAGCAAGTTGCCGCTGAGCATCAAAGACACACCACAAACCGTGAGCGTTATCAGCGCTGAGAAGCTGAAAGATTTTGCCCTCAATGATATCAATTCGGCGGTGGAGTATTCGGCCACGGTCAACGTTGAGCAAGTCGAGACCGATCGCACCTACTTCAGCTCTCGAGGCTTTGAGCTCACCAACATCCAAACCGATGGGCTGGGGTTGAATCATGATTACGGCACCACCACTGGTCGCGTTGATGCGGCGCTTTATGAGCGCATTGAAATCGTTCACGGTGCCAATGGGGTGATGACCGGTGTGGGCAGCCCCGCGGCAACAGTAAATTTAATTCGTAAAAAGCCAACCTCAGCAAGCCAAGCGAGTATCAGCACGATGCTCGGCTCATGGCAGGCAAAACGCGTTGAAGCTGATGTATCTGGCGCCTTGACCGATTCCTGGCGAGCTCGTGCGGTGCTGGTTGCTGATGATCGTGAATCGTATTTAGATCGCTACGCCACCAACAGCCAGGTCGCCTATCTAGTCATGGATTATGCTCCGACCACCAGCACTTTGATCACCTTTGGTTACAGTGAGCATCGCAATGATAGCGATGGCAATTTATGGGGCGCGTTGACGTTATACTATGGCGACGGTACACCGACTAACTTTGCCCGCGAAACCAATATTTCAGCCAATTGGTCGTACTGGAATGTCACTAAAAAGCAAAGCTTTATTGATCTAGAAAGTCAGCTAAGTGACCGCTGGAAACTACGTGCTGCTTATCAGCGCACGCGCACCGACGAAGACAGCCAGTTGTTTTACACCTACTTACCAGATCCGGCTACTGGCCTCGATCCGCAAACCGGTCTCGGCTTAGTCGGTTATGCTAGCGAATATGATTACGATGATAAGCAAGACAATTTTGACCTTTACCTCAGTGGTAACTTTAACGCTTTTGGTGGCGATCATGAGGTAGTCTTCGGGGTCAGCCATGCGCGCTTAGATTTTATTGATAGCTCACTGTACGACTTCACCACAGGGAACGGTTTCCCAGCTATGCCGCGTTTAGAAGATTGGGATGGTAATACACCATTGCCTAGCTTTACCGATGGGCTGGCCGGCAGTGACATCAACACTGAGCAACAAGCCTTTTATAGCCAGGCGCGTTTCAGTTTAGGGGCTGATACCAAGCTGTTAGTTGGTGGTCGTTGGAATGAGTTCACGGCTGAAGGAATTGGCTATGGTGTCGACCGATTCCGTGATGAGCAAAAGTTTATCCCTTATTTTGGTGTGACGCATGCGCTTAGCGATGCCACCACGGTATATGCTTCGTACACCGAAACCTTTAAAGCACAAAACCTGCGTGACCGGAATTTCGAGCTGTTACCAGCGTTGACCGGTGAAAGCGCCGAAATTGGCTTGAAAACCGCACTATTGGGCGATAAAGCGCTGTTATCTATGGCCTACTTTGATATCACCCAGCGTAATTTGGCGGTCAGTGATGGCACTGTCATGAATCCAAATACCAATGCGCCAGAGGTGGTCTATCGAGCCGCTGATGGCGTCAGTAGTAGTGGTTTTGAAATTGAACTGAGTGGCGAATTGTTGGCGGGTTTGCAAGGCAGTATTGCTGCCACCAGCTTTGACGTTGACGGTGATGCGTTGGTGGAAAACTACACCCCGGAAAACTTATTTCGTAGCAGCTTAACCTATCAGTTCGAGCAACTGGCGGCGCTAAAAGTGGGCGCGAGCTTTTTGTGGCAAGACAGTACTAGCCGTTTGCAAGGCTTAGTGGGGCCGAGTTACGCCAATGCTGGGCAGCCAATCATTACTGAACAGGGCGCCTATGGCCGCTTAAATCTAATGGCCAGTTACCAATTCAGTGAGCAATTGATGCTGACGTTAAACGCCAACAACGTATTCGATAAAACCTATCTGAACAGCTTGTTGTGGGCACAAGGCTATTACGGCGCACCGCGTAATTTTTCGGCCAGCCTGCGCTATCAATTTTAAGGTGCCCAGGTGAATCGTAAAACCTTACACCGCTGGCATGGGTGGCTCGGGATCATTTTAGTGATCCCGTTTTTACTGATTTGCTTAAGCGGCAGCATTTTGGTGTTTAAAAAAGAACTCGATAGCTGGTTATTGCCCGAGGTGGCAGCCTTGCCCAGTTCGTCGTTACCACGTTTACCGATGGCTGAATTACAGCAGCGTGTGAATCAGCAACTGCCGGATTATGAAATTGGTAGCTGGGAATTTTTTGCTGCCGGTCATGACGAAGCTGACCGTGTGTTTGTGATTAAAGAGGGCACCGACAGCTGGCACAAAGTGCATTTAAACCCCTATACCGGTGAACTTCGCAGTCAACCGACAGAGCATGGTCATTATTTCACGGATTGGTTATTGGAGTTGCACTACACACTACTCCTCAACGACTTAAAAGCGTTCGAATTCAGTTTCGCAACGGAACATTTTGGCTTGTTACTGACGCTGGTATTAGGGTTGTTTTTGGTGTTTATGGGCATTTCTGGTTTAGTGATTTATCGGCGTTGGTGGGCACGTTTCTTCACCTTACGTTGGAATCAACGGTTGCTCGTGGTGTTTAGCGATATCCATAAAATGGCCGGTACCTTTGCGGCGCCATTGCTTCTAGTCTTAGGCATTACCGGGGTGTATTACAACGGTTTGATCTTTTATGAAGAGTGGACCGAACACGGCGGTGGGCAGCAGCATTATAAGGTCACCGAGCGGCTCTATAGCGATAGCGTGGATCTTGACGCCATGCTGACCGATAGTCGCCAACGTATTGACGGCTTCCGACCAACCTACCTGTTGTTTCCGTTTGAGCCGGAGCTACCGTTTACGGTATTTGGCCAAGCACCAACCGGTAATCCATTGCTGAGCGACTACGGCAGTGTGTCGAATTATGACGCACAAAGTGGCATGTTTTTGAGCTCATATAATCTCAACGAGCAGGGTTTGGGGGCGAAAACACTGGATAGCTTCCGCCATTTACATTTTGGCATGTGGGGCGGTCTGCCGGTGAAAATTTTGTATGCAGTGGTTGGTGTGTTGCCGCTGCTGTTGGCGTTTACTGGGATTTATTTATGGTATCAGCGGCGCAACCAGAAGGCGCGCCGCCGCCATAAGCGTTAAGACTTAGCTGCGAGCGAAGCCATCGATACGCTCCACCGCCTGTTGCAGGATGGTCATAGCGGTGGCAAAGCTGAAACGCACGTGACCTGGGGCACCAAATGCCGAGCCTGGCACTAACGCCACTTTGGCTTGCTCCAGTAATTGTTCGCATAATTCAACGTCGCTGGCACAGCCTTTTGCTGCCATCAGCTCATCAACATTGGCCAAGGTATAAAAGGTGCCATCACCGGCCAAACAGCGCATACCTGGAATAGCGTTGAGCGCAGCAACTAAGTAGTCATGACGGCTTTTAAAAGCGCTAACCATTTCTTGAATACAGCTTTGGTCGCCTTCTAACGCCGCTACCGCTGCATACTGGCTGATAGAGGTTGGGTTTGAGGTACTTTGCGATTGAATCTTGTTCATTGCGGCAATCAGAGGTGCCGGGCCAGCGGCATAACCGATACGCCAACCAGTCATGGCATAAGCCTTAGAAACGCCCGATAAAATCACAATACGATCACGTAAATCAGGAGCTACCATGGCCATATTGGCAAAGGGCTCTGCGGCCCACAAAATATGCTCGTACATATCATCGGTGGCAATCAATACCTGCGGGTGCTGCCGCAAAACCTCAGCTAACGCCGCTAATTCGGCGCGGCTATAGGCCATACCGGTGGGGTTCGAAGGGCTATTTAAAAACAACATTTTGGTTTTTGGCGTGATGGCTGCGGCCAGCTGCGCGGCATTAATCTTGTAGCGTTGCTCAATGCCTGCATTGATAATCACCGGAACACCGCCCACCAATTTGGTCATATCGGGGTAGGATACCCAATATGGCGCTGGAATCAGTACCTCGTCGCCGTCGTTGATCCAGGCTGCTAGCAAGTTATAGATACCGTGCTTGCCGCCCACTGAAATTAAAATTTCTTTGGCCACATAGTCGAGTTGATTATCACGCTTGAGTTTGGCCATTACAGCTTTTTTTAACTGTGGAATACCATCTACCGCGGTATAGCGCGTATAACCGGCGTCAATCGCAGCTTTGGCGGCATCGCCAATATGTTTCGGGGTATCGAAATCCGGTTCGCCGACACCTAAACCGATGACGTCGTGGCCGGCAGCTTTGAGCTCGGCAGCTTTTTGCGCCACCGCAAGAGTCGGTGAGGGTTGAATGGCATTGACGCGGTCGGATAACAGGTAATTCACGGCTTGATCCTTAGGCTAATAAGAGGGGCTGAAATAGAAGCACTTACTCTATACCGCTTGGTCATTTTTGTCCATTCAGCTACACTGGTCGCCTGCTAATTTGATGTATGTGAAACCACCATGAGTTCTGCCGCTAAGGCCCAATCACTGTTGCATGATCCTATTCCAGTCACGCTTTGGCGCATGACCTGGCCGGTGATCGTGGGGGTACTCACGCTAATCAGTTTTAACTTGGTGGATACCTTTTTTATTGGTTTGCTTGGTACTGATGCACTCGCTGCGGTCAGTTTCACCTTTCCGGTGACTTTTACCGTGGTCAGCCTGAGTATCGGTTTAGGCATTGGCACCTCGGCAGTGATCGCGCGCAAACGTGGCAGCGGGCTGCACGAACATGCGCGGTTTGATGGCATGGCGGCACTCAGCGTAGCAGCGCTTATGGCAGGCAGTTTGGCGCTGTTAGGCTATTTGTTGATGGAGCCAATTTTCCAAGCTTTGGGAGCGCAACAGCGCTTAATGCCAGATATCCGTGCCTATATGACACCGTGGTTTGCTGGCGCCATTCTGTTAGTGGTGCCAATGGTTTGTAACTCGGTTTTGCGGGCCGCAGGTGATACCCGCACGCCATCGTTGATTATGGCGTCGGGGGGATTGTTGAACGCCATTTTTGACCCGTTATTGATTTTCGGTATTGGGCCATTTCCTGAACTCGGTATTCAAGGTGCTGCGGTGGCTAGTGTACTGAGTTGGGTGATCGGCTCGGTGTTAGTGTTGTGGTATCTTAACCGTAAGCAACTGCTCAGTTTCCAAGCCCCCGAGGGGGCTAGTTGGTTTCGCTCGGCCCGCGCTATTCTAAAAATTGGTTTACCGGCCGCTAGCGCCAATATGCTTACCCCTATTGCTATGGCCGTACTGACGGCTATTGTCGCTACCTATGGCGCACCAGCCGTGGCTGCCTTCGGGGTTGGCACACGGCTGGAATCATTGGCCTTGGTGGTGGTGCTGGCGCTATCTATGGCATTACCGCCGCTGATGAGTCAAAACTTTGGGGCGGCTTATTATAGCCGCATGCAAGAGGCTTACCGTACCGCCATCAAAGCGGTGATCGGGGTGCAACTGGTCATTTATCTGTTACTCGCCGCCAGCGCTCATTACATTGCTATGGCATTTACCAACGATCCTGAAGTGGCCCGATTGATTCGGCTGTTTATTTATATCATGCCGCTCAGTTATGGCTTGCAAGGGGTGATTATTTTGACCAATTCGAGCTTTAATGCCGTACATCAACCCATGTCAGCATTAATGCTAAGCATTATTCGTTTATTTGTGATGTTCGTGCCGTTAAGTTATCTCGGTGCGGTGCTGGCTGATATCACCGGTCTATTTATTGGCGGTGTGGTGGCGAATGTCATCACTGCCAGTTTAGCGTGGTGGTGGTTTAATAAAACCTTACAGCGGCAACAGGAGAGTACATGAGTCGGGCTTTTGAACTAAAATCAGATTACCAACCGGCCGGTGATCAACCGCAGGCAATTGCCAAATTAGTCGATAATCTTGACGCTGGTTTAGCCCACCAGACCTTGTTGGGAGTCACCGGTTCAGGCAAGACCTTTACCATGGCCAACGTCATTGCGAAGGTGCAGCGACCGACTCTGATTTTAGCTCACAATAAAACTCTGGCGGCACAGTTATACGGCGAAATGAAAGAGTTTTTCCCCAATAACGCGGTGGAGTATTTCGTCTCGTACTACGATTACTACCAGCCCGAAGCCTACGTGCCGACCACCGATACCTTTATTGAAAAAGATGCCTCGATTAACGAGCATATTGAACAAATGCGCTTATCAGCCACCAAAGCGTTGCTCGAGCGCCGTGACGTGGTGCTGGTCGCTTCGGTCTCGTGTATTTATGGTTTGGGCGACCCTGACGCCTATATGAGCATGATGCTGCATTTGCGCCGTGGCGATTTGGTGGATCAGCGTGATATTTTGCGGCGCTTGGCGCAGTTGCAGTACAAACGTAACGATGCCGCTTTTGAGCGTGGTACCTACCGGGTGCGCGGTGAGGTGATTGATATATTCCCAGCTGAATCGGAGCAATTGGCGGTGCGGGTGGAGTTATTCGACACCGAAATTGATCGCATAAGCTTTTTTGAGCCGCTGACAGGTCAAGTCACCGAAGCTGATGTAGCACGGGCGACGATTTATCCGAAAACCCACTATGTGACGCCACGAGAGACCATTCTTAAAGCCATTGAGAGCATCAAAGTTGAGCTTAAAGACCGCAAACAACAGCTACTTGAAGCCAACAAGCTGATTGAAGAGCAACGTATTAGCCAACGTACCCAGTTTGATATCGAAATGATGCTGGAGCTGGGCTATTGCTCAGGTATTGAAAACTATTCGCGCTATTTGTCAGGGCGCGCGCCGGGTGAACCGCCGCCGACCTTGTTGGACTATTTGCCTGATGACGCGCTGCTTATCATTGACGAATCTCACGTGACGGTGTCGCAAATTGGCGCCATGTACAAAGGCGATCGCTCGCGGAAAGAGAACTTGGTTAATTACGGCTTCCGTTTGCCATCGGCGCTGGACAACCGGCCGCTGAAGTTTAATGAGTTTGAAGCTATTGCACCGCAAACTATTTATGTCTCGGCCACCCCCGGTAAATATGAATTGGAAAAATGTGGTGATGAGGTGGTGGAGCAGGTGGTACGGCCGACCGGCTTGATTGACCCACAAATTGAGATCCGCCCAGTTGCGTCACAAGTGGATGATTTAATGTCGGAAGTGCGTAAGCGGGTGGAACTCAACGAACGTGTTCTGGCGACCACATTAACCAAGAAAATGGCCGAAGATCTCAGCGATTATTTGGATGAGCACGATATTCGTGTGCGCTATTTACATTCGGATATTGATACCGTTGAACGCATGGAAATCATCCGTGACTTACGCCTTGGTGAATTTGATGTGCTGGTGGGTATCAACCTGTTGCGCGAAGGCTTAGATATGCCTGAAGTGAGCCTAGTGGCTATTTTAGATGCCGACAAAGAGGGTTTTTTGCGTTCTGATCGCTCACTGATCCAGACCATTGGTCGGGCAGCGCGTAATCTCAACGGTAAAGCGATTCTCTACGCTGACCGTATCACCGGATCCATGCAGCGTGCTATTGATGAAACCGACCGCCGTCGTAACAAGCAAATCGCCTACAACGAAAAGCATGGTATTACCCCAGTGGGTCTGAACAAGCGGGTCACCGATGTCATGGATTTAGGTGGTATTCGGGCGCCGCGTAAAGAGAAGCAACGCGCTGCGGCAGAGCCAAAAGCTGGTTATGACATAGCGGCAATGAGCCCGAAAGCCTTGGTACAGAAACTCGAGCAAACCGAAAAAGCCATGTATCAAGCAGCACGCGACTTAGAATTCGAAAAAGCCGCGGCGCTGCGTGACGAAGTGGCCACCTTGCGCGAGCAATTAAAGCGGTTGGGTTAAGTGTGCTGCAACCCGGTGACGAACGCTACATAAGCCCTGAAGGCAAACTACAAACACCAGTGGCGTTATGGCTGCTGATTTTGCTATTTATGCGGGGCTATGCGGCGTGGATTATCTCGCTGACCTTTATGGAAGATCGCTCGCGCTTGCTACAGTTCTTCTATACCAGTACCGAACAATTCTTATTGGCCCTGATCATCGGGCTACCAGCCTTGATTGTGGTGGTGATGCTGAGCCAACTGGGCGATAAGATCCCAGCTTGGGTAGTGCGGGTTGCACCGCTGGCACCTAACTTTTTATGGATTGCTTGGTTGCTCGATGGCTGGTTGCTGATTAGTTTGATCGCTGCACGCTTTCCGGAATTTTCAGTCGTGAAAGGGGTATTACTGTTTTGCTGGCTAGTGGCGTTGTGGCTATTGCTATTTTCGCGCAGCCTACGCCGCTTCTGGCAGCTGTTAGCTGCAGATGATGGGCAATAACTGGTGAGTTCAGAGGGGTAAAAAAGTGGTGGATGGTACTGGGCTCGAACCAGTGACCCCCGCCTTGTAAGGGCGGTGCTCTCCCAGCTGAGCTAACCATCCATTGGGAGGAACGCGTGGTGGATGGTACTGGGTTCGAACCAGTGACCCCCGCCTTGTAAGGGCGGTGCTCTCCCAGCTGAGCTAACCATCCAATTTCCGTGCGTTGCGGGGCGTATTATAGGTGGCTGAACGATACTGTCAACAGGAAAAAACAACGCAATGCACTGACTGCTGGCTTTTTCGCCGATTCCACTCTGATTTGTGCCGATTGTCTTCGTTTGCAGTAATGCGCAGCACGCTGCTTCTTGCTAAACTATGCCGCATCACTTAATGCTGTGGAGAATAATATAACAATGACCGTGGTCACTCGATTTGCCCCAAGCCCAACCGGCTATTTACACGTAGGTGGTGCACGTACCGCTCTTTATTCTTGGTTAGTTGCTCGTGCCAACGGTGGTAAATTTGTGCTACGCATTGAAGATACTGATCGCGAGCGCTCTACTCAAGAGGCTATTGATGCCATTTTAGAAGGTATGGAATGGCTTGGTTTAAGCTGGGATGAAGGTCCGTTCTATCAAACCAAACGCTTTGATCGGTACAACCAGTTTATTGACCAGATGCTTGAGCAGGGTAGCGCCTATAAGTGTTATTGCTCGCATGAACGCCTCGATGCCATGCGTGAAGCACAAATGGCAGCCGGTGAAAAACCACGATACGACGGTCATTGCCGCGACAACCCTAATGCCAGTGGCGATAGCTTTGTGGTGCGGTTTCGCAACCCACAAACCGGCAGTGTGCGCTTTGACGACCATATTCGCGGCCCGATTGAGTTTGCTAACACCGAGCTGGACGATTTAATCATTCGCCGTACTGACGGTGCACCCACCTATAACTTCTGTGTGGTCATTGACGACTGGGATATGAATATCACCCACGTGGTGCGTGGTGAAGACCATATCAACAATACTCCCCGACAAATCAATATTCTTCAAGCTTTGGGTGCGCCAGTGCCGGAGTATGCGCATGTGTCGATGATCTTAGGCGACGATGGCAAGAAACTGTCAAAACGCCACGGCGCGGTGAGTGTGATGCAATATCGTGATGATGGCTATTTACCGCAAGCGGTGCTGAACTATCTGGTGCGTTTAGGTTGGTCACATGGCGATCAAGAAATTTTCTCACTGGCCGAAATGATTGAACATTTTAGTCTTGATGCGGTGAACAAAGCCGCCTCGGCATTTAACACAGAAAAGCTGAATTGGCTCAACCAGCACTATATGAAGACTATGCCGGCCAGCGAAGTGGCAGGCTACTTAGCTTGGCATTTTGCTGACCAAGGCATTGATTATAGTAACGGACCAAGCTTGGAGCAGATTATTGCGGTGCAAGCTGATCGGGTGAAGACATTGAAGGAGATGGCTACAATTAGCGGTTATTTCTATCAAGAATATGCTGATTTCGACGAAGATGCTGCCAAAAAGCATTTGCGTCCAGTAGCCGCAGAGGCACTGAGCGTGGTGCGCGATAAACTGGCAGCGTTGTCGACTTGGACTGCCGAAGGTATTCATCAAGCTATTGCCGATACCTGTGAACAGTTGCAAATTGGCATGGGCAAAGTAGGGATGCCGTTGCGAGTGGCGGTCACCGGCGGCGGTAACTCACCGAGTTTAGACAGTACCCTGGCGTTATTAGAGCAGCAGCAAGTGGTAGGACGTATTGAGCGAGCACTTCGTTATATACTGGCGCGCGCCGCTGATGCGGCGAACTAATCGAATCATGCCAACCAGCAGCGAGTTGCTCACGTGATGCCAAAAATTCGTCAGTTAATTGAAAATAATAAAAATTGGGCGATTAAAAAACGTACCGAAGATCCGGAGTTTTTCCAAAGCTTGGTAGCCCAACAAAATCCTGAATATCTCTGGATCGGCTGTTCAGACAGCCGGGTGCCCGCCAATCAAGTCGTGGGTATGGCACCCGGTGAGCTGTTTGTGCATCGTAACGTGGCTAATCAGGTGATCCAAACCGACTTCAACTGCTTATCCGTGGTGCAATACGCGGTAGACGTGTTGAAGGTTAAACATATATTGGTAGTCGGCCATTATGGCTGTGGTGGGGTGCAAGCGGCGATTGATAGCACCAGTCATGGTTTAGTGGACAACTGGCTGTTTCAGATCCGCGACATTCATCGCGAGTATCGGCAGCAGTTAGTCGGCTTGGCGGCGCGGCCATTACTTGACCGTATGTGCGAACTGAACGTGATAGAGCAGGTGCGTAACCTCGCTAAAACCACCATCATCCAAAGTGCTTGGGACCGTGGTCAAGAGGTCAATTTGCACGGTTGGGTGTATAGTATTGAAGACGGTTTAGTGCGCGATATGAACGTGACTGTTGATAGCCGCGCAGCGCTGGATGAAATCTATCATTTTGAATCTTAGCCACTTGATTGGGCGTGGTTTCAGCGCAGTTGCCTAAAAAAATAGCAAACAGTTCGTTGAGGCGAAAAAAAGGTTGACGACAGCGGCGGAAGTACCCTAGAATTCGCCCCGCTGTCAGGGTACTGAAGCAGTTCCAAGGTGTGGGGCTATAGCTCAGCTGGGAGAGCGCTTGCATGGCATGCAAGAGGTCAGCGGTTCGATCCCGCTTAGCTCCACCAAACTGCACTCAGTACACGTGAAAACCTGACTTGTTTGTTTTGTTCAGCGTCCCCTTCGTCTAGAGGCCTAGGACACCGCCCTTTCACGGCGGTAACAGGGGTTCGAATC
>NZ_RJLC01000011.1:1766-4992 GCF_003999375.1 Pseudidiomarina mangrovi
TTGCCCTCCCACGAATTTCACTTTTCGGGGCCATAGCTCAGCTGGGAGAGCGCCTGCCTTGCACGCAGGAGGTCAGCGGTTCGATCCCGCTTGGCTCCACCATTTCTCTATCGAGTAGTACGACGTTAGTCGTGAATGCCGTAAGCGGTATTGACGGGTAACTTTGTGTTACATGCTCTTTAACAATATGAACAAGCTGATTGTAATAAATGAAATGCCACTCTACTTGAACCAAAATTTGGTAGAGGCGTATCGAACTTGTGTACAGCATAGAAACAGCCCATGCAGTCTAAAAGTGAGACACTTTTGGGTTGTATGGTTAAGTGAATAAGCGTAGACGGTGGATGCCTAGGCAGTTGGAGGCGATGAAGGACGTACTAACTTGCGATAAGCCATGATGAGGCAGTAAGAGCCACTTGAGTCATGGATTTCCGAATGGGGCAACCCAGTGTGCATGCACACTATCCTGCACTGAATACATAGGTGTAGGAAGCGAACCCGGAGAACTGAAACATCTAAGTACCCGGAGGAAAAGAAATCAACCGAGATTTCCCTAGTAGCGGCGAGCGAACGGGAATTAGCCCTTAAGCAATCATGGCCTTAGTGGAAGTAGCTGGAAAGCTGCACGATACAGGGTGATAGTCCCGTACACGACGGGGCCATGGCTGTGAAAACGAGTAGGTCGGGACACGTGTTATCTTGACTGAATATGGGGGGACCATCCTCCAAGGCTAAATACTCCCAACTGACCGATAGTGAACTAGTACCGTGAGGGAAAGGCGAAAAGAACCCTGGTGAAGGGAGTGAAATAGAACCTGAAACCGTCTACGTACAAGCAGTAGGAGCACCTTCGTGGTGTGACTGCGTACCTTTTGTATAATGGGTCAGCGACTTATATTTTGTAGCAAGGTTAACCGTATAGGGGAGCCGTAGGGAAACCGAGTCTTAACTGGGCGTTCAGTTGCAAGGTATAGACCCGAAACCGGGCGATCTATCCATGAGCAGGTTGAAGATTGAGTAACATCAATTGGAGGACCGAACCCACATCTGTTGAAAAAGATGGGGATGACTTGTGGATCGGAGTGAAAGGCTAATCAAGCCCGGAGATAGCTGGTTCTCCCCGAAAGCTATTTAGGTAGCGCCTCGGACGAATACCACTGGGGGTAGAGCACTGTTTGGGCTAGGGGGTCATCCCGACTTACCAACCCCATGCAAACTCCGAATACCAGTGAGTACTATCCGGGAGACACACGGCGGGTGCTAACGTCCGTCGTGAAGAGGGAAACAACCCAGACCGCCAGCTAAGGTCCCAAAGTCATGGCTAAGTGGGAAACGATGTGGGAAGGCTCAGACAGCTAGGAGGTTGGCTTAGAAGCAGCCACCCTTTAAAGAAAGCGTAATAGCTCACTAGTCGAGTCGGCCTGCGCGGAAGATGTAACGGGGCTAAAGCCATGCACCGAAGCTGCGGCAGCATACTTGTATGCTGGGTAGGGGAGCGTTCTGTAAGCCGTTGAAGGTGTGTTGAGAAGCATGCTGGAGGTATCAGAAGTGCGAATGCTGACATGAGTAACGATAATGGGGGTGAAAAACCCCCACGCCGGAAGACCAAGGTTTCCTATCCCATGCTAATCAGGGTAGGGTAAGTCGGCCCCTAAGGCGAGGCTGAAAAGCGTAGTCGATGGGAAACAGGTTAATATTCCTGTACCACTTATTATTGCGATGGGGGGACGGAGAAGGCTAGGCAAGCCGGGTGTTGGTAATCCCGGTGAAAGTGCGTAGGTTGGTTGCTTAGGAAAATCCGGGCGACTAAGACTGAGACACGAGACGAGCACCTACGGGTGCGAAGTTGTTGATGCCATGCTTCCAGGAAAAGCCTCTAAGCTTCAGATAATAAGTGACCGTACCCGAAACCGACACAGGTGGTCAGGTAGAGAATACTAAGGCGCTTGAGAGAACTCGGGTGAAGGAACTAGGCAAAATAGTACCGTAACTTCGGGAGAAGGTACGCCAGAGCTGGTGAAGTCCTTACGGGCGGAGCCGGAGCTGGCCGCAGTGACCAGGTGGCTGGGACTGTTTATTAAAAACACAGCACTCTGCAAACACGAAAGTGGACGTATAGGGTGTGACACCTGCCCGGTGCCGGAAGGTTAATTGATGGGGTTAGCGCAAGCGAAGCTCTTGATCGAAGCCCCGGTAAACGGCGGCCGTAACTATAACGGTCCTAAGGTAGCGAAATTCCTTGTCGGGTAAGTTCCGACCTGCACGAATGGTGTAACCATGGCCACGCTGTCTCCACCCGAGACTCAGTGAAATTGAAATCGCTGTGAAGATGCAGTGTACCCGCGGCTAGACGGAAAGACCCCGTGAACCTTTACTACAGCTTGGCACTGAACATTGAACCTGCATGTGTAGGATAGGTGGGAGGCTTTGAAGCGTGAACGCCAGTTTGCGTGGAGCCAACCTTGAAATACCACCCTTGTATGTTTGATGTTCTAACTTAGGTCCCTAATCGGGATTGAGGACAGTGCCTGGTGGGTAGTTTGACTGGGGCGGTCTCCTCCTAAAGAGTAACGGAGGAGCACGAAGGTTGGCTAAGTACGGTCGGACATCGTACGGTTAGTGTAATGGCACAAGCCAGCTTAACTGCGAGACAGACAAGTCGAGCAGGTGCGAAAGCAGGTCATAGTGATCCGGTGGTTCTGAATGGAAGGGCCATCGCTCAACGGATAAAAGGTACTCCGGGGATAACAGGCTGATACCGCCCAAGAGTTCATATCGACGGCGGTGTTTGGCACCTCGATGTCGGCTCATCACATCCTGGGGCTGTAGTCGGTCCCAAGGGTATGGCTGTTCGCCATTTAAAGTGGTACGCGAGCTGGGTTTAGAACGTCGTGAGACAGTTCGGTCCCTATCTGCCGTGGGCGTTTGAGAATTGAGAGGGGTTGCTCCTAGTACGAGAGGACCGGAGTGAACGAACCGCTGGTGTTCGGGTTGTCATGCCAATGGCACTGCCCGGTAGCTACGTTCGGAATCGATAACCGCTGAAAGCATCTAAGCGGGAAGCGAGCCTCGAGATAAGTTCTCACTGAGCTATAAGCTCCTAAAGGGCTGTTGGAGACTACAACGTTGATAGGCGGGGTGTGGAAGCGTAGTAATGCGTTGAGCTAACCCGTACTAATTGCCCGTGAGGCTTAACCATACAACACCAAAAGTGTTTAGGGTTGTT
>NZ_RJLC01000001.1:0-51330 GCF_003999375.1 Pseudidiomarina mangrovi
GCACATCAGCACCCAATTCGCCTGGCGACCATAGCAATGTGGAACCACCTGATCCCATTCCGAACTCAGACGTGAAACGCATTAGCGCCGATGGTAGTGTGAGGTCTCCTCATGCGAGAGTAGGACATCGCCAGGCACCTATTCCGAACAAGCCCCAGCCTAACCGCTGGGGCTTTTTCTTTGGCTATTTTTCAATGGTATAGAGAATATCGCCACCCTGTGCTTCGGTGCTGGTAGTCGACTCGATGATGAGTTTATCGGTGAGTAGATAACGAATATAAAAGGTGTTGGTATTTTCAAATAGGCCAACACCATATTTCACGTACAGTTTTGGTGATAAGTATTTGCCGATATAAAACGACGTATCAAGTGGGTCAGCGGTCGAATCAATACCAAACTCATCGAGGCCAAAACTCTCTTGCAAGCGTTTACCGATCAGATCTGTACCTTGTGAACCCAACAGTAATAGTGCTTGTAGCTGCAAGTTATTGGAACCACCACCGCCAGGTGGCCGGCCTAACACTAAGTACGACAATATTTCAGCATCTTGCATGGTCGGTGACGAGAACAGTCTAAAGTCTGGCGCCAGTAGCGTTCCGCCAACTTGCGCACCTACCGAGATTTGATCACTGCTTGCCGCTGTCATACTTGCTGCCGAGCGCACAACCCGCAGGTCGAGCCCCGGATTATCGATAGCGCCACCGTTGTATATCAATACCCCGCGCTGGATCTCCAACTCTTGGCCATAAATTTCATAACTACCTTTAGCGACTTGAATTGAGCCGGTTGCTCGAAGCGCACGGTTTGGCTCTTCTAATAAGCGGATACTGCCGCTTACATTCCCTTCAAAACCATAGGCATTGATGGCAACGTTGTCGGATAGAATCACTCGAATATTCGCGTAAATCGGATACAACGAATCATCGTCCTCGCTAACCGGCTCGCCATTCACAAATAGCCGGACATCTTTCGATACCGTGGCAGTGCTGGTTAAATCAGGTTCATTGATCTGCGCGTAGGGCACCGTCACTGTACCGGTGATATCAATGCGCTGATTAGCGACTTTAATGTTGAGATCAGGGCTTACATCGACTTTCGCCATAGCCAGTTCAACCGCGCGGAAGGTATCACCATCAATGTCGAGCGATAGCTCTCGTTTGGCCAAGTCGATGCTGCCGTCAAGACTAATCCACCCACCACCAGAGCGGGCTTGCCCTTGTAGGCTCAGCAGGCCTGCCTGATCCAGTGTATCTTCGAGCGCCACGCGTACTTGGGTAAGTAGCAAACCACTTTGCGCAAAACCGATTTCATCGGCAATCAGTTCGATGGCGCCACTAAAAGTTGGTTGTGCTAAGGAACCTGCAATACCAATATTGGCAATGGCACTGGCACCGACATAACGTAAGTCAGGCAGTATCCATTGGAGTAAGGTTAAATCATTAATTGCTAAGTCAAGCGACCCGGCTAATTGCTGAGCGGATAGCACATCTGTTAAGGTCATATCCCCCAGGATCTGCCCCATATCATCTTCGACAAAGGCTTGTACGGTGGCGGTTATTTGCTCAAGATTACCGTCCCAGCGCACCTCCCACTCGCGTAGCCGAGAGGTTAAATTGTCATCTAGCGAGGTAATCGCTGTATTGTCAGAGCGAAATACTCCAGACAGCGACTGTATACTGCCATCAGTGCGGGCAATTGTAATATCAGCATTGGCATCAACATTGCCCCAAATACGCTCTGCTACGTCATTTTCTCGCAGTCTGTTGAGTAATCGTAGGGGTAATTGTTTGGCATCTAGGTTAACCACGAACGCTTGCGAAGTGAGTTCGGTATCTACACACACAGAGGCAGGATTACGGTCGCGTTGTTCATGAAGGCAAACGGCGGTACCGGCAATATTAAAGGTATCCAAAGACACTGCAAGTTGACTCGATTGTGCGGTCTGCCAAGTGCCAAACGGCTCGCTAACGAGCTTAAGCGCATCTATTGAAATCGCTAATTGTTTTAGGTAATCACCAGTAATACCTGCAGTGACAGCGAGTTCCGCCTCGGCGTGCGGCGAGTCAACCCAATTATTCAGCTGTGGCACCGTCAAATTCACCGCGAGCGTACTGTTTGGGCTCAAGGCACCATGGGCGGTCAGTTCAGTACCGTTAACAGTAGCAGCAACTTGGTTGGCACTAATGGCACCGTTAATGAAGCCAAACCCTCCCGACAGCATTAAGTCATAGCGTTGTTCAAATAACTCCAACTGACCATCAAATTCAGTGATATTGACAGCCGCCCATGGCGAGCCCAACCAACCCAGCTGAGCTGTTAGTACCGCATCAAAGGTCGCATGAGCTAGCTCAATTTCAGATAACGCCAATGAATTCTGAGTACCGATGCCGGCCATGGAAAGGCTGACATCGTCATTGCTCATAAGGGTCCAATGACTTCCTAGGGCGACACTATAGAGATCGAGGCTACCGCTGATAGCTACATCAGCAGCATTGAGGGTACCTAAGGATGATTGCTTATTCTGCTCAGGCAACGGCAGATCAGCTGCGGTAAGATTTAGCTTGAATTGCACCTGCTCTGGCTGATGCTGATAGCGCATATAGTTAACGGCATGACCACCAAGTTGCAGCGAGCCCGCACCACTATCACCAAGTTCGCTGATATGGATATCTGACAGCATAATCTCATCAGCATTAGCAGTGATGCGAGCATTGACAGTACCCTTGGTGAGCATCATGGCTGGTGTATTAGCCAGCCACGGCTCCGCGATCGTCATGGGTAGATTGCTAACCGTGACCTCGGTCTGCCAGTTGCTCATGCTAGGGATATCGGTAAGCGTTGCCTTGACGGTGGTCGCCGCAGTTGCGTAGTCATCCAGCGATATAGCTGCCACTAGCTCGATAGCGCTGCTTTCACCGCTGAGATTGTCGGCAAGAGTGCCGGAAATTTTGCCGGAGATAGTGCCGGAAATTGTGCCGCGTAATTGTCCTTGCGGAACGTGTGTCATGACGGTGCTCGCTGGTGTCAGCGTAAAATTAAGCTCAATCGGATAGCTTTGCTGCAGGTCTAGCTGCATCTCCACCGCAAGTTCAGCGTATTCATGCCGCAACTGCACCTTGCTAAGCGCTAGACGCGAGCCCGTCAAAGAAGCGCCTAGTTGTGCCTGAGCAAGCGCGAAAACTTGCTCGGATGTATTGATTTGGCTATCGGTCGCGGTCAACGTGCCGATGGTAATTGGCCATGGCATAGTTATGTCTGGCAGTTGTAAGGGCGGAGTTGTAGTAACCCCGGTCTGCTCGTCGGTCACCTCGCTGATACTGACACGCAACCCGGTGACAGCAATGGTGTTGATGGTGATTCGCTGTTCAAACAGCTCAAGCGGTTGCCAGCTCAACGTCACCTGGTCGATATCAAGCTCGGTATTGGCATGCTGAAGCTTCACCTGGTGCAGGCTGATATCACCGAGTAAATCACCAGATACTGTACCAACGGTAATCGCTTGGCCACTCCACTGCAGCGCTTGTTGAAGCACCCAAGCTGAGCCTGTGGTGGTGGCCAGTAACCCGTAAAGTAAGAGCGGTATTAACCCGCAGAGCATCACAATAAACCATGATAAGCTTTTGATTATTTTCATAAATCAGGGCCTATGGTTAAATGTAGACGCCATGGTTTGTCGGGCTCATCAAAGGCATTAGCAAGGTCAATACGTACCGGTCCAATAGGTGATAGCCAACGCACACCAAAACCAACTGTTTGTTTTACCGATACCGGCCATGTTTGCGCAGTATTTCCAAAGTCGCTGAATACTGCCAAGCGCCAGTTATCGCGCCACAAGTAATCAAATTCAACGCTACCGGTGGTCATATATTGGCCACCAATCACAACACCCTCGGTATTGGTATTGCCGAGTTGCTGATAGCCATAGCCACGCACGCTATGGTCGCCACCGGCAAAAAATCGCAGTGAAGGAGACAGTTTGTCGAAATCATCTACGGTCATACCGCCAACCTCACCGCGCAACAGCACCCGCCATTGTTGATTTAACTGATGCACCCATTTAGCGTTGATACGTGCTGAAACGAATGAGGTCTCGGCATAAATACTGTCAGATGCACCTTGAAGGTGAATGCTGACGCGATATCCGTCATCAATTAGGTTACGATTTTGCTGCGCTGATTGGCTCTCAATAAAACTGAACTCAGCCGATGGCACCAGAAAGTTCGAGCTTTGTGTCGGCTCATCGCCGAAGGAGAAGTCTTCACGTTGCCAGCCCAGTTGCCAGCTGCGCTGCCATTTGTCGTAGTGGCGAATATCCCGTGCGGTAATACGATAGAGCGTGGTGTTTTGTTGATTGAAATTACGCTCGTTGACCTCGGCCGTGAAGCTGTAGAGGTCCTTAGCCGGATTGCTGCCGGGTACGTTGTAACTGACCAAGCCCGTATTTTGTAATTGTGATAAACGCAGCAAACTTTTCAGTTGGTGCCCTTGGCCATTTAACCAACGTCGGTCAAAACCCAGTGTTGCGCGCGCACCGGTATCGGTACCAAAACCTAACCCGACTTGGTAGCGGTCACGCTTGTTCGGTGTTAGTGACACATCAACTGGTACTTGTTGTGTAACCGGGTCGAGATCCTGCCAGCGCGGCGCAATTTCGATCGAGCTGAAGTAATCACTGCCTGCCAGCGCCACCTGTAAATCAAGCAGCTGGCGAGTATTAAAAAAATCATTTTCGGCAAATGCTGGAAACCGCTGTAACAAGCTTTCATCGAGTTCAGTGCAACAAAATGCCAGGTTGCCAAAGCGGTACCGAGTACCCGCTTGAAAATGCAAGATCACCTGCGCGGTTAAATCGCTTAGCTCGATATTTACTCGTTGTTGGGTAAATTGTGCATCATGATAACCGCGTTCTGCAGCCAGACTACGGAGTTGCGATTTCAGCCCTTCATAATCGCTATGACTAAATACCGCACCTTCACGAAGCGGCTGTTGGGCAAGTAATTCAGCAAATGCTTGATCGTCTGTGGCATCGCCGAGCATTTGGATATCGAGCTGACCAATACGCACCTGCTCGCCGATATCGACATCATAGTGAACGCGCCAGGTATCGCCATCGAGCTCCATTGAGCTCACAATAGTCGGGCGATAGTAACCAAAGGGAGCCAGCGCTTCACTGATCTGCTGTTCACCGCGATTGAGCAGAAAACGCAGGCGGAAGGGTGCCGGCGCCAATTCGCCATCAAGCTCGTAAATGCGTAAGTAGCTACGAATTGTGCTGGCCAGTTCGTCATTGACACCACTGACACTGACCGCGACTCGTGTTTGTTCGGTAGTCGGTGAGCGGGCAGGGTCCTGCGCGGCCGCTGGTAAGGCAGTCAGGCAGATCCAAATGATTAGTGCGCATGACAAGAATTTAAACATGAAACTCTTAATTTATTCAGCATGACCCTGAGTATATCACCGCCATTCTCAATGGTTCGGACAAAAAATCTGCAACTGATTCGATTATCAGCAAAAATACTTGCTAGTCAGACATCGCACAGTATAATTCGGACTCTGCTGCAGGGGCGTAGTTCCAATTGGTAGAACAGCGGTCTCCAAAACCGATGGTTGGGGGTTCGAATCCCTCCGCCCCTGCCACTTCTATTTTCATTGGCGCCGGTATCGGCTAAGCTAGTGATATGACAACGCAAAAATCACCACTATTCAATGATTATCAGCAGCAGGCACTGACCATGTTGGGTTTGCGCGTGTGGCAAACGGCCCAGCGTAGCGATGGCACGGTTCATAACTTTTATTATCGTCTCGGCAGCTGGGTGTTGATAACGGCTAGTCGCTTTGATCAGAAGCAACCAAGTTGGCATGCTGATGTGCTCGCGGCACTTGCAGATCTCAGTGAGCACGGCAAAGAAACCCTCGCTGAAGTATCAGCTTCGACGGTTTCAAGTTGGCCCGCTGCGCACGTTTTAGATCTTCGTGCTCATGCCACGGAAAAACATCAGCTCGCTCATCTGAAACAATCCTTATGGCAGCAAGTCAGCCAATCATTAGCAATCTAGCTTGGCACCCTGAGGTGGCCGTGCTTGAGCAAGCGGCTCATCACCTGCCCTGGACAGAAGCGATTTTGCAATCATGCTTTACCGAAGGCTATCGCAACTTTGGGTATTGGTCTGCTGCCGATGAGCTATTAGGGTTTGCTCTGGTGCAGACGGTGCCAGGTAGCTGGACCATCATGAATATTGTCACCAAACCAAGTGCCCAGCGCCAAGGCATAGGTCAGCAGTTAGTCGCTCACATTCAACAGTGTGCGCGGCACCATCAGGCCGAAATCATCTTGGAAGTGAGAGTGTCGAACCTTGCTGCGCAACGGCTTTATCAACGCAGTGGCTTTGTTGTTGTGGGGCGTCGCAAAGACTATTACGCGCTACCCGAGCATGGCCGTGAAGATGCTTTAGTAATGCAGTGGTCGGCTTAATCGGGGCAAAACTTGTCTTTAAGTAAACGCACGAAACTCAAGGTGTCGGGATCAGCAATAGAGTAGAAGATAGTTTGTGCTTCTTTGCGAAACTTAACCAAGCCTTGTTCACGCAACACCGCGAGATGTTGTGAAAAGGCCGACGCACTCAACGGAAAATACTGGTTGAGTTCGCCGACACTTTTTTCGCCAGCAGTCAGATGACAAAGAATCTGTAAGCGATGCTCATTGGCCAATGAGCGCAGAAATGTTGCCGCGCGAGCGGCGTCAGCTGGTGGCATTTCGGCAATGGCTAGAGCATTATACATAGGTCGTCTCAATCGATTTATTGGGCCGCGAGCTCACGTTCAGTTTTGAGCTTAAATAGGTGCTTTAGGATCATGCTGGCAGGACAGAAGCCAGTGAATGATTGCTGAAACAGATTAGCACCGATAAAGGCTGTGAACCATATAAAATTAGGGTGAACCCACTGTGTTAAAGCTAGTGAGAGCAAAATCATGAAGCCAGCAAAGGCAGTTAAAGCGCGTTCAACACTCATAATGGTCTCCTCGACAGTTATTGATATGTAATTTAGAACAATACGAAATATAAGTCATCATGTGAGCGCGGTAAAGTAGTGTTTCGTATTTTGCTAAAATAACTGTCAATAATTCTGAACATCCCTGATTAGTTGGCTTGCGCGACACAAAAGAGTAAGCTAAACGACCATACACAACGTATCGAAAGCTATGAACAACGAACAACTCACTGAGCGCTTGGCGCAACTCAAATCCACCGCACAAGCGGTGAGTCAACACGCTTACGCCCCCTATAGTCAATTTCCAGTTGGCGCTGTGGTGTTATTAAAAGATGGTCGCCAGTTTAGCGGCTGTAATGTTGAAAACGCCTCCTATGGTTTGACCAATTGTGCTGAGCGTACCGCTATATTTGCTGCTATAGCCGCTGGCGTCAGTGCCGATCAGTTTGCTGGTGTGGTGATTTACACTCCCAGTCAACCAGCCTATGCGCCGTGCGGCGCCTGTCGGCAAGTTATCGCTGAATTTTTTGCTGCGGATGCCCCGGTGTTATCGTTCAGTGATGCTGATCAACGGCATTGGCAAGTGCAAGATTTACTCCCAGATGCCTTTAGTTTTCAACCTGGTGGTTCGCTCCGCGCCAAGCTAGAAGGGTAAACAATGGTAACGAATGCAGCATTGTTAGCGCTGACCTGCATGGATCTTACGTCGCTCAACAACAGCGATGATCGGCAAACTATCAGTCAACTGTGTCAGCAGGCACTGACGCCGTTCGGCGCTCCTGCAGCGCTCTGTGTCTATCCCGAGTGGATCACGTGGGCACGCTTAGAACTTGATCGGCTGGGGCTCAACAGGGTCAAAATTGCTACCGTGACAAATTTTCCGAGCGGTAGCACCGATATCGACCGTGCTGTTGCGGAAACCACCCGAGCAGTGGCTGCGGGAGCCGATGAAGTCGATGTAGTGTTCCCGTATCAGGCCTTACAGCGCGGCGATGAACATTGTGGGGCGATGTTGGTGCAACACTGTAAACAAGCCTGTGGGCCAGACATTAAGCTCAAAGTGATTATTGAATCAGGGGTACTACAAAGCACTGATTTGATTGCCAAAGCTAGTATCATTGCTATCGAACATGGGGCTGACTTCATCAAAACATCCACCGGTAAAGTGGCAGTCAACGCCACCCTAGAAGCCGCCGAAGTGATGTTGAAGGTTATTCGTGATAGCGGTGCTGCAGTTGGATTTAAAGCTGCTGGCGGAGTGCGTACAGTGGCCGATGCCAGTCGTTATCTTCAGCTCGCAGAACAGATCATGGGGCCGTCGTGGGTAACCGCCGCGCATTTTCGTTTTGGTGCTAGCGGCTTATTACAGCAAGTGATCGCTGAACTCAGTGGGCAGCAGCAAGCCCCGCTACAAGGATATTAAATGTTTCTACCGCAAGAGATTATTCGTGCCAAGCGTGACGGTCGCAGTTTAACCAAGCAGCAAATCGACTTTTTTGTCGCCGGCATTACCGACAATAGTATTACAGAGAGCCAGATTTCGGCTTTCGCCATGGCCGTATTTTTTCAAGGTATGAGTGCCGATGAGCGCGTAGCTTTGACGCTGGCGATGCGTGACTCTGGTGATGTCATGGATTGGCGTGGCCTTGATTTAGATGGTCCGGTGGTGGACAAACATTCTACCGGCGGTGTCGGCGATGTGGTTAGCCTGATGCTTGGCCCTATTGTTGCTGCGTGTGGTGGTTATGTACCGATGATTTCAGGGCGTGGTTTGGGCCACACCGGTGGTACCTTGGATAAGTTTGAAGCGATTCCAGGCTATAAAGCCAAACCCTCCAATGAGTTGTTTCAACGCGTGGTGAAGCAAGTAGGAGTGGCGATTATTGGTCAAACTGGGCGTCTCGCACCTGCCGATTCGCGTTTTTATGCCACCCGTGACATCACCGCAACGGTTGAATCGATTCCGTTAATTACTGCCTCAATACTTTCGAAAAAGCTCGCCGCTGGTTTGGATGCGCTCGTGCTTGACGTTAAAACTGGCAACGGCGCCATGATGACTGAGCATCAACAAGCCATTGAATTAGCACAGAGTCTCGTTACTGTCGCTAATGGTTCTGGGTTGAAGACTTCAGCGCTGCTTACTGACATGAATGAGGTACTTGCCTATTCTGCCGGTAATTCCATTGAAGTTCATGAAGCTATTCGGTTTTTATGTGGCCACCAGCAAGCGCCACGGTTGCGCGAAGTGACCATAAGCTTAGCCGCAGAAATGCTCTATCGAAGCGGTTTAGCCAGCTCTGTAGGCGGCGCTCGTGTGCAGGCTGAGCAGGCTCTCGATAGTGGCCGTGCCGCTGAAAAGTTTGCGCAAATGGTTAGTGCTTTAGATGGTCCCAATGATTTGTTGACGGCTTACCAGAAACATCTACCGTTGGCACCTATAGTCCGCCCTGTTCTTGCCCCGCGCAGTGGTTATGTAAATACTGTCGACACCCGAGCTTTAGGCTTGGCGGTGGTGGCGTTAGGTGGTGGTCGTCGCACCAGTGCTGATAGCTTAGATTATGGTGTTGGCTTGGACCAAGTTGTGGGTTGTGGCGCAAAAATGGATGAGCAATCACCGTTGGCAATGATTTATGCGCGTACTGAAGAACAATGGCAACAAGCCGCCGAACAGCTTCTTAGCAGCTTTGTGATTGCTGACCATAAACCTACTGAACGTCCGGTCATTTATGGACAAGTAGCATTAGATTAGATCGTGCAGCAGGTTTTTTTGAGTGAGGTACTAGGGTTATGGCACGAGTCATTATTGTAGTGTTAGATTCGTTTGGTATTGGTGCCGCAGCCGATGCCGAAAAATTTGGTGATGTTGGTGCCGATACCTTTGGTCATATCGCCCAGGAAGCTGCCGAAGGGCGTGCAGAAGTGGGTCGAACAGGGCCATTGTTTATACCGAACTTGATCCAATTCGGTTTGGCTGAAGCCTATTATGGTGCAACCAATGAATACCCTATAGGTATCCAGCCGGCGGCGGAATTAAGCGGTCGTTTTGGCTGGGCGCAAGAATTATCGTCGGGCAAAGATACCCCGTCTGGCCACTGGGAAATGGCGGGTGTACCGGTGTTATTTGACTGGGGTTATTTTCTTGAGCCACAGAATTCATTTCCAGATACTTTACTTGATGCGATTGTTGCAAAGGCCAATCTACCCGGCTACCTGGGTAATTGTCATGCATCAGGAACCACCATCATTGCCGAACTGGGTGAAGAACATATCCGCACCGGTAAGCCAATTTTCTATACATCGGCCGACTCAGTATTTCAGATAGCTTGCCATGAGCAAAGCTTTGGGCTTGAGCGCTTGTACCACCTGTGCGAAATCGTGCGTGAATTGCTTGACCCATACAATATAGGGCGCGTCATAGCTCGTCCATTTAGCGGTACCGATGCAGGCTCTTTTAAGCGCACAGGAAATCGCCGCGATTATGCAGTTAAACCGCCGGCACCGACGGTTTTAGATAAACTTGTCGAAGCTGGAGGTGAAGTTATTAGTATTGGCAAGATTGCCGATATTTTTGCCCATCAAGGCATCACTAAACAGTTAAAAGCAACAGGTATACCCGGGTTAGTAGAGTTAACCTTAACGCAGCTAAAAGAAGCACCCGACAACAGTATTATATTTACCAATTTAGTCGATTTTGATAGTGACTACGGACATCGCCGCGATGTGAGCGGTTATGCTGCGGCGTTAGAGTTATTTGATCAACTACTGCCACAACTCAAGGCCGCTATGCAAGCTGATGATATGTTGATACTGACCGCCGACCATGGCTGTGATCCGACCTGGCCAGGCACTGATCACACTCGCGAATATGTGCCAGTACTCGCTTTTGGCGCCAACATTGAGCCTGGCTCTATGGGACGACGAGAAACCTTCGCGGATATAGGTCAAACAGTAGCTCAATGGCTAAACCTTGAACCGCTTGACTATGGTAAAAGCTTTCTAACTGAGTCGATTTAATCATGACAACACCGCACATTCATGCAGCCGACGATGCATTTGCGCCAATTTGTTTGCTACCAGGCGATCCACTGCGTGCTGAATTTATTGCAACTTCATTTCTGACCGATGCCAAGCAAGTAACCAATGTACGCAATATGTTGGGCTTTACGGGTACCTACAAAGGAGTGCCTGTGTCTGTCATGGGTAGTGGTATGGGCATACCATCTTGCTCAATTTACGCCACCGAGTTGGTGCGTTTTTATGGCGTCAAGCAACTTGTCCGCGTCGGTAGTTGCGGTGCAGTACAAGCGGATATCAAGCTTCACGATATCATTTTAGCGCAGGGCGCTAGTACAGACTCGGGCGTAAATCGCCAACGCTTTAATGGCTTCGATTTTGCTGCGCTTGCTGATTTTGGCTTGTTAAGAAAAGTGGTGGAGCAAGCTGAAAAAACAGATCTCAACGTGCGCGTGGGTAATGTATTCTCGGCTGATCTTTTTTATCAAGACAATAAATCACTGCTGGAATTATTGCGCAAGCATGGCATTCTCGGTGTCGAGATGGAAGCTGCCGGATTGTACGGAGTTGCCGCTGAACATGGTGTTGCTGCGCTGACAGTGCTTACTGTTTCTGATCATATCGCCCGTGGTGAGGCCATGAGTACGAGTGAACGCCAAATAGGTTTTCGAGATATGGTCCAATTGGTCCTAAACGCTCTTATTTAATGGTTAAAAAACACATTATTGGATAACTTTATCTAATTCGAAATTAAACTTTATCCCCCGGTAATAGAGGCTATAACATGAAAGGAGTAGTCTCTACATACCCCCTCATTTCACCGCTAAAAACCCTATTTTCCGCTAATCTATAGTCATCAAATAAAGCTTCGAATAGGGGTATTAAGATGACTAAAGTTAATAAAATTAAATCGGGCATGTTTGTTAGCGTAGCTACTGCGCTTGCATTGTTTAGCGGTGTCGCTCAGGCAGATATGGGTGCTTCGGTTTATCAAAAGCATTGCATGGCATGTCATCAAGCAAACGGCCAAGGCATGGCTGGGGTATTCCCGCCTCTTTCAGGTAATTCAAATATCACCGATAAGCCTGACTATATGGCTGAAACAATCATTAAAGGTAAGTCAGGCAAAATCACTGTTAGCGGAACTGAGTACAACGGCATGATGCCGCCCATGGGATACATGAGCGATGCCGATATAGCTGCGGTTGTAAATTACGTGAATGAGAAGTTTGCTGGCGGCAGCAAAACTCTCACAGCCAAAGAAGTTAAAGCGATTCGTTAATTAATAATGGGTTATTACCTGGAGAAGCATCATGAAAAACTTTGTTAAAAATGCAGTTGCAAGCGCGTTATTAGTCTCTATTGCCGGTTTACCAGCAATCGTTGATGCAAACGTTCCGCTTAAGCATGACAGTGAGTACGTAATTGACGGTAAAATTTACGGTATGCCAAAAGCTAGGATTTACCGTGAAGATTACAACGGTCCAGCCGTTGTTGGTGACTATGTGACTATGGTTCCATACCTTGCTGAGCTCGATTATGAAGGTAATAAAGAGCATGAAGTGCGCATGGACGTGTTTTCACAAAAAGTAGAGGTGGCGCCAGGTGTTAGCTACAACGCATGGACATTCGGTGGCAGTGTTCCGGGGCCAGTACTTCACGTGCGCGAAGGCGACCGTGTAGTCTTCAAAATGAAAAATCGTTCCACCGAAGAAGTGGTGATCACTAAGCCGTTTAAAGGAGCCGCGCCATACTACAGTCAGGTGGCCCAAAACCAATTGCAAAAACATGAGCCTGTTATAGCGCCAATGCCGCATTCTATGGATTTCCATAGCGGTACCGTAGCTGCTAACGATAAGTGGGCTACTATCGCTCCGGGTGAAACTATTGAGTTTGAATGGATTGCCAACTACGCAGGTACTTACATGTACCACTGTGGCACTTCAAGTGTGCTGATGCACACAGCTATGGGTCAATATGGTGCTGTTGTTGTATCACCAAAAGAAGGTTACCCAACTGACGAAGACGTTGATCAGGAATTCGTTATTGTACAATCAGAACTGTACCTTGCGGAAATGGACGACAGCTTCATTTACGATCATACAGCCGCATTGGCACGTGACCCAAGCCACGTCGTATTTAACGGCCATGTATCAGCATTGAGCGAGAATCCGCTGAAATCAAATGCTGGTGACCGTGTACGTATTCACTTCTTAAATGCTGGTCCATCAGGTACATCAAGCTTCCACGTAATCGGAGCAATTTTTGACCGGGTATGGGCTGAAGGTGACCCACGTAACACTTGGTATGGTATGCAAACTGTGCTGCTGGGCGCGAGTAGTAGCGCTACTGTAGAGTTTATCGTGCCAGAAGAAGGTGTGTACAAGTTGGTTGACCATGAATTTGCTGATGCTGAACGTGGTGCTGCAGGTGCCTTGTACGCAGGCCCTCGTAAAATCAAGTAATTGAGGCAATAAAATGACTAAGTGGCTGAGTGCTATGAGTTTATTGGTTATAGCTGGTGCGAATGCAGATCCGGTAATTATTCCAGCCGGCGAATATAAGCCCGCTGTATTGTTGGATGAATCCGTTGATTCAGTGGTTATGCCAGCATTTAAGCTCGACCCAACACCAGTCATTTATGCAGATTACTTGGTGTTTACGCAAGCCAATAAAAACTGGCGGCGAGATAATATCGCCGCCGTATTTCACGATGGAAATTATTTAAGTGATTGGCCAAGCGCAGACACCATTCCCGCCAAACGCGCCGATTCAGCAATTACTCAAGTGTCTTGGTTTGCCGCGCGGGCATATTGCTCGGCCCAAGGAGGGCGTTTACCAACACTCGACGAGTGGGAATACGCCTCGAATTATTACTTGCAGCAACAAGGCCTAAGTGACAAAGCTTATGCACAGTTGCTGTTTGGTCGCCATAGCAATCCGACTGCCTACGCTAAGCAGTCAATTGGTCATGATGCGGAACAGCTCATGCATATGCATGACCGCGTAAACGAATGGGTAGAAGATTTTCAGTTACTGCTAACAAACGGTGATGATACTGATTTGTTGGCTGGCTCTTGTGGCGATAGTGCGCGGTTTCTGACTGATTATGGTGATGCGAGCTATGCGACTTTTTTCCGTTATCAGACTCGTAGTAACTATCGCGCCCAAAGCACAACAAGCACACTGGGCTTCCGTTGTGCATACGATATGGAGTAACGAACAATGAACAAATTAAATTTGGCATTCGCAGCTATTTGCTTAATATCCGGTTCTGCATATGGGCAAGATCACAGCCAACATAGTCATCACGATCACAACAATCACACCACGTTGAGTGCTGAAAAAGTGAGCCAGGACGACTCTATTTATCATTTAGATGGTAAATGGCAGAGCCACACCGGTGAAACCTTAACCCTCGCTGACCTGCAGGGGCAGCCGGTTGTAATTTCGATGATTTACGGCAGTTGCACTACCGCGTGCCCAGTCCTTGTGAATGATGCGCGGCGGGTTTTCGAGGCATTGCCCGAACGATACCAATCCCATGTGAAGTTGGTTATGGTTAGCTTTGATGAAGACCGTGACACACCAGTATCGCTGGCCCAATATGCTGATAAATATGGGCTTGGTGATGATGTCTGGACATTTTTGCACGGTGATGACAACACCATTCGAGCACTGGCAACCTTATTAGGAGTGCGCTATCGCAAGCGTTCAGACGGTGATTTTGATCACAGCAATCTCGTTACCGTGCTTGATACACGAGGGCGCATTGTACAGCGCATCGAAGGGCTGAATCGCCCTGTAGAAGACGCAGTAGCGGCGCTAATTAAGGTGATTGATGATAATCATTTGCTGCATCACTAATTGGCCTTAGTCAGAATTGAGTTAATCATACAAAAGTGCCGCGAATTCGGTTAGAATTCGCGGCACTTTTGTATTCAATTCTGTTCTTCTAGGTAAAAAGAGTCCACGCATGTCAGAACTGACTAAATCAATTGCAAAGGAAGTGGCCAAACGTCGCACCTTTGCGATCATCTCGCACCCGGATGCCGGTAAAACCACCATCACGGAAAAAGTGCTATTGCATGGACAAATTTTGCAAAAGGCCGGTACCGTCAAGGGTAAAAAGTCGGGGCAGCATGCTAAATCTGATTGGATGGAAATGGAAAAGGAACGTGGTATTTCGGTCACCACCTCGGTGATGCAGTTCCCCTATCGCAATGCCTTGGTTAACTTATTGGATACCCCGGGCCACGAAGATTTCTCTGAGGACACCTATCGCACCTTGACTGCGGTTGATTCCTGCTTGATGGTGATTGATGGCGCCAAAGGTGTTGAAGATCGAACCATTAAATTGATGGAGGTCACACGTTTACGTGACACCCCCATTATCACCTTTATGAATAAATTAGATCGCGATATTCGTGATCCCATCGAATTGCTCGATGAAGTTGAGAATGTCCTCAAGATCATGTGCGCGCCTATTACTTGGCCAATCGGCTCGGGTAAGAACTTTAAAGGTGTCTATCATTTACTCAAAGACCAAGTGATTTTCTACAAATCAGGGCAGGGCCATCGTATTCAAGAGGTCGATGTCATTGACGGCTTAAACAATCCGTTGCTGGATCAGCGCCTTGGCCACTACGCCGATGAATTACGCGGGCAAATTGAATTAGTTCAGGGCGCCTCCAATGACTTTGATCGTGAGTTATTCTTATCCGGTGATTTAACGCCGGTATTTTTCGGTACTGCATTGGGTAATTTTGGCGTTGACCATATGCTTGATGGTCTGGTGGACTGGGCGCCATCACCATTACCGCGGGAAACTGACCAAGGTGTCGAAATCACTGCTGAGCAACCCAACTTTTCTGGCTTTATTTTCAAAATTCAAGCCAATATGGATCCCAAGCACCGTGATCGTGTCGCGTTTATGCGTATCGTTTCGGGTCAGTATGAAAAAGGTATGAAGATGCACCAAGTGCGGCTGGGAAAAGAGGTGCGTATTGCCGATGCGCTGACCTTCTTAGCCGGCGACCGTGAACATGTTGAAGAAGCGTTTCCGGGCGATATTATTGGTCTGCACAATCACGGCACGATTCAAATTGGTGATACTTTTACCGGCGGTGACAGTTTTAAATTCACCGGTATTCCGAATTTTGCCCCAGAACTGTTCCGCCGCATTCGCTTAAAAGATCCGCTGAAACAAAAGCAGCTACTGAAGGGCTTAGTACAGCTCTCAGAAGAGGGCGCCGTTCAGGTCTTTCGGCCGCTTAGCAACAATGATTTGATTGTTGGTGCTGTGGGTGTGCTGCAGTTTGATGTGGTGGTACACCGCTTGAAATCTGAATATAACGTTGAGGCTATTTACGAAAATATCAACGTAGCTACCGCGCGTTGGGTCAGTGCCAAGGACCCGCGTAAACTCGATGAGTTTCAGCGCAAGGCGGAGAGCAACTTAGCTCTTGATGGCGGTGATAATTTGACCTACATAGCACCAACTATGGTTAATCTCAATCTGGCCATTGAGCGCTACCCAGATATTACCTTCACCCATACGCGCGAGCACTAACGCAATGAACGCGCTGTTCGATTCGCATTGTCATCTTGATTTTGATGATTTTAAAGCGGATCGCAGCGCGCTTATCAGCGCCGCCGCTGCGGCCGGTGTGCAGGCCATTATGGTTCCCGGCGTTAGTCGTCAGCACAGCCTCACGCATCCGCCATTAGAATCGTCTGAACTTGAGTTTTTTTGCAGTTTTGGCCTACACCCTTATTTCATTCAGCAGCATCAACACAGCGATATCGATTGGTTACAGCAGCAATTGCTGCAACACCCAACTGCGGCGGTGGGCGAAACAGGGTTAGATAAAACCTGTCCAGACTATGCTAAGCAAACCGAGTTACTGATTGCTCAGATTGAATTAGCCTGTCATTTCAAGCGCCCTTTGATTCTTCATCATCGGCAAAGCCAAGCGGACTTAATTGCTATTTTACGCCGTTATCGTAACCGATTACCCGACCAGCCCGGCGTTATTCATGCCTTTAGCGGTAGCTACGAACAGGCTCAGTTATGGCTCGATCTAGGCTTTATGATTGGTGTCGGCGGGTTGATTAGCTATGTACGGGCACAGAAGACCCGGGCTACTATTGCACGGCTGCCGTTATCGGCGTTGCTGTTGGAAACCGACGCTCCAGATATGCCTTTGGCGGGCTTTCAGGGGCAGCGTAATCAACCCGCACAATTGCCCTTGGTGTTGGCTCAACTGGCTCACTTAACCCAGCAACCTGAAGCGGTGGTGGCGGCACAAACGACCAGCAATGCTTATCGGTTGTTTGCGAGCCGGTTATTGCTGAGCCGATAACGCCAACGATTGAAGGTGATAGCGATAAAAATACCGGCTAATACCGCAAATGCCAGTAAAAATTGACCAAAATAACTAAGGTAAGCGTGGGTTTTATTCGGGCTCTCGAGCAAGCGGGTGTTATCGACCACTAGCTGCAAAAAGCCAAGATTGCGTTGCTCATCAATAATAGTCTCAACCAGCACGGTGCTGGCGCGATCAGCATTGGGCTGCTCGCCCTCGCTGCTACTACTGACCAGCAGCTGCCCGTAATTATTACGAATACTAGCGGAGATAATGTAGGGATGCTGCAAGGTTTGTTCAACCAATTGCTGTAAACCATCTTGGTCGTTATTCATCATCAAGGCTCGTGCAGATAGCGCCGTTTGCTGACTGGTCAACTGGAGTAGCTGATGGCTATGCTGGCGCAATGCTTCTAGGCTGTTAGCCTGCATACTGGTCCATAATTGTTCAATCAGTAGGATCAGCAGCAGCGCAACGATAAATCGGCGCGTCCGTCGATAGACAACTTGAATGATACTGATAACATGGTGTGATTCTATTTTCATAGCTGCAACTATACGTCGAGAGCCAACATGGGAGCAACGGCAATGATAGATTTTTCACAACCGGGTCTTGCCGTGTTTGATATGGATTCAACGCTCATTACCATTGAGTGTATTGATGAGATAGCTGACCGTGCACAATGCAAGCCGCAAGTTGCGGCAATTACCGCAGCGGCCATGCGTGGTGAAATAGATTTTGCCGCCAGCCTACGCCAGCGGGTAGCATTACTACGTGGCGTCAAAGAACAGCGCTTGGCTGAGATTTTCAGCCCACTACCATTAACCCCCGGTGCGGCCGAGCTGATGGCTTGGTTGCGTCAGCGAGGTTGGCGCACGGCACTGGTTTCAGGTGGTTTTACCTGGTTTGCCGAGCAGCTGCAGCAATTCTTGCAACTCGACCATGCGCTTGCTAATCGGTTAGAGATCCGCAATGGTGAGCTCACCGGTGAGGTGATCGCGCCGATTATTGATGCTGAAGCTAAGGCGCTGCATTTGCGGCAGCTTGCCGCGCAGTGGCATATTCCATTACATAACACTATTGCGGTTGGCGATGGTGCCAATGACATTGCGATGGTGCAAGCCGCTGGGTTTGGGGTAGCTTTTTGCGCTAAACCGGCGCTACAACACTATGCTCAGCTGGTCATCAACGAGCCCGATTTATCAGCCATCGCGCGACATTTTGAAGCACAAGGATCATCATGGCAAAAGTAAAAACCGCCTATGTCTGCAATGACTGCGGCGCTGACTTTATGCGCTGGCAGGGCCAATGCAGCGAGTGTAATGCATGGAATACCATTACCGAGGTGCGCCTGGGTTCATCACGGCCGGCCATGGCTTCTGAGCGCCGCGGCTTTGCTGGTATAACCCGCGCTGAAGTACAAACCTTGGCGGATGTTGAGTTGGCCGATGTGCCGCGCTTTAGTAGTGGTTATGCCGAATTTGATCGCGTTCTTGGTGGCGGTATTGTGCCCGGTTCAGCGATATTAATCGGTGGTTCACCAGGTGCTGGTAAAAGTACCTTGCTGTTACAAGTGATGTGTCAGCTCGCCACCCAGATGAATGCGCTCTATGTCACTGGTGAGGAGAGTTTACAGCAGGTGGCTCTGCGCGCACGGCGATTGGGCTTGCCAGTAGACCGCTTGCGCATGTTGGCGGAAACCTCAGTCGAGAGTATTTGTGAGTTAGCCGATAAAGAAAAACCCAAAGTAATGGTCATCGATTCCATTCAGGTGATGCATTTAGCGGACATTCAATCAGCTCCCGGCAGTGTCAGCCAAGTGCGCGAGAGTGCCGCGTTTTTAACCCGCTATGCCAAACAACATCATGTCGCCATTTTTATGGTTGGCCATGTCACTAAAGATGGTTCGTTGGCTGGGCCAAAAGTGTTAGAACACTGTATCGACTGCTCAATCATGCTGGAGGGCTCGGTGGATTCGCGCTTTAGAACCTTGCGTGGCCACAAGAACCGCTTTGGCCCTGCCAACGAGTTAGGTGTGTTTGCTATGACTGGGCAGGGTTTGCGTGAAGTCAGTAACCCTTCGGCGATTTTTTTACAGCGCCCTGAGCAGCATGGTAGTGGCTCAGTGGTGATGGTTATTTGGGAAGGAACGCGCCCGCTCCTCGTGGAGTTACAGGCGTTAGTCGATAGTACCCAACTGGCCAACCCACGCCGCGTCGCGGTGGGTATGGAAGCGACACGTTTGGCTATGCTGCTCGCCGTTCTGCATCGTCACGGTGGGTTACATATGTCAGACCAAGATGTATTCGTTAACGTGGTAGGTGGCGTTCGAGTCACCGAGACGGGCGCTGATTTGGCACTGTTATTGGCGATTGTGTCTAGTTTCCGAGAACAGGTGTTACCGCGTGACTTGATTGTGTTTGGTGAAGTTGGCTTGTCGGGTGAGATCCGCCCGGTGCAAAATGGTTTAGCGCGCCTCAATGAAGCGGTAAAACATGGCTTCAGCCGCGCCATTGTGCCGTATGGCAATAAACCCAAAGAGACTATTGCTGGTATGCAAGTAACTGCAGTAAAAACCTTACAGCAGGCTTTAGAGGCATTATGAGAGCGCTGCTACTGGTTATCCTCTTGGTCACCAGTACCAGCCATGCAGCACCCCGAGTAGCCTCATTAAATATCTGCTATGACGCGTGGTTAGCGCAGTTACTGCCAACTGACTGGCAGGTCGTTCCGACCAGCGTGCATGGCAATCGCTTAGAGGCGCTGATGACCTTGCAGCCCGATTTGATTGTCGCGGGCAGCTTCACCGATCAGCGTTTGTTGCAAGCCTTGAGGCCGGTGGCGCCATTGCATGTACTCCAGCAGCCCAACACCTATGAGCAATGGCAGCATGAAGTAACCCGTCTTGGTGAGTTTTTACAACAGCCGCAGATGGCACAACATTGGCTGCAGCAACAGCAGCAGCAACTTCAGCAACTCACCGCTAGCATAACTGACGTACTGATTATTATGCCGAATAACTACACTTGGGCCCAAGATAGCTGGGCATCTGCGTTACTCCGACACTTTTCAATAGCGCTGGTGAGCCCCATTGAAAGCGGCTATGTCGGACAACTTCGCTTGGAAGCGCTATTCCGCTTGGCGCCGCAACGGGTGGTTTTTGAAGGCTTCTCGCAGCATTTTTCCCGCGGTCAAGATTGGTTGCATCACTCAGCGTTGCGGCATTGGTTGCAAGGCAAAACTGTAACAACTATAAGCGCTGATATTGCCTCCTGTCCGGCGGTCAATGCCGTGGCCTATGTGCAACAATTGCTTGGTGATGAACACGGTGGTGGCGATGAACGTTAAATGGCTGGGCGCTTATACGCTGGTATTACTGCTGGTGGCATGGGGCTATCTCGGTTTGGGGCATGGCGATTATCAATGGTGGCCAGCAACGGCATTACAACAACAAATTTGGTTAGAAATCCGGTTACCGCGCCTAATCCTTGCTTGGTTGAATGGTTGTGCACTGGCAGCCGCTGGTGCCACCTTACAGATAATACTTCGTAATCCATTGGCTGAACCCGGATTAACTGGCGTATCGGCCGGAGCTGCAGTGCTGATTACGCTTGCACTTTATTTTGGTTGGCTCGGTGCTATGAGTGCTTGGCTGCCGCTAGTAGGCATCCTCGGTGGAGCACTGAGTTTGCTGGTGCTATGGAGTATTGCCGGCAGTCAGCCCAGCGCCAGTCATCTGATTCTCGCTGGAGTAGCGGTTGCAGCAACTGCTGGTGCATTGATGGCGGTGATTTTGAATCTGGCACCAAACCCTTTCGCCTACCAGGAACTAAGCTTGTGGCTGATGGGTTCGGTGGCGAATCGTGGTTGGTCACAGGTACTGTTATTGGCTCCATGTGTGGCCCTCGGTGGGGTCTTGTTATGGTGGCAAAGAGCCTTTATTGGCGCGCATATTTTTGATCAGAACACCTTAATGAGCCTTGGCTTCAATTATGCTAAAGCCATGTGGTTGGTGTTATTGGCGGTGACCGCACTGGTTGCTGGTTCAGTGGTCAGTGCCGGTATCATTGGTTTTATTGGCTTAATTGCGCCACATATAATGCGGCTACTGGGAACGCAACGACCGAGTGAGTTAATCTGGCGCAGTGCATTTAGCGGTGGCTTGTTACTGGTTATTGTTGACGCCCTAGTGAAATGGTTACCAACCCGAGTTGAACTGCATTTAGGTGTTGTTGCTGCGGTTATTGGCGCACCACTACTCATTGTTATGTTAAAGCGGTATAGCCGATGATACTTGCTATTAATCAGCTCCACATTGCCGACCGTGTTGCCATGACGCAGCTGCAGATCGCCGAGCCGCAGCTGGTTGGCGTGATTGGTCCTAACGGTAGCGGTAAATCAACCTTATTGGCCGCCCTTGCTGGGTTGCTGCCGCTGGCCAGTGGTGCGGTGCGATTCAAACAGCATGACGTAAGCCAGTTAGGTGCCGAGCAACGGCGTCAGCTGATCAGTTATTTGCCGCAAACAGCCGCAGTCACAACAGCTGTGACGGTAGCACAGGTGTTGCAGCAAGGTTTGGTCAACTTACGGTTGCCGCGCAGCGCCGATGAGGTGCTAGCAGCAGTCGCTGATGAATTTCACCTCAGCGCACTGTGGTCGCGCCCGATCACGGAGTTATCTGGTGGCGAACAGCGCCGAGTTCAGGTGGCGCGGGCTTGTTTGGGCGCGGCCGAAATGGGCTTATTCGATGAACCGGGCAGTGGATTGGATATCGGCCATCAACTGGAGCTGATGGACTATTTAAAAGCGCGCAGCCAGCGCGGTCAGTTGATTATTGTTGCACTGCATGATCTCGCCTTAGCAGCACAGTATTGCGACCGGCTGGTACTATTACATGAGGGGCAGGTTGCGGCTTTTGGCAGCCCAGCTGAAGTGTTAACTGATGCGCGGTTGGCCGCAATATTTGGCATTGCGGCCACCTGGCTATGTAATGACGATGGCGTGGCGTTATTAGCGAAGCGACTACCGGTTACCTAAAATTCGCGTTGCCATTGGTCAAGAACGGTCGGCACCCGTTGCGGTTTTGCATCACTTTGTAATATCCGTGCACTGATATCATCATGCTGCGTGCCTACTGCTTGGCAACTGCCAGTGGTGATATGATTGCGTGTGGCGACTAATAGCGGGTCGTTGCTAACGCCCCAATCACCCACCAATACATCAGCAACCTGACAATCGGCTGGAATGCCATTAAAGTAACGACCTTCACCGTTGGCATTGACGGTTTCAAAGTTAACCACGAAGGTGCGTTTGTCACAGATTTGCCGAGGTGACTGACCAACCGGTTTTCCGCAGGTACGTCCGCCAATGACGACCACATCCACAAACGGCTCCAGTGAATTGATGATAAGTTCAGAGGAAGAACAGCTGGCGGCAGTCGTTAATACATAGACCCGCTGGAGGTTTAGCTGGCGCACGCCATCATAAAGTTGAAATAGCTCGGTGACGTTGCTGGCGCTATTTTTGTCATTATAGATAAATTGGGTAAAGATATTACCAATGACGTTATTCCCAGCAGCTTGGCTGCCGGCTTGGTTGGCATAGCGAATTAAGCCGCCGCCGTTATAACGTACATCGATGATCAACTCATCAACACCAACGAGTTGATCATAGGCACTGTTTAAGTCGGTACCAGTGCGGTTGATAAAGCTATTTAACACGTAATAACCGACTTGTTTGTTGTCAACGCTAAAGACCTCAGTGGCGAGTACCGTATTGGTTTCGACACGCTCTTTACTGACCACCGCAGAGAAGTTGTCATTATTGGGTTTACGCCACTCAAGGGTGACACTGGCACCCACTTCATTAGGGCCCAAGGCGGTGTTATAGGTGCCCTGTTGAATCAGGGTGGTGACCGCTGTGCCATTAATGCTTACCAGCTCATCACCACGACGAATACCGGCGCGTTCGGCCGGCGATTCGTCGAACACGTAGTTGATAAATACCCGTTGGTTTTCGACCCGAGTACCGAAGCCAAAACCAATGAACTCAGCGTTAACAAAGCGTTCTTGGTACTCTTGCTCGGTCAGCAGAAAACTAAAACGGTCTTGATAACTGCGGATCCCCTCGAGCAACGCATAACTATCGGCGTAAGCAGCTAAATTGACCGTGGTTGGAATGTCTCGATACCAAAAATAATTATCCCGCATGTAGGTGAGAAAGCGTTGCTTTTCATCAGCTATCGAACACACCCCAATGGCGCCACCGTTATTATTCCCAGTGTCTGAACTACCACCACCGCCACAGCTGGCCAGAACAGCACAGGCCAATGCCGTGAAACCAAAGCGTCTGAGTTGTCGTGTGAATGATGCCATGATGAATTGCCACCTCTTGCTCGTTGACCCATTGCTCTTAAGCATGCCAGTAAATCTTCGGTTAGTGCAATTTTTTCGTAGTGACGCCCGTCAATTATTTTGGCAAACTGCGGTCACGTCGATTGATGAGTGGTAACTATGACAGCAGTAATGATTGACCTTGAAGGTCACCAGTTAACCAGTGAAGAGCGTGAACTTCTTGCCCATCCAGCAGTAGGTGGGGTTATTTATTTTACGCGCAATTATCACGATGCGGATCAACTGCAAGAACTGGTGCGACAAACCCGATCGGCGGCACGCAACCCGCTGATTCTTGCGGTGGACCACGAAGGTGGCCGCGTTCAGCGCTTTCGCCAGGGCTTTTCAGCGATCCCGGCTATGGCCGATTTATTAGAATTAGCCGATCATAGCGAGCAAGCTATCCAGTGGGCGCAAGATATTGCCTGGTTGATGGCCAGTGAAGTGCTAGCAGTTGATATCGATATTAGCTTTGCCCCGGTGCTTGATGTTAATGGCATCAGTGAAGTGATTGGGAATCGCGCCTTTGCCACCAGCGCCGAAGCGCTTATTCCAGTGGCACGTAGCTTTATCAAAGGCATGCATCAGGCGGGAATGAAAGTCACCGGAAAACACTTTCCTGGGCATGGTTCGGTCGCTGCTGATTCACATATTGCCATTCCGGTGGATGAGCGGCCATGGGCGGATATCCTCGCCACCGATTTACCACCCTTTATCGAGTTAGCTCCCTATCTGGATGCGATCATGCCTGCGCATGTGATTTATCCCGATGTTTGCGACCAGCCAGCCGGTTTCTCAACCCGTTGGTTACAGGATGTATTGCGAGCGCAGTTACAGTTTCATGGGGTGATTTTTAGCGATGACTTAGCCATGGCTGGGGCCACGGTTGCAGGGACTATGGCTGAGCGGGCTGAAGCGGCGCTGAGTGCCGGCTGCGACATGGTTTTAGCCTGTAACGATCGTGCTGGCGCTATTGAAGTCATCGAGGCGGTGACACCGTGGCTTGAGCAGCATGCACGGCAGTCGAAGCGGTGTTATGAGTTATTGGCGAAATCGGCGGCGCTCAATCTTACCACCTTGCGTAATCATCCGCGTTGGCATGCTGCACAACGCGTACTAGAAGAGCTGCAAAAACGCCGAGGGCATTAACTCTCGGCGTAGGCTAAGGGGTCAGTACGATGATTCTCCGCGAACGCTTCGAGTCGCTCAACACAGGCCCCGCACTTACCGCAGGCTAACTGGGCGCCGACATAGCAGGTCCAGGTATTGGAATAATCCAGTTGCAAATCAAGACCCGCTTTCAGAATGGCGGCCTTATCGAGGTGCAAAAACGGCGCCACTATAGGAATCGGCTGATAGTTGGCAATTAAACTGACTGCATTCATCTTCTCAACAAACTCCGGCCGACAATCAGGATAAATGGCGTGGTCACCGGCGTGCGCGCCATAATACACCGCACTTGCTTCAATACTAACGGCATAGCCAATAGCCAAGCTCAGCAGAATCATATTGCGGTTAGGTACAACGGTGGTTTTCATTGACTCTTCGGCATAGTGACCTTGTGCCACCTCAATGTTGGTATCGGTCAGTGAGCTACCAGCCATTAATTGGTTCATAGCGGTGATATCAATGATTTTGTGGTCGATGGCGAGCTTTTTACATACCTCAGCGGCACAGTCGAGTTCACGGACATGGCGCTGACCATAATTAAATGACAACGCGTAAACCTGATGACCTGCCGCAAGCGCAGTGTGCAATACGGTGAAGGAATCCATACCACCGGAATAAATGACGACAACTTTTGCCATGTCTATTGGCCCTTTGTTCAGCAATTGCGGTACAATTTACCGCGCCACGACTAGTTTACCTGATTCACTGGAGAATCCTATTAACACAAGCTACCCAGTCAACGAAATTTTTCAAACCATCCAAGGCGAGGGGGTGTTTACCGGTGTGCCGGCGATTTTTTTGCGCTTACAAGGCTGCCCAGTAGGATGCCCGTGGTGCGATACCAAACACACTTGGACCACCAGTGAGGACGACCGCGTGAGTGCGCAGGTCATGTTGGCAAAAACCGCAGCATCGCCGCAATGGGCTGAGCTATCGGCCGAGGCTATTGTGGCATTGATCGAGCAACAGGGCTTTACCGCTAAGCATGTGGTCATTACTGGTGGTGAGCCGGCGCTATTTGACTTACGCCCGTTGGCAGCGCAATTAGAAGCTCATGGTATGCGGCTACAGATCGAAACCAGCGGGACATTTGCCATTCAAACCAGTGCCGCGACTTGGGTCACGGTATCACCGAAGTTAGATATGCCAGGTGGTTATTTAGTGCGCCCAGACTGTATGCAAAGAGCCGACGAAATCAAGTATCCAATTGCCATGCAGAAGCACCTAGATGCTTTCGATAAGCTCTTACAAAGCTGTCCGCCACGTGCCGATGCAATCATCGCGTTGCAGCCAATCAGTCAGCGTCCGCGTGCAACCGAGCTGGCCATTGAAATTTGCCAGAAGCGCAACTGGCGGCTCTCGGTACAGTTACATAAGTATCTCAATATCGAGTAGGTGATAACGCCTTCATTCCTCGTTAACTCAGGGCCTATCTATACTTGCTGAACCGTCGCCAGCAAATAGGGATATGCCTGCTATGAAATCATCACAACCAATCTATCAGTACGGTCAAGGAATGACCGAGTACATCATCATCGTTGCTCTGATCGCCGTAGCCGCGATTGGCGTGTATTCGTTACTCGGTAAAACCGTCCGCAATCAAGTATCCGGCATAGCACATGAAGTCAGTGGGCAATCAGCGTCACAGCAGCTGAATACCGCGCGCTCGGCAGCACGCCGTTCAGGTACTGTGGCGCGCCAAGATGTCACGCTCGGCAATTACGATGAAAGCACCGAGTCGGGTGACAACTAATGCGCGACCAACGCGGGTACCTTAGTGTGTTGTTGTTGCCGCTGTTGACCGCATTATTGCTGCTAACATTAGCGTTGATTAACAATGGCAAACAGCTGCGCCAGCGCTTCTACCAGCAAACTATAGCCGATAATTTAGCTATTTCGGCGGCGGTATTAATGGCCCGAGAAATGAACATTTTGGCATTGATGAATCGTGCTCTATTGGCTAATCAATTAAGTATTGCCCAGTTGGTTGGTATATCCAGTTGGTACCAAATGTTGGCTAACAGCAGCAGTCAAACGGCTACTGTCACCGCATGGGTTCCATACCTGAATGTACTGACGCAACAATTCGATCGCGCGGTACAAAGCATCGAGCGGCCGTTAACGCAACTGCTCAGTACCGGAATTAGTCTGCATCACGGGCTGTTGCGCGGCATCATGGCCGGGCAGACTATGGTGCGCTTGAGTTATGCCACGTTAATACCAAAAACCGTAGGTGAGATCGCGGCCTTGCATGAGCTCAACGATGTGCCATGGCGCTTGCTGCATGCTCCCGGCTTATTCGAGTTTCCATTGCGTTGGTGGAGCTATATTCCGCGAAAACGCAGTGGTGATGATGAGCAGCAGTTAGCAACCTTAATGCAGCATAGTCTTGACCCATTTAGCCAGCAACGCAGCTACGACTGGTTACGTCTTGGCTTAGTTACGGTGCGTAAAGCGGGTGGTACCGAGCTCGATGTCACGGCAACCGGTAGCTGGAATTGGCAAGCCCTTGATACGGTATCGTTACATACCAAGCTGCTGTGGTTTCGTTTTGAGATCCCTTGGGGCGTGGGTGCCAATTATCTAGAAAACCCAATCCATCAACTGCAAGCCAGCGAATTTGGCGCGAGCAAAGCGATAAATAGTCGCGCTAGCAGGTTGGCTTTGCGCTTGCAGCGGCAACTCGGCGGCCAGGCGCCGACCATGCATTATTATCACCGCGCTAATATCCATGAGCAGCTGCCTGAGGTGCTGGTGGTCATCGACACTGCTATTGCTAAGGCAGGCGTGTTTTTTAGTCGCCCGCAAGAATTGTTTCCGCGCACTGATCAACGCGATGAACAGGCGAATCTATTTAATGCCTTGTGGCAGTCACGGCTGCAATCGTTGACCAGTCGTGATAAGGCGGTGCTGATGGCTCTCAAGGAGGCATCGTGAGGTATCATCAACATGGGCAATCGCTACTAGAGGCACTTGGCTTTTTTGCAATTTTAGCGTTATTGCTAGGCACGTTGTGGCAGCAATTTGATGCCGAGGCTACCCGCGCGCGGCAGGCGCTGGAGGTAAGCCGAGCCGAGTTGTGGCAGTTAGTTCCCGCTAGCAACAGCACTGCCAGTGACGATTATGCGCAGGCTCGAGCTATGGCGGTCATAACTAAACCGCTGGCGCAATGGACTGAACTGGAGCTGCCGCTACGCAATTTACGCACCATCACCGCCAGTGACAATCGAGTTGCGTTGGCGCGTTTACATGACGATTGGTCACCGCAACAAACCCATGACTTAGTGCACCGACCAGCGCAGCTGGTGCCGCTCCATCATCTTCGCCAACTCGGTTTAGATCAGGTGTTAGAGGTGTTGTCATGGTTGCCAGTAAGCCGCGAATTTGCGCCAGAATCGATACGGATAGGCTGGATCAACGATGAAGCAACGCCGTTAGAAACCAAGTGTGAAACCTCACCATGCTAGTTATCGATGCCTATCACGGTGATTGGCAGTTACAACTACAAACCAGTTCGCCAGCAAGCCAGTCATGGCGGATTATCCGCCCTGAACAGCCTGAGATGCGTGAGTTAGTGCGCGCACAGCAGTGTTTGATGCAACACCAAGTGGCTGACTATCAATGGCTGTGTGCGGTATCCGATGGGCTGTGGATGTTGCAGCGGGAGCAGCAGCAATGGTGGTTAACTTTTTGGTCGTCGACGGTGGATCATACCACCAAGCACTGGCTCGGCCATCCGCTTAGTGTGCAGCACACTGAATTGTATGAGTTAGCCGTAATCGATTCGCGTTACAGCGCGCAGCAAATAGTTGATTACAGCAGGTTTAAGTGGGGGCAACGACAACCGTTGCTGAGGGAGATTGGACATGGACAGTTCCATATACAGCTGCAACAGCCGCTGGAAGATTTATTCATTTTGCAGTTATCCGGTTCAAGTTTGCTGCTGCAATTTCGCCAGCGAACGTCAACATCGCGGTCAGGCAACGATTGAAACAGTGGTGCTTGCGGGAGTTTTGATACTACTGATAAGCGTGCCAGTGAGTAACGGCGGTCAGACCTTGATGATGTTCCTGACTGAGCTCGTCGGCGTTTGGGCGAACTTTCAGCGCGCACTTTGGGATGCGCTAGCACTGTTGCCGGGAGTATTGCGATGAGTGCGGAAACAAGCTCCGGGGTAAGCGGCAAAAAGCCCGTTAATATGTTTTGGAAACTCGGCATTTTGTTAGCCGTGACTATTGCTGTTGCCGCCTTGAGCTATTACCAGTTAGAGCGTTATGCAGTGACCGCAGCCGAACAACAGCGGCAGCAGCAACAGCAAAACATGGTTGAAATATTAGTACTTGCTGATGACTTAGATGCTGATGTGGTGCTGACAATGGCGCACTTTCAGCAGCGCAAGTTCCCGCCCCAGTACGTGCAAGACAATTGGTTGGAACCCCATGACGCGCCCGGATTAGTAGGTCTAAAAAGTAGTCGCTTTCTAGCCCGCGGCGAACCACTCACCATTGACGCCTTTCGGTATGACTATCGCCACCACTTTAGTCACCAGCTGGCGGAAAATTATTATGCGGTAACCGTCAGTTTAGGGATTGAGCAACTTCATCACGGTCTGCTGGCGGTGGGCGATAAAGTATTACTGTACGCTGCGTCGGTACTGTCAGACACAACATTATGGCTGGATAACATCGAGGTGCTCGCTGTCGACCGTCAGCAACAGCAGGTGCAGCATGAGGTTGCATTACCCACCACCGTGACCTTTGCCATGACAGCTGAACAGGCGCAGCGCTTTGAGCGCATGCGTGGCGGTAATTTTCAACTGTGGTTACAGCATCCGCAGCATGATTATCCAGCTCTCGCCAATACCACCAAACCACACCTGCATATCATGCAAGCAGCACGGAGCGACAACAAATGAATACCTTATGGTTTGCCCTGATGATGCTGACGACCACTGCGCAACAGCTTGAACTAACCCTTGGTGAGACTGAAGTCATTGCGGTAGGCGCTAGTACCGATGTCATTATCGGTAATCCTGAGTTGCTTGATGTCAAATTACTCGATAGCGGCTTTCTCGCCATAGCAGCTATTGCAGCGGGCTCGACCGAGATCCGCCTCATTGATGCTAAGCAGCAACACCAACGCATAGCAGTAACTATTACAGCACCAGCGAACACCAAGCGTGAATTGACCCTCGCCTATATCTTGCAGCTGTATCCGCAACTCAAGCGTGCTGATCAGCAGCAGTTTGTGGTACTGCACGGGGAGCTTTCATTAACTCAACAGCAGCATCTCGCAAGCTTGGTCAACGATTTCCCAGAAGTGTTGTTGCAGCTGACCGAACCCAGTGCATCGCAACTCGACATGATTGAGTTGAATGTGCGGATCTTTGAGGTCAAGCGAAGTTATACCCAACAGCTAGGGATCCGCTGGCCGCAGCAGATTAGCGGTCCATTAGTTAGTAGCTCTGCAGCACAAACATTGCGCTTCCCGATAGATGTCAGTACCAGTTTGGAACTCTTGGTTCGCGATGGCCATGCGCGGCTATTAGCTGAGCCCACCTTATCTACGTACAGTGGTGGCGAAGCTGAGTTTTTGGTTGGCGGCGAATTTCCAATCCCTCAGGTTTTAGCGCAAGGTGCGCAAGACGTTACCTTTCGAGAATATGGCATTGTCCTCAAGATCGCTCCGCACATGAGCGCTAGCGGTCTGGTAAAAACTAATCTTAGCGCCGAAATCAGTTCTATTGACCCGGCCTTGGCAGTTAACGGTGTACCTGGGATTTTGACGCGCCGGGTCAGCTCAATGATAGAGGTAAAACTCGGTGAATCGCTGGCACTTTCAGGCTTGCTGAGTCACGAGCAATCATTGCAGAGTGATCATTTTCCGGGGCTTCATCAGCTACCTATTCTTGGCCGTTTATTCAGTTCAGAGCAGTTTCGTAATGCCGAGACCGAGCTGCTGGTGGTGGTCACGCCACGTTTAGCCAGCACCCGTACCGATCAGCAATTACAACAGCAACAAGCACAGCGCTATATCAACCATTATCGGCAGCAAATCGGCTGTCTTGGATTGCTTGACCAGCAGGGATGAATTATGAGTGAACATCATCAACAACTTAAACATTATCTTAGAGCTCAATTACAGCGTGCAGCGCTGCAAGCACAGGCCAACCAAGACCGTACCAGTCAACATCAGTTAATCGAGCAAGCGACCGAACTGTTGCAGGTTTATGTGCGCGCGCAAGGTCATCAATTGGACCGTGAATTACAGCAAACCATTCGTGATGTCGTAGATGATTGCATCGGTCTTGGGCCACTCACCCAACTACTTGCCGACACCAGTGTGAGCGAGATCATGGTTAATAGTTATCAGTCTATTTTTGTCGAGCGAGCTGGGTGTCTGCAGCACACAGACATTCAGTTTGCTGATGAGGAGTCGTTGCTGCGGGTGATTGACCGTATCGTATTACCGCTGGGGAGACGACTTGATAGCGCCCAGCCGATGGTCGATGCACGACTTCCCGATGGCTCTCGCGTCAATGCCGTATTAGCGGTGCTGGCAACGCGCGGTACCTGTATGACCATACGAAAATTTAGTCGCCAACAACTGAGCTTGAATGATTTGCTTCAGCAGCAATTAGTCACCGCTGATGCTGCTGATTATCTTCGTACTGCGGTACAACAGCGGCGCAATATTCTCATCGTAGGTGGCACCGGCACTGGCAAAACCACCTTGCTTAATATGCTGGCCGCTGAAGTACCCAGTGAGCAGCGCATTGTGACCATTGAAGACGCGGCAGAATTACGCCTAGAACACGCTAACTTGATTAGTCTCGAAGCTCGCCCAGCCAATGCCGAGGGCAGTGGCCATGTGAGTATTCGTGAATTGCTGATTAACGCCTTACGGATGCGTCCCGATCGTATTGTCATTGGCGAATGCCGCGGTGCCGAGGCTATCGATATGTTGCAAGCCATGAACACGGGCCATGATGGTTCACTGACCACCTTGCACGCCAATAGTCCGCGCGAAGCACTGCAGCGGCTTGAAGTTATGGTGATGATGGCTGGCTTAGAATTACCCTTTATTGCTATTCGGCAATTGATTGCCAGCGCCATTCATGTGGTGATTCATATTGTCCGGGCAAATCATGGTCAACGGCGCATTCAGCAAATCACCGAGATCACTGGCATTGATGCCAGTACTATTCAGCAAGCTGTTATATTTCAGTGGCAAGGCAGTGACTTGCAGGCGACCGGTATTCCTTCCGAGTGGGTGCAGCGCTAATGCTGTCGCAGCAGCTTTTGCTGAGTTTGCTGATTGCATTAAGTGTCGGTTTAGTGGGCACTATTGCCTTGGTATTAAGTAAAGACCGCCGGCAAGCTTTGCACCAGCAGCTGCAAGTACAAACCGAAAATACGCTCTGGGAATTTTTGAGCCTCGCTACCGCGCGGCAAGTGTGGCTGATCTCATTACTGATGATGGTGCCCATGATGGCGCTGATAACTCTAGCGACCTCACTGTTCTGGGCGGCGGCAATGGCCCTAGCCACTGGCGCGTTGCTGCCATTGTTTCGGGGTAAATTACTGCAGCGGCGACAGCAGCAAATCAGTCTACAACTGCCCGACGTGCTCACCCTATTGAGTCACGCTATGGCATCGGGGATGAGCCTATTACCGGCTTTAGAATTAACCGTAAGCCAATCACCACAGCCGCTGAAAGGCGAGTTGGCGCTGATGCTACAGCGCATGCGTTTGGGCGAGTCGCTAAGTAGCGCATTAAATGCTTTAGCGGCACGCGTACCAACCTTAGCCATCCAGTTTTTTGCTCTTACCATGCAAATTGGTGCGCGCCATGGTGGTCAACAGGTCGCCGTATTACAGCGGATGGCAGCGGCCTTACAAGCACAAAATATTGCCCAACAGCGGTTGATGAGTTTGTCGGCTCAAGCGCGTCTGCAAGGTCGCGTGATGTTTCTGTTACCGATCGGATTGTTTTTGATATTACGTTGGTTACATCCAGAAAATACCGCATTACTCACCGAAACCCGAGCCGGCTGGATCATCCTAGCGGTGAGTGTGGCGCTGCTGTTGGTTGGACATTTACTAGTGCGCAGAATTATGCAGAGTGCCGCCGATGCCTAATCTTACCATCGTGTCATTGGTGATTCTGAGTCTGTTGGTCAGTGTGTTAGTAATGCAGTTTATCAGCATCATTACCCATTGGTTGGCACAGGGCGTGTTGATGCAAATGACTTGGCAGTATCTGCCGGCTAGAACGCAACGTTGGCTTGAACAGCATGTGCAAAAAATCCTCAGCGAGCTAAGTCCACAACAGTGGCTATTGCAGCAACTGAGCAAACTGATACTGATAGTTATCGTGTTGCTGTTGCCCATTCCGGTAGCACTCCGTTTGCTGGTGGTGTTGGTCTTGGTTATGCCCGAACTGCGGAGCTGGCAGCAGCGCCGTGATTATCGTCGGCAGTTGGTGCGGCAATGGCCAGCAACGCTCGATGTTATTGCCATGACTTTGCATGCCGGTTTGTCATTTCGTGCCACCTTACATACCTTGAGTGATTCAGCGACGGTATCCGTAGCATTTCATGAGTTAGCGCGTATGCATGCCCAGCAGCAAGCCGGATTCAGCTTAGAGGAAGTTCTCAACGAATTTGCGACCCGCATTCCACACCCCACCATTGCGTTATTTCGAGCGGCGGTTTTGCACGCCCATAAGGGTGGCGGCGCTTTGGCAAGTACACTTGAACAGCAAGCTCAACAAGCTCGTACCATGCAATTGTTAGCGGCGGAGAAAAGCGCTCAAGAAGCCGCGGTGAAATTATTATTACCGCTGCTGGTGTGCTTTTTCCCAGTAACGTTTTTACTGATTTTAGGGCCAGTGATTTTATCGTTTATGCAAGGAGAGACGCTATGAAACAAGGACGTTTTTTATTAACAGAGAGCAATCGGCTGCTATGGTCAGACGTATGGGTGATGGAGAGTCTGGCGGAGCGCTATTATGGCCTGCGCAAGTTTCCCAATATTCCGGTAAATCGTGCCTTTTGGTTTCCACGATGCCAAGCAGTTCACAGCTTCACATTACGCGTTGCGCTTGATGTGATTGGTCTGAATGATGCATTTCAAATTGTCGCCGTGCGACGCAATTTACGGCCTTGGCAGGCGCTACGTATGGCCGCTGCCAGCTCGATCATCGAATGTGAGGCGGGCAGTGCGTTACCACTGGAGTATTGGCTTGGCAAACAAGTGCGGTTTCAACACAAGGATGCTAACCATGTTACGTCCTAGTCTAGCAGCTGTTGCGTTATTGACGTTACTCGGCTGTCAAACGACGGCGCCGCAGTTCACTGAAACGGCAATGCAGCCGGCCATTGAAAACGCCACTTTGGCTTATCAACAAGGTGATCTGGAACTGGCAGAAGGTTTATGGCGCAAACTGCTGGCGCGCGATCCCAGCTTAACCTTGGGTTGGTGTCATTTAGGTCATATCGGCTTTCGTCAGCATCACTATGACGCGGCCTTTAATGCCTATCAAAAATGTTTGCGGTATCAGCCTCAGCAGCCAGCAATTTGGCAAAACATGGCGGTCATTCGCTTGCGCCAAGCGAGTGAACTGATGCTGCATGGTAGCGCTTTTTTACCAGCCTCAGAGCATGTATCAGGGCAGCCGCAAGGCTATCAACGCTTGTTGCAGTCGTTAATGCTGCTGCAGCGCGCATCCCAGCAGTTGGAGGACTAAGCAGCGTGACAAAACAACATCGCCAGAGCGGCTTCTTTTTACCGCTTACGGTAGCGCTGATGATGCTATTTAGTAGCTTTTGGTTAACTCAGCAACACCGTTTAGACCCGGTAGACCAGCGCTGGCTTAGCGCTATCGAATTGCAGCAGGAGCTGCTGTTCTGGCATCGGGGGGTATTGCACTTTTATCGAAAGTACGCCGTCTGGCCGGCCGATTTAGAAGCTGTTGTGCAAGCTTTTTCGTTAGCATCAACGCCACATGGGGTGTCCGGTGTGACCATTGTCGACGGCTTTCAATTACAGGCGCTAGGCGTGGACCCTGGTGTTGCTGAACAGGTGGTAGCGCCACTTGCAGACTATTTAGAGTATCGTGCCGATGGCAGCGTGCTGTTACCGATTCGTTTAGCCAATGCAACGGTTGATAATCCGCATTTGATCGAACGTGCAGCAGCAACGCCAGTGTTGATGGCGACAGCTATTGATTTTTCTAATTTTGGCTTGGATACCAGTTACCTTGAGGCGAGTCAAAGCCTGATCAGCGATATTCATAGCCGCGATCTTGAGGTTAACGGTAGCTTCACCAGCCCCTTGCTAGATAGCTTTGCGGTGATAACCGATGATCTTCGTATCGGTGCTTATTCGTTGCCAGCTCAGCAGCAAAAAATCGAGCTGTTATATGAGGCGCTTTGGTACTGTATGAATGTTAGTGAACGTTGCAGGAATGCGCCTCAAGTGATGTGATGTTAGCTTTGTTCATCGCTAAATTGTTCAGGTTTTTTACGCAAGTCACGGGTGTTTTCGGTTAGTTTTAACTGTCGATGCATTCCTGCTTTGGCGAGCAAATGTGCGCTAATAGGCGCGGTAAGAAATAAGAAAATAGCGATCAGCAGTTCATGAATATTAAAACCTGTGGTGGCGCCAAAATAAATCAATGAGCCAAGAATGACCCCGCCCACACCCATGGTGGTGTTTTTAGTGGGGGCGTGTAACCGCGTCATGAAATCGGGCAGCCGTAGTAAACCGATAGAGCCGATCAGCGCAAAACAGGCCCCCAATACTATAAAGAAGCAAATAGTCAGTTCTAGCCAAAACGGCAAGGTATCAAGCATTGAGGTATCCATTATTCAATAATATCTCCACGCAGCAAAAATTTTGCTGCTGCCACGGTGCCAATAAAGCCAAGCATCGCAATCAGCAAAGCTGCCTCAAAGTAAAATGACGTGTGATGCCACATACCGAGCAGAATGAGTAACGCCAGTGAATTGATATAGATAGTATCGAGCGCTAGGATCCGGTCGAGTAGATCGGGGCCTCGGAAAAATCGCAGTAAGTTCAGCAACAGCGCTACACTAAACATGAAAAAAGCGAACTGCAAGACGGTCGTTAACATTGGAAAATCACCTTTAATCGATTTTCGTACCGGTGCTGAATGGTCGCGATCATAGCCTCAGCATCTTTAACGTTGAGCGAATGGATAAGTAAGGTTCTGCCATCGTGGCTAAATTCGATAGAGATGGTACCCGGCGTTAAGCTGATGGTGCTGGCGAGAATAGTAATCGGCAATTCACCCTCAATAGCCAGCGGATATTCAACCCAAGCAGGATAAATACTACGCCGCGGGCTCAGAATAATAGCCGCAATCGAGAAATTCGACTTCACAATATCTAGTAAGACCACGAAGCAATACTCAACCGCTTTCCATGGTCGTGCTACGCGCACATGAAAGTCACTGCCACGACTAGTAAACAGCGGAATAGCGATAGCTAGAATACTCCCCACGACAATCAAGCCAGGGGTGATGTTATTTTGAATCAACAGCCAAAAACCGAGCAGAAACAGGCTGAGTCGTGGCGCTGGCAAAAATTTACTCATGATCGCCTCCAGTCAACTGTAATACCGCCTCAATGTAGCGCTCTGGCTGACTCAAATCATCGGCGATAGCCGTGGTAAAATCACTCACAGGCTGGGCGAAAATAGTTAAAGCAATGGCTCCAAGCAGCAGCACAGCGATAGTCGCTAGCTGGCCTCTCGGGTGGCTAATATCCGCCGGCTTGCCCGGCAGGGTATGCCAGAACATGCGGCTGCCTGCCCGTGATAGCGCAATCATGCCTAAGAAGGTGCTGAATAGTACCAGCGGCCATAGCAAGGCAACTTGTGCACCGGTGCGCGCCGCTTCAAGAATAAATAACTTACTCACAAAACCTGATAGCGGCGGCATACCGATGACGGTAATAGCCGCCACGAAAAATAGCAATCCGAGCGCGGCATGCTGGGCCAACTTACGGCCTTTGATAATGCGTGAAGCGGTTTTACCACGTTGTGCAGCAATCACATCGGCCAGCAAAAACAACGCACCGGTCACTAGGGTTGAATGGAGTAGGTAGAACAATACGCCACTTATCGCCCGATCATTGCCCATGCTGAAAGTGGTTAGCATGGTACCCACTGAAATAACCACCAGATAAGCAATAGCCAAGCGCAAGTCGCGACTACCAAGCACACCCAAGCCACCGACAGCGAGTGTCGCCAGACCAAGCCACCATAGCCAATCGTAACCTAAGCCGGCGGCGAGGCCAGCATCGGCACCAAAAATCAGGGTAAACACGCGAATGATGGCGTAGATACCAACCTTGGTCATGATGGCAAATAGCGCAGCAACGGTGCCGGTCGTGGTGGCGTAGGCTTGCGGTAACCAAAAGTAGAGCGGTAACAGTGCCGCTTTGAGACCAGATACGATCAGCAATAAGAGCCCGCCGCTGCGTGCAATCGCGGCATCATCACCGGTTAATGTACTCACCTTCATAGCCATATCAGCCATGTTAAGGGTTCCGGTTATTCCGTACAAAATACCGAGGCTTATCAAGAATAGGGCTGAGCCGGCCAAATTAAGCAAAACGTAATGCAAGGTCGCACGCAGCTTTTGTTTGCCGCCACCATGCATTAGCAAGGCATAACTTGAGATCAGCAATACTTCAAAGAATACAAACAGGTTAAATAAGTCACCGGTTAAAAATGCACCTAAGATACCGAGTAACTGAAACTGGAATAATGCATGAAAATGCGAGCCTAGGTTGTCCTCGCCGTAACAGCCGAAAATAAGTACTGGTAAAGCCAACAATGCCGTTAATAGCACCATCATGGCGGCCAAACGATCTACCACTAAAACGATACCATAGGGAGCTTGCCAATTACCGACGGCGTATACCAAGGTGGTTGAATTGACCTGCAGGAGTAGGGTCACACTGACAATAATCAGTAACGAGCACGACACTAAACCAATAATACGGCGATAAAACTGCGGATTATTGCCCCACGGGAATAATTGTAACAAGGCAGCGAACAAGGGTATGAGTAATGGCAAAATAGCCAAATGCTGACTCAACATTAGCGTTTATCCTCTTGCTCAGCCTGATAATTGGGTTCATTCACTTCGTCAGAACCAAATTCACCACGAACCCGCACCGCCAGAATGATGGAATAGGCGGTCATAGCAAAGCCAATCACGATTGCAGTTAACACTAACGCCTGCGGGAGCGGATCGGTGTAGGGCTCGCCAGCACCAATAATGGGAACTTGGTCAATCACTAAGCGGCCGCTTGAGAATAAGAACAAATTCACTGCATACGACAGCATGGTTAGGCCAATAACGATGGGAAACGAGCGCGCGCGCAAAATCAAATACACGCTACAGGCGGTTAGGGTACCTACAGTTATGGCATACAAGGTTTCCATTAATGTCCCTCCTGACGCGGGCGATGACGGGTTGTCATTTGTCCAAAGTTGGCCAAGATCATCAGCGTAGCGCCAATGACGGTGAGATACACACCCAAATCAAACAGGATTGCGGTAGCTATCTCAAATTTACCGACAATGGGCCAGTCTAGATAGGTAAACCATGAAGTGAGGAAGTTTGCACCGAATAACCAGCTACCCACACCAGTCAGGCTGGCTATCAATACACCGATAGCCGCCAAGGATTGATAGTTGTAGTTGAAGCGTTCTTTGACCCAATCTACGCCGTTTGCCATGTACTGCAAAATCATCGCTGCCGCGGTTACTAGACCGGCGATGAAGCCGCCACCTGGCAAATTATGACCCCGTAAGAAGATGTACATAGAGACCATCAAGGCCAGCGGCAGTACCAGCTGCGAAATGGTTTGTAGCATCATCGGATGTTTCACCTGATGCCAAGCACGGCCATCGACATCGCCCGATGGCATAAATGGTCGCAAATTATTCAATAACTTATGGATACCAGCAGCAGCAATAGCCAACACGGTAATCTCGCCAAGGGTATCGAAACCGCGGAAGTCCACCAGTATTACGTTGACCACGTTGGTACCGCCACCGCCCGGTACTGAATTGGCAAGGAAATAGTCGGAAATGCTGCTAAACGGCCGAGTCAGCAGGGCAAAGGTAATGGAACCGACCACGCCACCGACAAAACCGGCGATCAAAATATCCCGTGCAACCCGGCCACCAGTCGACGAGCGCGGGATCCGCTGCGGCATGAAGAATAACGCCAAAATCATCAGCAAAATGCTGACCACCTCAACCACCAGCTGGGTCATCGCCAGGTCTGGCGCAGAAAACTGGATGAATACCAGTGATACCATCAAACCGACCACAGATAGCATCAGTAGCGAGGTCAGCCGCTGGCGATGAAATATCACCGCACCAAAAGCCGCCGCCATAAGAATAATAGCGCCACTTAAACTTATCGCATCTACGTCTAGCTGGGGTCGTGAGCCAGTTAATGCGCTGATATTCATCAATTCTGGAATCACAAATACCAGCACCAGAATGAATAAAGCTGCCATATAGCGCTGTAATGAACCAGTTTCAATGCGTTGCATCAGGTTATCGCAAAACCGGGTGACCCGGCTGACGATGCCAGCAAATACATCTTTGGCATCGCGAATATCGAACTGCCGATTGAAGTTAAACAGCTCAGTGCGTTGTAGGTAAATGATGATGCCACCCAACAGCGCCAATACACTCATCAATAACGGTAAATTAAAGCCGTGCCACAGGGCGATATAAACCTCAGCATCAGCGCCGGCTACACTGGTCAAGGCCGGTGTTAAAAACCCTGACACCATAATCATTGGAGCGATGCCCACGGTGATACATAATGCCGCCAGAATCAGCACCGGTACCCGCATCATTATGGGTGGTTCATGCGGCTGTTTCGGTAGCTCATGGGCTTTGTCAAAAAACACGTCATAGACAAAACGAATCGAGTAGGCCACAGAAAGCATCGCGCCCAAGGTCACAAGCACTGGAATGAACCACGACAGACCACCAAATAGGTGTTGTTGATAGGCCTCAGTAAAGAACATTTCCTTGGATAGAAAACCATTGAGCAACGGCACTCCAGCCATCGCCGCGGAGGTAATCATGGCTAGCCACATAGTCATTGGCATGGCTTTGCGCAAACCACCAAGCTTACGTAAATCACGGCTGCCAGTTTCATGATCAATAATACCGGCAATCATAAACAAACCGGCCTTGAAGGTGGCGTGGTTAAGAATATGGAATAGTGCTGCTAACAGGGCACCGTGAGTGCCCAAACCCAGCAGCATGGTAATGAGGCCAAGGTGACTAATGGTGGAGAAGGCCAGCAAGCCTTTCAAATCATTCTTAAGCAGTGCGAAGTAGGCACCGAATAGCATGGTCGCTAAACCTACTAAGGTAACAATAGTGAACCATTCAAAGGTGCCACCAAGTACCGGGAATAACCGTGCTAATAGGAATATTCCAGCCTTTACCATGGTTGCTGAGTGTAAGTACGCACTAACCGGCGTCGGTGCTGCCATGGCATGAGGCAGCCAGAATTGGAAGGGGAATTGCGCCGACTTGGTAAAGGCACCAATGAGCACCAGCAGCAGCGCTGGTACATATAAACTGTGGGCACGAATAGCATCGGCGGCGGCGAATACTGCATCGAGTTGGTAACTGCCGGCAATATTACCTATTAGTAAGATACCGGCCAATAAGGCTAAACCACCTGCACCGGTGATAGCCAGCGCCATACGTGCGCCGCGACGAGCGTTACTTTGATGAAACCAAAAGCCAATCAGTAAGAATGATGAAATACTGGTGAGTTCCCAGAAGAACCACAATAAGATCAGGTTATCGGCGGTGACGATCCCCAACATTGAGCCCATAAATAGCAGCAAGCAGGCATAGAAACGCCCGGCATCATCATGCTGACTCAAATAAAAGTGTGCGTAGATAATAATCAGTAGACCAATACCAAGAATTAACGCAGCAAACAGCAGCGATAGACCATCGAGACGAAATGCCACATGAAGACCTAGCTGCGGTAACCAGGTTGCCAAAAATTGTGGTACTTCACCGGCTAACACCGAGGGGGTTAGATAGCCCAGTAACAGTAGGCTGACCACAGCAACTGCACCGGCCGCGTAGCTTATGGTACGGCGACTGTGGTGACGGACTAATAGTGGTGCGATTGCGCCGAGAAACGGTAATGCGACCATCAGAGCGAGATACATGAACTTCCTTTTGTGTCGTCTTTAACTCAGTAGTTACCGATTTATAGCCTTGAATTTACCACTAGTTTCGTTGCGTTGCCAACTGCGCTGCTGAGCTAAACCGCCCAACTGGCGGTAATTGGCGATGAACCTTCACTATATAAATAAGTGGCATCTAGCGCTGCATTATGTCGCAATCTGTAGTACACTCATCGAACATTTTATCCCCGCTCGTGAACATCGCTGCGCGCTAAGTTTGGCCGCACAAATAAATCGCAACTCGTACTACCATCAACAAATTTTATCTGTTACAATTCGCCGCCCTTTTACATGGGTAAATCCCGTATTGGGGGCAGCGTCTTGCAAAAGACAACATCGACCCGAGAGGGTCTTGTTTACATAAATCAAGCGGAGCACTGCAATGATCCAAATGCAAACTACACTGGAAGTGGCCGATAACTCGGGCGCCCGCAGCGTACAATGTATTAAGGTTCTGGGTGGGTCGCACCGCCGTTATGCCAGCATTGGCGACATCATCAAGGTCTCGATCAAGGAAGCAATTCCTCGTGGTAAGGTCAAAAAAGGCGATGTATATAACGCGGTAGTGGTACGCACCAAGAAAGGCGTCCGTCGTCAAGACGGGTCAGTCATCCGTTTTGACCGCAACGCGGCTGTTTTGTTGAACAATAACAAACAACCGATTGGCACTCGTATCTTTGGACCAGTGACACGTGAATTGCGCTCTGAGCAGTTCATGAAAATTGTCTCTTTGGCACCAGAAGTACTGTAAGGAGTCAGTGATGGCGGCAAAAATTAAACGTGATGACGAAGTAGTAGTCCTGGCCGGTAAAGACAAAGGTAAGCGCGGTAAAGTGCTGAAAGTCGATACCGCGAGTAATCGTGTATTTGTTGAAGGCGTTAATGTCGTCAAGAAACACCAGAAGCCAAACCCGGCTTTAGGCGTGACTGGCGGAATTATCGAACAGGAAGCTCCTGTTCATGCTTCTAACTTAGCGGTTTACAACCCAGCGACTGGTAAAGCAGATCGTGTTGGTTTCCGAATTGAAGATGGCAAGAAAGTTCGCTTCTTCAAATCAAACAACGCAATCATTTAATTTAAATTTGGAGTTTTACGATGGCGAAACTGCATGATTTTTACAATGAATCGGTAGTTCCTGAACTTGTTAAACAGTTCGGCTACAATACCGTCATGCAAGTCCCTCGGATTGAAAAAATCACCCTGAATATGGGTGTTGGTGAAGCTCTGGCAGACAAAAAGATTCTCGACAACGCGGCAGCGGACTTAGAGGCCATTTCTGGTCAACGTCCAATCCGTACGTTAGCTCGTAAATCTGTCGCTGGCTTCAAAATCCGTGAAGGCTACCCAATTGGCTGTAAAGTGACTCTGCGTGGCGAGCGCATGTGGGATTTCCTGCAACGTTTAATTACGATTGCTATCCCACGTATCCGTGATTTCCGTGGTTTAAACCCGAAATCTTTCGATGGTCGTGGAAATTACAGTATGGGCGTACGTGAGCAAATCATCTTTCCTGAAATCGACTTTGATAAAGTCGACAAGGTTCGTGGTTTGGACATCACTATCACCACTACTGCAGGCACTGATGACGAAGCTCGCGCTTTGCTCGCTGCCTTCAACTTCCCGTTCAAGAAGTAAGGTGTAGAGTTATGGCAAAAGAGTCAATGAAAATGCGTGAGCTTAAGCGTGCTCAGCTAGTTGCTAAATACGCAGAGAAACGCATCGCACTGAAAGCTATGATCAGCGATCCGACTACCTCGGACGAAGATCGTTGGGCGGCTGTATTAAAGTTACAAAGCCTTCCGCGTGATTCGAGCCCAAGCCGTCAGCGTAACCGCTGCCGCGTTACAGGCCGCCCTCATGGTTTCTTACGTAAATTCGGCATGAGCCGTATTAAAGTACGTGAGAAAGCGATGCGCGGTGAAATTCCTGGCTTGAAAAAAGCTAGCTGGTAAGCCACGAGTCACGGGAGAAAGCTAATATGAGCATGCAAGATCCAATTGCGGACATGTTTACACGCATCCGCAACGCTCAGGGTGCTAACAAAGTAGCCGTGCGCATGCCGTCTTCTAAGCAAAAAGTGGCAATTGCCCACGTGCTAAAAGAAGAAGGTTATATCGCGGATTTCAGCGTACAAGGCGAAGTGAAAACTGAGCTTGAAATTACCTTGAAATACTTTGAAGGCAAACCTGTTATTGAATCCATTGAGCGCGTCAGCCGCCCTGGGTTGCGTATCTATAAGAAACGCAACGAGCTACCTAAAGTTATGGGTGGTTTAGGTGTTGCTGTTGTCTCTACTTCCAAGGGCTTGATGACCGACCGCGCCGCTCGCAAAGCGGGTTTAGGCGGCGAAGTTATCGGCTACGTCGCGTAACGAGGAGTTAGGAAATGTCACGAGTTGCTAAGGCACCGATTGCCATTCCTGCCGGCGTTCAAGTTACGTTGAATGGTCAGGAAGTTACAATTAAAGGTGCAAAAGGCTCACTGAGCCATGTAGTGCACAATGCGGTTGAAGTTGTTACTGAAGACAACGTAATCCGTACCAATGCCCGCGAAGGCGTTGCTGGTTCAGCAGCCCAAGCAGGTACTGCACGTGCGTTACTAAATAATATGGTGGTTGGTGTTGCACAAGGTTATGAGCGCAAGCTGCAGTTAGTTGGTGTTGGTTATCGTGCCAATACTGCAGGTTCTAAATTGAACCTGTCACTGGGCTTCTCTCATCCAATTGAGTTCGCGATTCCGCAAGGCATCACGATCGAAGTGCCAACACAAACTGAAATTGTCGTTAAAGGTGTGGACAAGCAGTTAGTCGGTCAAGTTGCCGCTAACATTCGTGCGTACCGTAAACCTGAGCCATACAAAGGCAAAGGTGTACGTTACTCGAACGAGCAAGTGCGCCGTAAAGAAGCCAAGAAAAAGTAAGGTAAAACGATGGACAAGAAATCAGCTCGCTTACGTCGCGCTACGCGCCCACGTAAGAAAATGCAAGAGTTGGGTGCTAACCGCCTGGTCGTTCACCGTACACCACGGCATATTTACGCACAGCTTATTGCACCAAACGGTTCTGAAGTACTAGCAGCTGCTTCTACTGTTGAAAAGGCCGTACGTGACCAGCTGAAAAGCACTGGTAACGTAGATGCCGCTAAAACAGTTGGTAAGCTTATCGCTGAACGGGCGATCGAAAAAGGCGTACAAACCGTCGCTTTTGATCGTAGTGGCTTCCGCTATCACGGCCGCGTAGCAGCATTAGCTGACGCCGCTCGCGAAGCTGGACTTCAGTTCTAGGAGACGAACATGGCAAATGCAAATGTAGAAGCTCAACAAGGCAGTGACTTGCAAGAAAAATTGATCACCGTAAACCGCGTAGCAAAAGTGGTTAAAGGTGGTCGTATTTTCAGCTTCACTGCACTGACTGTAGTAGGTGATGGTCAGGGTAAAGTGGGTTTCGGTTATGGTAAAGCACGTGAAGTTCCAGCAGCCATTCAAAAGGCTATGGAAAAAGCACGTCGCAACATGGTAACCGTAGAGCTGAAAGGCGGAACCTTACAACACCCAGTTAAAGGTCGTCACTCTGGCTCACAGGTATTCATGCAGCCAGCTTCTGAAGGTACAGGTATCATTGCCGGTGGTGCAATGCGCGCAGTACTAGAAGTAGCCGGTGTACACAACGTGCTGTCAAAAGCATATGGTTCAACCAACCCAATCAACGTTGTTCGTGCCACTATTCAGGCACTGAACGGTATGAAGTCACCTGAGCAGGTGGCGGCTAAGCGTGGATTGAGCGTCGACCAAATTTTGGGGTAGTGAGCAATGGCGAAAAAGACGATCAAAGTAACACAGACGCGTAGCTCGATCGCTCGTTTACCGAAGCATAAAGCTACTCTTCGTGGTTTGGGTCTGCGCCGCATTGGTCACACAGTTGAAGTAGAAGATACTCCATCTGTGCGCGGCATGGTTAACCAAGTAATTTATATGGTAAAGGTGGAGGACTAATACGATGTTATTAAACACTATCTCCCCTGCACCTGGTGCTAAAACCAGCAAGAAGCGTCTTGGACGTGGTATTGGTTCAGGTCTAGGTAAAACTGGTGGTCGCGGTCACAAAGGTCAGACTTCACGTTCTGGCGGTACCGTTAAGCCTGGTTTTGAAGGCGGACAAATGCCAATCCAGCGCCGTTTGCCGAAGTTCGGTTTCACCTCACGTAAGTCGTTAACGACTGGTGAAGTAAACCTTGCTGAGATTGCAAAAGTTGCTGGTGAACTGGTAACGCTTGCTTCTTTGAAAGAAGCCGGTGTGGTGCGTAACGACATGTTGGCGATCAAAGTCATCAAGTCAGGCAGCATCAATCGTGCAGTTACCGTTCAAGGTATCAAGGTCACCAAAGGCGCCCGCGAAGCTATTGAAGCTGCTGGCGGCAAAGTCGAAGGATAGAGCAAATGGCTAAACCAGGATTGGAATCTAACAGAGCTCAAGGTGGCACGTCGGAACTCAAACGTCGACTGCTGTTTGTTCTCGGCGCGTTGATCGTGTTCCGTGCGGGCTCCTTTGTGCCGATTCCTGGTATTGATGCCGCTGTATTGGCACAATTGTTTGAACAGCAAAAAGACACCATCGTTTCCATGTTTAACATGTTTAGTGGTGGTGCTCTTGAGCGTGCTTCAATTTTTGCGCTTGGTATTATGCCGTATATCACCGCCTCAATTATCATGCAGCTTGCCGCCGTAGCACATCCGCGGTTAGCTGAGTTGAAAAAAGAAGGCGAGGCTGGACGGCGTAAGATCAGCCAGTACACGCGTTGGGGTACACTAGTACTCGCAACTTTCCAATCAATTGGTATCTCTACGGCGTTACCAAATTTGATGCCTGGCTTGGTGATTGAACCAAGCTTCGGCTTCTATTTCACGGCCAGCGTAAGCTTGGTTACCGGTACCATGTTCTTAATGTGGTTAGGTGAGCAAATTACCGAGCGTGGGATTGGAAACGGTATCTCAATCCTTATTTTCACCGGTATTGTAGCGGGTTTGCCGTCGGCCATTGGTTCGACTGCAGAGCAAGCTCGTCAGGGTGATTTACATTTATTATTGTTATTGTTAATCGGTGTTATTGTTGTAGCAGTGACTTACTTTGTAGTTTTCGTCGAACGCGGACAGCGCCGCATCGTGGTAAACTACGCCAAGCGTCAGCAAGGTCGTAAGGTATTTGCCGCACAAAGTACTCACCTGCCATTGAAAGTTAATATGGCCGGCGTAATTCCACCGATTTTTGCTTCGAGCATTATTTTGTTCCCAAGCTCTATCGCCACTTGGTTTGGTTCAGGTGAAGGTATGGTTGCGAACTTCTTACAAGAGTTAGCTTTGACGCTTGCGCCAGGCCAGCCTTTGTATGTAATGCTTTATGCAGCGGCGATTATCTTCTTCTGTTTCTTCTACACCGCGTTGGTATTTAACCCACGCGAGACAGCAGACAACCTGAAGAAGTCAAATGCGTTCATTCCAGGTATCCGCCCGGGTGAGCAAACGTCGCGATACATTGATAAAGTAATGACCCGTTTGACTCTTGCAGGCGCGTTATACATTACCTTTGTCTGTTTAATTCCTGAGTTCATGATGATTGCTTGGAATGTGCAGTTCTATTTTGGCGGCACATCTCTATTGATTATCGTAGTAGTTATTATGGACTTTATGGCTCAGGTCCAAAATCATCTGCAATCACATCAGTATGATTCGGTCCTGAAAAAAGCTAATCTTAAAGGCTTCGGCCGTTAAGATTTGATTACGGAGTGTAGCAATGAAAGTTCGTGCGTCCGTGAAGAAAATCTGCCGTAACTGCAAAGTTATCAAGCGCAACCGTGTTGTGCGTGTAATTTGTAGTGACCCAAAGCATAAACAGCGGCAAGGTTAATTCGAAGATAAAGTCCGCAGCTTGAAATATATTTCCGGCTGCGGCTTTGATATGTTTGCAATCTGGATTCCGGTTGAGTATCCTAACGGGCTTTTCAACCTGGTGCCCTTTAACCAATAGGAGACGTGTTAGTGGCCCGTATCGCTGGCATTAACGTTCCTGATAATAAGCATGCAGTCATTGCCTTGACTGCGATCTACGGTATCGGCCGTACTCGCTCGAAAGCCATTTTGGCCTCGATCGACATCGCCGAAGACACAAAGATCGGCTCTTTGTCAGAAGATAAACTCGATATTCTGCGTGAAGCAGTCGCTAAGTTCACCGTTGAAGGTGACTTACGTCGTGAAGTTTCTATGAATATCAAACGCTTGATGGATCTCGGATGTTACCGTGGTCTTCGTCATCGTCGCAGCTTACCATTACGTGGACAACGCACTAAAACTAATGCGCGTACTCGTAAAGGTCCGCGTAAACCGATTAAGAAATAGGGAGCTGAGCAATGGCTAAACAACCAACTCGCGCTCGCAAACGCGTTAAAAAACAAGTTGCTGATGGCATGGCCCACATCCATGCGTCTTTCAATAACACCATTGTGACTATCACCGATCGTCAAGGCAACGCCTTGTCATGGGCGACAGCTGGTGGCTCTGGTTTCCGTGGTTCACGTAAATCAACCCCGTTCGCAGCTCAGGTTGCAGCTGAACGCGCAGGTGAAATGGCAAAGGAATATGGTTTGAAAAACCTTGAAGTGTTCGTTAAGGGCCCAGGCCCAGGTCGCGAGTCATCGATTCGTGCTCTGAACGCGGTAGGTTATCGCATCACAAACATTACTGATGTGACACCAATTCCTCACAACGGTTGTCGTCCGCCTAAGAAACGTCGCGTTTAATAGGCGCCATACGATAGTTGGAGAAAGAACATGGCTAGATATTTGGGTCCAAAACTCAAACTAAGTCGTCGCGAAGGAACAGATTTGTTCCTGAAAAGCGGCGTCCGCGCGATCGATACTAAATGTAAACTCGAGAGCGCACCAGGTCAACACGGCGCACGTCGTGGTCGCCTGTCTGATTACGGTTTACAGTTACGTGAAAAGCAAAAAGTTCGTCGTATCTACGGCATCCTTGAGCGTCAATTCCGTAACTATTACAAAGAAGCTGCCCGTCTTAAGGGCAACACTGGTGAGAACTTACTGCAATTGCTTGAGTCACGCTTAGACAACGTCGTTTACCGTATGGGATTCGCGTCTACTCGTGCCGAGGCTCGTCAGTTGGTCAGCCACAAAGCTGTGGTAGTGAATGGCCAAGTAGTCAACATTCCGTCGTTCAAAGTTCGTCCGGAAGATGTTGTGTCCGTTCGCGAAAAAGCGAAAAAGCAGGCGCGCATCGCTGCTGCATTGGAACTCGCAGACCAACGCGAAAAGCCAGTGTGGTTGGAAGTAGACAACAGCAAATTGGAAGGTCAGTTCAAACGTCTTCCAGAGCGTAGCGATTTGTCTGCTGAAATTAACGAACAGTTGATCGTAGAGCTTTACTCTAAGTAAAGCTTAAGCATATAGAGAGGACACAATGCAGGGTTCTGTTACCGAATTCCTTAAGCCAAGGCTAGTCGATATTGAGCAAATCAGCCCGACTCACGCGAAGGTGACGTTGGAGCCTCTTGAGCGTGGCTTCGGCCACACGCTGGGCAATGCTTTGCGTCGCATCTTACTTTCGTCAATGCCAGGTTGTGCAGTGACTGAAGTTGAGATTACTGGCGTACAGCACGAGTACAGTAGTAAAGAGGGCGTTCAGGAAGATATCATCGAGATTTTGCTGAACCTTAAAGGTTTAGCAATTCGCATGGAAAGCAAAGATGAAGCTAAACTGACCTTGAAAAAATCCGGAGCAGGCCCTGTCACGGCTGGTGACATCACCCATGATGGTGATGTCGAGATCGTCAACCCTGAACACCTCATCTGTACTTTAACAGGTGACACCGAGATCGAAATGACGATCAAGGTTGAGCGTGGTCGTGGTTATGTTCCAGCTGGGGCACGTCAGTCTGCTGACGATGAAGAGCGTCCAATCGGTCGTTTACTTGTTGATGCATCATTTAGTCCAGTTGAGCGTATCGCTTACAGCGTAGATTCTGCGCGTGTTGAGCAACGCACTGACTTAGACAAATTAGTTATCGACATGGAAACTAATGGCACCTTGGATCCTGAAGAAGCGATCCGTCGCGCTGCAACAATTTTAGCTGAACAGCTAGAAGCCTTCGTTGAACTGCGCGATATGAGCGAGCCAGAAGCGAAAGAAGAGAAGCCGGAGTTCGATCCGATCCTTCTTCGTCCGGTAGACGATTTGGAATTAACTGTGCGTTCTGCGAACTGTTTGAAAGCAGAAGCTATTCAGTACATTGGTGACTTAGTGCAGCGTACCGAGGTTGAGTTGTTGAAGACTCCTAACTTAGGTAAAAAATCGCTAACCGAGATCAAAGACGTACTTGCATCACGTGGTTTGTCTTTAGGCATGCGCCTAGAAAACTGGCCGCCAGCAAGTTTGGTTGATCGCGACTAAGGTCATCTTTTACCGAGAATTACTGAGAAGGGTATAGACATGCGCCATCGTAAGAGTGGTCGTCAACTCAACCGCAACAGCAGTCATCGTAAAGCGATGTTCAGCAATATGGCAAGTTCATTGGTTCGTCACGAAGTGATCAAAACCACCCTGCCTAAAGCGAAAGAACTGCGTCGTGTTATCGAGCCGCTAATCACTTTAGCTAAGCAAGATAGCGTAGCAAACCGCCGTTTGGCCTTTGCTCGTACACGTGACCAAGAAGTGGTTGGTAAATTGTTCAGTGAAATTGGTCCACGTTACGCTCAGCGTCCAGGTGGCTACACTCGTATCATGAAGTGTGGTTTCCGTGCTGGTGACAACGCGCCAATGGCTTACGTTGAATTAGTTGACCGTCCAGAAACTACCGCTGTTGCTGCTGAAGAAGTAGCCGTAGAGGAATAAGTAGTTCGCCTTAGTGCGAGCGAAATAAAAAAGCCGGCTGTTAGCCGGCTTTTTTGTATCTTGACGAAAGCTTATTGTTTAATAATAGCCTCTAGTTCGCTATCACTGATGCCATATTCGGCAGCTGTCAAACGCAATTGATTAACGTCGATACCGGCGCGATGCGCCCCTAAAATTACTTGTGTCGCACGTTCACGTTGCAGGGCACGTTCGTCTGCACTGATATCAGGGCTAGATTTACCGATTAAGTCAGTAAAGATACTGACCAAATAGTTACCCATTGCCGGCACGCTTTCTAATATGGTTTGCACGATTACATCAATTTGACCCGGCTGCTGTTGGCTGGCTGTCTGCATAATGCTCGATGCCATTTGTGGCTCAACCTTTACTGCAACTCTTATCAGCTCCGACAAACTGGTATCGTCACGGCTACTGACGGTGCCAACGATATCGTCGGCATAGCTTGGTTCAGCTTCGACTGCGAATTTAACAATTTCACTTGGCTCACCAACCCCCATATTTAGAGCGATGGTAATGATGTCACGAGTAAATGCTGGCTCTGCATCGATAGCAGCTTTAATGAGGTGATGATAGATCTCTGGATTACGCTCGAAGGCGGTGTACATGATTGCTTCAACGTGTTGTGGGTAATTACTGAGTAAAACACGTACTGTTCGAGTGGTAGAGAAGCTTCTGCGAGAGTAGTAACGGAACATTCTTTTATAGGTGGCGACTAAACGTTGATTCTCTTCATCGAGCTGATAGAGCTCTGGTGATATCGGTTTGACAATTTGGTCATCTGCATAGGCTGCGTGAGAAAACACAAATATCAAGGCGGCCAAGCTAATGGTCGTTGCTAGTTTCATGGGATTTCCGCTGTTCTGTTGTTATCGTTATAAGTTTTATGTAAAGACCTTATCAGGGTTTATAGACCTAGAACAGTTATAAAACGTTCAATTTGATTGAAAAATAATCAAACGATCGGCAAATCTAAAAAAGATCTTGCAGGCGGCAAAGCGATGGTTATAATTCGCGGCCGTTGTCAGTCACTGACGGCGGCAATTTAGGGACTGCTCAGGCAGTAAAAAAGATCCAAAAGGATCTTGACCTAAGCCAAGGATGACGTAAAATACGCATCCCGCTTCGGATAAGAAGCAACGCTCTTTAACAATATACCAAGCCAAGCAAACTGTGTGGGCACTTACCGGATTCAGGC
>NZ_RJLC01000001.1:51380-127921 GCF_003999375.1 Pseudidiomarina mangrovi
GTAGGACATCGCCAGGCACCTATCCCGAACAAGCCCCAGCCTAACCGCTGGGGCTTTTTCTTTGGCTATTTTGGCGTTCTGCGCTTGATATTTTCCCAATTAAATTTACTATTGGTTAACAATTAGCCACTCTTGTTGTGCAAAACCAATGGAACCGACCAATATCGTCCTGCCGAAAGGCACCGAATTAAATCATTATGTGATTGAATCCGTGCTCGGACAGGGAGGTTTTGGCATTGTTTACTTGGCTCGTCATGCCTTTTTGGATGAGCTGGTCGCACTGAAAGAATTCCTACCTATTGAAGTTGCTGGCCGCACTGGCCTCTCTATTGTTCCCCATGGCGACTCACGGCAACAGTTGTACGACGATGCTTTGCGTCGTTTTATGACCGAAGGTAAAACCCTGATCAAGCTGCGACATCGTAATATTGTGCGCTGTCGCGATCTGTTTATGGCCAATAACACCGCTTACTTGGTGATGGACTTTGAAGACGGGCTTGATCTCGAAACCTTAATCGTCGGTTTGAGCAAAAAAGGGCAACTATATAGCCAAGAACAGTTGCTGCACTTCTTGATTCCATTAGCCGAGGGCTTTGTTTACCTGCATCAGCAAGACATCCTGCATCGCGATATCAAACCGGCCAATATATTCATCCGTCGTGAAGACGGCTCGCCGGTAATTATTGATTTTGGCGCAGCAAAACAGAATTTCGCGACCATGTCGCAATCAAAAGTGCCCTTTACTGAGTTTTACGCACCAATTGAGCAGATTGAAGGGGGTCATGGGGCTAAGCCATCCATGGACATTCATGCCTTCGGTGCTTTGATGTATCGATTAGTGACCGGGCAGGTGGGTGTTAAAGCCGAAACCCGCGCCATGGCAATTGTGTATGGTAAACCTGACCCGATGCCTGCGGTTGCATCATTGGCTGGGGCTGGCTATAGCCCTAAATTGCTCGGCTTGATTGATCATTGTTTACAATTCAAGCCAGAGCAACGCCCGCAGTCTATGCAAGAGGTCTACGATGCTTTAATTGCGATTGCTCGGGGCGATGTTGAGGCAGAGCCTGCGGCGCCAGCGGCTAAAGCTGAGCCAGCCTGGTTTGATCCAATTAAGGCAGCGGTGCCCGATACCGTGGCTGAGCCGATGACCGCCTATCACCAACCTACTCCGCAGAGTCGTCAGCAGGATGATGATACAGCGGCAAAGGCCAAAGCCAAGGCAGAAGCTGAAGCGGCTAAGCAGGCAGAAGCCGAAGCTAAGGCTAAAGCGAAGGCGGAAGCTGAAGCCAAGGCTAAAGCGAAGGCGGAAGCTGAAGCGGCTAAACAAGCAGAAGCCGAAGCCAAGGCCAAAGCCAAGGCGGAAGCTGAAGCGGCTAAGCAGGCAGAAGCCGAAGCCAAGGCCAAAGCGAAGGCGGAAGCTGAAGCCGCTAAGCAGGCAGAAGCCAAGGCCGCCAAGCAAGCTGAAGTTGAAACCAACCAACAAACAGCCGAAGCGAAGCAAGAGAACGTACCAGGCGAGGCTGAATCCACTGAGCAGGCAGTGCCGGAAGGTTTTATCGACCTTATCAAGCAGGATCCGGTGTGGAAATGGGGCAGTATCGCTGCCGCAGCGTTGCTCGTGGTTGGTATGGGGACATGGTTGCTCAGTGGTGATGAGCAGCCAATCAAAAAGCCAAAAGTTGACAAGGTGGTTACCAAGTCCGATCCCAAGGTAGGCGATGAAACTGACGATGGTTTGACTGCCGAGCAACGACAGCAACAGCAGCAACAAGTCGAACAACAACAGCAGCAACAGCTTGCTGATCTAGTAGGCGGGGTAAGCGCCCAAGAAGCCTTTGCCAACGCCAATCAAGCCTATTTTGTAGCGGCCGATTATGCCGCTGCAGTGAGTGGCTATCAGCAGGCTTTAGATGCCGGTAGCGCCCTAGCGAAGAGCCAATTAGCAGTGTTGCAGGCGCAGGGCCATGGTATGGGTATCGATGCCATCAGTGCACGTACAACGGCATTAAGTTTGCTCGATAGTTTGAGCGAGGTGGCGGCCTTTAACGATGAAGTGGCCTTGTATTTGGCATTGCTCCAGCGTTATGCCCTCACCGATTACAGCAATGCCTTTGCTACCCTAGAGCGGCTAGCCGATACTGGCAATGCTGAAGCACAATGGCAGATGGCGCTACGCTATCGTGATGGCGTAGATGTCAGCCGTGATGTTGATAGCGCCATGAATTGGCTGGTTAAGGCTGCCGATCAACAACATACCGGGGCGTTATTTGCTATAGGCGCGTTGTATGAGAGTGGTACCGGGGTGGCCAAAAATGTCACAGAGGCAGCCCGATACACCAAATTAGCCGGTGATCGTGGCTACCTACCCGCTTATGACAAACTCGCTTTTATGTATTTAAACGGCACCGGCTTAGCTCAAGATTTCGCCCAAGCTCGTCGCTATTTGGCTTATCCAGTGGCGCGTGGCGATGTTGAGGCACAGTACCAGTTAGCGCGTCTGTTCGAACTAGGACGCGGTGGTAGCGTGAATATGACCGAAGCTCGGCGCTATTATTTAAGCGCTGCAGCGGGGGGACAAGTGCTTGCACAAACCCGCTTAGGGCAAATCTACTATGACGGTATTAGTGTCAACGTCAATGATACCGAGGCGCTGAAATGGTTTACTTTAGCCGCTAAGCAAGGCAACAAAGACGCCCAGTCTACCCTTGGTTATATGTATCTCAATGGTCGCGGTGTGGCGACAGATTACGCTGTGGCGAAAAGCAATTTTGAGGCTGCAGCCGCGCAGCAACAGGCCGACGGACTGAACGGTTTAGGCTTACTTTATGAATATGGTTGGGGTGTGCGTAGCGATATTACCCGCGCAGTCACCTACTATACCCAAGCCGCTGCGGGCGGGAGCTCGTTTGGTCAATATAATATTGGTCGGCTGTATTTTGATGGCGCTGGCGTGAGCCAGAATAATACCACTGCCAAACGCTATTTTGAGCAAGCGGCTAAGCAAGGTAATAGCGGTGCCAGCACCTATTTAGGGTTTATGTACTTGGAAGGTTTAGGTGTTGCTGCGGATTATGTGTTGGCGCGCGAATATTCCGAAGCCGGCGCTAAGGCGAATAATGCCGACGCATTGAATAATTTGGGAGTGCTCTATCAACAGGGTTTAGGGGTCACGAAAAACCTCAGCGAAGCTGCCAGCTACTATCAACGAGCGGTGGATCTCGACAATAGTACCGCCATGTTGAATTTAGGGCGGTTGTATTTAGAGGGTTCGGGCGTCAGTAAAAACCTTGCAACGGCGAAGAAATTATTCCAACAGGCTATTGATGTCGGTGAGGTTATGGACGCATACACCGAGTTGGCTCTCATGAATCTGAGGGGTTTGGGCGGACCGGTTAACCTGAGCGAAGCACGACGACTGTTCGAGGTCGCCGCAAATGAGCCTGACCAGTCTCTCGCGCAATATCAGTTAGCGCTGATGACATTCAATGGCCGTGGTGGTCCTACTAATGTCACCAACGCTCTACGGCTATTCCGTACAGCCGCCGACAACGGCTATATGGAATCTCAGTTTGAGCTAGCCAGGGTGTTATCGGAAGGACTAGGCACCTCTGTTGATCTGCTCACTGCAGCAAAATACTTTGAATTAGCCGCCGATCAGGGCCATTCAGGAGCACAGTATGAAACCGGTCGTGCATACCAATATGGCCGCGGTGTCGGGCGCGATTTCGCCAAGGCTGCACGTTATTATCGGTTGGCGGTTGGGCAAGGTCATATCGATGCGCACTATAATCTAGGTATGATGCTACGCAACGGTGAGGGGCAAACTGCTAATCTCACCGAAGCCTTCCGCCTGGTCAGTGTTGCGGCAACTAATGGCCATGCCAATGCACAGAATAGTTTAGGGGTGATGTATCACGAAGGCAGCGGTGTGGCGAAAAACTACGACCGCGCCTATGAGTGGTTCCTAAAAGCTGCTGAGCAGAATCTGGCCGGCGCGCAATTTAACCTCGGTAACTATCATGAATATGGTCTATCGGTTCGTGCCAACCGCCGCGAAGCGATGAAATGGTATCGCCTCGCTGCTGATCAGGGCGATCAGCAAGCGGTCGAGGCACTGCGTAATCTCAATTAACTTTTCAAGGCCTGGCGATAGCAACTTAAGGCACGTTTCTGATCGCCAGCCATTTCATGAGCATAGGCTAAATCCAGTAATACCTGCTTTGACGGCGCGACATCAGCGGCACGGCGTAGGGCTCGGCTGGCCAAATCATACTCTTTATCCTGCAGCGCGATTTGTCCTAAGGCGTGAAGCAGCATGGGGTCATCCGGCGTACGCTTCAACGAATCCTGCAAAAAGCCTTTCAGCTCGTCTTGATTGACGATCAGTTTGCGTTCAACTAAGTCGACCAGTTTCAGATCACCACGCTTCAGCGCGCGAGCCGCTAATTTACCGGCAGCATCTTCGAGGCCAAAGCCACGTAGGGTGGCAATGTAGGCTAAACGAATTGGCGCGCTGCGGCGCTGCTCGCGACTCAGTTTATCCCAATACGGCTCCAGTTGATCGGCACGGCTCCGCCCTAGTTCACGCATGACCTCGGTGTAAGCTTGTTCAGTTAAGGTGAACTGTTCGGTTGCGGTTAAGCACTGTAGGCGCTGGGCATGGGGTAATAGCGCAATGATATCGTGCCAGCGATGCAGCTGTTGATATGCCTGTAGAGTGACTTTCAATAGCGGAACGTTATCGGCGTGGGTAGCGGTTAGACGTTTTAATAGGTCCACTTTTTGTCGTGCTAACTCAGGGTTGGCACGCAAGCTTAAAATAGTATCAGCGACCTGGAAATCGGCAGGGTTATTGATTTTTCGCAGCCAATCGCGGGCTAGGCTCAAATCACCCGCTTGTTGTGCCGCATAGGCGGCAAAGGTCGCGGTCAGGGGTTGTTTGACTAACCCCCAACTACGGCCAAAGGCTTGGCTGGCGGCAGCCGGCTCGCCATTAACCAACAGTTGCGCGCCTTGCGCAAAGGCTTGCTGTGCTTTGTTGTTCTTGCGTTCGCCAAACCAGCGTACGCCCCATTTGGTTTTGCGCACCACCAGTAGTACCGCACGCATGATCGCGCGGAGCACAATGGTAAGCACCACCAACATGATCACCGCCGCGACAATACTGGTTTCGATGGTCCAATTACCAATCGCAATTAACACATAGCCGGTGCTGCCTGACCAATAGGGGCCAATCAATAAACCAGCGACTAAAACAAGGAGGATGATCCAGGCATATTTCATTGGCCATTCTCCGCGGTTGCTTGCCGCGCCAAGCGCTCAAGTTGGGCCGTGGCCTGCAGTTCGGCGGGATACTCCGGCACTAAGGTCAGCTGGGCTAAGGTATCGAGTTCACTTTGCGCCCGTTGAATCTCCACCACATCAGTTGCCCCCAGTTGCTGCAGCATAGTCAGCGCCTGTTGTAAGGCTTGCTGGTAAACATCTTGGCGACCGGCTAAGGCCGCTTGTTGGGCAATCTGTAACTGCAACAGCGTACGTTGCTGCAGCAAATTCACGAAGGCATCGGATAATAACGGCTGCACCGGGGTTTCACGATACTGCACCCGCACCAATTGATCGGCCAGTTTACCGGCGCTTTGTTGCAACTGTTGCCACCAATCAGCGCTGTCATCTACCGCGCTCAGTTCGCTGCGACCCGGTTGACGCTGATACCAGTTTACTCGTGCTAGTTGTGCCTGCACGCTGGCTAAACGCATGGCGGCAGCATCAATCTGATTAGCCGGCAGTGCTTGCAGGGCAAACAAGTCATCGGCCAAGGCCTGACGCGCCGCACGATGTGCTGGATTATTCAACGCCGCTAAATGCGAATCAGCCAGTTGCAACAACTGAATAGTGGCGGCCACGTCGCTATCAATCCATAGTTTCTGTCCAGCGCGCTCAACTAAATTACGCGCTTCAAGAATGCGCCAGGTAGTTTGCTGCGATAAATCGAGGTTCGCCAATTCGGCTTGTACCGATTCGACAGCGCGTTGATAGCGCTCCAAGAGAGCTTGTTGCTGCTGTTCACGTTCGTAAGCTTGGCGGGCAATACCACTGACTTCGCCTTGAATGACCATGCGCACCTGATCAGCCTGGCGGGCATTGATATCCCGTAGCTCCTCAATTTGGTTCTGCATATCAACCAACTGACGCTGGTGTAATTGCTGCTGCTGTTGATAGGCGGGCCAGAGGTACACATACCCGGCCGTGGCGCTGCCACCAACTAGCACCAGTACCAGCAACAACGCCCACCAGCCACCCGTAGACGAACGCTGGCGCGGCGGCTTAGGAGCTGGCGTAGGCTTAGCTGGAGTGGTTTCTGTTTGCGTGTTGGTATCAGTCATGTGGCGTTGCTTCCTGTTGATGCGTGATGACTTGCTGCCAGGCCTCGACCATGGCGAATGGTGTGGCGCTGTCGGCGATAACCGCGTTAGGCGCGAGTGCTGCGGGTAGTAACGCCGCCAAGCGTTGGCTGGCGACCACCCAAGTACACTGTTGTAGCCAGCTTAACGCTTGGCGTGGCATGGCGGCAAGAAAATAGCCTAATTGTTCGGCACTACTGACAAAAATACAGCGTACATGCTGTTGCCAGTGCTCAATTTGCGCGCTCGACACGGTAACTGGGTTGCGCTGATACACCGCTAAGTAATGCACGTCGGCGCCGCGAGCGCGCAAGGTATCGGCGAATAACTCGCGCCCTTCATTGGCACGAACCAGCAACCAACGCTGACCGGCAACCTGTTGCAGCTCGGGTAGCGCCAACAATGCTTCGCTGTTGTGCTCCCGCCAGGGGCAGGTGACTGGGCGCTTAACCACCTGCGCAATGGCTGCCGCACTGGTTGGCCCAACCGCATACCAGCGGCAGTTCGGCATAACCACCTCGGGCGCATACTGTGCTACTTGAGCGGCAAAAAACTGAGCGGCGTTGACGCTTACCATCATGGCGCCATGCCAGGGTTGCTGTAACAGCTCAGCAAGGTTCACCGAAGCGTCGGTATAAGCGCTGATCTGCACCATACTGTGATAATCGCAGGCTAATGATAGACCCAGCTGTACAGCCCGTTGTTGCAGCAGTTGCTGCAGTGTGTCGGTGGGCGATGCTGGACGTAAAATTAGCGCGCTACTCATGAGTTTAGGGTGTGCCCCTCATATACATCGGCCAAAATGGTTCCGGCCCCGCGCTCGAGTAAGAACTCAGCGAGCTCAATACCGAGCTGCTCGGCATCATTGCGGTCACCACTAATTTCGCCTTCAATGATTTCGCTGCCATCAGGGCGGCCCACTAAGCCGCGCAAGTGCAGCTGATCACCATGCAGTTCGGCATAAGCGCCAATCGGCACTTGGCAGCCGCCCTGTAAGCGCCGGTTCATGGCGCGCTCGGCCAGCACACAGCTGCGTGTTTGCTGACAAATCAGTGGTTCGAGCAAGGCCTTGGTCGCACTATCGTCACTACGGCACTCAATGCCTAACACGCCCTGACCATTGGCGGGCAAACTAACTTCTACCGCAATGCGTTGACGAATACGGGCATGCAGATCGAGCCGAATCAGCCCAGAAGCTGCCAAAATAATGGCATCAAATTGGCCGTCATCGAGTTTGTTCAAGCGGGTTTGCACGTTACCGCGCAAATCATGCACTTTCAGGTGCGGAAATTGCGCCAAAATTTGGCACTTGCGGCGTAAGCTACAGGTACCCACAATGGCACCGTCAGGCAGCTCTTCAAGGCTGTTGTAGTGATTGCTGACGAAAGCATCGCGCGGGTCTTCACGTTCACAAATACCGTACAGCTCCAGCCCGTCAGGAAACTCCACCGGTAAATCTTTCATTGAATGCACAGCGATATCGGCTTTGCCCTCGAGCATGGCAATTTCCAGCTCTTTCACGAACAAGCCCTTGCCACCTATTTTTGCCAGCGGAGTATCGAGGATCACATCGCCACGGGTGCTCATTGGCAGTAATTCAACGCTCAGCCCAGGGTGTAATTGCTCGAGCCGCGCTTTAATGTGCTCGGCTTGCCACAGCGCGAGCATGCTCTTGCGGGTGGCAATGGTTAAGGTTTTCATGCTTACTCCGCAGCTTTCAACTGAATCGCAACACCGGCTTGCTTGCTCATGGCATCAGACAGCAGCGCCCATAATTCAACGCCACTGCGGTTGTCTATCCACAGGCCATCACGGTATTCAAAATGGTAGCCGTTAAACTTGGTTGCCACCCACAGTTGCATCAGAGGCGGTTGTTTATTAATGATGATCTTGCTGCGATTGGTAAATTCGAGCTCTAAGATTTCGCCACCCGATTCAAACTCAATATCAATGCCAGCGCCCTCAACTAACGCTTCTACGGCCTCTTCAATCGCTAAGATAGTGGCATCGGCTAATTCATGGTATTGATGTTCTTGCATGTCGACTCCTAGTAATGACTTTTTGCCCTCGCGATGCGATGATAGGCACACGATTTTTCATCGAATTCACAGTAGGTACAGTTTACCGATGTTTGTCACGAAAGTAATGCGTATCGTCATTGTAGCAGCTGCGCTGACATTGGTCGCATGCGGACAAAAAGGTCCGTTGCAAGCGCCGCCACCGCCCACTGATAAAAACAGTACGGTCAGCCATGACGTTTAACTATCAGGCAGAGCAGTTACATGCCGAACAATGCAGCCTCGAACGCTTAGCCCAGCAGTTCGGAACGCCGCTATTTGTCTACTCACAGCAGGCAATATTGCGTAATTGGCAGCAGTTTGCAGCGCATTGGCCAGCACCGCATAAGTTGTGTTACGCGGTGAAAGCCAATAGTAATTTGGCGATTTTGCAGCTGTTGGCCCGCCATGGCGCTGGCTTTGATATTGTCTCTGGCGGCGAGCTGGCGCGGGTACTCCAAGCCGGTGGTAGAGCGCAAGACGTGGTATTTTCCGGAGTCGGCAAAAGCCATGACGAAATCGCCTACGCGTTAGAGCAAGGTATCGGCTGTTTCAACGTGGAATCAGCCGCCGAGTTGGAGCGCATCAATGACATTGCCGCTGCCCATCAGGTGATTGCGCCGGTGTCACTGCGGGTCAACCCCGATGTGGACGCGCAAACTCACCCCTACATAGCGACCGGCCTCAAAGCCAATAAATTCGGTATTGCCATGCGCGACGCCAAAGCCGTCGCGCTTAAGGGGCAGGCACTTAAGCACATCCATATGCGTGGCTTAGACTGCCACATTGGCTCGCAAATCTTAACCGCCAGCCCCTTTCTGGATGCGGCTGATCGCATGTTGGCGCTGGTGCAAGAATTACGTGCTGAAGGCGTGGCGATTGACCATTTGGATATGGGCGGTGGCATCGGCATACCCTACCAGCACGAAAGTCAGCCAGACATAGCCAGCTATTTGCACATCTTGCAGCAAAAAGCCGCTGCGGTTGGCGGACTTACGCTGCTACTTGAGCCGGGCCGCGCCATTGTCGGTAACGCCGGTGTACTGCTGACCAAAGTTGAATATTTAAAGCCCGGTGAGGACAAGAACTTCTTGTTGGTCGATGCCGGCATGAATGACCTGATTCGCCCCGCGCTCTATCAGGCCTATCACGATATCGTGCCGGTGCGTCAAGCCAGCGGTGCGGCCAGTGCGCTGGTAGACGTAGTTGGGCCGGTGTGTGAAACCGGTGACTTTTTCGGTCACGCACGGCATTTAAGCGCTCAGCAAGGCGACTTTTTAGCGATTATGAATGCCGGTGCCTACGGTTTTACCATGGCCTCCAACTACAATACCCGCCCGCGTGCCGCAGAAGTTTTGGTGCAGGGCGACCAAGCCACGCTGATTCGTGAGCGTGAAGTATTAGAAGATTTATGGAAAGGCGAGCGGCTACTGCCTGAGGAACGGACATGAACTTCAGTAAAATGCATGGCTTAGGCAATGACTTCATGGTGATCGACGCAGTCACCCAAAACGTTTACGTCAATCCTGAACAGATCCGTCAATGGGCTGATCGCCATCGCGGCATTGGTTTTGACCAACTCCTGCTGGTTGAGCCGCCGTATGAGCCGGATAGCGATTTTCACTACCGTATTTTCAATGCTGATGGCAGCGAAGTGTCGCAATGTGGCAACGGCGCGCGCTGTTTTGCGCTGTTCGTGAAACAAAAAGGCCTGACTAACAAAAACCATATTCGGGTCAGCACCAAAGTCGGCAAAATGGTGCTACACCATGAAAAAGATGGCCGCATCACGGTAGAAATGGGTATACCACAGTTCGCCCCAGCGCAGATCCCGTTTAAAGCCAATAAAGAAGAACTCACCTATGTGCTGCGCGAAGCTGAACACACCATTTTGTTCGGTGCCATGGGGCTGGGCAACCCGCACTGTGTGATTGAAACCACCGACATCAGTACCGCTACGGTGAGCGAATTAGGGCCATTATTAGCCACACATGAACGCTTTCCTGAGGGCGTGAACGTTGGTTTTATGCAGATTATTGACCGCGATACTATCAAGCTTCGGGTGTACGAGCGTGGCTGTGGTGAAACCCAAGCCTGTGGCAGTGGCGCCTGCGCGGCGGCGGTAATTGGTATGCGCCAAGGCAAATTAAATGATACGGTAAACGTGGAGTTACCCGGTGGCAATTTGACCATTCGTTGGCAACCAGGACATTCGGTGCGTATGACAGGCCCCGCCGAACACGTCTTTGATGGACAATTACGACTATGACCAGCAAGCCTTTAGAAAATTATCAAGAACTGGGTGATATCGTGGTAGATGACGCCTTGATCGCCGCCTATTTGCAGCAAAATCCGGATTTTTTTGAACGTCACCCCGACTTATTGCAACAAATGCGACTGCAACACGATGGTCGTGGCGCGGTGTCGTTGGTCGAGCGTCAGCAGCAGGTGCTGCGTCAGCGTTTGGCGCAACTCGAAGAGGAAATCACCGAGTTAATGACCACCGCACGGCGCAATGAAGAGCTGTTTACCCGTTACAGCGAGCTCTACGTGCACCTGCTGTGTTGCCGTGATATCAGCGAAGTGATGGATGCCCTGCAGCGTACGTTCTCGGAACAACTCAATATGCCAGCGCTGTCGTTGAAATTTTTTGACAGCCCGCTGGAATTAGCCGAACAATTTACCTTCGCTGCCGATACCCACAAGCAACTCTTGAGCAAGCGCTTTGCCCATAGCCCAATTTATTTAGGCCGTTTAACCGCCGATGAGCAGAAGTTATTGTTCCCCAATGAGCAGATTGCCTCGGTGGCGCTGTTGCTCCTTGGCGAGCAAGGCGAGCTGGGCATGTTAGCCATTGGTAACCATGATGCCAGCCATTTTGAGCCGGCTATGGATACCCTGCTGGTGCGGCAATTACAGGCCTTGCTGAGCAAAATTCTGCCGCCATTACTCACCCACTATGAAGCTCTCTGAGGCGCGGCAACGTTTCATTCGTCACTTAACCGGTGAACGCGGCTTAGCCGAGCATACCTTAAACAGTTACAGCCGAGTGCTAGACGCCGACATACTAGAGCTGGCGCAACAGCGTGTGGATAACGTGGCACAACTCAATTTACCCACCTTTGAGCGGTTGTTTGTCAGTTGGCGTCGCCGTGGCTTAGGCGATGCCTCATTAGCGCAGCGGTTGGCCGCCTGGCGCACCTTTTGTGGCTATGCCATGCGCGAAGGCTGGCTGCACGACAACCCCGCCAGTCAGTTGAAAGCACCGCGCAAAGGCAAGCGGCTGCCGAAAAACCTAGATGTGGATAGCATCAGCCAATTATTGAAACTCCCCAGTGATGATCCGCTGGCGCTGCGTGATGCGGCGATGATGGAATTGCTCTACGGCAGTGGCTTACGTTTGGCGGAGTTGGTGGCGCTAGATATCGATGCCATTAATCCACGCCATCGCGAATTGCGCGTGATCGGTAAAGGGCAAAAGACCCGTATTGTGCCCTATGGCAAGTTCGCCGCCGAGGCGTTGCAGCGCTGGTTACCCGTTCGTAGCCAATGGTTGGCCGGTAATTTGACCGAGTTGGCGTTGTTTATTAGCCAACGCCAGCAGCGTATTAGCCCGCGCACGGTGCAGCAGCGGCTGAATTTTTGGGGGCAACAACAGGGCCTGACCAGCAATTTACATCCGCACAAGTTGCGTCACTCGTTTGCCTCACACATGCTGGAATCAAGCGGTGACTTACGTGCGGTACAGGAGCTCCTCGGGCACGCCAATTTGAGCACCACCCAGGTGTATACGCACCTCGATTTTCAGCATTTAGCTAAGGTTTACGACGGCGCCCACCCACGCGCCCGCAAAAAACGCGATTAGGATGAAGCATGCAGTTTTTCCGTCGATTGCGCCCAGTACAGGCGCTTAGTTTCGATCTTGATGACACCCTGTACGATAACGTGCCAGTGATGATCCGCGCCGAGCAGGCCGGCTATGAGTTTTTGCGTGATACTTTTCCGCAAACGGCGCACTGGGGCATTCGCGACTGGGCGCGGCGGCGCAGTCATTTGATGCTGACTGATGAGTTGCTCGCCAGCGATATGACCGCACTGCGTTTGGCCACTATTGAGCAAGGTCTGTTGGCTGCGGGAGTTTCGCAAGCCGAAGCGATAGCTGGCGCTGAACAAGGTTTGGCGGTGTTTCTACGCGAACGCAATCAGGTGGCGATTAGCCCTGAAGTGCATCAGTTGCTAGCCGATTTAGGCCAGCGTTACCCGCTGCTGGCGCTGAGTAATGGCAACGTCAACGTGGCAACTATTGGCTTAGCTGACTATTTCAGCTTGATCTTACAACCCGCACCACACCGCCGTGGCAAACCGCATGCCGACATGTTTGTGGCGGCTGAAAAACATCTACCTGCCCTAAAGCCAGCTGAATTTCTGCACATTGGCGATAGTCCAACCGCAGATATCTTCGGCGCCCAACGCGCCGGCTGGCAGAGTGCCTGGTTCGCCGGCGGCCTCGGCCACCCCGAACAATTCAAAGTGCTCCCCACCCTGCGCTTTGATGATCTTAGTGAACTGAGAGAGTTGCTGCTTTGATGTGAGAATGAGCTCTACAACCAAAGCTCACTTTGCTGACCACCAAGAATCGCCATGATCTCGACCATGTCGTCATTCTGTCGAAAGTAGATACTATCGACGCCGCATACAGCACGGCGATATCCAGGCCGAATGTGGTCGACACTCGGGAAGCTCAGCGGTGCCTGTGCGATCCGTTCAAACGCATCAAAGAAAGCAGCAAAGTAGGTATCAGCTTGAGTTTCACCAAACACTTGATAGCCATAGCTATAGATTCGTTTTAGATCGGCCTTAGCTGCATTCGATAAATAATAGTTAGCCATGGGTTATGGCAATTCAGGAATTTTTAACTGCGCTTTAAACTCAGCGAGAATCTCTGCTGGGGATTGCTCGGTGAACCCACTCTGTTCAGCCAAGGCAAGTTTTTGGTTGATGGCTTCAACGCGCCGAGCGCGCCGGATCAAATCGTTAATCAGCTCGCTTTTGCTGCTGTATTCACCGGTTTCTTCAACGTGTAGCCGCAGCCACTGATCATTTTGCTCTGTTAGCGTAATACTTTGACGCGTCATGGCTTATCCTCCAATGCGAACTTCTGGTGTAAATTTACACCACATGAACTGTGTTGGCAAATGCTGAGACCGAATCGGCTATTACTGGTTGCCTATACAGTAGTGGCAATTTACACTAAGCCGCATAGCCCGAATCAAGGAAACCAAACGCTGTGACAAGTCATCCACTGCTAGACCAACTCAACCAAAAGCAACGCGAAGCGGTATCCGCTTCTGAGCGACATATGCTGGTGCTGGCTGGCGCTGGTAGTGGTAAAACCCGGGTGTTGGTGCATCGTATTGCCTGGTTGCTGCAAGAAAAACGGGTGTCGCCGTTTAGTATTATGGCGGTGACCTTTACCAACAAAGCGGCGGCGGAAATGCGTGGGCGGGTAGAGCAATTACTCGGCAGCTCGGTGCGCTCCATGTGGATAGGCACCTTTCACGGCTTGGCGCATCGGCTACTGCGTGCCCACTACATGGATGTGAAACTACCGCAGAGCTTTCAGATTATCGACTCTGACGACCAGCAGCGTATCGTCAAACGGGTGATCAAGAACCTGAACCTGGACGAAAAACGTTGGCCCGCCAAACAGGCCTGCTGGTTTATCAACGGCAAAAAAGACGAAGGCCTACGCGCCGAAAACCTCGACGGCTATGACATTAACGAACGCACTTTAAAAGAAATCTATGCCGGTTACCAAGATGCCTGCGACCGCGCAGGGCTGGTGGATTTTGCCGAACTGTTGCTACGCGCCCACGAACTATTACGCGATAACCGCATCATTCGTGAGCATTACCAACGCCGCTTTCGCCATTTGCTGGTGGATGAGTTTCAAGACACCAACTCCATTCAGTACGCTTGGGTCAAACTGCTATCAGCCACTGGTGCCAATGGTGTTGATGAAAACTACGTCACCATTGTTGGCGATGACGACCAGTCTATTTACGGCTGGCGCGGCGCCAAAGTCGAAAATATCCAGCAGTTTTTGCGCGATTACCCCAATGTACTGACGGTGCGACTGGAGCAAAACTACCGCTCCACCGCGACTATTTTGCGCGCTGCCAACGCGGTCATTGCACAAAACTATGACCGCCTCGGCAAAGACTTGTGGACCGACGGCAACGAAGGCGAGCAGATTGACCTTTATGCTGCCTACAACGAAGTCGACGAAGCCCGCTACATCGCCGCACAAATAGAAGCCTGGCACGAAAAAGGGAACTTACTCAGTGATGTAGCGCTGTTGTACCGTAGCAACGCGCAATCGCGGGTGCTCGAAGAAGCGCTGATTCGTGGCCGAATTCCCTACCGTATTTATGGTGGCTTGCGCTTCTTTGATCGGCAGGAAATCAAAGATGCCCTGGCCTATTTGAACCTGATAGCCAGCCGCGTCAACGATGCTGCCTTGGAGCGGGTGATCAACACGCCAACCCGTGGTATCGGCGACCGCACCGTCGATATTATTCGCGCCGCCGCACGTGAACAAGGCGAGTCGTTATGGCATGCCGCCAAGCGCTTAGTGGCCGAGAAAGTACTGAGTGGCCGCGCCGCCAATGCGGTAAAAGAATTCATCAGCTTGATTGACCGCTTAGAAGATGAAACCAGCGAGTTTAGCTTGGGCCGCCAAGTCGACACGGTGATCAAAGACTCCGGGCTGATGGCTATGTACGCCTCGGAAAAAGGCGAGAAAGCCGAAACCCGGGTGGAAAACTTAAAAGAGCTGGTCAGTGCCTGCGATAACTTTGATGCCGATGATCAGGTGTTTGATGACGACAGCCCAGACATGACGCCACTGACCTCATTCTTGTCACACGCGGCGCTGGAATCGGGCGAAGAACAAGCCGACGAGTATCAAGATGCGGTACAGCTGATGACCTTGCACAGCGCCAAAGGCTTGGAATTTCCGCTGGTATTTATGACTGGGGTAGAAGAAGGGCTTTTTCCGTCGCAGCAGTCCATTGGCGAGTCGGGCCGCATCGAAGAAGAGCGCCGACTGTGCTACGTGGGCATGACCCGCGCCATGAAAAAGCTAGTACTTACTTACGCCGAACAGCGCCGCATTTATGGTCAGGAACAGATACATAGTGTTAGCCGCTTTATTGGCGAGATCCCCTCCGATGCGCTCTACCATGTACGCATGCAGCGCCGCAACGATAGCTACGGTGACAGCTTTTCTGGCAGCACTGGCGGCCGTTTTCACACTGGGGCCAGCCATGAAACCTTTGAACAAACCGGTTTTCAGCTCGGCCAGCGGGTACGCCATGCCAAGTTTGGCGAAGGCACGGTGATCAACTATGAAGGCAGTGGCGCGCAAAGCCGTATTCAAATCAACTTTGATGAATTCGGCTTAGGCAGCAAATGGCTGGTGGTGGCTTACGCGCGTTTAGATCGGCTTTGAAAAATAATGGTGTCGATACTATAGAGCGCCAGAGCCGCCCAAATAATCCCAAAAGTCACCAGCTTGTCCATGGCCAGTGGCTCGTTGTAAAGCCACACTGCCACCACAAACATCAAACTGGGCCCAATGTATTGAAAGAAGCCTAAGGTGGAGTAGCGAATGCGTTGCGCCGCAGCGGTGAAGCACAGCAACGGTACGGTAGTGACAATACCAGCGGCAATTAGTAACAGGTTCAGCGACCAACTGTTTTGGCTCATGTCAGCGGCCATAGAGTTGGCGAAGAACAGCATGTAAATAAGCACAATCGGCAGCAAAATCAGCGTTTCTAGCCATAGCCCGGTAATCGAATCCACCGGTAACCGCTTACGAATGCCGCCATACACCGAGAAGCTGGTTGCCAGCACCAGCGCTATCCACGGCACTTCGCCAAAACTCACTATCTGCACCATCACACCGGTTACCGCCATGGCAATAGCGACCCACTGCATGCGGCGCATACGCTCACCGAAAAAGGCCATGCCAATCGCCACATTAAGCAGCGGGTTAATGTAGTAACCCAAGCTGGCATCGAGAATACGGTCGGCATTGACCGCCCAAATAAATAAGAACCAGTTACCGCCCAGCAATACCGTTGCTAAGGCTAGCTTCAACATGGTCGGACGATGGCGCAAAATCGGCTTCAAGCGCTCTAGGCGGCTGGTCAGCAGAATCAGTCCGAACACTAGAATAAACGACCAAATAATCCGATGGCTTAAGATTTCAGCCGCCGGAACTGCCGCTAACAGCTTGAAATAAATAGGTGCCACACCCCAAATGGTGTAAGCAGCAATTGCAAAGAGCACCCCTTGGCGGGTGCGGATAGCGGTGTCAGTCATTGCGTAAATTGGCCATTGGCGGTGGTGCTTCGGAGCAGGGATGCATACAATAGAGCCATTCCACCTAGCGGTCAATTGGAGCACTACCTTTGTCTAACCCCGCGCTGTCCAAAGTTCTTGCCGATGTGTTTGGTTACACGGTGTTCCGTGAAGGCCAACAGCAGGTGATTGAAGCCGTTCGTGGTGGCCATGACGCCTTGGTACTGATGCCCACAGGTGGCGGTAAATCGTTGTGTTATCAATTGCCGGCGTTAGTATCTGAAGGTTTGACAGTGGTCATTTCGCCGCTGATATCACTCATGCAAGATCAAGTGGAAGCCTTGCAAGCCATGGGTGTTGCCGCCGCGGCGTTGCATAACGGCTTAACTGCGGAAGTCAGCGCCCAAGCTATGCAGGACTTGCATCAAGGCACCATTCGTCTGCTCTATGTTAGCCCTGAGCGCGCCTTAACCTCGTTTTTTATGCGTAATTTGCAGCAATGGCAGGTGGCGTTAGTGGCCATTGATGAGGCCCATTGTATTTCGCAGTGGGGTCATGACTTCCGCCCTGAATATGGCCAACTGGGGCAGTTACGTGCCGCCCTGCCACAAGTGCCGTTTATGGCATTGACCGCGACCGCCGACATGGCCACTGAGGCCGACATTGTCGAGCGTCTGCAGTTACGCCAGCCGATTATCTACAAAGGCTCGTTTGACCGCCCCAACATTCGCTATGTGGTGGAAGAGAAGTTCAAACCGCAGAAACAGCTGCGCGATTACATTGGCCGCCAGCGTGGTGCCTCCGGCATCGTTTATTGCGGTAGCCGTAAGCGCGTTGATGAGCTGGCTGATCGGCTGGCCGGCGACGGCATTCGGGTGGCGGCCTATCATGCGGGGCTCGATCATGAAACCCGTGAAAGCGTGCTGCGGCGTTTTGTCCGCGATGACTTAGATGTGGTGGTAGCAACGGTGGCCTTTGGCATGGGTATCAATAAGCCCAACGTACGCTTTGTCGTGCATTACGACATTCCCCGCAGTGTTGAAGCCTACTACCAAGAGACTGGCCGCGCCGGTCGCGACGGTCTGCCAGCCGAAGCAGTGCTGCTGTACGACCCCGCTGATGCGGCCTGGATACGCAACGTCATTAATGAGCACCCAGACGACGACCGCCGCCGCGTAGAGCAACATAAGTTCGCCGCCATGCAAGCGCTTGGTGAGGCGCAAACCTGCCGCCGTTTGGTGCTACTGAATTACTTCAACGAGTATCGCAGTGAGCCGTGCAAGAACTGCGATATTTGCCTAGATCCGCCACGCCAATACGACGGCACCGAAGATGCGCAAAAAGTGCTGAGCTGCATTTACCGTGTTGGCCAGCGCTTTGGTGCCAATCACGTGATTGATGTGCTGCGCGGCTCTAAATCTCAGCGCATTACCGAGTACGGCCACGAGAAGCTCAGCACTTATGGTATTGGCACTGAGCGCAGCCACGATTATTGGTTGGCGGTGATTCGGCAACTGATTCACCGCGGCCTGGTGGTGCAAAACGTGCAGCAATACGGTGTGTTGCAGCTGACTGCCGAGGCGCGCCCGGTGCTACGCAGCGAAATTGCCCTGCAACTGGCCGAGCCACGCATCAACTTAGTGGTCAGCAAACCTCGTGTGGCCGATCGCGGCGACTACGACAAAGTCCTGTTCCGCCGCCTGCGCGCCCTGCGCAAGCAACTGGCTGATGCCGAAGAAGTGCCGCCATTCGTAGTTTTCAACGACACCACCCTGGTGGAAATGTGCATTCGCTACCCTACTAATGCCGATGCCCTACTCAGCGTCACCGGCGTGGGCGCGAAGAAACTCGAGCGCTACGGCGCACCGTTTTTAGAGGCAATCACCGAGTATCTGGATGGCGATGGCTGAACTTGCGGGGCGAGCTAACCATTTACTAGCTATACTTCGATTGAAATGGACATTGAGATAGCAAGGTGGACTTTATGGTGACCGACAATCCAACAGGAACATCAACTAATGGAGTTATGCCACAACAGGCATCACGTGAGCTTATTGATCAGAAAAGACGTCAGCAATGGCTTCGTGACAATCAGCAAGCACTTGAAGATTGCAATCAGCTGACCGAAGCCCATGGCTTATTTGCTGATTCACATCGAGTATTCTGACGTCTTTGTATTTCCTACCCACATACGCGATCTCAGGGCCCATCAATAAAGGCGGCAATAATTGGGCAGGGCTGATTTGTGCTATGCTCACAGGCGTGAGCGAGCTTTTTTAAGGCGGCTTGTGCGCTCTGTAATTGTTCCAATTGCTGATCAATGGCTTGTAGCCGTATTAGAGCCAGTTGCCGCGCTTGCGCATGGTCCTGTGAGGCATCCATGTCGAGTAGCAACTTAATTTCTTTTAGCGCAAAGCCGGCGGCTTGGGCCCGCTTAATAAACACCAATTGGCGCAGATGGTGATCACCATAGTGGCGTACCGCGCCTTGTGACGATGGCGTTGGCAGTAATCCTTGGCGCTGATAATAGCGCACGGTTTCAACGCTTACAGATGCGCTTGCCGCAAGTTTTCCGATAGTAAACATAATCACCTCTTGACTCCGTACCATAGTACAGAGTTTAAACTTCTCCACGTCAATAACAAGTACCGGAGATCAACCATGAGCCAAGCAACAAAAACCGCGGTGCTCTACCGCATGATGACGCCTAACCATCAGTGTCCGTATGGGCTGAAGACCCTCCACCTGCTGCGCTCCAAGGGCTATGAAGTCGACGATCAGCATTTGTCTAATGCCGATGAGACCAACGCCTTTAAAGCCAAGCATGACGTCAAAACTACGCCTCAGGTATTTATTGATGGTGAGCGCATTGGCGGTTATGAAGCGACCCGCAAGCATCTCGGTATGCCCGTAGCAGACCCAAATGCCACCACCTATCGGCCGGTTGCGGTACTATTTGCATTAACCGCGTTGAGTGCCTTGGCGCTGAATTACACCCTGTTTGGCACTTTCATATCGGTACAGGCCGCTGAATGGTTTATCGCGTTATCCATGGTGGTACTGGCGCTGTTGAAACTGCAAGACGTGGAAAGTTTCTCCACCATGTTTCTCAACTATGACCTGCTGGCCAAGCGCTGGGTGCCGTACGGTTATGTGTACCCCTACGCCGAAGGCTTGGCCGGAGTGTTGATGCTGGGTGGCTTGTTCAATTGGCTGTCGATACCCATCGCCTTGTTCATTGGCGGTATCGGTGCGGTGTCGGTATTCAAAGCGGTGTATATCGATAAACGGCAACTGAAATGTGCCTGCGTAGGCGGTGCCACCAAGGTGCCATTAGGTTTTGTGTCGCTGACCGAAAACCTGATGATGATCGCCATGGCGGTATGGATGCTTTACCGCCACGGCCTCGGTCTCTAAGCACTCGGAGCGCTATAGAACTGCCATAAGTCCACTAGCACGGGAATAATGGACGCCACCAATATCAGCCCCATAGTGATATTAAAGGCGCGTTGCATGACCGTGTTGGTGAGCACTTTACGCAACAGTGAGCCGAACACCAGCCACAGCCCCACGCACGGAAATGCCACCAGCAAGAACGCCAAAGTAATGGCAAATACTTCCACCAAAGCATTGCCGTTGACCGTGGTGAAGGCGGCAACCGCACCAGATGCCATCACCCAGGCTTTGGCGTTGATCCACTGAAATAGCGCCGCTTGAAAGAACGTCAGCGGCTTGCGCTCGCCCTTCTCAATCGCCTTCGGCTCAGCACTGGCGATATGCCACGCCAACCACAGCAAATACACCACACCGAGCACTTTGATCAGTTGGTGCAGGTTGGGGTAGCGGTCGAACACCACGCCAAAGCCCAAACCCACCAGCAACACCATCAGCGGGAAGCCCAAGCAGATGCCGAGGTAGTGCGGCATGCTCTGTTTCACCCCATAATTCACCCCCGACGACATGATCATGACGTTATTCGGGCCTGGTGTGATGGTGGTGCTGAAGGCAAAGAACAGTACAGCGATAAAAATATCCATAAGTATCCATGCAGACGTGGTAAATAATGCTATTTATAATACAGTGCTCTGTGAGAATGTCTTACAAAAACCAAAAGGATTGTTCATGCGTTTAGTTCTTAGTGTTGCCGCTGCTGCGCTGTTATTCAGTGCTGCCGCTGAAGCCCGCTTTCCCAGCAAAACTTATATCAAAGATTACAATCGCGATAAGCAAACTGAGTTAGCCGCAGCCGAATTTAGCCCCGCCGGCATTAAGCCAACGCAAATGCTGATGCGTGGCATTGCTCATCAACAGCGACTGAATATGTCGGTGGCTTATAGTTTGCGTAGCGATCTCGACAGTAGCGCGGTCGCCAGCGCAGTGGCGGAAATCAGCAGTAGCCATCAAACAGCCGCTTGCGACTTTTTAGCGGCCATGAACAAGCGCTACAACGATGTTAAAGAAGTCGGCTACAAAATCACCTTAAGCCAAGACGGTGGTGATGTGGTGTATGAGGACAACCTCGCTTGCAAGAAATAGCAGCATGAATCCTGCTTAAGTGCCTGCCCCTTAGCTTTGACAAGATGCAGAATTGAAACTATAATTTCCAAATTAACAAATAGTGGAAATTATAGTTTCATGAGCGAGCGTCGATCAGCCATTGTTTTCCCGAAAGACCAACAGTATTTGCGGCTACTGGGGGAGAATATGCTGTTGGCACTTAAGCGCAGAAGAATCTCTCAAACGCTTTTGGCGCAACGTTCCGGTTTGTCTCGGCCAACCCTCCGTAAGATCTTCGCCGGTGACCCCACGGTATCCATGGGTCACTACATGGTGGTGTTGTCGATTCTAGGTCTCGCCGGTGATTTGGCGTTAGTAGCCAAAGATGATGAGTTCGGGCGCAAGTTACGTGATATCGAGCTACTCAAAAAATCAGCAAGGAATGCTAACCATGACTCGTAATATTGATGTTTATGCCGACTGGGCCAACCTCGAACAGACCACCCTTATCGGCAGCTTAAATGCCGACCAAATTCGAGGTAAAGAAGTATTCAGTTTCAGCTACCACTTAGCGTGGTTAGAATCTCCGGATGCCTTGGCCATAGACCCACGTTTGCAGCTGTTCGCGGGTACTCAATATAACGATGACAGTGACAGGAATTTCCGTATATTTTTGGACTCCTGCCCTGACAGGTGGGGTCGATTACTAATGCAACGACGCGAGGCGGCACAAGCATTACAACAGGGCCGACCACGTCGTACGCTAATGGAAACGGATTATCTGTTAGGTGTGCATGATATCCACCGCATGGGTGCGTTGCGTTTCAAGACACCACGTAGTTCAGCGTTTCTGGACAATGACCCGAGTTTTGCCGCTCCCCCTCTGACGCATTTGCGCGAGCTCGAGGCCGCAGTGTGGCAGATTGAGCGAGCCAGTGATTTAACTGACCCAGAATATCTGCATTGGCTGTCGCTACTGATTGCTCCGGGTTCATCATTAGGTGGGGCGCGACCTAAAGCGTCTGTGCTCAATGGTAAGCAGCTATGGCTTGCCAAATTTCCTAGTCGACATGATGATTACGACGTTGGCCTGTGGGAGTTTCTGATCTACCGACTGGCCGTAAATGCTGGCATTGATATGGCCCCAAGTGACGTGCAACAGTTTGGCGCCAATCACCATACTTTCTTAACGCAACGCTTTGACCGGCATGGCGAGCAGCGTCTGCATTTTGCCTCAGCAATGACGTTACTTGGATGCTATGATGGCCAGGTGGGTGCAAGCTACCTTGAGTTAGCGCAATTCCTGATCAACTTTGGTGGCAATAGTGACGCCGATTTGCAGCAATTGTGGCGGCGTATGGTTTTTAATGTATTGGTGTCTAACACCGATGACCACCTGCGTAATCATGGCTTTATTTATGGTGATGGTGGTTGGCGATTGTCGAAAGCTTATGATCTGAACGCGAATCCGCAGGGTACAGGGCTGAATTTGAACATTAATGAAACGGATAATCGCCTAGATCTGGAATTAGTGCGTTCAGTCGCACATTATTTTCGTCTTTCGCCGCAAAAAGCGACTAGCATTATTGCGGAAGTATCAGCAGCAGTTCAAAATTGGCCATTACTTGCCAAGCAGCTCGGAATTCGCAAGATTGAGCAGCAGCTTACGCAAGCAGCATTTAGGCTTTAACTCAGGATATCTCATGACATTTAACTATTGGTTTGCCGGTGCGCTGTTCGCTAGCGCTAGTTTTAGTAGTCTAGCCGATGACAGCTTCCCCGATGCGGACAGGCTGGCGGCTATGAATGCGTTTATGGCCGAAGAAGTTTCCCTAGAAACCGGCTATGACGCGGGTGGCTTGCGCTATTTGAGTATGGTTGTGGGTGCTGATGAGGCCACTAAAACCATGAGCATGGCGCTGCAGTTAGAGATGGATGCTAACTTATCCATTGAGGAACGGCGCGAAATCAGTACGTCGATGGGTTTTGAGCACGAGTACTTTAGTTGCCAGTTCTTAAGCGAATATTTGCCATTATTTTCGGCAACTACGGCATTTACCACACGTATTACGCTGACATCAGCCGATGGGCAGGTATGGTATAACGCCGCTGACACCTGTGAATTGGGGGAATTATGAGCACGGCGAAATGGGCGTTGGGATTATTGGTCGGGTTGCTGCTAAATACCGCAGCCGTGGCGCAAGCTAACTTTCCAGAGCAAAGCTACATCGATGAAATGAATGCGGCGATGGCTGAAGAAGTGAAATCGCAAGCCGGCACTTTCGATGAAGAAGGGCTGCGGGTCATTGCCATGAATGTGGCCATTGATCGACCTACACTTAGCATGATGATGGCCATGGGTATGTTGGTGAGTGATGCGGTCGCTGCTGACGCACTGAAAGTGATGATTGATGACCTACGTGCTGACCATTTTGAATTGGCCTGTAGTTTGTATGGTGATTACCTAGTTGATTATGCAGACATTGACTCATTCAACTTGCATTTTGTGGTGGTTACCGAAGATCGTCAACCACTCTATGACGAAGAGCAAACCTGCACCATTGATGATATTTGGTAACTGCCAGCCCCTTAAGGGGTTTAAATAAAAACGGGCCTTTGCGGCCCGTTTTTTGTGTGTGGATTATTTCTTCTTGAGCATGCCCACGAACCAGAGCAGTACAATAGCGCCCACGGTTGCGACAATAATACTGCCGATCATGCCGCCGGTAGATTGTAAGCCGAGTAAGCCGAACAAAAAGCCGCCAATATAAGCGCCAACTACGCCTACCACCATGTTGCCAATCAGGCCCATGCCACCGCCTTTGATGACTTTACCAGCCAACCAACCCGCGATTAAACCGACCAACAAAAATGCAATTAAGCCCATCATGATCTCCTTGTTATTATCGTTATATTAGCCTGCGCTTGCGGCGCGTGCTGGTATAGGTATAGCAGATAAAATCAGAGAACACAGCCTAATTCTGGTGCTACTCATTTGATGGGGCACGACTTATACTCGCAGCATGAATCATAACTCTTATATTCTTTTTGCAGCGGCATTTATGATGCTCGTGGCTTTTATTGTCGAGAGCCTAGTTGGTGACACATTAGCCGAACACCACATTCAGCCCAGTGACCTAGAATGGTTGCCGCTGCTGTTTGGTGCGGTCATCGCAGCGGGCATAACCTTGCTGGTAGTGCGCCACACCGGCTACGTAGACTGGTGCGAAGGGCTGAATAGACGTATCACCGACGACGCTTGGTACTATCGCCCGTGGGCCAGCTCACTGTGGCTGTTTTTGCTGCTATTCATGGTGTGTTATACGCTGGTCAATAACGCCTACCGGCTGGTTCCCAATACCGTCACCATGCAGGTTTACCATGCTCAGATTCTACGCAATGCTAGCTTGGCAGTGCCAGAAATTGCTGACACCTTGTCATTACCCATGCGCACCACCAAGCGCAATACCCAAGTCATAGAAAAGGATTCATGGGGCTATAAACTCTGGTTGGCATTTGCTATGCCGCGCTATGTCAACGATGCCGAAAAGCTTGCTTACGCCGAGCAACATTCAGCTATGTTGCAGCAAGCGGCACTGCTCGATGGTGGCGATCGCTACTTCAACCCAACGCTGGATACGTCGCGCACCTTTGCGGTGCTGCAGGCACTATTCCGCTTGAATAGTTATGGTCAACTTATGGTCAATCACGTCAGTAAAGACGTGTATATGACCTATTACTACCCGCGGCTGATTGAGTTTTTCCTCAACAACGGCTTGCAGGTGAAAGTTACCTTGCCAAACGGACAAAAGCGCACCTTAAAAGAACAATTAGTGCGCGAGCACTTTGAACGCTACCCCGCTACCGATGCCGTTGTCAGAGAGATAAATGGACAGCTTTACCAAGCGTTTAATAAAGACGTGATACAAAATTACTCGATACTCATGTTGATTCATTTCTCTAACAAGGAGCGTTATGACAGCCTAGGCGACATGCTGGACTACCACCATACCAATCAAGAATTTGAGCGCGATGGCTTAACATACGAAAACCTGCGCGCACTGGTGCATCATGTGGTGGATGACAATGCGCATTACACGCTCATGAGCGAGCTAGCAGACGACGTGTTCCCGCTTGATAGCGGGAACTTTTATGCCAACGCTCTAGCATACAAGGCTGATGATGCTGACTATAGCTTAGCCACCTTTGTACTCAGCGATACCTTTGCCGACCTCAATGCTCGTAACGGTGGGGTGTTCGCTATAGATACCAGGTTGCTCGCCGACACCTTGCGATATTTGAACCGGCCAGTGAGGGGCTGGCGCGGAAACGGTTGGAACATAGGCAGTGCCGCCATAGTGTACCCGCCATTTCGTAACTATGTGACCCAGTTAAAGCCGAGTCAGTTAGATCCGAAATCAACCGAGTTCCTCAATCGCTATTTGACCGTGCCCTACGGTGGATTGGCCGCGCTGAGCCTGGTGGTTCTGCTGTTATTGCCTGGTTTGCTGGTGAGCCTGATTAAGATTGGGCAACCATCACGCCATGTAAGGCGGTAGCTCGGGCTCTTCGGGGTCAATCAGCATGGCGAGGTCGTTGCGCAGCACATAGGTGTAGTGCAGCAGCGCTTCAATGTGGCGGTAATAGTCGTCCTCGCTGATGCCGTTGGGGCCGAGCATCAGGGTGTAGTCGTAGCAAACCTCATCGCCCTCTACCAGCATGGCGGCGCCGAAGCGCACATAGGCATTGAAGGCCAATAAAAACCGCAGTACCTGCTCGGGCTGCGCGTGTTCTGGCAAGTCACTGAGATTGAACACATAGCGCGAGGCGAACTTCACGCATTGGTAGTCGCTGCCCTCAAAGGCAGTGATCTGCACTTGAATGGGCTTGCCATCGTCGTCGCAGAACCCCAACAGCAGCATGTCGTCTTCCACCTCGCGGTAGGTCAGGTCGTCTTTATCGAAATATGCTTTCAGCTGATTGATGAGGGTAAGCATGATTGATCCTTGATAACAGGTGCGCTGTATGGGTGGAGCATACAAAGATGATGCTGGCATTGAAAGGGCTAATTCGGTACAAGTATAGCTAATCATCACAATACGAGAATGCCGCTGCTATTGCTGGTGGATGTCGTACACCAGAGTGAATCTATGACGCGACGCAAGCGATCGTAGTCTGTGATAGGGTGAAATCGTGTCAAGTGACATGATCTTGAATCAAATTGCGTCAAATGACGCTGTTTTAAACGAAATAGAGTCATTTGACGTGAAAACAAGCAAAACACAGTCAAGTGACATGAAAGTGGGCTAAATCGAGTCAGTTGACACGAAAGCGGGGCTAATCTGGTCATTTGACATGAAAGCAGGCCGAATCGAGTCAAATGACACGAAAATAAGCGGAATACAGTCAAGTGACACGAAAACGGGGACAATCTAGTCATTTGACATGAAAGCTGGCTGAATCGAGTCAGATGACACGAAAATAGGCGGAACACAGTCAAGTGACACGATAATAGGGTGAATCTAGTCATTTGACATGAAAGCTGGCTGAATCGAGTCAGATGACACGAATAAATAGAAAAGCCATGTCAGTTGACATTAAAAATTAGCCAAAACACATCAACTGACGCGAATTAAACATGAAATAGCGTCAACTGACTGTTAAATGGCAGATAAAACAGTCAGATGACACGAAAGTGACGCAAAATAGCGTCAAATGACATGAAAGCGACACAGAACAGCGTCAAATGACGCATAACAAGGCAAAAACGCATCAACTGACACGGAAACCAGTCAAGTGAATGGCATAAACAAGTCAAATGACACTAAATTAATAAAAAACGCATCAGGTGACGCTATTTTGCCCGTGGGCGACCAGCCGACACTGGATTATTACAACGCCAACGCCGAGCAGGTGTTCCAAGCCTACGAGCAAGTCAGTGGCGGTGTCAGCGACTATTTTCAGGCTAGCTTCTGGCCCGGCGCCCGAATACTCGATGTAGGCGCTGGCTCTGGCCGTGACTTGCGCAAGCTGCTCGAACTTGGTTTTAACGCGTACGGTGTCGAGCCTTCCGACGGTCTGCGCCAGCGCGCCGTGGCCACTTACCCCATGCTGCGCGACAGACTATTGGCAGGCGGCTTGCCCGAAGCCATCGACTTTTACCCCGGTAGCTTTGACGGCATTGTCTGCTCCGCCGTATTGATGCATATCCCCCATAGCCAGCTGTTCGATGCGCTGATCACCCTACGCAAATTGCTCAAAGATCATGGCCGCATGCTGCTCTCTATCCCCGCGGCACGCCCCGACGTTGTGGCACAACGCGACCCCAAAGGCCGTCTGTTCGAGACCCTACAAGCCGAGCAACTAAAACTGCTTTGCGCTCGCTTGGGTCTAGACTGCATCACCGAATATCACAACGACGACGCCATGGGCCGCGCCGAAACCAGCTGGACCACACTGCTGTTTGTGAAGCGCGCGAGTTTGGGGCAGCCGCTGGACCGTATTGAATCGGTGCTGCGCAACGACAAGAAAGTGGCCACCTACAAGCTGGCGCTGCTGCGTGCCTTATGTGATCTAGCTGACAAAGACGACCGCGCGGTAACCTGGCTGCCAACCGGGCAAGTGGCCGTGACACTACAGAAAATCGCCGAACAATGGTTGTTGTATTACTGGCCGCTGGTAGCTAACCAGCAATTGATTCCGCAGATGCAGGGTGAGGCGTCGGGGAAGCATAAGTTGGCCTTTAGGGAGCCACTGACGCAGCTCATTGTTGAAGCACGGGCGCGTCATCAGTGTACTTATGAACCGCAGCTACTCAGCCTATTTATGCTGGAGTGGAAGCGCGGCAGACTGCCGGAAAGCAGCAAGAAATTGCTCAGCAAAACCCTGAGTAAAATTGCCAGTACCATCGTGTCTGGCCCGGTCACCTATGCTGATGACGGGACCATGTTTAGTTACGACAAAATAACCCGCAGCGTACATGTTGATGCTGAGCTGTGGCGCGAGTTTTGCCTGACTGGCTATTGGGTGAGGGATTCGTTGTTGTTGCGCTGGGCAGAGCTGGTGGCGCGCTTTGGCGCAACACTGAACGGGGTGAAAATTGGCCACGTGATGGAACTGCTGTTGCAACGCCCAGAAATAGACCGTGAACAATACTACCCACGCAAGATATTTACCGCCGTGGAGCCGTTATATTGTGTCTGGAGTGATCGCCCACTAACCGCCAAGACCCTAGCCATGGACCATGTTTTACCGTTCAGCATTTGGCTCAACAATGACCTCTGGAACCTGCAACCCAGCCATTGCAAAGTCAACGGTGCCAAGGGCGACGGTGTGCCGTCAACGCGTTTGCTGCGCAGCCGCGAGCAAGCTCTCGTGCATAACTGGCGCATTGCCTATAACGCCGAACCCCACCTATTTTGCTTTGAGGTAGAACGCGCCCTCGGCGGCTTCAATAAGCGGGCCTGGGAATTGCAGCTGTTCGAGCACCTGCGTGGCAAGGCGGAAATGGCAGCTTATGCTGCACGGGCTCGGGTTTGGGATGGGGTTTAGTGTGTAGTTGAAATTTCTTCTAACAACATCGTATCAAATTGGTTCCAATCGATTTTTCCGGGATCATTGAAGGATTTAAACGATAAATAGGGCACCAAATTCAATTGATGGTCATTGAGAAAAATCTTGATCTTCTTTTTTTCATCAATATTAATTGCTAATCCGTAACTATCTAACTTCAATAAAATAGTGAATATTTCTTTGCGCTTAAGGGTGATTTTCGTTCTATGAGCTAGGTATCCAGAAATTAATATAGCGTGGATAAAAAGGAAATATTCAAGATTTCTTGGTATGAATATCCCAGTATTTACGTAGCTGACTAATGTAATGATAGGTAGTGAAAAAACAGGAATAACCATCAGAAAAATACTTATTATAAAGGTCTGACGTCTAATGTTCCTATAATCAGAAAGTAGTTGATAGATTTTGTCGTAATAAATTGTTCCCAACCTTATTTTTAGACCGTCATCCATGCTATTAACCTATGTTATTGAGAGCGAATCCAGCGGCATAAATGCGATGCAAACATGTGCACATCCTCGCTAGGAATCCGCTCTTCTTCGTTCTTGATGTACGTTGGAAAGGCCTTAGGATTGAGAACCCATACGTTTGATTTTCCGCTATTGGTGTTGCGAATATACCAACCTGGGAACAATACCACCGGCTTTATGATGGGGCGTTTACCAGTCGATTCTTCGAGAATTTCTCGCAACCATGTTGATGCGGCACACACTTGGCCAATTGGGTCGCCCATGATCGGCTTTCCTCCCCAAGAGATTGTGGCGCCATCGTATGATAATTCTGTCTTGCCTTTTGCCGGCTTAGACATGGTTTTGGTCTCGATGACATAAATCGCACTCTTAGTGATAACAACGTGATCGAGATTAAATTTGTCGCCAACAATATCGTGGAAGACGATAGCTCCACTGGCTCTTAGCTTTTCTAAAAACTGTCCAACGGCCTTTTCACCTTGAAGACCAAGCCGAACTGATTTTAATTTTTTTGAACCGCTAATCATTCGATAAACACCAAAAATCATAACTGGTGCTATCACAGCAGTCACTATTAGAGGGTTTGGAATGACTTGAGCGAGCCATACGCCCCAAGCGTAGACCAGCACCGGCGTAAATATGGCAATCATCAAGTAGCCTAATAGCACCCCATCAAAAACAGTATCGATGAGTTTTTGGTGGAGAGATTCCCCTGGATTGCTGAGAGGCTTGAATTTCAATGGTGATTTCAAAATCGTACTTCCTTGTTTTCTCTAGTAGTCCGCAGATTACAAATAAATCAGCGTTCTGTCACCCTCCCCGAATTACCGAAAACTCATTAAACAAACGCATCGGTAACGGATTCTCAAGCTTCCAAGTAATACTCATAGGCCGTGCCCCAACCGAGCTGACAAACGTTAGCGGACCACAAGCACGATAAGGACTCTTGTTATTGAGTCGCACAAACAACTGGAATTTCCAGCCAGTGGTTGGACTGTTGATGTAACGCTGACCCACAGGTGTTTCTGGTGTGGTGGCGTTTTGTGATTGCCAGTGAAATAGTGTCTGGCTAATTGCGTAATCCTCGTAAGCAACCCCTTCATGCAGGGCGTTGGACTTATCTAAAGTGACGAAGAATAAGTCAGTTTGTCGGTCTGGCAATGACAAAACACCTTCAAGATGGTTGCCGCGTCCTGGCGTGTGGTAGTAGCCAATCGCACTAAGAATTTCAGCCTTGGCGTAAGCGGCATGAAGCTTTAATCCTGACCACTCCATGCTCGGTATCAACTTATATACGTGAGTGCATCGCGCTTCGAGTAGTTCAACAAAGTCTTTTAGTTCTGCGCAGAATAAGGGGTGTTCAGTCACCATGCGAAGAATATCTTCGTGGCTTCCGCGTAATACATTACCGGCCAATTGATAGGTGAAGGGTTTTAGGCGCTGCTGATCAGATTCGGTCGCTTGGTAATTTGCACCGTGCTCGGCTACTTTGCGGATGCGCTCAAGTTGTTCGAGGTCATCCATGTGTATGAGTCGCGTCAAGCCGGCAGAAAGGCGGAGTTGCGTATCATCTATTTGAGCGATATCGGTTGCCGACAATAAGCGGCTCCAGCCTCTATTGGTGCCGTAGTAAATACTCTCTAGTTCGAGCTGCTGCTCGGTGAGAAAGCGTTTTAGGCTAACAGCGCTGAGTCCGTTAGTTGCCGCAAAATGAAGTAGCTCGTTTTGCATAGAGAGCCAGTTGTGAGCAATTGTCTGCAAAGCATTGAGTACATTCTCCCGCGCTTGTTTTTGTAGTTGAATGTGACATCCAGCCGGTAATTTTCCGAATCCATGCTCTAAGCCAGACATAACATCAGCGCGTGATAGACCGGTTATTGAGGCATACAGCCGATCAAAACGGAAGCCTTCAGCGAATTGCCCAACAAAATCGAGGATTAGACAGCTCTCTTTATTTGGGTGAAGTCGTAAGCCGCGGCCAATCTGCTGCTGGAATACGGTAGCGCTTTGGGTAGGGCGCAGCATCAATAAGGTATCGACAAATGGGATATCGACGCCTTCGTTGAATACATCGACGGTGAATACCACGTTGATTTTATAGTTTTTTAGCTGATTAATGATGGTCGCGCGATCTTGCAGGGTCATTGCCCCAGTCACGACAGCGGAAGGAAGACCGAATTCATTAAACTTCCTAGCCATAAACTCTGCATGATTTATGGTCACACAGAATCCTAGCGCACGGCATTCACGAATATTACTGACTAAGCCTTGCCACGCCTGAGCAATAGTTTTTGCCCTGAAGTCATTGGCACTCAAAATAGTGTCGAGGTCTTGCTGGCCATTATTATGGCGCCAGTCAACCTTGCGATAATCGATCCCATCGTCACAGCCATAATATTCAAACGGTGCGACCAATTGCAGGTCAATGGCGGTCCACAACCGTAATTGTGCCGCAGGGCTACCATCAGGACGACTGTCGAAGTGGCGCATGATATCTGCACCATCAGCGCGTTCAGGTGTTGCGGTTAAACCAAGAAGATATTTGGGTTGGATTTGCGCTACGAAATTAGAAAACTGGGTTGCTTCAATGTGATGACATTCATCAATAACGACGACATTCCAAAAGCTCGCGCCCTGACTATTGACTAGCTGCTGACTGCTTAGGCTCTGAATCGTAGCAAACAGATGATTGTAGCTATTTGGGGTGTTACCACCACTCAGGATTTCACCAAAATTCGGGTCACGAAGCACTTGGCGATAGGTTGCTACTGCCTGACTTAAAAGCTGAGTGCGTTGCGCCACAAACAGCAGCCGTGGTTGTCCGCCTTGTTGTTGGCACAAACGCTTGTAGTCAAACGCAGCCATGACCGTCTTACCAGTTCCCGTTGCTGCGACCAGAAGGTTGCGATAGCGACCAAGTTCACGCTCCGCCTCTAATTGGTCAAGGATCTCCACTTGAAAAGGCTTTGGTGTAATATCGAAAAAAGTTGGGCTGACGATTAGCCCTTGCGCCGAACCGCCTTGCTTTTGGTTCTTAATCGCTTGCGCAAGTTCATTTCGGTGGGTGGCATTTTCTGGGTCATAACTTTGAAATTCGCCATCTTGCCAAAGTGTTTCAAAATGGGCCCGTGCCCGCTGATATAAATTTCGCTGACCCTTTTCGGTGAACTTAACGGTCCATTCCAAACCGCCCATTAACGCAGCACCAGTCAGATTGGCACTGCCAACGTAGGCTGAACCAAAACCGGTGGACCGTTCAAAAATCCATGCTTTAGCATGCAAGCGTGTCCGGCGACCATCAAGGGAAACCTTAACTTGGGTATTGGGTAGTTTTGCAAGAATATCGAGCGCTTGTTGCTCTGTGGCGCCAATATAGGTGGTGGTGATTACACGGATCTTGGTTTTACTGGCCCCAGTTGCATCTTGTGCGGTGATGTCCTTCAAGATATCCAGAATTCGACGGATACCAGACATCGTGATGAAGCTCATCAATATATCGACGGCATCACAACTACGCAGCTCCGCGAGTAACTCATTAAGCAATCCGGGGGAATCTTTACCGGCAGTGAATAACCAAGGCTGAGCCAAACCAACATGCGGCAAATCAGGAGCATTTGGGCCCTTGAATAATGCGCGCAATACTTTTGGTTGGTCCAGTAGTTCAGGAGTTGATTGCTGCTGTGCGCGTTCGCGTACATGCACCATCAATTGATTGAGGAATTGCGCTTGCTCGACTATTCGTTGTGCTGGAGGTTCATTTGGGCTCAGGCTGCCAACCAACTTAGTTAATTCAGCACCGATCATATCGGTTAATCGCTGTGCACTAGTTTCCGCACTTAAATTTTCAACGAGATGCTGAAATCCCTCTGCTTCGGCCTGCTCAATGACTGCTTGATCAATGATTAAGTCGTATAGCCCTTCCGTGAATTGTGGCATTGCTTTTTCTCCTGAAACCTTGATTCCAGGTTAGCAATAAAACGTAGATTTAGGTAGGAGATTGACCAGTAGTTATTTGGTGAGCACTTTAGCTATTGACGCAAGTGGTTAAAATTCACCAAAAAACAATCCGCCCACCATACTCCGCAGTGCGTACAAAGAACCACCAAACCCCAACCAAGTTAGCCACAACCGTCAGCCAGAACAAACCACGAAACGGCTGCTTGCGGGTCTTGTGACGCATCAGTTGCTGCGCCACCAAAGCACCGGGCCAGCCGCCTAGTAGCGATAACACATGCAGATGCGCTTCGGGCACGCGGCGCCAACTACGTTGCGCGGCGGCTTTGTCGACGCCATACACCACAAAGGTGGCGAGGCTGAACGCGGGTACCCACCAGATGTATTGGTAAGGTAACCAGCTGTTGAGGTGCGCCCAGGTTGCGCCCAGCAGAGCGGCAACCGCGACAATCAATGCCAACCATAAGCCGCCTGTCCACCGACGACCTTGCATCAAACCCCACCCAGCAACGCCTTCCACCAAGCACGCCAGTGCTCAACCTGCACCTCGCTCTCCAGCTTCGAGTGCTCCACCGACAGCGCTGACTTGCCGGGCGCTTTCTCATAAATGTTGACCGATACCGCGGAGCCATCGGCCAGGCCGCAGCGCCAATAGCGCCATTTGTCGGTGTGCGAAATGTCGGGGCCGCGGCTGATGGCAATGTCGCTGAACTCGCTGCGCCCTTGCATGGCCTGCACCCAGACGCTGAGCGCGTCGTCCATGCTGCCGTTCATGGTTTTGCTGGCGGATACGCGGAATTTGCCGGTGCAATCTTGGCCCATCACGCGGCGGCCAATGTGCTGTTCGTAGTTCACGGTCAGCATCTGCGCCCACCAGTGCGACGCGCCTTGCTCGCTGGCCAGCCACGCGGCAATATCCTTATGGCTGAGCTCATGCGCTCGCGCGCCATCGAGCAGCGCACACCACTGCGGCCAACTCTTGCCGGTACCCTTCAGCACCGCACTCTCTGATATCGCTTGGCTCATCATCCCTCCTTAACGGGCCCCACCTTAAGGGGCAGGCACTTAAGCTCTGAATATATCTGAAAGCTTATGGCAGGTAAATTTCACCGGCTTGACTGTATCTCATATGAGATGCATCATGTGAATTCTAACAATCTGCGAGGTATGATTTATGGCGCAATCGTCCATGTTGCATGTGCGGGTAGACGACCAACTTAAGGCTGAAGCAAGCGCCAAGTTGGCTGCTGTTGGTTTGACGCTGTCGGATGCGGTTCGTATCCTGTTGACGCGAATCACTGTGGAAGGTGGCTTACCGGTTGGTTTAACGGCAGACCCGAGCGCCTACGATGCATGGTTTAAGCAAAAGGTTCGAGAGGCTTTGGCCACCCCTGATGATGGCGTCGCTCATGATGATGTGATGGCCTCTGCACAGGCTATAATTGATAGGAAATCGCGTGGTGAAAATCGAATGGAATCAGAAGGCTAAGGACGATCTAATAGGGATAATTGACTATATTTCAGATGACAATCCAGCGGCAGCCCAAAATCTCAAAAATGATATTGATAAACTCGTAATGTTGCTGCAGCAATTTCCGCAAATGGGTCGACTAGGTCGCGTCGACTCTACACGAGAGCTTGTCGTTAACGATCATTTCGTGCTGATTTATTCGCTCGTATCGCCGAGTAACATTGCTATTCTTCGTGTATTGAGTAGTTACCAGAGTTGGCCAAATTGATCCTCCATAAGGGGCAGGCACTTAAGCCTTAATCATAAGCCGACTTTTTCGTTCCTTCATACCGTTAAAAATCGGTATTGAAACATGTGCTGGAAAATTCTTCGGCAAATCGCTTTGTACTCGCTCAATAACATCATCAACTTGAGCGCACATCGTGTTAATAATTTCATTCATTCGGGTTGCGCTGAACTCTGCTGCTTTTGCCGCTTCCAAAAAGTGGCGTCGAAATATCTGAAAAACTTGCCATTTCTTACCGTCAGTTCCACGTAAGCTCATTGCAACTTTTAAGTCGCGAATGTTGAGGCCAGTACCTCCTAGAGCGGGATAAGCGGAAATAATGTCGTAAAGCGGTGTTAACCTGAAGCGACCATAAGCCTCAATGTGTATCGAGAAATTTTTTGCGTGACCATCGGTTGCACCCAATAAGAAAAACAGGACTTGTGACCTCATAAAAACCTCGCGATCCAGTGTTGATTGAGCCGAACCTTGAAGATGTTTCATGATGTCTGAAATTGACGGGCCGTTATCTGATTCATATTTTCTTGCAGAGGATAATCCAAGCACCTGACAATAATCCTCTTGTGGAAGCCGCATAAGCCAACTGCGGTCACTGGAGTACTTTCGATCAAATCGTTCAACCGCAAGAGCTTTGGTATTTGGTGTTCTAACGATCTCACAATCAGGAACCTCAAAACCGAATTCTCGGGCTATTTTGAGGCACAGCATTTCATTTTCGACACTATCACTAAGATCGATGGTGTGATCGTGGCTTTGAATTTTTCCAATTGGGAGCTTAATGATATGAGTCGTTGGCGTGTTGCCATGCGGAATACACCAATCGCCGTCGATTTTGAGTAAGGCAGTTTTTTCCTGAGCGCCGGCAATAGATATCCTAAAATCGTCTAACTCTCTGAGCATACCCAAGGGAGCTTTCGACCGATAACCATTTAAAATACGCTCTAGTTTTTCCTCGTTCAGTCTTTCATAAAGTAATTCGCGACTATTATTAGGCTTCTCTCCCGCGGGGATGAACTGCAACGCACCCACACTGTCTTTTCCAATAGCAGCTAATAAATCAAATGCTTGGTCAGATTCTGCTTGGAAACGTGCAACAATGCGAGCGCGTACTTCGTTATTATCAGGGAGTAGGTTATCAAAAAAATTAATCACCTCTTTGCCTGTATAAGAGTCCTGCCTCAATGGCATGGATAAAGAGATCGGTCTTGCGCCATCTTGTTGAAGCCACATTTCGGTGTAAGTAAATGTATGAGCACCGGAATCAGAGCGGTTCAAATGACCCACGTGGTAGCCGTTCATATAGACATCAAGCGTATTCATCACCATTCCTCTGCCCAGGTATTTCCTAAGTCGCTAGTCTCAATGGTTTGATGAGTAACGCCATTTCTAGGCGTTACCGTTAAATCGAGCTCTAAAGCGGACAACAGGCGGAATAAAGTATCTAGTTGCATTTTTTCAGGCATGGATTCGAAATTCGATACCGTCCCTTGCCTTAAACCGACTAAATCACCGACCTTAGCTTGACTAAGGCGGCGACGCCTGCGTTCATCTCTAAGATAGTTTGATAGAGATTTGGGGTCAGTAATTTTCACAAGTGCCTCTTTTATACGCGTCATCGTATAAAAGAAGTATTATACGCATATACGTATAAGTCAATATTTATACTGATTTGCGTATATAATCGCATTTATACGCGTATCCGTATAGATTGTTATGCATACGCGATTGGCCTCCCTTAAGTGCCTGCCCCTTAAGCTTAGATGCTAAACCCTAAGGGGCAGGCACTTAAGCCCAGCAAGGTTGCCGCACCTGCCTAAAACCTGTACAATCCGCGCCTTCTAAGCTATACCCAGCTTATTCCGATCCAAAAATTGCGAGTTACTAGTTTTGCTGAGCCTTACGCCACCCTAGCGTTACTGCCCTTGCGGCGCCCATTCTGAATCGTTGCCGGTAGCGCACTGAGCGCCCGCCTGCAGCCGTGTTAACTCCTGTATAAAAGTGATTATTTATGTTGAAAGCTATTCAGAACCAGTGGTTCTCGAATATCCGTGGCGATGTGCTGGCGGGTATTGTGGTGGCCTTGGCCCTTATTCCTGAAGCTATTGCCTTCTCGATTATTGCCGGCGTGGACCCGAAAGTGGGCTTGTACGCGTCGTTTTGTATTGCGGTGATTATTGCCTTCACCGGTGGCCGGCCAGGTATGATCTCGGCGGCAACCGGCGCTATGGCGCTGCTGATGGTCACACTGGTGCGTGAGCACGGGTTGGAATACCTGCTTGCAGCCACGTTATTGACTGGGGTGCTGCAAATTGGTGCCGGCTATTTAAAGCTCGGCTCACTGATGCGTTTTGTGTCGCGCTCGGTGGTGACTGGTTTCGTGAATGCGCTGGCTATCTTGATTTTTATGGCGCAGTTGCCAGAGCTCACCAACGTCACCTGGCATGTGTACGCCATGACGGCAGCTGGGCTGGGCATTATTTATCTGTTCCCGTACGTGCCGCGCCTGGGCAAGCTGATACCGTCGCCATTGGTGTGTATTGTGGCGCTGACGGTGGTGGCCATTGTTTGGCAAATCGACATTCGTACCGTCGGCCACATGGGCGATCTGCCTGATACCCTGCCGATTTTCTTATGGCCAGAAGTGCCGTTAACCCTCGAAACATTGTGGATAATTCTACCCTATGCGGTGGGTTTGGCTGCAGTTGGTCTGTTAGAGTCGTTAATGACGGCCACCATTGTGGATGATTTAACCGATACTGATTCCGATAAAAACCGCGAGTGTAAGGGCCAAGGTATTGCCAATATTGGTGCGGGTTTGATGGGTGGTATGGCCGGTTGCGCCATGATTGGTCAGTCCATTATCAATATCAAATCGGGTGGTCGTACACGCTTGTCGACGCTCATGGCCGGGGTATTCCTAATGGTGCTGATTTTAGTGCTGGACGAATGGCTCAAGCAGATCCCTATGGCGGCGCTGGTGGCGGTGATGATCATGGTGTCTATTGGCACCTTTAGCTGGGATTCGCTGCGACAGATGAAAAAGCACCCCGTTTCCACCAATATTGTTATGGTTACCACCGTGGTAGTCGTTGTAGCAACTCATAACTTGGCGATTGGCGTGGGTGTTGGCGTGCTGTTGGCGGCTATGTTTTTCGCTAATAAGATCAGCCACTTTATGCATGTCACCTCAACCAGCGAAGCTGATGGTCGGGTGCGCATTTATAACGTGATTGGGCAAGTATTCTTTTCATCTGCCGATAAATTTATCGCCTACTTTGACTTTAAAGAGGGTGTGGATAAGGTGGTGATTGACCTGACCCGCGCGCACTTTTGGGATATCACCGCGGTCGGAGCGCTGGACAAGGTGGTGATTAAGTTCCGTCGCGAGGGCGCTGAAGTTGAAGTCATTGGTATGAACGAGGCCAGCGCCACTATTGTGGATCGTTTTGGCGTACACGATAAGCCCGATGCTACTGACCGAATTATGGGTGGCCACTAGGGTACGTCATTCAAACAGATTAGGAGACGAATTGATGTCACAAATTATCAGCTGTATTGATGATGTGTCCTGCCACCAAGCGGTGTGTGAGTATTCCGCTTGGGCGGCGCGACAGTTATCAGCGCCGGTCATGGCATTGCATGTACTTGATGACATGCCACAGCCGCAGCAAAGCGAGTTGTCGGGCAATATTGGTTTAGGTAGTCGTGAGCAGTTACTGCAGCAGTTGGCCGATCTTGATGCCGCGCGGTCTAAAATTGCACTTCAACATGGCCATGTGTTACTCGATCAAGCCGCCGACAAACTCCGTTCATTGGGCGTTGCTGAGGTTAGCCAAAAGTTACGCCACGGTGAGCTTGCCGAGACCTTGTTAGCAATGGAAAACGACGTACGCTTGGCGGTGCTCGGCTTGCATGGTGAACATTCTGCCAATGCCTTGACTCAAGTGGGTGGCCAATTAGAAACGGTGATCCGCACCGTGCATCGGCCTTTGTTATTAACCCCAGCCGATTACCAAGAGCCACGCTCAGCCATGTTGGCGTTTGACAATAGCGCCACCGCCATTAAAGGTGTGGAGCTGTTGGCCAAGAGCCCGCTATTTCAGGGTATGCCGGTTCACGTAGTCATGGTAGACGCCGACACTGCTGCCAACTGGGAGCGCTTGAAGTGGGCGCAGTCATTGTTGGAGGCGGGCGGCCACGAGGCACACATTGCTCTGCGCGCTGGCGCTGTGGAACAAACCCTGCACGCCTACCAAGCCGAGCACAATATTGATTTGATGGTGATGGGAGCCTTTGGCCACTCACGTATCCGCCAGTTCTTAGTCGGCAGTACCACCATGTCCATGCTAAAAAGCAGCCGCACCCCAACGTTGGTGCTGCGATAGAAATGCTAAGGGGCAGGCACTTAAGCTTTCGCGCTTAAGTAAATGCTAAGAGGCAGGCACTTAAGCTTTCGCCCTTAAGTGCCTGCCCCTTAAGGCTAGCCCCTTAAGGCTAACGGAACAGCCGGCGCTCTAGCACTAAACCGATGATTCCGCCAACTAGCAAGAATAATCCGAGCGCTTGCAGCCAGGCGTTTATCGGGCGCGGTTGCTGAACCGTACCGGACACATAGTAAGTGCGTTGTAAGCTTTGATCCTTGGCATCTGACGCAGGTACAGTGAATTGCTTGCCTCGATGCTCAGGCAGCAGCAACGTGTGCGGGTTGGAACGCTGTGCCATTTCCGGGCTGAGCTTGCGCATGATATCGTTATTACCAGCTATCTCGCGCCAGTTCTCAAAGTAGTTCGGGTTTTCGTCGGGCATTAAAATGCCGGGCGAAATGTATTGATAGCTGGTCTCGTTAAAGAGTAGCTTGGTGTAGCCGAGGTAAAACAACGGTACGGAAAGCGCAATACAGAGGGCGCAACCGAGTAACCAACCGGTGCGTTTCTGCTGCTGATGTTGTGTGCGTTCACGCAAATATGCGTCAACCGATGCAATTTGGCGCAGCCGCCCCTGCACATAGCTTGGGTCGAATTGGTCTATGAGTTGATCAAGGGTTAGCTCCAGTGCTGAAAGCCAGGCTTGTAAAATTTCGCTCGACGGCTGTGAGCGGTCGCTTTCCAGTTTAGACAGATAGGACTGTTCAATGCCCATAATTTCTGCCAGATCTGCTTGGCTTTGATTGCGGGCGCTGCGGACTTGTTTGAGATAGTCACCGAGTGTCATACGATCATTCCTTGTGTGGTTATTCCGTATTAGTCTTGGCCAGTTCAGTAGGCATAGAAACAAGAATATTCGGGAATTTCTAGGAATATTTACGAATTACGCTGTGGCTTATACTTTTATGCGCATAAAAGTGTGCAAATTTCTTTTTTTATGCGCATAAAAGTGCATGATGCGCGCAATTGTTACATAGCGCTATTAACGAAGGTTTATACCCATGTCTGAGTTTTCTAATTTACCCCTACCCACCACCTTGCTGAGCAGCCTCGCCGATGCCGGCTTCACCAGCATGACGCCCATTCAGGCACAAAGCTTGCCGCTGATTCTACAGGGCCAGGATGTGCTGGCGCAGGCTGCCACGGGTTCGGGTAAAACCGCCGCTTTTGCCTTGGGTTTGTTGGCTAAGTTGCAGGTCAGTAGCTTTGCGCCGCAGGCACTGGTGCTGTGCCCAACCCGCGAGCTGGCTGAGCAGGTGGCCGAGGCCATACGGGTTCTAGCGCGCGGCATCGGTAATGTGAAGGTGCTGACCTTGTGCGGCGGGGTGCCGATGCGCATCCAGATTGGCTCGTTGCAGCATGGCGCGCACGTACTGGTGGGTACGCCGGGCCGGGTGCTGGACTTGCTGCAGCAGAACGAACTCAAGCTGGCGGCGTTGCAAACCTTAGTGTTAGACGAAGCCGACCGCATGCTGGAAATGGGCTTTGCCGATCAGCTGCATGCCATTGTCGCGGCGGTGCCAGATCAGCGACAGACGCTATTGTTTAGTGCGACTTATCCTACGGGCATTGCCCGATTGTCTAAGCGGGTGGCGCCTGCGGCCCAGCGCATCAGCGCGGAAGCGTCTGGCGGTGCGGCTGATCAGCCTGCCGCCAAGATCACCCAGCGCTTCTATCAGCTCGCCGACACAGCTAAGGGGCAGGCAGTTAACACGCTGCTGCTGGCATTACAGCCAGCAAATTGCATGGTGTTCTGCAACACCAAGGCCGAGGCGCAGGGCATTGCGGCTGATTTAAAAGCCAAGGGCCACAGCGTGCTGGAGCTGCATGGTGATTTGGAGCAAAAAGACCGCGACCAAGCCATGGTGCAGTTCATCAACGGCAGCGCTCGGGTTTTGGTTGCCACCGACGTAGCCGCGCGTGGGCTAGATATCGCTGAACTCGACTTAGTCATTAGCGTACACATGGCGCACGACCTCGACACCCACACTCACCGCATTGGCCGCACCGGCCGCGCTGGCGCTGAGGGGCAGGCAGTTAGTCTGGTCGGGCCGCAAGACGATTATAAGCTACGGTTGCTGGAAGACACTATGGCTACGCCGCTGCAATTACAGGCGCTGCCAGCTCCGGTAGCCGCAGCCAAGCCACTAAAGGCAGACTTTGTCACCATTCAATTGAGCGGCGGCAAAAAAGACAAGCTGCGCCCCGGCGATATCGTCGGCGCGCTGACCCGCGATGGCGTGCTAGGCGTCAATGACATCGGCAAAATCAAGCTGCAGCCGACCTGGAGCTTTGTCGCCGTGCGCGTGCCGCTGCTGAAGCATGCGCTGGCGCTGCTCAACGCCGACAAGATCAAGGGCAAGCGCTTCCGCGCGCTGAAGCTTTAACTGCTAAGGGGCAGGCACTTAAGGTTTCGGCGCTTAAGTGCCTGCCCCTTAAGGTTTAGAACCCGGCGGCGTGGCCGTCTTTGCGACTTTCGCTGGCGCCAATGTACACTTTCTCATCGTGGTCGCGCATGATGGCCTGGTAGCCGCCATACGGGCCCACGGCCTCACTGACAGCGTGGCCCATTTTCACCAATTGCCGGCGGGTGGCGGCGGAGAAGCCGTTTTCCAGATACACCACACCACCGTCCGTCATGATTTCCCCGGTCGGTTCCGACGAGCCTTCATGCAGAATGCGCGGGGCATCGCCAGCTTCTTGCAAGTTCATGCCAAAATCGATCATGTTAATCAGAATCTGCGCATGCATTTGCGGCTGGGTAGCGCCGCCCATCACGCCATAGCTCAGCCACGGCTTGCCATCTTTGGTGACGAACGCGGGGATAATGGTGTGAAACGGCAGCTTGCCCGGCGCAAACGCGTTGTTGTGCGTTGGGTCTAAATTGAATAGTTCGCCACGGTTTTGCAGCACAAAACCAAGGCCCGTTGGCGTAATGCCCGAACCCATGCCGCGATAGTTACTCTGAATCAGGCTAACCATGTTGCCTTCGGCATCGGCGGTGGTGAGGTAAATGGTGTCGCCACGGGTCGGCGGGTTGCCTGGTTCGTAGGCGCGGCCGGCGCGCTGCGGATTGATCAGTTTGGCGCGTTCACGGGCGTACTCTTTGTCTAACAAACCCTCTACTGGCACGTCGTTAAACGCTGGATCAGAGTAGTATTTTGCCCGATCTTCAAAGGCTAATTTCTTCGCTTCAACAAATAAATGGATGTATTCAGGGCTGTCAAAACCCATGCTCTTAATGTCGTAATTCTCCAACATATTGAGGATCTGTTGCGCGGCAATGCCTTGGGTATTCGGCGGCAGCTCCCACAAATCGTAGCCACGATAGTTGGTGGATACCGGGTCAACCCAAGTGGAATAGTGGCTGGCCAAGTCGTCATAGCTCAAGAAGCCGCCATGCTCAGCGACAAAATCGCCGATGATGCGGGCAATCTCACCTTTATAAAAGGCATCGCGGCCGCCTTTGGCAATAGCTTCATAGGTGCTGGCAAGGTCTGGGTTACGGAAGCGTTTGCCTTTTTGCGGTGGTACACCGTCTTTCATAAAGACTTCTTTGAAGCCTGGCTGGTTTGCTAAAACTGCTGCGTTGCGCTCAAAATAGTAAGCGATTACTTCGGTGACAGGAAAGCCATCACGAGCATAGTCAATGGCCGGCTGTAAGATTTCTGGCATTGGCTTGGAGCCAAACTTGCCATGCAGTTCAAACCAACCATCTACGGCGCCAGGCACGCTAATTGGCAGCACACCGCGGGCTGGGATCTTGTCGTAGCCGTTTTGCTTGAAGTACTCCAGCGATAGCGACTTCGGCGAGCGGCCAGAGGCGTTCAAACCGTACAACTTTTGCGTCTTCGCGTGCCAGACAATAGCGTACAAGTCGCCGCCAATGCCGTTACCGGTCGGCTCGGTCAGCCCTAAGACCGCGTTGGCGGCGATGGCGGCATCAATGGCGTTACCACCATCGCGCATGATGTCCAGCGCTACTTGCGTGGCTAGCGGCTGGCTGGTAGCGGCCATAGCATGCGGCGCCATGGCTTCGGAGCGGGTGGCAAAGTGATGGCCGGTGATACGGTCGGCGGCCTGTGCGGCGCTACCAAGCACGGCAAGTACCGCGAGCGCGCTAATGAGGGTCGATTTCATGATATGCCTCGTTGGTTTGTTTGCATCTATACACGTTGTACCTTAAGGGGCAGGCACTTAACAGTGCGCGCATCGCGTTTGCCACCGCGTTTACCGCAAAGTGCTAAGGGGCAGGCACTTAAGCTTAAGTGCCTGCCCCTTAGCCTTAAGTGCCTGCCCCTTAGCGGTTAGGCGAAGAGGATGAGGGTGTAGGTGACGGCGATATTGGCCAGCGCGAAGAATACTGCGGTGCTGGCGGTGTCTTTGGCTTTGCCGCTGAGCTCGTGGCGCTCGGGACCGATGCGGTCAATGGCCGCTTCCACGGAGGTGTTGAGGAACTCGACGATAAGCAACAGCAGCAATGACCCGAACATCAGAATACGCTCAACGGTGCTGACCGGCGTCACCACCGCCACTACCGCCAATATCACACACAGCAAGACGTCTTGGCGTACGGCGGCTTCAGACTGCCAGCCGAGTTTGAAGCCGCGTAGGGAATTAAAGGTAGCGCGGACAATGCGCATTACACCTTTCTGTTCGGGTTTCATTGCTTGCTCCTGTTATCAGTAACTCATGGTGCGCTGTTGGCCAATGGACCATGCACAGGATAGCGCTCAATTATTAAGTCAAGCTTAAGCTTTGCGGCCCGTCACTAGCGCGCGCGGCTCCGCCATACCCATGCTCAGTACATAGGGCAATGGCTGCTCTTGACGTGCGCTAAAGTCGGACTTGCTGGCCAAATCGTGCCAGCCGGACGCAATCATCGCCTGCGCTACTGCGCCACCCAAACCGCTGCCAGGGCCGAGTAATATAATGTGGTCCGGCGCAAATTCTTTGACCGCTGTGGTGACTGCCTGGGTGAAATCGTAGGTTTGCGTCACTTGATGATCCAGGGTGTAGCGTTGCAGCGCCTGCTGATCCACCACACTGCGCGACCAAATATGGCCACGGCCATCAACCAAGGGGATATGAGGCGCCCGAAATAAGCTAGCCGGCCAGTTTTGCTGCGCTTGTAAAGCCGCGTGCTGCATCAACCGCGTGTGAAAACCGGCATGTCCATGCAACAACATTGGAAAGCGTTCATCGACTCGTGGCAATGCCGCCATAGCCGCGCTGCAAGCTTCAGAAGTGCCAGCTAACACCGCATAGCCACCGTAGTTGATCGACATAAAGAGCTGACCGTGATGCAGCTGCAGTTGCTCTTGAACCTGCGCAATGCGCGTAGCGTCTGGGCGCCATTCTGCGTCGGTTAATGGATAAATAAACTGTGCGCCTTCGCCCTTAGCGGTGAGTTCTGCCATGTTGGTCACCAGCCGGGTGCCGGTGTCGACATCCCAGCAGCCAGCGCAGGCCAGCGCGGTATACCAGCCCATGGAGTTGCCAGTGATAGCGACCACCTCAAACTGTGAGCGATCAATGGCCATAAAATCCGCCACGCCAGCGCCGTAAATCAGCGTTGCGGCGTTGTCTGGGTGCTGATGCAAACTGCTTTTAAACAGCGGCGCTTGGTCCAGTTCCGTCAATGTAGGGCGCTGCAATTGAGCACGAACATGGTCAACTTGGTCGATAAAAGCCGCGATTGTGTCGCTATCTAAGCTTCCGGTGATGCTGCCCAATTCAGCTTTGTTATAAGTACCACGCCCGGGGCAGACTACTAACGCGGTTTTTTTACCTACAGCTGCAGATGCACTCATGGGTTCAAACCTCCCAGCATATCCGTGGCTTTAGCGACAATCTGATCACGCGACGGCAAGGTAATGTAAGCCGCTTTGCCCAGAGGGATAAAGCTGTCCTCGGCGGTCAGGCGCTGAATGGTGTAGTGCCCAGGCTTCGCCTCGTGCAGCACGGTGAATAACTCTTCACTGAGCGAGCCGCGGCGGCGACATTCGTCCACAATCAGTATCTGACGGCAGTTGCCGAGGGCGGCGATAACCGCCTCGGTTTGCAGCGGAATCAAGCAGCGCAGATCAATCACCCGCACTTGATAGCCCTGCTCTGCTAGCAGCTTTTCAGCCTGTCGGCTGAGGTAATAGCCGTTGCCGTAAGTGATAATGGCTAACTGCTCGCCGCGCCCGCAAACATAAGGGGCAGGCAGATAAGCCGCCGGAGCATAACTGCCTGCCCCTTGCGCGTCTTCCGCGGAGAACAGCCAGCCGCCGTCGCCCTCTTGGTGCAGATCGCGGGTCATGTACAGCGCAATTGGCTCTAGCAAAATCACCACCCGCTGCTGCTCGTGCGCCAAGCGCACTGCATCGCGCACCAAGTTCACGCCTTCAACGCCGTTGGACGGGCACAGCAGAATTACCCCAGGGATATCGCGGAATGCGGCGAACGAGTTATCGTTATGGAAGTGTCCGCCAAAACCTCGTTGGTAAGCTAAACCGGCGATGCGAACCACCATTGGGTTGCGATATTGACCATTACTAAAGAAGCTCAGCGTCGCCGCCTCGCCGCGAATTTGGTCGGCGGCGTTGTGCACATAAGCGAGGAACTGAATCTCCGGAATCGGCAAAAAGCCCTGTTGCGCCATACCAATGGCCAGACCCAAAATACTTTGCTCATCTAATAACGTATTAAGCACGCGGTTGGGGCCGAATTTTTCAAACAGCTGCTGCGTCACGCCATACACACCGCCCTTCTTGGCGATATCTTCCCCGCACATGACAATCTGCGAGTGCTGGGTCATGGCTTCTTGCAGCGCTAGGTTGATCATCTTAGCTAAATGCTGGGGCTTGTCGCTCGGCCACGGTTGCGCAGGGGCTTGCGGGGCAGGCAGATAAGCCGGCGCTATCGAGGCCATCACCGCCGCTGCGGTTTCCAGCTTCGGCCGCTGGGCCGCCACCGCGGCTACGCGTGCAATGCGCTGCTGCTGCTCGGTGATATAGCCCACCAACTCCTGTGCACTAAAAAGGCCGCGCTGAATCAACGCCGCGGCGCCGTGTAACAACGGGTCGTGCTCGGCATCGCGGGCAATTTCTTGCTTACTGCGGTACGACACTTCGGCATCGGCACCGGCATGACCGTACAACCGCACGGTGCGCAAATGCAGAATCGCTGGCTTACGCTTATGGCGCACATAATCGGCCGCTTCACGCGCTACTAAATAGGTTTCTGCCAAGTTGCTGCCATCGGCTTGAAAGTACTTCAGCGCTGGGCGTTGGCTCAACTGTTGCTGGATCCAGCCACTCGGCGTGTGCGTGGAAATACCTAGGCCATTGTCCTCGCATACCATCAGCAGCGGCATTGGAATAGTTTGGTAGGCGGTCCAGCTCGCTGCGTTCATGGCGCCAACGGCAGTGGAATGGTTGGCTGAGGCGTCACCAAAGCTGCACATGGCAATGGCATCTACCGGCCAGCTGCCACGATGGTTGAGCCGCTTAGACAAGCCAATGGCAAAGGCGGTGCCCATGGCTTTCGGCAGGTGCGAGGCGATGGTACTGGTTTGCGGCGGAATGTTCAGCGCCAAGCTACCGAGCACTTTATGGCGCCCGCCGGCAATGGGGTCGTCACTAGACGCCGCGAAGCTTAACAACATGTCATATATAGGCGTACTTCCCGGCAGTTGTTTCGCACGCTGCAGGAAGAACGCGCCGCTGCGGTAATGCAGAAAAGCCGGGTCAGTCACCCGCAGCGCTTTGGCGACCGCGGCGTTACCTTCATGACCGGCGCTACCGATGGTATAAAAGCTTTGGCCGGCGGCTTGCATCAGCCGTGATTGCAGGTCGAGCAGGCGACTACTCAGCTGCGATTCAAATAATTCAAAAAAGTCGGCGTCAGATAGCACACCGCCAGCGTTTACGGCTGGCGGCAACTGTTCGGTGGCAATGCGCTGGAGTAGCTCCACCAGCGCTGGATGTTGTTGATTAAGCAGGGTCATAACTAACCGAACGCCTGCAGACCCGTTTGCGCGCGACCTAAAATCAGCGCGTGCACATCGTGCGTACCCTCGTAGGTGTTGACCGCCTCAAGGTTCATGACGTGGCGGATCACGTGATATTCGTCGGCGATGCCGTTACCGCCATGCATGTCACGGGCGACGCGGGCGATATCCAATGCTTTGCCACAGGAGTTACGCTTGATCAAGCTGATGGTTTCAGGCGGCAGTGCGCCGGCATCCATTAAGCGACCGGCTTGCAAACAGGCCAGCAAGCCAATGGTGATTTCGGTTTGCATGTCGGCCAGTTTCTTCTGCACTAACTGCGTGGCCGCCAGCGGGCGGTTGAATTGGTGGCGGTCCAGGGTGTACTGACGCGCCGCGTGCCAGCAGAATTCCGCAGCTCCCAGGGCGCCCCAGGCAATACCGTAGCGAGCTTTGTTCAAGCAGCCGAATGGGCCCTTGAGTCCACTCACGTTGGGTAACAAAGCGTCTTCTGCCACTTCCACGTTATCCATGACGATTTCGCCGGTGATCGATGCACGTAACGAGAATTTACCTTCAATTTTTGGCGCAGATAGACCTTTCATACCTTTTTCGAGGATAAACCCGCGAATTTCGCCATCAAGCTTCGCCCACACCACAAACACATCGGCAATGGGTGAGTTGGTGATCCACATTTTGCTACCTTTCAACACGTAACCGCCATCGGTTTTACGTGCGGTGGTGCGCATGCTGGCTGGATCTGAACCGGCATCAGGTTCGGTTAAGCCGAAGCAACCAACCCACTCACCGGTGGCTAATTTCGGCAAGTATTTGAGGCGCTGAGCTTCGCTACCGTACTCGTATATCGGATGCATCACTAAGCTCGACTGCACACTCATAGCGCTTCGGTAGCCTGAGTCGACGCGCTCAACTTCACGTGCGACAAGGCCGTACGACACATAGTTGACTTCAGAGCAGCCGTATTTTTCTGGCAAGGTGGCGCCTAACAGGCCTAATTCACCGAGTTCGTTCATGATCTCGCGGTCGAAATGTTCGTTACGATTGGCTAAAAGTACCCGTGACATGAGCTTATCTTGGCAATAGTCATGTGCGGTATCGCGGATCATGCGCTCATCTTCGGTCAATAAATTAGTGAACTGAAACGGATCTTGCCAATCAAATGCTGGGCGTGCCATGAGAACTCCGGTGCTGCCTGTTGATAAGTTGAGTGTGCGAGTTGTATGCACAAGTTGCTCTTAGATTAACCAAAATCAGCGCCAAACAAAAGCGCAACATTTGGTTACTTTTGGCACTTTGAGCCAATACGGCAATAGCGTACATTGGCGCCAATTGTTTTGCTGTGCGAATAATCAAAAAGGACGATACCATGCATTCATTTTTTAGAATCATAGCGCTGGCGCTGCTGTTAACTGCCAGCCCCTTAAGCGCTATGGAGCCAGAATTGCCAGCGCTTGAGGAGCTGGTGGCTGGCGATCTCGATGACGCCGAGGATTTCATTGATACCTATGTGAAGCGGCGTCCGCAGCACGCCGAGGGCCACTTCTATCGCGGTAATATTATGGCTATGCAGGCCGGTAACAGCACCATTTGGGCGCTGAGTTACGCTGGTAAGGCACTCGAGAGTTTCGAGAAAGCGGTGGAACTGAACCCGCAGAATCATCAGTATCGTATGGCACTGGCTAGCTTCCATTTTGCTGCGCCTGGTATAGCGGGTGGTGATATCGATGAAGCTTGGCGGCAAGTTGCGGCGTTGAAAGAGTTCGACCCGTTTCATGCTATGCAGCTGGAGCTAACGTTTTGGGCCGCGGACGAGGATAAAACGCGCTACAACGAGCTGGTAGAAAACGCACTAAACTTGTATCCGACTGATCCACGTTTGGTGTTCCGGATAGCCATGAATGAGCAGAGCGCTAAGAATTATCCACAGGCGCAACAGCATTTTTCTGTGTGCGCCAATGCCGATAATATCAGCGCCGCATTAGCTAATCCGCAGATCACTGTGCATCCCGATACCGCTCAACTGATGGAGCTGGCGCGGCTCAATTGTTTGTACCAGATTGGCCGTACTGCGGTGATTAGCGAGGCTGACGTAAACGCCGGCATTGAAGCGCTCGATGCTTATTTACAAGTCAGCAATTTGCACCGCACCTTACCGCCGCATGACTGGGCTCGCCTGCGCTTAGCGGCTTTGCTGATCATGGCGGAGCAACCCGACCAAGCGCGTCAGCTGTTAGCGCAGGTCAAACCCAGCGATGACGCTATGAAGGAAGAGCACAAGGCGCTCAGCCAAAAGCTTTAACTACTGCGGCGTAGCCAGCACGATACATTCAATCGGACATACCGGAATGCAGGCTGGCTGCGCGTAGAACCCTTCGCACTCGGTGCATTTATCGATATTCACTTGATAGTGCTTGGGGCCCATGAAAATCGCCTCATTAGGGCATTCGGGTTCACACATATCGCAGTTAATACAATCACTTTCTATGATGACAGGCATGATACCTCCTTTGCGGTAATGATCTGCGGCTCTTGAGCCATGGTCTTTATCAGCATAGCTAGCGCTGCTTCATGGTCAGTCAGGGCAACCGGCAGTGATAATTGCACCCGATGCCCAGCGCCCGGAACGCGCTTAAGTGCCTGCCCCTTAAGGTCGGAAAGTGCGGTGACGGTAAAAGCGCGGTTGCCCGTGGGCAGCATCAGCAGCAAGGTATCGCCCACGGCAAAGGCATTTTTCACCTCAACGACGGCGTTAGAGCCATGGCAATTCAGCAGTTCTCCCACCAATAATTGCTGACCGAGGCTATGGCTGGTGTCGTAATTTTGCAGCTCCATCGGCACATGACGTTGTAAAAATCCGGCAGTAAAACCACGATTGGCCATACCATCTAAATCGGCCAAAAGCTGACGATTGAACGGCCTTCCAGCGACTGCATCATCAATGGCTTGGCGATACACCTGAGCCGTACGTGCAACATAATAAGGCGACTTAGTACGGCCTTCTATTTTGAGCGAGTGTACGCCCATGGTGGCCAGTGCTTCTACGTATTCCACCCCGCGTAAGTCTTTAGAATTCATGATATAAGTGCCGTGAAGATCCTCATCCATCAGCATGTATTCGCCAGCACGCTGCGGCTCTTCCAGCAACACTGGGCGGTCAATCGGGTTGAACTGACCGACCTCATCTTCGGCGGCATCGGTGACCCGATACGGCCAGCGACAACTGTTGGTGCAGGCGCCTTGATTCGGGTCGCGCTTGTTGAAATAGCCGGATAACAAGCAGCGCCCGGAGTAGGCCATGCAGAGTGCGCCATGCACAAATACTTCAATTTCCATAGCCGGACAGCGCTGGCGGATCTCGGCAATTTCGCGCAGCTCTAGCTCACGCGAGAGAATAATTCGGCTGATGCCTTGCTGTTGCCAAAACTGCACCGCGGCCCAGTTGACGGTATTAGCCTGAACTGACAGATGCAGTGTTTGTTCGGGAAAGTGTTGGCGCATTAACATCACTACGCCGGGGTCGGACACAATCAGGGCATCGGGATTTAATGCCACTACGGGCGCCATATCGGCAACAAAGGTGGTTAGCTTGGCGTTGTGTGGGGCAATGTTCACCACCACGTAGAATTTCTTGCCAAGCGCATGGGCTTCGGCGATACCCAACGCTAAGTTGGCGAGGTCAAATTCATTATTACGAACCCGCAAGCTGTAACGAGGCTGGCCGGCATACACGGCATCGGCGCCATAGGCAAAAGCCAAACGCATCGCTTTCAGGGAGCCGGCAGGGGATAATAATTCAGGACGGAAGCTATTCATGAGATCTCTAATTCGGCAAAAATGCGCGCTATTTTAGCGATCTATGAATTATTCGATGTTGATCAAAATCAAGGTTATCAGCGCTAAGTGCCTGCCCCTTAAGGCTAAGGGGCAGGCACTTAAGCTTTAACTTTCGTGGTGCACCATCCACACCGCGGCTTCCACCCGCGAGCGCAGACCGAGCTTTTTCAGTAGGTGCTTCACGTGTACTTTTACTGTGCCATCAGAGATATCCAATTGCCGCGCAATCACTTTGTTGCTCATGCCTTTGGCGATCAAGCTTAAGATTTCTTGCTCGCGATTCGTCAATGTCTCCAATTTTCCTGGCGGCTGTTTCACCGATGGGCGACGCAGCGCAGTGGCTAAAACTTCGGTAATGGCCTCGCTTAATACCATTTTGCCATCAACTGCGCGCATGATTTGTTCCAGCAGTTGTTCCGGCTCCATGTCTTTGAGTAGATAACCATCGGCGCCATTGGTAATTGCCGCTACCACATCGTCATCAGCGTCGGACACCGTCAGCATAACGATGCGTGAGGTGACGCCCTCATCGCGCATGCGTTTTAGGGTCTCGATGCCATCAATACCCTGCATGTTCAAATCCAGAATGATGAGTTCTGGATCAAGGTCCAAGGCACGTGCAATAGCCTCTTCGCCGCTACTGCATTCGGCGATCACCTCAAGGCTGTCTTCCATAGATATCAATTGCTTGAGACCTTTGCGTAACAGTGGGTGATCATCAACCAACATAATGCTGGCACGTTCTTGAGTCATGGCAGGCTGCTCCCTTAGCTATTTATGCCCATTAGTGTACGACAATAGCGCAATTCGCAGGATATCCCAAATGGAGTAGAGTGCCTGCCCCTTAAGCGCACTTGTGGCAAGGCTTCTGACCCCGCACCATAGTAAAAAGCCAAAGTAACGGGCAGGCAGCTAAGCTAAGGGGCGGGCAGTTAGTGCAAACCAACCACACCACAGTGAATACCCTTACCAACCTCCATTTGGCGGCTGGCATGGCGCTGTGGGCGAGTTGGAGCGTGCTGGTAGTGCTACTGGCGGCGCTTGATGGCAGCACGGGTACCGGCATCAGTCATGCTGAACTGTTTGAACTCGTGGCCATCAGTGGCGTTAGTGCCACAATGCTGCAGCTCGGCGGTTTTTTTATCGGTGAGCGCGCCATGCGGGCGAGCTTTATTTACGCCAATACCATGGTGCTCATCATTCCGGCTTTGCTATTGGCGTGGGCGCTGAATCAGCAGCTACTGCAGCTGAACCATCTGCAGTGGATAGCCCTAGCGTGTGGTGCTGGTGGTGCGCAGTTTATAGCGCTGCAGCAACCCAATCAATCAGCGCAGATGGGTTGGCAAATGGCAGTCAATGCCGCAATTGTTGGTATTGGTATTGTTGTCGCCCAGGTGTTGGCGCCGCTGTTAGTGACTATACCTAGTGGGTTTGCCTTTGCGCATGCCAGTAGCACTAGTTGGGGGACCATGCTGGGTAGCCAAGCGCCGAATACACCCATGTGGTTGGCCAATATCGGTTGGGCTGCAGCTATAATCTTGGCCTTGCTCACCGCCAACAAAATAGCTAAGGGGCAGGCACTTAAGGCGAAAAAGCTTAAGTGCCTGCCCCTTAGCACTAACTGCCAGCCCCTTAAGGTTTTGCGTAATCGCCATACCTGGTTTATGACGCTGCTGTTTATTATGGCGTTTGGGTCATTTATTGGTTTTGCTATGGCGTTTCCGCTGTCGGTGCAGGCGATTTTTGCCACGACGCGGGAATGGCAGGGCGGTGAGCTTATTGAGGCAGCGGCTAATCATGGCGCACCGAATGCTCTGACTTACGCATGGTTGGGACCACTGTGCGGAATTTTGGCACGACCGATAGGGGGTTGGTTGGCAGATTCCTATGGCGGCGCCAAAGTGACTTGGTGGTGTGCGCTCATCCTCGCAACCAGCTGCTTACTGGCCGCACAGCTCAGCGACTGGGCTTATTATAGCGCCACCCCAGAGCGTTGGTTTTTGGCCTATATATTGGTTTTTATGCTTATTTTTTCTGCTGCGGGCGCAGCCAGTAGTGCCGTTTGTCGGTCTATCACTCAGTTGTTCCCAGCCGAGCAGGCCAGTTATGCATTGCGCTGGGTGTTGGCATTGGGCACAGCTGGCGCGGCCTACATTCCATGGCTCTGGAGTCTCACTGATCAACCTGGCCTAGCTCTAGTAGGCTTCAGCCTGTTCTATTTAATCTGCGCAACGTTCACCAGAATCACTTATTTGCGCAGGCATAGTGTCCATTACAACCCTTGAGCTGTGCGCTCTTGCACATACTCAGGAACAAAATTGAAGTACACGCCAGTGCCGCCCTCATCACGCCTACGCACTGTGACCGCTCCACCTAAACTGCGACTGCGTTCCTGCATAATAGCTAGGCCATAGTGATTCATCTTCTCCGCATTCTCAGCAATACCAACACCATTGTCTTCAATCGCTAAGTGAACAGTTTCAGCAGCATCACTGGTCAGTCGCACCACCACCGTACTGCCCTGACTATGATGAATAGCGTTTTGACAGGCTTCGCGGATAATTTGCAGTAGGTGAATTTCTTCGTTTGGTGTGAGCGGCGCATTCGCGAGTTGATAGTCCAAACGCACCTGCATGGTCGATTGTTCGGTGAATTGCTCCACCGTAGTTTGCAATGCGCTCAATAGCCCTGCACCATCTACCTTTAACCGGAATGTTGTGAGTAGTTCGCGTAACTGGCGGTAGGCCGAATTTAGCCCCTCTTTGAGCTCTATCGACACATCATCAATGGTGGCGCGATCGTCTTTCTCTACGGCCTTGGTCAGTCGAGTCACCTGTATTTTTAGGTACGACAAGGCTTGCGCGAGCGAGTCATGCAGCTCACGCGCAATAACCGTCCGCTCTTGAATCAGCGCGAGCCGGCGAACTTGGTCTTCTTCTTGTTTTAAGCTTAATGCGACCGCTAACTGATCCGCCACCGATTGCAATAATTGTTGCTGCCAATCTTCGAGCTGTTCCGCTATGGAGCAGCGCGCTACCAATACGCCGTAATAATGCTGTTCGCGTTCAATTGAATAACGATAGACGCGTTTACCTTCCATCACTGACACGCCGCTGCCGGCGCTGACACATTGGGCACAGTCTTGACCAGCACAAGGGTCTTCTTCAACGCCAATAGGTTGTACTTGCAAGAATGGTTTGTTGCCCGACTCGGTAATCAAACACAGCTCTAAATCGTCAATTTCGGTGGCGCGTTTTAGCCCGTTGACAATATCTGTGAAGTCTTGGTAACCGGGCGAATGCTCAATGATTGAACGGGCGGTATCGTACAAAAATTGCAGCCGGATGTTACTCTTTTGAATTTCGTGGGTCTGCTCGTCGACACGGCGTTCTAAGTTGCCATACATGTACGAAATGGCGTCATTCATTTTATTCAGGGTGAGCGCCAATACACCCAATTCGTCATCACCGCGGGCTTTAATACGGGCGGTAAAATCACCCTGACCAATGCGACGTGCCACTGTGGTCAATTGTTCTAATGGCGCTCGAACCCGTGCTCTGAGCCAGTTCCAAATCACCAGCGCAAGACCAATGGTGGCAAACAACGATAACACCTGCAGTAGCCGAATGGTGCGAATACGTTGCTCCGCATCAGCTTGAATAGCTGACACCAAGCGATTGATTTGCTGAATTTGTGGCTCCAGTAGCGGCCCTAATTCAGCCGATGAAACGGCTCCACTTTGCAAACGCTGTTGATAGCTTTGCCACTGTGCTTTGGTGGTTTGAAACAACTGCCCTAAGGCGGAGCTATCGTCATGTTCATAATGATGAAATACGTAGTGATTCCAGGCATTCGATAGTTCAACGCCAATCACTTCTGCTTGCTCAGATTGCTGCACAAAATGCCAGCTGTAGCGATAGCTTTGGTAACGCAGCGTACCGGCCATATTAATGGCAAGCGCATCTTGGTCAGCGCGTTCGGCTAACCAATACGAGGCCAATAGCGTGCCCAGCGTTAATGCCACAATGGCGCTAAGGGCAATACTGATGCGCGAGACGATTGACAGTGGCATGGTTGTTCCTTGTAGCAACTGAGCAGGTAGTGTACCGCAGCACTGCCCTGGCTGAAACAATAGGCAAAAAAAAGCGGATACAACTCGGGAGAGATTGTATCCGCAATCACAACGACCATTCGGTCTTGGGGCTGGCTTAAGTGCCTGCCCCTTAGCACTAAGTGCCTGCCCCTTAAGGGTTAGGGCTTAAGTGCCTGCCCCTTAGCATTTCCCTTGGGGTTGCTCCAGAGGCCAGACACCACTTGCCAGCTGATGGCGAGCGAACCGATGATGAACACTACGTCGCCAACGGTACGGATCCAGCGTAAGCTCTGCAGAATGGGTGACTGCATGAAGGCTTCGCTACGGGCATACCACAAGCCTTCGGTGGCTGACGCGTAGAACTGGATGAAGCCAATCGGTAACAAGCTAGTGAACAGCATCATCGCTAAGCCAATGTTCATCCACCAGAAGGCAGTGCTCATCAGTTTGTCATTGAACTGCAACTGTGGACGAATGTAGCGCAAGATCAGCAGCACAAAGCCCAGTGCTAAGAAACCGTACACACCGAATAAGGCTGCATGAGCATGCGTTGGAGTGGTGTTCAAACCTTGGATGTAATAGAGCGCAATCGGTGGGTTGATCATGAAGCCCAACACGCCGGCACCCAAGAAGTTCCAGAACGCCACGGCAACGAAGCACATCAGTGGCCACTTAATGCGTTGCATCCACGGTGCTTTATGTTGCAGGCTCCAGTTTTCCCAAGCTTCGTAGCCCAGCACCACTAGTGGCACCACTTCTAAGGCTGAGAAGGTTGCACCCACTGCCATCACCGGTGTGGTGGTGCCAGAGAAGTACAAGTGGTGGAAGGTACCGGGTACGCCGCCGAGCATGAATAATGACGCTGAAGCAAGCGCAGCGGCAGTAGCCATACGCCGGGATACTAAGCCCATGCTATGGAAGATAAAGGCCAACGCAGCGGTGGCGAATACTTCGAAGAAGCCTTCTACCCACAGGTGCACAATCCACCAGCGCCAGTATTCCATCACCGAGATGTGAGTCCGTTCGCCGTAGAAGAAACCTGCGCCGTAGAACAAACCAATAGCGACCACAGAAGCGGTTAACAGGGCCAATAGGTTTTTGTCGCCTTCAGCACGGAAACCACCCACTACCCCACGTAGCATCAACACCAACCAGAACACGATGCCAGTGAATTTACCGATTTGCCATAACCGGCCTAAATCGACGTATTCGTAGCCTTGGTGACCAAGCCAGAAGTTCAAATGCTCCGGCATGATTTGCGCAATCGCTAAGAAGCTACCAATAAAAGTTCCGGCTACAACCGCGACCAAGGCCCAGAACAGAATATCGACGCCGAGTTTTTGGTATTTGGGGTCTTTGCCGCCATTGATGATGGGCGCCAAGAATAAGCCCGCTGCTAAGAAGCCGGTAGCTATCCAGAACAAGGCGGCTTGAATGTGCCAGGTACGTACCAGTGAGTAGGGGAACCACTGTGACACGTTGATGCCATAGAACTCTTGGCCTTCAACGGTATAGTGTGCGGTGAAGCCGCCCAAGAACACTTGCAGTACGAATAAGGCGATAACAATGAACAAGTATTTGCCCAAGGCTTTCTGTGATGGGGTTAAATTGACCAGACTGATTGGGTCTTTGGCCGGAATAGCAACCTGCTCTTCGTCGTGATCACGTAAGAAGGCCCAGGCCCAAATCAACGCGCCCACGCCAGCAATCAACAGAATAATCGACACCAATGACCAGATTAGGTTTTCTGCACTTGGTTTGTTGTCAATCAATGGCTCATGCGGCCAATTGTTGGTGTAGGTGACGTCGGCATCAGGACGCTCGGTAGAAGCCGCCCATGCGGTCCAGAAGAAGAACTCGGCCATGCGCTCACGGCGCTCTAAGCTCGGCAGGGTATCTTCTTTCATGGCGTAGCTGACGCGGGTGCTGCGCAGCTCAGGGTCGGCACTAAATAAGCGCACATAATAGTCAGCGGTTTGCGCAATGGCTTGCTCACGACGTGCACTAATCAGCACGGTATTACTATCGGCATCATAGGTATTGGTGCGATAAGCTTGCTTCAATGCAAACTGCAGCTGATTTTGCGCGGCGTCATCCAGCGCCTGGTAACTGACGCCGAACTCATCCTGCGCCGCCAGTTCTAACCAGGCTAATAGTTCGCGGTGCAACCAATCGGCAGTCCAGTCGGGTGCTTGGTAAGCACCGTGGCCCCAAATCGATCCTAACTGCATACCACCCACTGATTGCCAGGCGGTCTGGCCATCAAGAATGGATTCTTCGGTCATTAGTACCCGGCCATCTTCAGTTACAAATTGGCCCGCAATAGGCGGTGCCGAACGATACACCTCGTTACCGAAATAGCCGAGGATGCCGAAGGTGATTGCCAAAATAGCAATCAGTGTCCACCAGAGTTTTTTATAGCCGGCCATGGTGCACCTCCCAGTGAGGCGCTTGGTAGCAGCGTGGTTGTTTCATGGTTGATTCTCCTTGAATGAATCAGTGTTTAGTCATTGACGCATTCTATTAAGCAACAACCGTGCCAATATTCAAGTTATTGAAATTAAACAAATAAAATATCCGCATGGGTGGTTTATACCCAGCCCGAATTGGGTGATTTTTACCGCTGGGTGGTCGCCACCTAAATCACCGCTATAAGTCGCCTCCAAACTACCTCTTCAGGCACTGCCACCAGGCGGCTGTTTATTGATCTACGACAAGGAAATTGCCCGCAAGCAGCTTATGCTGAAACACAATATATAGGTGCAAATATGAAAACAGACACAACATATAGTTATTTACGCTTCAGTGCCGAGCAAGTGGTGCTGCAAGAGGTGCCGGGTGAAGTGGCGCTGGCCTTTACCATCAGCGGCTGCCCGCTACGATGCCGTGGTTGCCATAGCGCCGATAGCTGGCCGGCCGAGCGCGGTACCCCGTTGACGCCTGAGTATTTGCAGCAGCGCTTGAACGATTACCAAGGGCTGTTGACCTGTGTGCTGTTTTTAGGCGGCGAGTGGCAACCGCAGACGCTAAAAGTCCTACTCACCATAGCCCGCAATAACGGCTTAGCAACCTGTTTATACACCGGCCTTGAGCAGATCCCGGCCGATCTTGAAGTACTGCTCAGTTATTTAAAAACCGGGCCTTGGGTGGCCGAGTTGGGTGGGCTCAATAGCCCCACCACCAACCAACGCATGCTGGATCTGCGCACTCGAGAGCTCATTAACTATCGATTTATCGATGATAGCGAGTACAGCCCAGGCTGACTTGCAAGGAGAGACCCCATGTTACGTTTAAGCGCACAACAACTGGATCAAAAAATGGCCTTTATGCGCGACTATTTGCAGGCGCAAAATGCCGCCGATGGCTCGAAAATGGATGCCAACGCCAATGTCACACAAAAGAATATTGCCACCCTAGAAGCGGAGCTGATGAAAGATTTCTTCGTACAGGTGAACCGCCGCCAGGTCAGCGATATGATTGCTGAGCTCTTTGGCGCTGCGCTTGCTGCCGAGTATGTGCGGCAAATTGAGCAGCATGAAATTTATGTACACGATGAAACCAGCCTCAAGCCCTACTGTGTATCGGTGACCATGTACCCGTTCTTGCGTGATGGCTTGACCAAACTCGGTGGTGAATCGCTGGCGCCCAAACACATTGAAAGCTTCTGCGGTACCTTTGTGAACTTCGTTTTTGCGGTGAGCTCGCAGTTTGCAGGCGCTGTGGCAACGGTAGAATTTCTCACTTATTTTGACTATTTCGCCCGCAAAGATTACGGCGATGATTATCTCACCACCCACCGCCACCAAATTGCTAATCACCTCCAACATGTGGTGTATGCGCTCAATCAACCCGCTGCGGCACGTGGTTATCAAAGCGTGTTTTGGAATATTTCGGTGTACGACCAGCACTACTTTGACAGTATGTTTGGCAGCTTTGTGTTCCCAGACTTTAGCAAGCCGAGCTGGAAATCTGTCGAAGCACTGCAAGCGTTCTTCTTGGACTGGTTTAACCAGGAGCGGAAAAAAACCGTGCTGACCTTTCCGGTAGTGACCGTGGCGATGCTCACCGAACACGGGCGTTGCAAAGATCAGCAGTTTGCCCAGCACATGGCGCAGGAGCTGGCGCAGGGCAATAGCTTTTTTGTGTATTTGTCGGACAATGCCGACAGCTTAGCCTCATGCTGCCGTTTGCGTAGTGAAATTAGTGACAATACGTTCTCGTATACCTTAGGTGCGGGTGGGGTGGCTACTGGTTCCATCAACGTGATCACCCTCAATATGAACCGGCTGGTGCAAGATGGCCGCGACCTCGCCACCGAAGTGGGTAAGATCCATCAGTATCAAGTGGCTTATCGTAAACTGATGGAGCGTTACTTAGCGGCGGGTTTGCTGACCGTGTACGATGCTGGCTTTATCAGCTTGGACAAGCAGTTTCTCACCATTGGTATCAACGGCATGGTTGAGGCGGCTGAGTCGCAAGGTCTCAAAGCAGGTAATAATGCCGATTATATTGCCTTTGTGCAGCGTCATTTGAAGGTGATTTTTGATGCCAATAAGGCGGCTAAACAGCAGTACGGCTATCTATTCAATACCGAGTTTGTACCGGCTGAAAATCTGGGCGTGAAAAACGCCAAGTGGGATCGTGATGATGGTTATTTTGTGCCGCGCGATTGCTACAACTCGTATTTTTATGCGGTGGAAGGTGAGCAAGCCAATACTCTGGATAAATTTATCTTACACGGGCGGCAGTTGATTGATTACTTAGACGGTGGCTCGGCCTTACATCTCAATCTTGAAGAAAAACTCAGTACCGTAGGCTATTTGAATATGCTTAACGTGGCGGCGACCACCGGCTGTAATTATTTCTGCGTGAATGTGAAGATCACCATTTGTAACGACTGTGAGCACATTGATAAACGCACCTTGCCGTATTGCTCAAGTTGTGGGTCGGAAGATATTGATTATGGTACGCGGGTGATTGGCTACTTGAAGCGAGTATCGGCTTTTAGTGCGGGCCGGCGCCAAGAGCACCAAGCCCGCCACTATCATCGCCAACAGGCGGCGTCACACCACTTTGGAGTAGCGCGGCGCAGTGACCGCATCGTCAAGGTACGCATCGAAACAGGCACAGATACTGCGCACCCATAAACGTCCCAGCGTGGTCACCGTGATGTGCGAGTCACTCACGGTGACCAAACCGTCGTCAACAAAGGGCTGTAACTTGCGGTAGGCATCAGCAAAATAGGTGGCAAAATCAACGTTGGCTGAAGTAAGTGCCCACTTTGCTGAAAACGCCTGAATATCAAGCTCAAAGTGACAAATCAGTTGTGAAATTAAAGCGGCTCGCAAACGGTCATCGGCACATAAACGGAAGCCCTTCACCAGCGGTAATTGGCCGGCATCAATCGCGCTATAGTAGTCGGCAATATCTTTGGCATTCTGCCATAGCACCCCGTCTACTTGGCTGATTGATGAGGCACCAATACCAATGAGGCAGTCTTGCCCAGCGGTGGTATAGCCCTGAAAGTTACGCTGCAAACGGCCTTGTTGTTGGGCTTGCGCCAGCGCATCATCAGGCTTAGCAAAATGGTCCATGCCAATAAATTGATAACCGGCATCGGTGAACTTGCGGATACCGAGTTGCAGCAGCTCTAATTTAAGTGGCGCGTTCGGTAGCCACTCATCTTTGATTTTGCGTTGCCCCGGAAAACGTGACGGCAGGTGCGCATAACTAAACAACGACACGCGGTCCGGGTTCAACGCAATGACTTGGTCGATAGACGAGGTGAAAGTGCTGACTTGTTGATAGGGCAAGCCGTAAATCAAATCTAAGTTGACCGAAGCAAAACCAAGCTCGCGGCTGACTTCTACATGGCGACGAATTAAGTCAGCATCTTGCACTCGGTTGATGGCAATTTGCACTTTTTCGTCGAAATCTTGTACGCCATAACTGACCCGATTAAAGCCTAAGGCGCGTAAATGCCGCAGTTTAGTCTCACTGCAACTACGCGGATCAATCTCAATACTCATTTCGGCATCTGCGCTAATACTGAAGTGCTGGTGCAGCAGTTCCATCAAGCGCGACAGCTGTGCTTCCGTTAAAAACGTTGGTGTACCGCCGCCCATGTGTACTTGGTTTAAGCTGCGTGTACCGAGCATGGTTTGGTACATGGCCATTTCTTTGGCGAGATAGTCGAGGTAGGTATCGGCTTTGTGCTGATGGCGGGTGATCACCTTATTGCAGCCACAGTAAAAGCACAGCTTGTGACAGAACGGCAGATGGATATACAGGCTCAATTGCGGTTTGGCAGTCGCTAAAGTTGCTGCAACCTGAGCCAGCGCAAAATCATCGCGCAACGACAACGCCGTTGGGTACGAGGTATAGCGTGGCCCATTGATGTTGTATTTGTCGATTAACTCTTGGCTCCAGCTTACCGCGCTCATGATGATGTCCTACTTCAGTGATTTCAATGACCGCTAGTTTAGCTGATGTAGCGCAAATTTCTGATACTCATGAAGAGTTACAAGCTTGATCCCGATCAAGGAATAGGCCGTTGGCTGGTGCGTTGCAACCAAGTTAACAATGGCGCTGGAAGGCGTTCTGCCAACGGCACCGTATCGAGCAGATTCTTCAGCTGTAGAGCAATTTCGGTATCGCCAGTGATCAGTAATTTACGCTGAAAGAACAAGGTGTCGGGGTCCACCTGTTGCAGCATCATCGCCAGCATAGATGCGCTGTCGGAACGCATTCGCGCTACCGCATGTTGCGCTGCGAGGCTAACGTGCAGGCGGCGGTTATATGGCCGATAGCCAACATAGAACGTGAGTGGGTAATCACTGACGTCGATCTGCACCCAATGCTGTTGTAGAAAGGCAAAGGCATCACGCCGGCGCTCGGCGCGCAGCACATAATTGAGCGGCTGTTCAATACCACTCGCCAGCACCGCCGATGGCAGCCAGCGCAAACCCTGTTGTACCACCTTTTGTATATTCATTGGTTACCCCGTATGACCCACCCGCCTAAATTGACAGTCATTATAATGGACACTCGAGGCAGCAAATCTTTGCGTACATCAACAAACAGCACGAAAAGGACCCAAAGCATGGAATTATTGTGTCCAGCAGGCAGTATGCCGGCGCTGCATGCGGCTATTGAACACGGTGCCGATGCCGTATACGTGGGGCTAAAAGACCAGACTAATGCCCGTCATTTTGCTGGTTTAAACTTTACCCCGGCTGAGCTTGCTGAGGCGGTGCGCTATGTGCATCAACGGCAGCGAAAAATTCATGTGGCGATCAATACGTTTGCTCATGCCGACAGCTGGCAGTACTGGCAACGAGCAGTCGACCAAGCGCTGCGCGCTGGTGTGGATGTGATCATTGCCGCCGACATGGCGGTGCTGGGCTACGTGCATGAGCGCTACCCCCAAGTGGAACTGCACTTATCGGTGCAGGCGTCGGCCACTAATGCCGCTGCCATTGAGTTTTATCAGCAATTTGGCATCAAGCGTGTGGTGTTGCCGCGGGTGCTGTCGATGAACCAAGTGCGCGCGTTGGCACGCACCAGTAGCGTTGACCTTGAGGTGTTTGCCTTTGGCAGCCTGTGCATTATGGCCGAGGGGCGCTGTTATTTAAGCTCCTATTTGACTGGCGAGTCACCCAATACCGCGGGCGCCTGTTCACCGGCCGCTTATGTGCGTTGGGACGAACAAGACGGGCAACTGGAATCACGCCTCAATGGGCTGTTAATTGACCGGTTTGCAGCGGGCGAAACCGCCGGCTACCCGACCTTATGCAAAGGCCGTTTTCAGGTAGGTCATGATACCTATCATGTGCTGGAGGAGCCGACCAGCCTCAATACCTTGAGTCTATTGCCAGAACTCTACCGCGAGGGCATTGCCTCGCTGAAAATTGAAGGCCGCCAGCGCAGCCCCGCTTATGTCGCCCAGTTGACCAAGGTATGGCGTCAAGCCATTGATGCGGTGCTGAGCAACCCAACAGAATTTACCGTGGCGGAGCACTGGAATCAGGTATTAGCGGGTCTTTCCGAAGGTAGCCAGACCACTCTGGGTGCCTACCACCGAGCATGGAAGTAAGACGATGCAGTTTAGTTTAGGTGCAATTCAATATTTCTGGCCCAAAGCGCACGTGCAGGCATTTTATCGGCGTGCGGCAGAGTCCAATGTGGATATCGTTTACTTGGGTGAAACGGTGTGCAGTAAGCGCCGCGAACTTAGTCTCGTGGATTACTTGCAGATTGCACACCAGTTACGCGAGGCGGGTAAGCAAGTTTGTTTGTCCACCATGACCTTGTTAGAGGCGCCTTCCGAGTTACGGGAGCTGCGCAAATATTGTGACAATGGTGAGTTTATGGTGGAAGCCAACGATGTTGCCGCTGCACAGTTTCTGCGCGAGCAACAGCTACCATTTATCGCTGGTGCCGCCATCAATATTTATAATCAACATAGTTTGCGGCGCATGATCAGTATGGGCTTGAAGCGTTGGGTCATGCCGGTGGAGTTGTCGCGGCACTGGTTACAGCAGCTGTTAGCTCAGCCGCTGATTGCCGATATTCGCGATTGCTTCGAGGTGGAGGTATTTAGTTTTGGGCACCTACCGCTGGCGTGGTCGGGTCGCTGTTTTACCGCGCGCTCTGAGAATCGCCACAAAGACCAATGCCAGTTATGTTGCATCAATTATCCCGATGGTCGGCCAGTTAGCAATCAAGAAGGCGAGCCAATGTTTGTGCTCAACGGCATTCAAACGCAATCGGGACAACGCTATAACTTGGTCAATCAGCTACACAGCATGCATGGCTTAGTGGACATTGTGCGCCTTAGCCCGCAATCTGCGCTCTATAGCGACCAGCAAGATACTTTTGCCTGGCTGGAAAAATTCCGTGCTAATCAGCTTGGCGCTGCACCACAACCCTTGGCGAGTAGCGATAGTAACGGCTATTGGTTGCAACTCGCCGGATTCAAACAGGAGCTTGGCTAAATGATTCAAATTACTGATTTAAAAGTAGAACAACAGCTGTGGCCGTTGCTGCGTCAGGCATTTCGGCCCATGTTCCTACTCGGTGCCGGGTTTAGCGCCTTTGCCATGGCGCTGTGGTTGCTGATTTTAGCTGGCATGGCGAGCCCTCCGGTATATGGTCATGCGTTATTCTGGCATAGCCACGAAATGCTATTTGGTTTTGTTGCTGCCATTGTGGTGGGGTTCTTACTTACCGCGGTGCAAAACTGGACCGGTTTGCGTGCCACTCACGGTAACAGCTTAGCCATTTTGACCGTGCTATGGCTGGCCGGGCGGCTGGTACTGATGATTGGCGAGGCATTGCCAGCCTGGTTGGTGATTACTGTCGACCTAGCCTTTTTGCCAGTGGCCGCGTTGCTGTTAGCGCTACCGCTGATTAAAGTAGCTCAGCAGCGCAACCTGTTTTTTGTGCCGGTACTGCTCCTGCTAACACTGTGCAACGCCTTAATGCATTATGGGCTGCAAACCTTACGCTTTGATTTACAGCTGATCGGCAGCCAAAGCGCGGTGTGGCTGGTGACCTTGTTGATGGCAATTGTAGGTGGTCGAGTGATTCCGATGTTTACCGCCAATGGCACTCTAACGCCCAAGGCTGAGCCGATCATTTGGCTGGACCGTTTGGCATTGGGCTCGCTGTGGCTGATTATGCTGTTGGCTCTAACTGGTTATGACGGTCATCTGCCGCGCCAAGCAATGGCTGCATTATCACTCTTCTGCGCGGCCTTATTGGCGATCCGCTGCGGCCGCTGGAAGATTTGGCGCACCTGGCGGGTACCATTGTTATGGTCGCTGCATTTAGCCTATTGGTTTATTCCCATTGGTCTGCTGTTGTTCGGCTTGCGCTATTTAGACTTGCCGGTGAGCAATAGCACCGCCTTGCATGCGCTCACGGCTGGCGCCATGGGCAGCATGATTCTGAGCATGATTGCGCGGGTATCTTTGGGTCACAGCGGCCGACCGTTGCAGCCGCATCCGATCATGTCCGTCGCATTTATCGTGGTGCTATCAGCGGCCTTATTGCGGGTGGTGCTGGCGGCGCTGTGGCCGCAGTGGTTACTGTATTGGTATCTGCTCGCTGGCGCATTGTGGGTACTGGCGTTTGTGACTTATGTGTTGGTGTATTGGTCGGTGCTGACCACGCCACGCGCTGACGGGCGACCCGGTTAATCGTTGCTAGTTGCGGCAGGAATCTGTTCCGGCCGCAGCCATAGCCACAGCAAAATCGTGGCCATAATGCCGATCACCGTGAACTTTAACCACAGTGCAATTGGGCTAAAACTCAAGATCACCCAACTACCCGCCATCATCAGCGTGGTGATCACTTTGGGTGTGCGACGCACTACGCCATGGTCACGCCATTGCTGAATTTGCGGACCATAGGTTGGGTGCGCTAGCAGTTTTTGTTCCAACACCGGCCAGCCTTTGCCACCGGCCCATGCGGCCACCAACAAAAACGGCACCGTGGGCATCACCGGAAGAGCAATGCCAATCAGTGCTAGCAGCAGAAAGATGATCGCCACGGTGCGCCAAACGACAATGCGCAGCAACTCAGTCATGGATATCCTTGGTTATTTCAAGCCAAGCCGTAGTGCCAGCTTGTGCAGATTACTTGGGTCGATATCCAGTATACGGGCAGCTTGTGTCCATTTGAAGTCACTCTGCTGCAGCGCCTGCTGAATCAACTGCCGCTGCACCGCATTCACCCCATCCTTCAAACTGCTAAGGGGCAGGCACTTAACACCATCACTGCTAAGGGGCAGGCACTTAACATCGGCAGTTTCAACACCACCCGGCAAATCGAGCAATTGTGCGGCAATACTGACAATATCCTCACGCCGGCCATGCTGGCTCAGCGCTTTGATCGCCGCACGACTAATGGTGTGTTCCAGCTCCCGCACGTTGCCGGGCCAGGCATAGAGGGTCATGGCGTATTCAGCTTCCGGGCTTAAACGCAGCGCACGCACGCCCAAGCGAGCACGGTTGAGCTCTAAAAAATGCCCGGCTAACAACGGAATGTCATCGCGGCGTTTGCGCAACGGCGGGATCATCAGCGGGTACACCGACAACCGATGGTACAAGTCAGCGCGAAAATCACCGTTCTTCACCTGTTGGGCTAAATCGCGGTTGGTGGCGGCAACAATTCGCACATCAACGCGATGGCCACGGTCGCTACCAAGCCGCTGAATTTCGCCGTTTTGTAGCACTCGTAGCAGTTTTGCCTGAATCGCCAGGGGGAGCTCGCCCACTTCATCGAGGAAAATGGTACCGCCATCGGCGCTATCGAAGCGCCCCGCACGCTCGGCGGTGGCGCCAGAAAAGGCTCCGCGAGTATGACCAAACAACTCACTCTCAGCCAGGCTTTCTGGCAACGCGGCGCAGTTCACATACACCATTGGCTTATCAGCGCGCAGCGATTGGCGATGGAGTTGGCGCGCGAATAGCTCTTTACCAACCCCAGTTTCACCGAGTAACAGCACCGGGAGGTCAGATTGTGCCACCACGCTGAGTTCTTCCAGCACGCTCTGCAATGCGCCACTGTTGCCAATAATTTCGTAGCTGCTGGTTGGCGTATTCGAGAGTTCGTAGTCACCTTCGCGGCGGTTATTACGCAGCGCGCGTACGCTTTGCTCCAGTTGCCCCATGCGGATCGCTGCTTCAACCAGCAAACTAGCGCGCTGTACCGCTTGCCGGGAATGCTCAGTAAAGGTGCCGGGTGTCAACGCATCGAGCGTCAGAACACCCCAACATTTGCCCTCGATATACAAGGCAATGCCCATGCAATCGTGCACCGCCAACTGGTGGTCGGTGCTATCAGCAATTAAGCCATCGTAGGGGTCAGGTAGGCTGCTATCGGGCTCAAAACGCACTGCTTCACGACTCGCCAATAAGGCCGCTAGCCGCGGGTGTTGGGCGCTATTAAAGCGTCGTCCACTGGCCTCGCGCACTAGCCCAGTGCTAGCGATGGGGCGTAGCATGCCCTGCTCGCATTTCAGCAATACCACCGCGCCACAAGCAAAGCTTTGCTTGAGCGTCGCCACTACTTTTTGTAGTCGTACCACGGCCGGTAAATCGGTGACTAAATCAGCCACTAAGGTTTCTAATAAGGTTGCATCAGACATGGTAAAAAGCACCCATTTAAGCGGGATTCACCCAGCTAACAATGGGTGTAATTTACCATCACAGGCAAAACTTCTATATAAATCAAAGTGGGTAGATCTGGCATTGAAATTGCAGAACTTATGGGTACTTCATCGTCCACATAACGAGGTTCTTATGCAAACTGCAACGCTACAACACTGGGCTAATCAACCAACTAACGTGCTGATTGAACACATTTTAACGGCCTACCATGACAAGCATCGCGAACAGCTGCCGGAGTTGATTCAGTTAGCTGGTAAAATTGAATCAGTACACAGCGATCACGTCGATTGCCCAGTCGGCTTGACGGAGCATTTAACCGAAATGTTTCAAGAGCTTGAAAGTCACATGATGAAAGAGGAGCAAATCCTGTTTCCGATGCTAGCTGGTGGCCTATTTCCGAAAGCGCCCATAGCGGTGATGTTAGAAGAGCATGAGCACCATGAGCAGATGCTCGAACGCTTAAACTTTATCACCCAACGCCTCAAAGCACCGTACGATGCCTGTGGCAGTTGGATCATTTTATACGATGGATTACGTCAATTTATCAGCGAGTTACAGCAACACATTGACCTAGAAAACAGTGTATTGTTTCAGCCCAAAGAAGCACCGAAGCATGGCAACGGCGGTCATTGTTGCGGCGGCTGTCAGTGACCAGCAAGGTCGCGTAGGCGCTCAAACGAGGTAATTTCCACCAGTTTGTTCTGCACGTCGATGGCGCCATCGGCTTGCAGGGCAGACAGAATGCGGCTAATGGTCTCGACCGATAAACCCAGATAATTACCGATATCGGCGCGAGTCATGGTTAGCCGAAACGACTTACCGGATAGACCGCGGTCGGCGAAACGCTGTGACAAGGTGAGCAAAAAATGCGCCAAGCGCTGCTGCGCTGAACGATTGTTCAAGTTGCCGAGCAGTTGCTTGCTGGCGAATATTTCAGTACTCATCAACTTCATCATTTGCTTGCGCAAAGCCGGCATCTGTACCGCCAGTTCATCTAGTGAGTGCAGCGGAATTTCGCACAACATAGTGGTTTCCAGTGCCTGCGAGAAGCTACGATGCTTGCCGTCTGCCAAGGCATCAAATCCCACTAGGTCGCCCGGCAGGTGAAAATCAATGATTTGTTCCACGCCATTGTCGTCCAGCGTGTATGACTTCAATGAACCACTGCGTACCGCGTATAAGAACTTCAACGGCGCCCCGGCAGCGGTCAGCACATCGCGTTTATGCAACGGCTTGTGGCGCTGAATAATGGTATCGAGCCGGGCCATGCTGTCGGCATCCAGCGGCTGCGCCAAACACAATGCACTCATGCTGCAATCTTGACAATGAATGTGCGAGCTCAAATTTGCCATGCCAGTTCCTTGATACCTATCAATACAATGTCACTTAGTATAGCGCTGCAGCGCGGTAAATAAACCTTCTCTAAAGAGGTAGGTAGCTCGTTTGCGAAATGTTATTGGCGTTAAGGTTTCCGCGGCTGTTGTGCCAACCAGCGGTCCAGTTGATTGGCGAAATTCATGCGGTCACGCTGCGATAACGGCGGCGGACCGCCGCTTTGCACCCCACTGGCACGCATGGTGTCGAGAAAGTCGCGTACGTTCAAGCGTGGGCCGATGTTGTCCTTCGTGAGTAGCTCGCCGCGCGGGCTCAGGGCTAAACCACCTTTGCCGATGACTTCTGCCGCTAATGGAATATCACTGGTGATGACCAAGTCGCCAGCGCTGCACAGCCGCACAATTTCGTTGTCGGCGATGTCGAATCCGGCCGCAACCTGCAATGCCCGAATGTGCGGAGATGGCGGTACTTTTAACGGCTGATTGGCGACCAGCACCAGCGCAATAGCTCGGCGTTCAGCGGCGCGATACAAAATATCTTTAATCACGATGGGGCAGGCATCGGCATCAACCCAAATGGTCATGGAGTCATCCTCACAAGGCGTTATACCTGCTATCCTAGCACTTGTTTTATTTTTTTATTGGTCCAATATGTGGCTAGTCAAGCCGCAGGATATATCCAGCGGCTTTTTTACATGATTTGCTCGCACTCAGTGAGTACCTGGAGGACAGTCATGGCAGATTTACCTGAGATCATTTTGTCAGAACTTGATGTTGCCCGTATTGAGACGTTGATAGAGCGTATGCGTGGTAGCAAAGATGATTATCGCAAACTTGAGGCTGAACTTGCGCGTGGTCGTATTGTGGCACCGCAAGCCATTCCAGCCAATGTGGTGACGATGAATTCGCGGGTACAATTCAAGATTCAACAGAGCGGCAAAGTGTTTGAAAAAACCTTGGTGTATCCGAAAGACTTAAGTACCAGTAGCGATACGATTTCAATCTTAGCGCCAATAGGCAGTTCGCTACTAGGCTTGCAAATTGGTCAACACATTGAATGGCCAATGCCCGGTGGTTCGGTCACGGTAGAGATCGTTGATATACCCTATCAGCCGGAACGCTCAGGTGATTTCGCAGCATGATTGAACGCTACGATTGGTTACTGTTTGACGCCGACGATACACTGTTCCATTTTGATGGCTCGTTAGGGCTCGAGGCGCTGTTTAACAGCTTTGATGCTGTATTTACGCCGGATGACTTCAAGCAGTTTCAAACCTTGAACAAGCCGTTGTGGGATCAGTACGCGCAGGGACTAGTGACGGCCGACGAAGTGCAGATCAGGCGCTTTGTGCCACTAGCGCAACGCTTTGGCGTGACTGCCGAGCAGCTCAATAGCGACTTTATTGATGCCATGGCCGAACTGTGTGAACCGCTACCTGGCGCACTGAATTTGGTGCATGCATTGAGTGAGCGTGTGCAACTGGGCATCATCACCAACGGTTTTACCGAGCTACAAGACCGGCGCATGCGTCGAGTGGGTTTTGATCGGCACTTCGATTTGCTAGTGATTTCTGAGCAAGTGGGCGTGGCTAAGCCGCATTTGGATATTTTTGAGCATGCCTTTGCGCGCATGAACAATCCGGCGCGTGAGCGTATTTTGATGGTGGGTGACAACCTGCACACTGATGTGGCGGGTGGTCGCAATGCCGGCATCGATACCTGTTGGCTGAATCATCATGGCAAGGCGGCACCGGCCGAGTTGCAGCCAACCTATGAGGTTAGCAATTTGCTGCAGCTGCATCAGTTGCTACTGGGTGCGGCATAGCATGGCGCGGCTGCTACAGGGCTTGGTCACACTGCTGCTCGCGCCGCTGTTGATGTACCAAGGCAAGCGGGTGCGTCGAGTGACGCCACGGTTACCTGAAGCACCGGGTGAGCGCCAGGGTCAAGCCGGCAGCGGCCCGCCTTTGCGGTTGCTGATTTTGGGCGATTCGGCCGCGGCTGGCGTTGGAATCGCGTCGCAACAGCAGGCCTTGAGCGGCTGTTTAGCGGCGGCATTGGCACCGCATGCAGAGGTGCACTGGCAGTTGCTGGCGCAGTCGAGCTTAACCACCGCCGCTATCACCAAGCTACTCGATGGCTTACCTGAGCAAGCGTTCGATACGGTGTTAGTATCGTGCGGCGTCAATGATGTGACGCGCAGTACCAAACCCGCTGATTTCGCTGCGCATATACGGCAGTTGCAGCAGCGGTTATTGCAGCACTATAACGCCCGCGTAGTGATTTACACGGCGCTACCACCGATGCATAAATTTCCTGCTCTGCCGCAGCCGTTGCGCTGGTTTCTTGGTGGCAAAGCACGGCGACTAGACGGTGTGTTGCAGCGTGTTGTAGCCCAGCAGCCACATGCACGCTTGTTAACCTTAGAGCTGCCCTTTAGTCGTGACTACATGGCGAGTGATGGCTTTCATCCGTCGGCTAAAGCCACGCCGTTGTGGGCTGGCGCGGCCGCAGAAATCATTCAACGCGAGTTACTGACGCATGTCGACACCAACTAAAGAACCGACCAATTGGCGCGGTCTAGCCCGCAGCGCAACGATTTATTTGCTACTGATGCTGGTGGTGCTGGTAGCAGTGGATTGGTGGCGCAGTCGCGCTATCCCGGAAGGTCAATTGCCACAGGTACCGCTCTATACTCTGACTGGCGAAGCCATTGATCTGCATGCGTTAAGCGCCGATAAGCCGTTGGTCGTGTATTTTTGGGCCAGCTGGTGCCCAGTCTGCCCGAGTGTGTCGCCGTCTATCGATTGGCTCGACGGCACCCTGCCGGTGGTCACGGTGGCGCTGCGCTCCGGCAGCGATGAACAGCTCAGCCGCTACATGCAGCAAAAAGGTTATGGTTTCACCACCATTCACGACAGCACCGGCCAGCTCGCTCAGCAGTGGGGCGTGGGCATTACCCCCGCTGTCGCCATCGTCAAAAATGGCGAAATAGTGGCCTTTACCGCTGGCTTTACCGCACCGCCGGGTATCTTGGTGAGGTATTACATGGCGTCTCTATTGCATTAAAAAGTAGTTGGCGCTCGGTGATGGAATAGCGGATACTAGCGACATATTATAAGAATAAAAAAACGTCAGATGGGAGGTTATCATTCGTTACCCTATAGCGAGATAACCATGTTTGATAGTATTTCAAATCCAAGTAATGTCGGCAGTGTGCGTTTTCCAGGCAAACAAATTTTAGTTGCCGATGATAATCCTGTGTTCCAAATTTTGATGAAGCAATTAGCGGCTGATGCGGGCATGCGCTCGTTAGTGCTGAGCAATGGCAGGCAGCTGATGCGTGCTATCGCGGTAAAACAGTATGATGCGGTGATACTGGACCTCGATATGCCAGTATTAGACGGAGTCGCGACCATTGAAGCCATCCGCCGTGCTGAACAGCACAGTAACGCAGAGCGCATTCCCATCCTCATTACCTCGATTAGTCGAGCGAGCGACTTACCCGAGCATATCAAGCCCATGATTGATGGTTATTTGCAAAAACCAATTTCCAGAGGGCTGTTGATGGCGAGTTTAGAGACAATCTTTATGATGAATCTGTGTGTCGACAATAAAGTTTGCACGTAAGATGCCGATATTACCGTTAAAGTTTGCACGTAAAATTATTACTGAGAGATGCGCTTTCAAGTTCTCCGCTGGATGAATGCAAGGCAGGCTGTAATGAGGCTTTGGAAGACTCAGAGGTCAATAACTTTTTTCGTAACCTGGTGCGACTAATAGCTTACAAGGCAGATATGCTTGGTTTACTACTTTGATTTTACTCCATTTCACTTCAACTTGGCCGTTAAAAAAATCTAAAAACGCAGACCAATCATTTTTAAAAACATGTTCGAGGGCAGTCTTGCAGTTTCGTACTTTGGCATGAAGCGCAAATCTTTGAAAATCTGAGAGCTCAATGTCATGAGTGAACGAGTCCATTATTATCATAACCTCCGCATGCAAATTGATACATAAATCGAGTATCAATTTATCTAGGCTTGCATCTACAAAGAAAGGAATATGACGTCTATCTCCCGAATATTTGAACTTGCCTAGCGTTGGTTTTTTGTCTTCTATACTCCAAAGAAGATTCCCACATTTTTTGCAGTTGCCAGTTATAAGTGAATCGAATAGAGTTTTCTTTACAAGCAATTCGTCGCAGTGCTTGCAATATGGAACTCGTAATGGCTCATGATGTATATCGCACTGCTTCATATCTCTTAGCCAACTCAACCTTATCCAAGGAAATCCGTGGGTTTCAGTTTGTTCAACAAAGCATGCAGCACAGTACCTAAGCTCTGATTTCACTTTTGTTTTTAACGTATCATTACTAAACCTTTCAGCCCAGTAACGAGTCGAATATATCGTTTTAGGTTCGTGGGAGAATAATCCTTTTAAATAAGTCATAAAATCGTTTAATGAAAACTCATCTATGCAGTAACCCAAAGTAGAATTATTTATTAATAAATTAAGTATCTGGTTGCCACTCAATTTTGCGAAGATATTTTGATTCCGTATGTAAAATGGAATAGTGAAGGCCGACCGGCCACTAATAAAGTTATTATCTGGTGACTCAATAGAATTTAATCTTCTGAGACGATATTCATACCACCCCAAAAACTCGTCCTTTTGTGGTTGCGGGACGTAGTCTAATTCTTGACAATAAGTCTCAGCAATTTCCCCAATTACATTATTAAAACTTAATAATTTACGAATAATTATTACCTTATCATCGCATATGATTATTCTGGCCCGAAAAGCGAGAGTTCGAGTGCTTCTTTATTGCATTAACTTGTTTATGAAAACTGAGGCAAATCTTTACTGGCAATCGTTTCGTACTTGCAATAAGTTTGCGTCAAGTGCATTGCCATCGCAAATCAATATCGGCGAGATGCAAACTAGCAGCTACTCAATGAATAAAGGCTTGTTTTTCAGAGATGCATACTTATAGAGGTTTTATCAGCCTTGAAATTTATTTCTATGTTAATAGTGTTATTAGGGCGCTGGCATATAATTAAGCTATTAGTAATTTGGCACCGATAGGTTTACTAAGAGTAGGTCCATAAATCATTACTTCAGCTCCTCGCTTTTTCTGTTGGGCCGTATAACTTAAAACGTATTCATCTTTTCTATACTGCTCATAGATACTTTTGATCTCAGGAACATTGTCGTAAGAGACAAGCCAAGGTTTCTTAAATGTATCTAGTCGCTCTCTTATTGAGACGTGGTCATCGTGTTCATAAAAGTTTCGGTATAAACCAGATCCTTTAACGTAGTACGGTGGGTCTAAATAGACTAGAGATTTTTCGGGGAGTATACAGTCCAAGTTATTCAGGAAATCGATGGCATCCAAGTTACTGACTCGGATACGATTTCTGAAATTAGCTATCTTCAAAATACGTTGAACTAACTCTTTTTTGTTGTATCGCACATTAAGTTTCCAATCTCCGGCTTGCTCTTTTCCTCCAATTACACCGGCTTTAAGTATACCTGAGCGATTGGTTCTGTTTAGAAAAAAAGTAGCGAAACCTAATTCAAGTGCGCTTACCTCATTAGAGTTTGCATTGATTATCGTTTTAGCTTTATACCAGTTTTCCATGGTTACTGGCGTATCATAGATTAAACGCACTAACTCTTCTGGTTGATCAATTATCGTTTTCCAAAAGGAATAAACGGCTGGGTCAATGTCGTTGATGTGAATGATAGATGCATATTCGAGAAATAGTAGCTCGAATGCAACGCCTGCTCCTCCAGCGTAAGGTTCTGCGTAGTGACCATCGCATAGCTCGTTGGCTTCAAATAGCTCTTTTAGGTAATGTGCGAATTTGCCTTTACCTCCTGGGTAACGGAGGGGGGTGTAAAAAGATCGGTTACTCATGTTTATGCGCTTTATTAAGATATAATGAGTGATTAGAACATAAGTAAAAATGAATGGTCATAGCCTCGACTAACTCCAGAGAGCTACAAGAAGAGGCTTATAATCATTTGCAATACTATTCAATTCAGAGGGCCTTGGTGTACTTCTCGTGTTATGTACCCATAGATGTAACTGGTCGATCGATGCTCTTCCAATTGCACCTGTTTTCGACCTCTGGCCTATAACGCCTCGTAAGCCCCGTGCCTGCATGGCTGTAAGATTTGAGGAGTCCTTTAAATGCTGAACTACGGCTAACGTTTTAATTTGTAAACTATCCTCTTCCGTGACATGCTTTTTATTATCAGCTTGTGTCATTTGCCTGAGGTATCCCCAGAAATTTTGTAGTTAAAATAAAAATTTAGGTGATTAGGGAACATTCATGGCGGTTCCCGATCTGATCATTCGCCAAAAATCCCACACCGCGGATGCTCGCCATGAATGTTAAAACTATGCTCGCTGATTTCCTCCGATTTGTCACCCCAAAAACCATGCATAAAGCCAGATTTTCTGTCTTGTTAGATGCGGTTACTGCTCTTGCTAAAGACGCTCGTTGCACCGTTACAGCAATTGGTCGCGCTATGCCAGGGCCCTCAGACAAAATCAGCATCAAGCGAGCCGACAGATTACTCAATAATGCCAATCTGCAACGAGAGCTACCATTGATTTATGCCGCGTTGACTGCTTCTGTTGTAACCCCCCATTCCCATCCAACGATTTTAGTCGATTGGAGTAATGCGGATACCGCCAAGCGTCACTTTATTTTACGAGCGAGTATTGCTGCGGACGGCAGAGCATTAACGTTGTTGCAAAAAATCGCTGCTGAAGAAGAGTACACCAGCCCCCGTTTGCATCAGGCATTCTTAGAACAACTTAAAGCTATGTTACCAGAAGGCTGCAAGCCAATTATCGTGACAGACGCCGGATTTAAAGTGCCTTGGTTAAAACAAGTACGCGAATTCGGCTGGCATTATGTCGCCAGAGTCAGAGGGAATGTGAAGCTGAAAGTGGCAGAGCAGGAAGAGTTTATCACTGTTAACCAATTTTATCGTAAGGCCAAAGCCAAGCCCAAGCATGTCGGCAACATCTTACTCACCCAATCTCAGAGCTATGAAACACAAGCTGTTTTGGTTGGAAAAGGTTACAAGTTATTGAAAAGAGATAAAAACAGGCAATACAAAGAGCCTTGGCTATTAGTTTCCTCTTTACCAGAAAGTCATGGATATGCCGAGAAAATTGCCAAATGCTATAGCTGCCGAATGCAGATAGAAGAAAGCTTCCGGGATCAAAAAAGTTACCGTTACGGGTTAGGTAGCGATCTACATGGTACTCGCAAGAAATCACGCTTGGAGATCTTACTGCTCTTGGCAGCCCTGGCTAACTGGTTTCATTACCTGCTTGGCAGTGCGGGTGAGAAGGCTGGCTTACAACGACGTTATCAGGCTAATACCGTTAAGCATAGACGAGTGCTCGCTCTTTGTTCCCTTGGGATACTGCTCTGTAAAGAGCAAAAGCTTAATATAAGTAGGCGATATTATCAGCAAGGGCTAAAGCAAATTTTGCAGTGGATAGCTCAGTGGTGCTGGACACCGGACGATCTGATAGAGTGTGGATAATATGGGGGAGCAATTTGTGGGGATCCCTCAG
>NZ_RJLC01000012.1:0-38219 GCF_003999375.1 Pseudidiomarina mangrovi
TAATGAGTCGTCACACCACCAACGGATTTCTGCACCCGTTGCCCAAAGGCGTTGTAGCTGTAGATTGCCGTGCCTGCGCTCACCATGCGGTTATCTTGATTATAGCCATAAGCACGCGGCTGTCCGCTGAAGCCAATTTCGCTGATGACATTACCATTGGCGTCATAACTGAAACTACGCTGCTGGCTAGCCCGTTGCACCGAAACTAAGCGGTTCGATGCGCTGTCCACCGTATAGCTCTCGTTCATGCTACCACTGCGGGTCAAACGGTTGCCAAGCGCATCGTAGCTGAATTGACTCGCTCCCTGCAACGAGCTGAGCACTTCACTTAAACGCCCTTGCCTATCATAACTAAACTGCTGAGTATCGTTGGTTAAGCCATTGGCGATTGCTGCAATATGCTGACGGGCATTGTAGCTGTAGCTCAACCATTGCACGCCTGTGGTGGTAATCGACTGCACCCGATATGAGCCATCGTAGGTCAGACTTCGTACCAGCCCATTACCATAGGTGTAGCCAGTGACAGGGCCAAAGGGGGCTGTTGTTATGCTAGTGAGCAGCGATACCGTCGTGCCATTGATGGTGACCGTGAGACTCTGTACATCGCCGTAAAGGTCATACTGATAGTTCAAGGTATTACCACCAGGGTAAATGAGACTGCTAACGCGACCTTGCGCATCATAACTCCAGGCCAATTGGTACTGACTGCCAGCAATGTTGACCTGCTGTTGACTCAACAGACCCCATTCGCCATAGGTCAATGAAGTGCTCCCGCTACTATCAGTCACTGTCGTCAACTTACCGCGCTGGTTGACCGCACCTTGGTCATAACTAAATTGGCTGGTTTGATTATTTTGTCGCGTCACTAATCGACCCGCCGCATCATAGCTGAAGCTAGTCGTCACGCCACGTGCGTCGGTCATCGCTTCTAACTGACCCAGCGCATTCATCGTCATGATGCTGGTTTGTGTATCTGGACTCACCAATTGCTCGGTGTCACCGAATACATTTCGTTGATACTGGGTGCTATGCAGCCGCGCATCGGTCACTTGCGCCAAACCCTTCAGCGTATGACTCATTTGGGTATTGTTGCCATCGCTATCAGTCACTGTGACCAAACGGTCAAGAATATCATGACTGAAGCTGTCAACCTCACCAGCACCATCGATTTGCTCAAGAAGACGCCCTGAAGCATCATAGCGATAGTCACTGATGATATTCCCCTGATGGTCACGTATCTTCTGCAACATGCCGCGCGCGGTATACTCACGTGTTTCTTGATACCATGTCACCGCTTGAGCGCCGTCATGCTTGATGATATCTCGTTGCGTAATGTCGCCCGCTAAATTGCGCGTTAGTCGTAATTCATCTACCTGCGTCCCGCGGTGCCGTTGAATGCTCGTCAAACGCCCCGCCAAATCATAATCATAGGTGATGTCTTCACCCGTACTTGAGAGCTGCTGCGCGACTTTATTAAAGCGGTTGTACGAATAACTCACCTGATGAAATTGACCGGTGCTTGCGCGTTGCTTCATGCTCACCACGCGCCCACGGCTATCGTAACTGTACTCGGTCGCGGTTCCGTCAGGATAAACAATCTTACCGACCAGACCGCGCGCATCATAATCTTGATAGCTGGTGATGAAACCAACTTCATCGGTCACTTGGCTCAAATTTCCAGCACTGTCAAATACCTCCGTGATAGCATGGCCACCTGGATTGATGCTGGTCCGACTGCTCATCAAACCACCCACTCCATACTGATAACTGTACGCCCAATGACGACTAACACCACCACTGCCGATGCTTTTCGATGAGATATCGTTGTACCAGTTATAGCTATAACTCTCTTGATAACCATCACTTCGAATATACGCGCTTAAACGGCGTGAGCCTGAATGCCAGCTGTATTGCTCTGAATACGCCTCAGGCGTTCCGATAGCACGCCATATCAGCGTCGGTAACCGCCCTTGATAATAATACGCTGACTGCTCGCCATTATTCGAGGTCCTTGCACTCACTTGACCAACGGGGTTGTGGGTCTGCGTCGTAAGTGCTTGGCCACAATACGGGGTACCATTGGTCGTAATACTGATTAATCGACTTTTGACCGCGTCGCTATAGTGATAAGTGCTGATATTGCCAAGTGCATTGGTTACCGTGGTGCTCGTCACACCATAAGCAAAGGATGTTTTATCAATATCACCGGCATGACGACTCTCAATCACACGTCCATGAACATCATAAGCAAACCAAGAGAACTGCTCCATATTGTAGCTGACACCCAGCAATCGATGCGGCACCGTACTATCATAATGATAGTTATAAACACTGCCATCGGGGAAGGTCACAGTACTCAAAACACCGGCTTGATAGCCGTATTGATATTGATACCCTGCAGCATCAGTCACCTGAATGATACGGTTATTATCCCAGCTGACCGTCAGGCTGCGACCGCCTGTTGTGGTGATTGCGGATAACTTGCCGCTGGCGTAACTGAAATACAGACCACGACCAGAGCTCGCATCGCCACTGCGTGTCAATTGCCCAGAACTATTAAATTGATACGATTGCCCATCCTCAGCCTGAAGTGACCAAACCGAAAAAAATGGGTCGGTGTCCAAAACATTCGCTTGTTGATAACTAAAAAATGATAACTCAGCAGGCTCACCCGGAGGTCTATCACGCGGTGACTCAAAATAAATTTTCTTACCGCCGGGCATGCGAACATAGGCTGGCCACTTATCACCTGATGCATTCGTGGTCAGTACCAATTTGATATCGAAAGGCGTCGACCAACCCGGTCCAAACGCGCCGACTTCACTGTTGAAACTGGAATAAGAACGCGTTAATGCAAAAGGTACTTGACCCATCATGATGAGATCCGTGTGGCTCTCTACCTTTTCTCCAGATGACACAATCACAGGATTGCCAGCACGACAGCTATCTTGCGCCGATTCACTTTGATACGGATTATTAGCCGTGATATCTGTTCCACCTAATGATTCAAAATCAACCGCAAGAGAGCGCAAGGATAATGCTCGCAGCGCTTCCGGTCGCGGCGCAGTAACGGTGATCCGCTCCATTGGCGTGATGACTTCTTGGTCACTCGCAAATACTACTGGTGATGTCACTGCAATGAGTGGAGACAACATAATCAATAACAGCGAGAGGCGCATGCGTCGTGTTCCTTACGTTAATGAGATTCCATCAAGAGGTATGAAAAGACTATTGACCTTGTCGCAAAATATGTCAAATAGTTGCTGCAATAAAGTCATATAAAAAGCGACCACGTAGCATAATACGTATTAAGTTGTATCTAGTTCGAACTCAGAATGCATAAGGTCAAATGAGCGTAACGAGGCAAAAATGGAGATTTTAGCAAATATGTTTTAAGCGCACTGATTCAGGACGTAAAAGCAAGTACAACAACCACGCAAGTAATCCGCACATGGCAATCATGTATATCATTGCGAACGGTTGGTGGCGCCCCCAGAAACTTACAATAGCGGATACAGAACCAGCGACTAGAAACTGCAAAGAGCCGGTCAGTGCAGATGCTGCTCCTGCCCTTTTTTGCTGGGCAGCTAGCGAGCCAGCCATGGCGTTTGGAAACACCACCCCTAAGGTGCTCACGTAAAAGAACACACCGATTAACAAAGCCCACATAGGCGAATCCATCCCACCGAGACAAGCTAAACTAACAGAGATCATTGCCAGTAAGGCCATTGCACGCCGTAAAATTCGATCAGCCGGATAGCGCCGTAATAACCAAGCGTTGAATTGCGCCATACTGATGATACCAATAGCATTTACGGCAAATAGCCAACCATAGTGCTGCAGGCTAATTTTAAAATAATCAATAAATAATAACGGTGATGCGGTGATATAAGCGAACATACCCGACTGTGCGATACCTCCCGGCAGTGCATATCGAATAAAACTCCTATCACAAAGAATTTGTGCATAAATGCGTAAACTTGAACGCAAGCGTACCCTGGGATCTGCAGCACGAGTTTCGCGAAGTTGCCAATTCATGACGATTAGGCAGAGCGAAGCCAGCAAAGCCAAGAGTCCAAACATGCTTCGCCAGCCAAAATGTGTAGTAATAGCGGCGCCCATAAGTGGCGCCACAATCGGCGCAATGCCCATCACCAAGATCAACCATGAGAAGACTTGTGCCGAGGCTTGTGGCGTGTACATATCACGTACCATAGCGCGCGCAATAACCAGCCCAGCGCATGAGCCAATGGCTTGCACAAAACGCCAGAGGATAAAGCTCTCAAGGCTAGCAGCGTAAGCCAGCGCCAATGAACTGATAATGTACAGCGTTAAGCCAACATAGAGCGGTGGCTTGCGGCCAAAGCGATCGGCCACAGTGCCGTACAATAGTTGACCAATACATAATCCTAAAAAGAATGCCGTGAGGCTCAATTCAACATCATGCGGCGTGCGAGCAAAACTATCGGCGATCACCCCAAAAGCTGGCAAATACATATCAATAGACAACGGCCCAAAAGCCGTCAACAGCGCCAGTAATAGCAGGGTGAGATCAAACCGCGGGGTATCAGTCACGATAGTTGCGGGTACTATGCGCGGTCGGTCGTTTTACCTCTGGGTTTTTACGCAACCAGTCAACGAATGACTGAGCATAATTAACGTAGGTATCGGTAATGCGGCCAGCTGCATTAATTTCAGCTAATAAGCGCCAGCCATCGGCACCACTGGCCAAAAAGCTATTGGTGATCATGGTATAGGTGCGGGTTGGGTCAACCGCTTGTAAACCCTGGTCAGTCATGATCATTAAGGCGCTAACTCGCTCACCATCAGCCGCGCTCATATCAATATCAAATTGAATGCCAGCACCATGCGGGTAAGCACCGTTAGAGCCAGAAGCAGACATGGCATAGCTCAGCGCCTGCTCCAATACGGTTTTCAGTTCAGCGCCGGTAATTTGTACTTCCACCAGGGTATTGGAAAACGGTAATAGCCGATAAACATCACCCACACTGATGGGCCCGGCAGCTATTTCACTGCGCACGCCACCGCCGTTCTGCAAGGAGAAATCAGCTTGCGGCGCACTGGCTAAAAACGCTTCAGCAACCAGTCGGTGCGCATCAGATTGCCGCCCGGCGCCACAATCTGGGTTGCTCGCTACGCCGGAGCGTTGCATGCAAATGCGTTCCGTGACATTGGTAATGACTTGGCTGGTGAGTTGGTCAAGCTGCTGCTGATACTGTGCCAACAACGTTAAACTATCGGCATCGGGCGCTACCGCGGTGAAGTGTGGTAATGCAGTCACCGCTTCAGGCGCATCTTCGGCGATCAGTAAATGCGGCTGACCTGAACATGACTGCACGCGATCTTGGTTAAAACTCACCTGTAACTCACCCACCACCTGGCTATACTGCCACGCATGCGCTACGCAGACCAAGTCACCATCGGCGTTGGTCACTTGCATAGGATACGGGCCAACACTGGGTAAGCCATGCACCGCATAATCACCCATTAAGGTATGTGAATCACCGCCGACAATAAAATCAATCGCTGGTAAGCGCTCTGCCAACAGTAAGTCATTTTTGTACTGAATATGCGTCAGCAGGCCAATTTTATTCACCCCCAGCCGCTGTAACTCGTTGATATAGTAAAGCGCGGTAGTGTACTCATCAGCAAACTGCGTGGTCGCATCAGGCATTGACGACTGCTTTGTTTTTACCGCAATATCAAGCCCAATCAGCCCTATTTGTTCGCCGTTAAATTCAAAAATAGCGTATGGCTTAAAGCTGTCCCAGCGCGTTTTTGGGGTGAGTGGCGATACCCCAATTTCAGGTTCAACGTTGGCGCCCAGCACCACGGTCGAACAATCGCTCAACGACAGATAATCAAGAAAGGTTTTCAACCCCGCATCGCCGTTATCAAATTCGTGATTTCCCAAGGCAAAGGCATCAAAGCAGACTTGGTTCATCAGCGCTGCGTCAGCTGCACCGTTGAACAAGGTGTAATACAAGGTGCCAGTAATTGCATCACCCGCATGCAACGCCAGAACATGCTCATGGCGTTGGCGAATAGCCGCTATTTGAGTCACTACGCGCGCAAAGCCGCCGGTTTCGAGCTGCACAGTCTCAGCGCCGACGGCAATACGAGTACGCTGCATGGGCAATAAATGTGAGTGATGGTCATTCACATGCGCAATGGTCAGCTGGAAGGGTGAGGGCTGCTCGAGCTGGCTCGTGCAGCTGCTTACCAGCAGTGCACTAGCAACCACCCAATAATGCCGCATACCGCTCCAGCTTGGCATTATTTCACCAACCCAATTTCGCGTAAGCGTTCCATCAAATAATCGTGCGAACTGATAGCACTAAAGCGCTGCGGATTTTCATCGCTGATGCAGCTGCTTAACGGATCAATCATGAAATCCGGATTAAAGTGCAAGAAAAACGGAATTGAATAACGTGACTTGCTGCTAAACGGCGCCGGTGGATTGACCACACGGTGCGTCGTTGATGGCAATACACCGTTGGTTAAGCGCTGCAACATGTCACCGACGTTACAGATAATCGCGCCTTCAATGATCGTCACTGGTATCCAGCTGCCGTCTTTAGCCAATACTTCTAAGCCCGGCTCACGCGAGCCAATTAACAAGGTCAATACGTTAATATCTTCGTGGGCGCCGGCACGCACTGACGGTGTTCCTTCGTCAACAATGGGCGGGTAATGCAACGGCCGTAAAATTGAGTTGCCCCAATTGACCTTATCGTTGAAATAATCACGCGGCTGCTGTAAATACACTGCCAATGCTTCAAGCACACGCAAACCTAAAGCATCTAACGCGGTGTAGAGCTTCATGATCTTGTCTTTAAACTGCGGTACTTCGGCTGGCCACACGTTGGGCGTTAATTGCGGATACGGCGGCGTGCCCTGTACTTCGCGACCAACGTGCCAGAATTCTTTCAAATCAACATGTTTCGCATCTTTGGCAATTTCGGTACCAAAGGGAGTGTAACCGCGTGCACCGCCACCACCTGGCAGATGATATTGACGTTTTACTGCTTCTGGCAAAGCAAACAGTTCACGGCAAATATCTAAGGCATCGTCAATGAGCTGCTGCTCAACACCGTGCTTGGTCAGTGCAACGAAGCCATTCGCTTCATAACCTTCGCCAACATGCTTGGCAAATACGTTGAAATCCTGGTTGTACAGGCTCATATCAATGTGAGGAATGGACTTCATAATAGGCTTATCCGCAAGTGTGACTAGAAAGGTGTCTATGCTATAAATTTAGTAGCCTAAACACAACCAGAATGGGTAAAACTTGGGTAAATCGCCACACTTTCTTAGATGCTTCTGGCATGCTCCGAACATCGTAATAGACCAAGAGGTGTTTTATGCAAATAACTAAACCCGCTTTACTGGTTTCTAGCCTACTTATAGCATGCGCTGCTACGGACACTGCCGCGCAGGAAAAGCCGCGCACGCAACCGGCTTATAACTACGCCAGTGTGAGCTTTGCCGATTACGATGGTGGCGATGCACTCACTATTGAAGGTGGCCTTGAGTTCAACAGCCCCTATTTTGTCAGTGGCCACTATAAAACCATCGATAGTAACGCGATATCGGCTAGCCGCGACTCTGTAGGCTTTAACCTGGGCCGCTATTTTTGGCTCAACAGCGGCCTTATTGCCGATGTACAAGCACGCGTTGGCCGCGTTGATTTTGGCCCACTCGATAGCAATTATTGGGGCGCTGAAGCCAACTTACGCCAGCGGGTTGACCAGTTCGAGTTCTACGGTGGCGTGGGCTACCTGAATTACACCGATGCCGGTAGCGATAATATCTACCAATTCGGCGTCAATTATTTTCTCAACCAAAACACCTCGGTTGGGGTTGGCTACCAAGACAGTGAATATGGTGACGGTGTTCGCCTACGCGCTAGTTATCACTTCTAATAAAATGCGGTATGCTGTGGTCATTATGGGTTGGCCTGTAGGAACCACAGATGTCACAGCTACCGCAGTTTCTGTCATTGTATCGTCAGCTGATTGCCGCTCCGTCGGTATCAGCGCTTGATCCACATTGGGATACCAGTAACAAAGCCGTTATCGATTTGCTCGCTGACTGGTGTGCACAATTAGGCTTTACGGTTACGGTAAATCCGTTATCGACCCAACCTAACAAGTACAATTTGCTGGCCAGTTATGTGCCAGCCGGGAGTTCTGGCGGCCTACTCTTGGCCGGTCATACCGATACGGTGCCTTGGGATGAGGGGCGCTGGAGCCGCGACCCATTTACCCTGCACGAAGGCGACGGAAAAATTTACGGTTTAGGTGCCGCCGATATGAAAGGCTTTTTTGCCTTTGTGCTGGAAGCGCTGCGTGATATCGATCTGAAACAGTTAAAAAAGCCACTGTATATTTTGGCCACGGCTGATGAAGAAACCACTATGGCGGGTGCGCGTGAATTGACCGCATTTGCAGGCCTAAAACCTGATTTTGCGGTGATCGGCGAGCCGACATCGATGACACCAGTCAGCAGCCACAAAGGTCATTTAACCGAAGCCATTCGGGTGACCGGCCGCAGTGGTCATAGTTCCAACCCCGCTGCTGGGATCAATGCCATTGAAGTGATGCACGAGGTGATCACCCGCCTGCGTGAATTACAACGGCACTTTCAAAAGACCTACCACAACGCCAACTTTGCGGTGCCCTATCCCACCCTAAATTTCGGTAATATCCACGGCGGCGATGCGGCCAACCGTATTTGCGCCTGTTGTGAGATGCATATTGATTTGCGGCCATTGCCCGGTATGGCAATGACTGAGTTATACGGGCTAATTGACGAACGTTTAGCCGAAGTAAATGCTATTTACCCGAATTCGGTGTGTTTAGCTCATATGCACGAACCGATTCCAGGTTACCAATGCGACCCCGAAGCCGACATTGTGCGGGTAGCGGAACAACTCACCGGTAATAACGCTGAGCCTGCCAACTACTGCACCGAAGCGCCATTCGTACAAGCGCTGGGGTGTAATACCATCATTATGGGCCCCGGCTCCATTGCCCAAGCACATCAGCCCGATGAATACATTCAGGTCAGTGAAGTAAAACCCGCCTTAGCGCAACTGCAAGGCCTGATTCGCTCACTGTGCCTTACCATCTAAGGCCTAGCGAGCTAAGTTTGGCTAGCTAACACCTTAGCTACCGGGGCAAAACTACGGCGATGCAGTGGGCACGCTCCGTGTTCTGCTAGCGCCGCTAAATGCGCTGCAGTGGGGTAGCCTTTATGCTGGGCAAAATTATACTGCGGGTAGCTCTGGTGCCAGGCCAGTAGCTGCCGATCCCGCTCTACCTTGGCTAGAATCGATGCCGCACCAATACAGAGTTCCAAGCCATCACCACCTATAATAGCGCGCGCTGGTACCTGCAATTTCGGTAGCTTGTTGCCATCCACCAACACTTCACTGGGTTGCACCGGCAGCGCTTCAATGGCACGCTTCATCGCCAATAGCGACGCCTGCAAAATATTAATGGCATCAATTTCATCCGCGTCACACTGGGCAATGGCCCAATACAGTGCGTTTTGTTTAATTTCGTCGCTCAGCGCTTGGCGCTTCTTCTCTGACAATTTTTTCGAGTCATTAATACCGGCTATGGGCCGCAATGGGTCTAAAATAACCGCTGCTGCCACTACCGGGCCAGCAATTGGCCCGCGCCCTGCTTCATCTGTTCCACAAATCATAGCGTTCCGTGTTTGGTTATCAGGTAAGTTGTGGGTATGATACGTGCGTGAACATCATAATAACAACACAACAAGGGGCATTTCATGTCTGAACAATCCACCTTGCTATATCGCATTCTTGATCGCGTTGAACGGGTTGGTAACAAACTTCCCGACCCAGCGGTCATGTTCTTTGGTCTCCTCCTCATTGTTTGGGTGCTGAGTTGGGCGCTGTCTGGTGTCACCTTTGATGCCAAGCATCCGCTGACTGGCGTTGACGTGACCGTGAACAACCTGCTGGCTGGTCCAGCCTTGGCCGATTTCTTCGCCAAAATGGTCAACACCTTTATGAGCTTTACCCCGCTTGGGGTGGTGCTGGTAGCCATGTTAGGTGTGGGTGTGGCGGAGCGCAGTGGCTTTATTAACGTTGCCATCAAGTTAATGCTCAATGTCACCCCGAAAATGCTGCTCACCCCAGTATTGATTCTGGTGGCGATTGTTAGCCACACTGCGGTAGACGCCGGTTATGTATTGGTAATTCCACTGGGTGGGGTGATTTTCTATGCCGCCGGTCGTCATCCACTAGCGGGTATTGCCGCTGCCTTTGCCGGGGTATCCGGTGGTTTCAGCGCCAACTTTGTGCCATCTGCCATTGACCCAATGCTGCAAGGGCTGAGCCAGAGCGCCGCGAATATTCTGGACCCGGCAGTGCAGCTGAACTCATTGAACAACTGGTTCTTTACCGCTGCATCATCGTTCGTGGTAATTGCTGTGGGCTGGTTCCTGACCGATAAAGTGGTTGAGCCGCGCTTGAAAAAAGTGCAGCTTGATGGCGATCAAGACGATATGCCAACCCTTGACGATGTCACCCCGCGTGACCGTAAGGCGTTCCGCTGGGCCAGCCTAGCCATGCTCGCGGGTATCGGTTTGCTGACCTATGTATCGCTGATGGAAGGTACGCCGTTGGCGGACCCGAATACCGGCGAGCTATCGTCTTTCGGTGCGCCGTTGATGCAAATGATTGTACCTCTGATCTTCTTGCTGTTTGTTATTCCAGGCATTGTGCATGGCTATGTGGCCGGCAGCTTTAATACCTCGAAAGACATCATTGACGCCATGACCAAATCGATGGAAGGCATGGCCTACTACATGGTCATGGCGTTCTTCTGTGCGCTATTCATCAAAGCCTTCGCCGATTCAAATCTAGGTACCTTGTTGTCAGTAAAAGGCGCTAACTTCCTCAGTTCATTGCAACTGAGTGGCGGTGTGACCATGGTCAGCATGATCCTGCTGGTGGCCTTCATCAACCTGTTTATCGGCTCTGCCGGGGCGAAATGGGCGCTGATTTCGCCGATTTTTATCCCCATGCTGATGCAACTGGGCTACTCACCGGACCTGACCCAAGCAGCTTACCGTGTCGGTGACTCCATCAGTAACATCATCACGCCGCTACTGCCGTACTTCCCGCTCATCGTGTTGTACTGTCAGCGTTACGTGAAGAGCACAGGCATTGGCTCGTTGGTTGCCATGATGCTGCCGTATTCGGTGGTATTGCTGGTGACTTGGTCGGCGTTCTTGATTATCTACTGGATGCTGGGCATTCCACTTGGTTTAGGTGCAAGTTATACCTATCCAGCAGCAGGCTAATCAGAGAGTGAGGTAAGTATGTATTTTAACGGTAAAACAGTGTGGTTAACGGGCGCCTCCAGTGGTATTGGTTTAGCCATGGCTGAGCAATTGGCGCAAGCCGGGGCCCATCTCATACTTACCTCACGCCGTGCCGACGCGCTGGAACAGGTGCGGCTGAGCTTGGCCCATCCTGAACGGCATAAGGTATTGGCACTTGATCTGGCTCAGCCGGAGCAAGCAGCCATTGCCGCACAACAGGCACTGGGCGATCAAGTGGTAGATATTTTGATCAACAACGCTGGCGTGTCACAGCGCTCGTTGATTTTAGATACCGACCTCAGCGTGTACCGAAAGCTGATGGAAATCGACTATTTTGGCGTAGTAGCACTGACCAAGTTAGTGCTACCGCGCATGGTCGAGCGCCGCAGCGGGCAAATTGTCACGGTGTCGTCAGTAGCCGGTAAAATAGGTACCAAGCTGCGCAGCGGCTATAACGGTGCCAAGTTTGGGGTGATAGGCTTTATGGATTCGTTACGCGCTGAAACCGCCCAATATGGTTTAGTAGTCACCTCTATCCTACCCGGCTTCATCAACACCCAAGTGGCACACAACTCCCTCACCGGTGATGGCTCAGCACTTGGCCACGAAGACCCTGACAACGCCGGCGGCATTTCCGCAGAAAAATGTGCGCGGCAGTCGTTACGTGCCATTGCTGCCGGCAAAGCAGAAGTGGTGATTGGCTCAGGCATGTCCAAGTTAGCACCGTTGTTGCAACGCTTCTTTCCCGGCCTAGTGCGCCGCATGATCGCCAAACGCTGATTTTTGGTGGGTAGCACTTTTTGGTGCTAACGCCCGCCAGATGACCATCGCACTTAGGTAGGTATATAGTTCCAATAATAGCGTAAACGAAGCCGGTTCAAGCCGGTATTGGGACTGAATCTGCCATGGTGCAAATATCACTAACCACGACATGGTGAGAAAAGTTACCTGTGCTCTCGAAGTGGTAATAAAAACACCAGCAGCACAAAACAAGAAGATTATTGCCTGTATAAATGGCAACCCTATCTGAACCTTAGCGAGAGATTTATCACCCATAGTGGCAGCTGTGTTTGCAACCTCAACAGCCTGCTCAGTATTCACAAAAACACTCACACATACCACCGCTAATGCCAGTAAAGCCGTTATTCCTTTGAATACTGTTGAACGAATGACTTTGTCAAACCCGTTTGAAAATAGCTTCGACTTCTCTACATCCCGAGCAAATAACAGGCCAACGGCTGCGACACTTAACATAAATAAACCTTCATCAACCGTGCCGACAACTATTACCGATTGATACGGGGCAATTGGAATAAAATAGCCAGACACAAATATTAGATAAAAGGCGACTCGCGGCCAACGCCCCGATAATGTCAGTAATAGGGGGAATAAATATAGCAGAGCAGAATACCAAGTGCTCGATAGAATCCATTCCAACGGGTCCGCGACACTAACAAACTCAGCAGCTTTTAACAGCGTTATATAATTAGTGAATATGTGTTCATCTACCCAATACCAATATTGCCAGTATACAAAATGGTATATATAGATGAGCAGCATAGCACTCAATGCAAGTATTCGATCTAGTGAAATTCGATAGTCGTTTTGAAGCATCAATTAAAATTCCAAAATCGTTCAATTTTACTGTGATTGATTCATAAAGGTAGCTAGATTATCAATCACGATTTTTTGAGGACACAGTGAAAATTCGCCCACCGGGTGGTAACTCATGGCAATTTTCACTATATAATCGCTAGCAAGCGGCATGCAGCCCGTTGATACATATTTATCGTCCGCAATTGATGTTGATAATTCTGTTGCTGCGATTAGCGTACCTGAAGAAGAGTAAATCGCTGCATTAGCGACCAAATCGTTTGAATTTGCACTTTCGATGAATAGGGGCGAGACAATATCGACAATCGTACATATCTCATCAGCAGAAGCTGATGGCGGCGATACAACCAAAGCGCGAATATCAGACTGAATAATAGTCGTTTCGATATTCTCACAGGCTAATGTCGATGCAGTTCCAAAAATTAGCGCTAAAGATACCAGTCTCTGCATGATCTATTCCTTGCGACTAAGAAGATCCAGTTCAGAAATTAACATCGCCTGACCATCGTTGACCTTCTTTAAATAAGCTCATGAGAGTGAGCGCTTATAGTTAACATGTCAATTAAATGTTGTAATCACGACATAAAAAAGGCAGCCAAAGCTGCCTTTTTTGATCTGCTGCACGATGACTAAACCATATGCACTAGCATGCTGGTTGGGTCTTCGAGGAATTGCTGCCAACGTTTGTTGAAGCGCGCAATGGTGCCGCCGTCAATGATACGGTGATCGCCGGACCAGCTGGCCACCATGATCTTGCGGGCAACTACGTTGCCTTGAGCGTCAAAGCGCGGTAGCTCTTGCACCCGGCCCAACGCCACAATGGCAGCTTCTGGCTTATTAATGATAGGCGTTGCCACGGTGCCACCAATCACCCCAATGTTGGAGATGCTGATGGTGCCACCCTTCATATCTTCCTGCGCCACACGGCCCTCACGGGCGGCATTGGTCAAGCGTGTCACCTCATTGGCGATATCAATGATGCTCTTGTTCTGTACTTGCTTGATATTCGGTACCAGCAAGCCAATTTTGGTATCAACCGCCATACCAATGTTGTGATCATCAAAATAAGTCAGCTCGGTGCAATCATCGTTGACCTGCGCATTCATGATAGGGAATTCTTTTAGCGCCAGTGACATGGCTTTGATAAAGAACGGCATCATGGTGATACGCACGCCCTGCTCGGCATAGCGCTCTTTAAGCTGCTTCTGCAGTGCCATAACCGCTGTCAGGTCAAACTCTTCGGCATAGGTGAAATGCGGAATCGTGCTGACCGAATTCATCATGGCTTTGGCCATGGCAGCTTTTACTCCGCGAATTGGCTCAACCCGCTTACCACCGATGCTTGCTGCCGCAACAGCTGGCTTTTCTGCGGATGGCTGCGTTGCAGCCGGCGCGGTAGCTTTGCCACCTTGGGCAAAGGCTTCTACGTCTTCTTTCATGACGCGGCCCTTGGCACCAGAACCTGGCACTTGAGCGATATCAATGCTCAATTCACGGGCGCGACGACGTACCGCTGGGCTGGCAATAGCTTTGCCGCTGCTGGCAGCCATTGGTGCTACAGCTGAACCAGCGCTAACGCTGGCTGCTTTTGGTGCTTCCGCCGGTGCTGGGGTTGCCTGAGCGCCTTTGACGTCACTGCGACGAATAGCAAACAACGGCTCATGCACCTTGGCAATATCACCTTGCTGGTAATACAGCTTGGCAACAACGCCGGCATTTTTAGCAGGAATTTGTACCAAGGCTTTGTCAGTCATCACGTCGACCACTGGCTGGTCTTCGGCAATAACGTCGCCTTCTTTGACCTGCCATTCAACGATCTCGCATTCAACAATACCTTCGCCGATATCGGGCAGGATAAAGTCTTCGACCACTTCAGCCGAACTGTTGGTTGTAGCTGCTGCCACTGATTCAGTTTTTGCCGCCGGAGCCGGAGCCGGAGCCGGAGCGGCTTCTACACCACCCGCTTCAGTAATGGCAAACAACGGCTCATGCACCTTAGCAATGTCGCCTTTGGCGTAATACAGCTTAGCCACCACGCCGTCGCTTTTAGCTGGAATTTGCACTAAGGCTTTGTCAGTCATCACATCAACCACCGGCTGATCTTCTTTGATGCTGTCGCCTTCTTTCACCAACCACTCAACAATCTCACATTCAACGATGCCTTCGCCGATGTCAGGTAAGATAAAATCTTTACTCATGCGCATGGGCCTCTTAGTAGCTCATTGAAGCTTTGATGGCTTCGTAGACTTTCAGGTGATCAACAAAATATTCTTTTTCATGACACAGCGGATACGGAGTATCTAAGCCGCACACCCGAGCGATGGGCGATTCCAAGTACAAGAAGCAACGCTCTTGAATGCTGGCGGCAATTTCACTGGCAAAACCATTGGTTAGTGGCGCCTCTTGGGTGACCACTAAGCGGCCGGTTTTCTGCACCGACGCGGCAACAGTGTCAATGTCCCACGGCAAGATACTGACAAGGTCGATCACTTCGCAATCAATACCGTCTTTAGCGGCCATTTCAGCGGCTTTCTCAGCCATCTCAACCTGCGCGCCCCATGCCAATACGGTGATATCTTTACCCTCTTTGACAATATCGGCTTTGCCAATTTCTAAGCGATACTCTTCTTCAGGTACTTCACCAACGGACGCCCGATACAACCGCTTTGGCTCCATGAACAGCACTGGGTTCGGGTCAAAAATAGCGCTTAATAATAAGCCTTTAGCCATGTACGGGTTACGCGGCATGACGATTTTTAAACCCGGGGTATGGGCGAAATAAGCTTCTGGCGACTGTGAGTGATAATGACCACCGGCAATACCGCCACCGTATGGGGTACGAATGGTTAAGCCACCAACGTTAAACTCGTTGCCTGAGCGATAGCGGAACTTGGCAGATTCGTTAACGATTTGGTCAAAGGCCGGGAAGATATAGTCACCGAACTGAATCTCAGCCACGGCGTAGCTGCCTTGTGACGCCAAACCATTGGCAAAACCTAAAATACCTTGCTCAACCAGTGGGGTGTTGAAGTTGCGATCGCGGCCATATTTGGCCGTTAAGCCAGAGGTTGCGCGAAATACCCCACCAAAGGCGCCAGTGTCTTCACCGAAACTGTACACGTTACGATGATTGGTCATGGCAATATCAAGGGCGTTGTTGATCGCCTGCAATAAATTCATCTTAGCCATGATTAACGCTCCTCATCCAAACGCGAAGCCGTTTTCGGATAGGCTTCTGGATACTTACGAATATGCGCTTTGAGTTGCTCCAACTGCTGTTTAAGCTGTGCTGGCGGAGTGTCATAGACATCTTCGATAATTTCATCGACGTGCGGTACGGCAATGGTTTCTGCCGCTTTTAACGCGTCTAGCACCAAGGCTTTCTGCTCAGCATAGTGGCTTTCGGCATCGTCATTGTCCAACCAACCTTTGCTGACCAACCATTTCTGGAAGCGCGCAACCGGATCTTTGCTACGCCAGCCAGCTTCTTCTTCGCGGGTACGGTAACCGGTTGGGTCGTCTGACGTTGAGTGGCCGGCCATGCGATACGACATGCCTTCAATCAGTACCGGCTCATTATGCTCGACGGCTAATTTGCGCGCTAATTGGGTGGCGTGATACACCGCCAACACATCGTTGCCATCTACGCGAATGGTCTTCATACCATAGGCCACACCGCGCGGGGCAATGCCGTCACCGGCATATTGTTCACCTTGTGATGGCGTTGAAATGGCATAACCGTTGTTACGGCAGAAGAAAATCACCGGCACTTTAAATACTGCCGCCATATTCAGGCCTGCATGAAAGTCGCCTTCTGACGCGGCGCCCTCACCAAAATAACAGATGGTACAGGTACCGCTTTGGTCCATTTTTTGACCGTAGGCATAGCCCGTGGCCTGTGGAATTTGCGTGGCCAATGGCGAAGCGATGGTCATGAAGTTCAACCGTGCACAGCCATAATGCACAGGCATTTGCCGGCCTTTGCCCAAGTCACGCTCGTTAGAGAATAACTGGTTCATGAATTCTTCAATGCTAAAGCCGCGGTAGGCTAAGGCGCCCTGCTCGCGATATTGCCCCATGATCATGTCGCGGCTATCCAGTGCTGCAGCCGAGCCAATACTGGCAGCTTCTTCACCCAGTGAGGATAAGTAAAAGCTGATACGCCCTTGGCGCTGCGCTGCAATCATCCGTTCATCGAGAATGCGAATGAACTGCATGGTACGGAAGATCTTCAATGCCGTGTCTTGGTCCAGATCCGGAGCATCCACACCTTTGTGGAGCGTGCCGTCTTCTTTGAGGATTTGCAGCATAGGGATATTTAGCGCCCTGGCGTCTAAAAATGACGCTTTGGTAACGATATCCAGCTGGTGTTTCGTGTCCTTCGCCATAACTCTCTCGTTCTGTACGTTCGTTAGAATACTGTCGGTCATTGAACTAGCCGATAAAAGTGCGCTCACTTTACCTTCACGTCAACTTACATGCAAATAGCCGTAGTTAAAATTCATCGCAAGCGTGCGTAAATCCACCGTAACACGGGTGTTGTCAGACCAGATCTAAGCTGTCGAGCGGTTGTTCTTTCACCAGCAGCAACGCGCGCTGCCCAATCGCCACATTGGCATTAGGGAAGATGATCCGTTCGCCAGCCTGCTCAATAGCGTGCGTTTGTTCACCATCGCTAGCTAGCCGATAGCCGACTGGAAATTCGGTGAAATTTGCCACGTCGTCGGCAAAGTGCAGCTGAAAATCGGTTTGAGTGCGGTCAATCACCCGTTGCACGGCAAACATATGGTGTTGTTCTGGGGCAAACACCGGTAGCTCCAGCTCATGCTGCTGCAACAATAGCCGTAACATACCTTCAGTATCGGCAAAACGACTACGATCATTTTCGCCAAATGGCCGCACTTTACCTAATTCAACGGTAAACGCTTGGGCTTTATGGGTGTTGACGCTGTAATACGAAAAGGTGGTGGTGGGTGCTTGATTGAGCAAAATGGTGTGAATACCACATTGCGCCAAAAAACTCAGTTGTTGTTTGCTATAAGGCCGCCCATGCTGAAACGGGTAAATGGCAAACTTCTCGTAATAGGAGTCGCGAATGGCAGTGTGCAAATCATAATGCAGCCGCTCAGGTTGGCCAGTTGGCGCGCTCTGGTAAAACTGCGTCACATACTGCTCTAACTGCGCCGCCCGCTGCTGCTCAGGGGCCGTACCATGCTGGTGGGCACCGCTAAATAGCCGGTTCATGTTGTATTCAAGCTCACGCACCCCAGCGTTAATAGCCCACGGGTTGCCGAACAAAAATAGCACCCGATGCACGGGTTCGTGGTGTTGCCGTAATAGGTCATGAACGATATCGCGGAGGATCTCAATCGGCGCGGTTTCATTACCATGCACGCCGCACGACAACACGATATCTTTGCCGCCTGGCTGCTGCGGCTGCCACATCAATACCCCACGGTCCCACAATTCGAGTTGTCCGCACTCACCCTGAAAACAGTCGTGATTGACAGCTTGCTGACCAAGCGTCCATGCCAGTACCTCAAAATCATTAGCGTGCACGGTTAGCGGTCCTCTGGTGGAATACGCCCCGGCGATAAGCCTTTGGTGGCCAGCAAGGCGCGTAATACCCGCGAGCGATACTCACGACGATAAAGCACCATTACCACTACGGCAGTCGAGGCAAGAAATAAATACGGATGTAAAAACCAGCATAAGTACGCCAGGGCAAAGTAATAAGCGCGTAAGCCGTTATTGTACTCATGGCCGGCCTGATCAATGACCTTAGCGGCTTGACGCGCAAACACGTTGCGCTGTTCGTCGGTAATTTCTGGCGAGCGGTATTGTGGCGCTGCGCCCATTAACACCGACACAAAGCCGAATTGACGAATAGACCAAGTAAACTTAAAGAAGGCAAACACAAAGATTAAGGCAAATAACGCTAGCTTGGTTTGGACTTTCTCCGGCGATGTGGCGGCGGTGTAAGGAATGGAATTGAGCACTTCCACCACTTTGTCGGCCGAGGTCAGTAATGTCAGCACACCAACAAGCACAAGAATGGTTGAGGAAGCGAAAAAGGTCACCGTGCGTTCCACATTACCGAGTAATGCGGCATCGGCAATTTGGTGATCTTTGCGCGTTAAGGTCGACATCCAGTCAATACGAAGCTGTCGTAAAATATACGACAAGCTATACGTTGAGCGCGCACGTACCCGCGCAAACTGGGTATAAATGAACCACACGAGGACGAAAAACGACAATGCCAGCAAATCATTGAGGGCCAAATTCATAAGACTGTCCTTGCTAGAAAATGGATACCGTAGCTAAGTGCTACGGTATCACATGGAATTAGCTTATGAGGCTTAGTTTACCATCGAATGACGAAAATATGACCTTAAGATTTCAACACGTTATCTGGGTCTAATTGGTTGGTTGCTGGCTTGGCCAAACCGTACCATGAGAGGATCTTACGTGCCCAGCGCTTGAAATCATCCAACAGCAGGTATAAGCACGGGATCAGGATCAAGGTAATCACTGTGGCAAATAGGATACCAAAGGCTAATGATACCGCCATTGGGATCACCATTTGCGCTTGCATACTCTTCTCCAGCACAATCGGTAATAAGCCGAAGAAGGTGGTCAGCGAGGTCAGAATAATAGCGCGGAAACGGCGTCCACCAGCGTCTAACACGGCAGTTGCCAGCGGTGTCCCCTCGCGTCGCGCTTGGTTAACATAATCAACCATAACCAGCGAGTCGTTGACCACAACACCAGCCAAGGCAATAACCCCGAACAAGCTCAAAATCGATATTGGCATACCCAGTACCCAGTGGCCGACCACCGCGCCAATCATACCAAACGGAATCACCGACATAATAATGAACGGTTGGCTATAGCTCTTCAGCGGAATGGCCATCAGTGCATAAATGGCTAGCAGTGCCAATAAGAAACCAAGAGCTAGTGAGTCAGTTGCTTCTTCCTCATCTTGCGATGCCCCTTCCAGTTTAAAACCAACGGACGGGTACTTATCAAGAATTGGCTGAATGCGCTCTGCACGCACTTGCCGCACAATGTCAGACGGCTGCACGCTGGCTTTGTCGACGCGCGCGCGGACGTTGACAGAACGCTCACGGTTAACCCGAACAATAGAGTTATAGCCTTTGGCGAACTCAATATCTGCTAATTCAGTAAATGGAATGAGCGCACCATCTGCAGTGCGCAATTTCATGTTCTCTAAATCGCCAATAGAGGTTCGCTCATCGAGTGGATAACGCACCATAACTCGTACTTCTTCGTCACCACGCTGAATGCGTTGTGCTTCAGCGCCGTAGAAAGCGTAACGTACTTGCGTGGCTAACTCAGATAAGCTAATCCCCATGGCCGTGGCCAGTGGCTTGAGACTGACCACCACCTCGTTGTTGCCTTCACCGAAGGTATCTTCTATATCAAATACCCCTGCGAAGCCGGATAGTTCGCGGCGTAATTCAGCCGCTGCAGCGGCAAGTTCCGGCAAGTTCTCGCCGGTAAATTGAAACTCCAGATCAAAGCCACCACCCATGCCAATGCTGCCTTGGAAATTCAACGCTTTGATACCAGCAATTTCTGGCACGGATTCACGCCAGCGATTGATGATGGCAAAGCCGTCAACCTCACGCTCCTCACCTTTGGCAAGTTCAGCGAAAACGGTAGCACTGCCACTGTTAACCCACACGTTGGTATGTTTCACCACCGGGAGTCCAGATTCAGCTTCAATGCTGGCATTGAGTTGATTTAATTGCGCCACAACGATTTCGGCGGCATCAATGGTTGCCTGCTCAGAGGTACCAGGCTGCATAGATACCTGTGCTTGGATAAAGTCACTCGGCACATTAGGGAAAAATACCCAACGCACAATGCCACCCGAGATTAAACCGATCGAGACAATAAACAGGCCAATAAATGCTGCCAAAGTGATGCCGCGATTACGTAAGCAACGCGCCAAGAACGGTGTGTAGTACTTATCTACAAACACCTTCAGGCTGTCAGAAATTTTATTGCGGGTACGTTGAAATGCATTTAAGCGCTCCGGCTGCTGGCGCGAAAATTTCATGGTGGCAATGTGGGCAGGCAGGATCATCTTTGATTCAATCAACGAAAACGCCAACGCAATAATGACCACCCAGGCAATGGATTCCCAAATAGCACCTTGCGCTCCACCCACCATCAGCATCGGCACAAAAGCGACCATGGTGGTTAACACCCCAAAGGTTGCCGGCATGGCGACTCGCTGAGCGCCACGTACCACATTTTCCACCGATTTACCGTGCTTTTCGAGCTCAGAATAGGCGCTTTCACCGATCACTATGGCATCATCGACGACGATACCGAGCACTAAGATAAAGCCGAATAACGAGATCATATTGATCGAGATGCCCAGTATCGGCATCAACATAATGGTACCGAGGAAGGCAATAGGAATACCCATCATGACCCAAAATGCTAGGCGCAACTGTAAAAACAGTGACAGCAAAATGAATACTAAAATACTGCCGCCAATCATGTTGCTGGTCATTAAATCGAGGCGACCTTGCAAGTAATACGAGGAATCCCCCCAATGCGCTATTTGCACACCCGGTGGCAGTTCTTTTTGCTTGCGCTCAATATAGTTACGAACTGTGGCTGCAGCTTGCAAATCACTTTGCTCACCCACCGAGTTGACCCGCACAAAGGTGGCTGCCTTACCGTCAAATTCGCTGAAGCGGCGACGCTCAATAAAGGCGTCTTTGACCGTGGCGATATCACCCAAAGTGAGACGAGTGCCATCAGGACGGTTGATCAGGGTAATACGCTCAAACTCATCGCCCACGTAGGCCTGGTTATTGGCGCGCAGCAAAATATCGCCATTTGGTGTGCGAATCGAACCGCCGGCAACGTCAATTGAAGTGCCGCGAACAGCATTAACAACTTGCTGAAAAGTGAGGTTGTAGCGCTGTAGGTCTTGCTCAGAAATCTCGATGGAAATTTCATAATCGCGCGCACCCACGAGGTCAACTTTGGTAATACCGTTGGCCTTTTTCAAATCATCACGAATGGTTTTGGCTAATTCTTTTTGCGTGCGCTCATCCACGTCACCATAAATTGAGATCCAAATCACGTTACGCTGCGGGCGAGAGCGATAAATATTCGGGCTTTCAATTTGATTGGGGAAGTTAGGGATGGCATCGACCATCATTTTGACTTCATCCATGACAATCTGTGGGTCATAGGACGTTTCAACTTCGACACTAACCGATGCCATGCCTTCACGAGCGGTTGAACGAATACGTTCGATACCGTCGATATCCTCAATAGCATCTTCGATCAACACCAACACACCTTGTTCAACTTCTTGCGGTGCAGCACCTGGAAACGGCACTTGGATGCTAATGATGTTCAGCTCAATTTCAGGAAACATTTCTTTTTGGACTTTACTCAGCCCAAATAAACCACCAACAATAATTAGTGCCATCAGTAAGTTAGCAGCGACGGGGTTTCTCGCCCACCAGGCAATCAAACCGGTTTGTGGAGTTGTTGCATCACTCATACGTGGAATTCCTCGTTAATCCGGTTTTACCGCGGTGTCGTCATCTTGTTTGGCACTGGCGCGCTCTTGTGGTAACGGTAATGGGTCACCCGGTAAGCGCACTTTCATACTCGGTAAGGCATTGGCTAACTGAGTCAATACCACCTTGTCACCGCTATTCAGACCGCTTGAAACATAAACTTGGTTTGCTTCAGCACGGACCACGTCAACGGCTTGTAATTGCAAACGGCGATCGCCATCGACCGTCCAGACTTTATTATCTTGGTTCACAGCGTAACGTGGTATGCGGTACAAGTTCTGTGCCGCTTTACCAGCTATAGACAGCTGTACAAAGCGACCAAACCGTAACGGCTGCTCATGTAAATCACCGCTACGGTTATACGGGTCAGCTACCTCAACCACCCCATACACCACACGACTATTCATATCCAACACGCCTTCAGTACGAACCAAACGGCCGTACCAGGTCACTGGCTGACCCGAAACTTCTGAGGTGAGTTGTACTTGAGGGGCCATTGATGGGTCATCGCCAGGTTCTGGCAAATTCATAAAGGCTAAGTCACGATCACTAAGCGGTACTCGAATTTCAGCGGTCTCGGTGCTCATGATACGAGCAACTTGGCTATTGATGCCGACGAATTGACCGATATCGACATTCTTCGATTGCAGCAAGCCATCATACGGAGCGCGAATCACTGTGCGCTCAAGGTCGCGTTCCGCTTTGGCAACGGCGGCTTCAGCCGATTGCACGCCGGCCACGGCGCTAGCTACTTGCGGTTCGCGAATACCGAGCGCTGGAATTTCGCCCATCTGCAGCGATTCCCACTCATCGCGAGCAACCTTAGCGAGCGCACTTTCTTGCGCTAATTGGGCTTTCGCTTGCGCGAGATTTGCTTTAGCGGTTTTTAAGGCTACTTCATAATCAGCTGGGTCAATTTTGACCAGCACTTCACCGGCTTTAAAAAAGCCGCCGGCGACAAAATTTGGCGATAATTCGATGACTTTGCCACTCACCTGCGACATCATCATAGTAGCGTGTTTGGCTTCAACGTTGCCTTGACCAGCCACTAAGAAGTTAACGTCTTCAGCCTGCACTTCAATCACATCAACCAAAACCGGGGGACGCTCAGTTTGCCGTTGGGGTGGTTGCGGACGCATGATCGACAACAATGCTAAGAGGCCAACCGCAACAATGATAATTGCCGGCGGCACTAGTTTACGTTTCTGAAAAGCCATGGGGGTTCATTCCGTTATAACTTAGATGACAATAGTATGAAGCACTATGGCGCCGTGGAACAGCACCGATGTGTTGCGATTTGTTTCAGTAACTTTGTATTGAACGATTTAGAAAAACGCTGTCTCAGACAGCGCCTTCGCCGAGCTTGTGGAGCAATTTTGCAGCAGCATGTTCTGCCGCATCATAGAGCGGTACTACAATATCAGTAACACCAGCCCGTTCTAGCTCTGCACGTGTTCCGGGTTGGTGAGCAGTGATGATCACTTGACCGCTAAAATCCGCTTGCTGCAAACTACTGATAAGCATCAATTGAGTATCAATATCAGGGATAGTACAGACCACCGCTTTGGCGCTAGCTAGTGGTAATGACTCAATAAAATCATGATCAGCAGCATCACCATAGCGCATCGCAATCAGAGGATGCTCAATACGCCGAGTCACTTGTGGATCAAAATCAACCGCCACTACCCTAAGCCCCTGCTCTGCGACAGTGCGCGCATAACGTTCGCCATAACGGCCAGCACCAAAAACAATTACTGCGCAACGCCCTGAGCTTTCGGTTTCGTGGGTATCTTCCTGTTCCCTGTGAGGATTACGCCGTTGGAATACTCCCAAGTACGGTTCACAGAAATCATAAAGTTGCCGTGAATACAAAATCATATAGGTAGACATGGCAATAGTTACTAATCCCACCAAAGTGACTAGGCCAAGTGCTTGCTCCGGTATATGCCCCAGCGAAATCCCCATTGCCACAAAGATAATTGAAAACTCCGAAATTTGTGCAACGGTTAAACCAGCCATAAAACTTGTACGTTTGCGGTATCCCATGTAGCCCATGATTGCCATTACAATTAACGGGTTTCCAAGCAATACAAACAGTGAAAAGAGTGATGCCGGCAACAGTGCATCACCCAACGTACTGAGGTCAAGTTTAGCTCCCAGCTCAATAAAAAAGAATAACAACAAGAAATCACGCAGACTTGCCAGGCGCGCACCAATCGCTTCACGGTACTGTGTAGATGCTAATGAAAATCCTGCTAAAAATGCTCCAACCTCTTTAGAAAAACCAAAATACTCACCGCTAGCTGCCAATAGGGTTCCCCATGCAATAGCAAAAAGTAATAGTAGTTCTTGAGATTTGGCAATATGGCGTAATGCGGTCGGTAATATGTAGCGCATTGCAACGGCGACTAAAATAGCCGCGATGACCAACTTCAGCGCGATTTCGGCGATAATCATGAACCAACCCAAATCGGTGCTTCCTGCACCGCCGCTTCCTAATGCCATCATGGCAATCACTACAGCAATATCTTGAACGATCAAGAAGCCCATGGCGATGCGCCCATGTAGGCTATCAATTTCTCGTTTGTCAGCCAGTAACTTAACGATGATAATGGTACTCGAAAAGGTCAGCGCAACAGCCACATAGACGGCGGTTAACATATCGAGCCCCATCGCTAGGCCCAATAGAAATCCAAACACAATGGTAAAGGCTAGCTGACCTAACCCAGTGGCTAATGCTACTGGACCTAAATGACGAATTAATGCGAGATCGAGTTTTAAACCGACCACAAACAATAATACTGTAATGCCGACACTCGCAAGCAGCTCAATAGGCTGATGATGACTAACTAAATCGAATGCCGAGGGACCGACTAATATACCGGCGACAATAAAGGCAACAATAAGCGGTTGCCGCAGCAACATACCAATAAGACCTACGCCACAGGCAATCACCAATAGCAACGTGAACTCGCCGAAGATATCCATGCTTAGTCTCCTTTATTGCGACTCAGGTACAACCCTAAACAAATTAAGGATAGACCGATAATTGTGGTGTGGTGAATCACTTCACCGAGAATAGCATAGATTAGAATTAAGCTTAGAAATGGGCTTAAAAAAATTAACATACTAATTTGACTAGTTTTCTCCGCTTGCCTCATTGCTAAGAGCCACAACAAAAAGGTCAGCCCCATTTCAAAGATGCCAACGTAGATACCAGCACTCAAGCCACGCCAATCAAGCTGCCACGGCGACGGTGCAAGCCACTCGGCAACTAATAGCCACAGGCTGCCCCATAAAAAGCACCAGAACAACGCCGGTACCGGTGGGTCGGTATTTTTAATATTGATAAGCCAATAGCCTGCCCATAGCAATGTGCTGGCCAGCGCAATACTAATACCTAGCCAGTTGGTCTGGCTAAAGTCCCATTGCCCTCCGGTAGCAATCAAAAACACCCCAGCATAGGCCACCAACATGGCACCAAGCTCACGTTTACTCAGTGTTTGTTTGAGGATCGGCACCGCCAACAATGACATGGTAATAGCCCACGTGTAGTTGATGGCTTGCGCTTGTTGGGCGGGCAATTGGCTATAGGCAATAAACAGTACCCAGTAATAGGCAAACGGATTGAGTAGCCCCAGTAATGCATAAAAGCGGGTTCGCGTCTTCGCTAGAGTCAGGGTATGGTGCCACTGCCCTTGCCAACTAATAAAGCCCGCAAAAATCACCACACTGGTAAGTGCCGCAATCAATACCAACTGCCGCGGAGTTAAAAACTGCAAGGCTATTTTGAACGCTGTGGCCACGGTGGCCCACAGCAATACGGCACACAAACCGAGTAGTAGCGCTTTGCGTTGATTGGGTACGCTCATAACACCTCAACGGGGAGATAACGTGGGAGATACAGTCAGCCAGCGTGCTTTGCTGCGGGTAATGCTATACCAGCGGCAGCGATACAATGGTTTAGCATCATTGCTGGTATGCAAAAATTGTTGCCGCAGTTGTTCTAACTGCGCATAACTGGGCATCGGTTGCTGGCACTGTTGCAGCCAGTAGCGCAGCGCTGCTCGTTGCTTCGGTGCCGACCAGCGGGCAATATGATCAACAAACAATTGCTGTTGGTCATTGATGTGTGGCGCCATTTGCTCCGCTAACAATTCATTGAGCAGATCATGCTGCTCTGCGCACAGTGCGGCACTGCGCAATACCGCTTCACCAAAATGGGGCCAGCGTTGTTCTAATAGCGGGACCACCTTATGGCGCAAAAAATTACGCTCAATATCGGTGTCAAAATTAGTATCGTCTTCAATCCAGAACAACTGACGCTGCTCGGCATAGGCATAAATAGCTTGCTTACTCACCGTCAGCAACGGTCGCAGCCAACGAACCTGCTGCCAATCTTGTTGTGCCGCCATAGCTGCTAAGCCCTTAGGCCCCGCCCCGCGTTTTAGCTGCAGCAGCACGGTTTCAATCTGATCGTTACGATGGTGGCCTAGCAAGCAGCTAACTCCGGCTGCCACCGTATCAGCATGCAATAGTGCTGCCATGCGGTGGTAACGGGCATCACGACCAGCGGCTTCTTTGTTCACCCGTGGCCCGCTGTTAATCTGCAAGACTTCATGCACAAGCGGCATGTTGCGCCGCTGACAATCAGCCACCAAGCCTGCCGCCCAGTGCCCGGAGTGCGGGTGAAACTGATGATCTAAATGAATAGCAAGATAGCGATACTGTGGCTGTTGCTGGCGATAACGATCAAGTAAATCGAGGATACTCTGGGAGTCTGCCCCCCCCCCTAAGCACGCTACAAAGAGGTGGCCCTGCGGCGCTTGCAAGGCATCGAGTTGTTGTGCAAACGCCGGGTAAAGGTCGGTCATTGGCTGCGCGCTAGCAATAACCAAATGTCATCAGTTTGGCATAGCGGCGATCGAGTAAGTTAGCAGAATCAAGTGCTTCTAGCTCACTCAGATCGGTCAAGATACGATCTTTTAACCGCGCTGCCATAGCACTGTGGTCACGGTGTGCGCCACCAATGGGTTCTTCCACAATGGTATCAATAAGCTTCAATGCTTTGCTTTTATCAGCGGTAACACCCATGGCTTCAGCGGCTAATTCAGCCTTGCTGGCACTCTTCCACAAGATCGATGCACAGCCCTCTGGAGAAATCACCGAGTAAGTTGAATACTGCAACATGTTAACGCGGTCACCCACGCCAATGGCCAACGCGCCACCAGAGCCACCCTCACCGATAACGGTACAGATAATTGGGGTTTTTAACCGCGCCATCACCTTTAGATTGCGTGCGATAGCTTCTGATTGCCCGCGCTCTTCAGCACCAATACCCGGATACGCACCGGGCGTATCAATAAAAGTAATAATTGGCATCTTAAAGCGCTCAGCCATTTCCATCAGCCGCAGGGCTTTACGGTAGCCTTCAGGTTTTGGCATACCAAAGTTACGGCGGATTTTTTCTTTGGTTTCACGGCCCTTTTGATGCCCAATAACCATGACTGGGCGACCATCAAGACGTGCGGTACCACCGACTATCGCGCGATCGTTGGCAAACGTGCGATCACCAGCAAATTCATCAAAATCGGTGAACATATGTTCAATGTAGTCAAGCGTGTAAGGGCGTGCCGGGTGGCGTGCCAATTGCGATACTTGCCAAGCGTTTAAGTCAGCAAAGATTTTACTGACCAGCTGCTCGCGTTTTTCTTGCAGCTTGCCAATTTCTTCTTCGATGTTCACGTCAAAACCACCGCGCGCGCCGACCGCTTTTAGTTCTTCAATTTGGGCCTGTAGCTCAGCAATTGGTTTTTCAAACTCTAAAAAATGCAGACTCATTATGGCTCCTGTTTGCCATCAAAATTCTAGCACAACATGCTTGTCACCGAATTGGACCGCCAATTCGTGCAGTAATTCATCAGCTGGGGTCACACACCAAGCCGTTCCTAATTTGTATTCCGCATGCACATCATCGCGTTGATAGCGAATACGCACTGGCGTCGTGCCATGCTGGTGCGGTTGCAACAAGGCCTGCAAGCGCGCTAATCCGGACCCTTGCAGCTGGTCCTCGCGTAATTGCAGCAGCAGCCCTTTGGCATATTGCTCACGAATTCCCACCAGCGTATTCAGTTCGCGGGCGGTCATTGTATTCGCGCCAGCAAAATCATCAAAGCCGACCTCTCCCTTAACCACTAAGATTTGGTCGTTTTGTAGCAATTCATAGTGTAAGTCATATTCTTGCGAATAAAAACGCACTTGGAACCGTGCGGTCTTATCATCGAGGGTGACAATGGCCCAGCGTGCCCCTTTTTTGTTTACCATAGTGCGAACATCAATGACTAAGCCCGCTACTGTTGTGACCTGATCGCGGCCCGTCGGTTTCACGTCGGCTAACACACAAGGCACATAATTGCGTAATTCTTTGCGATAACGGTTAATCGGGTGACCGGTTAAATAAAGCCCTAAGGTTTCACGCTCAAATTCCAACCACACCGCTTCGGGCCACTCGGGTACCTGTTGATAGGCAGGCTTTGCGGTATGACTCACCGCATCAGCAAACATGCCAAACAAGTCACTCTGCCCCACTTCTGCCGCCCGGGCGGTTTGTTCGGCTTGGCGCATGGCTTGTTCAAGCGTGGCATACAAAGCCGCACGGTGCACACCGAGGGAGTCCAGTGCACCGGCTTTGATTAACTTTTCTAAAATGCGGCGGTTCAGCCGTTTTAAATCAACGCGGGCACAAAAATCAAAAAGGTCGCTAAATGGTCCGCTTTGGCGCGCCTGTAAAATAGCCTCGATAGGGCCAGCGCCCACACCCTTAATAGCACCGATACCATAAATAATGGTGCCATCACCCGCAACGGTGAACTTATGCTGACCCTGATTGATATCAGGCGGCAATAAATGCAGCCCCATTTGCTCGCATTCGTCCACCAAGGTCACTATCTTGTCGGTGTTATCCATATCGGCCGACATCACCGCAGCCATAAATTCCGCCGGGTAATGAGTCTTTAACCACAGCGTTTGGTACGACACCAAGGCATACGCAGCCGAGTGCGATTTATTGAAGCCGTAGCCAGCAAACTTTTCTACCAGATCAAAGATTTTGACTGCCAGTTCTGGGTCAATATTATTATTCTTGGCACCCTCTTCAAACACCGCGCGTTGCTTGGCCATTTCTTCGGGCTTTTTCTTACCCATCGCACGCCGCAACAAATCCGCGCCACCGAGCGAATATCCAGCCAATACCTGGGCAATCTGCATGACCTGCTCTTGATACAGAATGACCCCGTAGGTGGGCTCCAAAATAGGTTTTAACGATTGATGCTGGTAATCTTTGTCGGGGTATGACAATTCTTCACGGCCGTGCTTACGGTCAATAAAGTTATCCACCATGCCCGATTGCAACGGGCCGGGGCGAAACAACGCCACCAAGGCAATAATATCTTCAAAGGTATCGGGGCGTAGCTTCTTGATTAGCTGCTTCATACCGGCCGATTCAAGCTGGAATACCGCGGTGGTTTGGCCTTTTTTCAGTAGATCAAAACAGGCTTTATCATCGAGAGGAATCGACTCAATGTTGATGGCCGGCAGTTGCTGCTGCAAACGTTTATGATTGACCATCTCCAGCGCCCACTGAATGATGGTTAAGGTGCGTAAGCCCAAAAAGTCAAACTTAACCAAACCGGCCGCTTCAACGTCGTTTTTATCGAATTGTGTGACTGGCTGTTTACCTTCTTCGTCACAGTAAAGTGGCGAAAAGTCGGTGATCTTGGTTGGCGCAATAACTACCCCACCGGCATGCTTGCCAGCATTGCGGGTGCAGCCCTCAAGGGTTCGTGCCATATCAATCAGGTCACGGACATCTTCGTCTTGCTCGTACATTTCTTGCAGTCGTGGCTCAACTTTAAAGGCTTGCTCCAGCGTCATACCTGGATCATTAGGCACTAGTTTGGTCAGCTTATCGACGAATCCATAGGGGTGGCCGAGTACTCGGCCGACATCCCGAATCGCCGCTTTGGCGGCCATGGTGCCAAAGGTGATAATTTGCGACACCGCCTCACGACCGTAGAGTTCGGCCACGTGGTCTATCACTTCATCGCGGCGGTCCATGCAAAAGTCGATGTCAAAGTCAGGCATGGACACCCGTTCGGGGTTCAAAAACCGCTCAAAGAGCAAATCGAATTCAAGCGGGTCTAGATCGGTAATTTTTAGCGCATAGGCGACCAATGAACCAGCACCTGATCCGCGCCCAGGGCCCACCGGAATATTGTTATCTTTGGACCACTGAATAAACTCCATAACAATCAGGAAGTAGCCAGCAAAGCCCATGGTGTTAATAACTTTTAGCTCAATCGCCAAACGTTCATCGTACTCACCACGGCGTTGTTGGCGCAGCTCTGGGTCGGGAAATAATTGCTCGAGACGCTGCTGCAAACCCTGTTCAGACTTCATCACCAGAAAATCTTCTGGGGTCATGCCGCCGGTTGGAAATTCCGGTAACACATATTCATCAAGGGTTACCGTGACATTGCAGCGCTTGGCAATTTCAACGGTGTTTTCGAGTGCTTCCGGCAGGTCGGCAAACAGCTCCAGCATGTCGTCAACACTGCGCAAGTATTGCTGCTCGCTATAGAGTTTTGGCCGCCGTTTATCATCCAGCGTATACCCATCAGACACCGCAACACGAATTTCATGGGCGTGGAATTCACTGGGTTGTAAAAACACCACATCATTGGTGGCCACCACCGGCAGCCCTGTTTCACCAGCTAGCGCTACCGCAGCGTGAATGTACTCATTTTCATTGGCGCGGCCGGTACGGCTTAATTCGAGATAAAAACGGTCAGGAAAATACTGCTGATAAAAGGCCACTAAGGCGTTCACCTCAGCGTGTTTTTGCTGCAACAACTTGCGCCCAATTTGGCCATCACGACCACCAGACAGCAGCAACAAGCCGTCATGATGCTGCGCCAGCCACTGCCGATCGATACAGGGGCGACCCTGCCGATGTCCGGCTAAATAGCCACGGCTAATCAGTTGGGTTAACTGTTGGTAACCGGTGTTATTCATCGCCAATACGGTGAGTTTAGTCAGTGCTTCGTCGGCCTCATCAGCATCGAGCACCCATAAATCACAGCCAATAATAGGTTTGAGCCCGTGTTTGTGACTGCTGCGATAAAACCGCACCAAGCCACACAGGTTCATTTGATCGGTTAAGGCAATGGCTGGCATGCCTAAATCAGCGGCGGCGGCACAAATCGCGTTGACCTTGTGTAAGCCATCAATCATCGAGAAGTCGCTATGTACGCGCAAATGCACAAATTGGGGTGCGGCAGTGCTAGCTGGTTCAGTCGATTCAGTCATATCACGCTATCAACAGTTTGGTAAATTCAGGGGATGGGCTATTGTGCCGTATGGGCACTGGCTTGTCATCATCGGTACCACAATAAAACCATGCTGGTCGTCACCAAATACCTCGCTCTGTTGCTGCTGATGATAGGCGGCAATGAGCACACACACCAACGCATCAAGGCAATCGTCATTAGCTTTTAACGCTGCCCCGCGCAAGCTCGCTATGCGCTCGGTATTCAGGTATTGCTCGGTAATGGTGGCAGCTAGGCGCAATTGAATGGCGCCGGTCACGGCCGGCTGGGTCAAGCTCATCAACAGTTCAGCAAAATGTTGCTGGCCACTGCGACGGGCATCACTGCTGCCTTTTTTGTAGGCTAAACGGTAGGGTAATTGTAATAGCTCAAGCAAAGCCGCATGCGGGTAACATTCAATTTGCCACGGTGCATGATCGACGCGTTCGGGCTGACTGCCGGCGTGGCCAAAGCCGCGCTGCAACAACCACTGGCTCAATTGAAGGCTTTGACAGTGCGCCCACAAATTAAGATTAGCCGGATAGCAGGCCACCCCACGGCGCCCGTAACGACTGGCAATTGCGCGTTCACAGTCGCGCATACCAGTGGCATTGACGATCACGGTGGGGCCATCAATGGCTACGCCATGAACCGCTTCGGCAAGGAGTATCTGACCCATTTCTGGCGCACTATAACAGTCATGTAGCAGTTGTTCGACTTGCAACACACCCTGCTCCAGCTCACCGATAGCCAGCGCCGAGGGATTTCCATCACGCCAAGCAATATCAATGCCGGCAATGCGCCGGCTTGGTATTATTGCTGTCACCACCAGAACGCTTAGTCGTTGCTACCAATAAAGGCTTCAATGCCCTCTTCTTCAATAGCTGCTTTGGCTTCGTCTAGCGCATCTTGGTCAGACTCAAATTCATCTTCCCATAAGGTTGAGTTATTACCCTCATCGACAACCTCTAAGATCCAACCACCGTGGTCGCCCCGATAAATATCGACCTGTACAGTATGACCATTTTGACTAATAGTCTGGGTTAATGGGCTTTGCTCAAATTCTTGCTCAGTCATATCGTTCTCGCTCCGGTGAGATTCATTGTTGCTGCTAGTCTAGCAGAAAAAAGGCCCGCGACTATGGCTAGTCACGGGCCTTCACTAAAACAATTTGCAGTCAGCGCACTATGGCTGCTTTACAACGTAGCCAACGCGTTATTTAAGGTTGCTGACGGGCGCATGGCCTTATCAACTAAGCTGCTATTAGGCTGATAGTAGCCACCAATCTCAACAGCACTGCCCTGCACCGCAATTAACTCAGCCAGGATAGTTTGCTCATGCTGCTGCAACTGTGTCGCTAACTTGGCAAAACGTGCAGCCAACTCGGCATCATCGGTTTGTGCGGCCAAGGCTTCAGCCCAATACATGGCTAAGTAGAAATGGCTACCACGGTTGTCGATTTCACCGACCTTGCGTGCTGGCGACTTGTCGTTGTCGAGGAACTTAGCATTGGCTTTATCCAAGCCATCGGCTAGTACTTGTGCGCGTTTATTGCCGGTGGTTTGCGCCAAATGCTCCAGCGATGCCGCCAGTGCCAAGAACTCACCCAGTGAGTCCCAACGCAGGTAGTTTTCTTCAACAAACTGCTGCACGTGCTTTGGTGCTGAACCACCCGCGCCGGTCTCAAATAAACCACCACCGTTCATCAATGGCACCACTGATAACATTTTTGCCGAGGTACCGAGTTCTAAGATTGGGAACAAGTCGGTCAAGTAGTCACGCAGCACGTTACCGGTGACCGAAATGGTATCTTGGCCAGCCTTCATGCGCGCCAGCGAGTGCAAAGTGGCCTCGGTGGGTGCCATGATTTGCAGGTCAAGGCCATTGGTGTCGTGTTCAGCCAAGTAGCTGTGTACTTTCTTAATCAGTTGAGCGTCATGGGCACGCTCGGCATCTAGCCAGAACACGGCAGGCATACCGCTTAACCGTGAGCGATTGACGGCCAATTTCACCCAGTCGCGAATTGGTGCGTCTTTGACTTGGCACATACGCCAGATATCGCCCTTCTCGACGTCGTGCGAGAATACCGTCTCACCGGCTTGATTAAGCACCACCACCGAGCCGGCAGCAGCAATTTCAAAAGTCTTGTCGTGCGAACCGTATTCTTCCGCTTTTTGTGCCATTAAACCCACGTTCGGGATGGTTCCCATGGTTGCCGGATCAAAAGCACCGTGTTGCTTACAGAAATCAATAGTCGCTTGATAAACCCCGGCATAGCAACGATCAGGGATCATGGCCTTGGTATCTTGGGTTTTACCTTGACGATCCCACATTTTGCCACCGTCACGAATCATCGCTGGCATCGAGGCATCAATAATCACGTCACTTGGAACGTGCAAGTTGGTAATGCCTTTGTCAGAGTTGACCATGGCTAATTCAGGTTGCTGATCAAAGATCGCCGCGATATCAGCTTCAATTGCGGCGCGCTGCTCAGCGGGCAAGGTCGCAACTTTCGCCACCACATCACCAAAGCCATTACTCACATCAACGCCCAATTGCTTAAAGGTATCGCCGTACTTGCTGAATAAATCGGCGAAATACACTTTCACCGCGTGACCAAACATAATTGGGTCAGAGACCTTCATCATGGTGGCTTTCAAATGCAATGACAGCAGAATATTTTCTTGCTTAGCGGCGGCAGTTTGCTGGGCAAAGAAGTCAGCCAATTTGGCCACACTCATACGCGCAGCATCAACGACTTCACCAGCTTGTACCTTAATGCCATCTTTTAACAGCGTTTCACCCGCTGGCGTACGTAACACCACACGCAGGCTGTCAGCAGCAGCAAAGGTAGTCGACTGCTCGCTGCTGTAGAAATCACCATCGGTCATATGGGCAACGTGAGTTTTGGAGTCAGCTGACCATTTGCCCATGCGATGCGGGTGCTTCTTGGCATAGTTTTTCACCGATGCCGGCGCACGACGATCAGAATTACCTTCGCGCAGCACTGGGTTTACCGCTGAGCCCTTGATACGGTCGTAACGCGCTTTAATATCGCGCTGTTCAGCGGTTGTCGCTTCAACCGGGTAATCAGGTAAGGCGTAGCCTTGGCCCTGCAACTCTTTAATCGCGGCAATTAACTGCGGAATAGAGGCCGAGATATTCGGCAACTTGATGATGTTTGCTTCTGGCTTATTGGCTAACTCACCCAGCTCAGCTAAGGCATCACCAATGCGTTGCTGCTCTTGCAAGAACTCAGGAAAGCTAGCAATGATACGGCCCGCCAAAGAAATATCGCGAGTTTCTACGGTCACCCCAGCAGCTTTAGTAAAAGCCTGCACGATAGGCAGTAGCGAATAGGTGGCTAAGCGTGGGGCTTCGTCCGTTTCGGTATAGATAATGGTTGAGCTATCAATTGACATAGTCATTCCTATTTAGCGAGATCAGCAAAAAAATTGTGCCGAATTGTAGCAAAAAAAAGGCAGACCATAAAGGTCTGCCTCTGCAATGCTCCGTTGTAACGAAAGCTTTACTGGTCGAGTTTAGGCGCAGTTAAACCACGACGCTCGAGCAATGCATCAACCGTTGGCTCTTGGCCACGGAAGTTAATGTACTGCTGCATTGGGTCGATACTGTTGCCCTTCGACAAAATGGCATCACGGAATGCTTGGCCATTTTCTAAGGTTAAGCCACCACGGGTACCCATAAATTTAAAGGCATCCGCAGCCAATACTTCAGACCACATGTAGGCATAGTACCCAGCTGAGTAGCCACCCGAAAATACGTGAGCAAAATAGGCTGACTTATAACGTGGCGGTACCGCTGCTACATCAACCCCATTAGCTTTTAAGGCCGCGGCTTCAAAAGCAGCGACATCGTCGATGTTTGCTTCGTCAACCGAAAGTGTGTGGTATTCGAAGTCCAATAATGCTGCTGAAATATACTCTAAGGTATCAAAACCTTGGTTAAAGTTTTTCGCGGCTAATACCTTGGCGAGTAATTCCGCAGGGATTGGCTCACCGGTCTCGTAATGGTTAGCAAAGTTAGCCAGCACTTTAGGGTCTAGCATCCAGTCTTCTTGGAAGGTCGATGGAAACTCAACATAGTCGCGTGATACTGAGGTACCAGCTAATGACGGATACATCACGTCAGAGAACATGCCATGCAAAGCGTGGCCAATCTCGTGGAACATGGTGCTTACTTCGTCAAAGCTTAACAGCGTTGGCTGGCCTTCTGGCGCCTTGCGAATGTTCATATTGTTGAGAATCACTGGCTTAGTGCCTAACAAATGGCTTTGGCTCACGAACGAGCTCATCCACGCACCGCCGCGCTTACCATCACGAGTAAACCAGTCGCCATAGAACAAACCGAGGGTTTCGCCATCAACATCTTTGACTTCATACACGTACACATCGTCAGCATAAACCGGGATGTCATCACGTTTATGGAAGGTGATACCAAACAATTCGGTCATAGTGAAGAACACGCCGTCTTCTACCACGCGGTTGAATTCAAAGTACTTTTTGACTTCACTTGAATCAATTGAATACTTCTCGGTGCGCACTTGTTCAGCGTAGTAGAACCAATCCCATGGTTGCACTTCAAAATCGCCACCTTGAGCGTTGATCATCGCTTGAATTTCGGCCTTCTCGGCTTCAACGTTGCTGACTACTGCTGGTACTAGGTCACGCAGCATTTTTTGCGCGGCTTCTGGTGTGCCAGCCATACTCTGTGCCAAGGTGAATGCACCCCAGTTGTCATAACCGAGTAATTTAGCGCGTTCAGCACGCAGCTTGGTCAATTGTGCGACCAACGGACGGTTATCGGTGGCGGTGTTACCCAACCCACGATTGGCCGAGGCTTCCCAAATACGCTGGCGCAATTCACGGTTTTCCAATGATTCCAGAATAGATTGGCGCGTTGTGTTGCTCAGACGGATCACATATTTGCCTTCCATACCGGCGGCTTTTGCAGCAGCGGCATAACCGGCAATTTGGTTGGCAGTAGCGCCAGCTAATTCAGCTTCGCTATCAACCACAATCAGGTTTTCATCAACCAAAGTCATTAAGTTACGCGAGAACTGCGTGGTCAATGATGACATTTCGCTGTTGATTTCACGAATACGTACTTGCTCTGCTTCGTTTAAGCGAGCACCGGCGCGCACAAAGCTGGTGTAGGTGTCTTCAACGAGGCGCAAGGCTTCACCGCTGAGTGACTCACGATTGTTGTAAATCGCTTCAACGCGGGCAAACAAGGCTGGGTTCAGCATGATGTTGTCGCGATGTTCCGCCCACTTAGGCGCTAACTCAGCTTGTAAATTGCGGATGTCATCGTTGCTGTTTGAGCCAGCAATGTTACCAAATACCGCACTCACACGGCTTAACAGACGACCTGATTTTTCCATCGCGACGATGGTGTTTTCAAAGGTTGGTGCTTCAGTGTTGTTGGCAATCGCAGCAATTTCTGCTGCTTGCTCAGCCATGCCCGCGTAAATAGCTGGGCGATAGTGTTCAAATTTTATCGCGGTGAAATCCGGTGCCATGTAAGGCAATGTACTAGCCGCATAAAATGGGTTCGCTTGAGTAAACTCGGCAGTGACTTGCTCAGTAGCTTGACCTTCTGTCATTTGTTGTGGGGCTTCTTTATCTGAACACGCAGCCAGCGATAAGCTAGCGCCGATAGCAATTGCGATGAGACTCATACGCATAATGGATTCTCCTTGGGGTAATTTTTTAAGACGTCCAATACTCTACTCGCCCCAGGCGCTTCACTCAAGCACCATTCATGGCAGAAAGCGGACGCCTGAGCGGATTTTTGCGCGCTGTTAGGCGACTTCAATCACCGAAATGAGTGGTAATAAACCAAACTTGCTACGGGCTTTATCGCAACTCGGGTTGCTACCGTCAATGGACATATCAAATTCACGACAGGGTGACGGCCGATCAGCGTAAATACTGCAGCTGACGCTTTGCCCAATTTCACCTTGCAATGCCACGCAACGCGGTTGCTTCTGGTTGGTACCTTGCATGCAAATCAAATGAGGATGGTATCCCGCTTCAGTGAGTTCACTGGGGACATAACCGTTGGGAGCTCCCGTCGCTTCGCCCCAATAAAATGAGACCCTAAACGACGAACAACAAGCACCACACGTCAAGCAGGCATTAGCCAAACTCATCGCGCAACACTCCAGCAATAGAACTGTGGATGACAAAAGAAGTGGCGGAACGGACGGGACTCGAACCCGCGACCCCCGGCGTGACAGGCCGGTATTCTAACCAAC
>NZ_RJLC01000012.1:38269-110307 GCF_003999375.1 Pseudidiomarina mangrovi
TCGAACCCGCGACCCCCGGCGTGACAGGCCGGTATTCTAACCAACTGAACTACCGCTCCGCAGTGTCCAAAACAGGCCAAATGGTAAGGTGGCCTGCAGTGCGGTGCGAATATTACGAGCGCGCCTGATTGCCGTCAACCTTTTTTTGCAGTATTTACTTCGTTTGCTTGAATTGTGAACAAAAGGCTACTGCCAAAGTGCTTGTTGGATGATTTTCAAGCGTTCGGCATGGGCTTGCTGCTCTTGGTCATCGGCCCGAATAACGCGTAATGTGGGCTTCTGAGTGATAGGTGTCCAACCGTTATGGCTGGCGCCGCTTTGATTGGCGCTGTGACTGGCTAACGCTAACTTGGTTTGGCCACCAGTCATAGCTAAATACACATCGGCTAATAATTCAGCATCGAGTAATGCACCGTGAAAATTACGGTTAGAGTTATCAATTCCGAATGCTCGACACAAGGCGTCGAGGTTATTTTTTTGCCCTGGGCGCAGGTCCCGCGCTAGTTTCAAGGTATCGAGTACCTTGCATATCTCGTGGGTCAGCGCCGCATCGGCTCGCCAGCGCTTGAACTCATGGTCCATAAAACCCACGTCAAACGCGGCATTGTGAATGACTAATTCGGCGCCTTCGATAAAATCGATGAATTTATCAGCCACTTGAGCAAATACCGGCTTGTCTTGCAAAAACTCGTTACTGATACCATGCACCGCAATGGCTTCTTGCTCGACCAAACGCTGCGGGTTCAAGTACACATGAAAGGTATTGCCGGTTAACTTGCGCCCAATCAGCTCCACCGCACCAATTTCAATGATGCGATGCCCTTGCGCCGGGTCTAATCCGGTGGTTTCAGTATCAAGTACAATTTGACGATGTTGATTCATGGGACATTGTTCGACTGGCTGCGATGGTGTAGCTTATCTTCACCGATCAGGTCAGATGATTCAACGGATACTGCAGTCAAATGTCAGAGAAAGTCGTACATATTTATACCGATGGTTCATGCCTTGGTAATCCTGGGCCAGGTGGCTATGGGGTCATTATTGAATATGGCAGCGTGCATAAAGAGCTGTCAGCTGGATTTCGCTTAACCACGAATAATCGCATGGAGCTGCTAGCGGTTATTGTCGGCTTAGAGGCGCTGAAACGCCCATGCAGCGTAGTGGTGACCTCAGATAGTGAATATATGCGCCAAGGCATCACCAGCTGGATCAAAGGCTGGCAACGCAATGGCTGGCGTACTGCAGCAAAAAAGCCGGTTAAAAATGCTGACTTATGGCAGCGCTTGTTGGCCGCAACCACACCCCATAGTATTCGCTGGGATTGGGTTAAAGGACATGCCGGGCACCCGCAAAACGAGCGCTGTGATGTGCTAGCGCGGCAAGCCGCAGAGCAATCACCAGCTACCGTCGACCAAGGCTATCAGGCTGAGAGTTAGTCCAGCCCTACCCCGTGGCTACTCGCTACCGGTAGCGTGGCACTATGATTGGTTTTCAGCGCACGACGCTGGCGCACCACGGTTAACGGATACTGGCGCTTACGCGCCACCAATACGTACATGCTACCGAGCTGCGGTAACAGCCGGTTTATCCGCGTCAGCCCCGCACTAGGGTTGGGTAGCGCATCAATCAGTAAACTTGGCGCGATATATTCGCTAGCAATCAGTTGGTAATTTAACAGTGATAACCAATCGCTAACTCGGGCGCGGGTAAAATAGCGCCCATTCCAAGGGTAGCTATCAATACGGCCTGGCCAAATACCAGTCAGCAACGCTGGGCTGATGGGGTTCATACCCACCACCAACAAATAACCATCGGCAATCAAACTGTGCGTGGCTTCACGTAATAATTGGTGTGGGTCGGTATCGAATTCAAGTTGATTGACCAGTAACACGGCGTCCAGACTGTGCTCGGCAAATGGCCAATGGTGCAAATCAGTGATAACCTCGGCAGGTGCTTGCGAATTGATACTAAACTGGTGTTTAACCCGCAATTCAGGCAAGGTTAAATCGGCTGCCAACGCCCCTACACGGGCCAAGTGATAGCCAAAAATTTTACTACAATGTGGCGCCAGGGCTTGGCTCACTTGCTGTCGTAGCCAGTGACCGTGAGGCAGCTGGCTCCAGTGTTGCGGTGCAGCAGGAATCAACTGCCGAAGCGCCGGTTTAATCATCATAATAACGAACAACTCACTCAGTGGTTGAGAACGCCAAGGGGCCTTATGCGTATAACTGCAATAGCTGCATTCGATGATAACTACATTTGGGCTATTCAGCCAGCGAAGCATCCGCACCAGGTGGTGTTAGTTGACCCAGGTGCTGCAGCCCCTTGTCAACAGTGGCTGGCACAGCAGCAGTGCCAACTGGCGGCGATACTGGTGACGCATCATCATTGGGATCACACCGATGGCATTGCCGAGTTGGTAGCGCAATGGCAATGCCCCGTTTATGGCCCAGCAACATCGCCATTTAGCGGTATCACCGAGCCGCTCCAGCATGGCGATACCCTTCGCTTAGGTGAACTGGATATACAGTTGCAGGTGTTAGCAACACCGGGTCATACCTTAGATCACATTAGTTATGTTGGGCATGATGCGTTGTTTTGTGGTGACACGCTCTTTCTCGCCGGCTGCGGGCGGATGTTTGAAGGCAGCCCGGAACAATTTCATCAGTCTTTACGTTTATTCACTGAACTCCCAGCCGCGACCAGCGTCTATGCAGCACATGAATATAGTTTAGCCAATTTACGTTTTGCCGCAGCAGCTATGCCGGATAACCAAGCGGTACGTGACGCCCAGCAACGAGTGCAGCAGTTACGCGAGCAAGGGTTGCCGTCGTTACCCAGTCGTTTGGCCGATGAACTTGCCATTAATCCGTTCTTACGAGCGCAATCAGTGGCGGAGTTCCGCCGCTTGCGAGAGTGGAAAGACCGCTTTTAAACACGTAAACTGCGCGAATAATTACCGCTAACATGATGTAGCTCATAGGAATGAATAGATGATTCGATGGTTTATTGTCGCCACCAGCGCTGTACTGTTATCAGCCTGCCAACTCACTCAGCCGCACAGCGCCGAGAGCGAAAGCGCTCACCCGGAGGCCAAAGTAGTGGCTGATTTAGGTAACGCAGAGAATAACGACAGTCTAACCGGGGAGACTGATGACACTGAACTGACCGTCACAGCGCCCGAATTAGTGGCCGCGTTGGGCGCAGAGCTACAACCCGAATTAGCAGCTCTCACTCCGCAACAAGAAGCCGACTTATGGGTCCGTATTCAGCGGCAACTAACCTTTGATGCGCCCGAACAACAACGGCTTATTTCACAACGTGATTGGTACTTGCGTAATCCGGCCTACATGGAACGCGTGGCCAAACGTGCGGCGCCGTTTATGCATTTAATTGTGGAAGAAATTGAACGGCGTAACATGCCACTAGAATTGGCCTTATTGCCTATTGTCGAAAGTGCCTTCGACCCGTTTGCCTATTCTCACGGTCGCGCCGCCGGTATTTGGCAATTTATTCCGGGTACAGCGCGGCATTATGGTCTTGATATTAATTGGTGGTATGACGGGCGCCGCGATGTACTCGCTAGCACCCATGCCGCCTTAGATTATCTCGATGCGCTGCAAAAGCGTTTTGACGGTGACTGGCTGCACGCACTAGCCGCCTACAATTCCGGTGAAGGCCGTGTAGAACGCGCTATTCGCGCCAATGCTCGGGCTGGCAAGCCAACCGATTTCTGGTCCTTAAGCTTGCCTCGCGAAACCCGCGCTTATGTGCCGAAGTTGCTCGCTTTGGCCGATATTTTGAAGCACCATGAGCAGTATCAATACAGCTGGACCGCCATTGACAACAAACCCTACTTGGCGGTGATAGAAGTGGCAAGCCAAATTGATTTAGCCACTGCCGCCGAACATGCCGGGCTGACTTTAAAACAGCTACACCATTACAACTCTGGCTACAACCGCTGGGCTACAGATCCCGAAGGTCCGCATCGCTTGCTATTACCGCTCGCTAACGCTGAGCAGTTACAACAATGGCTAAGTACCGCCGATCAGCGTGAATTTGTGCAATGGACACGGCACAAGGTGAAATCGGGTGAGAGTTTATTGGTGATTGCGAAACAATATCACACTACGGTTGATGCCATTCGCAGCGCCAATGCCATTAGCGGTAATTTAATTCGCGCCGGCGACTTTCTGCTGATCCCTGTCGCGACCCGCGATTTAGATGACTACAGCCTATCAGCAGACCAGCGCTTGGCGACCACCCAGGCCACCGAACGCGGCCAGTTCAAAATAGAGCATAAGGTAGTATCCGGCGACACACTGTGGGATATCAGCCGCAAATACAATGTCAATCTGCGTTCACTGGCGAGCTGGAATGGCATGGCACCGACCGACCCACTGCGGCCCGGCAAGCAGTTAGTGGTTTGGTTACCGCAACAGCGCACAGAAGGCGCAGTAATGCGCAGCATCCAGTATCAAGTGCGTGCTGGCGACTCACTGGCACGCATTGCCAGCCGCTATAATGTCACCATCACCGATATTGAAAAGTGGAATCAAATCAGTCGCAATAATTACTTGCAGCCGGGTCAGCGGCTGAAGTTATACATCGACGTGACCCGCATCAATTCGCAGAGTTAATACGCGAGAGTTAATCGGCGATAAGACGCGCCAAATCATCCTCGCTGAGAACCGCTACGCCGAGTTGCTCAGCTTTGGCCAGTTTTGAGCCGGCATTGTCGCCGGCAATCACCGCCGTGGTCTTAGCCGATACACTACCCGCCACTTTCGCGCCGCGTGCTTGCAGCGCTTGTTTAGCTTCATCACGCGTCATGCTCAGCAAAGTACCGGTGAGCACGTAAGTGTGCCCCGCAAGGGTTGCGGTTTGCGCACTGGCGGCAATAATTTCTGGCCACTCGATACCTAATTCCAGTAGCTCGGCAATGATCTGTTGATTGTGTGGTTCACGGAAAAATTGGTAAATATGGCTGGCCACCACCTGGCCAACATCTGGCACCTGTTCTAACTGCGCCATATCTGCCTGCTGTAAAGCCGGCAAATTGGTGAAGTGTTGCGCTAAATTGAGTGCCGTGGCCTCGCCAACTTCACGAATACCCAGGGCGTATAAAAATCGTGGCAAGGTGGTTTGCTTGCTGTTGGCGATAGCAGCAACAATGTTATCTGCTGATTTTTGTCCCATCCGCGGCAAATAGGCAAGTTCGCGGGCAGTCAACCGATACAGATCAGCCGGTGACTTCAGCCATTGCTTATCGACCAATTGCTCAATTAATTTGTCGCCTAGACCGTCGATATCCATCGCCTTACGCGCGGCAAAATGTTTTAACGCCTCTTTGCGTTGCGCGGCGCAAATTAAGCCGCCGGTACAGCGAGCCACTGCCTCGCCCTCAGCCCGCTCAACATGCGAGCCACACTCAGGGCAATGGCTAGGAAACTCAATAGCACTGGCATCATCAGGGCGGCGCTCTAGCACCACACTTACCACCTGGGGGATCACATCACCAGCCCGACGTATCACCACGGTGTCGCCAATTTTAACCTGCAGCCGGGCAATTTCATCGGCATTATGCAAGGTGGCATTTGCGACCACTACGCCTGCCACGGCCACCGGCGCCAGCCGTGCTACGGGAGTAATGGCACCGGTACGACCGACTTGAAAATCAACTCCGAGCAACTGTGTCAGTTCTTCTTGGGCTGGGAATTTCCAAGCGATTGCCCAGCGCGGCGCCCGCGCAACGAAACCTAAATCAGCCTGTAATTTCAGCGCATCGACTTTTAACACCACGCCATCAATTTCATAGCGTAGCTGCTGACGACGGTCGAGAATATCGCGATAGTAGCCCTGGCATTCGCTGGCTGATGCCACCCGCTGCACTTCATCACTGATCGGCAAACCCCACTGCTTGAGTTGTTGCAAACGTTGGTAATGGCTGTCAGCTAATTGTGCATCGGCACTGACACTTCCCATGCCATAGGCATAAAAATGCAGCGGCCGCTTGGCGGTAATGCTGGAATCGAGTTGTCGTAAACTACCGGCGGCAGCATTGCGTGGGTTCGCGAACACTTTGTCACCGTTTGCCAGAGCTTGCTCATTGTATTGGTTAAACGCGTGCACTGGCATAAACACTTCACCACGCACTTCAAGGCGTTGTGGAAAATCGCCCTGCAATTGCAGCGGTAAATTGCGAATAGTACGCACATTTTCAGTGATATCTTCGCCGGTTTGACCGTCGCCACGCGTCGCCCCACGAACCAATTCACCGCGCTCGTATAGCAAACTCACCGCGGCACCGTCGAGCTTCGGCTCGCAGCAAAAGGCGATAGCTTGATCAGTATCTAAACGACTACCAATACGTTCAACAAATGCGTCAAATTCGCTGTCGGCAAAGGCATTATCGAGCGACAACATCGGCGTTTCATGCTCAACTTGGGTGAATGCGCTCAGCGCTTTACCACCTACTTTTTGCGTTGGTGAACTATGACTACGCAATGACGGATGCTGTTGTTCCAGCTGCTGTAACTCGCGAAACAACCGATCATACTCAGCATCGGGTACCGAGGGTTGGTCCAGCTCGTAGTATTCTTGATTGTAACGGGTGAGCAATTCGCGCAGCTCAGCCACCCTTGCTGCGACAAATAAATCAGACATCGTGACGACAACTCCACTAAGAATGGCGAATCAAACGCTTGCGTTCATACTCGCGAATACGTTGATGAATATGCTGCAGCGCTTGGCGGGTCAAGGGGTTGCGATGTTCATCCAACACCTGCCCTTTTCCAATGGCATTGCTAAGCTTCACCGCGGCATTGTGCATCATGGTGAAGGCTTGTAATGAATTACTCTTGATCGGTAAGGCTAAAAACAGTGCAACACCATCGGTTTGAAAGGTTTCAATCTGTTCTATATCAAAACTGCCGGGGTTGAACATATTGGCTAAACTAAATAGCACCGGGCCGTTTCCGGCGGTATCAACATGGCGGTGGAAGATATCAAACTCACCAAACTTGAAGCCTAGCTCGGTCATTTGCTGCAGCAGAATAGTGCCTTGGAGCTCACCGACCACATGCAGCACGATCACTTCATCAGGGGCGTCATTGAGCAGCGGCTCATCGGCGCCCCGCTCAACCGGTAAATCCATACTTTGTTGTGCCGGTGGCGCCTGCTCGGCTTTACTTGCTGCCTTGTCGGCCTTACTCGGCGCTGTGTTCGATACTGTGTTCGATACTGTGTTAGATATTGTGTTCGGCTTAGTTTCAGGGCTAATGGTTCGACGCTCATCCGCGGGTACACTCATGGAGGGCACCTCCAGCTCAGCGCTATCGGCGTCAATCTTGACCGCTATTGGATCAGCCTCTGCAGCCTGACTAGGGGTTGCTGACGTTCGTTTGGCAATCACCCGTACTTCACCCACGCCGTCATCTAAACTGGTGACCTGCTGGCGTTTTAATTCCATATCTTTGGCGCGTTGGCGCTGCCGCTGTTCGTTCTTGCGTAACGTCCACATGCCATGGCCGACAATTGCCACGATTGCAACAAAACCGATGATACTGAACACTATTTGCATCGTACTCATGTGAGGCTATCCATTGTTTTAGGACGCTTCGGTCAGCGCCACAGCTGCATCGATATCAACGGCAACTAACCGCGACACCCCAGGTTCTTGCATGGTTACACCGGCCAAATGAGAGGCCATCTCCATGGCCACTTTGTTATGACTAATGTAGATGAATTGCACGCTTGCCGACATTTCTTCAACCAACCGGCAAAAACGCCCGACGTTGGCGTCATCCAGTGGCGCATCCACTTCATCTAACAAACAAAATGGTGCCGGATTTAAGCGAAAAATTGCAAACACCAATGATAAAGCGGTCAACGCCTTTTCACCACCAGAAAGCAAATGAATTGTACTATTTTTCTTACCGGGTGGCCGCGCCATAATAGTGACACCGGTTTCGAGCAAATCTGTATCGGTTAAATCTAAATAAGCGCTGCCGCCGCCAAACACTTTTGGAAATAGCTCCTGCAAGCCCTCATTTACCGCGTCAAAGGTAGTTTTGAAGCGCTGCCGAGTTTCTTTATCGATGGTCCGAATCGCGCTTTCGAGGGTTTCTAAAGAAGCCGATAAATCAGTATGTTGCTGATCAAGGTAATCTTTGCGCTCAGCCAATACGTCAGCTTCGTCAATCGCTGCCAAGTTAATCGCCCCCAGCCGAGAAATCGCCCCTTGTAAGCGCTCAAGCTCCACCTGCCAAGCCTTCTCATTGGCCGCTTCGGGCAAACTCTCGAGTACCGGCTTGAGCGGCTGCTGCATGTCCTGCAGCACCGCCAACACAGTGCGGCTGCGCTCCTGTAGCGCCGCCAATTCTAACTGTACACTCTGCACCTTGTTGCGCGCTCGCTCGAGCTGACTATCCACCGATTGCGCACCACTACTCAAGTCACGCAACTGCTGCTCCAGTTCACTGACCTGATTGCTCAAACTGCGCCGTAGTTCGTCTACCTCGGCGCGCTGTTCTATATGTTCGTGTAGTTGCAGCGCGGTAAGTTCCTGCTGTTCCTGTAATTCGACGTCAGGTTGGCGTAATTGTTCAAGTTGTTGGGTTAATTGCTGCGCTTGTTGCTGACTGCGTTGCTGTAACACCTGCAGTTGTTGTATTTGCGCCTGCCGCTGCTGACGCAATTGCTGCAATTGTTGCAGCTGCTGTTGCTGCAGTTGCTGCTGCTCGCGCAGGCGCTGACGTTGCTGCTGTAGTTCAGTGCGACGCTGCTGCCAACTGCCATCATCAATATATTGGTCAAGCTGGTGTTGCGCCTCCGTTAGCTGCTGCTGCGAAGCCTCCAGCTGGTCATTGAGTTGCGTTTGCTGCTGCAGCAGCTGCTGCTGACGCTGTTGCAACTGTTCAACCCGCTGCTGCAGCTGCTGGTGTTGCTGTAACTGCCATTGTTGCTGTTGCAATAACACGCGGTGCTGGGCCTGTTGCTCATGCAATTGTGGCCGTTGCTCGGCCAGTTGTTGCTGGCACTGCTGACATTGCTGCCGCAACTGCTGGTGCTGCTGGTCTAGCTGCGCCAGGGTTTGACTCACTTGTTCCAGCTCTGATTGGCAGTGCTGCAAACTTTGTTGCTGCTGTAATTCACTATCGGCAGCTGCAATCGCTGCGGCTTGATAGCCGGCCGCCGACCATAGCTGACCTTGCGGCGTTAATACCAAGTGCCATTGACCACTGGCAAGCAGCTGCTGAGCCTGCTGCTGGCAAGCGGCTAAGCCAATCTGTTGTAGCAACGGCCACTGTTGCAATGGCGCCGCAACCTGCTCAGCTAATGAACCTTGTGGCGCTGGCTGTGACTGCAACAGCACCAACCGTGCGCCCAGTTGCAATGGCCAGTCGGTTGGCGGCTCCGCCAGTACCCACGCCGACAGCCACGGCGCCAAAATTTGCTCTGCGGCCAATTGCCAAGCCGTGTTGATCTGCAACAAGTGCCGCACTTGACCACTACTTTTCAGCCCTTGTTGGGCTAACCACGTAGCTACTGCTTCAGGCCAGCTGGCGGCCTGACTGGCGGCTAATAGTTGTTGCAGCGAACTGATACGGCCCTGCAGTTGCTGACGCTCGGTTTGTTGTTCATCACGTTGTTGTTGCAGCTGTTCGCTGTGCTGTTGCCAGTCATGTAATTGCTGTTGTTGCTGCTCAAATTGTTGTTCAGTGTGCGCTAATGCCGCTTCACTGGAACTCACTTGGGCGGCAAAATCGCTGTTATCCAGCTGCATGAGTTGCTGTTGCAGTTGCTCCAATTCGTGGCTTAGGGAATCCTGCTCGTGATCACATTGGCGCAATTGCAAACCAAGCTGTTGTTGCTGTAATTGCACCTGTTGCACGCCCTGCTGAGCCTGCTGTTGCAGCTGTAAAAATTGCTGATAATCATCTTGCCAAGCAAGGTATTCCTGCTCGACCTGTTCCACTTGCTCAGCCACCAACAGTGCTTGCTGCTCAGCCTCGTGGTAATCGGGCTGCAATTGCTGCTGTTGCCACTCCAATTCTTCGGCTTGCTGTTGGTCCTGCTGCTGCGTCTGCGCCAGTTGTTCAAGCTCATGCTGAACTTGCTGCAAGCGCTGTTGGCGTTGGCTCAATTGCTGCTGCCCCTGCTGCAGTTGCGCTTCAAAGCGGGTGATTTGGTTACCCAGTTGGTAATACTGCTGTTGTACCTGGTCAAGTTGTTGCTTAGCAGTAGCCACTTGCTCACGCAGTTCAATGCTGCCGCGCTCGCTTCCCCGCTGCTGCGCTTGCCACTTTTCCAATTCATTCTGGTGCTCAGCCAGCTGACTTCGCAGTTGCTGCGCATGTTGTTCATGAGCTAGCCAGCGCAACGCTTGCAATTGCGCCTTATACTGGCGCTCCTGGGCCTTCAGTTCTTTGTAACGCCGCGCTGCGGCAGCTTGGCGCAGCAGTTTATCCAGTTGGCTGCCTAACTCTTGACGCACATCGTTCAGCCGATCCAGGTTATCGCGGGTATGCTGCATACGGGTTTCAGTCTCGCGTCGCCGCTCTTTATATTTCGAAATACCCGCAGCTTCTTCAATAAAAACCCGCAATTCTTGCGGCTTAGACTCAATCAGACGCGAAATCATGCCCTGTTCAATAATGGCGTAACTACGCGGACCAAGACCGGTTCCAAGAAACAAATCGGTGATATCGCGGCGCCGACATTTACTATTATTGAGGAAATAGTTGGACTGGCCGTCACGGGTTACCTGGCGTTTGACCGAGATTTCGGCATAATCGGCAAACTCACCTTGAATACGCCCGGCGCTGTTGTCAAAGACCAGCTCGACACTAGCCTGCGACACCGGTTTACGCGCGCTGGAGCCGTTGAAAATAACATCAGTCATGGCATCGCCACGGAGGTTTTTGGCCGAACTCTCGCCCAATACCCAACGTACCGCGTCAATGACGTTGGATTTGCCACAGCCATTCGGCCCAACAACGCAGGTCATTTGATGTGGAAATGGTACTTTGGTTGGGTCAACAAAAGATTTAAAGCCGACCAACTTGATGTATTTTAAGCGCATAACAGAATTGTACGATCGCTAGTTGTCATCGTTATAATGCTTGCCACAATAACAGATAATGCAGGAATGTGAATATGCCTACCACCACCTCGCAAAGTAACTTTGCTCCAGATTATCTGATCTATGGTTGGCACATCATGTGGCAAAAAGGTCTTCGCCGTTACGCCCTGATGCCATTACTGATTAACTTAGTGCTATTTAGTGCTGGTGTGGTTTGGGTTGTGCAATCAGCGCCTGAATGGGTCGCTGCTATCATGACCATGTTGCCGAGCTATTTGCAGTTCTTAGAATGGCTGCTGTGGCCGCTGCTGGTGATCACTATTATTCTGGTGTTTGCACTGAGCTTTACCACCCTCGCTACTATTATTGCCGCACCATTTAATAGTCTGTTAGCCGAGCAAGTGGTGTTTCGTCGCAGTGGCCTACCACCGCGAGCTATGACGGCGCTCGGGTTACTGAAAGAATTACCGCGGGTACTTAGCCGTGAATTGCAAAAGCTGCTGTATTTACTGCCGCGGCTACTCATTGTCGGGCTGTTGGCATTGCTGCTGCCAGTGGTCGGGCAAGTACTATGGTTGCTCTTCAGCGGCTGGATGATGACCATTCAATATCTCGACTATCCATTTGATAACCAACATATTTCATTTCGACAAATGCGGCGTTCATTGGCCCAACAACGCGGTAAAAGCCTGACCTTTGGCTTAACCATTGCGCTCCTCGCCAGTCTGCCCTTAGTGAACCTATTAATTATGCCGGTGGCGGTATGCGGAGCCAGTGCGTTATGGGTAGATCATTTTCATCAACCCCGTTATGCTAATTCAACGCCGATAAAATAATCGCTTGGAGCGTTAGGGATGATGCTGAATACCCTTACCACAGTCATAACACTGGCCTTCGCCAATATCTCACAAGTCAGTCAAGCTGAAACAAAGACGGTACTGTGGGCTCTCAATGAAGCACCGCCTTTTCATATGGCCGCTGGGCCTGAGCGTGGTCAAGGCTTCTGCGAAAAATTAGTCGCCGCTGCCATTCGAGCGACGCCAGAATTAACCCATGAGGTACAATATTTACCCAACTTGCGGGTTGAAATGCTCTGGCAGAATAATCAAAACTTGTGCTTCCCCTGCATGATTCATAGCAAGCAACCGCAATCAGAAATCATTCATACCAAGATTACGCATAATTATCCTCCCCATGGCATTATCACGCGCTCAACAACAGCCGCTAGTATGATTGCTGAATTTGGCAATCCGCTCAATTTAGCCGCCTTGAGTCAAGCCGCTAAGTACCGTTTTGTGCAACCAGCCGGTCGCGGCTATGGCATCTTACAGCCGTTGGTTACCGAACATGTTCTTAGTGATTTAAATACCACGGTATTGACCGGTGACCACGGTACCGCCAGCATGTTCGCCATGATTGCTAGCGGACGCGTTGATTACACCATCGATTATCCGTTTGTCATGGATTACTTTGCCGCTGCCCATCAAGGCGAATTTCAATTTGTCCCGATTGAACAAAATTATCAGCAGCAGCTGGCGGGCGCGATGGCATGCACCGATAACCCGTGGGGGCGTCAAGTAATCGGCTTACTCAACCAACGTATTGATGAAATTCGCTATGATCCCGAGTTTATTCATGCGCTTGATCGGTGGTTACCAACCCGACCAAAACTCACCGAAACACAGGAGTAATTGCCGCGCCCTAGCGAGCAGCGCTATACTATGCAGCCTTAAGCCCTTTTTACTGATCTGATTGAGTGCATGCATGAGCGTAGAGACCTACCAACCGAATCCAACCAGCCCTGAAAGCAGCCATCGTATTGGCTTTGTTAGCCTGGGTTGCCCTAAAAACCTAGTGGATTCAGAACGGATCTTGACCCAGTTGCGCACCGAAGGGTACGAAATATCCAATAGTTACGATAATGCTGACATGGTCATCGTCAATACCTGCGGCTTTATTGATAGCGCCGTGCAAGAGTCACTGGATGCCATTGGTGAGGCCTTAGCTGAAAACGGCAAAGTGATTGTCACTGGCTGCTTGGGCGCAAAAGATAACGAGATCAGAGAAGTGCACCCGAATGTACTGGCGATTACTGGCCCGCATTCGTACGAAGCGGTTATGGGGCATGTGCATGAGCATTTACCTAAGCCGGCATCAATTCCGTTTACCAATTTGGTACCCGATACCGGCGTTAAACTGACACCGCGGCACTTTGCCTACCTGAAAATCTCCGAAGGCTGCAACCACCGCTGCACCTTTTGTATCATTCCATCAATGCGCGGTGACTTAGATAGCCGCCCTATTGGCAACGTCATTGATGAAGCGCGCCGCCTCGTCAACGCGGGGGTTAAAGAGTTATTAGTGATTTCACAAGATACCAGTGCTTATGGCGTTGATGTGAAACATAAACTCGGTTTCAGCGACGGTAAACCGGTTAAAACCAGTATGCTGGGCCTGTGTGAAGCACTGGGCGAGCTCGGGGTTTGGGTGCGCTTACACTATGTTTACCCGTATCCATCAGTCGATGATGTGATTCCGTTGATGGCGGCAGGTAAGATCCTGCCCTACCTCGATATCCCCATGCAGCATGCCAATAAGCGCATTTTGCGATTGATGAAACGCCCAGGCTCAGCCGAGCGTACCCTTGAGCGCATCCGTAGCTGGCGGTCTATTTGCCCCGATTTGACTATTCGCAGCACCTTTATTGTCGGCTTCCCCGGTGAAACTGAGGAAGAATTTGAGGAATTGCTGCAATTCTTGCGTGATGCAGAGCTCGATCGGGTCGGTTGCTTTGCCTACTCGCCGGTTGACGGTGCCGCCGCCAATGAATTACCTGACCCGGTACCAGAAGCCGTTAAACAACAACGCTACGAACGCTTCATGCAAGTGCAGCAAGAAATCAGCGCCAAACGCTTGCAAGCCAAAGTGGGTCGTACCCTGCAGGTATTGATTGATGAAGTCGATGAAGAAGGAGCGATTGGCCGCAGTTATGCTGATGCACCAGAAATTGACGGTTTAGTCTACTTAAACGGTGAAACCGCCGTTAAACCAGGTGACCAAGTGATGGTGCAGATTGAACACGCAGACGAATATGATTTGTGGGGTTCAGTGGTTCGCACCAGTTAGTTGCCAACCGTATCACTGTCGGCGTCGTCGCTATCGTCGTTGTCATCGTGCAGTAATTTGGGGTCAATGCGTTTTGCCGCTTGCACCCCGAGTTTGCGGAAGTTCTCAACCCGCGTCACCAAATTGCCCTTACCGGTCGATAACTTATTCAATGCGCCGTCATAGTGCTTGCGCGCGCCATCAAGGGCATTACCGACCTTCTGCAAGTCATCTAAAAAGCCAACAAACTTATCGTAGAGCTTAGCCGCATCTGAGGCGATACGTTGGGCATTTTGATTCTGATATTCGTACTGCCAAATATTATATACCGTGCGCAGCGCCACCATTAAGTTGGTCGGGCTCACTAACATGATGTTGTTATCAAGCGCTAAACCAATCAGTTCTGGGTCACGGTCAACCGCCAACAAAAAGGCCGGCTCAATAGGAATAAATAGCAGCACATAATCGAGGGTGCGCACACTATCTAGTTGCTGATAGTTCTTTTTGCCTAAGCCTTTAATGTGATTACGCAGCGATAGCACATGTTCAGCCAGCGCTTGTTCGCGTTGCTCATCATCACTGCTATTAAAATAACGCTCGTACGCCACCAACGACACTTTCGAATCCACTACGACGTCTTTATCGTGAGGTAGATGCACGATGACGTCAGGCTTGAAGGCTTTACCGTCTTCATCACGATGATGACTTTGGGTGTCGTACTCATAGCCCTCGCGCAGCCCCGACTGGGTCAGAATACGTTCAAGCACCACTTCACCCCAGTTGCCCTGCGCTTTGGTATCGCCTTTTAAGGCGCGCGTCAGAGCTTCCGCTTCAGCAGCCATTTGCTTATTCAAATCGCGCAGCATCGACACTTGTGTGTTGAGCTGCTCACGCTGCTTCAGTTCTTCAGTATGTTGCTGGGTGACTTGTAACTTAAAGGCATCAAGCTGTTGTTTAAACGGCGCCAGGGTATGCTCCAAACTTTGCTTACTGGCTTGCTGTAAGCGCTCTGATTTTTGCTCAAAAATTTGCTGCGCTAAGCGCTCAAACTCTTGCTTCAGGCGCTCTTCACTGGCGACTAAGATGGCTTGCTTCTCATCGGCTGCTTTGAGGCTTTCACGTAGGGTAACTTGTGCTTCGGTGTAGCTATTTTGCAGCTGCTGATAGCGGCTTTGCAGGTCGGTGAGGGCCTGTTCGCTCTGCAGCAAACGCTGCTCGAGTTGCTGCCGAGCGGACAGCTGATGTTGTTCGGCTTGCGCCTGTAGTTGCTGTTGCTGGCGACCACCAAGGCGCAGACCCAGCAGCAAGCCAATCACCGCACCAAGCGCTAAGCTTATGCTCAGCCCGATTGCAATCTGCCATAGCGCAAGTGACATCAGCGTTCCCTCTTCTAGTACTGGTTTACGTTAGCCGTTTAGCTTAACTTTCCAAATAGCCGGGCCAATTTCATGCGCATTGGCACCGCTGCTATCCACCGCAACGGTAACCGGCATGTCTTCCACCTCAAACTCATAAATAGCTTCCATACCAAGGTCCGCAAAGCCCACTACTTTGGCTTTCTTGATGGCTTTGGCGACCAAATAGGCAGCTCCACCCACCGCCATCAGATACACTGCTTTATGCTGCTTGATACTGGCAACCGTGGCTGGGCCGCGCTCGGCTTTACCGATCATGCCGAGAATCCCGGTTTGGTCCAACATCATATCAGTGAACTTGTCCATGCGTGTCGCAGTGGTTGGCCCAGCTGGTCCTACCACCTCATCACCGACCGGGTCGACCGGGCCCACGTAATAAATAAACTTGTTGCGAAAATCCACTGGCAGCTCTTGGCCGGCATCGAGCATGTCTTTAATGCGTTTGTGTGCGGCGTCACGACCGGTCAATAACTTACCATTCAACAGCACCGTTTCACCGGTTTTCCACGTTTCAATGTCGGCTTGGGTAATGGTATCGAGGTTCACCCGGCGCACGTTGTCACCGAGTTCAAAGGTGATATCCGGCCAGTCTTCTAACTTCGGTGGCTGCAGATCAGCAGGGCCACTGCCATCAAGGTGGAAATGCACGTGGCGAGTGGCGGCACAGTTCGGGATCAAGGTCACCGGCTTCGACGCTGCGTGGGTCGGGACTGACTTGATTTTGACATCCATCACCGTGGTAACACCACCGAGGCCTTGAGCGCCAATACCTAGTTTATTGACCCGCTCATAAATTTCTAAGCGTAGTTTTTCTTCCGCCGTTTCTGCACCACGGGCAATCAGCTCATGAATATCTACTGGGTCCATCAGTGACTCTTTGGCTAATACTGCAGATTTTTCAGCAGTGCCACCAATACCCAAACCAATCATGCCTGGCGGACACCAGCCAGCGCCCAACTTCGGCATGGTTTCAACCACCCAATCAGCAATGTTATCGCTGGGGTTAAGCATCACCATTTTCGATTTATTCTCGGAGCCGCCGCCCTTGGCCGCAATCATCACTTCAACATGGTCACCTGGCACCATATCGATATGGACTACTGCTGGGGTATTATCGCCAGTGTTTTTGCGACTACCCGCCGGATCAGCCACAATTGAGGCGCGCAACGGGTTATCGGCATTCAGATAGGCGCGACGAGTGCCCTCATCAACCATTTGTTGCACCGTCATATCGGTTTTGTCCCATTGCACCGCCATACCAATTTTAACGAAACAGGTGACTATGCCGGTATCTTGGCAGATCGGTCGATGCCCTTGGGCCGACATGCGCGAGTTGGTCAGCACTTGCGCAATCGCATTCTTAGCGGCCTCACTTTGTTCTAGGTGATAGGCTTTTTCCAGCGCTTGCACAAAATCCAGCGGATGGTAATAAGAAATGTACTGCAACGCGTCTTCAATACTGGCGATAAAGTCAGCCTGACGGATAATGGCCATAGTTACCTCAAAAATTGGTTGGACAATTGAACAAACAATTGAACGGACAATTGAATTGACTCAGTGCCGCTATGATAACGGTTTGCACCTTCACTGACCAGTTATGCTATGCTTCTGGCACGTTGTTTTTAGAAGTTTTGGCTGAGGAATTGCGGTGACTCTAACTGCCATTGAAATCCCCTTGCATAGCCCTTTTGCTGAGCTGTTTGCGCGTTGCGCACAGGAGCCCTGGGCATTGCTGCTGGATAGCTGTGACCATCCGCATGGTCGCTATGATTTTATCTTTCGTCAACCGGTTGCCGTGATCACCCAAAGTCAGGCCTGGCCACAGCAGCTGCAGGCTGCTCTAGCAGGCGTTCCCAGCTATCAAGGCCCTGCCGAGGTTCCGTTTCAAGGTGGCCTCGCTGGTGCCTTTAGTTACGATGCTGGGCGTGCCCTGGAGCAGTTACCAAGCCATGCACAAGCCGATATTGAGCTGCCCGATTTAGCCGTTGGGGTTTATCATCAAGCATTGATTCGTCGGCGTCAGGACGGCGTGACTTGGCTGTTAGCAGAGACTGAGCAATTGCCCGAGCTCGAACAGTTTTGGTTAAGCCCCGCCAGCACCAACCATCAGCTGGAATTCACCCTTACTAGTGCTTGGCAAAGTAACCTTTCGGCGACCGATTACCAGCAACGTTTTGCGCGAATTCAAGCCTATTTACAGGCTGGCGACTGCTATCAAATTAATCTGGCGCAACGATTTTCCGCCAGCTATCGTGGCGACCCATGGCAGGCTTACTTGCGCTTACGGCAACATAACAACGCCCCGTTCTCAGGGTTTTTCCGCCTCGATCACGGCGCTCTGCTGTCCCATTCACCGGAGCGCTTTTTACACGTATCGGCCATTGGACTGGTCGAGACCAAGCCGATTAAAGGCACCCGTCCGCGCAGCAGCGACCCTCAGCAAGACCAAGCCAATGCCGAACAATTGGCGCATTCCAGTAAAGATCGCGCCGAAAATGTGATGATTGTGGATCTATTGCGCAATGATTTAAGCCGCTGTTGCCAACCTGGCAGTGTCACGGTACCCAAGTTGTTTGCCATCGAAAGTTATCCGGCGGTGCATCACTTAGTCAGCACGGTAACCGGGCAATTGACCCCACAACACAATGCCCTTGATTTAATCGCGGCGTGCTTTCCCGGTGGCTCCATTACTGGCGCGCCAAAGATCCGCGCCATGGAAATTATTGATGAACTCGAACCACATCGGCGCAGTTATTATTGCGGCAGTTTGGCCTACTTTTCCAAGCATGGTGCGGCCGACAGCAGCATCGCCATTCGTACCCTCGTCGCGCAACAACAACAGTTGTACTGCTGGGCTGGCGGTGGCATTGTGGCTGACTCTGAGGGCGCCAGCGAGTATCAGGAAACCCTCGACAAAGTCGCCAAAATAGTCCCCTTATTGGCCGAGCTATCATGACCCGTGATGAATTTATTCGGCGCTTTCATTTTCATCAGCGCCCTTTAGTGACCCGCCCGCTGCTCAAACGCATGCGTCCAGCTGCGGTGCTGATCGCCTTGCTGGAGCAAGACGGTGAGCTGCAGGTGATTTTGACTCAACGCCAAGCTGGCCTGCGCCACCATGCTGGGCAAATTAGCTTTCCTGGCGGCAGCCAAGAGCCAGATGATCACGACTTGCTACACACCGCATTGCGCGAAGCTCAAGAAGAAATTGGTCTAAACCCTGCTGACGTGCAACTGATCGGCCAGCTACAAGACTACCCAGTAATCAGTAATTTCATCGTCCGGCCCTTTGTGGCACTGGTCACACCACGCGCGCCGCTGCGACCGCAGCAGTCTGAAGTTGCTGAAATATTTACAGTTCCGTTGAAACATGTATTGCATCAGCGCCATCACTACGCGTATAAGCTACAGCGTTTTATCTACGATCGGGTATACTTCATACCCTATCAGCAACGCAATATTTGGGGCGCAACCGCAGGCATGCTGCGTGAATTAGCCGACCATATCCATCCCGAATATTGCCGGTTCTATCAGCCACTAAATGAATGAGTCGCTATGATCAGTGTTTTTGACATATTTAAAGTAGGTATTGGCCCATCCAGTTCCCACACAGTAGGCCCTATGCGTGCCGCCAAGGAATTTTTACTCGCCGCTGACAAGGCTATTGCCCTAACCAGCATTGATGCCATTGAAGTTGAGCTATTTGGCTCACTTGGCCAGACCGGTAAAGGCCATGGTACCGGTAAAGCAGTGATTCTCGGGTTAGCCGGTGAAAGCCCAGAGACCGTTGATACCACGATGGTCGATCAATTTCTGCAAAGCACACATGATAGCGAGCAATTAGCCTTATTAGGGCAATACAATGTGCCCTTCCCGCGGGAAGGCGCGATTATCTTCCATCGTCGTAAAACTATGCCACGCCATGCCAACGCTATGGAGCTGCGGCTGCTGCGCCAAGGAGAGGTAGTCTACCGCGACCTGTACTACTCGATTGGTGGCGGTTTTATCGTGCGCGATGCTGATTTCGATGACAACCTCGAAGAAGCTATTGAGCAGTCGAGCAAGCCCATTCCGTTCCCATTTGATAGCTGCAATGACTTACTCAAACACTGTAAAGAGCACGGTAAACGCATGAGCTCAGTGATGCTCGCCAACGAAAAAGTGTTTCGTAGTGAAGCTGAGATCCGCAGTGGTCTGATGCATATTTGGAACACCATGGATAGCTGCATCAGCCGTGGTATCGCTACCGAAGGTATATTGCCGGGTGGTTTACGCGTACAGCGCCGCGCCCCAGGGTTATATCAGCGCTTACGCAATGAAAAAACCAGTGACCCAATGCAGGCTATGGACTGGGTCAATTTATTTGCCCTAGCGGTGAACGAAGAAAACGCCGCAGGCGGCCGTGTGGTCACTGCACCAACCAACGGTGCGGCGGGTATTATTCCGGCGGTGATGAAATATGCCGACCGTTATATTGCGCCGCTCGACGAAGAAGCGGTAGTGCGGTTTTTACTGACCGCTGCAGCAATAGGCATTTTGTATAAGAAAAACGCCTCCATATCTGGCGCTGAAGTAGGTTGCCAAGGTGAAGTTGGCGTAGCCTGTTCGATGGCCGCCGGTGCTCTGGCTGAATTGATGGGAGGCAGCGCCAGCCACGTTGAAAATGCTGCCGAAATCGGTATGGAACACAATCTGGGCCTTACCTGTGACCCAGTTGGTGGCTTGGTTCAAGTGCCCTGTATCGAGCGTAATGCCATGGGTGCCATTAAAGCAATTAATGCTGCACGGCTCGCTTTACGTGGTTCTGGTGATCACAAAGTGTCGCTCGACAAAGTCATCAAAACCATGTGGGATACCGGTAATGATATGAAAAGTAAATATAAAGAGACCGCTCGTGGCGGTCTCGCGGTGAACATTATCGAATGTTAAGGGTTACCACAGTGGTAAGTCGATGCCCTTAAACAGGGCATCGACATCATCTTGAGTACGACATGCCATCGCTTGCTCCACCCGTGAGCGGGTCAAATGCGGCGCAAATCCTTCAATAAAATCATACATATAACTACGTAAAAACGAGCCTTTGCGGAAGCCTATCTTGGTCGTGCTGGCAGCAAATAAGTGCTCAGCAGGTATCGCTACTAAGTCAGCATCACTAACTTGGTCGTAAGCCATCGTCGCAATCACGCCTACCCCTAAGCCCATTTTGACATAGGTTTTAATGACATCGGCATCAGTGGCGGTGAACACCACATTGGGTTTGAGGCCGGCGCGATTAAAAGCCTTATCCAGCTCTGAGCGGCCGGTAAAACCATGAACATAGGTCACGATAGGATGTTTCGCTAAGTCGGCGATGGTTATTTTGGCGGCACTCGCTAAGGGGTGACCCCGTGGCACAATGATCGAACGATTCCAGTGATAACACGGCAACATCACTAAGTCTTGGTACAAATGCAAGGCTTCGGTGGCTATGGCAAAGTCGGCGCGGCCTTTGGCGGTAGCTTCACTAATATGTTCAGGCGAGCCTTGATGCATATGTAAAGTAACTTTCGGATAGCGCTGCTTAAACGCGGTAATAACGGTTGGTAACACGTATCGCGCTTGGGTGTGTGTGGTGGCAATACTGAGCCGCCCTTGCTCGGGTTGATTGTACTCAGCCGCTACCGCTTTGATGGCATCCACTTGCGCTAAAATTTGATTGGCAATGGCAATGACCTCTTCACCAGCTGGCGTCACTTGGGTTAAGTGCTTACCACTGCGAGCAAAAATCTGCACCCCAAGCTCGTCTTCAAGCATCCGCACTTGCTTGCTGATACCAGGCTGTGAGGTAAATAGACTCTCAGCGGTCGATGAGACATTTAAATTGTGATTTAATACTTCAACGATGTAACGCAACTGCTGTAATTTCATAGGGCGACCTTTGCGGAATTACTTATAAGAAAAATATATAACACGATCCCTATTTATTCCAAGTTTAAAATTGAGGTTGCGGTGAGTGACTTATTTGAACAGTTAAAAAATCTCGGCTTTAATCGCCTACCCGATAGCGAGCAAGCAGCGCCTGAACAACAGCCGTTGAGTATTGATACCTCGCAGCCGGTGAAGATTCAGCGCCAAACTAAAGGGCGCAATGGCAAGGGCGTGACGGTGATCATGCAACTCCCTGACAACGTCGAGTTACTGGAAAATTACGCCAAACAATTGCGTAAACAGTTAAGCGTTGGTGGTGCAGTAAAAGATGGCACTATTGAACTGCAAGGCGACCAGCGTCAAGCAGCCAAGTCATGGCTTGAGCAGCAGGGGTTTAGGGTAAAATTAGCTGGCGGTTAAAGCTGATAAATAAAGTTGATCTGGCGGCCATTTTGTTGCCATTGCACTTGTTTGGTCAGCTGCTTCAATAGGTCTAAACCACGACCATGAGGGTGTGCTGTACGACTGCCGCGTGCACTTGTGGTAAAGCCGTCGCCACTATCGGTGATGGTAAATTCGAGCTGCTGCTGCTGGTCGTCGTAACTCACCTCTATAGTAATTTCGCCGCGAGCTAATTGCGCCAAGCGCTGGCTGCGCAATAAGTAATACTGGGCGAAGCCATCAGGGCTATCTTTTAAACTTGAATCGAGTTTTAACAAACCGTGCTCTAGCGCATTGTTGTAAGCTTCAGCCAATAACAGATAAATAGTGGTACGGTGGGCTCGTAAACGCGGTAACTGGCTCACCGCGTTTAATACATAACTTATTGGATCAATAGTTTGCAATTGTTCTACCCGTAAGCAGGTAGAAAAGCGAAATGCCATACCGCGATCATCAGCAACTGCCTTTGCTTCGTTAAGTTCGGTGGGTCGACAACGAAGCAAAGCTAGCGATAGGTCATCATGCAATGGTTGTTCGCCGCGAAATAATTCCAGTTCTTCCACTAAGGCTGGAAATTCAGCGTCGGTGGGGTGACGGCGCAACAAGGCTTCTAAGGCATCAATGCCCAAAAATTCGAGTTTGGAACCTAGTAATTCAATGACCCCATCGGTATAGGTCACCACAAAACTCTCAGGCGGTACCCGCAATGTTGTCACTCGGCTATCAAAATCATCATCATCAAGCACACCAAGTGCCATGTGCTGTGCCGTTAAACGCTTAATGATTTGACCGCTAGCGTCACACACCAAAGCCGGCGGCATTCCGCCATTCCAAAAGGTGATACGTTCGCCATTGGCGGATAGCTCTAGCAGCAAACCAGCACAGAACATATCATCAGGTAATAAGCGATTAAGGCGGAAATTAAACTCGGTGACCATTTCCGCGATTGAAACACCACGGTCGGCCATGGCAAAAAATGCCTGTGATAACGGCAAGGCACCGGTTGCTGGGGCTAAGCCGTGCCCGGTAAAATCGGCCATCAATAAGTACACATTACCCAGCGGCCCCGGTGCCACCAAACATAAATCACCATTAAACTTAGAGACTGGCGTTAAATAAGTTTGGATATTCGGATAATCGAGAAAGTTGCGGCTTAGGGCATTACGAAAAATATGCTCTACCAGCTGGTGTTCGCGGTCATTACGGGTATCGTGCCATACCAAGGCATCACGTACACGCGCTAATTCAGAACGACACCAATACCAATGTTGTAACAACCGAATGCGCGTGGCGAGCATCTCAAGCGGCTGTGGCCATAGCAGCACATCATCAAATTGCTCGGCACAGCCGTCCAAAATGTCGGCGTTATCGGTAATCAATAACACAAACGCAGGCGGACCTGACGTGGGCATAACACGCTGATGTAGTTGCGGTAATAAGCTGGTTAACGCGTCTTTGTTGGTGGCAATCAGCAACCATAATGGAATGACTTTGAGGTCAGCAGGAAGCTTGTGAATTAATTCAACGACGTGCTCAGCCAGCGCCGAATCGTCGTGAATAACCTGCAATAGCGCTTCGGCTGCTGCTCTGGGCATATCACTCGATCACAAACAATTTATCAAAACGCGAGATGTCAAGAATGCCACGCACTTCGGGACGGCAGTTAATGATGTGAATAGCGCGCACCGCCTTGCCCAATGATTTGCGCATATTGAGCAACATACCGAGTGCCGAACTATCGAGATATTCGGTTTCGCGCAGGTCGACAAACACCGTTGGCTGCTGATCGCCCACATCACTGTAGGCCTGGCGGAATTCTTGCACCAACGAAAAGTCAAACTTACCTTTGATTGCAATAATCAGCTCTTTTCCGTCATTGGAGAATTGTCGATGTAGCGGCATAGCGTACCTGCGTAGTGATCCTGTTTACTGGCATTGATAGTGCCAAGAGCTGAGTCATTAGACAACAGTTTGTTTGTAATTTGTAATACTTTGAAACAACAAAAAGCCGAGTTGTTGTCCAACTCGGCTTTTTTAACAGACTTCAGGTGTGGTCGTTACGGTTTTTGCCGATACTTCTGATACAACTGGTTATGGCGGTTGTTCAGATCAACGAGGCGACCATCAATAAATAACCATGTTACTTTTTGTCCTAATTGATCCATTAGGTCACCATTCGATACTACCAACGAGGCTTGCTTACCCACCTCAAGTGAGCCGAGTTTATCGTCAACGCCCATCACTTGTGCCGGTTTCAGTGTGATAGCAGCTAACGCTTGATCGCGATCAAGGCCGTAGGCAACGGCATTACCCGCAGCAAAGGCTAGGTTACGGATGTCCCAATAACCCGGGTAGCTGATGGCGAAATTAACGCCGGCAGCAGCCAGTTGGCTTGGTGTGGCATAGGCTTGATCATAGGGCTCATCCAGACGACTTGGTAAGCCATACGGCGCGCCGTAAACAACGGTAATGTTCTGCGCGGCTAAACGCTCAGCAATACGCCAGGCATCGCGCGCGCCCATTAGTACCATATCGAAGCCATACTCGGCGGAAAAGTCGATGGCTTGCTCAATTTGGCGTTGATCATCAGCATGAATAAACAACTTGCTGGTTTGATCAAACAGTCCCAGCATAGCTTCCCAGCGTTGATCCGTTGCCGTTAACACGCCTGCTTGCTTGGCATCGTAATAGGCTTTAGCCTGCACAAAGGCACGCTCCAGATTGTTCCGAGCTTCGGCATTGGCCTTACGCTGCTCAGCCGGACTGCGGCGCTCCCACCATGCGTTATTCAAGCCAACCCGCGGCCAACTGACATGCACGCCAACATTCAATGCTTCAGCGCCATCTTCAAAGGTCCACGAATCGGTCTTCAGTAAGCTTGAACGGCCACGTATCAAATTACCTTGGGGCACAATTTGCGCGTGAGTGATACCGTTGAAACGTACCGTTGGGATGATTTCCGAATCTGGATTGAAGCCAATATGACCACTCACTTCTGGCGTGATCATACCGGTTTCTTGTTGGTCATCGGTAGCGCGAACAGCTTCAATTTCTACCAATCCCAAGGTCGTGTCTAAGGCGATTAGGCCTGGGTAAACATGCTGACCTGAAATATCCAGAACTTCAGTATTAGGCGGTAACGGAATATTGTTGCCAATAGCAATAATCTGACCATTTTCGAACAACAGGTCGGTATTGGCTAAGGTGCCATTAGTGACCGTGTGTAAAGTGCCACCTTGCAATAAAATTGGTTGGCTTTGCGGTGCGCCGGGCACCATGTCATGCGCTGCGGCCGATAGCGACAGGGCAGCCGTAAAAACGGCAGTCATTAATCGTTTCATTAGTGCTGTCCTCCATGTTGTGCATGGCTATGATCGCTATAAACCTGCCACCAAACATCGTGGTTATCCTCACAATGCCAAGTCGGCTGTTGTTTCTTATAGGCCTGCTCGGCGCCCATACGGTCGCCTTCTGGTGCCGCTAATAGCTTCTGCATTAAAGCCTGCTTTTCAGCTTCTACGGCCACTCGCATTTGTTGATCGAGCTCGCGGTCAAAGTATTTACGGCCGTTGATCCAAGTTTGTTGTGGTTGCGCATACGCACTCAGCGGATTGCTATTCCACAATACAAAGTCAGCATGCTTACCAGCACTGATGCTACCGACATATTGTTCTACTTTGAGCTGCTTCGCTGGATTCAAGGTGACCATTTTCAGTGCTTCATGTGGGTCCATCCCACAGTAAGTCACCGACTTGGCCGCTTCAGTATTAAGGCGACGTTGTAGGTCGTTACTATCCGAGTTGATACTGGTTAAAACGCCCTTCTCTGCCATTAAACAGGCATTTTGCGGAATCGCATCATAGACCTCGAACTTGTAAGCCCACCAATCGGCAAACGATGACGCACCAGCTCCGTGTTTAGCCATTTCTGAGGCCACTTTGTAGCCCTCTAAAATGTGCGTAAACGCAGTGATGGTGAAATCAAATTCCTCAGCCAAGCGTAACAGCATCAGAATTTCTGATTGCACGTACGAATGTGCGTGAACAAAACGCTTCGAATCAAGGATTTCGAGTAAGGTATTGAGGCGGTAATCAGGCCGCGGCGGTGCCACTTTAGCCTTCTCTGAGCGGCTTAGTTTGTTGTAAGCGGCTAACCGTTGTTGATACTCGATGGCGGCAGTAAAGCCATCACGCATGACGGTTTCGACACCCATCCGTGTTTGCGGATAACGAATGCTAAAGTTACTTCCCCAATTACTTTGTTTGACGTTTTCGCCGAGCGCAAATTTGATGCTCGGCGGTGCAGCATCAAATTTCAGCTCACTACCGGTAGCGCCCCAGCGCAATTTAATCACTTGCGCTTGGCCGCCGATCGGGTTGGCTGAACCGTGCAGCAATTGCGCAATGGTGGTACCGCCAGCAAGCGAACGATAAATATGGATATCATCGGGGTTAATGACGTCACCAATACGAACTTCAGCGGTAATCGCCTCTGAACCCTCGTTAACACCGCGATCAATGGCAATGTGCGAGTGTTCATCGATTAAGCCCGGTGTGACATGCAGCCCCGTCGCATCGATCACTTCATAACCTGATGGCGTACGTAAATCGGTACCGATCCGCTCAAAATTACCATTACGCACCAAGATATCAGCGTTTTCTAAAATACCTTGCTCATCGGCAGTCCAAATAGTCGCATTTTTAATATGAAGGTTTTGCCGCGCCGGCAATCCATCCAAGCCAAAGGCAACGTTCGGGAAAGTAACTTTACTGACATACTCAACTGTCGGTAATGGCTTATCCTTGCGTTCAGCTGGTTTCGTCATAGTAGCGCTAAACGCCAGCTGCTGACCATTCGGTGCCACAGCAACCCCGGCATAACCCTCTACTGTTTGTTGCTGCAGCCGCATGCGCCAGGCACCAGCGACACCATTAAAGTCGCCATCAACAACGAATTGTAAGGTTTCGTCATCACGCTGGGCATCACGAATTTTGGCGCTCTGCTCGCCCCGTTTTAGTTCACCACTAATACGTTTACCATCATTGATGGTCAATACCGCCTCTTGCTCAGCAATAGTCACGGTAAATTGGCCATCAAATGCCGCCCGACGCAATGGTTCAAGCTCAACCTCTTGGCCCTGTAACCAAACCGACTTGATGCGGCCATTGGTAAACAGATCACCGTCCGCAATGACAAAGTCAGCCATGAAACCTGGAGCAATTTTACCAGCCCGATCGGCCACACCAGCAATACTTGCAGGCACAGTAGTCAGTGCTGCTAGTGCACGGTCTTTATCTAAACCATGTTGAATAGCTTTACGAAGGTTGGGCCAAAACTCCTCGGCCTTTTTCAACTCATGCAAGGTAAACGAGAAATCTATATCTGCGCTGGCTAATGCTGCGGCATTACCTGGAGCACGCTCCCAATGGCGCAAATCAGCTAAACTGACATCAAGATGGTCATCGATACCGGCAACCTCAGGTGCAGCTGGAAAATTCAAGGGTAAGATCACGCGCGATTGCGTCGCCTTGATAGCATCTAGACGGGAATATTCATAACCTGACCCAACATAAGTCACTGGCACATCGAAAGCGCTAAAAACATCATGAGCGCGCAGCAATGACTTGTCATCAGTCACTTTAAACACCACCCCTTCTTGCTCAATAGAGCTCAAGTTGGCCAATGCCGCATTATACTCTACCGGACCATTATGGGCCTCTTTGCCAAAGGCCTGCTGATACCAATTAGCATCCGACAGGGTTTGCCGAATTAGCGCAATAGAACCCATCAGCGACGACGGGTACTGTTGTACCGAACTGCCTTTGTCAAACGAGCCAAAATGCCGCGCTTGGGCATTGTAGACGGTGTCATTAGCAATTCTATCAGCCAGCGATACGGTGACTGCCTGACCTTGAAAGATGCCATCTAAACGCGCACTTTGTACGGCTGTAAAACCCTGACTGATATAATCGCGCGCAGCTTTAGCATCGGTAGCGAGAGTGTCTACCCAATGGCGTTGTGCATGAATTGCGTCATTAGCGGCATTGCCACCTTCACGCTTATTGTTGTACACCGGTGGTGCGCTGCGTGGGCCACGACGAGCACCCTCAGCCGCTGCGGTGACGCCATAATTACTATAGGCATCAATAAAGCCCGGATAGATTACATGGCCACTCACATCAATAACCCGCGCACCCTCGGGGGCTTGGTTGTTGCGCTCAATGGCAACAATGCGCCCATTGCGAATGACTAATGTTGCGTTATTCAATTGTTTGCCAGGCTCGGTCACGATAGTTGCATTCTGTAACGCCACAAATGTGGACGAATTATCCTGCAACCCTTGCACTGGCGTAGTTTGCGACGCCATAACGGCTGCCGGTAAGGCAGCGGCGAGCGCTAACGCCAACTTGCTGAGGCGATTGCTACGGTTCATCTGGTTCCCCTTGTCAGGTTTAGCTTTTAGAATTAATACCCGTTATCATCGACTACAGTAAAGCCAGATGGCGCTTCGGTGCAATCTGTTTGGGGATGAAAAGCGTATTGCAATCGGTAAATAGCGTAAAACCTCTTTTTTCAGCAGGAGAAACGGAATGAAACAACACAAAATGGTGGTTATTGCAGCTGCGGTCAGTGTTTTAGTGAGTGCCGCAGTGTCTGCACAGAATGCCTTTAATGATGCCGATAAAGCGGTTGAATATCGGCAAAAAGCATTTTCGGTGATGCAAAATAACTTTGCTGCAATGGGTGATATGGTGCGCGGCGATGCCCCTTTCGATGCGGCAATTTTCGCGGCTCGGGCTGCCGATTTCGCCGCTATGACAACAATTCCATGGCCAGCATTTGATACTGCCGGTGCGCAACCAGGCAATAATTCTGACGCGCTGGCAGCCATTTGGTCCAATCGAGACGATTTTAATCAGCGTGCCGTAAAACTGCAGGCCGATGCCAAGGCTTTAGCTGAAATAGCTGCCGCGGGGGTCGAAGCCGATTCACGTAAAGCCTTTATGACGGCTGCGCGCAACTGCAAAGCCTGTCATGACCAATATAAAGATTAATTAATCCAGATAAATAATGCGTAGGCAGCTACGGCTGCCAACGCTATTCCAAGTAAACCATGGCGTAACTTGACCGAGCTAACGTCATGTCTGTAGCCATGAATCATAGTGCCGACTAAGGCAATACCGCGAAGTCGATACAGCACAATAGCCAACAGGTGAATCGCCACAGCTATCACTAACAGCTCAAAAATGAGTTCATGCACATCAACCATTTGCTCGGCGACATCACTACCCACAAGCGCTGCTAAGGGGCCAGCATAAAAGAACCCATCAGACGCCAGTAAACCACTTACAAACTGCGCCAACACTAGCAGCAACAGGATGACAACCGCCCAACCGCCTGCGGGATTATGACCGTTGCTGGCCTGATAGTGACCGCTCCGAAGTTCTTTTAAGTGCGCCATAACTGCTTTCGGGCCACGCACAAAGTGGCGAAAACGAGCCGACTCACTACCGAACACCCCCCACAAAATACGGCTGATCACTAAACCACCAAGTACCGGTGCCAAGCGCAGATGCCACTCCATGTAGTCGTTTTCAGCGGTCCACCACATGGCGACTAATAAAATCACCATCAGCCAATGGCTTAACCGCACAAAACCATCCCAAATTTTCACGCGTTGCATGCTTTCTCCGCTTTTGTTAGGGTGTCGTCGATAGCATAGACGAGGTCGCTAGCATGACTCAAGCGCAAGCCAACATTCTCATTGTCGAAGATGATTTTATCTCGCGCGAGGTACTTAAGGCGATGTTAACCTGCTATGAGGTTACCGTTCATTGTGCTGAAAACGCCCATCAAGCCATAACCATGGCTGCACAGCAGCAATTTGCCTTAGCGCTACTCGATCATGAACTCCCTGATAGCACAGGTATTGCTTTGTACCAACAACTGACGACCTATCAACCAGGTCTAGTGGCCGCGCTAGTTAGTTCGCACCCAGCGGAGCAACTGGCTCATGCAGCCACCGCGGTGGGTATCACCAAGGTACTCAGTAAGCCCCTCGACCCGCAGCAGTTAGCTGATTTGCTTGGCGTCGCCGGCTGCATCTAATAGACGCTGGGAATCTTCGAGGAAACGCTGGGAAAAATCGCCGAAATAGGCTTTAACTTCAGCGAACTTCGCAATAAATGCCGATTTATCGCCCGCTTGTAGTCGGCTCAAAATAGTTTCGAAACTACGTACATAGTCATTCATCATGGCAAAGGTATGCGGCTGCGATAAAATAATGTCGGCATAGAGCTCTGGATTTTGTGCAAATAAGCGCCCAACCATCATCAACTCTAAGCGATAAATAGGCGAACTTAAGCTCACTAACTGGGCCAAATCGACCTGTTGTTCGGCCAAATGTGCGCCATATACAAAGGTCGACAAGTGCCGCAGTACTTGAATAAAGCCCATAGCTTCATCATGTTCCGTGGCCGATATGTCACGAATATGTGCACCCCAACGAATGATACTATCAAGCAACCATTGATACTGCTCACGTTGACGGCCATGGCAGACAATCACTAATTGTTTCGCTAAGGTGGCTTGTTGTGGTCCAAACATTGGATGTAAACCAACCACTGGACCATTATGCTTGGCCAACATGGCCGCTAAAGGCTGCCCTTTGATACTGGTCAAGTCAGCGAGGATACAGTGCGCGGGTAACGCCGGCAGCCGTTCAATGAGAGCCACTGTAAGAGTAATAGGTACGGCAAACAGCACTAAATCAGCATCAGCACAGATAGTCTCAGCCTGATCCCAATCATTACGATCTAAACTCTGTACCTTGGCACCTGCTGATGAAAATAGTCGTACAAATAACCGTCCTAGGGCTCCTTCACCACCCACCACAACGATATTTTTGTGCTGTAAATGAACATCGGCAGCCTGCTGTTGCTGATAGGATTCACGGATCACTCGGCGCAACACATCTTCAATCAAATCCGCCGATAAACCAGCCTGTTGGGCTTGCTGGCGACGTAATTCAAGCATCTGCTGTTCACGCTCAGGCACGTACAGCGGCTGTCCGGCAGCACGTTTGATCACACCGACTTGTGCCACTAACTCACGTCGCCGTAACAGTAATTGCACCAGCTCACTATCAGCAGCATCGATTTGCTGCCGCAACTGTTGCAACTGCTCGCTTAACTGCGCCATACCCACTCCTCAAAACCGCCGCGTAAAGTGCTATTGTGCCTGAATTTTGCCATAAAAAAACCCGCCACATAATGAGGCGGGTTTTGCTGTAGCTTATGGCGAGATAATCGCTTTGGCTTACGACAACTTCTCGCGGATACGCGCAGATTTGCCTGAACGCTCGCGCAGGTAGTAAAGCTTGGCTTTACGTACGTCACCTTTGCGTTTCACAACGATGCTTTCAATAATTGGGCTGTGCACTTGGAATGAGCGCTCAACGCCTTCACCGTTAGAAATTTTACGTACCGTTACTGCTGAGTGCAGGCCACGGTTGCGCTTGCCAATAACCACGCCTTCAAATGCCTGAACGCGCTCGCGGTTACCTTCTTTAACCTTAACATTTACGACCACTGTATCGCCCGGAGCATAAGCCGGAAGGTCGGTTTTTAATTGCTCGTCTTCGATCGCTTTGATCAAATTTTGACTTACTTTTGCCATAATAGCCTCACTAATCTAGATTAACTGCCCGAGTCTGAATCAGCGGCGTGATACTGGGCGATAAACTCGCTTAACAAACGCTGCTGCTCGTCAGTCAGAGCTAGCTGATTTAACAATTCGGGGCGTCGTAGCCAGGTTCGACCTAACGACTGTTGTAACCGCCACCGACGTATTTGTTCATGGTTACCACTCAGTAATACCGGTGGCACCGCCTCACCATCTAAAACTTCTGGTCGTGTGTAGTGTGGACAATCCAATAAACCGCTAGCAAAAGAATCTTCACTGGCTGAATCTTGGTGCCCGAGAACCCCGGGTATTAATCGTGCTACTGCATCAATCAACACCATAGCAGGTAACTCACCGCCACTTAACACGTAATCACCTATCGACCATTCCTCATCAACGTGGCGTTTAATGACGCGTTCATCGATGCCTTCATAGCGACCGGCGATTAAGATCAAGCGCTCATGCTGCGCTAAATAAGCCGCTCCAGCATGGTCTAACTGGCGCCCTTGCGGTGATAAATAAATCACCTTGGTCTGTTGCCCGAGCTGTTGCTTGGCGGCGGCAATCGCATCAGTAAGCGGTTGCACCATCATCAACATTCCCGGACCACCACCATAGGGGCGATCATCCACAGTGCGATGGCGATCATGGGTAAAGTCGCGCGGGTTGGTTACCTGAATCGATAACAGCCCATCACGAACCGCCCTGCCTGTCACACCGTTGTCGGTAATTGCTTGGAACATCTCAGGAAAAAGGCTTATCACCCCAACCTGTAGCTGCTTAGCCATTAAAAATCCGACGGCCAGTCAACAGTGATACGTTTTGCTGCGCGGTCAACTGCAACCACATACAGACTTTGGATAAACGGAACTAACCGCTCCGAACGCCCAAACGCATCATTGCTATTCGCTTTCACTACCATCACATCATTCGATGCTGTGGCCATTAATTGGTCAACCACCCCCATGTCATAACCTTCGGTATTCACCACGGTCATGCCAATCAGGTCGCGCCAATAAAATTCATCCGCTGGCAATTCAGGTAGTTGGTCAGCGGCAATCACAATATCAGCACCAGTCATTAACTGAGCTTGGTCACGATCATCCACACCAACTAACTTCACAATCAGGCTTTTATTATGTCGACGCCATTCCTCGACTTGCGCTGTTTGTGCTTTACCCTGTCTTACGACATGCCACGGTTGATAATTAAAAATGGCGTCCGCATCATCGGTGTAACTTTGCACTTTCAACCAGCCTTTCACCCCATAAACAGCGCCAATTTGGCCTAATATGACGGTTTCAGATGTTGTTGTGCTCATTGCCACCACGTGCGTCTCGATAAAATCTATTAAGCCGCGCTGCGCGCGTCTTTAACTAGCTTAGCTACACGCTCAGACAGACCAGCGCCGTTAGCCACCCAGTGGTCAACACGGTCTAAATCAACACGTAACTTTTCTTCCTGGCCGCGAGCGACTGGGTTGAAGAAGCCTACATTTTCAATAAAACGACCATCGCGGGCATTGCGACTGTCGGTCACTACCATCTGGTAGAAGGGGCGTTTTTTCGCGCCACCACGTTGTAAACGAATGGTTACCATTACGTTCCTCGATACAGTTTTTAATGTTAAGTAAATAAAAATGCCTCCGACTAGACGACGTCTGAGCCAGAGAGCCCGGCAATTCTACTGATTTTTCGCTTGAATGCAAGTAAATCCTAGCGTTTCGGGAACATCCCAGGCGGCATTTTGCCACCCATGCCACCGAGGCTGCGCAGCATTTTTGCCATCCCGCCGCCCTTCATTTTTTTCATCATTTTTTGCATTTGCATAAATTGCTTAAGCAACTTATTAACATCTTGCACTTGCGTGCCTGAACCCGCAGCAATGCGCCGCTTACGCGAACCTTTAATTAAATCAGGGTGGCTACGCTCTTTCATGGTCATTGAGCTTATGATGGCTTCCATACGCACGGTCATTTTGTCGTCCATTTGGCCTTTCATCTGGCCACTCATTTGGCTCATGCCAGGGAGTTTATCCATTAGCCCCATCATGCCGCCCATAGAGCGCATTTGGGCTAATTGGTCACGAAAGTCATCGAGCGAAAACTGGCCATCTTTCATCACTCGTTTGGCGACTTGCTCGGCTTTTTGCCGGTCAATCTTACTTTCGAGTTCATCAATTAACGACAGTACATCACCCATACCGAGGATACGGGAAGCAATTCGCTCGGGATGAAATGGCTCCAACGCGGTGGTCTTTTCACCTACCCCAAGAAACTTAATCGGTTGACCGGTAATATGACGAATCGACAGCGCTGCACCACCCCGCGCATCACCATCGGTCTTGGTCAGAATTACCCCGGTTAACGGCAATGCTTCACTGAATGCCTTGGCGGTGTTTGCGGCATCTTGGCCGGTCATGGCATCGACCACAAACAGTGTTTCAATTGGCTTCACCGCCGCATGCAGCTGTTTGATTTCGGCCATCATTTGGTCATCAATGGCGGTACGGCCAGCGGTATCCACCAGCACCACGTCAAAGAATTTCTTGCGGGCAAAATCGATTGCTGCATTAGCTATGGCGACCGGTTGTTGTTCGGTAGACGACGGGAAGAATTCAACCTCAACTTCAGCAGCAAGGGTTTGCAACTGCTTAATAGCGGCCGGACGATACACGTCGGCGCTCACCACTAAGACCTTTTTCTTTAATTTCTCGCGCAAGTAGCGCGCCAACTTAGCTACGCTGGTGGTTTTACCCGCACCTTGTAAACCCGCCATCAGTACCACGGCCGGTGGTTGGGTGGATAAATTAATCGGTACATTGGCCGCGCCCATGGCTTGCTCGAGCTCTTGCTGAACAATTTTCACGAACACTTGACCCGGCGTTAGACTCTTATTAACTTCAGCCCCGACCGCTCGGGTTTTGACCCGCTCAATAAATTCACGCACCACAGGTAAGGCGACGTCAGCCTCAAGCAGGGCCATCCGCACTTCACGTAAGGTATCTTTAATATTTTCTTCGGTTAAGCGACCGCGACCACCAATATTACGGAGCGACTGCGTCAGCCGTTGGCTTAGATTTTCGAACATGCAATGACTCTCATTGACTGCAATTAAGTAATTTAATGGTGCCGAGTATATCGCAATTCAAGCAAAGTTTCCTGTTGCTATTGGGTTTAGCGTGAATCCTGCATATACTGCATGCATGCAATAATAAAGGTGTTCTCATGCTTAGCTTGCTTGTTCTCACTGTTGCGCTTTATGGCGCTAGCTCAGTGTTGTTATGGCGTCAGTTACGACAGCCGAAAGTAGCGCCTACGCTGCTTTGGGTATTACCAGCTATGGCCCTGGCTGGGCATGCGTATCTGTTGTGGAATCACCTCGAACTCGACCACTTTGATCATTTTAATATCACCACCAGTCTGAGTACTGTTGCCTTTATGGTGGCCTTACTATCCTTGCTGCGTAGCGGTCGCAGCGGTGGTTTATTATTACGCCCTGTGATTTATATTTTTGCCGCCGCCAGTGTGGTGTTGATGTACTACAGCCCAACCAACTGGGGCGCACAAGTCAGTCATCAACAAGGGCTAATTTTGCACATCATCCTATCGTTAGTCGCCTATGCTATCTTGGTGATGGCCACCTTATACGCTATACAATTGCTGTATTTAAATTATTTGCTAAAACATCATCGCGCCACCTTAGTCAGTCATCAATTACCGCCATTGATGACTGTTGAACGCTACTTTTTTCGGCTGCTCACCACTGGCACATTAGTGCTCTTTGTCGCCCTAGCAACTGGTTTCGTCTTCCTCAATGATATGTTCGCGCAAGGCCAAGCACATAAAACGATATTAAGCCTGATAGCCGCTACACTGTATTTGATTGTGGTGGTGTGTCACGGGCTGCTGCACATTCGTGGCCGCCTGCTGGTTATGACCAGTGTCATAGCAGGGGCGGTGCTTACTCTGGCCTATTTTGGCAGCCGTTTTGTAAAAGACGTGTTACTTTCCGCTTGACTTGGTTTACCAGCCCATTAGAGTAGTCAACTAGACTTCCAATACAGGATTATTTCTTGGACCAGATCACCACTTCCACCCTGCTCATCATTCTGGGTGTATTGTTGTTCATGTCGGCCTATTTCTCCGGCTCCGAAACTAGCATGATGTCAGTCAACCGTTACCGCCTGCGGCACTTAGCGCAACAAGGTAATGCCGGGGCCAAGCGCGTTCAATTTTTACTCGACCGCCCAGACCGCCTGATTAGTCTCATCCTCATTGGTAACAACTTAGTAAATATTGCCGCATCCGCCATTGCGACCATCATCTGTTTACGCTGGTTTGGTGACGCCGGCATCGTGGTCGCTACTTTTGGTTTGACCCTGATCGTACTGATCTTTGCCGAAGTAACCCCAAAAACCATTGCCGCGCTGCATCCAGAGCGTATTGCCTTCCCCAGCTCGATGATCCTAAAGCCACTACTACGGATCATGCACCCATTGGTGCTTGCAGTGAACTTTTTCACCAACGGTGTAATGCGCCTACTCGGCATTAATCCCAATAAAACCAATGGCCAAGACGCGCTGAGCTCAGAAGAATTGCGTACCGTAGTGAACGAAGCTAAATCAATGATCCCATCCGGTCATGCGGATATGTTACTGAGTATTCTCGATTTAGAAAAAGTGACAGTTGAGGATGTGATGATTCCACGATCTGAAATCAGCGGTATTGATGCGCAAGACGACATGCGCACCATCATCAAACAGCTATCACAAGCCCAGCATACCCGTATCTTGCTCTATCGTGGTGAAATTGATGATGCCATAGGCTTCCTCCACGCCCGCGATATCATGCAAATGATCAGCAAAAGTAACGACCTCGACAAGAGTGAACTGATCCGCTCAGCACGCGACATTTACTATGTGCCCGAAGGCACCGCATTAAACGTGCAACTGCTCAAGTTCCAGCGCAACAAAGAACGTATTGGCCTAGTGGTTGACGAATATGGCGATATTCAGGGCTTGGTCACTCTGGAAGATATTTTGGAAGAAATTGTTGGTGACTTTACCACCAATATTGCCCCAGAACCCAGCGAAACGGTGCAGCGCTTGAGCGATGGTTCGGTGATCGTTGAAGGCGCCGCCAACATTCGCGACTTAAATAAAGAAATGAAATGGAAGTTACCCACCGATGGCCCGAAAACCCTGAGCGGCTTGGTGATTGAGCAATTAGGCGATATCCCGCGTAGTCAATTGTGTTTACAAATTGTCGGCCACCGCATTGAAGTTTTAGAAAGCAGCGAGAATATGGTCAAACGGGTGAAGTTTCTGCCCACGGGTAAAGCCAAAGCCAAGAAAAAATAAACCATTAGAACAGTAGACGCCAAAACCACCCGCGTTTTAAATCATCTTCACAGGTTTTTAGTTGTGCCGCGTAGGTTTTTGCGCGACTATCGACCCGTTTAGCGGTACTGATTAACCATTGCTTCTGCAGATAGGTTTTACGCTTATAACCGCCCCAACCCTCGTGATAATTTAAATACTGACCATATGCGTCCCACTTCGATACACCGTTGACGCTATGGCTTTTACTGATAAACCAACCCATAAAATCAATCGCATCATCAAAATCACTGCGTGATGCCCAGCTGCGTCCGGTTTCGCGTTGATAGTCGTCCCAGGTTGGCGTTTTGGCTTGCGAATAGCCATAAGCACTGCTCACCCGCCCCCACGGAATAATCCATAAAATGTAATCTTTCGGTGGTTTCGCATCGTGTTTAAACGAGCTCTCTTGATACATCATTGCCATGGGGACGTGGATGGGTACACCCCAACTGTCGCGCATTGCCGCGGCAGCATCGTACCAATCACGTTTTTCGTAGAAGATCTCGCAGATATTATCGGGCTGCTCGGGCGGCGAAGTGCTACAGCCCGCCAGCGTCAATAACGTCACTGCGACGAACAGAATGCTGGGCTTGCTTATGCCGGTCGCCATGCGTCACGACACTCCGGGCTAGCACAGCAGGCTTTACGGAAATAATCCTGCAAATAATCATCGAAACTGGTGTTTTGATCCTGCGCTTCACGCTGCTGTTGCTGCGCCCAGGATTGCTGACTCCATTGCTCAAATTGCTCGATGCTGTAGAAACTCAGTGGTTTTTGCAACTGCTGACGATAGTGCCGCGCCAGCTGCATACCAAAGCGGCCGTTATCGATATTCTGCTCAGTAAGAATACGCATCACTTGGCCAGATAGCGTCAATTCAGGATTCAGCACCGCACGATATTGTTCCGCAATCACTTGCTGATAAGCGTCACCGCCATGCGCCTGATCAAGCACTTGAGCGATAGCTTGAAAATCGGCAAATAACTCTTCTAACCAATCGGCCAGTGGCCGTTCATGGTCATTGTGCAGCAGGGTTAAGCGTGGATTGCGGCCATCTAATACCACTCGATTAAAGTTACGTTCGGTTTGCTGCTGCTCAGCCTTGGACATGTCTGGGCTCGGTTGCAGCAGACAATACAGCAGCAACATATCCAGCAGGCGAATTTGATCGGCGGTAATACCAATCGGACTAAACGGGTTGACGTCTAACGCACGTACCTCAATGTACTCAATGCCACCGCGCTCTAATGCTTGGGTTGGCGTTTCGCCGCCTTGGCTCACGCGCTTGGGCCGAATGGTTGAGTAAAACTCGTTTTCGATTTGCAGAATATTGCTATTGAGCTGATGGTATTCACCATCCACTTTCACGCCAATCGAGGCAAACTGTTTGGATGGTGTAGAAATAGCGCTGCGTAAGCCGGCAACATACTCGCTGATCGAGTTATAACTGATAGCTAAGTCGGCCTGCTCTTTATTGGTATAGCCCAAATCGCTCATACGCAGCGATGTACCATAAGGACGATAAAGTGTGCCGGTGGCATGTTTTTCTAGTGCAATGGTGCCTTCAGTGTGCTGTAAAAATGACTGACACAAGGCGGGTGAAGCGCCAAATAGATAAGGAATCAACCAACATACCCGCTTGTAGTTACGGATCAAGCCGAGGTATCCCGCCGAAATAAAGGTAGTATCGGCGCTTTGTTGCTGTTGCGCGGCGAGGCTTTGCCACAGCTGAGTCGGTAATGAGAAGTTATAGTGCACACCGGCAATAATTTGCATGGCGCCGCCGTAACGATAGGTCAGCCCGCGCCGATACAAAGTTTTCATACGGCCACTATGCGAGCTACCGTAGCGAGCAATTTGAATATCTTCCGCGGCACCCACTACACAAGGCATGCTCAGCGGCCACAACAGCTCATCACCGAGGTGCTGATACGTGTAACTATGAATGTCGGTCAACTGCGCCAAGGTTTGCTCAATACTGTGAGCAACCGGGGTGATAAATTCTAATAAGTTTTCGGCGTAATCGGTGGTGATGTACGGGTGGGTCAAGGTTGCGCCAAGCGCCTCTGGGTGCCCAGTCTGAGCCAAGTGACCATTCGCGGTGATACGCAAGCCCTCGCGCTCAATGCCGCGACTAAGCTGCGTTAAGGCATTCTGGTTGGCTGGTTGCGCGAGCTGCTGCAAAGCGTGTTGAAAAGCTGACTGCAAAATTGAACCCTACTTGTCATTTTGATGGCCATGATGACCGCAAGCTTACTTGGGAAAGCTCGCTCCGTCTAGGTTAGCGCACCGAAATCTGGCTATTTACTGTCTTGGCGCAAGCCTTCAGTCGTGGCATGATAACAACTCACTTCGCTTACCTTGGATTGCCATCATGAACGCTAAGCCAAGCTTAAATCAGCAGCTACAACAAATGCAGCAAGCTATTGCTGAAGCTGAGCAAGCCAATCAAGCGAAAAGTGAATTTCTGGCTAACATTAGTCATGAAATACGAACTCCGATCAATGCTATTTTAGGAATGACGCAATTAACCCTAAAAACAGCGCTTGATGACAAGCAATATGGCTACCTGAAATCTATCGAAAGCTCCTCGAAAATCTTGCTTGGTATCATTAATGACCTGCTCGACTTCGCCAAGCTAGAGGCCGACAAACTCAGTATCGAGAAGATCCCTTTTGACCTTGAAGAGGTACTCGGTAATTTGGCCGACATGTTCGCCTTTCGTGCCTATGATAAAAATCTCGAATTTATTATTAACCTACCCACCAATATTCCAACGCGACTCATTGGCGACCCGCTGCGCATTAATCAAGTACTGGTCAATTTAGTCAGCAATGCCATCAAATTTACTGAGCACGGCGAAATTGTGGTGTCAGCAACATTGCTTGACCTGACCGAGCAAGAAGTCTATTTACGACTTTCGGTGACCGATACCGGCATTGGTATGGACGAAGCACAACGAGCAAAATTATTTCAGGCCTTTAGTCAAGCTGATAGCTCCACCACCCGCAAATATGGTGGCACTGGGCTTGGCTTAGCCATCAGCCAACGCATCGTTAAGCTCATGAATCAACATGGTATGGGCGTGACCAGTAGCGTCGGTCAAGGTACCACGTTTTTTCTTGAACTAACCTTGCCACTGCAGCCACAGCCAGATTCTGATGCACGCTTATTGCTGTTACCGCGGCTAGCAGGTCAACACGTGTTAGTGATTGAGGATAACCTGACCACTCGCGAAATGGTCACCGAGTTGCTGCGTAGCTTTGAAGTGAATGTACGCACCTGCCGTAGCGCCGAAGAAGCGTTATTATTGGCGCAACAACAAAACTTCGACGCGATTTTGGTCGATTGGCAGTTACCCGGTATGAGCGGTCTGGAATTCTGTCAGGATATGCTGGCACACCAAAATAGTGCCAAACTAATTTTAGCAACCAGCTACCATGCGCATGAATTATTAGCTGAAGCGCGACAGCTCGGAGTGCATGAACACATCGTCAAGCCTTACACCAGCTTAGCCTTGATTCAAGTGCTGTGCTCTGCTTTGGCACTGACTAAAGCCCCGGCGAACGCACTTACAGAGCACCCTGATCAAGCCTTGCAGGGGCTCCCGGTGCTGTTGGTCGAAGACAATGATATAAACGCCTTGATTGCCCGAGAAATGCTGCAACACGCCGGCTTAGTGGTGGATCTTGCCCACCATGGTGAAGAAGCTATCACCATGGTCGATAGCAAAGACTACGCTTTGGTACTCATGGACATTCAAATGCCGGTTATGGATGGCCTAACCGCCGCAGAGCATATCCGCAGTAAGTTTTCCTACCAGCAATTACCGTTAATTGCCATGACCGCTAACAGTAGCACCGATGATATTGAACGTTCCCTGGCGGCCGGTATGCAGGACCACATCAGTAAACCAATTGACGAAAAAATATTACTACAAACAGTGCAAAAATGGGCCTTGCGCAGCAGTTACAATGGTGCCAATGATAATCCCGACAGCCACGCCAATCATCGCCATGAGCGGCCCAGTTATCCGCGTCACCGCGATATCGACTTCAACACCGCGCTTGAGCGTTTGCAGCACAATATTGGTTTGTACGTAAACTTGATTGATCGTTTACAACAGGATTATCAACATGCACCGCAGCAAGTGGTTGACTTGTTGGCAAAAGGTCAACACCAACAAGCGCAACGCTTCTTTCATTCGCTTAAAGGTGCCGCCGCTAATCTCGGCTTAACCCGGTTGCATGTGGTAGCTGGGCAACTAGAACAGCTGATGGCCGCGGGCGAATTAGATTTATTAGCAGACCTTATCACCAAACTCGATCCGCTCCTCAATCAGGCACAATCCGCTGCCGCCGACTTAGTGCTGTGGCATCAACGCATCCAGAAACAAGGTAATCACGCATCATGACACGATTTTTATTTGTTATTCCGCTGCTACTCAGTATCGCTTGGCTACTATATCTGCGCCTCAACGGTTGGAGCTTACGCCAAGGCCTACGTGGCTTTATCTATATTGCAGTAGTTAGCGGCTTTATTGCATTGGCTTATACCTTGTTGTGGTGGTTAACCAATCAACGCTAGTAAGATCCCCGCCGCTACCGCTGAACCAAGCACCCCAGCTACATTTGGACCCATAGCATGCATCAATAGGTAGTTATTCGCATTAGCCTCTAAACCTACCTTATTCACCACTCGCGCAGCCATCGGTACCGCCGATACGCCGGCGGCACCAATAAGCGGGTTGATGGGCTGGCTACTGAGTTTATTCATCAATTTTGCCATCAATACGCCAGCTGCAGTGCCAATCGAAAAGGCCACAGCGCCTAGCACCAAGATACCTACCGTCTGCAGTGATAAAAACTCATCAGCCGATAGCTTTGAACCGACCGCTAGACCAAGGAAAATGGTCACAATATTAATTAATTCGTTTTGCGCGGTTTTGCTTAAACGGTCAACCACCCCGGCTTCGCGCATTAAGTTGCCGAAACAGAACATACCGACCAACGGTGTCGCCGTGGGTAAAAATAGCAATGTCAGCGCCAGCACGGCCAACGGGAACAGAATTTTTTCACGGCGCTCTACCGGGCGAAGCTGCTGCATGGTGATACTACGCTCTGAAGCAGTGGTCAGTAATTTCATAATGGGCGGCTGAATAATGGGCACCAACGCCATATACGAGTATGCCGCCACCGCTATCGCACCAAGCAATTCAGGAGCTAACTTGGAGGCTAAAAAAATTGCCGTAGGGCCATCAGCACCGCCGATAATTGCAATTGCAGCGGCATCGGCTAAGGTGAATTCAAAGCCTGGCAAGGCATTGAGGGCTATAGCACCCAAGAGCGTGGCGAAAATTCCGAATTGCGCCGCGCCGCCCAGCAGTAAGGTGCGTGGATTGGCTAATAACGGGCCGAAATCCGTCATCGCTCCCACCCCCATAAAAATTAGTAGTGGGAATACGCCGGTTTCAATACCAACCGCATAAATCGCATAGAGAATGCCACCGGGATCAGCTAAACCAGCGCCCGGTATGTTAGCCAAAATGGCACCAAAGCCAATGGGCAGTAGCAATAACGGTTCAAACTTTTTATGAATAGCCAGGTACAAGAGTAACGCACCGACCGCCATCATGATCGCGGCACCCCAGGTCATTGCCGCCAGACCGGTGCTTTGCCATAAAATGATCAGGCGCTCCATAATTAGCCTGCCACACTTAACATGACATCGCCTACCGCTACGCTATCACCTTCGCGCACATGAATATGGCTGACCTCGCCGCTATGCTGGGCTTTGATATCGGTTTCCATTTTCATCGCTTCAAGAATCATCACTACTTCACCGGCTTGTACCTGTTGACCGGCTTTCACCAGTACCTTAAAGACATTACCTGCTAGCGGTGCAGTTACGTCGCTACTAGAACCCGACGGAGCTGCTGCTGGCGTGGCTGATTGAGCTTTAGTCGCCGGCGTTTTAACGTTTTGCGCTGCAATGCGCAAACTATCCCGCGGGCCTACCTCAACCTGGTAGACCACGCCATCGACTTTCACCGCATAGCTTTCGATGGCTGTATCTGCGCTTGTTTGTGGTGGCGCGACTGGGGCGCTGTCCGCTGCCGCAGATGGCTCCGGCTCAAAGGCACTGGCATCGCCGCGGTGTTGCAAAAACTTCAGACCAATTTGCGGAAATAAGGCGTAGGTCAATACATCATCGACTTCAGCCTCGGCCAGAGTAAATGACTTTTCTTTGGCATGTTTTTTCAGTTCTGCCGTTAAACGCTCGAGCTCGGGCTCTAATAAATCGGCTGGACGTACGGTAATGGGTTCATCGCCCTGCAAAACTTGCTGTTGTAGCTCTTTATTCACCGCCGCTGCAGTTGCGCCATACTCACCCCGAAGTACCCCGCGGGTTTCCTTCGATAACGAGCTATAGCGCTTGCCACTGAGGACATTTAAAACCGCTTGAGTACCGACAATTTGTGAGGTCGGTGTAACCAATGGAATAAAGCCTAAATCTTCCCGTACACGCGGTATTTCAGCCAGCACCTCATCAAACTTATCCAATGCTCCCTGCTCTTTCAGCTGATTCTCCATATTCGTCAACATGCCGCCGGGTACTTGTGCAGTTAAAATACGCGCGTCAACGCCTTTGAGCGAGCCCTCGAACTGGGCATATTTTTTCCGCACAGCACGAAAGTGATCAGCAATAGGCTGCAACGCAGTCAGGTCTAAACCACTGTCGCGATCCGTGCCTTCGGTCATGGCGACCAATGTCTCAGTGGCAGTGTGGCCATAGGTCATGCTCATGGAAGAAATAGCGGTATCAAGAATATCGATGCCCGCTTCAATAGCCTTTTGGTAAGTGGCGGTGCTCAAGCCGGTGGTGGCATGACATTGCATGGCGATAGGAACCGCCACCGTTTGTTTCAGCGCGGTGATCAGTTCAAACGCCGCTTGTGGCCGCAACAACCCAGCCATATCTTTAATACAAATAGAATCACTGCCCATGTCTTCTAAGCGCTTCGCCATATCTAACCAGGTTTGCAGGGTATGGACTGGGCTTACGGTATACGACAAAGTACCCTGCGCATGACCGTCAACAGCTTTTGCCGCTTTGATTGCGGTGGCAAGGTTACGTACATCGTTCATGGCATCAAAAATTCGAAATACATCAACGCCATTTGTTTTAGCGCGTTCAACAAAGCGCATCACCACATCGTCAGCATAATGTCGATAACCGAGTAAATTCTGACCACGTAAAAGCATCTGCTGAGGGGTTTTTGGCATAGCTTTTTTCAGCTCGCGAATACGCTCCCATGGGTCTTCACCTAAATAGCGAATAGCAGCATCAAAGGTCGCACCGCCCCAAGATTCCATTGACCAATAGCCAATATCATCAAGTGCTGCAGCCATCGGCAACATATCATCTAAACGGAAACGGGTGGCCAATAAAGATTGATGCGCATCGCGGAGCACTAATTCAGTGAGTTTAATCGGTGTGGTCATCCTTTGACTCCTTATTATTTGTGATTGCTGCGATAGCGTTTCACAGCGGCGCTTATTGCCGCTATGTGAGCAGCAGGCGGAGAATTTGGTGCTGTTACTGAGGCTGCCGCAGCAGCTGGCTTGGCCGCAGTTAGGTAGCTTAATAGTTGCATAGCAACCAACAACAGCACTAAGAACACGAACACCGCGCCCATACCAGTAATCATGATCATGAATGCTTCAACGAAAGCTGCGCTCATTGGTGTTCTCGCTTGTGTAAGTTTTGTTAAAATTGACACTGCGACCAAGCATAGCACATGCACTTTGCCCGATGCGAATAGGCATCGTTATAGAGACTATTGATGGATTAAATAATGGGGCAACGCTTACTACAGACTATGGGATTTAAATCTAGCAGGCTAATGGCGCACTCGGGAGGGCTCGAACCTCCAACCGCTCGGTTCGTAGCCGAGTACTCTATCCAGTTGAGCTACGAGTGCATATTAGGTTGGTAACGACGTGGCGCACTCGGGAGGGCTCGAACCTCCAACCGCTCGGTTCGTAGCCGAGTACTCTATCCAGTTGAGCTACGAGTGCGTTGTCGTGTTGTGCACAAATGGCGGTGAGGGAGGGATTCGAACCCTCGATAGGGCTATAAACCCTATACTCCCTTAGCAGGGGAGCGCCTTCAGCCGCTCGGCCACCTCACCACTTGTTTGTGGCGTTGAATGATAGCGGCACTGGCAATAATGTCAAACGATTTTTTCTGAATTGCCGTGCGTTTGTGGGAATTTTGAACATCTCGCTTAAAATAACCGCACAACGCCTCATTTTCATCGAACTGCGCCAACTAAGGTGAACTGGCGCACAGACAAAAAAGCTGACCACTATGGGTCAGCTTTTGCTTACTGAAGGCTCAGCTATTGTTCTGCTTGTCACCATCATCATGTTCAGCTTGGATGCGGTTATAGATTTCTTCGCGATGAACAGAGACTGTTTTTGGTGCATTGACGCCGATCCGAACTTGGTTGCCTTTCACACCCAAAACCGTGACCGTAACCTCATCACCAATCATCAAGGTCTCACCCACTCGACGGGTTAAGATCAACATTGTCTGACTCCTTCAATACATCTCTCAATGCCCGCTGTCGTTGATAAAAATTACCACAACAACGGACCGCTAAAGGGCAATCGTGTTACGCATTCACCGATATCACGATTGTTATAGTAAACCGCTTAGGTCTTGCGCACAAGACCAGTTCATACCAAGAGCACAAATATTTTAGTGCGTGCCAAACTGCTGTTCGAGGTAGTCACGGGCCGCTTGCAACGCCGCGTCAATTCGCCCAGTATCGGTACCGCCAGCCTGAGCCAGGTCAGGTCGACCGCCGCCCTTACCACCGACTTCAGCAGCTGCTCGGCTAATGATATCACCAGCTTTAACCTGTGCTGTTAAGTCATTAGTGACACCAGCTATCAGTGCAACTTTGTCATTGCTGGCTACGGCTAATACCACAACACCGCTACCAATTTGATTTTTCAAATCGTCGACCATGCTACGTAGAGCCTTTTGATCTACGTCATGCAGTTGCGCCAAGATCACCTTGTGCTCGCCAAAGTGTAGTGCTTGTCCCACTAAATCGCCACCAGCTTGCGCGGCTAGCTTTTGTTGTAATTCAGCGATAGTCTTCTCTAGACCTTTACTGCGCTCAACCAAGGCGACCACACGTTCGGTCAGCTGTGCGGGATCAGCCTTAAACAACGCTGCTGCAGCGCGTAACTGCTGTTGCTGAGTCAAACTGTAGCGCGCCGCCTGCATACCGGTAACCGCCTCGATACGGCGCACACCAGAAGCAATACCAGACTCACTAACTATGCGGAACTGGCCAATATCGCCGGTACGCTCTACATGGGTACCGCCGCAGAGTTCTAAGGAATAGTCGCCCATGCGCACAACCCGCACTACATCATCATATTTTTCGCCAAACAGGGCCATCGCACCGGCTTGTTTGGCTTGTTCAATTGGCATGTAGTTGATATCAAGCACATGGTTATTGATAATTTCTTGGTTGACTTGGCGCTCAATAGCATCCAATTGCTCTGCGGTCACTGCCGAAAAATGAGCAAAGTCGAAACGCAAGCGCTCGGCACTGACCAGTGAGCCCTTCTGATTCACATGTTCACCAAGTAAATTACGCAACGCCGCATGCAATAAGTGCGTGGCGGAATGGTGACGCTTGATCGCTTCACGCCGCGCTTGATCAATTTCAGCAGCGACGCGGTCCCCCACTTTCAAGGCCACATCACTACGGCCATGGTGAGCAATCGCCTTACCGATGTATTGAGTATCTTCCACCACAAAAGCGCCGCCATTAGCGACTAATTTACCTTGGTCACCAATTTGGCCACCGCTCTCTGCATAAAATGGTGTACTCGCAAGTACCACGATACCTTGCTGACCGGCATCGAGTTGCGTTACCGCTTTACCATCAACAAACAATTCAACCACTTGGCTGCTGGCAGCTGTATCGGCGTAACCAACAAATTCACTGCGCTGCGACGATTTCAGGCGTTCGTTGTAATCCATACCAAATTGTGAGGCTTGCTGCGCACGTTGACGCTGTTGCTCCATTGCGGCTTGAAAACCGTCTTCATCAATGGTGAGTTGCTTTTCACGGGCGATATCAGCGGTTAAATCGAGCGGGAAGCCGTAGGTGTCATACAGCTTAAACACCACATCACCGGGGATCACGGTTCCGTCAAGCTGGCTCAATGCATCCTGTAAAATCCCCAAGCCACGCTCAAGGGTCTTACCAAACTGCTCTTCTTCGCGCGCTAATGCTTGTTCAATAATGGTGCGTTTGGTTACCAGCTCTGGATATGCTTGGCCCATCTGCGTGGCCAGCTCGGCCACCAGTTTATGGAAAAAACCAACCTGCGCGCCGAGCATGCTGCCATGACGCGCGGCGCGGCGAATAATACGGCGCAGCACATAACCACGGCCTTCATTCGATGGCATCACACCATCGGCAATTAAGAAACTGCATGAACGAATGTGGTCGGCAATAACCCGCAGCGATTTATTGCCCAAATCATCACAACCAATGATTTTAGCGGCCGCACGAATCAATGCATCAAAGGTATCAATTTCATAGTTGCTGTGCACATGTTGCAATACCGCAGCAATCCGTTCCAAGCCCATACCGGTATCTACCGAAGGTTTCGGTAATGGCAACAACGTGCCGTCGGCCTGACGGTTATATTGCATGAATACTAAGTTCCAGATCTCGATGTAGCGGTCACCGTCTTCTTCTGGGGTTCCTGGCGGGCCGCCCCATACCTCTGGACCATGATCGTAGAAAATTTCTGAACACGGACCACAAGGGCCAGTATCACCCATGGCCCAGAAGTTATCTTTGGCGCCTATGCGTGCGATACGATCGGTAGGGACACCAATTTCGTTGGCCCAAATGGCGTACGCTTCATCGTCTTCAGTGAATACCGTTACCCAAAGTTTCTCAGCGGGTAACTTGAGTACGCCGGTTAAGAACTCCCAGGCGTATTGAATGGCTTCACGCTTAAAGTAGTCGCCAAAGCTGAAATTACCGAGCATTTCGAAGAAGGTGTGGTGGCGGGCCGTGTAACCGACGTTTTCCAGGTCATTGTGTTTGCCACCGGCACGCAAGCAGCGTTGTGACGATACTGCACGGGTATAATCGCGCTTATCATCGCCTAAAAACACATCTTTAAATTGCACCATACCCGCGTTGGTGAATAACAGCGTTGGGTCGTTACCTGGTACCAATGAAGCCGATGCCACACGCTGGTGACCGCGCTCAGCAAAGTAATGTAAAAACGCTTCACGGATTTCCGCACTGCTCATAGTCATGCACAACACCCTAGTCATTCGGTTGAAATTATCAGCTTTGAATAGCGCCAAAGCCTACCATGAAAGGCGCCTTTCGACTAGTCAGATTGCGCAGCAGATTGACGTTCCAGCGCCTGTTTTATTTGCCCATAGGTGAAGCCCTGGCTGAGCAAATGGCGGATCATTTTGTCGCGTTGTTTGGGCTCTAGCGGTGGCTGCTGGCCAAAACGTTTGAGCAGACGCCGATAACAAGCGTCATCCCAATCGGGATCAGCTTGCTGCAAGGCTTCATCAATCAATTCGCGGGCAATGCCGCGTTGCTGTGCAGCAGCGCGAACTTTGCTAGCACCGTGACCTTTTTGCAAACAGTGACGCACCCACATTTCGGCGTAGCGTGTATCACTTTGCCAACCCCGTTCTGCCGCGCGGCTAATAGCAGCGCTGGCATCAGAGCTGGTAAAACCGCGCTGTAGCAATTTTTGCTGCAATTCATGGCGGCTGTGCTCGCGGCCAGCTAACAGCCGCACCACCACATCTAACGCTTGTTGCTGTTGTTCATCCATGCACTCAACGCCCCACTTTCAGGAAGATTCAAAGTTAAACAATGCGGCCCGCCACCGGCTTTGATAAATTCATCTGCCGCCACACCAAATACGCGCAACTTTGGGAAATGCTCGCGCATAGTTTGCACCGCATCTTGGTCAGTGGACACACCAAACTGTGGTAACAATAACAAGTCTGCCACGCGAATGAAATTCACATAGCTGGCTAGCAACGGGCGTTGCCCGCGCGCCAGTACCCCCTTACGGCGGCGCACGCTATGAAAGTCATGGCGGTTGGCGGCTATGGTTTGTGTCGGCGGTAGCGCCAGCCAACGCAGGGTCAGCCCCGCTGCGGTAACATCCTGTTGCAAACGACTAAGACACTGTGGCGATACACTATGGGCTATAGTTTGGCGATCAACAAATTGAACTTGGTTATCACTATGTCCGCCGGTCTCATCAGCTGGATGCGCTTCGTACAGCCAAAAAATATGCCGTAAGCCAAGCTGTCGCTTGAGTTGAGCAGCTATCTGTGACAATCGGAGGTGCGGATTATTGCGCTGCAGCGAGACAGCATGAGCAATGGCGATACCATCACCGTTGGTGCTGATCGCGCCGCCTTCTAAAACCATGTTGTGCTTAGCCAAAGGGCAAGCCAGCTGCCGCGTTAAGGCGCCGGCAAAACGCAGATCGGCTTGATAATCGGGGTATAAGCCCTGCCAAGCATGAAAATCAAATTGCAGCGCATGGCTACGATCAGACTCGGCGTTGTGCAGCCATAACGGCCCAAAGTCACGCGGCCAAGCATCGTTGTAAGGCAGTATAATGAGCGGAAATTCAGCACCGATTTGGCGCCGTACCGTTGCATATAACTGCGGCGGCACGGCCAGCATGACCGCATGGAAGGGGGCAATTGTTCGCAGTAGCTGCAACAGCTGTTGTTGGGCTGGGCGCCCTTGCAGCCGCCACACATCACTACGAAATGGCCACAGCGCTAACAGTGGCCCCGACAATTGCCAATCAGCGCGTACCTGCACGGGTTTTACCAATCGGCTTACTGCGCGGCTTGCTGCCGGTAGCTTTCGGTTTTGGTTTGCGCACCAGCTCTTTCGGGGCTTTGTCATTGAGCTTTTTACTACCCGGCTTGGCAGTGCTGGCTACTGCTTTGCCACCTTGCACACGGCTGCGTTGCTGATTGCGGCGAGCACGCGAATAGCGCTTTTGCCGTGTTTCTGATCGATTGGGGTCAATAAAGCTGCGGTCTTCAGGTGGTAATTGTACTAAGCTACGCAAATAATTCACTTGCTCAAGGGTTAACTCGCCCCAACCACTTTGTGGCAAGCCTTGTTCCAGTTTAATCGAGCCGTAGCGCACCCGTATCAGCCGCGATACCTGCACCCCTTGCGACTCCCACAAACGCCGTACTTCGCGATTACGGCCTTCAGTGAGCATCACGTTAAACCATTGGTTAATACCTTCACCACCACCGCGTTTAATTTCTTTAAACGAGGCGGGGCCATCTTCTAAGGTCACACCCTTGCTTAGGATTTTCAGCATCTCATCGGTGACTTCGCCGAACACTCGCACGGCATATTCGCGCTCAATTTGATGCGCTGGGTGCATCAGCCGATTGGCTAGCTCGCCATCGGTGGTGAATAACAACAACCCTGAGGTGTTTACATCTAAGCGGCCAACTGCTACCCAGCGGGCGCCTTGCATACGTGGTAAACGGTCATAAACAGTGGGACGACCTTCTGGGTCTTTGCGCGTACACAATTCTCCTTCGGGCTTGTGGTACATTAATACCCGGCACACCACATCTTCGAGTGGTTTAATATTCACTTCGTGACCATCAATGCGTACTTTGGCATCGGCTTCAATACGCTCACCTAAGGTGGCGACAACGCCATTGACACTAACGCGTCCGGCGGCAATTTTTGCCTCTAATTCACGGCGCGAGCCATGCCCCGAACGGGCTAAAATCTTTTGTAACTTTTCACTCATGGGTCACTTACTCTTGTTTAGGCGCTGTCTCAGCGATTGGTGATGCGGTTGCAGCTGCAGGGATATCCGGTAATTGGGATAAATCCTGCAAACCAAAATAATCTAAAAATTCAGCGGTCGTGGCGTAAAGCTGCGGGCGGCCCGGAACTTCCCGATGCCCTACCACTTTAATCCAGCCACGTTCTTGCAAGGTCTTGATGATCTGTGAACTCACACTGACGCCACGAATCGCCTCAATATCCCCTCGCGTGATGGGTTGCCGATAGGCGACTAGGGCGAGGGTCTCTAACAATGCTTGCGAATACCGCGGTGGCTTCTCTTGCCACAGTTGGCTGATTATACCACCCAACTCGGCGCGTGTCTGAAATCTATAACCGCTGGCTACTTTGCATAATTGTACCCCGCGCTCAGCATAGTCACTTTGCAATTCAGCCAGAATTTGCTGCAGCTGCTTGCGGCTCACCACATCAGCGCCCAAGCTATCACTAAAGTGCTGCAACAACTGCGCTTCGTTCAGTGGTTGCTCGGCGACAAATAGCAAGGCCTCAACGGTTTGTTTAAGTTGTTGTTGCTGCATCGTCTAACTCTTTGCTGGCAATATGAATTTCACTGTAAGCATCGACTTGCACCACGTCAATCAGAGCTTCTTTGACCAGCTCCAGTACAGCAAGAAAGCTAACCACCACGCCGGGGCGCCCCTCACTGACACTAAACAAATCAGCAAAGCGTAGCCGCTTTCGTTGCTGCAATAAATCTAGAATACGGCTCATACGCTCGCGGGTAGACAGCTTTTCACGCTGTACTTGGTGATGGTTAAGTAATTGTGCTTGGGCTAATGCCTGACTAAATGCCATAGCCAATTCTTGCAAGGCGATGTCAGGTAATTGCTGCTGTAGCCATTGCTTGGCATCAGTGCCGCTATGACCAATAAAATAGTCACGCCCTTGTTGTGGCAGCCCATCTAAATACTCAGCACCTTTACGAATCGCCTCATACTCTTGCAAACGGCGTACTAATTCAGCTCGCGGATCAAGCTCGTCATCCACCTCAGATGGTGGCTTGGGTAGCAGCAGTCGGCTTTTGATCTCGGTCAGCATAGCCGCCATCACCAAATAATCGGCGGCGAGTTCAAGCTTGAGATCTTTCATCATTTCCACGTAGGCCATGTACTGCTGAGTGATCGGCAGGATCGGTAAATCGACAATATCGAACTTCTGCCGTCGAATCAGATACAACAGCAGATCCATAGGGCCAGCAAAGCTCTCCAGAATAAGCTCGAGGGCATCAGGGGGAATGTAGAGATCTTCAGGGCGCTCCAGAACTGGCTCACCGCGCACAAAGCCAAGCGCTAAGGAGTGCTGTTGTGGGGTACTGATGCTCTCAGTCATAGTGCTAATCAGTCGTTAATAAAAGGACGTACATCGCCAGCACCTTCACGGACCACTATCACATCGTCATCAGCCATATCAATCACCGTGGTTGGCTCTTCGCCACGATGGTCACCATCGATAATGACATCAACCAAACGCCCTAAACGGCGTTTAATCTCTTCTGGGTCAGACTCAGCGAATTCGTTGCCATCGAGTACTAACGACGTTGACATCAATGGCTCACCGAGCACCTCTAGCAGCGCCATCGTAATAGGGTCATCTGATACCCGAATACCAATAGTTTTGCGTTTTTCGTTAAGCAAGCGACGCGGCACCTCTTTGGTGCCTTTTAAAATAAAGGTATAGGCGCCAGGCGTATTATTCTTCAGCAAGCGAAAGGCGCTGTTATCGACGCGCGCATAGGTGGCTAATTCTGAGAGGTCACGGCACATAAGCGTGAAATGGTGGTGCTTATCGATTTGCCGAATACGACAAATACGCTCCATGGCATTTTTCTCGCCAATACGGCAGCCAATGGCATAGCCGGAATCGGTAGGATACACCGCTACCCCGCCGCGCATAATAATTTGCGCGGCTTGCTCAATCAGCCGCAGCTGCGGGTTGTCACGATGAATTTCAAAATACTGGCTCATAAGGGCTTATTTGTTGTTAGCAGACCATTGCGTCCATATTGGCACACAGCTGGGCGGCAGACAAAGATTTTTGCCCAATTCACGCCAGCGTAAAGGCGCATGAAAATCGGAGCCGACCGATGCCGCCAAATTAAGATCGTTAGCCATCAAGGCGAGCGCCTCGCGTTGTCCAGGAGCCTGCGCACCAATGGCCACTTCAATGCCATCTAAACCCGCATCTTTACCTTCACTGAACAGCCGTCGTAGCCATTTATTGCTGAGTTGATAGGCATGTGGGTGGGCAATGATTGAGTAACCACCTGCAGCTTTAACCACTGCGATGGCCTGCTCCAACTCCACCCATTGAGCTTTGATATAGGCTAACTTGCCGGCGCCGAGATAACGCTGGAATGCCGCCTCAACGGAGCTCACTTTTCCTTGCTCCACTAACGCGTCTGCCAAGTGCTTGCGGGTGGGCATGGTCAGCTGCTGTACCGCCGGTGGGGTAATGGCTAAACCTAAATAATCTAAGCGCGCCACCATGGCTGCGTAGCGGTCACGGCGCTGCTGCTGCTGTTGTTCCAGTAATTGCACTAAGTCGGTGTGCTCAGGGTCAAAATTTAGTGCCACTAAATGTATTTCATGATTCTGCCAACGGCAGGTCAATTCCACCCCAGTAATCAACTGCAAAGCTAGCTGCTGCTCAGCAATTGCGGCCTGCGCTGGTGCTAGCGCGGCAATGGTGTCGTGGTCGGTGATCGCCAATTGCTGCACGCCAAAATGAGCGGCGCGCTGCACCAACTCGGCTGGGCTTAGGGCACCATCCGATAGGTTGGTATGGCAATGTAGATCGTACACCTGGTTCAAATGGCTACCGCCAGCTCTGCGGCTTGACGCATGGCGCGTTTGGCATCGAGCTCAGCGGCCACATCAGCACCACCAATCAAATGCACCGACTGCCCTGCGGCCTGCAAATCCTGCTGCAATTCGCGCAGCGGCAATTGCCCGGCACAAACAATAATGTGGTCGACTTCTAATACGCTGGTTTGGCCATTTACTTCAATCACTAAACCCTGCTCGGTCACCTCTTTGTAGGTGACCCCAGCTATCATTTGCACATTTTTCTGCTTCAGCGTAGCGCGATGCACCCAGCCCGAGGTTTTGCCTAAACCATCGCCTACTTTGCTGGTTTTACGCTGCAATAAGTACACCTCACGCGGATTATGTTCCTTACCTGGCTTGGTTAAACCGCCACGGTCAGTGTAGTTACTATCCACCCCCCAAATACGCGACCACTCGGTGACTGACAGCGACGGTGAGTGTTCGGTGGTAATTAATTCGGCAACATCAAAACCAATACCACCAGCGCCAATAATGGCGACACGTTGGCCGACGGGTTTACGATCACGCAGCACATCCAAATAGCTCAGCACTTTGCTTGATTCAATGCCAGGGAGCTCCAGTTTGCGCGGTACAATGCCGGTGGCCAGCACAACCTCATCAAACTGACCAGCGAGCAGACTGGCGGCGCTTTGGCGTTGATTCAAATGCACCGTAATACCGAGCTCTGTTATGCGCTGATTAAAATAGCGAATGGTTTCATGAAACTCTTCTTTGCCAGGGATCTGCTTGGCATAGTTAAATTGCCCGCCAATCTCTCCGGCGCTATCGAACAGCGCGACTTTATGCCCGCGTTCGGCCGCATAACAGGCGAAGGCTAAGCCCGCTGGGCCAGCACCAACCACAGCAATGTGCTTGGTTTTAGCGACGGGAGTAAGCTTTAGCTCAGCTTCATAACAAGCAAATGGGTTGACCAAACAGGTCGCCCGTTTGTTTTCGAACACATGATCTAAACAGCCTTGGTTACAGGCAATACAGGTGTTAATACGATGCGCTTGATTGGCGGCAGCCTTATTGACGAAGTCTGGGTCGGCCAGCAACGGGCGCGCCATCGACACCATATCGGCTTCACCTTTGGCGAGAATTTGCTCAGCGATTTCTGGCGTATTAATGCGGTTCACCGCCACCACCGGCACCGATAAATGCTCACGCACTTTTGCCGTGATCCAACTAAAGGCAGCTCGCGGTACCGAGGTGACAATGGTAGGCACCCGCGCCTCATGCCAGCCAATACCACTGTTAATAATATTTACGCCGAGTTCACTGACGGCTTTACCGAGCGCAATCACCTCGTCAAAAGTGTTGCCATCAGGCACCAGATCCAGCATCGATAAACGATAAATAATGATGAAATTTGGTCCTACTTCGGCGCGCACTGCTTTGATAATTTCACGCGCTAAGCGGGTGCGGTTTTCAAATGATCCACCCCATTGGTCACTGCGCTGATTGGTGCGCGGACAGATAAACTGGTTGATCAGGTAGCCTTCTGAACCCATCACCTCAACGCCATCGTAACCGGCCTTTTGCGCCAACCGTGCGGCACGGGCGAAATGCGCAATGGTGGTGCGAATTTGCCGTTCACTCATGGCTTTGGGGGTAAACGGCGTGATCGGTGATTTAATCTTGCTCGGTGCGACTGAGAATGGATGGTAGGCGTAGCGACCAGTATGCAGAATTTGCATACAAATCTTACTGTCGTGACGGTGGACAGCATCAGTAATCAAACGGTGCTTAGCAACCTGCCAAGGGCGACTGAGTTCACTACCAAATGGCGCCACGCGACCTCTAAAGTTAGGGCTAATACCACCGGTCACAATCAGGCCAACACCACCTTTAGCACGCGCCTCATAATACTCAGCTAATTTAGCAAAACCGCCCTTTTCTTCTTCTAAACCAGTATGCATAGAACCCATTAACACACGGTTCTTAATACTGGTAAAACCTAAATCAAGCGGCTGTAATAAATGTGGATACGCAGTCGACACAAGCACCTCAACTTAAACACGTGTTTGAATCATGCCACTTTACTGTGATTCAGCCGAGCAGACAAGCAGGCAAATAAAAACGGCGCCCCGAGGGACGCCGTTTCAGATAACTAGCTGAAGCTAATTAGATAACTTCTGCGCGCTCTACGATTTCAACTAATGCCCAACATTTGGTCTTAGAGACCGGGCGAGTTTCGCGAATAGTCACGAGGTCGCCAGTTTTGCATTCGTTGTTTTCGTCGTGTGCATGCAACTTGGTAGTACGAGTTAAGTACTTGCCATACACAGGGTGTTTTACCCGACGGGTAATTGCCACAGTGATCGACTTGTCCATTTTGTCGCTGGTCACACGGCCTTGCAGAGTCCGGATAGTTTGCTCAGACATTATGCACCTGCCTTCTGGGTCAATACAGTTTTAACACGTGCAATATCACGACGCACTTGCTTCAACATGTGTGTTTGATTCAGCTGGCCAGTTGCGGATTGCATGCGCAGATTAAACTGCTCACGACGCAAACCTAACAACTCTTCTTGCAGCTGCTCAACGGTTTTATCTTTCAGTTCGTTCGCTTTCATTACATCACCGTCCGAATCACAAAGGTGGTTTTGAATGGCAGCTTACGTGCAGCAAGATCAAACGCTTCACGCGCAGTTTCTTCTGATACACCGTCGATTTCATACAGGACGCGGCCTGGCTGAATCTGAGCTACCCAATACTCCACGCTACCCTTACCTTTACCCATACGCACTTCAAGTGGCTTATTGGTAATTGGCTTGTCTGGGAACACGCGGATCCAAATCTTACCTTGACGTTTCACGTGACGCGTCAAAGCACGACGAGCCGCTTCGATTTGACGTGCAGTCATACGACCACGGTCAACCGCTTTCAAACCGAAAGTACCGAAGCTGACTTTGTTACCAGACTGCGCGAGACCACGGTTACGGCCCTTAAAAACTTTACGGAATTTTGTACGCTTAGGTTGCAACATTTCGTCTCTCCTTACTTACGGCCTTTGGGGCGTTTAGCTGGAGCTGCCGCTGGTTTTTCTTCGGTAGGCATGCCACCAAGAACTTCACCACGGAAAACCCAAACTTTCACACCAATGATACCGTAGGTGGTACCTGCTTCTGCCGTTGCGTAGTCGATGTCCGCACGCAATGTGTGCAATGGAACGCGACCTTCACGGTACCATTCAGTACGAGCAATTTCAGCACCGCCTAAACGGCCGCTTACTTCTACTTTGATACCTTTGGCGCCAATACGCATAGCGTTTTGTACCGCGCGCTTCATAGCACGACGGAACATCACCCGACGCTCAAGCTGACCAGCGATGTTTTCAGCAACCAGCTGTGCATCCATTTCTGGCTTACGCACTTCTGAGATGTTGATTTGTGCTGGTACACCGGTCAATTTAGAAACGGCTTGACGAAGTTTTTCAACGTCTTCACCTTTCTTACCAATCACCACACCCGGACGGGCAGTGTGAATGGTGACACGGATGCTTTTTGCTGGACGCTCAATGACGATACGAGATACTGAGGCTTGGCTCAGTTCTTTTTTCAGCATTAAACGTACTAAGTGATCACCATGCAGGTTATCAGCAAAATCTTTTGTATTCGCGAACCAAGTTGCATTCCATGGTTTGGTGATACCTAGGCGAATACCATTAGGATGAACTTTCTGACCCATAACTTATCTCCTAGCTATCCGAAACAACCACAGTAATGTGGCTGGTACGCTTGATGATACGATCAGCACGACCTTTCGCACGAGGCTTGATACGCTTCATCTGTGGACCTTCGTCCACCATGATTTTAGCGACTTTCAACTCGTCGATGTCGGCACCTTCGTTGTGTTCAGCATTCGCGATGGCTGACTCCAGCACCTTTTTCAGCAGACCAGCTGCATCTTTAGGGCTGTAGGCCAAAATTTCCAGTGCTTTCGCAACTGGTAAACCGCGGATCTGGTCAGCAACCAACCGGCCTTTTTGTGGCGAAAGGCGGGCAAACTTGTGAATAGCAATAGCTTCCATCATCTGTCTCCCTTACCGTTTCTTCGCTTTCTTATCAGCGGCGTGGCCACGATAAGTGCGGGTTGGTGCGAATTCGCCTAGTTTGTGACCAACCATTTCGTCAGAGACGAATACTGGCACGTGCTGGCGACCATTATGAACAGCTAACGTTAAGCCAATCATATCTGGGATAATCATTGAACGGCGAGACCAAGTTTTAATAGGCTTCTTGTCCCCGGCTTCCAACGCTTTCTCCACCTTATTCAATAGGTGAAGGTCAATAAATGGACCTTTTTTAAGAGAACGTGGCATGTCTAATCCTCAACTCTTATTTGCTGCGACGACGTACGATGAATTTATCAGTACGCTTGTTACTACGGGTCTTATAACCCTTAGTCGGTGTTCCCCATGGAGAAACCGGATGACGACCACCTGAAGTACGACCTTCACCACCACCGTGTGGGTGATCAACTGGGTTCATCGCCACACCGCGAACGGTCGGACGAACACCACGCCAGCGCACTGCACCAGCTTTACCCAATTGACGCAGCATGTGTTCTGCGTTGCCTACTTCGCCGATAGTTGCACGGCAATCCGATTGAATCCGACGAACTTCGCCAGAACGCAAACGAACTGTTACGTACGCGCCATCGCGACCAAGTACTTGCACTGATGCACCCGCAGAGCGAGCCAACTGTGCGCCTTTACCTGGCTTCATTTCCAAAGCGTGAACAACAGCACCAACTGGAATATTACGCAGTGGTAAAGTGTTACCGGCTTTGATAGGTGCATCTACACCTGATTGAACTGCATCACCGGCTTTCATGCCTTTAGGCGCTAAAATGTAACGACGCTCGCCGTCTGCATAAAGCACTAAAGCAATGTTGGCTGAACGGTTTGGATCATATTCCAAGCGCTCAACTTTTGCTGGGATACCGTCTTTATCACGTTTGAAGTCAACCATACGATAGTGTTGCTTATGACCACCACCGATATGACGCACTGTGATACGACCATTGTTGTTACGGCCACCGTTTTTGTTGTTTTTATCCAACAACGGGGCGTATGGCTTACCTTTGTACAGATCTTCGTTAACCACTTTAACGAGGTGACGACGACCTGGAGACGTAGGCTTACACTTAACTAATGCCATGTGAATTCCTCCTATTACTCAGCGCCGCCGACGAAGTCGATGTCAGAGCCTTCTTGCAGGGTGACATACGCTTTTTTCCAGTCACTGCGCTTACCTACGCGCATGCCGGTACGTTTGGTTTTGCCTTTAACGTTGACTGTGCGAACGCCTTTAACTTGAACTTCAAACAGCTTTTCAACGGCTGCTTTGATTTCAGCTTTAGTGGCATTCGTAGCAACTTTAAACACAACCGTGTTATTCGTTTCTGCAGCCGTGGTCGACTTTTCAGAAACGTGAGGAGCGACAAGTACTTGAAGTAAACGTTCTTCGCGCATCATGACAATTTCTCCTCAAGTTGCTTCACTGCATCAGCAGTCATCAGAACATTTTCAAAAGCGATTAAGCTCACCGGGTCAATTCCTTGTACATCGCGAACATCAACTTTATGCAAGTTGCGTGACGCTAAGAACAAGTTCTCGTCCACTTCTTTGGTGATGATCAGAACGTCGTTCAGATCCATCGCTTTCAGTTTCGCGGCCAGTTCTTTGGTCTTTGGCGATTCAACGGCAAAGTTCTCAACCACCATCAGGCGGCCTTGACGAACCAGTTCTGACAAAATGCTCATCAGAGCACCACGATACATTTTCTTGTTTACTTTCTGGCTGTGGTTTTGTGGTTTCGCTGCGAAAGTCACACCACCGGTACGCCAGATTGGGCTACGTGTAGTACCTGCACGAGCACGGCCTGAACCTTTTTGTTTCCACGGCTTTTTACCACCGCCAGAAACTTCAGAACGCGTCTTTTGCGCACGGCTACCCTGACGAGCACCGGCTGCATATGCTACGACGACTTGATGTACCAAAGCTTCATTGAACTCACGTCCAAAGGTAGCTTCGGAAACTTCAAGAGCGCCTTTTGCGTCTTTTAATGTTAATTCCATCACCATTCTCCTCGGACGTTACGCCTTTGCCTTGACTGCTGGCTTAACGATAACATCGCCGCCAATAGCACCAGGGACAGCGCCGCGAACCAGTAACAAGCCACGCTCAGCGTCAACACGTACTACGTCTAACGTTTGTACGGTGATTTGCTTGTTACCCATTTGACCTGCCATCTTCTTGCCTTTAAAAACGCGACCCGGTGACTGGTTTTGACCAATAGAACCCGGCGCACGATGTGAGCGCGAGTTACCGTGGGTAGCGTCTTGCATGCTAAAGTTCCAACGCTTGATAGCGCCTTGGAAGCCTTTACCTTTTGAAGTGCCGGTAACGTCAACTTTTTTGGTTTCAGCAAACAATTCAACAGTGATTTCTGAACCCACTGTAAACTCTTCACCTTCACCATTCTCTAGGCGGAATTCCCAGAGACCGCGACCTGCATCAACACCCGCTTTTGCGAAGTGACCAGCAAGTGGCTTAGAAACGCGGCTTGCTTTTTTCTCGCCTGTTGTGACTTGAAGTGCGCGATATCCGTCAGTGTCATCAGTTTTTACCTGAGTCACACGGTTTGCAGTTACTTCAATTACAGTAACAGGTACAGAAGCGCCGTCTTCTTGGAAGACACGCGTCATTCCTACTTTACGACCGACTAGACCAATAGCCATTGTTAAAACCTCTCGTGTGTAATCCTATTACTGCCCGCTTAACCCAAGCTAATCTGCACATCAACGCCAGCAGCAAGGTCCAAACGCATTAACGCGTCTACAGTCTTGTCAGTTGGGTCCATGATGTCGATCAAACGCTTGTGGGTACGGATCTCGTACTGGTCACGCGCATCTTTGTTAGCGTGCGGAGAAATCAGCACAACAAAACGTTCTTTGCGTGTTGGCAGTGGGATTGGACCACGTACCTGAGCACCAGTACGTTTTGCAGTTTCAACGATTTCTGCAGTTGACTGGTCAATCAGACGGTGATCGAACGCTTTTAAGCGAATCCGAATTCTTTGATTAGCCATGAAAAATAGCCTCAATTAAAGAGCATTTAAAAAAGAGCACAGAAAAAAACCACCACCCTGGCACATACCGGATGGGGTATTTTCAACGAAAATACATTCAATCCCCTATCGGGATTGCTGTGGCAACCTATCACAGTGTCCAATTACCGAGTTGATTGCGCGCGCTTTAAAGCCCGCTTAGCCAACCTGAACCCCAAGGGGAGTGGCACTGTGGCCGCGAATTATACGCTTTCGCGGCCAAATGTCAACGCTAAAAGTGGGCTATTAATGAGCAGCGGCGTAGCTTTCGACAGCTTTCCAAACGCGCATTAAATTGCCCGACAAAATTTTACCGATCTCGTCTTCGCTGTAGCCACGATCAAGCAGGCCCTGCACCAAATTCGGATAGGTAGAAACATCTTTCAGGCCAACCGGCAATGAATCACCGACGCCGTCGTAATCTGAACCAATACCAATGTAATCGATACCCACCAAGGCTTTGACATGGTCAATGTGATCAAGAACTTGTTCTAAAGTGGCAAATGGGTACGGGTTTTTTCCGCGTAGTTCCGCAATTTTCGCATCGGCTTCTTCGCTATCACCAAGTTCTGCACGAATCGCGTCAATTTGCGGACGAATCATGTCGTTATAACGGTTAGCCTGCTGAGTCACAAATGACGAACCAAAGTTGATCATGATGACGCCGCCATTTTTCGCTAATGCAACAATCATATCGTCACTCATGTTGCGCTCAAACCCAGGCGTGAAGCGGCGCAATGACGAATGCGAGGCAATCACTGGGGTTTTGGTGATCTCAAGGGTTTGCCAAAAAGCATCGTCAGAAACATGCGAAATATCGGCCATTACGCCTAAGTTATTCATTTCAACAATCAGTTCTTTACCAAATGGGCTCAAGCCATTCCATTGCTTACGTAAGTCGTACGATGAGTCAGCAATATGATTGGATTCAGAGTGTGACAAGGTGATGTAGCGAATACCGCGATCAAAGAAGGTTTGAAGATTTTCCAGCTTGCCTTCAATGGGTGCGCCGTTTTCCATACCCAAGGCGATACCAATTTTGCCTTGTGCGAATAAGCGCTCCGCGTCAGCACTTGAATAGGCCATGCCAAACTTTTCTGGGGCGCGCCATACCAGTGCTTCCATACCATCAATGAGTTCATGCGCAAGTTGGTAACTGGCACCGGGTGTACGCTCGAGTGCGGCCGGAATATAAATAGACATAAACGGCACGTTTAAGCCGCCAGCAACAGCACGCGGGTAGTCAAAATCACCGCGTTGAGTGGCTTTGCTGACATCTTCCCAATCATCACGTAAGCGATAAGGCACGTCGATGTGGGTATCAACAATCATGTACTGCTGGGCAAGTTGTTTCGCTCGGTCGCCGGCTTCCACCGCTTGTTGGGTGGGCTCAGCGTCGCTGCAAGCTACACTCGATAGGGCAATGGCGGTCACAAGACCAAGGGTAGAAAAGGTTTTCACGCGGGCGCTTCCTCTGAGTAGTTGTTCTTATTGTTCGCGCATGGGCTGCGCAAAAGAACCTCAGATTAGCACATTGAGCCGCGTGAATCACTCCGATTTGATGCCGCTAATCGACTGACTAACGCTGTAGACCGCACCGGCGACTACGGTACCTAACACCGGTGCAAACAACAGCATAGATAACAAGTAAGGATTAAGTAACATCGGCATTACTCCTGCTCAGCAGCAGCAACCGTCACGACTTTGGCTGATTCTTCAGGAGCACTGGCAAACACCAGCTTAATATCCGCCATGGTTTGTTTCAGGGCGTTTTCGGTAGCGCGAACCAATTCGTTCTTAACCGCATTGGCTTGCTGGCTAATGGCCTGACCTAAATAATCAATGGTGGATGTTTCAGCAGCTTGGGCAGCTGGGTTCATCATCATTGAAGCACTGGCTAATACAACTGCAATCATTACCTTTTTCATGGGGTTTATCTCCGTAGTGTAAGTGGCTATTGCCGGGTTCACTAGGGAATATGCAGAGTCTGTGCCAACTTTTATAAATCTATGTTTTTAAACGTTTTAATTTTTTATTAGTGAAAATCACCAGAATAAATTGGATAATTAGTGGTGGTTTTATTCACTTTCCTGGCGTTGTTGATGCTGCTGCATGGCATCGGTAACCGCACTCAGTGCCGGTAAGAATAAATCTTCTGCGCTGTTGGCTTGCGGTCCTAATTGGCTGAGCAATTGACGCCAGCGCCGCGCTCCGGGTAAGCCTTGGAACAGCCCCAACATGTGTCGGGCTACATGCCAGGCACGGCCACCTTGGCTAATATGCTGATTGGTGTAGGCGACCATTTGCATCACCACATCAACTAACGGCATCGGTTCGCTAACACGGCCATAAAACGCATCAAACTCGGTCACTATGCGCGGATTTTGATAGGCTTCTCGGCCAATCATCACACCATCGACATGCTGCAGATGCTCAGCAATTTGAGCGCTGCTGGTAATGCCACCGTTAATTGACACGTGCAGCTGTGGATAGCGCTGCTTCATGCGATACACCCGATCGTAGCGTAGTGGCGGAATATCGCGGTTTTGCTTAGGGCTCAACCCTTGTAGCCAAGCATTACGGGCATGCAAGGTCACATCATGGCAGCCGGCAGCCATAATGGGCTCTAGGAACGCTTGCAAGAATTCGTCGCTATCATGCTGATCAATACCAAGCCGAGTTTTCACCGAAATGGTGGTCGTCGGCGCGGCTCGTTTCATAGCTGCTACGCAGGCGGCTACGGTGTCAGGCTCAGCCATTAAACAGGCACCAAAACTACCATTTTGTACCCGATCAGACGGGCAGCCGACATTGATATTGACCTCACGGTAGCCACGTTCTGCGGCTAACGCAGTGCACTCCGCCATAGCGACCGGGTCACTCCCGCCTAATTGTAAAACCAGCGGTTGCTCAGCCGGGTTGAATACTAAAAAGTCGTGTTTGCCATACAAAATAGCGCCGGTAGTCACCATTTCGGTATACAGCACCGCATGTTGGCTCAATAAGCGATGAAAGTAGCGACAATGCCGATCGGTCCAATCGAGCATCGGCGCCACCGCTATCAGTGGTTGGTTAGCTGCTGTACGAGCTGAAGAAACGACTGTGTTCATAACCTGGCTTCGTGATCAATGAGGCGCATAGTCTAACCGCCCGTTGTCGCTATGCAACCGCTAATTGCTGCTCGGCAGCAATACTGGTGCAAAACGTGCGTTGGCTAGCTGCTCAAAGGCATAGGCCGCTTCAATCAAAATCGGCTCATCATGAGCTGAGGCAAAAAAGCTGATACCCACCGGTAAGTGCCCAACCTGCCCCATCGGTACCGTAATATGCGGGTACCCTGCAACCGCTGCGGCGCCGCTGGCAGAGCCAAGAAAATGGTCGCCGGTGATCAAGTCAATTTTCCAAGCTGGCCCGCCGGTTGGTGCTATCAGTACGTCCAACTTGTGCTGCGTTAACACGGCATCAATACCGTCTTGACCCGCCGCCTGTTTCGCCTGATTTAACGCCTGCTCATAAGCATCCTGCTGGTCAGCTTGACGGGCCTCGGCTAACTCAAATAAATCCTGACCGAACCACGGCATGGTCTGACTTGCATACGCGCGGTTGGCAGCAATTAAATCAGCTAAGCTACGAAAATCAGCCACTGCACTGTTTTGTAAGTAGCTGGCAATGTCGCTCTTGAACTCGTGCAGTAGCACGGTAAACTCGGCTTGATTCCAATTACGGCCATTAGGAAAGCTGAGCTCATCTACTATCTCAGCACCAGCCTGACGCAGTAGCTCGAGCTGCTGATTAAATACTCTGTCGACATCAGGATGATAGCCGGTCAAATCACGCATCACACCAATGCGCTTACCCTTGAGCCCATCTAAGCGCAGATGATGAGTAAACTCAACGGCATTGGCATAGCTCGCTCCATCGCGCTCATCATAATGGCTCATCGCCTGTAGCAATATCACCGCATCGGTGACAGTGCGCGCCATAGGCCCGGCGGTATCTTGGCTGTGCGCAATGGGAATAATGCCGTCACGGCTAATTAAACCGAGTGTTGGTTTGATGCTGACAATGCCGTTGATGCTTGCTGGGCAAACCAACGAGCCATCGGTTTCAGTGCCAACAGCGAGGGCGGTAAAATTTGCACTGACCGCGACAGCCGAGCCTGAGCTAGAACCACAGGGGCTGCGGCTGGTATCGTAAGGGTTCTTGGTTTGCCCACCCAAACTGCTCCAACCCGACGATGAATAACTGGAGCGAAAGTTCGCCCATTCACTCAAGTTCGCTTTGCCCAAAATAATCGCTCCGGCGTCGCGCAAGCGAGAAACAATAAAGGCATCATCCGCAGCATGATGATCGCGTAATAACCATGATCCTGCGGTGGTTGCCAAACCATCGGCAGTATCAATATTATCCTTCAATACCACCGGAATACCGTGCAGTGGCCCGCGCACCTTACCCGCCGTACGTTCATCATCTAATTGTTGCGCTAGCTGACGCAAAACGTCAGGATCTTGAACACTGATCAGCGCCTTCAACTCAGCGCCATTTTGATCGTGCGCGCCAATCTGGGCTAGATAATAGTCGAGCAATTGAACCGCACTCAAACGGCGCTCAACCATTGCTTGTTGTAATTGCGACACCGTCGCCTCATGCAGCGTGACTGATGTAGCTGCTGTGCTGCTGGCCATCAGGCCACATACTGCCAGCGCCAGTAAGATTGAATTACGCCAAACTGTCATCATCATTCCCTCTGCCGCTACCGGTAAAATTAATTGCATGATAAACTCTTGTCATGACTTGTAAAGAAACCCTACGGCTCGTTACTAAAGCCGAACAAATTTGTGAAAATCGTGGTGCGCGTCTTACTCCAGCCCGCCGTGAGGTGTTTGAGATCCTGGCCGCCGAGAGCGGTGCTATCGGCGCCTACGATTTGCTCGACAAGCTCAAATCAGCGGTTCCAAATGCCAAACCACCGACTATTTACCGGGCACTAGATTTTCTGCAAGAGCAAGGTTTTGTTCATAAAATAAGCTCTTCCAATAGCTACGTATTATGCAGTCATTTTGGCCATCATCACCCAGTACAAATGCTGATTTGCCAGCGCTGTGGCTCGGTGCAAGAAATTCAGTCCGATGGGGTTTACGACGCGTTACGCAAACAAGCCGAAAATCAGGGCTTCACCGTGGCAACGCAAACTATCGAAGCACATGGCCTGTGCCACGATTGCCAAGCCTCAGCTTAACGATCAAACCCTTCGTACATTTGGCTAATCGCTAAATTATCAAAGCGCGAGAACTGCCCTTGGAATTTCAGTTTAACGGTGCCGATTGGCCCGTTCCGCTGCTTGCCTAGAATAACTTCAGCAATGCCCTGCTCTTCCGATTCTGGATGATAAACCTCATCGCGATAGATAAACATGATCACGTCGGCATCTTGTTCAATAGATCCCGATTCACGCAAATCGGAGTTGACTGGTCGTTTGTTAGCGCGTTGTTCCAACGAGCGGTTCAACTGCGACAATGCCACAACCGGAACACTCAATTCTTTCGCTAAAGCTTTTAATGAACGTGAAATTTCAGCAATTTCTAGAGTGCGGTTATCGTTAAAACCCGGCACCGTCATCAGCTGCAAATAATCCACCATAATCATGCTGATGCCTTTGTACTCGCGATGCACCCGACGCGCACGTGAGCGCACTTCGGTTGGCGTTAAGCCCGAAGAGTCATCAATCAAGATGTTATTGCGTTCTTTCAAAATATTGATGGTTGAGGCAATGCGGTCCCAATCTTCGTCTTTAAGCTGACCGTTTCGAATACGAGTTTGGTCAACATGACTGAGCGACGCCAGCATCCGCATCATGATTTGTTCGGAGGGCATTTCTAAGCTGAAAACCAGCACTGGATACGCAGATTTCATCGCCACGTTTTCGACTAAGTTCATGGCAAAGGTGGTTTTACCCATAGAAGGTCGCGCTGCAACGATAATTAAATCAGATTTCTGCAAGCCGGCAGTCATACGATCCAAATCGGCAAAGCCGGTGGATGCCCCGGTAACCCCATTATGATTTTTGTTGGCACTGAGTTGCTCAATGCGGTTAATGGTTTTTTCTAGGATCGGCACTATGGCCTGCGGACCTTCGTTCTGGTTGATGCGCTTTTCGGCAATCAAAAATACTTTGCGTTCGGCTTCATCGAGCAATTCGGCGCTGGTACGGCTTTGGGTATCAAAACCAGATTCAGCAATATCGTTAGCAACGGCGATCATCTCACGCACAATGGCACGCTCACGCACGATTTTGGCGTACGCTCGGATGTTCGCGGCACTCGGAGTGTTCTTCGCAATTTCACCTAAATAGGCAAAACCACCGACATCTTGCAGTTCACTCGTGGTCTCTAATACTTCGGACACAGTGACTAAGTCGATAGGCTGTGTGCGCTCGGCTAAATGATGCATCGCTTTAAAAATTAACCGGTGGCCACGATGATAGAAATCATCTGCAATGATCTCGCCAGCAACGGTATCCCACGCTTGGGTATCCAGCATTAAGCCGCCTAACACCGACTGCTCCGCTTCTATGGAATGCGGTGGGGTCTTGATCGCATCTAATTTTGCATCTTTGCGGGACGCTTGCTCCGAGCGTTTTTCTGCCATGCGGGTCTCTGTAAGTGAACGATAAGAACTAGATGTAGCAGACTATACAAAATGCTGACCCAATAAGAAAGCAGAACCCCTTAGGGTTCTGCTTAGTGACTTGATGTTACTTAAAACAACGTGCCTAGATTGCTTTGAATAGCGTGCCACAATGAAATCTTAACGCCCAACCTGGTTATTTTTTGAGTGGTGCTAACTATCCTGCCAGAGGGGGCCCGCGCCACTTATCAGATTACCGTTGTTGTCATAGCTAAAGCTTGCACTCTCTCCGCCGATAAGCGTTGCGCTCAGCACTGCATTAGGCCCAGCGTTACCGGTATTACTCTTACCGCTTGAACCGTACGTCATGCTACTGGCGTAGTATACCGCTACGCTATATACGGGCTACGCTTGCTAGTCCTTCTCCTTGTCGGGCTTCATTTTTTCGATAACGGCTCAAGCTCAAACGACTGAACAATCCGTTCTGCCATTGCCTTGGCTTTCGGGAAATATTGGCTTCTTTCGTTTAGTGACAAGTCAACCACCACGTAAAGATAATGATCACGATCTAAAGGCACCGCCATATAGGTTTTATGCAGATAATTCGTATAAGCCAGCCAGTCAACACCATTGATTCTTGTTGGCTTAAAAGGCTCTGGCTCACCAGTTAGTTCTTCATTGAGCGCATTCCTGTAGTAAGCCACATCCCATAACCAGATAGCCTGCTCCAGAGTCTTCAGATCACGAACGTCCTTATCAAAACCCAAGGGTCCGCGGCTTGGTTTAATTTTTAATGATAATGTGCCTTCAGGCTGTTTCCAATAGCGAGCTCCAAACGTCCAATGAGCCATATAAAGACTGGGTGGCAATTGATCGGTTCTTGCCAGCTCCAGACTATCAGGCTCGTAGTAAGCTGGCGGTTCGATATAAGCCATTTCCTGCCCCCTCGGCACCGAAAACCGCAATACCTTATCACCGATTTCCACCCGGTGGGTGATCCAATCGTCACTATTAAAAGCTTTATTCATACCACTGGCGGCTCCACAAGAAGTGAGCAATACACTGATTAACAAGGTGAATGTAAACCGTATCATGGCTAGTCATTCTCCTTGTAGGGCAGCGTATGCGGACTGAGTCCGGGCCCGGCGGCCAAAAACGGCGACATCGCCAGCGAGCCCAGTAACTTAAACGGATTGAGCAGGCCACGGCCACCAACGATTTGCGGCACCAGATCGAACGGGTGATCCCGGTAACCATTGACAGCCACGCCCAGTTGCCGTGCATAACCATTGGTGACCCAGCGGTTATTGGCCCCGGCGTCGAACTGCACCCGGATATTAGCCAGGCTTGAGGTGCCGTTTTTCAGGTTGACCCGCATCGCCTCGGCGAAGATCACCCCGCCCTGGCTGTGAGCCACCCAGTTACCGCCGCCCTTGGCGTTGGCATTATTAATAATTTGGCTGAACTGCTGTACAACCGCCGTGGTAAAACCAAACTTATTCTGACTGGATTCCCATAAGTCGGCCCACATGCCTTCGGTGAGGTTATAGGCCAGCATAAAATTACTAGAACCATAATTTTCAATGAGATGCTTTGCCATCAATGTCACGGCATAACCGGTGGTATTCAGCATGCCATTGACCGCGCCAGCACCGGATTTTTCTTCGTAGGTGCGTTCGAACGCCGTAACTTGTTTCTTTTTTGGATCAACCGTCACATCAGCTGCTAATGCACAGCGCCGCATGAGGGCTATTCTGTGCCTGCTGACTGAGATAAAAATCCCCGGCGCTCGCCCAGATAAAAATCAATCGCCTCGTTTTCAGAAACGATGCCGATATGAACAACGCCCAAATCCGGTGCATAAGAGAACCTTGAAAACTGATAAAAAGAGTGTTCCGGACAATAAGAATCTATTATGACCACGTCAACTTCTTGATTCAGTATGCTCTGCTTCACTCTGAGAAAGGATCTGAAATTACAGCCCTCCCAAGTCCAGGAACGCTTCGCCTCATAAAAGTCATTATTGGGAAGGTAAAGTTTAAGGACATCAGGAATCACAAGACACCGTTCCTGTATACCGGAACACTTGACCACTTTCCCGTTCATAAGTGGATAAACAGCAGGCTCAGGAAATTCTTCGTAACCTGCAGTCGAACGAATAACATCCCCGTCAATTATAATGCCCGGAACGTTATCCATCTTAAGGTCTCCCCCGAACGGAATACCCTCATATTTATTGACCTCAAAACGATACTTAAACTGCTCGATATGATTTTTTACATTTTCCGAAGAGATGAAATTTCTGTAGGTCAGGGTTTCGGCGCTCGCAACTGTCAAAGGCATAATCGCAAGCAATGCAAACATGAAATTTTTCATTTATCCACTCCATATAAAACATGATATACGACGCTCGCAGCTCGTTCCGCGTTCTCCTTATTCACCGCCATTAGGTCCGAATTAGCCTCAGTTATATGGCCCAACTCATGCGAGACAATCAAATTAAATGCATCCTGCCCTTGCTTCCCATATGGGCCTACTGCAGCATAGGCTCTTCGAGTGTAGTCACTGATATTCGGGTGAAGCAATCCGGGAATACCTAGCCTTCCCGGGAGTAGGTCGACCATTTTTTTACCGTTAAAACGAAGATTCTCGCCGGTGCTATATTCCGCCGTAGCATACGATTGTTTTAACTTCGTCGGAGCATTTTTTCCATTAGGATCAGCGTACCAGACTGCAGTAACGTCGTCTTTGTTTATTTGTCTAATCATATGATTGTAACCATAGTTTGATTGTACCTGATCTAACCGCCTATACGTTTCCGCCATCGTTACACTTGAAATATGCAGCGCGTATTTTTCATCGATACTCATATCATCGTAGCTTTGGCCTTCAGCCATTTTTATATGTTCGGGCGGCGATGAAATATCGCATTTTCCACAAAGCTCAACCCAGCGTTCGTCAATATTTTGGTTCGATGTTGACCCAATAGTATCTGCATTAATCTCGGAAGCTACATTGCTACCCGAAGCGCTTTGGCTGTCCATAGCACCGTTACTTTGTGCGGTAGCGGAAGTTGAGACGCAAAACGGACACCCGGGCGGATATTTAAATTGACCACCAATCAAATCCTGCAACTCATTGGGAAAACCCAGATTCCCCAAACTCACATACCCACTCGGATCCGTCCCCGCCAGCGGATTATTCATAATATAGGAGTAAGATTCATGGACTGGCTATTGCCTGGGCTTTGAATAAACGGATCCACGCTCAGGAAACGTCCAAGGTTGTAATCGTACACCCGTCCGTTCATATGAATCAGTTGCGCTTCATCAATATGCTCATGGTCGGTAAAACCCCGCATAGTAAACGGTGTGCCGTTGGCAACGTTAAAGAGGGTTGCCGAGGAGCTTGGCTGCATGGTGCCATAGCGGGGCTTGCCGAACGGGTCGTAGCTGCGATGCTCCATGATGAGATTGTTGTGATTGGTGAGTGTCACAACAGAGCCTAAACGGTCGCGCAGGGTGTAGGTGATTTCATGGCTCGCCAAGGCCTGACTCGCATGCTCCGTACGCTTGATGACAGCGATATCATCAATGTAGGTGCGGGTAATGGTGTCACCGCCTGTCAGCTCCACTTCGACAGAGCCATCAATGTAATACAGCGTGCTAGAGCTGCCGATGACCTTCTTGAAGCGCTGCCAGTTGGCATCATAGGAGAAACTCACCGTGGTGCCGTTGGCCGTGATTTGCGTGGGCTTGTTCATCGCGTTATAGGTGATGCTCTTACCCGCGCCACTTGTCAGGTTACCGTTGTTATCATAAGTAAAACTTGCACTACCACCACCAACAAGCGTTGCGCTCAGCACTGCATTAGGCCCGGCATTACCGCTATTACTCTTACCGCTTGCGCCGTAGGTCATGCTACTGGCATAGTCGCTTTTCTGCGTGAGGTTTCCGGTGGCATCGTAGCTGTAGGAGATACTGCCGCCTGAAGTCAGACTGCTGCTAGTCAGCCGGTGCAGGTCATCATAGCTATAGCTTTCAGTTGAACTTGATGCGCCGTTGTTGCTATAGACCGTCTGGCTTGCCAGGTTACCGAAGCTGCCGTAGAAGTACTCAAGGTAATGGAGCTCATGCCCCATCGCACTTGAAGCGTTGACTCGCTTGAGCTGACCAGAGACCTGGTCATAACTTCTGTTCTCATACAAGGTACCGTTGTTTCTCTCCATCTGGGTGATATTCTGCAAGGCATCGGCCTGAAGGTTTTCCTGATAGACAAAGCCAGAGCCGGCATTTTTTACCCTAAGTACATTGCCGTACGGGTCATACTCATAAGCCACCTTAATGCCACTGGCATGCTCAATGGCTTTCACCCGACCATAATTGGCGTCAAACTCGGTACGTGACGTGTACGTGGTGCCATTAACGACCGTATCTTTTTGCACCATACGGCTGTAGGTGTCGTAATAGTAGTTCACCTGGTGCCCAATGG
>NZ_RJLC01000014.1:0-18440 GCF_003999375.1 Pseudidiomarina mangrovi
ACGCCAGCACCTACAGTACGGCCACCTTCACGGATAGCGAAGCGTAAACCTTCGTCCATCGCGATTGGGTTGATTAGCTCAACAACAAACTTCAAGTTGTCGCCTGGCATAACCATCTCTACGCCTTCTGGTAACTGTACTGAACCAGTTACGTCAGTAGTACGGAAGTAGAACTGTGGACGGTAACCTTTGAAGAATGGGGTATGACGGCCGCCTTCTTCTTTGGTCAATACGTACACTTCAGCTTCGAACTGAGTGTGTGGCTTGATTGAACCTGGCTTGGCCAATACTTGACCACGCTGGATATCATCACGCTTAGTACCACGTAACAACGCACCGATGTTCTCGCCTGCACGACCTTCGTCAAGCAATTTACGGAACATTTCAACACCCGTTACAACAGTTTTGGTGGTGTCTTTGATACCGACGATTTCTACTTCGTCACCAGTACGAACGATACCGCGCTCAACACGACCCGTTACTACAGTACCACGGCCTGAAATTGAGAATACGTCTTCGATTGGCATGATGAACGGCTTGTCGATATCACGCTCTGGCTCTGGGATATATGTATCCAGCGCTTCTGCCAACTCAAGAATTTTGCCTTCCCAGTTTGCATCGCCTTCCAACGCTTTCAGCGCTGAACCTTGAATGACTGGCAAGTCGTCGCCTGGGAAATCGTACTCTGATAACAGTTCACGTACTTCCATTTCAACCAGCTCTAACAACTCAGCATCGTCAACCATGTCACACTTGTTCATGAATACGATGATGAATGGTACGCCAACCTGACGTGACAACAAGATGTGCTCACGAGTCTGTGGCATTGGGCCGTCAGTCGCGGCTACTACCAGGATTGCGCCGTCCATCTGCGCCGCACCGGTGATCATGTTTTTCACATAGTCAGCGTGTCCTGGGCAGTCTACGTGAGCGTAGTGGCGGGCTGGGGTATCGTACTCAACGTGTGAGGTGTTGATGGTGATACCACGAGCTTTTTCTTCTGGCGCGTTGTCGATTTGATCGAACGCACGTGCTGAACCACCGTAAGTTTTTGCTAAAACTGAGGTGATAGCAGCAGTCAGAGTTGTTTTACCGTGGTCAACGTGGCCGATAGTACCGACGTTTACGTGCGGTTTGACGCGGTTAAATTTTTCTTTTGACATGACGTTTCCTTAACTTAAGTTAAAAGCCCGGTCCCATAACGAACCGGACCAGACTCTACTTAATCTTTAGCTTTGGTTGACCGGGCAGCAATGATCTGCTCAGCAATGTTGTTTGGTGCTTCAGAGTACTTGGCAAATTCCATCGCATACGATGCGCGGCCCTGAGTCTGCGAACGCAGGTCAGTTGCATAGCCGAACATTTCTGACAACGGAACTAGAGCACGTACTTCCTTCAGACCGCCCATACCATCATCCATACCTTCGATGATGCCACGACGACGGTTTAAGTCACCTACCACGTCACCCATGAAATCTTCAGGGGTAACAACTTCAACTTTCATCATCGGCTCAAGCAACACTGGACGCGCTTGTTGGGCACCTTTCTTGAATGCCATGCTACCAGCGATTTTGAACGCCATTTCTGATGAGTCAACGTCGTGGTAAGAACCATCAAAGATAGTTGCTTTCACGCCGAGTACTGGGTAACCCGCAAGCACACCGTTTTGCATCTGCTCTTGGATACCTTTATCTACCGCAGGAATATATTCCTTCGGTACCACACCACCAACAACTTCATTGGCGAATAGGTAGTTTGGAGCTTCGTCGTCATTGACGTCGAAATCCATTGGCTCAATACGCAACCACACGTGACCAAACTGACCACGACCACCTGATTGACGTACGAATTTGCCTTCAACTTCAACTTTCTGACGAATCGTTTCACGATAGGCAACCTGTGGTTTACCTACGTTACACTCAACCTTGAACTCACGCTTCATACGGTCAACGATGATGTCCAAGTGCAACTCGCCCATACCAGAAATAATGGTTTGGCCAGATTCTTCGTCAGTGTGAACACGGAATGACGGATCTTCAGCAGCCAATTTACCTAAAGCAATACCCATTTTTTCTTGGTCTGGTTTAGTTTTTGGTTCTACTGCAACCGAAATTACCGGCTCAGGGAATTCCATACGCTCAAGCGTGATGATCTGATTCAGGTCACACAAGGTGTCGCCTGTAGTCACATCTTTCAAGCCGATCGCAGCGGCGATGTCGCCGGCAAGGATTTCTTTGATTTCGATTCGGTCGTTGGCGTGCATCTGTACCATACGGCCGATACGTTCTTTCTTCCGTTTAACCGGGTTGTATACGCTGTCGCCTTGAGCAAGAACGCCCGAGTAGACGCGCAAGAACGTCAAGGTGCCCACGAATGGGTCGGTCGCAATCTTGAACGCCAAAGCCGCGAACGGCTCAGAGTCAGAAGATTTACGCTCACCTTCAGATTCGTCTTCTAAGATACCTTTAATGGCTTTTACTTCAGTTGGTGCTGGTAAGTATTCGATTACCGCGTCCAATACTGCCTGTACGCCTTTGTTTTTGAACGCCGAACCACACATACACAGAATGATTTCGTTGCTCAAGGTACGCTTACGCAAACCGTCTTTGATTTCTGCTTCAGTCAGCTCTTCGCCTTCCAAGTACTTGTTCATGTACTCTTCATTAGCTTCTGCGGCAGCTTCAATCAGTTGTGCACGGTATTCATTTGCTTGCTCAACCATGTCTGCTGGAATTGGGTCATAGGTAAATGTCATACCCTGATCCGCTTCATTCCAGTTGATGGCTTTCATTTTGACCAAGTCGACCACGCCTTTGAAGTTTTCTTCGGCACCGATAGGTAACTGAATAGGAACAGCTACTGCGGCAAGACGTGATTTCATTTGACCAACAACGCGCAAGAAGTCTGCACCAGCACGGTCCATTTTGTTAACGAAGACCATACGTGGTACTTCGTATTTATTCGCCTGACGCCATACGGTTTCAGTCTGCGGTTGTACACCAGATGATGCACAAAGCACGACTACCGCGCCGTCAAGTACCCGCAGTGAACGCTCAACTTCAATGGTGAAGTCAACGTGTCCTGGGGTATCGATTACGTTGATACGGTGTTGTTCAAACTGTGCATCCATACCTTTCCAGAAGGTAGAAACCGCAGCAGAGGTAATAGTAATACCCCGCTCCTGCTCCTGCACCATCCAGTCAGTGGTTGCTGCACCGTCGTGTACTTCACCGATCTTGTGTGATAAACCGGTGTAGAACAACACACGTTCAGTCGTGGTCGTTTTTCCTGCGTCTACGTGAGCACAAATACCGATGTTACGGTACAGCTCAATCGGAGTTTGTCGAGCCACAATAAAATTCCTCTATAGGTTGCTAGTAAATTACCAACGATAGTGAGCGAAGGCTTTGTTCGCTTCGGCCATACGGTGGACGTCTTCACGCTTCTTCACAGCAGAGCCTTTGTTTTCTGATGCATCTAGCATTTCACCTGCCAGACGCTGAGCCATGGATTTTTCACCCCGAGTACGCGCAGCATCAACCAACCAACGCATAGCCAGTGCATTACGACGAACTGGACGCACTTCAACCGGTACTTGATAGGTTGAACCACCCACGCGGCGAGATTTAACCTCAACAGCAGGGCGCACGTTGTCCAGTGCAATTTCAAAAACTTCTAAGTGACTCTTACTTGACTTGGTAGCCATGATATCGAGTGCACCATAAATGATCTTTTCAGCGACAGCTTTCTTGCCGTCAACCATGACGACATTAATAAATTTCGCCAACAACTCTGATCCGAACTTCGGATCTGGGAGGATTTTACGTTGACCTACGACGCGTCTTCTTGGCATCTCTATTCTCCGGTATTTTCAGGGTTTAACCCAAAACTTAAAATTTACAGTTTGGCCTTACTAACGGAGAACCGTTAAGATTTAGGCCGTTTCGCGCCGTATTTTGAGCGAGCTTGACGACGGGCGTTTACGCCTGCACAGTCAAGTGCTCCACGGACTGTGTGATAACGCACACCTGGCAAGTCTTTAACACGACCACCGCGGATAAGTACCACGGAGTGTTCTTGCAGGTTGTGACCTTCACCACCGATGTACGAAGAAACTTCGAAGCCATTGGTCAAACGCACACGGCATACTTTACGCAGCGCTGAGTTTGGCTTTTTCGGGGTGGTAGTGTAAACACGGGTACATACCCCGCGCTTCTGTGGGCAAGCCTCAAGCGCCGGGACGTTGCTTTTAACAACCGGCTTTTGACGACCTTTGCGCACCAGCTGGTTAACTGTTGCCATTCATTACTCCTGATTGTGTTGATGTCGCTCAACAGAGTGAAAAATCCAATTCCCCGCGACCACAGGCAAAGCGCCCGAGATAGAGGGAGGCAGAATTTTATAGGTCATTATTTGGACTGTCAAGGAAAAGCCACTATTAGCGGCCTTAAAGAAAAGGCCAGAACGGTTGCCCGTACTGGCCTTTGCGAGGTTTTTACAACGCCGATTAATCGTCGTTGTTACCGATATCCATATCGTTGTCTAACTCAGTACCATACATGTCGCTGCCAGCGTTCAATGCGTCAGCCAATTGCTGCTCAGCATCTTGCGCAGTCATACGTGGTGCAATGCTACCTTCCGCTTGCTCGGCACGCTTACGTGCACGCTCACGGTGGTAGGCAAAGCCAGTACCGGCTGGGATCAAGCGCCCAACAATCACGTTCTCTTTCAAGCCACGTAGCGGGTCAACCTTGCCTTGTACTGCGGCTTCGGTTAATACGCGGGTGGTCTCTTGGAACGATGCCGCTGAGATAAACGACTCAGTCGACAATGAGGCCTTGGTAATACCCAGTAATTGACGCTCGTAGGTAGCGGCTACTTTGCCTTCAGCTTGCGCTTTAGCATTAGCAGCTAACACTTCTGACAACTCCATCATCTCGCCTTCAAGCAAGTTGGTTTCACCTGGGTTCAAGATAATCGCCTTACGCAACATTTGACGGACAATGGTCTCAATGTGCTTGTCGTTGATCTTAACGCCCTGTAAGCGATAAACCTCTTGTACTTCGTTGACGATGTAGTTTGCCAGCGCACTCACGCCACGCAAACGGAGGATGTCATGCGGTGCTTCTGGACCGTCGGCAATAACTTCGCCTTTGGTCACTTGCTCACCTTCGAAGATGTTCAACTGACGGATCTTCGGAATCATTTCTTCGTACTGCTCACCGCCATCCGTTGGGGTGATCATTAACCGACGCTTGCCTTTGGTTTCTTTACCAAAGCTCACCGTACCTGACACTTCGGCCAAGATCGCTGGCTCTTTCGGACGACGCGCTTCGAACAAGTCGGCTACGCGTGGCAAACCACCGGTGATGTCGCGCGTTTTCGAACCTTCTTGTGGAATACGCGCAATGGTGTCACCCACCTTCACTAACGCACCATCTTCAAGGTTGATTAACGCTTTACCTGGTAACGGATACTGCGCGGGCAGATCGGTACCTGGAATCATCACGTCTTTGCCTTTGCTGTCGACCAACTTCACCATTGGGCGCATATCTTTACCTGAGCTGGTACGCTGACCCACTTCAAGAATTTCAATGCTCGACAAACCGGTTAATTCATCGGTCTGACGGGTAATGGTCACGCCGTCGATCAAGTCGACAAACTTCAAGCGACCCGCTACTTCGGTAACGATTGGGTGCGTGTGTGGATCCCAGTTGGCAACTACTTCACCAGCCACCACTGTAGCGCCTTCGTCTTTCTTCAATACTGCGCCGTATGGCACTTTATAACGCTCGCGCTCACGGCCAAACTCATCAATTAAGGTCAGTTCAGTTGAACGTGAGGTGATAACCAAATGCTTGTCGCTGTTCAACACGAACTTGGCGTTGTGCAGTTTCAAGGTACCGGCGTTTTTCACCTGAACGCTGTTGGCTGCTGAGTCACGCGATGCCGCACCACCAATGTGGAAGGTACGCATGGTTAACTGAGTACCTGGCTCACCGATTGACTGAGCGGCAATAACACCGACCGCTTCGCCTTGGTTGACCAAGTGACCACGGGCCAAGTCACGACCATAACAGTTAGCACAGACACCAAAGTCGGTGTCACAGGTAATAACCGAGCGTACTTTGACTTCGTCGATAGAGTGCTGTTCTAACAAGTCACACATCTTCTCGTCGAGTAAGGTGTTACGCGCAACTAATACGTCGGTATCGCTACCTGGCATCATCACGTCGTCACACACTACGCGGCCTAATACCCGCTCACGCAATGGCTCTACTACGTCACCGCCTTCAATCAACGGCTTCACGTACAGACCTTCGGTGGTACCACAGTCGTCTTGCACAATCACAACGTCTTGTGCCACGTCAACCAGACGCCGCGTCAGGTAACCTGAGTTAGCGGTCTTCAATGCGGTATCGGCCAAACCTTTACGCGCACCGTGGGTTGAGATGAAGTACTGAAGTACGCTCAAACCTTCACGGAAGTTAGCAGTAATTGGGGTTTCGATGATTGAGCCATCTGGCTTCGCCATCAAACCACGCATACCCGCTAGCTGACGAATCTGAGCCGCACTACCCCGCGCGCCTGAGTCTGCCATCATGTAAACCGAGTTGAACGAGTCTTGCTGTTCTGGTTTACCGTCACGGTTAATGACCGTTACTTTCGACAAGTTTTCCATCATCGCTTTCGAGACTTTCTCGTTCGCGGTAGACCAAATGTCGATGACTTTGTTGTATTTCTCGCCAGCAGTTACCAAGCCTTGCTCGAACTGTTCTTGAATTTCCGCAACTTCTTCTTCAGCGGCTTCAATAATAGTCTTCTTGGCGTCTGGAATAACCATGTCATCAATACCAACCGACGCACCCGCGATCATCGCGTAGTGGAAACCGGTATACATGATTTGGTCAGCAAAAATAACCGTTGGCTTCAAGCCTAGGTCGCGATACGAGGTGTTTAACAAACGCCCGATCTGCTTCTTGCCCATGGCTTGGTTGATCATGCTAAACGGCATGCCTTCTGGCAAAATCAATGACAGGATGGCACGGCCAACCGTGGTGTCATGAATTTTACCTTGCAGACGTACCTTCACCCGCGCATGCAATTCAGCAGCGCCGGTGCGATAGGCTTTCTCGGCTTCTTTAGCGCTCTTCAGCACCATGCCTTCGCCTTTCGCGTTTACTTTTTCGCGGGTCATGTAGTACAGACCCAACACCACGTCTTGTGATGGCACAACAATCGGGTCACCACTGGCTGGTGACAAGATGTTGTTGGTCGACATCATCAACGCGCGTGCTTCAAGCTGTGCTTCCAAAGTCAGCGGTAAATGCACCGCCATTTGGTCACCGTCGAAGTCGGCGTTAAAGGCCGCACACACCAATGGGTGTAATTGAATGGCTTTACCTTCAATCAACACCGGTTCAAACGCTTGGATACCCAAACGGTGAAGGGTTGGTGCACGGTTCAATAACACTGGGTGCTCTTTGATCACTTCATCAAGAACGTCCCATACTTCTGGAATTTCGCGCTCAACCATTTTCTTGGCGGCTTTGATGGTGGTGGCTAAACCACGACCTTCTAACTTGCCATAGATGAACGGCTTGAACAGCTCAAGAGCCATTTTCTTCGGCAAACCACACTGGTGCAGACGTAACTTAGGACCAACGGTAATCACCGAACGACCTGAGTAGTCAACCCGCTTACCCAGCAAGTTTTGACGGAAACGACCTTGCTTACCTTTGATCATGTCGGCCAAAGATTTCAGTGGGCGTTTGTTGGTGCCAGTAATGGCGCGGCCACGACGACCGTTATCCAACAGCGCGTCTACCGCTTCTTGCAGCATCCGCTTTTCGTTACGCACAATGATATCTGGCGCAGCTAAGTCGAGCAGGCGCTTCAGACGGTTGTTACGGTTGATCACGCGACGGTACAAGTCGTTCAAATCAGAGGTGGCGAAACGGCCGCCGTCTAACGGTACCAATGGGCGTAAATCTGGTGGTAACACCGGCAATACTTTCAGTACCATCCACTCTGGCTTGTTGCCTGAGAAGTGGAAAGACTCAAGTAATTTCAAACGCTTACTAACTTTTTTACGTTTGGTTTCTGAGTTGGTTTCTGGCAGCTCTTCCCGCAACTGTTTGATTTCAGCTTCGATATCAATATGTTGCAACAGGCTCAGAATAGCTTCTGCACCCATTTTGGCTTCGAACTCGTCGCCATGCTCTTCTAAGGCATCCAGATAGTCTTCTTCAGTTAAGATCTGGCCGCGCTCAAGGCTGGTCATACCGGCTTCAGTCACCACGTATGATTCAAAATACAGCACCCGCTCGATATCCCGCAGGGTCATATCCAGCATCAAACCGATACGGCTTGGCAGTGATTTTAAGAACCAAATGTGTGCCACTGGGCTAGCTAGCTCAATGTGACCCATGCGCTCACGACGCACTTTAGTCAGCGTGACTTCAACGCCACACTTCTCACAGATCACACCGCGATGCTTCAAACGCTTGTACTTACCGCACAAACATTCGTAGTCTTTCACCGGACCAAAAATACGCGCACAGAACAAACCATCGCGCTCTGGTTTAAAGGTGCGATAGTTGATGGTTTCTGGCTTTTTCACTTCACCGAAAGACCAGCTACGGATCATGTCCGGAGACGCGAGCCCGATGCGAATTGCATCGAACTCTTCAGTCTGATTTAACGGTTTTAAAAACTTTAATAAGTCTTTCACGATTTATCTCCTGGCAATTAGCGTCCGGTGTTACTCAGTCTTGGTCCAACTCAATGTTGATACCGAGTGAGCGGATTTCTTTCAACAATACGTTGAAAGACTCCGGCATACCTGCTTCCATCTTGAGGTCGTTGTCGACGATGTTTTTGTACATCTTGGTACGACCGTTTACGTCGTCCGATTTCACCGTCAACATTTCCTGCAAGGTGTAAGCTGCACCGTAAGCTTCCAGTGCCCACACTTCCATTTCACCGAAGCGCTGACCACCGAATTGAGCTTTACCACCTAACGGTTGCTGGGTAACAAGGCTGTACGAACCGGTCGAACGGGCGTGCATTTTGTCATCCACTAAGTGGTTCAGTTTCAGCATGTACATGTAACCCACGGTTACATCACGCTCAAACCGGTCACCAGTACGACCATCGTACAAGGTGATCTGGCCAGACTCTGGCAAATCTGCCAGTTTCAGGAGCTCTTTGATTTCTTTTTCAGCAGCACCGTCGAACGCTGGAGTCGCTGTTGGCAAGCCTTTTTTCAGGTTAGTTGCCAAGCGCATCACTTCTTCATCGCTGAACTCGCTCATGTCGACTTGTTGACGGGTTGCGCCAAGGTCATAGACTTTTTGCAAGAATTCACGCATTTCAGCGACTTTCTGCTGCTGCTTAATCATGTTTTCAATCTTGGTACCGATACCACGGGCCGCCAAACCTAAATGCGTCTCGAGGATCTGACCAATGTTCATCCGTGACGGTACGCCCAATGGGTTGAGTACTAAGTCAACTGGATTACCGTGCTCGTCATACGGCATGTCTTCAACCGGAACGATGGTTGAGATAACACCTTTGTTACCGTGACGACCGGCTAACTTGTCACCTGGTTGGATACGACGACGTACCGCCAAGTAAACTTTGACAATTTTTAACACGCCTGGAGCCAAATCATCACCTTGGATGATTTTGCGGCGCTTGTTCTCGAACTTGGCATCAAAGTCAGCGCGAATTTCTTCGTACTGTGCAGCGATCTGCTCAAGTTGCTGTTGCGCAGCTTCTTTCTTCAAGTTCTGCGTCAACCATTTGCTCTGCTCTAAACCAGCCAGTTTTGACTCATCAAAGCCATTGGCCAGTAACAGCAGACGAGCGCGTTCAAAAATACCTTTCTCAAGGATCTTGAACTCGTCAGTTAAGTCTTTCTTGACCTGCTTCAGCTGCATCTCTTCAATTGACTTAGCGCGGGCGTCTTTTTCAACGCCATCACGGGTAAATACTTGCACGTCGATAACCGTACCGGTTACGCCGTTTGGCACCCGCAGCGAGCTGTCTTTCACGTCTGATGCTTTCTCACCGAAAATAGCACGCAGTAGCTTCTCTTCTGGAGTCAGTTGAGTCTCGCCTTTCGGCGTTACTTTACCCACCAGAATGTCGCCGCCGCTGACTTCTGCACCAACATACACAACACCTGAAGTGTCGAGCTTGTTCAGTGCTGATTCGCCCACGTTCGGGATATCCGCAGTGATTTCTTCAGCACCTAACTTGGTGTCACGCGCCACACACGCCAATTCTTGGATGTGAATGGTGGTCATGCGGTCTTCTTGCACCACACGCTCAGAAATCAAAATTGAGTCTTCAAAGTTGTAACCGTTCCACGGCATGAACGCGACGCGCATGTTTTGGCCTAACGCCAATTCACCCATGTCGGTTGATGGGCCGTCGGCCAACACATCACCACGCATTACCGGCTCACCCACGTTGACCGTTGGCGTTTGGTTAATACAGGTGTTCTGGTTAGAACGGGTATACTTGATCAAGTTGTAGATATCGATACCGGCTTCGCCTGGTACCATCTCTTCTTCGTTGACCTTGATAACAATACGGCTGGCGTCGACTTTATCGACCACACCACCGCGTTTAGCAACCACAGTTACACCCGAGTCAACGGCAACAGTGCGCTCAATACCAGTACCTACTAACGGCTTATCAGCACGTAAGGTTGGAACCGCTTGACGTTGCATGTTTGAACCCATCAAAGCACGGTTGGCGTCATCGTGCTCAAGGAATGGGATCAAGCTGGCAGCGATCGAAACGATCTGCTGTGGCGCTACGTCCATGTATTGAATTTGCTCTTTTGACATCAGGGTAAATTCGTTTTTATGACGGCACGGCACTAAGTCGTCCATCAATTCGCCTTTGTCGCTCAGCTTAACGCTGGCCTGGGCGATTACGAAGTTGCCTTCTTCAATAGCTGATAAATAGTCCACATCGTCGGTGACCATACCGTTCTCAACGCGACGATATGGGGTTTCTAAGAAGCCATATTCGTTGGTACGCGCAAAGGTAGACAGCGAGTTGATCAAACCGATGTTTGGACCTTCAGGGGTTTCGATTGGACACACCCGACCGTAATGCGTTGGGTGTACGTCACGTACTTCAAAGCCTGCCCGCTCACGGGTCAAACCGCCCGGCCCTAAGGCTGAGATACGACGTTTATGGGTGACTTCAGACAACGGGTTGTTCTGATCCATAAACTGTGACAACTGGCTTGAGCCAAAGAACTCTTTCACCGCCGCGCTGATTGGCTTGGCGTTGATCAGGTCTTGTGGCATCACGGCATCTAGATCGCCTAAGCTCAGGCGCTCTTTTACCGCACGCTCAACGCGCACTAAGCCAACACGGAATTGGTTTTCAGCCATTTCGCCGACTGAACGAATACGACGGTTACCTAAATGGTCGATATCGTCCACTTCATCGTAACCGTTACGAATTTCGATCAGCTTACGCATGGTATCAACGATATCGTCTTTGCTGAGGATACCGGCGCCGGTCAGGTCGTCACGACCTAAACGACGGTTAAACTTCATGCGGCCTACTGCTGACAAGTCATAGCGATCGTCACTGAAGAACAAGTTTTCAAACAGGTTCTCGGCAGCATCTTTGGTTGGCGGCTCGCCTGGACGCATCATGCGATAAATTTCCACTAACGCTTCTAAGCGGTTGGTGGTTGAATCGATACGCAAGGTTTCACTGATATATGGGCCATGGTCCAAATCGTTAACAAACAGCGTTTCAAATTTCTTGAACCCTGCTTCACGTAACTTGGCTAAAAGCTCCAGCGTTAATTCGGTGTTCGCCGTTGCAACGACTTCGCCAGTCTTCTTCTCAACGCAATCATGCGCTAATACTTTACCGACCAAATACTCCACCGGCACTTCCATTTCTGGGGTGTTCAGTTGTGAGATTTGATTGATATGACGGGCAGTGATACGACGGCCTTTTTCAACGATGATGTCGCCATCGTCGTTTTTAATATCAAATTTCGCAGTTTCTCCACGCAGGCGCTCAGGCACTAACTGCATGAATACTTTCTTATTGCGGAATTGGAAATACGTGGTCTCGAAGAACATGGTAAGGATTTCTTCGGTGGTGTATTCCAAGGCACGCAAAATGATCGTAGCCGGCAATTTACGACGACGGTCAATACGCACGAAAACGTTGTCTTTCGGGTCGAACTCAAAGTCTAACCAAGAACCGCGGTACGGGATCACCCGCGCGTTGTATAGCACTTTACCTGACGAGTGGGTTTTACCCTTATCATGGTCAAAGAAAACACCTGGCGAACGATGCAACTGAGAAACGATAACCCGCTCGGTACCATTGATCACGAAGGTACCGTTGTCGGTCATCAAGGGAATTTCACCCATGTAGACTTCTTGCTCTTTCACTTCTTTGATGGTGCCGGCCGCTGCTTCTTTATCAAACAGCACAAGGCGCAGCTTCACCCGCAAAGGTGCAGAGTAGGTGATGCCGCGAATTTGACACTCATTCACGTCAAATACTGGCTCACCAAGGCGATAGCTCACGTATTGTAGTTCTGAATTACCTGAGTAAGCGGTAATCGGAAATACAGAGCGGAAAGCCGCTTCCAGGCCGTTATTGGCCTCTGGATCCGGCTCAATGAATTTTTTAAATGAATCTAATTGGATTGACAGCAGGTAAGGCACCTCAAGTACTTGCGGTTGCTTACCAAAATCCTTACGAATACGTTTTTTCTCAGAGTAGGAGTACGCCATGGGGTTCCTCAGCTAGCTGATTGATGACCCTAACCACCGGTGTAGGAGTCGATGGTTAAAAACAAACTGGTTAAAGCTTGTCGTTCCCGTTTTTGTCACCGCGAGCATGCACCCCAAGAACGGGCAAAAATGATACATGCTTAACAGCGCAAAAAGGCTGGTGACCTAAAAAGCCACCAGCCCCAGGCCTAAAAGGCCAATTTTTGACGTTGAATCAAATTACTTGATTTCAACTTCCGCACCAGCTTCAGTCAATTCTTTAGCAAGTGCTTCAGCGTCAGCTTTGCTGATGCCTTCTTTAACTGCAACAGGTGCAGACTCAACTAAGTCTTTAGCTTCTTTCAAGCCAAGGCCAGTTGCAGCGCGCACTGCTTTGATAGCGCCAACTTTGTTAGCACCAGCAGCTTTCAGGATTACGTTGAATTCAGTTTGTTCTTCAACTTCTGCAGCAGCAGCAGCTGGACCAGCAGCAACTGCAACAGCAGCGGCAGCAGATACACCGAATTTCTCTTCAGCAGCAGCAATCAGTTCAACCAGTTCCATTACTGGCATTTCAGCGATTGCGTTTAAAATGTCGTCTTTAGTTAGAGCCATGACTCAAAACTCCTGGGTTATATAATTACAAAAAAATGGTTATCGAAAAAACCGTCTCTATTTAGCGTCTTTAACCGCTGCCAATACGCGCACAAACTTGCCAGGAACTTCGTTGATAGTACGAACGAACTTGCCAATAGGCGCCTTGAGGGTAGCGAACAAAGTAGCCAATGCTTCGTCGCGAGTTGGAAGTGATGCAACTGCATCCAGCTTGTCTGCGCCCATCACACCGCTGCCGATGGATAGAGCAGTAACTGACAGGTTTTTATAGTCTTTCATTGCATCTTTCAGCAACCGGGCAGCTGCGCCTGGTGCGTCAAGAGAGAATGCATAGACCAATGGACCTGTTAGTGCTGCGTCCATGTCTTCAAATGCTGTGCCTTGGAAAGCACGACGGGCCAGGGTATTCCGAATAACTTTCAGATACACACCTTGCTCACGAGCTTTACGGCGCAGCACAGTCATGTGCTTCACTTCCATGCCGCGATACTCAGCAACAGCGACGGATAGTGCCTTTGAAGCAACTTCGTTAACTTCTTTAACGATTGCTTGTTTTGCTACTAAGCCTAGTGCCACTGATATCACCTCTTTTTTGGTCGTTGGTAAAACCGCGGACCGATCGTTACAATTTGGCAGTACATCAAGACCTGCCATGTTGTCACGGTGAATCTCTACCCAGAGAGTCTGAGTCGGATTACACCATCTGCGCAGGACATTAAGTGCCGGTTACCCGATACACCTGCGGTCTTGGACGGGAGCCACTTCATTCGACTTGCGCCGAAGTGGCAGCTCCAACCCACTTACCTTTTTAGTTACCCGCGACAGTCAGGCTGCTTTGGTCGATTGCGACGCCAGCACCCATAGTCGTTGATAAGCTTACTTTCTTGATATAAACGCCTTTTGAAGTAGACGGCTTGGCCTTCTTCAATGCGCCCAACAAAGCTTCTAAGTTTTCTTTCAGCTTGTCGTTGTCGAAATCAACCTTGCCGATAGTGGCGTGGATGATACCGTTTTTGTCATTGCGGTAACGGATCTGACCAGACTTCGCGTTAGTAACCGCGGTCGCTACGTCAGGTGTTACAGTACCAGTTTTCGGGTTTGGCATCAGACCACGTGGGCCTAAGATTTGACCGAGCATACCAACCACACGCATAGCATCTGGTGAAGCGATAACAACATCAAAGTTCATCTCGCCTTTCTTAACTAGCTCAGCTAAGTCTTCCATACCAACCAGGTCTGCACCGGCTGCTTTAGCTTTTTCTACGTTAGCGCCGCTGGTGAAAACTGCAACGCGAACTGAACGACCCGTACCGTGTGGCAATACAGTAGCGCCACGAACGTTTTGGTCAGATTTACGAGCGTCGATGCCGAGGTTTACAGCAACATCAACACTTTCTTTGAATTTAGCAGTTGCCAGTTCTTTCAACAGGCTTACAGCTTCGTTGATTTCATAATCACGAGTCTGTACTTTTTCACGGATTAAACGTGCGCGTTTGGTTAACTTAGCCATCTTACAGACCCTCTACATTCAGACCCATCGCACGGGCAGAGCCAGCGATAGTACGTACGGCAGCATCAAGGTCAGCGGCAGTTAAGTCTGGCTGTTTTACCTTGGCGATATCTTCTAACTGAGCACGGGTAACGGTACCCACTTTCTCAGTATTTGGGCGGCCTGAGCCACTCTTGATACCAGCTGCTTTCTTCAGCAGGTATGCTGCTGGAGGAGTCTTGGTGATAAAGGTGAAAGAACGGTCTTCGTAAACAGAGATTTCAACTGGCGTTGGCGCACCTTTTTCTAATTCGGTGGTAGCCGCGTTGAACGCTTTACAGAATTCCATGATGTTCACACCGTGCTGACCCAATGCTGGACCAACTGGTGGTGAAGGGTTTGCTGCACCGGCTGCTACTTGCAGCTTGATGATAGCTTTTAACTTCTTAGCCATGTTTTATGCCTCTTGTTGTGGGTCGAACGCCTCGTAAATCATAAGAGGTGATTTACTTCTAACGGCTCCCCGATATAAAAAAGGACGCGAATTATAGTTTAATTCGCAGCCAATAGCAAGCCAATCGCCGACGCTTTTTAGCGTCAGGCCATTGGCTTGAATACTTACGCTTTCTCGACTTGACCGAATTCGAGTTCAACCGGTGTGGCGCGACCGAAAATCGATACTGATACCGTTAAACGGCTCTTGTCGTAATCAACGCTTTCAACGGTGCCGTTGAAGTCCGCAAACGGGCCATCATTAACGCGCACCAACTCACCCGGCTCAAATAAGGTTTTCGGTTTCGGCTTATCCACAGAATCTTGTAAACGATTGAGGATAGTGTCCGCTTCTTTTTGGGTGATTGGCGTTGGCCGATCAGCCTTGCCACCAATAAATCCCAATACCCGTGGAATGCTTTTCACTAAGTGCCAGCTGGCTTCATCCATAGCCATTTCAACCAACACATAGCCTGGAAAGAATTTGCGTTCGCTTTTCGCGCGCTTGCCGCCTTTCATTTCCACGACTTCTTCGGTGGGTACTAAGATCTCACCGAACTTATCTTCCATGCTGTGCATTTTGATATGCTCACGCAGCGATTCGGCGACGCGCTTTTCATAGCCTGAAAAAGCCTGTACAACGTACCAGCGTTTTTTCACTGTCATGGTTAGAACTCCAGTCCGGTAAAGAAGCCAACAATACGTACCAGAATGGCATCCATTCCCCACAGAATCAATGCAACGATTGCCGTAGCAACCACCACAATCATCGTGGTTTGGGTTGCTTCTTGACGGGTTGGCCACACGACGCGGCGCACTTCGGTACGGCTTTCTTTAGCAAAACCTAAAAACCGACGACCTTTGTCAGTGGTGGCTGCAGCAAAACCGGCAACAATCACCATGGCGACCACTGCCAGCGCACGGTAGAGCACCGATACGGTATCGCCATAGTAGTAGTTACCCACTACTGCAGCGGCTAATAAAGCAATAGCAACCAGCCATTTGATGCTGTCAAACGAGCTACCTTGGGTTTCTGTCTGTGCACTCATTCGTTCAAAGATCCTGTTTAAATGTATGTGGCAGGGGCGGAGGGATTCGAACCCCCAACCATCGGTTTTGGAGACCGCTGTTCTACCAATTGGAACTACGCCCCTGCAGATCGCTACAACATTGTAGAAATGGACGCCGTATTATACCGATCAAAGGCGGGAAAACAAGTAATGCCTTTCGGTTAAAGGCTACTCTGCATGTAACGGCCAGTGGTGGCATCGTAGTCGCGGAAGTAGTTGTACCAGCTTTGCTTTTCTTCATCCCAGTATTGGCCCGGGAAGCCGATATTGAAGTCACCAATGCTGCTCATCAGCACCGTACGGTCAAAGGCTTCAAGCTGTGCGCGCTACACCAAAAGGCATTGGCTAATTGACAGCAAACAGTTCAGACCAATCAACGAAATAATACCCTAAAATTTAATGTCATGACATCACCGAGAACTCTTCGCATGAAAGGCGGGCGATAACTTTCAAATACTTTAATTAACGGCTCTATATCATTATCTAGCTCTAGCTGTCCGGCTGGACCTATCCAGTATCTACTACTATCACCGTAAGGTTCCCAAACTATAAACTCATTTCCATGAAATGAAAATTTCACATGTAACTCTTTCTCAGACGAAAATCGTTTTCTAAGTCGTACGGAAGATACTCCCTCAATTGTCGAGATAATGTCAGCAATTTTACTCGGGCAAATATATGCATTTTCAATCTCAAACGCGAAAGTGTGCCCCTTATTGGATGCGATTCTATTAACGTTCATTGCTTACAGCCGCAATCTTCATTTTCGACGATTCCTGTACCGGCAACACCCGCTCCATACAGATTGACAATTGGATTCGTTCTCCCCGCTGCCTCTCTCAAGGCATCATCCGTTTTATATTTTGACAGATCAACAGGTCGCCAATTTTTGCCCAAGTTAAATCTGAAAAATGATTTCATGCTAGTTCGGAATGACGAGGCAGAGACACCCGACGATGCCAATATTGAACCTCCTTTAACGACTCCTGCATATGCTAATCTTGCTCCTCCAAACGCAATCGACGTATATTCACCGCTTCGATAATCATCAGAAGACATATTAACCGCCCCACTTACGCCAACGAATTCTCTAAGATTATCGCCAAAGCCTAAGAGTAAGGAGTCCCCGAGACCAGCACAAAAATTGACGACTTCCTGAGGGATTGTAGGTGGCGATAAACCAAATGGATCAGTAAAATGTTGTGGGCTCTGAAAGGCATACCCATAAGTATTCAGCCCGCCTGCTAAGCCGATGGGGTCACTCTGCAAATAACGACCGGTGGTGGCATCGTAGTCGCGGAAGTAGTTGTACCAACTTTGTTTTTCTTCGTCCCAGTATTGGCCCGGGAAACCGATATTGAAGTCACCAATACTGCTCATCAGCACCGTACGGTCAAAGGCTTCAAGCTGTGCGCGCCAGACTACCGCTGCTTGACTGTCAGTGAGTACTTCATGCCGAGCCAAGTGGTCGTTATGCTTATGATTTTGAATTCCCAAAAACATATTATAATCCATTATTCCCCATTAGCCTTTTTGTCGGTCTTTATTTTTATTTCCACCAGAAATATTAGGATAAGCCATAAAAAAATATAGAAAATTGCTAAACGTAGCTCAAATGTTCTTAATATAAAAAATACATAATAAAAAGAAATTAAGCTAAACATGCGATACCAAATACTGTCACGACGCCATTTTTTCATTTACTCACCTAGACAATAGGATTGCGATGAATATTTAATAACTTCTCCTGATTTGTTAGTTAGAGTCGTTTCGATGATAATTCCTCTTCCATCCTGACTAAACCAGCTTTCTTGGGTCAATTTATCTCTCTGTTCCCAATAATGCAAATCATCAACAAGTACATAAAAAGCTCCTGCTATTAGTAACGATGTCCCCGCACTGGGCTTCGCTAAAGAAGTCCCAGCACCCAGAGCTAAACTTGCTAAATTAGTCGCCTTTGAGGTTGCTATGTTCCTTTCTGTGGCAGCTTTTTGACTT
>NZ_RJLC01000014.1:18490-361831 GCF_003999375.1 Pseudidiomarina mangrovi
GTGGCCGATAGTACCGACGTTTACGTGCGGTTTGACGCGGTTAAATTTTTCTTTTGACATGACAGCCTCTTAATTTGAACAACTTACTTGGGTTCAACACGTTTATGTATGTATTACGCTAACCGTATACATTGGTGTTTGGCTGGGAGAGAACGTTGAGATTGGACCGAATAAATGGTGCTGATAGGCGGAATTGAACCGCCGACCTCACCCTTACCAAGGGTGCGCTCTACCACCTGAGCTATATCAGCACGACATGTTTTCATGGAGCGGGTAGTGGGAATCGAACCCACATCATCAGCTTGGAAGGCTGAGGTAATAGCCATTATACGATACCCGCTTGCCTTGAATCGGGCCACCTCATACCATTCTGAACTCACCGCATTTAACATCAATGCAAATTGGTGGAGGGGGCAGGATTCGAACCTGCGAAGGCTGAGCCGTCAGATTTACAGTCTGATCCCTTTGACCGCTCGGGAACCCCTCCAGACAAATTTTGAGTTGGTGCCGGCACCAAGAGTCGAACTCGGGACCTACTGATTACAAGTCAGTTGCTCTACCAACTGAGCTATACCGGCACCCCGGTTAGGTGGACGGCATTCTATTGGATCGATTTTATCTATGCAATAGAAAAAGCCATTTTTTTTGCCCTTTGCGGCGTGATCGCTTAATTAGCGAACGGATGCCGCAGAATAATGGTTTCAACGCGGTCTGGCCCGGTTGAAATGATATCCACTGGAACGCCGGTTAATACTTCAATGCGCTTGATATAGGCTAAGGCTTCAATCGGTAAATCTTGATGCCGAGTGATGCCCACCGTGCTCTGCTGCCAACCCGGCATAGTTTCGTAAATTGGCTCGACGTTGTCGTAATCTTCGGCGGCCATAGGCGGGTAATCGGTGACGCTGCCACAGGGTAACTTGTAGCCAGTACAAATTTTCAATTCGGTGAGGCCATCGAGTACGTCTAGCTTAGTCAAACAGAAACCGCTGACGGAGTTGATTTGCACCGCACGGCGAGCCGCTACCGCATCAAACCAACCGGTACGACGTTTACGCCCAGTGGTAGCACCAAATTCGTGACCTTTGACGCCTAAATGCTCGCCTACGGCGTCATCGAGTTCGGTTGGGAATGGGCCACTGCCAACACGCGTGGTATACGCCTTGACGATGCCAAGTACGTAATCGATGTAACGTGGACCAAAGCCAGCACCAGTTGATACGCCACCGGCAGTGGTGTTCGATGAGGTCACGTACGGATAAGTACCGTGGTCGATATCTAACAAGGTGCCTTGGGCGCCTTCAAACATGATGTGCTGACCGTCTTTGCGGGCGTCATCAAGCAATGATGGAATATCGGCAATTAAATCTTTCAGGTATTGGGCGATGCCGCGGCAGTACTCGAGCACTTGCTCGACGTCAACGGCGTCCACTTTGTAGTAGTTGACCAAGGTGAAGTTATGGAAGGCCACCACATCGCGCAGTTTTTCTTCAAACCGCTCAAAATGGCATAAATCGCCAACCCGCAGGCCGCGACGCGCAACTTTATCTTCATAAGCTGGGCCGATACCACGACCGGTGGTGCCAATCGGCTTATCGCCACGGGCTTTTTCACGCGCTTGGTCAAGCGCTACATGGTACGGCAGAATCAGTGGACAGGCTTCGCTAATCAGCAAGCGCTCACGCACTGGCACGCCTTTGGCTTCGAGCATGCCGATTTCTTTCATCAGCGCTTCAGGTGACAGCACCACACCGTTACCGATCACACAGCGCACGTTGTCGCGTAAAACGCCTGATGGGATCAGGTGCAAGACGGTTTTTTGCCCGTCAATAACCAGGGTGTGGCCGGCGTTGTGACCGCCTTGGTAACGCACCACTAATGATGCTTTATCGGTAAGTAAATCAACGATCTTACCTTTGCCTTCGTCACCCCATTGCGTGCCGAGAATTACGACGTTTTTACCCATGATGCTGATACCAGATGTTTGTGACCATTAAAAATGCTAGGTGCTGTTGAAAAAACAGCCGTGGATTTTAGCAGACTATCGCTGTTCACGGTAGCCCGATCAGAGCTGCTGCAAGGCCTTTTTTAGCTGCTGATAATCGCTGGCGTCGTGATATAAGGCAAAGCCAAAGCGCAAGCGGTCACCGCGATAATCGGTTTCAATACCGGCGGCGGCAAGCTGTTGCGCGAGCTCAGTCACCAGCTCAGCAGTTGGTAATTGGTAGGTGAAAAAGTGGCCGTGATCGGCGCCGGCATGATGTAACCGGTTGCTTTCATTGAGTAGCGGGTGATTCAGCTCACTGAGCACCTGTAAACAAGCACGTTGTAGCTGCTGCACATGCTGGTGGATTTGGTCTACGCTGAGGTGATCACCTTGCCACCAATCAAGTACCGCTTGCAGCCGGTACAGCGCGCTGAAATCCATGGTGGCACCTGCAAAGCGATAGCCATCGTTGGCATAACTGACTGGCCCCGCTTGGGGTTTGGCTAAATTGGCAAAATCAGCAAACCAGCCGGTATATTCTGGGCGTAACTGGCAGTGTTTGGGCACCGCCATAAAGCAACAGCCCTCGCCTGCCTGTAAGTACTTATAGGCCCCAGCTAGGTAAAAAACACGGTCGGCCACCGCGCTCAAATCGGTAGGAATAGCACCACAACCATGATAGCCATCAATCACCACTTCGGTACTCGGCTCCACCCATGGCAACCAGTCGCTGACATGGGGTGCAATCACCCCTGAATTGTAAAATACCTGACTGATAAAAATGAGCTGATAACCGCCGGTTTTTACCGCCGCCAGCCAACGCTCAGGAAAACTTGCGAAGGGCTGTGTTGCAATAGTGGTCACGCGCACATTCGGGCGTTCTTGGAGGCGTCGAAGTTGCCGGCTGAAGCTATGAAACTCACTATCGGTGGTCAGTACACGCAAAGGTTGCTCGGCACTGAAACAAGTCATTAAGCGATAGAGTAATTCGTGGGTATTACTGGCAAATACCAATTGTTGCGGGTCAGGGTGGTTCAGCAACTGCGCTAAACCACGCTGCACGGCAGGGATACGCTCGGCAAAAATAGTATCCCATTTGTGGTCAACGCCAGCGGCACTATCGGTCCAATAGTCCAGCTGCGCTTGGCGGGTCACATCAGGCCAATAATGATGGCTGTGTGGCGCCAAGTGCAAGCTGTTTGGATGCTGACTAATAAAGCCCTGATAGTGCTGCTTGTAGCTCACCATGGCCGCTTATCAATTAGCCTTTACCGCTCAACGATTTCAGATAACGGAAGAAATCGCTTTCTGGTTCTAACACTAAAATGTCATTGCCGTTGGCAAAGCTCGCCTCATAGGCTTGCAAGCTGCGCATGAAGGCATAAAATTCAGGGTCGCGATTGTAGGCCTTGGCATAAATACCGGCCGCTTCTGCTTCACCTTCACCACGAATCTGCCGTGATTCACGCTCAGCGTCAGCCAACATCACCGTCACCCGGGCGTCGACATCGGCACGAATGAATTCAGCCTGTTCTTGACCTTCTGAGCGGTGCTCCATGGCTACCGCTTGACGCTCTGCCCGCATACGCTGGAAGATCGATTGACTCACTTCATTCGGCAGGTTGATTTGCATGACCCGCACGTCAATCACTTCGATACCCAGTTCTTGGGCGCTATCAGCACTTTTGATCAGCGCGTCGCGCATCAAGTCATCACGCTCACCAGAAACGATGTCTTTAATGGTACGGTTACCGAATTCAGCACGCAGACCACTGTTAACTCGACGTGTTAACAAGTCTTCGGCTTGACGCTGGTTGCCGCCATTGGTTGATAAATAATAGGTGGCAAAATCAGAAATACGCCACTTCACATAGGTATCAACAATTAAGTCTTTTTTCTCGCTGGTGGTAAAACGGTCGGCTTCGCCATCAAGTGTTTTGAAGCGCGCGTCCATGGCTTTCACTTGCTCAATAAAGGGCAATTTGAAATGCAGGCCTGGCTCAAACACTTTCGGCAAACCGGTATCAGCATCACGCTGTACCTTACCGAATTGCACCACAATAGCGCGCTCGCCTTCATTGACTACAAATAACGATGAAAAGCCAAGTACGGCTGCGACAATCACTAAAACTGCAAATAGATTTTTCATGCGTTAGCCTCTCCCACTGCTACGGTCAACGGTACGACCCATATCGTTCATACCACCACTTTGGGTAGTTGGTTGACGTTGTTGCGGCAGCGTTAAGGGTTGTTCTTTCTGCTGTTGCAACTGATTCTGGGTGGCGCCGCCACGTTGGGTTTCAAGAATTTTATCGAGTGGCAGATAGAGCATATTGTTGCTGCCCTCTACGTCGACCATGATCTTGGCGCTGTTGGCATAGATTTTTTCTAAGGTTTCGATATACAAACGCTCGCGGGTAACCACTGGTGCAGCTTTATATTGCGGCAACAATTGTTCAAAGCGAGCTACTTCACCCTGGGCTTTTAAGATAGTTTGCTCACGGTAGGCTTGCGCATCTTGTTGGATACGGCGCACCTGACCACGCGCTAGCGGCTCGCGCTCACGCGCATAGGCTTCAGCTTCACGAATGTAACGTTGCTCATCTTCTTGTGCTGAAATCGCGTCATCGAAAGCATCTTTAACTGCTTCTGGCGGACGCGCCGGCAGTAAGTTCACGTCAACCACTTGAATGCCCAACTGATAGGGTTGGATCATGGTTTCAAGAAGTTCCAGTGTACGGCTACGCACCACTTCACGGCCAACGGTCAGTACTTCATCCATTGAGCTGTGGCCTACCACATAACGTAAGGCTGAGTCGGTTGCTTGAGCTAAGCTGCGGTCGGCATTTTCCACGGCGAACAAATAATCACGTGGATTAACCACACGGTATTGTACGTCCAGCTCTACCTGCACCACGTTCTCATCCTGAGTCAGCATAAAGCCTTCAGATTGGAACTGCTTGACGTTGTTAACGTCCACCGTTTGTACGCTGTCGATGAACACTGGCCGCCAATGCAAGCCCGACTCGACTAAATCAGAGTACTGACCGAAGCGCAAGACCACGCCACGTTCAGCTTCTTTGACGGTATAAAAACCAGCAATAAACCAGATCGCCACAGCAATAATTGCAATCACACCGAAACCGCGTGATGCCGCACCACCGCTGCTACCGCCGCCATTGGCAGGGCGTTTATTACCGCCACCAAAGCCAAGCTTACTCAGCAAGTTACGAACCGCTTCATCAAGATCGGGTGGACCTTGCTCGCGTCCGCCCTGGTTTTTCCATGGATCACGGTCATTTTGATTGCCGTTTCCCGGTTGGTTCCAAGCCATTGAATACTCCACTTAAGAGTTGATACTACCAGTTAAAAAATCGGGTCTGCTATTCTACAAATGCTTGCAGACTATCGCCATATTCGTCGCTGACCTGCTTACACAAACGCTGCCAGTCTACCTGTGACATACGTACTTGCATGGCCATTTGACCATCATCGCTCGGTTGTTCTGCGGTCACACTGTTTAAGGCGTACAGCTTACCACGTAACTTACCCATTGAGGGCGGAATTCGTAACGACAGATTCACCATCTGCGGCCGCAAGCGTTGTACCAGCGCCTGTTGCACCAGCTCCACGCCAGCGCCAGTTTGCGCCGATAACCACACGCGCATCGGCTTACCTTGCTCATCATAATCAATACGCGGGCTGAGTTCTGGCACTTGGTCAATTTTGTTACAAATGATTAATTGCGGCACTTCATCGGCGCCAATTTCCGTCAATACATCCTGCACTTGCAGCATATTGTCTTGTTGGCGATCGTCGTTGATGTCCATCACATGCAACAACAGGTCTGCTTCTTGGGTTTCTTGCAAAGTAGCCTTGAAGGCAGCAACGAGGTCGTGCGGCAAATGTCGAATAAAGCCAACCGTATCGGCCAAAATCACCGTGCCCACATCAGCAAGTTCGAGCTTACGCAACGTTGGGTCTAGCGTTGCGAACAATTGGTCAGCAGCATACACGCCGGCTTCTGTGATGCGATTAAACAAGGTGGATTTACCGGCGTTGGTGTAGCCCACCAGTGATACCGTTGGAATTTCTGCCCGTTGCCGTGCGCGCCGCCCTTGCTCACGTTGCTTCTGGACTTTCTCCAGTCGGCCAAGAATATTTTTGATGCGGCCACGAATTAAGCGGCGGTCGGTTTCTAGCTGGGTTTCACCCGGGCCACGCAAGCCGATACCACCCTTTTGCCGTTCTAAGTGAGTCCAGCCTCGCACCAGGCGGGTAGAAATATGCTTAAGCTGCGCCAGCTCCACTTGTAACTTACCTTCGTGGGTACGTGCACGCTGGGCGAAGATATCTAGAATTAAGCCAGTACGATCGACCACCCGGCATTGGCAAAGTTTTTCAAGGTTACGTTCTTGCGTGGGGCTTAAGCTGTGGTTGAAGATCACCACGTTGGCACCGAGCAGCTTGACCTGTTCAGCAATTTCTTCGGCTTTACCGCTACCAACAAAATAACGCGAGCTGGGCGTGCTGCGCGAGGCGGTCACCACCCCAAGGGTGGTAACACCGGCAGAGCTCACCAGTAATTTCAGTTCAGAGAGGTCTTCACGATCTATTTCTGCGTGAAAATCAACATGCACCAGGACAGCCTGTTCACCACTTTCAAACCTATCAAACAAGCTATCACTACTCCTGCGTTAGTTAATCAACAGCGTCTTCGCTACCATCTGGGGTCGGCAAATAGTTTGCCGGAATTCGCGCTGGTACAACCGTAGAAATGGCATGTTTGTAAACCATTTGACTGACGGTATTCTTCAATAAGATTACGAATTGATCGAAACTTTCGATCTGGCCCTGCAACTTAATACCATTGACCAAATAAATTGATACTGGAACGCGCTCGCGCCGTAACGCGTTCAAAAATGGGTCTTGTAACGTTTGCCCCTTCGCCATGTCTGCATCCTTTTTTTTGTTGTTATTGTTTGTATCTAGCAGCGATCAACTTCATCCTTTTGCCAGTTCACTATCACTATAGAACAAGCTGCAAAAATTCACAGTGTCGATACAACTATTTTACCAATAGTTTGAATATATGGCTGATTTGCCGCTTTTCAAGGGAGCAAATCGGTAAACTGTTGGCCCGCTTGTTGGCACGCTAACCAAGCTTGCTGCTCGGCATCTGCAGCCAAGCTATCGAGCCATTGCACACCGGGCCATTTGCGTAACCAAGTCAGTTGCCGTTTGGCCAGCTGACGACTGGCAAAAATACCGCGATTAATCATCTCTTCATAAGCGCTAGCGCCGTCACCGTAATCGCCGTCGAGATACTCCCACATTTGTCGATAGCCGACGCTACGAATAGCGGGTAGATCGCGGTGCAGATCACCACGCGCACGTAAGGCTTCAACTTCTGCTTGTAGTCCTGCTGAGACCATTTGCCGAAATCGAAGTTCAATACGTTCATGCAGTAGGGTTCGGCTCACTGGCGCTACAGCCAGCTGTACCACCGGGTACGGCAGGGCGCCATGGCGCTCAGCGGTCAAGCTGGTGAGGCTGCTGCCAGTGGTCAGAAAGACCTCGAGTGCCCGGGTGATCCGTTGCGGGTCATTGGGGTGAATACGCGCGGCGCTAACTGGGTCAACCGCAGCGAGTTGTTGATGTAATAAGGCACTACCCTGCTGGTCGAGGCGCTGCTGTAATTCCGCGCGTATGGCCGGATCAGCAGCCGGTAACTTGGACATGCCCTCGAGCAATGCTTTGAAATACAGCATGGTGCCGCCCACCAACAACGGCGTGCGACCGGCGGCAATAATGGCGTCTATGTGTTGGCGAGCGTCGTGCGCAAACTGTGCCGCTGAATAACTCTCGCTGGGGTCGCAGATATCAATCAGTCGATGCGGCGCCAGCGCCAGTTCTGCCGCGGTTGGTTTGGCTGAGCCAATATCCATACCGCGATAAATCAATGCCGAATCAACGGAAATGATATCCGCCGGTAAACGCTGCGCCAGTGCAATAGCTAAGGCGGTTTTACCCGCCGCCGTGGGCCCGTACAAGCAGATGACTTTGGCGTTAGCGGTCATTTGAGTGGCTCCGCCAAGGTCGGCAGCGTCAGTGCCACGGTATACTGCGGCGGCTGTTGCCACTGCAACCACTGCTGCAACCAATGTTCCGCTTGGGTTGCACTGTACTGCGTAGCGACCTGCAACTGCGCCAACCACAGCCACAAACTTTGCGGCAACTGCTCTTGGTCGGCGGCGCGATCACATAGGCGCGCCAACAACTCCGGCAAGGTCTGATTGATGTTGGTTTGCCGCAGCGCTGAGGGTACTTGCTTCACGATGCACTGTTGCCGTTGCCACTCTAACATTACCCCTAACCGTGCTAGCAATGCTGGTGGAATTTGCTTAGCCTGCGCGATCGCTTCGCTATTGCTCAATTGCACCGGTATCAATAACGGTTGACCGGCTAAACCGGTAGTAAACTGCTCGGCATACTGTGCCGCTAGAGCGCGTTGCTGCACCCGTTGCAAATCAAGTAATAGCAATGGTGCCGACTGCCCCTGCTCGAGTAGCCGTTGTAGCAAGGCAAAACGCTGCTGCACTACGGTCAATACCCGCCACGGCATGCTGGTGTTCGAGCCGAGCGGTACGCTTGCCGGTGGCGTTGTACTTGATGATGCTGGCTCCACTGTGGGCACCGATTTGGGCACCACTGTGGGTTCCATGACGGCCGGCAATGGCGAGCGGTTGAGCGGCTGCAGCGCCTGTAACTGCGCAGCAATATCAGCCGCAGCGGGGCGATACTGATGCTGAGCCCGCTGCCAATCAGGCTGTGCTGTGCTCGCTGCGCTGCTAGTTGCGCTCGTGGTAGCTAATGGCGGTGGCGGTCGCTGCAACAAGGGGCGCAGCGCTTGCATAATAAAGTCATGGATTTGCCGCGCTTGCTGAAAGCGTACTTCGTGCTTAGCCGGGTGCACGTTGACATCAACCTCACTGGCCGGCAGCTCCAAATACAGCACAAAAGTTGGGCTGCGTTCATCGTGCAGTTGATCGCCGTAGGCTTGACGTATGGCATGACCGAGCAAACGGTCTTTGAGCATCCGCCCATTCACGTAAAAATACTGCACATCGGCTTGATGACGACAGGCTTGCGGTGGGCTTATCCAACCCCACAGCCGCCAGCTCGCTGCACTCTCGTCAACATAAGCAGCTTCTTCCACAAAGCCGCTACCACACACCCGCGCCACGCGGTCGGCATAACCGCTGGTGCTTACTGCGGGATACTGACGCACTAATTTATGATTGTGATTGAGGCTAAAACGCACATCAAAACGCGCTAGGGCAAGGCGTTTAACCACTTCATCAATATGCGCGAATTCGGTTTTGTCGGTACGCAAGAACTTGCGCCGCGCCGGGGTATTGAAGAACAAATCTTGCACATCCACAGTGGTACCGTTTGGGTGACTGGCCGGTTGAATATGCGCGGTCATATCGCGCCCTTCTACCCAAGCCTCCCAGGCTTCGCTTTGTGCTGCGGTTTTCGAGGTCAGGGTCAAGCGTGCTACTGAACTGATACTCGCGAGTGCCTCGCCACGAAAACCCATGCTCAGAATGGCTTCTAAATCGGCCAGCGAGCTAATCTTGCTGGTGGCATGACGGCTCAACGCCAGGCTCAGTTCATGCTGAGCAATACCACTGCCGTTATCGCGAATACGAATACGTCGACGACCGCCCTGCTCAATGTCAATAACAATGGCGTCAGCGCCAGCATCTAAACTATTTTCGACCAGTTCCTTGACCACCGATGAGGGTCGTTCGATCACTTCGCCGGCGGCTATCTGATTGGCCAAACTGATGGGGAGTAATTTAATCGGCATAGCGCGCTCCTACCGAGAGCTCGGAATTTGCAGCTTTTGGCCGATACGTACGGTGTCGCTTTTAAGGTTGTTATGTTGCTTGATGGCCGCCACCGAGGTGTTATAGCGCTTAGCAATCACCGACAAACTCTCGCCGCGTTTGACCACATGCTCCATAGAGCGGCTGGTGGCAAACAGGGTACCGTCGGGTGGTTTACGGGTAAAATGCGCGCGCACACCATTATAAATAGCACGAGCAAGTTGCTGCTGATGCTTGTTACTGGCTAATAGCTTTTCTTCATCAGGATTTGAGATAAACCCGGTTTCGACCAGCATGGACGGCACATTACCGGCGGTTAGCACGGCAAAGCTGGCATGCTGCGGTTCGCGTTTGTGCAAGCGAGTGATTTTACCGAGCTCGCTGACCACCTCTTGTGCCGCCTCAAAGCCAATGGTCATGATGCCGTCTAGTTGCACGCCGGCTAAAATACGCTGCAACTGGTTATCTTGATCGGTTTCACTGCTATCGATGCCGGCCAGCACATCACCAAGCCGCTCTTTATCTTCGAGTAAGCGACCTAACTCAGTATTGGCGCGGCGCGTGGATAATACCCACACCGATGCGCCGCGTGGCTGCGGTGAGGTAAAGGCATCGGCGTGAATTGAAATCAACAAATCGGCATTAATTTCTTCGGCTTTGCGTGAGCGCCCGCGCAACCCTACATAATAGTCACCCGTGCGAATTAAATAGGCTTGCATGCCGGGGTCGGCATTGATCATATCGGCTAAGGCTTTGGCGACGCTCAGAACCACGCGCTTTTCTTGCAAGCCGGTGGGGCCAATCGAGCCCGGATCATTGCCGCCATGACCAGCATCAATAGCAATGGTGACCTTGCGCTCTTGCAGTTGATCAACACTCAAGGCCTGTTCGCTGCGTTTGACACTTTGTCCGGGTAAATCCACCACCAGGCGGTGACCAAAGCCATCACCGGGCGGCAACACAAAAAGCGTTGGAGTGAGTTTTTGCGCCAGCTCAAATACCACCCGGGTACCGCCTTTAGTAGCTGGGGTGCTGGTACGAAGTTTATTAATCAGCAACGATTCGGTCGGCACGCTGGCGAGATTCACCGCTAGTTGCGTGGCTTTAAAGTCGATCACCAAGCGGTGCGGCAAATTGTCGTCAATGGTGAAATAGGAATAATCGGGAGCTGCAGATAGGTCAAACACCACCCGCGTTTTGTCTGGCTCTGGGCCAACGCGCACGGCAGCAATACTGGTGCTGCCCCATGCTGGTGACAGGGCTAACAGCAACAGCAGACAAATGAGTAGGCCTAAGCTTCGCTGGTTCACAGTGTTTCGAGTAATCCTCGACCTCGTTCGGTTAGCGCTTCGAGTGTCATTGATCGCGCTGTACCCGCATAATCAATGCTTATGGTTATATCGGCTTTGGGTAACCAGCCGCTACCGCGCTGGGGCCATTCCGCCAAAATGATATGATGTTCACCAAGGTAATCACGAATGCCCATGAATTCAAGCTCTTCTGGGTCGGCCAAACGGTAAAGATCAAAATGATGCAGTTGCCACGGTGGCAGTTGATAACTTTCTACCAAGGTATAGGTTGGGCTTTTGACCTTGCCGCTGTGACCTAAAGCCTGAATAAAGCCCCGACTAAAGGTGGTTTTACCAGCTCCTAGCTCACCATAAAGGTAGAGCGTGAGGGTGGCAGAATTGCCTTGCAGCGACACCTGCTCAGCAAGGCGCGCAGCAATCGCCATTAAGGTTGCTTCATCGAGCGCTAAAAATTGTTTTACGTGCATGCCCTAACCTTTATCACACTTGGTTTACTGGGCTAAGTGTACCATGTTCTGTCAGCTTCGCAGCAGGTGCAGTGCGGCGTTTTGTTTGCTATTTTGTAAGCCTCAATGAGTGGACAGCTAAGGCATGAGCATGGATTTTCAGCAACTCGCAGCAGACATAAAACAGTGGGGTAAAGAACTTGGCTTTCAAAAAGTCGGCATCACTGATCTTGATGTGAGCGCCGAGCAAGCTGCCCTGAAACGCTGGCTCGAGCTCGGCATGCACGGCGAAATGGATTATCTAGCGCGGCATGCTGAGCTGCGCGCTGACCCAGCCTTGCTTCACCCCGGCAGCGTGCGGGCGATTTCAGTACGCATGAATTACCTGCCCGCCGAAGCTGGTTTTGCCCGCACCCTGAAAAATCCACGCTTGGGTTATATCAGCCGCTACGCGCTGGGTCGCGACTACCACAAATTGCTGCGTAACCGCCTCAAACAGCTGGGTCAACGCATTCAACAGGCTTGTGCTGAGCTCGACTATCGGCCATTTGTTGATTCGGCGCCGATTATGGAGCGCCCGCTGGCAGTAAAAGCTGGTCTCGGCTGGACCGGCAAGCACACCTTAGTACTCGATGAACAAGGCGGATCATGGTTCTTTTTAGGCGAGCTGCTGGTTAACTTACCGTTGCCGACGGATCAACCGGTGCAGGAGAAATGCGGTAGTTGCACCGCCTGTATCACCATTTGCCCCACCCAAGCCATTATTGAACCCTATGTGCTAGATGCGCGGCGCTGTATTTCCTATCTGACTATTGAGTTGAAAGGCGCAATTCCCGAACAATTTCGGCCGCTGCTTGGTAATCGTATTTATGGCTGCGATGATTGCCAGCTGGTGTGCCCGTGGAACCGTTATGCCAAGCTTACCGACGAGGGTGATTTTGCTCCACGTAAAGACCTGCATGCACCCGAACTGTTGACCTTATGGCAATGGGATGAAGCACAGTTTTTGCGCCAAACTGAAGGGTCGCCGATTCGCCGCATCGGCTTTGAACGTTGGTCGCGTAATCTGGCTGTGGCGTTGGGTAATGCTACCGCTGCCGAAGATATTATCGCTGCTCTCGAACAGCGCTTGCCGAGTGCGTCTGCACTGGTGGCGGAGCACATTGAATGGGCACTAGCGCGCCAGCGCAGTGGCGTGGCGCAGGTTGAGAAGCAAGTGTTGCGCTTGGTACGGGCGGTGGAGCGTGGCTTACCGCGCGATGCCTAAGCGCACCAGTGCACTACTTGAAACCGCGAGTAAACTGGCGGGTGATGTCAAAGTACAGATCAAACTCGCGCTGCTCATCCTCATAGGTAACGGTCATCACGTCGTACCAACGGTCGTTGTCGCTAATCAGCGCTTGGCTGACCGGTTTAAGCCCCATGAATTCTAGGTAGCTGTATAGCTCTTGCATGTCATAGGTTGTCATGGCTGTAGCAACGGAACTGCCATCGCCGCTGCTATCAATTGACGCCAGCAACCCCCGCACTACCGAATCATGAAAGTCGGCTTGCTGGTTATTACCCAATTCGCGATGGCACACCATGGCCAAAAAATGCCCTTGAAGATGGCCATATTGGCGCGCTAGTACTTTCTCGACGGCCACGAGGCATTCGGCAAACTGCTGTTGCTCGAACAGTTCGATAGCATCATCCACTGAACGCTCGATATAAGGCCTATAGCTAGCAGTGCGGGTAAAGGACTCGCGCAACTTGGCAAAATCAGCTTGGCTGTCTGCGCTTTTAATCCAGGCGATTTGCTGCTCATATTCGGCCGTGGCAGCCAGCTCACTGGCACTCGACGCTGGGTCTTGCACCGACGCACAAGCAGCTAAAAATAGACTGACCGATAGCACTAACCAGCGTTGTATAGGGCGTAATACATTAATCATGGACCTGATTTCCTCCAGCTTTTTTAGCGCGGTACATGGCGCTGTCGGCGTGATGCAATAATGCTTCAGCACTATCACCATGCACCGGGTACATCGCTAAACCAATACTTGCGGGCATCGGTATTCGTTCAGATTTAACGGTAAACGGTTGGCGCAAAGCCTGCACCACTTTATCAGCGATACGGTGAACTTGGTCGCTAGTCTCTACACTATCAATCAGCAATACAAACTCGTCACCACCAAAACGCGCTACGGTATCGGTTTCACGAACCTGATGTTTTAGGCGCTCGGCAACATCAATTAATAACTGATCGCCGACTAAGTGGCCAAACACGTCATTGACCTGCTTGAATTTATCTAAATCAATGAATAGCACAGCCAATTGTCGGGTCTCGCGGCGAACGCGACTCATCGCCATATGTAAGCGATCACGAAACAACTGGCGATTCGGTAGCCCCGTCAACGGGTCAAAAAATGCAATACGCTGCAGTCGTTCTAGGGTTTGTTTTGTGTGTGTGACATCACGCGCTACGGCTACCCGCACTTGATCCGTAGCCGACCATTGCGCCGACCAGAGAATATCCACCACCGAGCCATCTTTACGAATATAGCGATTCTCAAAATCAATCTTGTAATCACCGTGCATAATTTCGCTGGCAGTTTTTAATGTGCGCTCACGGTCATCGGGGTGCACCATGCTGATCATCGGCCGCCCGACCATTTCTTCTGGGCTATAACCGAAAATACGCTCACAACCAGTGCTGACATAAATAAAAATGCCCTCTTTATTGACCACACAAATGGCTTCTAAGAGCACATCTAAATACTGGCTAAGATTAAAGTTTGCTTGTTCCATTAGCTTGGCTGCGACTCCTTCACTGTCTTTAATAATTGCACAAAGAAGTCGGCTCCTTTGCGCCGCGCAAATTCAATATTTCGAGCCACAATATCATCAGCATCATCGGCGTTTTGCATCACTCGGCTGACATCGGCTTCACGCAAAATATGCAGCACCGGGTAGGGTGCGCGATTGGTGTAATTGGCCGGGTCATTGGCGTGGCTACCGGCAAAACAATAGTCAGGATGAAAGCTAGCCAACTGGTAAATGCCTTCGTAACCCTCTAGCGCCAACAATTCGGTGGCCATGTCGAGCAGGTCCAAGTACTGATAAAAGTCATCGTAACCGCTTGGTACTATTAGCAGCGTGGTGGCGGTTTGCGGGTTGTCATCAAGCCACTGACACTCGGCAATGAGCTGCGCTAACACTGACGCTGTATCACTGCTATCCGCTTGCACATAACGAATACTATCGCGCTCTAATTCAGCGCGGGCAAACGGACAAATGTTGTACTTAACAATAACGCCCGCAACCCACGCTTTGGTTTGTGTGATCTCAGCAGACATGGCGGCGGTCTCAGTTATAAAAGTATGTGATAGCCAATAAACTAGCACATAGTCGGCTCAAAATAAGCATTACAACGCAAACTTCCTTTGTAATTTGGCGCTAAAACGAGTAGATTGCGCGCTCAATTTTTGTGCGAGTATCTGTTTGTGATTTCTGCTTCTAATATCACCATGCAATTTGGTGCGAAACCTCTGTTTGAAAATATATCGGTCAAGTTTGGCAATGGCAATCGCTACGGTCTGATTGGCGCCAACGGTTGTGGTAAATCGACCTTTATGCGCATTCTCAGTGGCGAGCAAGAGCCGTCGGCGGGCAATATTTCGGTCGAGCCGAATATGCGCGTAGGTAAATTACGCCAAGACCAGTTTGCCTATGAGCAATACAGCGTCATTGATACGGTAATTATGGGGCACGAGCATCTGTGGCAGGTGAAAGCTGAGCGTGACCGCATATACTCCGACCCAGACATGAGCGAAGAAGACGGCATGAAAGTGGCCGATCTTGAAGTAGAATTTGCCGAGATGGATGGTTACACCGCTGAATCGCGAGCCGGTGAATTATTAATTGGTGTGGGTATTCCAGTCGAACAACACTATGGCTTGATGGCAGCCATTGCGCCCGGCCTTAAATTGCGGGTATTACTGGCCCAGGTGTTGTTCTCTAACCCCGATATCATGTTGCTCGATGAGCCGACCAACAACTTGGACATCAATACCATTCGCTGGTTAGAAGAAGTGCTCAACAGCCGCCAGTGCACCATGATCATTATTTCTCACGACCGCCACTTCTTAAACAGTGTCTGTACGCATATGGCTGACATTGACTACGGCGAATTGCGTGTTTACCCAGGTAACTACGATCAATATATGTTTGCTGCCACCCAAGCGCGTGAGCAGTTACTCAGCGACAACGCCAAGAAACAAGACAAGATTGCTGAGTTGCAGAGCTTTGTGAGCCGCTTCTCGGCCAACGCCTCAAAAGCCAAGCAGGCAACGTCACGCGCTAAGCAAATTGAGAAGATTCAGCTTGCCGAAGTGAAAGCCTCAAGCCGCGTCAGCCCCTATATTCGCTTTGAGCAAGACAAAAAGCTGTATCGTTTAGCACTAGAATTAGAGGGCGTAAACAAAAGCTTTGGTGACTTAAAGGTATTGAAAAACCTCAGCGCCATTATTGAAGTAGGCGAAAAAGTGGCAATTCTCGGTGCCAACGGTATCGGTAAAACCACCCTGCTGAAGTGCCTGATGGGCGATTATCAGGTCGATAGCGGGCTGGTGAAATGGTCTGAGAACGTCAATATTGGCTACTATGCACAGGACCACGCCTACCTCTTCAAAGACCGCATCAGCGTGTTTGATTGGATGGCGCAATGGAAACAGCCATACCATGATGAGCAAGCAGTGCGTGGTGTTCTTGGCCGCATGCTGTTCTCACAAGACGATATCAAAAAGCCGGTGACCATTCTTTCTGGTGGTGAAAAAGGCCGCATGATTTTCGGTAAATTAGCGCTGCAAAAACCCAATGTGCTGGTCATGGATGAGCCGACCAACCACTTGGATATGGAATCGATTGAGGCACTCAACTTGGCGCTTGAGCATTACCAAGGCACCGTGCTCTTCGTCAGCCATGACCGCGAGTTTGTGTCGTCGTTAGCAACCCGAATTATTGAAATTACTGAGCATGGTTTGCGTGATTTCGTCGGCACCTACGACGAATACCTCGCCGCCCAGCAGCGCGCTGGTTAAAACCAATCGCGCTGCATGCTAGCCCAACTGTCATTGAAGCTTTGTAGCTGGGGTAGTTGGGCTTCTGCCAGTGGCAGCTCCCATTCAATTTGGTAGCGGGCAGCGTGCAATTTGCCCTGTAACCATGGGTCATCGGCGCTGCTGCTTGCGAGTGCTTGCTGAGCCATTTCTAGCCATAACCAGCCCACCACATACTGGCTCATTACATCGAGGAATATCGCTGAGTTAGCGAGAGCTTTATCAACCTCACCTTGCTGTAAGGTCTGCCCCAGTGTCAGCACTGTGTGCATAAATTTCTGCAACGATTGACCATACTGGGCGCACAACGGCTGCAACTGCGAATGCTGTTGCGCTTGTTGCAAGGTGGCTTGCATGCGCTGGAACAACAGCTTCTGCCCACGCCCTTGATGTTGCCACAGTTTACGCCCCAATAAGTCCAGCGATTGAATGCCGTGGGTACCTTCGTGAATCGGGTTCAAACGGTTATCGCGATACAACTGCTCCACTGGATATTCGCGAATATAGCCCGCACCGCCAAGAACCTGAATGGCTAAGTCGTTGGCTTTGGGACCGTAATACGACGGATAGGATTTTACAATGGGGGTGAGTAAATCCAATAAGATACCGGCGTCTTCATCGTGGTTGGCTTCGTGATCATCGACTAAGCGCGCCGCCAATAAACACAGTGCAAGGCCGCCCTCCACGTAGGTCTTTTGCTGCAGCAGCATGCGTTTTACATCGGCATGCTCAACAATGGCGAGCGGTTTACTGGCTGGGTCTTTATTGGTTGGAGCACGGCCTTGTGGCCGGTCTTTGGCGTAGGCTAATGATTCGAGGTAGCCACGATAACCAATCATGGCGGCGCCCAAACCCACGCCGATGCGGGCTTCGTTCATCATTTTGAACATATAACTCAAGCCCTGCCCGGCTTCGCCGACTAAATAGCCATGGCAGTCATCTTGCTCGCCAAAACTGAGTACCGTGGAGGTGGTGCCGCGATAGCCCATTTTGTGCAGCAGCCCGGCCAGCTGCACGTCGTTACGCGCCGCCAGCGAGCCATCCTCATGCAGCCGGAACTTCGGCACAATAAACATAGAAATACCCTTCACCCCAATCGGCGCACCCTCAATACGCGCCAGCACCAAATGCACGATGTTCTCGGTGAGATCTTGATCGCCACCGGAGATATACATTTTTTGGCCTTTAATGCGGTAGTTGCCATCACGGTGTTTGATGGCTTTGGTGGTGAGATCACCGAGCGACGAGCCAACGTCAGGTTCGGTCAGCGCCATGGTGCCGGCAAAGCGGCCATCCAGCATAGCGGGAAGATACAGCTGTTGCTGCGCGGAGGAGCCAAAGGCGCGGATCACGTTGGCGGCAGCACTGGTCAAAAATGGGTAGGCCGCGCTGGCGGGGTTGGCCGCCATAAAGTAGGCATTGCAAGCCATATGAACCAGCGCAGGCAACTGCATACCGCCGTGTTCATAGTCTTGCCGTGCTGATAGCAGCCCAGTGTCGGCAAACTGCTGCCAAGCGACTTTCAGCGCTGCAATGGTGGTCACTGTGCTGCCGTCGAACTGCGGCTCGTGGGCATCGGCTTGCTGAAAATGTGGCAGAAAATAATCTTCTGCAACCCCTTTAGCGGTCGCTAAAATCTGCGCGAAACTCTCCCGATCATAATCGCTATAGCGTGGGTATTGGCTAAGTTGCTCAGCACCAAACACCTGATACAACAAAAATTCAAGGTCGCGCTCGGCAACTAGTCGTGACATGGTTAATTCCTTATGTGTTATGGCCGCTGGCTAAGCCGGCCGCTGACTACATCAAATTGATACTGAATAGCTTCTGTTAAGGGCTCACTGCTGCTGGAACGCGCGGAACCGTCATAGTCCAACTCTGCAGTACTGGCAAACTCGAGGGTGTGCCCTTGCCAACCCTGCAGCTCAAAATCACCTGGGTAGGGGTTGAGCTCATGCAGCGCCTGATACACGCCTTGCTCGAGCAACAGGCGTAAATCAATAATTTCCAGCAGCGGGTGCCCTTCGCCAACAGAGATCACCGCCAAATACTGATAATCGCTATTGGCCGCTAACTCGGCAATAAACTGAAAACCGGCCAAATCACTACCGAGCATGCGATTACCGCCATCACCCCCGACCACGTACCAGTGACTGCTGCGATCGGCCAAATTGATCACTAACAGCTCAGCGCTATCGCCCACTTTGGCGGTAATCACGTCATAGCCTTGATTGGTGGCATGGCTACTGCCACTAATAACTAGCCACAAGGCCGCACATAACACAACACAACGGGTCAACATGATGATTCTCCTTGCAGGTTCAGCGCAGGCGCTAAACACTGCTGCAGATGGTGCGCCCAAAACTGCGGCGCATGCGCCATAGTGGCGGTACCAATGGTGATCTCACAACAACTGCAATCGCGCTGCTGTGATCGTGACGGCGGTAACAGCAGAATACCGTGCTGCTCGGCATAATCGACGACCAATGCCAACAATTGCTGCGGCGGAATAGGAATATGCAGATGAAACATTGCCGCTTGGGGTGGCATTGGGTTGATCACCAGCTGGCTGATATCACTGAGTGCTACTGCCAGTCGCTGAGCATAAGCCACCGCCGTGGTCATACTACCCAGATAGAACTGCAACCCTTGTTGCGCTGCTAGCACCAGCGGATACACACTGGCGAGATTACCACCAGCGCGGCGCGCCCAAATCTTCGCCGTGGCAATGAAATCGGCATCAGCGGCCAAAATGGCACCACTAATACCGCCTAAATCTTTATACAAACTAACGTACACGCTATCTGCTAAGGCGGCAATATCGGCTAAACTGCGCTGGTAAAAGCCCGGGCACTGCCACAACCGTGCGCCATCGATATGCACGGCGATACCCTGTTGTTTGGCCCATTGCGCTTGTTGGCACAGATCCTCCCACGGCGGCAATTGGCCACCTATTTCGCGCGCCGGTAATTCCACCACCAGCGCCGCAATAGTCGCGACTTGTGCCGCCGACAGTGCGGTTAAATCGGCGCTCAGAATAGGTCGATCGGCCGCACCTACCCGCTGCGCTGTTAAACCCCACAAGTGCTCCATACCCTGTTGTTCATGCAGCAATAAATGCGAGGTGGCATGCAACGCCACCCCGGTTTGCTGGCGGGCATCGGCATGAATGCGCAGCGCTAACGGCTGCGCTAAAGTACCGCTGGGTAAAAATAACGCTGCCGGTTTGCCTAACAACGCGGCGATATCGTCTTCCAGATCGTTGATCAGCGCACCGCTGCCGTACACATCAGCGTGGCTATAGTGTTCGGCTTGCTGAGCCAGTTGTTTGAGAGTTTCGGCCATACTGCGCCAAGGGTGCCGAAACATGCAGCTACTCGCCTGTTGCTGCGCCTGCTGGTAGCGAGCTAATAACTCCTGGTAGGCACTGTGCTCAAACATTAGTCGGCCAAATCGCAGCTTGATGACTTAAATTCAAGGTCAGGACTTGGACCAACCCAACCACGCGGCATAGTGCTTTTTTTACGCTCAAACTGGACGATGCAGGTTTCGGCATAACGCACCGTGTAATCATCCATCGAGATACTGTTGAGCATATCGCCAACCTCACGGTGTTGGTTGATAAAGTCAATCATCACCTCTAAATCGCGGCGATTTTGCGCATACGGCGGCAATGCGGCTTGGGCGACGGCTATGGTTGCCAAAATTGAGCTCATCATGACCAGTTTGTAACGCATGGGGCGCGCTCCTGTATTGGGTTAGTCTGACGCAACGCTAGTGGATGGCTGTTGACGCTGCCATGAATAGAGGTACAACGCCACTTGCCCAATCACAGTCACGGCGAAGGCTCGACCAAAAAACTCGTTATCGATGAACAACATAATAATGGCAACTACCACAGCTATTGGCATCAACGTAGACCAGTTATGACGCTGATAACGACGCGTCAATACAATAACCGGAGCGCCCAACAACAGCCATCCGATGGCTGATATTGCTGCATAAAATATAAAAAAATAGGGTAGAAACAACAGCCAACCGCCGATTAAATCAGCGAGATCATGGTTCCAGCTCGACACTAAAAAATAGATCAACAAATAGCCGAACCACAGTAACGCGCCCCGGCCGATGGCACCGACCACTGCAACCAATGTTGTACCGCGATCGTTCGCATCAGTGTCAGTCATGGCTTGAAAATACCAATGATGTTGCTGGCGCTGGGTACCGCCTCTGCGGCCTCGGCAGGTTTGCCATCGCGGCCTTCAAAATGGTGACCGCAGGCCACGCAGAGCACCTGCTCATCGCTGCCGCTAACAGTTAATTGCAAGGTATCCGTGGCTTTGCAGGCTGGGCAAGTAGCGCCAGCGATAAAGCGTTTACGTGGTTTACTCATATTCACCTCAAGTGGCTTCGTGTATGATTGTGGCAGATTTTCAGCAAAAGTGTAGCCGCATACGGCAGTTAGGAACGGATATGATCAACATTCGCGCAATGGCGCTGATGCGCGGTGGCAAACCTCTTCTGCAACATACCTCATTGAGTATATTCCCCGGTCATCATGTTGGCCTGGTTGGGCGTAATGGCACCGGCAAATCTTCATTGTTTGCCCTGCTGCGGGGTGAGCTGCAAGTTGAGCAAGGCAGCTGCGACTTGCCCAGCCAATGGCGCATTGCCAGCGTGAAACAAGAAACCCCAGCGCTGCAACGCTCCGCCATTGATTACGTGCTTGATGGAGATACTGAATTGCGCGCATTGGAACAACGTCTTGCCCAAGCTGAAGCTGATCATGACGGCGTGGCGATTGGGGCTCTGCATGACCAATTGGCCACTATTAGTGGCTATGACGCCCATGCCAGAGCCGCCAGCTTGCTCGACGGTTTGGGCTTTAGCCAAGAGCAGATCAACCAACCGGTAGCAGCTTTTTCCGGTGGCTGGCGGATGCGCTTGAACTTAGCCCAAGCGCTGATTGCGCGTGCTGATTTGCTGTTGCTCGACGAACCCACCAACCACTTGGATGTGGATGCGATATTTTGGCTGGAAGACTGGCTAAAACGCTTTCCGGGCACCTTAATTGTGATTTCACACGATCGTGACTTTTTGGATGCGGTGGCCGAACAGATTATTCACATTGACCATCAAACCGCCACCAGTTACAGCGGTAATTACTCCAGCTTTGAGCGCCAACTCAGTGAGCGCTTAGCACAACAACAAGCGCAATTTGACAAAGAACAAGCGCAGCGCAAGCATCTGCAGGCCTACATTGACCGTTTTCGCTATAAAGCCAGCAAAGCACGCCAAGCCCAAAGCCGTATCAAGGCGCTGGAGCGGCTGACTAGTGCGGCGCCATTGCTAGCCGAAAGCGGCTTTCAGTTTAGTTTTCGTGAACCACTGGCGCTACCCAACCCGCTGCTGACCTTAGCCCGCGTGCAAGCTGGGTATGGCGACAAAGTAGTGCTGCGTGACATCAAATTTAACTTAGTGCCAGGCAGTCGCATTGGCTTGCTGGGTCGTAACGGCGCCGGTAAATCCACCTTAGTGAAATTATTAGCCGGCGAGCTCAAAGCTCAGGCTGGTGTGGTGGAGCTTAGTAGCGGCGTGCGCTTGGGCTATTTTGCCCAACATCAGCTGGAATTGCTGGACGTCAACGCCAGCCCCTTGCTGCATTTACAACGCCTTGATGAGCAGGCCAGCGAGCAGCAACTACGCGACTTTATTGGTGGCTTTGGTTTTTCGGGCGATCAGGCCTTAAGCCAAGTAGGCCCAATGTCAGGCGGCGAAAAAGCCCGCTTGGTGCTGGCCTTGATTGTTTACCAACGGCCTAATCTGTTGTTGCTGGATGAACCCACCAACCACTTAGACAGCACCATGCGTGAAGCCTTGGTGTACGCCTTGCAAGATTATCAGGGTGCCATGGTGATTGTGTCGCACGATCGGCACTTGCTGCGCACCACCGTGGATGAATTCTATTTAGTGGCTAATCAGCAGGTGCAGCCGTTTGCCGGTGACCTTGATGACTATCATGATTGGTTGAAACAGCATGTCGCACAACCACTGTTAACTAGCGCCGCGCAAAATGCCAGTGCACCATCACGTAAAGATGAAAAACGCGAAGCGGCGCAGCGCCGGCAAGCATTGAAGCCGCTCAAAGACGCGTTACAAAAAGCCGAGCAAACTATGACCAAGCACGAACAAGCGTTGGCTGTGGTGACTGCGCAACTCGGCGACAACGATATCTACCATGCCGATCGCAAAGCGCAACTGACGCAACTGCTGGCGCAACAAGCGCAGTTACAACAGCAGCTAGAGCAGGCGGAATTAGTCTGGATGGACGCCGCTGAGGCCCTACAACAGGCCGAGGCTGAGTAAATGGAAATTCCATGGCAACAATTAGACCCAGATACCCTCACCAATGTGCTGGAAAGCTTTGTACTACGTGAAGGTACCGATTACGGTGAAGAGGAAAAAACCCTCGCCGAGAAAGTTGCTGACGTACGCGCGCAATTGGCCCGCAACGAAGTGGTGTTAGTGTATTCGGAGTTACACGAAACGCTGACGATTATGCCACGCCAGGGCCGCTAAACACCTGCTGCCATGGCACCTGCTGATCACCGAGCACCATAAAGTTGGGATTGCCCAAGTTGGCTTCTTGGTTGTACGTCAATGGCTTAAATTGGTCGCTGACAATGCGCCCACCGGCTTCGCCGACAATCACTTCGGCGGCTGCGGTATCCCACTCACCCGTGGGGCCAATGCGCATAAAGCAGTCGGCACTGCCCTCCGCCACCATACAGGCTTTGAGTGAACAACTGCCGCGTGCAACTTGCTGATAGCTGCGATTAGGGTTGAGATGGGCGAGCACCTTCTGCTGTGCTTGACGGCGACTGATGGCAACCACGACAGGTTCTTGCTCGGGTTGCTGAAATGGGCGGACCGTCAAACGCTGTTGCCCCTGCTGGTCATAACGCCAAGCCCCCGCTTCACGTTGCGCCGCCCACAAACTATCGTGCACGGGTGCATAGATCACCCCGATAATCGGCTGATGGGCTTCAACCAGCGCAATCACCACAGCAAAGTCGCCACTGCCGGCAATAAACTCTTGAGTGCCATCAATCGGGTCGATCAACCAATAGCGTGGCCACTGCTGCCGTTCGGCAAAGCTTAAGTGACTGCCCTCTTCAGACAATACCGGAATATCGGGTGCCAGTTGCTGCAGGGCGTCGACAATCAGCCGGTTGGCGGCAAAATCCGCACTGGTGACTGGCGAATCATCAGTTTTGGCGAAGGTTTCAAAGCTTTGGTCTTGGTACAGCTCCAGTACCAAGGCACCGGCTTCACGGGCAATTTGCATGGCGCCTTGCAGCCATAATTGACGTTGCGCCTCGGAACTTGGGCTTGCGCTAAACATCAGCGTTGTTGCTCGCGCTGACGCAGCATCAGCAACAACGCGGCAATACTGCGCGCTTCGGTAAAATCGTCTTGCTCCAGCAGCGCCTCTACCTTGTCTAAGCGCCACGGCACTAATTCCAGCGGTTCGGGCTCATCACCGGGCAGCTGCTCGGGGTATAAATTGCGGGCGATATAAATATGCATGGTGGCGGAAAAAAACTGCGGCGCCATGGTGACACTCTTAAGCGGCACTAACTCACGCGCACCGTAGCCAATTTCTTCTTTTAATTCACGGTTGGCAGCTTGCTCTGGAGTTTCGCCCTCATCAATCAACCCTTTCGGGAAGCCGAGCTGATAATTGTGGAGGCCGGCGGCGTACTCGCGCACCAGCAATAAGGTGTCATCATCGAGAAACGGAACCACCATAACCGCACCACGGCCACTGCTTTGCATGCGCTCAAACTGCCTTTCCACGCCATTGCTAAAGCGTAAATCAATGGCTTCGATACGCAATAAGCGGCTGCGCGCCACTACGGTTCGGGTCAATATCTCAGGGATCTGTTTATGCGCCATAATGATTCCGTAATGCTGGCTCAACGGCTGTTTTTAGTGACTGATGTTGGTTACTATAACGACAAAATCAGTGACCGTACAATGATTAACAACCCGAAAAGGATAACCACCATGAGCCAAGCGATAAGCGACTATGATGCAGTAGTCATTGGCAGTGGCCCGGGCGGCGAAGGCGCGGCCATGCAACTGGCCAAAAATGGCCGCCGCGTGGCCATGATTGAGAAATATGAAGCCTTAGGTGGCGGTTGCACGCACTGGGGTACGATTCCTTCAAAAGCCTTGCGCCACTCAGTCAGTCGCCTGATTGAATACAACAATAACCCATTGTTTAGCTTGGATAGAGTTCAGAGAACCATGCCGTTCTCGCAAATTTTGCAACATGCCCAAGGGGTGATCCGTAAGCAAGTGCAGTTGCGCAGCAGCTTTTATGAGCGCAATGGCGTGGTGGTAATGCATGGCACCGCCAGCTTTAATAGCCCGCATGAAATTGCCGTGACCCAAGCAGATGGCACAGTGGAATTGATTCGCACCAAACAGGTGGTGATTGCCACCGGCTCGCGCCCTTACCACCCCGACGATGTCGATTTTAGCCATTCACGGGTGTATGACTCCGACACCGTGCTGAACCTACACCACGAACCGCGCAGCATTATTATTTACGGTGCTGGGGTGATTGGGTGTGAATATGCCAGCATCTTCCGCGGCCTTGGGGTAAAGGTTGATCTGATCAATAGTCGTGAGCGCTTACTATCATTTCTAGATGCCGAAATATCTGATGCTCTGTCGTATCATCTACGCAATAGCGGGGTGGTGATTCGGCACAATGAAGAGTATCAGCGTATTGATGCTCACGATAACGGTGTCACTTTATATACTCAGTCGGGTAAACGTATTGATGCCGATTGCTTGCTATTTGCCAACGGCCGCTCCGGGAATATTGAAGATCTCAAGGTTGAGCGAATTGGCTTAAAGCCAAATCATCGCGGTCAGCTAGAGGTGTCGCACCTTTATCAAACCAGCATTGAGAACGTTTATGCGGTTGGCGATATTATTGGCTACCCATCACTGGCCAGCGCCGCTTACGACCAGGGCCGAATTTGTGCCACTGCAATGCTGCACGGTGAATGTACGCAACGCCTAAATAGTGATATTCCAACCGGTATTTATACCATTCCGGAAATCAGTTCTGTGGGTAAAACCGAAGAAGAGCTGACGGCACAAAAAGTGCCTTATGAGGTTGGCCGTGCACAATTCAAGCATCTAGCGCGAGCGCAGATTTCTAACATGGCGGTGGGTAGCCTGAAGATTCTATTCCATCGTGATAGTAAAGAGGTGCTGGGTATTCATTGTTTTGGTGAGCGCGCGGCAGAAATTATTCACATTGGCCAAGCCATTATGGAACAGAAAAATGGCGGCAATACCATTGAGTATTTCGTCAACACCACGTTTAACTACCCGACCATGGCAGAAGCGTTTCGGGTGGCCGCACTCAATGGTCTAAACCGCATTCGTGGCTGAGGATGTGGGTAATTCTACCCGCACCTCAAGACCACCCAGATAAGCACTACGACCGAAACTGATGCGGCCCTGATGACGCTCAACAATGCGTTTCACAATGGCTAGACCGAGGCCTGAGCCGCGGCTAGCGCGAGCACGATCGCCTTGGGTGAACGGTTGCACTAAGCGTTCAATGTCAGCCGCGGCAATACCCGGGCCGTTATCCGCAACGGTAAACCACACCCGTTTGGCAGCACGGTTGTATCCGCTGATGATATGGATTTTACCCTGACCATAACGTTCAGCATTTTCCAATAAGTTCACCAATACGCGTTTAATGGAAATAGCGCGCACACAGGCTTGTGGAATATCGCCATAATCCACCGCAATGTCACTTTGCCAGGATTCAGGCACATGACCGACCACATCCTCAATCAGGTAGTTAAGGTTTTCGGTGTCATTATCCGATGAGCTATCAATGCGCACATAGTCAATAAACTGGTCAATGATGGCGTTCATATCATCAATGTCATTGATGATACCTTCTGCTAAATAGTCTTCATTGGGAGGCATCATTTCGGTTGCGAGCCGAATGCGGGTGAGTGGCGTGCGCAAGTCATGGGATACGCCAGCCATTAATAGCGCACGATCCTGCTCTAGTTGCTGCACACCCTTGGACATTTGGTTAAACGCGCGGGTTACTGCAATCACCTCAGTAGAACCGCGTTCGGGCAACTGTTCTGGAAACTCGCCTTTACCGATTTGTAGTGCTGCTGCTTGTAACGCTTTCAGCGGGCGGTTCTGCCAGTTGGTAAACACCATTCCGCCGAGCACCGACAGCACACCAATTAGAATGAGATAAAACAACAGCGGAGAAAAACGCGCTTCATCGAAACTATCAAGATCCATGCGCAACCAGTAGTCGGGCATGTTATCGGTGCGGATCCAGACTTGATAATAGGCACCTTGGGATATGCGCACTTCACTGTCGGCATCGAGTAACTGACTCATTTGTGCGGATAAAAAATTGTAACTGACGGTTTGCGCTAAACCTTGCTGCAACGCTTCGGCTTGGTTGAACACTTTAATACCGGCGGCATTACTGTACTTTATCGCGAGGTCGCGTTTTTCCGCCGAGTTAAGACGGCTATTAGTCAGCCATTCATCCAGCAATAGTACGCCCTGCACCTGCCGCGCCACCACCGAGCTAATTTGCTGCATGCTCGGTTTCACCACATACAGGCCAACCATCACATAGGAGATGACTTGGTTAATTAATAATAGGCAGGCAATCAGCGCTACGGTACGAGCAAAGGCCGAGCGCGGCAATATACGCATTTAGCTCTTATTCTCACCATCAGGGACAAACACATAACCTAAGCCCCACACGGTTTGGATATAGCGTGGGTTGACTGGGTCCACTTCGAGCATGCGCCGCAAGCGCGATACCTGCACGTCGATGCTACGCTCCAAGGCGCTATAATCGCGGCCACGTGCTTGATTCATTAGCTTATCGCGCGACATGGGTTGACGTGGGTGGGTGACTAGGGCCTTTAATACTGCAAACTCACCGCTGGTGAGCGGCATCGGTTGATCACCCTTAAACATTTCGCGGGTGCCTAGATTCAGACGAAACTCGCCGAAGCTGACCGTTTCATCGGTACCTGCAGGTGCGCCTGGGATTTCCTTACCACGCCGACGTAATACCGCACGGATACGCGCCAGCAGCTCGCGGGGATTGAACGGCTTGGCTAAATAGTCATCAGCGCCGAGTTCGAGGCCAATAATACGATCGACTTCGTCGCCCTTGGCGGTCAGCATGACGATTGGAATATCATTGTTCTTTTGCCGTAAGCGCCGGCAAATCGATAAGCCATCTTCACCGGGAAGCATCAAGTCGAGCACCATCAAGTGGAAATTTTCGCGCTCTAGCAAACGGTCCATTTGCTCACTTTGCGCCGCTGAGCGAACATAGAAACCTTGCTCGGCAAGGTAGCGCTCAAGCAAACTACGTAGCCGCGCATCATCGTCAACGACCAGCACTTTAAAGGTTTCTTGTGTCATTCCCTGCGCTCCAAAAAGTAGCTCCGATGAGCCTCATGCACCCACTATAAAAGAAGCGTTGCTATTTGCAAACAACGCCTTGTAACAGTGCATAGGAATTTGTATCTAAATGTTGTCTGGTGCAATCCAACGTCAATGCATTAGACGTATTCACTACACTTCCAGCATGACATGAGCTCTGACGTTGTGACTATGATAAAAAAGCAGCATCTGCCAAGCAAGGTATGTGTGGTGTGTGAACGGCCGTTCAGTTGGCGTAAAAAGTGGCAGCGCGATTGGGAGCAGGTGAAATACTGCTCCCAACGCTGTGCCAGTCAACGCAAGAAAGTGACTAGTTCTTAACGAACTCGTCGAGCCAGGTGACGGTTTCCCAGAGCATATGCAACACCGACTCACGAGCGCGGTAGCCATGTGACTCGAGCGGCAACATCACCAATCGCGAGGTACCGCCTAGGCCTTTGATGGCTTGATATAAGCGCTCGCTTTGCATGGGGAAGGTGCCCGAATTGTTGTCGTTCATACCGTGAATCATCAACAGTGGCTCGTTGATTTTGTCGGCGTGGAAAAACGGCGACATGCGCACGTACAAGTCGGCATCATCCCATACTGTGCGTTCTTCACGCTGAAAACCAAACGGCGTCAAACTACGGTTGTAAGCGCCGCTGCGAGCAATACCGGCTTTGAATAAGTCACTGTGAGCCAAAATATTGGCAGTCATAAAGGCACCATACGAATGCCCTCCTAGAGCAACCCGCTCAGGGTCGAGAACACCCCGTTCAACACCGGTCTTAATCACTGCCTCGCCATTTAAGATCAGCTGCTCAATAAAGGTATCGTTGGGCAATGCATCGCCTTCACCAACAATCGGCATAGTCGCACTATCAAATACTGCATAGCCTTGCGTAGCTAAAAACTGCGGCGCCCAATAACTAATGCGATTGAAGCGATACGGTGACCCACTGACTTGCGCGGCGGCGGCAGCACTGCGATATTCACGCGGATACGCCCACACAATACCCGGTAATGGACCATCACGCTCAGCCTCATAACCCGCTGGTAAGTACAAAGTCGCCGACATAGCCAAGCCATCAGCACGCTTGTAGGTGATCAGCTCGCGGCTTATACCTAAGGTATGCGGCATTGGATGTGCGGTTTCGGTTAACGCGCGCAGGCTATTATCCGTCACGCTACGCAGATAAAAATCAGCGGGTTGATCGGTGGCTTCACGCTGGGTCAAAAAATGTAACTTGGTGGCATCTATCAGCGCTATCGCATCTTCATAATACGGCGCTTCTGAACGCCATAAACGCTCGCTGCTACCATCAGCTAGGTTATAGCGATCAATAAACGGACGATCACCTTCGGCTGAGGCGCCATTACCGGTTAACAGCAGCTGCTGGCCATCGAGTTGCAATAACCGACGACCATTGCGCATCACCGTAAACGGCTGGCCGGGGTCGTTATAACGGTCTTCCCATGAGCGCTCCCACACCAATTTCGGTGCTTTTTTACCAGTACTGTCAAGCAACCACAGCTTCTCATTACGATCGGCCCACCAACGCTCCCACACCAAGACATTCTCGGCATCCGCAGCTAATAACCGCGCGTAGCGCTTGCTCATGTCGAGCAGCTTTTGCGGCTCACCGTCGAACGGTGCTGGCAATTGGAACAATTGGTCGCGAACCTCGGCTGCGACAGCTGGGTCGCCGCCATCAGTGGCTTGTGCCCACACTAGGGTAGCATCTGCATCATTGCGCCAGCTAATGCTGCGGCGGGTATCCACCACTGCGTCAAAGGCAATCGGTAAATTGTCGGCTAACGGTTGATCAACCACTTGATATACCGGCTTACCGCGTTCGGTCCAAACATCCGTAGTACGAGCAAAGCGTGAGCTCGGTACCGCGTACGAATACGGCGCTTTGAGGCGCGTAACCAATAAATATTTAGCATCTGGTGACAGGCTGAAATCGTTGATCAACGCCGGTTCACCGATAAAACGCTCTTTCGCATTGACGCTGACATAAGTCAGTTGTGAGGTGAAATAGTGCTCAAATAACGCTTCATCATGCTTGCTTTGCAGCAAGTCTTGATAGGTCCGCCCCGGCGCTGTGCGGCCGCGGCTCTCAGTGATCACTGGCCCTTGTGGCACAGGGTTGGCTTTAGGTTCAGCGGGATAATCTTTCGGAACCCGCAACACGAACATACCTAAGCTGTCGCTGCGCCATTCAATTTGTGCGCCCCAGGTGGCATTCACACTATCACCGCCTAGCTGCCGCGCCCGACCCAACTTAGCATCCACATACCATAAATGCACTGCGGTTGGGTTCATCTGCAAGAATGCGAAACCATTACCGTTGGGAGCCCAAGCTAAACCAATTGCTTTGAGATCTTTGGGTAAACCAGTGATAGCTTTACTGTCGCCGCTAGCTACATCGACCAAACGAAAGTTGTTGATGTAGCGCGCTTGGCTCACGGTAAAGTTAGCCGGGTTAATACGGCGCCCAGCAAGTTTGTACTCACTCACGGCTAAATCAGCAATTTCCGGCAGTGCCGGATAATCGGTGACTAATAAAGTTTTACCATCCGGGCTTAAACTACCGCCTGGCGATGGGGCAGCATCGACGATATCGATAATTTCCTGCGCCGGCTTTTGATAGTCGATCTTGACTGGGTTAGCCGTCGCCAAAGTGGTACTGAGCAATAGTGCGGTGGCACCAAACACAGCAAAAGTTGAACGTAGCATCACAAACTCCAAACGCTGTGGTCAGCGCGTTAAACGGAATACAGCCCTAGGGGCAGATTATTGTACAAGTTTAAGCTACCATAATTTACTCATAAGTCAGCCCTAAAAAGGTCACATAGACCGCAGCAGAGAGGGCATTGACCGCATACCCGCGGTGATCTAGCGCGGCCGATTGTACGTAACCGCCAACACGCAACGATTCAGGACGATTCTGCTATGTCGACGCAATTATTTACCCAAACTGATATTAGCCAACTGCCTTCGCGCTACCGTGCCCATTTCATCAATAGTTTGTCGGGCTTTAAAAGTGCTAATTTACTCGGCACCGTCGACACCCAGGGGCGCACCAATTTGGCGATGATCAGTTCGGTGGTGCATTTGGGGGCTGACCCCGCTTTGATGGGTTACATCACGCGGCCGCACACGGTCACTCGCCACAGTGTCGAGAATATCGTTGCCACCGGCGTGTATACCTTTAATCAAGTCAACAGTCTGATGCTGCCGGCGGCGCATCAATGTGGTGCCAAATACCCACGCGAGCTATCAGAGTTTGATGCGACCGGTCTGAGCGAAGGCTATGTCGCCGGCTTCGCCGCACCCTATGTGCAACAAAGCGCCATTAATATTGGTTTACGACTGGTGGAAAAGGTACCGATCAAACACAACGGCACCGAGTTAGTGATTGGCCAGATTGAGTGGGTTCGCCTACCTTCGGCGGTGGTCGCCGAAGATGGCTACGTTGCGCTGGAACTACTCGACACCTTGGCGGTATCAGGCCTCGATGGCTATCATCGTACCCAGCGCATCGCCCGCTTCAGCTACCCAGAACCTGACCAGCAGCCACAGGAACTGGATTCGCTGTAGACGCTATTACCAGGTGAGATTGGTCTGGCAATTCTGCCAAGAATCGATCCAACCCCATTCAGTAGCGGGCTTCACACGTAAAGTGTTGTGCCCCGATGTCCGGAAGAAAATCGATGCGTAGCCAACCCACGTCTTCTGACCTGGCTCAATACGGTAGATCTCTCGATAATGATAGTTATCGGCGCTAATACTTGCAAAATCTAGTCGAAAGCAAAGTGTCTTTGAGCGATTGTTAGTAACATAAAAGTCAAACTTTGAGCCCACGTGAGCGCCGCTAAAATTGTCATAAGTATCGGTTTGATACTGTTCTATATACATACCGTTGCCTGACGTGCTTGATTGCAGAAAGGTGTTCTCGCTCCAAGCTATATCTTCCATGACTTCACACCCCATCAGAACAATCGAGGAAACTCCAATAATGAACCTACGCCGCATTGCTTCTTCTCCAAAATGAATAATTACTAAAGATATAGTTTATACCGCCCAAAATATACAACTGGTTCATGCACAAATCTTAAGTTTTCGCTAAGAATTCATCGCTACTATCGCCTAACTCCTTAACCCAGCAGCTGCGTGGAGCGCATTTTTTATCGACGATATCTCCACCGCAGTTATTTGTAGCGTTGTGGCATGGCTAATTTTCAATGGTAACACTCATGATAAAACGACCCTTTAACCTGAAAGCTTGGCAAGTAATCATTGTCATTTCGCTGTGGCTGACGTTTACCTACAATGGTGCCTTACTGTACGCCATGCAGGAACACTATCAATTGACCAGCGCCGCCCCAGTGATCGCTTTGACTGCGGTTATGCTGCTGCTCAACGGACTGTTCGCCACCTTGATGATCTGGCCGAAAATTTGGCGATTTAGCGTCGCTGTCGTGGTGTTTTCGTCTGCTCTAGCGCTCTATTTTCAGCAACATTACGGCATCTTGATTGACGCTGATATGCTTATCAATGTGCTTGAAACGGACGCTTCAGAAAGTTCTTCGCTGGTGACTCTGTCGCTGCTATTTACTTGTGTGCTCTGGGGCGTTGTACCAAGCTTGTTGTTGCGCCTGATAACCATTGAATGGCCGTCGAGAAAGCGCCATGTAGTGCTTCACCATACGCTTTTGCTGAGCGCACTCTTGGTTGGCTTGATGAGCGTTATTATGGTCTGGTATCAGCCGCTGGCCTCGCTGGTACGAAATCATCGTGAACTCAAACATCAAGTTATCCCTGTCAATTGGGTCAGTGCCGCGGTCAGTGTGGCTAATTCTCAATTTCATAGCGCTCCCAGTTACATCGACCTGACCGCGACTGCTGAAAAAATATCAACCATGACGGCAACTAATCATCGCGTTTTGGTCTTAGTGATTGGTGAGACGGCCCGCGCTGATCATTTCTCTATCAATGGCTACGCTCGCGATACTACACCACGCTTAAAGCAGCTGAGTGAGCAGCATAAACTCATCAATTTCGGGGCTATAGCTGCTTGTGGCACGGCAACTGCCACCTCGGTGCCGTGCTTGTTGAGCTACCAAACTCGTGAGGCGTTTGATCCTGAAAGCGCTCGCAACTCGTCCAATGTGTTGGATATCGCGCAGGCCGCCGGCTACTCAGTGATTTGGATTGATAACAACTCTGGCTGTAAGGATATGTGTAACCGTGTTGCCACAGTCAACACCAGCGATCACCGTGACGACCCATTGTGCGTAGACTCCGATTACTGCAATGATGGTATTTTGGTCAAACAACTACAACACCAGCTTGCGCACATTAGCAGCGATACGGTGATTGTCCTGCACATGATCGGCAGTCATGGACCCGCCTATTATCGGCGCTCTTTACCGAGCGATAAAATCTTTAGTCCGGAATGCACAAGTAGCAATTTTGAACAATGCAGTACAGCAGAGCTGGTTAATAGCTACGATAATTCATTACGCACCACAGATGATGTTATTGCTGACAGTATTGCCGTGCTAAACAACAGTACCTACGAGAGTGCGCTGCTGTATGTGTCCGACCATGGTGAGTCACTGGGTGAGAACGGAACTTACTTGCACGGAATGCCCTACTGGCTTGCTCCGGCAGCACAGCGAGAAGTACCGATGGTACTATGGTTGTCAGATTCTTACGCCCAACAAACGCAGCTACGGCCTGAATGTCTCTCGCCTAGTGCCGACCAAGCGCTAAGCCATGACCATATTTTTCATAGCTTTTTAGGGCTCTTACAGGTGACAAGCTCGCTGTACCGCGCTAGCTTAGATGTCACTACATGGTGTGGATAGACAAATGCGCATACTACTCGTTGAAGATGATCAGTTGATTGCGATTGGCATTGTCAATGGCCTGACCCAGCTCGGTTATCATGTTGATCATTGTGTGACTGGCAAACAAGCCGAAGCGGCCCTACGTAGCGACCAGTTTCAATTGCTTATTTTCGACCTTGGCTTGCCCGATGGCCTAGCCATACCACTGATCCATCGACTGAAGCAACAGGGGCTCGTAGCGCCTATCTTGGTGTTAACAGCGTGGGATCAAATCGAACGAAAAGTCGCTGCACTAGATGCCGGAGCTGACGATTACATGGTCAAACCATTTGATTTACGCGAACTCGAAGCTCGTATTCGCGTTTTGGTCCGGCGCCAACAAGCTCGCCCAGATGATTTATTAGAGTATGGTGGTGTGGTTATGGATCTCGCCCAGCAACACGTTAGCTACCAAGGTAAAAATATTGTGTTAACGCGACGCGAATGGTTGTTATTGAAGGAATTCTTACTTAATCCAAAGCGAATATTGAGTCGCGAACGACTGGAGTCGGTTTGCTATGGCTGGGATGGTGACGTTGAAAGTAATACCGTAGAAGTTCACATCCATCATTTACGCAAAAAGACCGATAAAAACTTGATCCGTAACATCCGCGGTATGGGCTATATGCTTGCTGCTGAGACTCTTCATGATGACCATTAAATCGTTACGAGCGGCACTACTCATTGGAGTCAATACTGTTGTCATTAGCATTTTGGCCATTACGGCGTGGGCGAGCTATCGCAACACGGTGCACGAGCTAGATGAGCTATTTGATGCTGAACTGGCGCAAACCGCCCGTTTGATTAAAAGCCTGACCCATGACCAACAATTTCTGAATGAGGATCAGCAACTGCTGATTATCGAGCTACCAAAATTTATTGACGATGATCTGTTATCCAACGATGGTGATGGCTATCGAACCTTAGATGGGCACAAATACGAGACCAAACTTGGCTTTCAAGTGTGGCGTGATGCCAACCTAATTCTGGCGTCGGAAAATGCCCTTGGGGAACCGTTGGCACGCTTTAGCCCTGGCTATCAAGAGCATCTGCGAGAGCAACAAACCTGGATTAGTTTTAGCCATTATGACAACACCACCGGGCTGTGGATATTTACTGCGCAACGCGAGGATATTCGTTCGGAACTCAGTGGCTACTTAGCCCGTGATCAGCTCTTGGCATTGTTTATGACCTGGGTACCCATTTCACTTGGCATCCTTTGGTTGGTCAACCGTGTATTACAACCCGTTCGGCGCTATGCCAAGACACTTGGTCAGCGTCGTGCCGATCAGCTGCAGCCAGTGATTGAATCACTACCGGCAGAAATCGAGCCAATTCGCATAGCGGTGAATAGCCTATTGCAGCGCATCACCGAACAACTTGAACGGGAGCGACGCTTTATCAACGATGCCGCCCATGAATTAAGAACGCCATTAGCGGCGTTGAAATTACACGCTGAGCAGTTGCCCGATCGGCAGCACCCAAGTTGCAAAGCAGTTCGTCAAGTATCTCAACGCATGAATCATTTGATTGAACAACTGCTGATCTTGGCTAAGGCAGATTCTCCCAGCGCCCATTTAGGGGCTTTACAGGCGTTTAACCTCGCTGAACTGGTTGAGCAAGTCATCAGTGACTTGCCCATTGACGCGGTGGAAACTGCCGAATGGAATCTGAGTATCTCAAGTCAGCTGAACGGTCGCGGATACCCAACACTACTCGGTTCGGCATTGCGTAACCTGATAGAAAATGCCCTCAAGTACAGTGGCGATCAACCGATGATTAAGATTGTCGCCGAAATCCACGATAATCACTTGCAGATCATGATAGCCGACGACGGCCCGGGCGTAGATGCTGGGCAAATTGCGCATTTAACAGAGCGTTTTTACCGTGCCGAGCAACACCGTCAATTAGCCAATGGTGCCGGTTTGGGTCTGTCAATTGCTGCGCGCGTAGCACATTTACATGGTGGCGAGTTAATCTTTGAGCCCAACCAGCCGCATGGTCTGCGGGCGATTTTATCTATTCCGAATTAAAACAGTGCGATAACCCGTTAAGTTTACCTTAAGTTTACCTTAAGTTTTTAGCGACATCATGAGGCATTCTCTTTCACTAGGAATGCTTCATGACATCATTTCGTGCCGCTATTGCGCCTTATCGACCTCTGCTTACGTTATTAGGGGTGGGTTTAATTATTCTGACCCTCAGTCGCGGCGTACTGTTTACCCTGTATAGCGATCGGGTTAGCGCCGCGGGGTGGTGGCCACTGCTGATGCTGCAGGGTATTCGTGCCGATCTGATCATGCTCGGCTACTGGAATCTGCTGGCATTACTGGTGCTGCCCATTTTTATCCTGCTGAAGGCAGAGCTTGGCTGGCGACAATTTAGCCGTTGGTGGTTGATTGCTGTATTGGGTGTGACGCTTGCCATGGAGCTCATGACACCAGCCTTTATTGCCCAATATGATGTCCGCCCCAATCGTCTTTTTATCGAATATTTGGGCTACCCAGCGGAAGTATTCAGCACCTTGTGGAACGGCTTTCGTGGTTGGTTGCTGATAAGTATTGCCGGTATCAGCGTGGGCTGGTTTAGTTTGCAAAAGCTAGCACAACGAAGCGCTGCCAAAACAACGCTGCGCAACCGTGCTGGCAGCCTCTGGTTATGGCCGGTTGTCGTGCTGCTTACCATCATGAGTATTCGCTCCAGTTTTGATCATCGCCCAGCCAACCCCGCACTATTCGCTGTTACTGCTGATCCACTGGTTAATTCATTGCTATTGAGCTCCACCTATTCGGTGCAATTCGCGCTCTACAATATGCGTCACGAGGCCGATGCTAGCCGTATTTATGGTGAATTATCCGATCAGCAACTTGTCGAATTTGTGCGTCAACTGCCTTACTTTAACGGCGCTCAATTTATTGACCCGGAACTACCCACGTTGCATTGGCAAACACCCAGTCGAAACCGCGACAAGCCACTCAATATCGTCATTATTTTAGAGGAGAGCTTAGGCTATGGTTTTGTTGAGCGTGGTTTGACGCCAAACCTAGCCGCTTTAAGTGAACAGGGTTGGTGGTTCGAACAGATGTATGCCACTGGCACTCGCTCGGTACGCGGTATCGAGGCTGTAGTAGCCGGTTTCCCGCCGTCGCCGGCACGCAGTACGGTGAAATTATCAGGTTCGCAACAAGGCTTCTTCACCATCGCTGATACGCTCAAGCAACAAGGCTACTTTACCGAATTCGTATACGGCGGCGAAGCGCATTTCGATAATATGCGGAGCTTCTTTACTGGCAACGGCGTGCAGTCAATTATCGACCAAAATAGCTTTGTTGACCCGCAGTTTGTCAGTAGCTGGGGCGTTAGTGATGAGGATCTTTTTGCCATGGCACATGAACGCTTGAGCACGCTGCATCAGCAAGGGCAACCATTCTTCAGCTTGATTTTTAGCTCCTCAAACCATGAGCCTTTTGAGCTACCAGAGGGCAAAATCGTTGCGCCTGATGGACCACTGCAATCGGTTGATAACGCCGTCCGTTATGCCGATTTAGCACTGGGACAGTTTATTCAGCAAGCGCGCAGCAGTGCCTATTGGCAGGACACCTTGTTCTTAATTGTGGCAGATCATGATAACCGTGTTTATGGTGACCAACTTGTTCCTATTGATAAATTTCACATCCCTGCGGTGATTGTCGGGGCTGATCTTGAAGCGAAACGGTTGGCAGCGATAACCAGTCAAATTGATCTGGCGCCAACGCTGCTATCTTTGGCCGGAGTTGCCGCAGCAATCCCAACCATCGGGCAAGATTTAAGTGCACCTAATGCGCAACCCGCTAATCGTGCACTGTTACAGTTTAACCAAACCTTTGCGCTACTTGAGGGCGATGTAGCAACCATATTGCAGCCTGAAAAACCGCCAGTCAGCGGCCGTTACGACCTGTCCTCGCGGCGTTTAACGCCGACGGCATTGAATCCGCAACAGGCAGAGCGCGCGCTGCACTATGCGCTGCTCGCGAACTGGCTGTATCAACGAAAAATTTACCACAGCCGCGCGGATACGGCTGAGAAATCGCAATAAAGCATTGAGCTAGCACCGACAATTTCGCACAATAGCGGCTCTGAAATAATTGAGCTGCTATGTGCTATGCCTACTTCGTTAATTACCCGCGCCGGTTTTGAGCGGTTACAACGTGAACTCGACCAGCTCTGGCGGGTTGAGCGTCGTGAAACGACTGAGAAAGTGGCCTGGGCAGCAAGCTTGGGCGACCGCTCAGAAAACGCCGACTACAAATACAATAAGCAAAAGCTGCGACAAATCGACAAGCGCATTCGCTTTTTGCAAAAGCGCTTGGAGCAGCTGAAAATTGTCGACCCTGCACCCAGTCAAGCCGGCAAAGTGTACTTTGGCGCGCATGTTGAGTTGCAAAACGACGCCGGCGACACTCTCGCCTTTCATATTGTCGGGCCTGATGAAATTTACGGGCAAGCCAATGTGGTGTCTATTGATGCACCAATGGCGCGCGCTGCACTCGGCAAACAGGTTGACGATGTGGTCACGGTGACTACCCCAAGCGGTCACAAAACGTGGTACATTAGCGCCATTCATTACTAACCATTTTCGATTCGACATGGCCGCGTTGGGTCTCAGTGCCGCGCCGCCGTCAGCAAGGATTCAATGACACCCTCTATGCACAGTTCTCAATTAGCTATCAGCCAACAAATCGCCCGTGAATTAGCGGTTAATCCTCAGCAAGTGCAGGCCGCTGTGGCGCTACTCGACGATGGCGCCACGGTGCCATTTATTGCCCGTTACCGCAAAGAAGCGACGGGTGGTTTAGATGATACGCAATTGCGCAATTTAGCTAGTCGCTTAACCTATTTACGCGAACTCCATGACCGCCGCCAAGTCATTTTGGCCAGCATCAATGAGCAAGGCAAACTCACCCCCGAGCTGCAACAGGCTATTCAAACCTGTGAGTCGAAAACTGAATTAGAAGATTTATATTTGCCGTTCAAACCCAAGCGTCGCACTAAGGGGCAAATTGCCATTGAGGCGGGCTTAGAGCCGCTGGCCTTGAGCTTGCTTGAAGACCCAACTCAGCAGCCGGAACAACTGGCCGAAGCTTATCTGAATGCCGATGCTGGTTTCGCTGATAGCCGCAGCGTTCTGGAAGGTGCGCGGTTTATTCTGATGGAACGCTTTGCTGAAGATGCGGCATTGCTGAAAAAGGTCCGTGATTACTTATGGAACAACGCTGAAATTGTCAGTGTAGTCAGCCCAGGTAAAGAAACCGAAGGGGCTAAATTCCGTGATTATTTTGCCTTTAATGAAGCGATTAAGAAGATTCCATCGCATCGTGCCTTAGCCTTATTTCGTGGCCGCAACGAGGGCATGCTACAACTCAAACTCAATGCTGACCCGCAGCAAGATGACCCCAAAGCTCGCAGTTACGGCGAACAACTGATTGCTAGCCACGTTGGTATTAGTGACCTCGGTCGCGCTGCTGACGCCTGGCTCCAGCAAACCGTGCAGTGGACCTGGAAAGTCAAAATTCTGCTGCACATGGAAACCGAGTTGTTCGGCACCGTGCGTGAACGCGCTGAAGCCGACGCCATTCAAGTATTCGCCAATAACCTCAAAGATTTATTGATGGCGGCACCAGCGGGTAACAAAGTCACTATGGGCCTAGACCCAGGCGTGCGCACTGGGGTAAAAGTTGCGGTCGTCGATAGCACCGGTAAGGTGCTGGCCACCAACACCGTGTTCCCGTTTCAGCCGCAAAACCAAATGGATAAGTCGATGCGCACCTTGGCGACCCTGTGTAAGCAATACAAGGTTGAACTGATTAGCATTGGTAACGGCACCCACTCCCGTGAAACCGACAAAATGGTGGCTGACATGCTCAAGGCCAACAGCGACATTCGCGCCGCTAAGATTATTGTCAATGAAGCCGGCGCTTCGGTGTATTCAGCTTCTGAGCTAGCTGCACAGGAGTTTCCTGATCTTGATGTGTCGTTACGGGGCGCGGTTTCTATTGCCCGGCGCTTACAAGACCCGCTGGCTGAGCTGGTGAAAATTGAGCCTAAATCAATTGGCGTTGGCCAATACCAGCATGACGTCAGTCAAGCACAGCTGGCAACCAGCCTTGATGCAGTGGTGGAAGATTGCGTAAACGCCGTCGGGGTTGATTTAAATACCGCCTCGGTGGCGTTACTGGCGCGAGTGGCGGGCTTGACTAAAACCATGGCGCAGAACATCGTTGCGCAGCGCGATCAACAAGGGCGTTTTGAGCGCCGTGAGCAATTGCTCAAAGTCGCCCGCTTAGGTCCTAAAGCTTTTGAGCAAGCCGCCGGCTTCTTACGCATTATGCATGGTAGTGAACCGCTCGATAGCTCAGCGGTTCACCCTGAGGCCTACCCACTGGTGCAGCGCATTGCCAGCCAATTAGGTAAGCCCGTGGCAGCCTTGATTGGCGATAGCAGCGCCCTGAAGCAGGTCGATGCCAAGAGCTTTGTTGACGACACCTTTGGTTTACCGACTATCCAAGATATTCTGCGCGAGCTGGATAAACCCGGCCGTGACCCGCGCCCTGAATTTAAAACTGCCACCTTCAAAGACGGCGTGGATAATATCAACGACCTCAAGGCCGGCATGACGCTAGAGGGTGTGGTGACTAACGTCGCCGCTTTTGGTGCGTTTATTGATATTGGTGTGCATCAGGATGGTTTGGTGCATGTGTCCGCTTTAGCTGACAAATTTGTCAGCGACCCACGCGAAATCGTCAAGACCGGCGACATCGTTAAAGTAAAAGTACTGGAAGTAGATGTACCGCGTAAGCGCATTAGCTTGACCATGCGCTTACACGATGAGGTGACTGCAGCGGCGCCAGGCAAACCAGCCACGGCAAAAAACACCACCCCAGCTACGCCACGCGCAACCGGCAAAGCAGCCCAGCCAGTTGCCGGTTCAGCCATGGGGTCGGCCTTCGCCGACGCCTTTGCTAAGCTAAAGAAATAGTCATGAAGTAACGCTTTTGCGCGCTCACTGCACGACGTAAATAGGTCACCTGTTGCTGCAATTCGGCAACAGTTGGCCAGTGCATTTGGTCTTTTAAGGCTTGTGCACGCGCATCAAATAGTTTCTTGCGGAGTTGATAATACTCTCGCAACCGCTCCACCAAGGCATCATATTCGGCTTGAATACGCGCCATACTGTCGGCACAGCGACTACCAATGGTGCTCTGCGCCTTTTTCAACGCCATTTCAAGCCGCGCTCGCTCAATTTGGTATGGATTCGTACGTTTCAAATTACGCGTTAGACCAATCCACGAGCAGGCTCGAATCAACCACTTGGTCGGGTCAAAGTGCCACCAGCGAATACCATTACGGTAATCGGCCGAGAAGATGTGATGGTAGTTGTGATAGCCCTCGCCGAAGGTGAGCAGCGCCAACACGCCGTTATCGCGCGCTGAATTGCGATCGGTATAGGTTTGCTTACCCCAAATATGCGCCAACGAGTTGATAAAGAAGGTGGTGTGGTGATTGATCACCAGCCGCGCAAAGCCGACTAGCAAAACGCCACCCAGCATGTCACCGAGCAACCAACCAATCAGCATCGGCCAGCCAATGGCGGTCAGCAGCGTCAGCGTTAGATAGTTGCGATGTTGCCACATAACGATTGGGTCTTGCTGCAAGTCTTTGACATTATTGTAATCGTGGTAACGATTGGCTTGATACTCACGCAGCATCCAACCAATGTGTGAATACCAGAAACCACGGCTAGCCGAATATGGGTCATGCTCATCGTGGTCAACATGCTTGTGATGCTCGCGGTGATCAGACGACCAATGCAGCGCACTATTTTGCACCGCTAAGGCGCCACCTAAGGCAAATAAGATCCGCAGTGACCAATGCGCGTCATAGGTTTTGTGCGCCCATAACCGATGATAGCCAGCGGTGATGGAAATACCGGCAAACACAATAGTACCGAGCATAGCCAACCACAAGCCGGTGGATAGACCATGGCTGAAGGCATACCAAGGCACACCAATCACAGCAACGCCAAAAGTAATAATGAACAATAGGCTATTCAGCCAAATAACAGGGGGTTTTTCAGTAGATTTCATACAACTCAAACATTTTAGCTAACACGTGTACGCTCAATGTACTCGGGATTGCCTTTTCCTGCAAGTAACTTTACCCCAATCTCACGACTGTTGGTCGTGATTGCACTTGTGCCAGAGCACCGCCATAATGATTGCCCAACTAAGGATGTGGTATGACCGGTATTCGCGCTCAACAAAAAGAAAAGACGCGCCGCTTATTGATTGAAGCGGCCATGAATCAGCTCTCGGCTGAGCATGGCTATGCCAGTTTAAGCTTACGCGAAGTAGCTCGCGAAGCCGGTATTGCGCCGACCAGTTTTTATCGCCACTTTCAAAACATGGAAGAGCTCGGCTTATCGTTGGTGGATGAGGGCGGCTTGGCGCTGCGCCAGTTACTGCGGCAGTCACGCTTACAAATTGCCCGTGGTGGTTCGATTATTCGCTCGTCGGTGACCACTTTTATGGCCTTTGTGGCCAATCAAACACCGATTTTTCGCTTACTATTACAAGAGAAATCCGGTAATTCCCGCGCCTTTCGTTTGGCAGTGCAACGCGAAGTGGACCATTTTACCGCTGAGCTAGTGGATTATTTAGTGGCCGAGCAGCACTACCCGCGCGAACTCGCCGAGCTACAGGCCGATGCTATCGTACGAATTGTTTTTGGCGCTGGGGCTGATGCCATTGACGCTGACGCGACCGAGCGCCAGCGACTGACCGAACTCACCATTGCCCAAGTGCGTATGGTCGCTCGTGGCGCCGATGCTATCCGGCAATTGGGAAGGCCCACAAAATAATTGGAATAGCCACCGCTACCATCAATATTGACAATGGTAAGCCGAGCTTCCAATAATCACCAAACCCATAACCGCCCGGGCCCATCACCAAAATGTTGGACTGATGGCCAATGGGCGTTAAAAACGGTAAGGCAGCGCCCATACCTACAGCCATCAAGAACGGGTCTATAGAAACCGCCAAGCTGGCCGCCATACTCACCGCAATAGGTGCCATCAGCACTGCCGCAGCAGCGTTGTTAATCACGTTCGAGAGCAACATAGTCACCACCATGAGTACCGTAATGGCGACCGCGATTGGGGCATCTTCACTGACTGCCAAGGCTAGCCCGGCTAGGGTGTCAGCGGCACCAGTGCTCTCCAGCGCCCCACCCAATGGAATGGTCGCACCTAACAGCACCACAATCGGCCAGTCTATGTTCTCGTACAACTCGCGCAGGGCAATCACGTTGGTCAACACCATCATGCCGGCGGCAATGGTAAAGGCCACCGGAGCGCTCAGAATATTCATCGCGGTGAGGGTGATGGCACCGGCGAAAATTAATAACGGCCGCCAGATGTTTTTCGGGGTGCCGATACGAATACTCCGCTGCGCCAGCGGAAAGCAACCAAAACGCCGGAAAATATCATCCAAAACATCAGCGTTGCCTTGCAGCAGCAATACATCGCCGGGCTTAAAGCGTACGTTGGATAAGTTGGGTGTTAACGTTTGCCCTTCGCGGGCAACCGCTAAAACGTTGACGCCAAAGCGATGACGCAAGCGGAGATCTGCGGCTGACCGGCCAATAAGCCGGGAATCATGACCGACGATACCTTCAATCACTTTAATCTCATCGCTGGTGAGAAAGCGTTCTTCAAATTCTTCTTCGGCATTGAGCTCTAAGTTGGTGGCATCGAGTACTTGTTGCAAGGTATCGGCATCGGCCTCAACAATCAGGACATCTTCGACCCGCAGACGCTGGTGACGGGGCGGCGCGGTAATTTGTTTACCATTACGTTTAAGCGCCACAATAACGAAGTTTTCTTTACTTTTACTTTCTAGCTCATAAAGTGTCTCGCCCACTAGTGGGTTGCCTTCAGGAATATACAGCTCGGTTAAATAGGCACTGACATCGTAAGGGGTATTGGCGGAACTGCGGGTGTTGTTCGCTGGCACCAGCCAACGGCTGGCGATCCACATAAAGATCAGACCTGCCGCCGCCAGCGCTAAACCGACCGGGGTAAAATCAAACATGCCAAAAGCGGTGCCCGTCACCTGCTCACGGACATCGGCCAAAATAATATTCGGCGGCGTACCAATCAAGGTTAGGGTACCACCAATTAGTGAACCAAATGCCATTGGCATCAATACCTGTGAAGCATTGCCATTACCGCTGCGCGCCAGCTGCAATGCCACTGGGATCATAATCGCCATAGCTCCGGTATTGTTCATAAAGGCAGATAACAAGGTGGTTAACAGGGTCAGCGCCACCAATTGCAAAAAAGGGCGTTTCTCAACCCGCTTCATCATGCCAGCTAAGGCATCTACCACGCCGGAGCGCCACAGCGCATGGCTGATCACCAAAACCGCAGCGACGGTAATCACCGCCGCATTGCCAAAACCAGTAAACACCTGATCACTGGGCACTAAGCCCAACACTGCGGCTAACAATAGCGCCATCATGGCGACTAAGTCATAGCGCCATTTGTCCCACACAAACAAAACTAAGGCGCCAATGAGCACTGCGCCAATCAAAATTTGATCAAGCATTCGCCATTCCATGTATAAAAATTGTATCTGCTCAACAGATTGGCTGGATTTCTTAGGAAGTCAATAAATTTACTGCTAATATTGCCGCGACTCTTATTTATCAACAAGGAGAAAACCATGGGGCAATCGATGTTTTCGAAGCTCGGGATCAGTGCGGTGTTGGTGCTGATCAGCATGCCATTACTGGCACGTGAACTCACCTTACCTGAAACCGTTACCTTAAAAACCATCAATAGCGCTGCGGTATCTGCCGATGGTCAACTGACTGCGTTTACCCGCGTCACGCCGCGCACTCCGTATGTTGACGATGACGGTAGCGCATTCATTGAGCTATTTACGGTTCGTGGCGAAGCCGCGCCAATCGCTTATATCAGCAATAAGACCCCGGTCAGTGCGATACAATTTCATGGCGATAGCATTTATTTCTTAAGTAAGCGCGGTGACGACAAATACACCAGCTTGTATAAGATCGCTACCAGCGGCGGTGAAGCACAACGGGTGTTCGCCCACACCAACAATATCGTCAGCTACGCATTGAGCAGCGATGGCCGTTATCTTGCCTTCCGTGCCCGCTCGAAAGCCGATGATCAACAAGCTAAGCTAGCCAAAAAGGGCTTTAAAGCAGAAATTTACGAAGAACAACATGAGTTTACCCATGCTTGGTTAGTTGATTTTGAACAAACTGAAGCAACCGCAACGGCGGTCACCAGTGACCGGCAAGTGCTGTCCGTGGCGTTTCGCCCAGGTCAATCGCAGCTATTAATGCGCACCGCGCCAACGCCATTAGTCGATGACAACTACATGAGCAGCCAATATCAGCTGTTCAGTTTTACCGGCGAAGTAGTCAGCAGTTTTGCTTCTGTGGGTAAATTAGGCCAAGCAGAATTTTCCCCTGATGGTCGCTATTTAGCGGTGATTGGTGCAGCCGATTACAACGACCCAGCCGATGGTCGCCTATTCGTTTACGATACCCAACAAGATAACCAAGTACGTGAGGTGTTACCGGACTATCTGGGTCATGTACAAGACATCGCTTGGCGTCGTAACGATGAGTTGATTTGGTTAGGTCATCGTGGCACTGAAAGCGAAGTACAAGCGCTGACCATGCAGTGGCTTGAGAGCCGCAGCTTGCTCGAACCAGGCCGCGCTATTGTGGTGGATATCGAGACGGCGCCAGGTACCAGCGAAGTCATCGCCCGTGCCCACACTGCCGAGCATCCGACTGAGTTGTTCCGGATTGAAAACCAAGATTTGATTCGGCTGACTGACTCGAATCCGCTGCTTGCTGAAGTGACCATGCCCAAGCAAGTCAGCATCAGCTATGAAGCGCGCGATGGTCTGCAGCTTGACGGTATTTTGGTCTACCCCACCAACTATCAAGAAGGCCAAACCTACCCGCTGATTATGGTGGTGCACGGTGGCCCCGAAGCACACTACAGTAATGGCTGGTTAGACCGCTACAGTAGCCCAGTGAAGTACGCCGCTAATAACGGTTTTGCGCTGTTCTTCCCGAACTATCGTGGGAGCACTGGTCGTGGCGTAGAATTTTCCAAATTGGGCCAAAACGACTATGCCGGTAAAGAATTCGACGATTTAGTCGATGGCAAAAATCATCTCATTGAACTGGGTATTGTTGATGCCAAGAAGGTCGGTATTACCGGTGGCTCATACGGCGGTTTTGCCTCCGCGTGGGGCGCTACTGCGCACACTGAGCATTATGCGGCCAGTGTGATGTTCGTGGGTATTAGCGATAACATCTCCAAATTCGGTACCACCGATATCGCCAAAGAGATGCACGCCGTGCACGCCCGTAGCTATCCGTGGGAAAAATGGCAGTGGTATTTAGAGCGCAGCCCTATTTACTATGCCGAACAAGCACGTACACCGATTTTGATCATGCATGGTAAAGAAGATACCCGCGTGCATCCGAGTCAATCCATGGAGTTGTATCGCTACTTAAAAACTCATGGCAAGGTGCCCGTGCGCTTGGTATTGTATCCAGGTGAAGGACACGGTAATGCACGGCCAGCTGCTCAGCTCGATTATTCCATGCGCTTAATGCGTTGGATGCAGCACTTTTTGGTCGATGGCGGTACCGCTGCTCCAGCCCATGAACTTCCACATGCTGAGCAATTAAAGTAGATGAAACCATGGCTCCATGGCTGGTGGCATAGCCGCCATCATTATGACCGCGAGGACCCGCAATTTCGGCGGGTCCAGCTAATCGAGACGATACTTGCCCTGCTGCAAGTTTATTTCTTCGCTATCGGCGTCATGAATATCACGGTGTTTGATCTACCCGCCATGGCCGTGGTTGATTTTATCGGCTGTGCTATTGCCACAGTGATTATGGTGTACTTTCGCTACCGCAATAACGTTGAGCTTGTTGCTTGGCTGATTGTGGTGCTTATTGGCGCCATTCTGGTGATTTTTATACAGAGTGCTGAAGGTCGAAACTATGCCCTCTATTGGTTGACCATCTTCCCGCCCGTCGCCTTCTTCTTATTGGGTCGCAAGGTTGGGTTTTATCTCTCTGTGGTGTTTTTTGTCTATTGCTTTAGCTTTATTGCCATTGAGTCGCCGTATTGGCGACCAGCAATATTTAAAGCCGAGTCGCTATCTAACATGCTGCTCGCCACCACTATTCTGATTCTACTGTTTCGCCACTTTGAGTTGACGCGCGCTGAGGCCTTCGAGGCATTGGAGCGAAAAAACACTCAATTGCAGCACTTGTCCACCACCGACTCATTAACTGGTTTAATCAATCGCAGTAAGCTCGATCAAATTCTTGGTGAGCAACTTGCGCAAGCACAATTAAAATCAACGCCATTGTGCGTGATGTTGATGGATATTGATTTTTTCAAGCAAATCAACGATAGCTATGGGCACTTAACGGGTGACCAAATGCTCATTCAAGCAGCTCAATTGTTGCAACGTCATACCCATGAGAACTGTGCGATAGGCCGCTGGGGTGGTGAAGAGTTTATGTCGATTTGCCCACACACCGATGCAGTCAGTGCTGGGGACTTAGCCGAATCGCTGCGCGCCGCTATGGCCGCCCACGTCTTTGCTAACGAGCTGACGCTCACGGTCAGTATTGGTATTGGCCGTTTTCGCCACGGCGATAGCGTCACCGCACTGGTGCGGCGCGCCGATGAAGCGCTGTATCAAGCTAAAGAAGACGGTCGTAACTGCGTCCGCATGTTATAACAAAGCCCGCCATACACTGCTGTATGGCGGGCTTTGTTGAATGCTTTCAGCTTGTAGAGCCGTTTAAATCTGCGGGCCGGCTGCTACTAACGCCGCGCCATTAGCGGTATCGGTAAACTTAACAAAGTTCTCTACAAAACGCTTCGACAAGTCGTACGCTTTTGCTTCCCAATCCTGCGCTGCCTCATAGGTGTTGCGTGGATCAAGAATGTGACTATCCACACCAGGCAACTGCGTTGGTACCGCCAAATTAAAGTACGGCAACTGCACAAATTCAGCATTTTCAATGCTGCCATCTAAAATGGCATCAATGATAGCGCGTGTGGCTTTTAGCGAAATACGCTTACCGGTACCGTTCCAACCAGTGTTCACCAAATAAGCTTCCGCGCCTGAAGCTTCCATGCGCTTACGCAGCACTTCGGCGTATTGAGTTGGGTGAAGACTTAAAAATGCCGCACCAAAACAGCTTGAGAAAGTTGGCGTTGGTTCCGTGATACCACGCTCAGTACCGGCTAACTTGGCGGTAAAACCCGACAAGAAATAATACTCGGTTTGCGCTTTGGTTAACTTAGACACTGGCGGTAGCACACCAAAAGCGTCAGCCGTTAAGAAGATCACTTTCTTAGCATGCCCAGCCTTCGAAACCGGCTTGACGATGTTGTCAATGTGGTGAATTGGGTAAGACACCCGGGTATTTTCGGTTTTTGAGCCGTCGTTAAAGTCGATGCTACCGTCAGCCAATACTGTGACGTTCTCTAACAAGGCATCGCGGCGAATGGCGCGATAGATATCCGGCTCTTGTTCTTCTGACAGGTTAATAGTTTTGGCATAGCAACCGCCTTCAAAGTTGAACACCCCATCATCATCCCAACCGTGCTCGTCATCGCCAATTAAGCGACGTTTTGGATCGGTTGATAACGTGGTTTTACCGGTACCTGATAAGCCAAAGAATACCGCCACATCGCCCGCTTCACCGACGTTGGCTGAGCAATGCATCGAAGCAATACCTTGCAACGGCAGGTAGTAGTTCATGATCGAGAACATGCCCTTCTTCATTTCGCCGCCGTACCAGGTGCCGCCAATTAATTGGATGCGCTCAGTCAGGTTGAAGGCAATGAAGTTTTCCGAGTTTAAGCCGTGCTCTTGCCATTTGGCGTTGGTGCACTTGGCACCATTCATCACCACAAAGTCTGGCTTGAAGGTTTTCAGCTCTTCGTCGCTTGGGCGAATAAACATGTTTTTGACGAAATGAGCCTGCCATGCAACTTCCATGATGAAGCGCACTGACAAGCGAGTATCGGCATTGGCGCCGCAAAAAGTATCGACAACAAACAAACGTTTGCCTGAAAGTTGCTGTGTCACGGTCGATTTCAGATCAGCCCATACCTCTGGGCTAATGGCTTTATTATCGTTTTTGCCTTGATCAGACCACCAAAAGGTATCTTTGGTGGTGTCATCACGGACAATGTATTTATCTTTTGGTGAACGACCGGTGAAGATTCCAGTATCGACTGATACAGCGCCTAATTGGGTTACTTTGCCTTGCTCGTAACCTTGCAAGTCACTCCGCGTTTCTTCTGCGAACAGCATCTCATATGACGGGTTATGCACAATTTCGGTAACGTCGGTGATGCCGTACTGGCGTAAATCCAGATCAGTCATTAGCGGACTCCTGCGGGTCTGATCATTTGAAAAAAGAAATTCATCACGGGTATTACGTGTTTGGTGCGCGATTCTACTCTGAAAAGCGCAAAAAAAATAGTCTAAGCGTGGTTAAAACGGCTAGAATGACCGCTTTTAGCGGGGGGCTGTATGCGCGATAGTTTTCACACTAGGCTTGGTTTTGTCTTAGCTGCAGCCGGTTCTGCCGTGGGTTTGGGCAACATTTGGGGCTTCCCAACGCAAGTTGCCAATCACGGTGGCGCTGCATTTATTCTGGTGTATTTAGCAGTGGTCGTACTGCTCGCTATTCCGGCGCTTTATACCGAACTCAGTTTAGGCCAGCAGGCACAAGCAAACCCCGTCACCGCGTTGGAGCAACTGAGCCAGACCAAGCACCCTATAGGCCCATTGGCAGGCCGTGGCATGGGCTATCTCAATGTGCTTGGTGCCGTGCTGATGCTGAGTTTTTATCATTTGGTGGCCGCATGGATGGTCGCCCAAGGGCTCGCCGCGCTTGCCACTGGGCTTGCATTACCGGGCGCTGCAAACTGGTTAGCCAACGATAGTACCGGTCGTGATTTGCTGCTATTGGGGCTGTTTATTAGCCTCACATTTAGCGTGGTTGCTCGAGGGATCTCAAACGGTATCGAAGCTTGGTCAAAGCGCTTGATGCCGCTGCTGGTAGTGCTGTTACTCGGGTTGATTGTGTTTATTGCCTTACAGCCGGGTTCTGCAGAGGGTTTTCGCGCTTATTTAGTGCCTGATTTTAGTACCTTGAGCGATCCGAATATACTCGTCGCCGCCATGGGGCAGGCATTCTTCTCACTATCCATTGGTTTAGGCGGCATGTTGATTTATGGCAGCTACCTCGCCCCTAGCACCCGCTTAGGCCGCCTCACCGTTAGCGTTGCTGCACTGGATACGGTCATTGCCCTGCTGGCCGGGCTGTTGATCATTCCAGCGCTTTATGTAGCCATGGCCCAAGGTATGACTGTTACCGCTAATGGTGAATTAATTGGCGAAGGGCAATTAATTTTCCAGGTACTCCCTGAGTTATTCAGTCGTTTAGGTAACGCTGGTCCGTGGGTTGGTTTTGCCTTTTTCAGTCTATTATCGGTGGCAGCACTGACCTCCACCATTGCTGTGGCGGAAATTCCGTTGGCCTATTGTATTGAACGGCACCACCTTGCTCGGCCCCGCGCAGCAGGGTTGCTCGCCTTATTAATCATGGCCTTAGCTACCGTGTTGGTGTACTTTTTTGATCCTCTGTTTGGCTGGGTGGTGAGCTACGTTACACAGTTTCAATTGCCGCTCAGTGGGCTCTTCTATTTTCTGGTCATTGGCTGGCTGTGGACCCGCAGCAACCGCGTTCGTGAGCTTGCCAGTAAGCAGCTGCGTTATCGCTTGCTGTTCTGGCATTTGCGCTTGGTGTGTCCGCTATTACTCAGCTGGGTGTTTATTGACGTAGCGTTCTAAACCCTTACTGGTCGCGCTGGCGTTGCTTGATTTTTGCTTGTAACGCCGCCGCTACAACGGGATCAGTGAACTGACTGACATCACCATGATGCAGCGCGACTTCTTTGACCAGGGTTGACGAGATAAATGAGTTCTCTTCGGCTGGGGTCAAAAATACACTCTCTAAATCGTGATACAAACGGCGATTCATGTTGGCCAACTGAAACTCATATTCAAAATCAGACACTGCGCGCAGTCCTCGGATCAGTACGGTTGCACCTTGCTGCTTGGCAAAGTCCACCAACAAACCACTGAAGCCAACCACCGTGACATTGGCCAAATCGCGCGTCACCTGACGCACCAACTCAACCCGCTCATCAAGGCTAAATAGCGGGTTTTTACTGGGACTTTTGGCGACTCCAACAACAATTTCACTGAATAAATTAGAAGCCCGCTCAATCAGATCAGCATGGCCATTGGTGATGGGATCAAAGGTGCCTGGATAAATCGCTCGCTTGTGCATGATTATCTCCTGCTGCATAAATGAGGATGCGCAGCGCCCCTCGAATCGGTTAAACTATAGCACTAACTTTGCCACGTAATAATAGCAGCCAACCTGTGGTTGTTATGACAAGCCTTAGCGCGCGACTGGAGAATTACATGAAGCACGATTTTTATCAACAGCTTGAGCAGCAACTTGAGGAGCTCAAGCAAGAGGGGCTGTACAAGCAAGAGCGGATCATCACCAGCGACCAAGATGCTGAGATTACCGTGGTTGGCGGCCAGCATGTACTCAACTTTTGCGCCAATAATTACCTTGGTTTGGCCAACAACGATGCGCTGATTGCCGCTGCTAAACAAGGCCTTGATGAGCACGGTTTTGGTACCGCCTCAGTGCGCTTTATTTGCGGCACGCAAGATATTCACAAAACCCTGGAAGCGAAACTCAGCAGCTTTCTGGGTACCGAAGATACCATCTTGTACTCATCGTGCTTTGACGCCAACGGTGGTTTGTTTGAAACACTGATGGGCCCAGAAGACGCCATTATCAGTGATGAACTCAACCACGCTAGTATCATTGATGGTATTCGCTTGAGCAAATCCAAGCGGTATCGCTACAAAAATAACGACATGACCGATCTTGAAGCGCAGCTTAAGCAAGCCAAGGCCGATGGTGCACGGCACATTTTGATTGCCACCGACGGCGTATTTTCAATGGATGGCGTGATCGCCAACATGAAGGGTGTGTGCGACTTAGCCGACCAATACGGCGCCTTGGTGATGATGGACGATTGCCACGCGACTGGCTTTTTAGGCGCTAACGGTAAAGGTACTCACGAATATTGCGGCGTACTGGGGCGTATTGATTTTCTTACCGGTACCCTCGGTAAGGCTTTAGGTGGCGCCTCGGGTGGCTATATTTCTGGCAAAAAGGCGGCTATCGACTGGTTACGTCAGCGCTCACGCCCCTACTTGTTCTCCAACTCTGTGGCGCCAGCGATAGTGCAAGCCTCTATTCGGGTGCTGGAGTTATTAGAGAATGGTGATGCCCTACGCGCTCAATTATGGGACAACGCCAATCATTTCCGCACGCAAATGACTGCGGCTGGTTTCACCTTAAGCGGTGCCGGCCATGCCATTATCCCAGTGATGATTGGCGACGCTCGCTTAGCCGCCGAAATGGCCGAACGTTTGCTTAAAGAAGGTATTTATGTGGTTGGGTTCTCGTTCCCAGTGGTACCACGTGGCAAAGCGCGTATTCGTACGCAAATGTCAGCAGCCCACAGCCGCGAGCAACTAGACCGGGCTATTGAAGCCTTTATCCGCATCGGTAAAGAACTCGGCATTATTTAAGTTTTTGGTGGAGACTATTTCAATGAAAGCATTAGCGAAATTACATGCCGAGCCAGGCATTTGGATGACCGACGCGGAAAAACCAGAGTATGGCTACAATGATTTATTAATTCGTATTAAAAAATCCGCCATTTGTGGCACCGATATTCACATCTATAAATGGGACGAGTGGTCACAAAAAACCGTGCCAGTACCGATGGTGGTGGGCCATGAGTACGCCGGTGTGGTTGAAGCCATGGGCGACGGTGTCAAAGGCTTTAACGTTGGTGACCGGGTATCTGGTGAAGGCCATATTACCTGTGGCCATTGCCGTAACTGTCGTGCTGGCCGCCGCCACTTGTGCCGTAATACCTTGGGAGTTGGTGTTAACCGCCCAGGCAGCTTTGCTGAATACTTAGTGATTCCTGCCGACAACGCGTTCAAATTACCCGACGACATCAGCGATGATATGGCGGCTATTTTTGACCCCTTTGGCAACGCTGTGCATACCGCACTGTCGTTCGATTTGGTCGGTGAAGACGTACTCATCACCGGTGCTGGCCCAATCGGTATCATGGCCGCCGCTATTTGCCGTCACGTTGGCGCGCGCCACGTGGTGATCACCGACGTAAACCACTATCGCTTAGACTTAGCCAAGAAGATGGGAGCTACCCGCGCTGTGGACGTCAGCAAAGAAAACCTGCGCGATGTGATGGCTGACCTGGGTATGAAAGAAGGTTTTGATGTTGGCCTAGAAATGTCGGGCGTACCATCAGCTCTGAATCAAATGTTAGACACCATGAATCACGGCGGCAAGATTGCCATGCTCGGCATTCCGGCCAAACCGATTGCTATTGATTGGAACCTTGTGATCTTCAAAGGTTTGATTATCAAAGGTATTTATGGTCGTGAAATGTTTGAGACCTGGTACAAAATGGCGGCGTTATTGCAGTCAGGCTTGAATCTTGAGCCAATTCTGACCCATCAGTTCCACATTGATGATTATCAAGCTGCATTTGAGTTGATGGCGTCAGGCCAATCAGGCAAAGTAGTGATGAATTGGGAGTAACAGCATATGGCCGACTTTAAACGAATCAATGCAGCAACCGCGCACGCACTCTGGCAACAGGGTGCGGCGGCGTTTGCCGATATCCGCGATGAGCGGTCGTTTGCGCTCGGCCATATTCCCGGCTCAGTCCATTTAACCAATAGTAACTTAGGGCAATTTCTCGACAGCCTTGATGATGCCACTGAAGTCGTGGTGGTGTGTTACCACGGTAACAGCAGCCAAGGTGCAGCCCAATACCTCGCCCAGCAAGGCGTGGAGCCGGTCAGTAGTTTAGACGGTGGGTTCACCGCATGGGGCCAACAATTTCCAGAGGCTGTGGAGCGACGCTAAATGCAAAAACTGTACACCAGCCGCGATCACAGTAGCATGGAAAAACTTTACGGGTTCCTGCAACAACGCGGCATCCCGGTGACAGTGAGCGAACACGGCGAGCAACTTGAGCTTTGGCTGATTCAAACCAGTTATGCGGCGCTAGCCAAAGAGTTAGTGGCAGAATTTAAAGCCAACCCCAGTATTGCTGATAGCCCCCAACATGAGCCGGCGCTGAGCGCCTTTGCCGCTGACCGTAGCCCACGTATACCACGTGGAACACCTACTATCCTGAACAACTTATTAAGCCAAGCTGGGGTCGTGACCATCAGTTTTGCGGTACTGGTCATTGCGGTGTTTTTAGGGCAGCTATCGCCTTTGCGTGACGGCCTATTTGAATTACTCCGTATCAGCGACAACTTCGCGGCTATTCCGTGGCATCAACCGTGGCGGGTAATCACCCCGGCCTTATTGCACTTTAGCGTGCTCCATATCTTATTTAACGTGTTTTGGTGGTGGTATTTAGGCGGCCGCTTTGAGCGCCTTTATGGCAGCGTGTGGCTAGTGGTCGCACTGGTGGTCTGCGCCAGCATTTCCAATGTCGCTCAATTTATCGTCAGTGGCCCCTATTTCGGCGGCCTTTCCGGTGTGGTGTATGGCTTATTCGGAATTGCCGTGGTCATGGCTTGGCAGCGCCCAAGCCACCCTCTGTACTTGCCGCCAGGGCTGATTGGCTTTTTGTTGTTCTGGTTAGTACTCGGCTATACCGACCTATTGTGGGTGAACGTTGCCAATACTGCTCACACCGCTGGCCTCATCAGTGGTTTGTTGGTTGGGGCGGTGATGCGCGGGCTGGGCCGTTAATGCTGGCGTTTCCCATTGTCTCTGTGGGCGGCGAAGCGCACTGGCAAGCAGCAGAAGCTTGGGGCGAGTTACTCTCGCCCCTACAGTGCCAATGGCTGCTAGATAACAGTTCGCTCACCGCGAAATTAAAAGCTCAGTGTCAGCATTTTCAGGTGCAATTACTCGGTCAACAGCAAGCGAGTATGCTCGCTGACGAGGCGCGCTGGTTACCCGAAGACAGCACGGTGACTGTGCGTGAAGTGATTCTCCACTGCGATCATCAGCCTTGGGTGTTTGCCCGCAGCGTATTTCCACAACAGGCGTTACAAGCCAGTCAACTTAACCTGGCTGAACTGGGCACGCGACCACTGGGTGAACATTTGTTTAGCCAGCCTGATTTGCAGCGCTCGGATATCGAGGTATCGGCTTTTCCTGCTCACAGCCGGGTCGGTCAGCTGCACCAACAGTTGGGCTTTGCCGCACAGACACTGTGGGGTCGGCGGAGCTGCTTTAGCGCCGCAGGGCAACAGATTCTGGTGGCAGAAGTGTTTATTGGCGCGGCGCCGCTCTATCACACCGAAGGCGCGGAGTAAGCACATGAGCCGTGGTGCGATGATCAGTCAACGCAGTTCAGCCTACTGGCGTTTGATGCGTGCCGACCGCCCGATTGGCACCTTACTGTTACTCTGGCCGACCTTAAGCGCGCTGCTGATAGCCGGCGCTGGTAACCCACCGTTAAAAATTCTGGTGATTTTTTTACTCGGCGTGTGGGTGATGCGCTCTGCCGGCTGTGTCATCAATGATTACGCAGATCGCCACATTGATGGCCAGGTTAGCCGTACCAAGCAACGTCCATTGGCGCGGGGTGAAGTGCAGAGCTGGGAAGCGCTGCTGTTATTCGCAGGGCTACTGCTGGTCGCTTTACTACTGGTGCTGCAACTGAATAAAACCACTATCTATTTGAGCTTTGCGGCAGTGGGTGTGGCGACCTTGTATCCGTTTTGTAAGCGTTTTACCCAGTTACCACAAGTGGTACTTGGCGTGGCTTTTAGCTTTGGCATTTTGATGGCTTTTACCGCGCTGGAGCAAGGCTTACCGTTGCCGGCATGGTTATTATTATTCGCCAATGTCAGCTGGACGGTGGCCTATGATACCCAATATGCCATGGCCGATCGTGATGATGACCGACAAATTGGGGTGAAGTCGACGGCGATTTTATTTGCTCAGTACGACCGGCTAGCTATTGCTGCGCTGCAACTTATTACCTTGGTATTGTTGGCAGGGTTGGGAGCGGTGATTAACGCCGCCTACCCGTATTACCTGGGCTTAGTGGTCATTGTTGGCTTATTTGCATGGCAACATCGGCTGATTTGGCAGCGCCAACCCAGCGCGTGTTTCCAAGCTTTTCTGCACAACAATCACGTGGGTTGGGTGCTTACCCTCGCCATCGTGATTGAGTTTTGGTTTTTCCGTTAGCGTTAGGTTGACCGCGAGGCCAGCCATTGTTGTACCGATTGCCGAATGGTTTGTAATACCGCAGGTTCGAGCAAACTATCAATACGATCACTAAAGGCACCCACGCGCTGATCAGCAATCAGCTGCCCTTGAGCATCCACATCAATGTAGTTCTGTGCTTTCAGAGTGGCAATCAGACCGGTCAGTACTTTTTTATCAAAAAACTCTGGGGCGCTAATGCCATGCAGGGTACTTAAGCGCTCAGCCAAGGCTACGGCTTGTTGCTCTAACTCTGAGCGACCGAGTGGCTGCGCCTGTTGCAATAGCTCCAAAATAATCGAGTAACGTTGCAAGGTTTCACTGGCGCCACGCGCCAGCAGCTGCAACTTGAAGTAGCACTGCGAATCACGCGCAGGAGCGCTATAACTGGTGTCGCTAAGCTGTCGAATTAAGCCCATTTCAGTGAACTGTTGCAACAATGCTGCTACCCATAGCGCCATGCTATCGCTATCGTGACTAATAAACAGCTCATCCTGCAATAACGGCTGTAATTGTTGTAATAAACTGACCACCTGAGCCTGCTTAAATTGGCCATGGCCCACCGCAATCGCTGCCACAATAGCCGGCACAATCACCATATGCATGATGTTGTTACGGTAGTAGGTCATGGCGATAGCTTTATTGCCCTCAAGCCGAATCACCTCACCAATGCTGTCACTGACAATGGTGAACTTGTCTTGCTTGCTGGCCAGCTGCCACAGTTCTGTCCCGCTTTGCTCCGGCACATAACTATCCAAGCTGTAGGGGACCTCACGCAAAATAGTGGTGTAAACCTCCATTTGGCTGATCAGTTCTTCGCGGGTCAAACTGTGTTGCTCGGCACTGAGGAGGGCGAGCGCGGACAAATTGATACTATTTAATGCTGCGGCATTATTAATACGCTGCATAATTTGTTCGGCCAGCAAATTCACCGTCGGCGTTAACCATTTTGGCCGTGCCGGTTCTTCGGCACCAATGGTGATGCTCTCGCGCCAGCTCGGCTGCAAGCTATCAAGAGCCTCACCCACGTTAATCGGTTCACCAAAGGTAACGTAACCATCACCGAAGTTTTTTAAATGGCGCAAGGTACCAAGCACCTGAAAGATGGACTCTTTTTGCTTGCTTGAGCCTTGTAGCTCTTTCAGATAGGTGGCGACTTCCATGACGTGTTCGTAGCCCAAATAAACTGGAACAATTGACATGGGCCGGGTTTGACCACGCAACATACCCTGAATGGTCATAGCAATCATGCCAGTTTTGGGCGGCAGTAGGCGGCCGGTGCGGCTGCGCCCACCCTCGGTAAAATATTCCACCGGATAGCCCTTTTGGAACAACCGATTGAGGTATTCGCGGAAGACTTCTGAATAGAGCTTATTACCCTTGAAGCTGCGCCGCAGGAAAAACGCACCACCGCGACGGAATAATGGTCCCGCTGGAAAAAAATCAAGATTAACCCCAGCGGCAATGTGTGGTGGCACTAAGCCTTCTTTATAAATGGTGTAACTCAGCAATAGATAATCCATGTGGCTGCGGTGACAGGGCACATAAATAATTTCATGCCCGGCCTGCGCCAACGCGCGGATACGGTGACCACCTTCAACGTGCACGCCATGGTATATCTTGCTCCACATCCAGCCCATAAAACGATCCAACACACGAACTAAGGTGTCGCTGTAATTAGCGGCTATTTCGTCGAGATATTTATAGGCACTGCGTTCGGCATCGGCACGACTGATACGCTTGCTCTTGGCTTCGTCAGCAATCGCTTGTTGCAACGCTGGGGTGGCTAACAAACTGCGAATGACTTCGCTTCGCTCGGTGATTTTAGGGCCCGCCACAGCGTGCCGTAAGCGCACAAAATGCACCCTGGCAACGCGTGCTAGCTTGTGCGCAATGCGCCGATCAACACCATTTTCATCGGTCATTTGGCGCAACTGTACCGGGGCACTGCCGCGCACTAAGATATGTCGACCAGAAAATACCACAAGCCAGAATTTGCGCCATTTGCCGGGATTATCGAGATCGGCCACCATGGCCTTGCCTTCACGCCGCTCTTGGCCGGGTTTACGCCCCCAAAACAGCCCCAAGGGCAGCACTTGCACCCGCAACGATGGGTCTTTTTGGTGCGCCTCAAGTAGCGCCAATAACTCATCCACCGCCGCCGCAGCACTGTCATCTTTACCCTTGGCCAAGTACATCACCCGGGGAAATTCACGGCCGTTGAGTAACAGTGGTTGGTTCGGATCAGGCAGCCCAATACGCAGCAATGCGCGCTGGGCAACGATAAAATCGGTCAATGACGTCGAGCGCATTACGTACACCACGTGATCGCTGCCGATGACCGACTGTGCCGCTTGATCGAGAATCACCTCAAAGCGCGTCAGCCAGCGTACCGGCCAGTATAAGACCGAACGCCACAAGCCTCGTAGACTCATGCAAAACCCTCTGCTTAGTTATCTAATGCAAGCATACCACTGTCATTGTGGTTATGCCGCCTGAAAAAAATACCAAAAAAAAAGTTGCCAAAGCAAAACACCTGTATATACTCACAGTATCACTGTATAGATAAACAGGTATTTACATGCGCCCTTTAACGCCCCGTCAGCAAGAAATTCTGACCCTAATCAAAGATGCTATTGACGCCACTGGCATGCCGCCAACCCGCGCCGAAATAGCCTTACAACTGGGTTTTCGTTCTGCCAATGCGGCGGAGGAACATCTCAAGGCGCTGGCGAAAAAAGGCGTTATCGAGCTACTACCCGGTATGTCGCGCGGCCTTCGCTTAGTCGGCGGTATGGATGAAGAAGTTCCAGAAGGGTTGCCACTTATTGGTCAAGTTGCCGCTGGCGAACCTATTTTAGCCCAGCAACACATCGAGAGTCATTATCGCGTCGATGAAAACCTATTTCGACCGCATGCTGACTTTTTACTGCGCGTAAACGGCATGAGCATGAAGAATATCGGTATTCTCGACGGTGACCTATTGGCTGTTCACAAAACTCAAGATGCACGTAACGGCCAAATTATTGTCGCACGGGTTGACGAAGACGTTACCGTGAAGCGCTTTGAACGCAAGGGCAGCACCGTATTGCTGCACCCAGAAAATGAAGAATTTTCGACTATCAAGGTCGACCTCGCTCAGCAATACTTCACCGTAGAAGGGCTGGCCGTAGGTGTCATTCGAAATGGAGCATGGCTATGAGATACGATTATCAACCAAGTAAAAACGCCAGCCTCGTGGCTGAGCATGCAGAAACTAGTTTAGGCGACGCGCGTTTTGATGACGTATTGTATCGCGTGCAGTCACTCGCATTACGCACATCACAGTGGATCACTGTGATCGGCGGTTGTCGTGAAACCATCGCACAATTAGTCGCTGCGGGCGTGAGCCGTAATCGTATTCGTTGGATTGGCGGTCGCGATCATGACCATCGCGAATGGGCGACTGAACAAGCGTTGTTGGCTGGTACCAGTAGCTTAGTGCTGAGCTTTCTTGAGCAAATCTCGCCGCGCATGCAGCAACGCATCAAAATGGCTAGTAAGATGAGTCAAACGCACAGTTTTGTTTTTAATGAATTACCTTCTCGTACGCCACTCCACTAATCCCCGTACCGAAGGTTTCCCCGAAGGGCTGCTCATGCAGCCCTTTTTTTTAAAAAATCTTAACTTAAGCGGTGGCAATTTAATCGTTACATGGTATTTTGGAGCAGCAATAAATACTGCTAACACAACTAAAATAATAATTATTGATATATAACAACAACAAAGAGTTAGTAGGGAAAGCGATTTTTCACTTCTAGGAATGCTGTTCCTTTTTCTGCTTACCTCTTTGTTCTTCAGGCTCGCACTTCGGTGTATTCGTGGGCGACCACGTCGGAAGAATGAGAGGAGACGTCCGTGAGAACGAGACTTATCGCGGCACTAACAGCGGCAATGCCGTTTGCTGCCAGTGCACAATCGCAGTTGAACCTGACTCAAGGTGTTACCGAGATCAGCAACCGCGTCTATGACCTTCACATGACCATACTTTACATATGTATTGTGATTGGTATCGTGGTTTTCGGGGCCATGTTTTGGTCCATGATTGCCCACCGCAAATCACGCGGTCACAAGCCAGCAACTTTCCATGAAAATGTCAAAGTTGAAATTCTCTGGACAGTGATCCCGTTTTTAATCTTGATTGGAATGGCCATCCCAGCCACCTCTACCCTGATTGCCATGGAAGACACCAGTGAATCTGATGTCACCGTGTTAGTTACCGGGTCGCAGTGGAAATGGCACTACCGCTACTTTGAGCATGATGTTGAATATTTCTCTCTGTTGGCGACCCGTCCCGATCAAATCAATAATAAATTACCAAAAGGCACCAACTACTTACTTGAAGTCGATCGCCCCTTGGTGATCCCGACAGGTAAAAAAGTACGCTTTTTGATCACCTCAGATGATGTTATCCACTCATGGTGGGTGCCCGATTTTGCGGTTAAGAAAGATGCTAACCCAGGCTTTATTAACGAAGCATGGACTAAGGTTGATGAACCCGGTATCTACCGCGGTCAGTGTGCTGAGCTCTGTGGTAAAGACCACGGCTACATGCCGATTGTGGTCATCGCTAAAGAGCCAGCTGAATACGAAGCGTGGATTACTGCACAAGAAACTGCGCAACGTGAAGCCAAAGAAGAAGAGCAACGCTTATTAGCTATGTCGATGAGCGAAGCCGAGCTGATGGAATTAGGCGAGCGCGTTTACCTCGGTAACTGTGCGGCTTGTCACCAGCCAAATGGTCAAGGTATTCCCGGCGTATTCCCAAGTTTAGTCGGTACTGAAATGGTTACCAACGACATCAATGGCCACATTGATATTGTACTTTACGGTAAACAAGGCACCTCCATGCAGGCGTTCGGTAATATGCTGACTCTGCGCGAGATTGCTGCAGTAGTTACCTATGAACGGAATGCTTGGGGCAATAACACGGGCGAGCTAATTCAAGCCGCTGATGTCAACGCTCGGACGAAGAATTAAGGGGAGTACCGACTATGAGCTCTGCTGCTGGAACGATGGATCATCACGATCACGATCATCACCATCACGCGCCGTCGGGTATTACCCGGTGGTTATTTACTACCAACCATAAAGACATTGGTTCAATGTACTTATGGTTCTCGTTCATTATGTTTTTGTTGGGCGGCTCTATGGCACTGGTTATCCGGGCCGAGCTGTTCCAACCTGGTCTGCAATTAGTGGATCCGCACTTCTTCAACCAGATGACTACCGTTCACGGTCTGATCATGGTGTTTGGTGCAGTTATGCCAGCCTTTACCGGGCTTGCTAACTGGATGGTACCAATGATGATTGGTGCGCCAGATATGGCCTTGCCACGAATGAATAACTGGAGCTTCTGGATTCTGCCATTTGCCTTCGCTATTCTGCTTGCTTCGCTATTTATGGAAGGCGGCGGTCCAGCGTTTGGCTGGACCTTCTACGCGCCGTTATCAACCACCTACAGTAGCGATTCCACCGCGTTATTCGTGTTCTCGGTACACATTATGGGTATCTCGTCCATTATGGGCGCGATTAACGTGATCGTGACCATCATGAACATGCGCGCACCTGGCATGACCTACATGAAAATGCCATTGTTCGTGTGGACCTGGTTTATTACCGCCTTCTTGCTGATAGCTGTCATGCCAGTTCTAGCCGGTGCGGTCACCATGGTACTGACCGACAAATACTTCGGCACCAGCTTCTTTGATGCCGCAGGTGGCGGTGACCCAGTTATGTTCCAGCATATTTTCTGGTTCTTTGGGCACCCCGAAGTGTACATCATGATCTTGCCATCGTTCGGTATCGTGTCGGCTATTATTCCCGCGTTTTCGCGCAAACCGTTATTTGGCTATGCGTCCATGGTTTATGCCACCGCCGCTATTGCCGGTTTGTCGTTCCTGGTTTGGGCGCACCACATGTTTACCACCGGTATGCCGGTGGCCGCAGCATTGTTCTTTATGTACTGCACCATGTTGATCTCGGTGCCGACCGGGGTGAAAGTGTTTAACTGGGTAGCTACCATGTGGCGCGGTTCAATCAGCTTTGAAACGCCTATGTTGTTTGCTTTAGCCTTTGTGATTCTGTTCACCATTGGCGGTTTCTCAGGCTTAATGTTGGCTATCACACCGGTTGACTTCCAGTATCACGATACCTACTTCGTGGTTGCACACTTCCACTACGTGCTGGTGAGTGGTGCGATCTTCTCGATTATGGCTGCCGCTTACTACTGGTTACCAAAATGGACCGGGCATATGTACAACGAAACGCTGGCAAAATGGCACTTCTGGTGTTCATTAATCAGCGTCAACGTGTTGTTCTTCCCGATGCACTTTGTTGGCTTGGCCGGTATGCCACGTCGTATTCCAGACTACGCCCTGCAATTTGCCGATATTAACCAAATTGTCAGTATTGGCGCCTTTGCCTTCGGCTTGTCGCAACTGATTTTCTTAGCGGTTGTGGTGAAGTGCGTACGCGGTGGCGAAAAAGCGCCAGCGAAGCCATGGGAAGGTGCAACAGGCTTAGAGTGGACGGTACCATCACCGGCGCCATACCATACCTTTGATACCCCACCTGAGGTGAAATAACGCTCATGAGTGACCACCAATCAACCCCAAACCGCCCCGATAACGGGCGGGTCGTTAAGCGCCTACTACTGGTCGTAGTAGGCATGTTCGGCTTTGGTTTTGCGTTGGTACCGCTGTATGAAGTGTTTTGCGAAATCACTGGGTTTAACGGTCGTACGTCGAACGAGGCGGCTGCCGTTAATACCCGTGCAGTGGATACCTCTCGGAGCATCAACGTACAATTTATCACTCGGGTTAACCAAGGCATGCCTTGGGATTTTCAACCTGAAGTGAAGATGGTTCGGGTGCACCCTGGTGAAACTAAGGTGGTGAACTTTTTGGTTGAGAACCGCACCGGGAACAATATGGTGGCGCAGGCCATTCCTTCTGTTTCGCCGGGTGAAGCGGGTTTATATCTGAACAAGACAGAATGCTTCTGTTTTGAACAGCAGCCGCTGGCAGCCGGTGATACCACCGCCATGCCCATGCAGTTCTATCTCGACCCAGAAATTCCAGCGCACATACATACATTGACTCTGCAATATACGCTGTATGACATTACAGCCAATGCGACACCCGATGTGCTAGCAACCATGCTAGCGAACTAAGGACTTGTTATGGCAGCACAACAACACGAAAAATATTATGTTCCAGCAAGTAGCCCATGGCCAATTGTTGGTGCAGTAGCACTGGGCCTGATTGCTTTTGGCGCAGGCCATACCGTTATTGAATCGAAGAACCAAGTGGATGGCTGGGGAACAACAGTATTGTTCACCGGGCTGGCAATTTTGGTGGTGATGTTGTTTGGTTGGTTCCGTGACCAAATCAACGAATCCATGTCTGGCCTTTATAGCAATCAGCTCAGCGCCTCGTATCGACAAGGTATGAGCTGGTTTATCTTCTCCGAGGTCATGTTCTTTGCGGCGTTCTTTGGCGCGCTTTTTTATGCTCGCGTGATTGCTGTGGAATGGCTTGGCGGGGCGAGTAACAACGCCATGACCAACGAGGTGCTATGGCCGCACTTTGAAGCGATGTGGCCACTCACCGAAACCCCAGGCGGCACCACCACGCAAGCAATGGGCTGGATGGGCTTACCGCTGTACAACACCATCATCTTGATTGTGTCGTCGTTTACCTGTCACTTTGCTCATGTTGGCTTAGAAAAAGGTAATCGCACTCAGTTAAAAGTATGGCTAGGTATTACCATTGTATTGGGTTGTATCTTCTTGTACCTGCAAGGTGCGGAGTATGTTCACGCCTATCAAGATTTAGGCTTAAAACTTGATTCTGGGGTATATGGCAACACCTTCTACTTGCTGACTGGCTTCCACGGTATGCACGTGACACTCGGTACACTGATGCTGATTGTGATGTTCTTCCGCGTGATGAAGGGGCACTTTACCCACGACAACCATTTTGCTTTTCAAGCGACCAGCTGGTACTGGCACTTTGTTGACGTGGTGTGGGTCTGTTTGTTTATCTTTGTATACATCCTATAACCACGAGCCACTGCGGTCGTACTGAGCAACACTCAGTACGGCCGTGGATTCGACGGTAACAACCCGGTAGCTAATAGAATAATAATAATCACCATGGCAATTGCTGAAAACATCACGCGTTTGCCAAGATAATGGGTCATGGATGGTTTGGTCGCATCGTTACGCAGCATGGCAAACATGGCGCGAAACAAATTAAAGACCATGAACAACATGAGTAGTACCAGAATGACTTTTGCACTGAACGTTAGCATCGCTATGTCCTTTTCGGATTCTCTATTATGAGTCGCAGTACCATTATTGCGACGCTCATAACTGTGCTTGCAATTTCGGGCTTGGTCAAGCTGGGATTGTGGCAACTTGATCGCGCCAACGAAAAACAGGCACTGTTTGATGATTTCGAGCGCGCTCAGCAACAACAGCAATGGCAACCATTAGGTCTTGGCGCGCTTCCTGATCGCTATCAGGGCGTTAGCGTGCGCGGAGAATTTCAACCGCAGCAATACTTCTTACTGGACAACCAAATTCAACAAGGGCAAGTGGGTTATCACGTGATTGGCCTACTCCAAGCTGATTTTCAAAGCGCCAAAATTCCCGTTAATTTGGGCTGGGTGAGCCTTGGTGACAGTCGTCAACAGCTGCCCGCAGTGACCTTACCTGAAGGTCCAATTACCGTCACCGGTTGGTTTTATCAACCCAGTGAAAGCCGGTTTGTTGCCGCTGACCAACTGCTTGAGAAAGGCCCTTGGCCGATGCGCATTCAACACTTAGACAGCGAGCTGTTGAGTGCTGCCCTAGAGCTTTCCATAGCCCCATATGTGGTGCTACTCTCAGAGACTGAAACCTATGGCTTTCCGCGGCAATGGCAACCTAACTTAATGCCACCCGAAAAGCATCGCGCTTATGCCGTGACATGGTTCTCGTTAGCCTTGGCGTGCCTGATTATTGCGTTAATTGCAGGTCGTTCCAAAACAACAACAACAGAGGAATGAGCATGACATCTGTAAAAAAATCCCGCGCTACCCTCATTGGTGTGGTCCTCGCCTTTCTGATCCCAGTAATTGGCGCCAAATTGGTGCTCGACCAAAGCTGGTACCAGGGTGCGGTCACCAATCGCGGTACGATGTTGGTGCCACCCTATGAACTCGGCGATTTTGCCAACGAGTTACCAGCTGGCTGGCGGGTGGTCTTGGTTGACCAAGGCGATTGCAGCGATGCCTGTATGCAAGGTCTGTATGCTATTAATCAACTTGATGTGGCGCTCGGTAAAGAAACTCAACGCGTGGTACCGGTGTATATCAGTGCCGCCAGCTCACAGTTAGCATTAGACCAGGTGCCACTCGTTACCCATGTCGAGAACGCTGGCCTGGTGGCTCACTTAGCCAGTTTACCGTCACAACGGCTGATGATTGTCGACCCGTGGGGCAATGTGGTGTTGCACTACCCGACCTTTAGCGACGAAGAGCAAATGCGTGCCGAAGCGAAGAACTTGCTCTCCGATTTACGTAACTTACTGAAACTATCCAGAATAGGTTAAGCTCATGCGCGCTTTTGTAAAATTCAGCATCATTCTCACCTTGTGCGTCATTATTATGGGCGCCTATACCCGCCTCACCGACGCTGGTTTAGGCTGTCCTGATTGGCCGGGCTGCTATGGTTTTTTGACGGTACCTAGTGAAGCAGAACAAATTGCTCAGGCACAACAGTTATTCCCAGATGCTCCACTTGAGAACCAGAAAGCCTGGAACGAAATGATTCATCGCTACATTGCCGGTTTACTTGGCATAGTGATTTTAGTCATTGCCATTTGGTCATTAATTCGAGTGCGTCATGACCCGGCGCAACCGGTGAAATTGCCGTTATTACTGTTGATCTTAGTAACCTTCCAAGCCGCTCTCGGCATGTGGACGGTAACCATGAATCTACAACCGCTGATTGTCATGGGGCATTTACTCGGTGGTTTCAGCACGCTGTGTTTATTGTATTTACTCAGCTTACGCCTCGGCCGAGTTCACAATCCCATGGGTGATATCAACGCGCGCAGTCTGCGCGGCTTAGCCTTGATTGCCTTGCTGGTGGTGTTTGGACAAATTGCTCTAGGGGGCTGGGTGGCTGCCAACTATGCGGCGATGACCTGCACGGCATTGCCGATCTGTGAAGGTGATTGGCTGAATCGTCTTGATGTTGCCGGGGCCTTCTCGGTTCCGGAAGCCTCCACCTATCAGTATGGTACGCACGACTTTGAAGAGCGCATGACCATGCATGTAGCCCACCGTTTTGGTGCTATTGTGGTGATGTTGGTGGTCGGTTGGTTGCTCTGGCAAGGCTATCGTCGGGCACAATCAAAAGTCATTCGTAACAGTTTAAATTGGGTGGCGCTGCTACTGGTTGTGCAGGTCGCATTAGGCATTAGCAACGTGGTGTTCTATCTGCCACTCAGTGTCGCCGTACTGCACAACTTGTTCGGGGTAATGTTGCTAGCCAGCTTAGTCGGCTTGAACTATAAATTAGCGCGTAACGCGTAAGGCACGGATGTATTATGGTGAACTCAACGCAACCTGAATCAGCAGAAATGAGCTACAAAAGTCAGGCCCATTGGCGCGACTATCTCGAGCTTACTAAACCCAACGTGGTACTGCTGCTATTGGTGACTGCGGTGGTCGGTATGTGCATGGCCGTGCCTGGTTGGGTTGGTTGGCAGGTATTTGTACCGGCGATGATTGGTATTGGGCTAATGTCTGGCTCAGCGGCCGCCATCAACCATTTGGTCGACCGTCACATTGACGCACGGATGGCACGAACGCTGCGGCGCCCACTGCCATCAGGGGCGTTATCGCCACGCCATGTGCTCACGTTTTCAGCCTTGATTGGCAGCATTGGCTTTGTGGTGTTAGCGCTGTGGGTCAACATGCTAACCGCTTGGCTAACCTTCGCCAGTTTAATTGGCTACGCGGTCATCTACACCATGTATCTGAAACGCGCGACGCCACAAAACATCGTCATTGGCGGCCTCGCCGGTGCAGCACCACCGTTGTTAGGTTGGACGGCGGTAACCAATGAGATCCATCCTTTTGCGGTGTTGCTGGTGATGATTGTGTTCACCTGGACCCCGCCGCATTTTTGGGCACTGGCGGTGCATCGCGCCAACGATTATGCCAAAGCCAATATTCCTATGCTACCGGTCACCCACGGTGTGGAGTTCACCAAAACCTGCATTTTGTTGTACACCATTTTGCTTGCGGTGATCTGCCTGCTGCCCTACGTGGTCGGTATGTCGGGAGTGATTTATTTACTCGGTTCAAGTGTGCTGAGTATTTGGTTTTTGGTGTACGCCTGGAAACTCAAGTTTTCGCCGAACAAGCACACCGCCTATAACATGTTTAAATTTTCGATTTGGCAGTTATTTGCGCTGTTTATCTTGTTGCTCGTCGATCACTATCTGGTCACGCCGCCGCTCGCTTAAGAGGATACTTGCATGCAAAAATTACTTATCGCTGTGGTCGCCCTTGCTGCACTTGTCGCCGGCTTAGTCGTGTTCAACTTAATACCACAACCGCAACCACAAGCTCTGGTTTACAATCCACCGCGCGCGCTAGCACCTTTTGCGGTGACCGGACAAGATGGTGCCACCGCCAGTAATGAGCAACTACGCGGGCAATGGACTTTACTATTTACCGGTTACACGTTTTGCCCAGATATTTGCCCAACCACCATGGCTGACTTGCGCCGCATCATGCCGCAATTAGTGGCCGCGTCGGAACAACCGGTGAAGGTGTGGATGATTTCGGTCGATCCGCTACGCGATGATGTTGAGCGCGTGAACAACTACGCTAGCTTCTTTGGCGAGAATTTCTATGGGGTGCGCGCCGAGCACCCGCAGCTCTACCCGTTTGTCACCGATTTAGGCTTGATGTATTCCATTCCAGATGAAGGTGAGACCGATTACTTGGTCAATCACAGCGCCGCTATTGTATTGGTCGACCCTAATGGCAATCGCCACGCCATCTTCAATGCTGAGCACCAATTAGGTGAATTACCGACCGTTAATATGGACAAACTAGTGAGTGATTTTCAGATCCTCGCCGAACGCTTCCGCTAATGGCTGTTAGTCGGGCCAGCTGCCTTGTGCATCAGGCCTGACCAACGGTTGTGAATACCAATAAAACCGCCCAGCTTGGCTACGGCTAGGTACCGTGCAATTCACCCGTGAACGGCCAATCGGCAAATCCACCGGCAAGGTCAGCGAAAAGCTTTGCTGCTGCCATTGTGGCACCAGTACCTCACCGGCATAAAAGCAATTGAGCTGACTGCTGCGAAAATCCTCAAGATTAGCCAAGTTCACCGTGATGGTTGGCCGCAGCTGCTCATGAGCCACTATCATCGACTGCGGTTGCGCCGACAGCACCGGCAACGGCAAACTCAGCAACTTAGTCGCCAAGGTCGTTAAATTGGCATATTGCCCCGCCGCCGGAAAGCGCGGTATGGCAGTGGTTGGGGTAAGCGGGCCCCACACCCCAGAATGCTGCCCAAAAGCAATAAAGTCATGCTGTTCGAGTAACTGCTGCAAGGTTGGGTCAAATTCGCCATACGGGTAGGCAAACAACCGCGGCTGCGGGCTACCGAGCGCCGTGTCAATATCTTGCTGGGCGGCCAGTATTTCGTTTAGCTGACGCTGCTGCCATTGCGCTTCGGTTTCGCCTGGTAAGCGCCGCGTCATGTGCTCATGCGACTGTGAGTGATTGGCGATTACCGCACCGTACTGTTGCAGTTCGCGTAATTGCTCCCAGCTCATATATAAGTGTGGTGCTTCGCGCATCAATTTGGGGTTTACAAAAATAGTGAACGGCAGCTGGTACTTGGCAAACAATGCTTTGCCATTGTCGTACACATTGCGCCAGCCATCATCGATGGTAATTGCCGCGGCGCGCGGTGGCAGTGCCTTGCCCTCAGCTAACATCGTACTGATGGTAGATAAATCAAGGACGGTAAAATCATGTTCAAGCAAATACTCGAGGTGTTGCTGTAATTCCGCGGCTGTTACTGAAGTCACCCGTGGCGTATCATCACCAATATGATGATATTGCAAAATAGCCACCCCCGCGTGCGCTGCTAACGGAATGACCAGCATGCCCGAAACCACCATCACACAGCCGAATAGACGCATTTTGGCGATTGCCTTACCGATGATTTTGTCCAACATTGCGGCTCCACTACTTGGCTTAGTTGATACTGCCATCATAGGCCATCTACCCGACGCAATCTACCTGAGCGCGGTGGCTTTAGGAGCTACTGCGGTGAGCTTCATGGTGTTGCTAACGGTGTTTTTACGCATGACCACTACCGCTGAAATGGCCGCTGCGTTTGGTGCTAATGACCGCCAGCAACAACAACAAATTACCGTACACTCACTAACCTTGGCGGTCACCATTGGTGTGCTATTAACTGCGCTGAGCCCGTGGCTGATAAGCCTGAGTTTAAGCGTGATCAACGCCGAATCGAGGCTATCTGAACTGACCGCTACCTATATGCACATACGATTACTGGCATTGCCCGCTACCCTCATCAACTTGGTGGTACTGGGGATCTTGTTAGCACGCCAGCAAGCGCGACTAGCCATGCTGATGGTGATCAGTATTAATGCCATCAATGTCGTGGCCAATTTAGTATTGATTGTTGGCTTTAAACTGAATGTCGTAGGTGCAGCTTGGGCCTCGGTCATCGCTGAAGTATCCACCGCCCTGGTTGGGTTATGGCTGCTGCGCAGCTTACTGCCTGCGCTTCGCAATTGGCGCATTGAACCACTCAGCATGAAACGGTTTATGGCGATGAACAGCGATGTGATGCTGCGCAGTTTACTGTTACAACTATGCCTAGCTATGATGACCATTTACGCCACGCGCTTTGGTACCGATGTGGTGGCGGCCAATGCGGTACTCATGCAGTTCTTATTGCTGATCTCGCTTGGCTTGGACGGTATCGCCTACGCCATCGAAGCGCTGGTGGGTGCAGCTCGCGGGCAACGCAACACCAACTTGATACGCTTTTGGCTCCGCCACGGATTGCGTTGGTCATTGCTGTTTGCGTTGGTTTATAGCGCAGTATTCTGGCTCTTCGGCGACGGCATCATTAGGCTATTAACCAATATTCCCGCGGTGATTAGCGAGGCGCAACAGTATTTGCCCTGGTTATGGCTGATGCCACTAGTCGCCCATTGGAGTTATTTCTTTGACGGCGTGTACATCGGCCTAGGGCAGACCAAAGCGATGCGCAACACCATGGCGATTAGCGCTCTCGGGGTTTTTTTACCGAGCTGGTACGCGGCACAGCACTGGCTCACAAACGACAACGCCAACCACGGGCTGTGGTTGGCGTTGTTACTGTTCATGGCTGCCCGAGGGCTAAGCCAAGCCTTATGGTTGCGCTACAAAATCATCCAGTAGAATCAATTGCAATGGCGCACCACCACCATCGGCATCGACAGCAATTGCAGTATAGATATTACCTGCTGCTAAGTTGACCGTGACCGGGCCAATTGCTGCGTCTTTGCTGCCAGTCGGCGTCACCGTAACCACATATTCGCCTTCGGCCAGTTGTACATAACCGGTAGAGGCTAGTGCTGTAGTATCAAACGGGACATTGCTAAAGACTGGATCAGCAGTGCTAATGTCAGCCGTTGCTGTGACATAAATGTCAACTGGGCCAGCCGCTGCTGAAGCGTGGACAATTTGTACTTGTGCGGCAGTCGCAATACGACGCTGTTGGTCTTCAACTAACGCTAAGGTAATGCCATCACCGGTCAATTCGCCGACCGCATAGACCGAAAAACTATCACTCGTAGCTAAGGTCAAGGCAGCGTCATCAATCACCACGGGGGTACCGCCAGCAGCAGCAACATCCACTAAATAGTCACCCGCCGCTAAACCGATAAAGTCAGTAGCTTGACGGAAGGCTAAGTCAGCAATGGCTGGAGTATCAGCATTATTCAAGGTGACATCGACGTTGGGCGCATCAGCGACCGCATGTACGACGCGAATTTCCGCGCCAGCATTGGCATCAGCCAAGACCGTTGCCGACTCACCATCAGCGACCTGTAGCATCACAGGTGATTCACCTGTTTGGGTATTTTCGATGGCAGCAATGACCAAGTCAGCACCAGCGGCCAATGGCAAAGTACCACTATCGAAGGCCACGGCAGCCGGATCACCGGCAACGGTTACCCGTACGCGGTAATCGCCTGCTGGCACATCGATTTGCGGGGTGAAGTCACCAAATTCTAACGTCGCTGCTGCTTGTTCAGCCGCTAGGTCGGCATCGGGAGCAGTCAAATAAATATCGACCATAGGGGCGTCAGGTGCTGCATGCACAACTTGCAAACGCAGATTGCCGGCAGCGATGTCGGTGACTGGGTTTTCGATAATCAGTGGCGCAATAGAGGCATCGCCCACTTTACCCACCGCAAATACTTCGTAGCGGTTATTACCGTTGAGTGCCACGTCGGCTGGGCCAATTACCGTGGCAAATGAGCCATCGGGTAAGATACCATCGACTTGAATAGAGTATGTGCCTTCGTCGAGTTCGAGTACACCCGATGACGCTGTGTATGGCACTTCAGATAATACCGTGTCACCATTCACCAGTACATTAACGTCTGGTGCATCAGCAACACTGTGGTGCACCCGCACAAAACTTGATTCGGGCGGTGGCGGAGGTGGTGGTGGCGTTACGCTGATTTCTTCGTTGTTGCTACCGCCATCGCAAGCGGCTAAGATCAGAGCAGCAGATGCTGCGAGACCAAATTTAGTGATCCCATTCATAGATTTATCCTCGTTTGTTGTATTGGCGTACAAACTTACGAGGAGACCATCGGGATGGGATCACTTCCTTAACTCAATTTTTACTCATGGCTCTATGACATTAGTAATAGGAATGCTCGCCGCGTTGATGCTCAGTGATATCACGAACACCGGTTAATTCGTTCGGAAAACGCGCTAACAATTCTTTCTCGATACCCTCTTTTAGAGTCACATCGACCATGCTACAGCCATTACAACCGCCGCCAAATTGCAGCACGGCAATACCGTCAGCGGTGATTTGATTGACCGAGACTTTGCCACCATGATTGGCCAACTGCGGATTCACCTCAGCTTGAATCATATATTCAACGCGCTCAATGAGAGGTGCGTCGTCGTCGACTTTTTTAGCTTTAGCATTCGGTGCTTTTAAGGTCAGCTGTGAGCCGAGCTCCTGCACTTCAAAATCAATCACGGCATCGGTTAAAAATGGTGCGCTGGATGAATCAACAACTGCATCGAAGCCGCTAAACGGTAATAATTGATCGTCAGTTTCTACCGAATCAGGTGGGCAATAGGATACGCCACACTCAGCAGATGGAGTGCCAGGATTCACCACAAAAACCCGAATATTGGTGTTATCAGGTTGATCGGCAAGCAATTTGCGAAAGTGCGCCTGCGCGCTTTCAGTAATACGAATCATGGACAGTACACCTCATGGCTATACTTGAGTAAAATAGTAGGGTATATCTTATCGCAAAAATTAGGCGTTGCATAGTAACAGGCTTGGTGTAGCCAATAAGTTCTGCTAGCTTGTTGACTACCATTTTGCGTTAAGGAAATCATTATGCGTCGTTTCATTCACGCCTTGCTCAGCTTATCTTTGGGGCTGATGACTTGGGCCTCAGTAGCTCAACCATTGAGCGCCTATTTACCCACTGATGTCGACTACGATCCCAGTGTACCCACACCACAATCGGTGTTGGGCTATGAGGTGGGTGAATGGCATGTTCGCCACGACCAGCTGGTCCGTTACATGGAGGTGCTCGCCGCTCACTCCGACCGAATCGGCATTGAATACACTGGCCGCACCCATCAACAACGGCCATTGCTGTTATTAACCGTCACCGCGCCAGAAAATCATGACAACATCGAGCAGCTGCGGCAGCAGCATATCGCTGTGTCTGACCCAACCAGCAAAGCGGACACTAAAAGCGCGCCATTAGTGCTCTACATGGGTTACAGTATTCACGGTGATGAACCGAGTGGCAGTAACGCCGCGCTATTATACGGTTATTACTTGGCTGCGGCACAAGGTGAAAAAATCGAACAACTGCTGCGCGATACCATCATTTTGTTCGACCCAAGCTTGAATCCCGACGGCCTATCGCGTTTTGCTGAGTGGGCAAACCAGCATAAGAGCATGAACTTGGTCTCTGATCCGCAGCATCGCGAACATGTGCAAGGCATTCCACGCGGCCGCGTCAATCATTATTGGTTCGACTTGAACCGTGATTGGTTATTATTGCAACACCCAGAATCACGCGCCCGTATCGCGAATTTCCAGAAGTGGAAACCGAACGTACTCACCGATTTTCATGAAATGGGTACCGACAGCACGTTCTTCTTTCAGCCAGGTATTCCAAGCCGCCGGAACCCCAACACCCCAGAGGAAAACGTGACTCTGACGGCGAAGTTGGCCGACTATCACGCCGCTAAATTGGACCAAGAAGGCCGCTTATATTTCACCGAGCAAGCCTTCGATGACTTCTACGTGGGTAAGGGCTCAACCTATCCCGATGTGCAAGGTGCTATTGGTATTTTGTTCGAGCAAGCTTCGAGCCGTGGCCATGCGCAAGATTCTATCAATGGCTTGTTAGAATTCCCGTTTACCATTGAAAATCAATTTATGACCTCGCTGACCACCATGTATGGTGCTCACGAAAACAAAGAGCGCTTTTTAGACTATCAGCAGCGCTTCTATCGCACTGCCCTTGAGCAAGCTAAAAAAGCTGACTTTAAAGGCTATGTGTTTGGCGACGGTACCGACCCAGCGCGTTTGCAAGGCATGCTCGACATCCTGCAGCAACATGGTATTCAGGCTCACCCATTAACCGCAGATGTCACCATCGATAAAGTCACCTATCGCGCTGCTAACAGCTACTATGTGCCGCTGGCACAGCCGCAATACACCTTGATCAGAGCGATCTTCAACAGCGACCAAAACTTCCGTGATAACACCTTTTATGATGTCTCGGGCTGGACGTTGCCAATGGCTTTCAATGTGCCATTTGCGCAGTTTGATGGCCGCTCTATTAAGTACGCTGAACAAGCCTATCAAGCTGCACCAGTCGTTAGCACTAGCGCACTACCAGCAGATGCCTACGCCTATGCCTTCAGCTGGCATGGTTATTTTGCACCGCGCGCACTGCAGCAACTGCTCAGCGCCGGTATTCATGTACGCCAAGCCGATCAGCCATTTAGCGCCCGCACAACCAATGGTGAGCAGAGCTTTGATATGGGCGCTGTGGTGGTCACCCGCGCCTATCAACAGCATGATTGGGCTGATGTGCAGCAGCAATTGAGCGCCATTGCCGCCGAAAATCAACTGACCGTGCACGCTATAACCACTGGCTTGACGCCAACGGGTATTGACCTCGGTAGCCGCGATTTACGCCCAGTTGAGCCTATTTCGGTGATGATGCTAGTGGGTAATGATGCCGACATGTACGAGGCCGGTGAAGCGTGGTATTACCTTGATCGTCACGTCGGTGTACCAGTGAGCCTCGTCGATACCGACCGTTTCAATCGCATTGATCTGAACCGCTACAGCCACATTATCCTCGTTGACGGTAGCTATCGCTCGCTCGGTAACAGCGGTGCCAATCGCCTCCAGCAATGGGTCAATCAGGGTGGTGTGGTGATTGGGCAGAAAGGCGGCGCGCGTTGGCTTGCTGAGAATGACATTTTGGCCGCTAAGTTTGTTGCCAATGATGCCTTTGATGCTAAGTTCGACACCAGCACGTTAAGCTTTGCCGATCGCGATAGTTACTATGGTCAGCGCCGTGTTGCTGGGGCTATTTTTGGCCTTGACCTCGACCTTAGTCACCCATTGCTAGCCGGTTTCCCGCGCGCTAACTTGCCGATCTTTAAAGATAGTCTGTTGGCTATGGAAATTCCTGAGCAGCCATTCTTAGTCGCCGCACGCTATCAGCAACAGCCGTTACTGAGTGGTTACGCAGCGGTCGAAAACCGTGAAGTTCTCAGCCAGAAAGCGGCTATTGTTGGTCACCGTAAAGGCCAAGGGCGGGTGATTGCCTTTACCGACGATGTCAACTTCCGCGCTTATTTCTGGGGCACGGCTAAGTTACTGAGTAATGCTATTTTTATGGCACCCGCAGTTAGCCCAAGTGCCAATGCTGACGAAGATGCCGCTGATGCAGAAGCAGCAGCGGCTGAAGCAGCACATGCGCACTAGCGGTTAACCTACCAAGGTTAACTAAGCAACCTCGTTGCGCGGTTGATGCGGCTCGGTATACGCCAGCGTCCACGCATCAACCGCTTTCGCCCCACGTCGCAGCAGCGCATCTGCCGCTGCTGATACCGACGCCCCAGTGGTCAACACATCATCAATCAAAGCAATGGTTAAGCCCTCAACTGAGCGAGTACAGTGCATGCTATTGGCCATGTTTTGCCAACGTTCGCCGGCCGCAGATCGATGTTGTTGCTGCCCTTGTTGTTGCAAGCGTCGCAATAGTCCTGGAGCAAATGGAGTCTGTAACATAGGTTGCAGTTGTCGCGCCAGCAACGCGGCTTGATTATAGCCACGGCTCAACCAACGCTTGCGGGTTATAGGCATGGCGACCAGCAAATCAGGCCATTGCTGCGGCCGTAGCCGATAGCAATGCTGTACGTGCGCCGCCAATAACGGTGCCAAGATTGCCGCCAGCTCGGTAGCGCCATGAAACTTAAAGCGGTGCACCAACTGCGCCACCTCGGGCTGCCAACTCAACGCCGCAAACCAATAGCGCCCAACCGCCAAATCGGGTTGCTGACAGCGCCAGCGCAAGCAGCTGGGAGGTAAGCGCGGCATATCACGCAAACACGGCTGGCAAAACCCGCCATGCTCGCCCACCAGTAAACTCTGTTGACACACCCAACAGCAACCGATGGGCAACTTGGCAAAGTAATCGAACAAGGCTACCATACGCTCCTCCTTGAGCGGTGAAAGGTAGACCTATGGTAACCCCTGTGTGGCAATCCGTCAGTGGCGCTGGAACGGATCTTGTTGTACTCCATGGCTGGGGCTTAAACGCGTCTATCTGGCAGGCTGTCGCCGCGCCGCTTCAGGCTCACCGACGGCTGCATTGTATCGACCTACCCGGCTACGGTGAATCACCATGGCCAAGTGCTGTGCCCATCAGTTTTGATCAGTTGGTCGAATTAACCGCCGCAGCGCTGCCAGCGCGTTGCCAATTGCTGGGTTGGTCGTTAGGTGGTTTGGTGGCTACTGCTATCGCTCTGCGCTACCCAGAGCGTGTCAGTCAGTTGATTACTGTGGCGTCATCGCCCTACTTTCCTGCCGCTGACCAATGGCCAGGCATCGACCCGCATATCCTCAATACCTTTGCTCGCCAATTGAGTGCTGACTTTAAGCGCACCGTTGAGCGCTTTCTCGCCTTGCAGTCACTCGGTAGCCAAAGCGCTAAAGCCGATGTGAAGCAAATCAAAGAATGGCTATTTAGTAAGCCGATGGCGAAGCCCGAAGTGCTGGATGCCGGCCTAGATATGTTATCAAGCGTAGATTTACGTGCTGAGCTAGCGCGTTTAAGCATGCCGATGCTGCGTATTTATGGGCGCCTTGATTCACTGGTACCGGCTGCAGTGGTGCCCTATGTAGACCAGTTAGCGCCGACTAGTAAAGCGATTATATTGCCGCATTGCAGCCATGCGCCGTTTGTTAACGAACCTGAGGTGTTCTGCCAAGCGCTACTCGACCATACCCCGTCTTAGCGCTGGCAGACTGGGCAATACACGGTACTGCGCTGACCCAGACGAATTTCTTTGAGCTCAGTGGCACAGGTTAGGCAGGGGCGCCCGCCGCGGCCATACACCATCAGTTCTTGCTTAAAATAGCCCGGTAAGCCATCGGGGTTAGTAAAGTCGTTCAGAGTCGTGCCGCCCTGCTCAATCGCCTGCGCCAGCGTCTGCTGGATAATCGGTGCCAGCGCTAAATAACGCTGTTTACTGACCTTACCGGCTGCGCGTTTAGGGTGAATACCCGCTTTAAATAGTGATTCGTTGGCGTAAATATTACCTACCCCAACCACCACATGGTTGTCCATGATAAAGGTCTTAATTGACTGGCTTTTGCCTTGCGCTTGCTGGTGCAAATAGTCACCGCTGAATTGTTCGGTCAAGGGCTCTGGGCCGAGCGTCTGCATTAACACATGATGCTGACGCGGGTCCTCGGCGCTATACAGCCAGCAGCCGAAGCGACGCGGATCATTGAAGCGCAACAGAAAGCCATTGTGCAGCACCAGATCAACATGATCATGTTTCACCACCAGGGCATCATGCGGTAATACCCGCAACGATCCCGACATACCCAAATGAATCAGCAAGTAGCCCTGGTTGGTGGTGATCACGATATATTTTGCGCGACGTTCAACGCTGCTAATGGTGGCGCCAACCAACTGCTGAATACTGTCCGGAATAGGCCAGCGTAAACGCTTATCACGGACAGTGACGGCACCAATAGTTTGCCCCTGTAGGTGCGGTGCTATACCGCGACAACTCACTTCAACTTCAGGTAACTCTGGCATACGGACTCACTCATAGGGTGCTTGTTTTACGCATCATTCTACCCTATATTCGCGCACACTAGCGATGAGGATCAGTGGCACCATGCAGACCACCCAATTAACGCCACAACTCGACCATTTGGTGCAACACGGCTATGTGATTGTGCCTAACTTTTTAGGCGCCGACAGCAGCGCGCAGCTGTATCACTACGCCCAACAATTAGCTCATCACGACTGGCAGCAGGCCGGTATTGGCCGCGCTGATCAATACACCACCAATACCACCGTGCGGCAGGATAAAATTCGCTGGCTAAGCCGCGATTATAATGCCGAAGCCAGTTACCTGGCGGTCATGGATGAGTTGCGGCTACTGATCAACTATGAATTGTTTATGGGGCTGTTTGACTACGAGTGTCACCTTGCCCACTACCCACCCGGCGCGTTTTATCGCAAGCATGTGGATGCCTTCAAGGGCCGCAGTAACCGTATCCTCACCAGTGTGCTGTACTTGAACCCAGACTGGCAGGCTAACGATGGCGGTGAATTGGTGATCTATGCCAGTGATGGCAGTGTGCTGGAGACGGTGTTACCTGAAGCCGGCAAATTGGTGCTGTTTCTGAGTGAAAAATTTGTCCACGAAGTGCTGCCGGGGCAGCGTGACCGCTTCAGCATTACCGGCTGGTTTCGTCACAATAACAGTATCGGTGGCGTGATAGACCCGAGCCGTTAGCTGATTTCTTTGGCACCCCAATGCGGGAAATGTCGCCGCACCCAACGATTTAACCAGCGCTCAAACGCCGAGGTCTGATGCACTACGGTGCTGCTGGTCACTAACGGCTGTTCAATCATGCCGGCCCCAACGGTGGCATGGGTGACACGGTCAATAATAATAAACGCACCAGTTTTGCGATTGATTGGATACTTATCGAAGACCACCGGCTCTTGCACGCTAAAATCCAGCAAACCGATTTCATTGAGCTCTAGCCGTTCAGCAGGTAGTTCGTTCAAACTATTCACATCAACGCGATAGTGAATCATGTCGACTTCACCACTGGTTAGCTTGCTACCAAGCTTAATGTAGTAACTGCGCTGGATCTCCAGCGGCTGCTCATGCATCCACACCACCTTAGCGCGGAAATTACTGGCGCTATGCGGCAAGGCGTTCTTTTTCACAATCATGTCACCACGGCTAATATCAATAGCATCATTGAGTGTCAGCGTGATAGCTTGCGGCGCTTGCGCCTGGGCTAAAGACCCATCAAAGGTAACAATCTCTTTGACGATGGAAATTTTACCACTGGGCATCACCCGAATAGTTTCACCCACCCGAATTTGCCCTGAGCTGATGCTACCGGCGTAACCACGAAAATCAGCGTTCGGGCGGTTGACATACTGCACCTGAAAACGAAAATCATCATGCTCTGCAGCGCTACTGATACTAATGGTTTCTAGATAGTCCATTAAGGTGCGGCCACGGAACCAGTCCATGGCACTGCTGCGGGTTACAATATTGTCGCCAGCCAGCGCTGAAATCGGCACAAAATAGATATCTGGGCTGTTCAATTGTCCGGCTAATTTCAGGTAGTCATCTTGAATCGCTTTGTAGACCTGCTGGCTATAACCCACCAGATCCATTTTATTCACCGCGACAATCACATGCTGAATCCCCAACAAGCTGACAATATAGCTATGTCGGCGGGTTTGGGTTTGTACGCCACGGCTCGCATCTATCAAGATAATGGCCAGATCACAGGTGCTAGCGCCGGTGGCCATATTACGGGTGTACTGCTCGTGGCCGGGAGTATCGGCAATAATAAATTTACGCTTGTCGGTGCTGAAATAACGATAGGCGACGTCAATGGTAATGCCTTGTTCGCGTTCCGCTTGTAAGCCGTCCACCAGTAGCGATAAATCAAGCTCATTACTGGCGCCCTTGCTGGCTTGCTTAATGGCGGCCAATTGATCCTCATAGATCAACTTACTATCATGCAGTAGTCGGCCAATCAGCGTGCTCTTGCCATCATCCACACTACCGCAGGTAATAAAGCTCACCAGCTCTTTGTTCTCGTGCTGTTCCAGGTAGCGCAAAATATCCTGCTCAATCAACGGCGAGGCGTGGCTCATGTCAGAAATACCCTTCTATTTTCTTTTTCTCCATGGAGCCCGAACTATCATGGTCAATGGCACGGCCTTGGCGCTCTGAGGTGGTGGTTAGCAACATTTCTTGGATAATTTCTGGCAGTGTTGCCGCGGTCGATTCAATCGCTCCGGTGAGCGGGTAGCAGCCGAGGGTACGAAAGCGAATTGACTTCAGCTGCGGCGTCTCACCCGGCTGCAATGGCATACGCTGGTCATCGACCATAATCAGTTGACCATTACGCTCCACCACTGGCCGTGGTTTGGCCAAATACAGGTCGGGAATAGCAATATTTTCACTGTAAATATATTGCCAGATATCTAGCTCGGTCCAGTTACTCAGTGGAAACACGCGGATACTCTCGCCTTTATGTACTTTACCGTTATAGATATTCCATAATTCTGGGCGCTGATTTTTCGGGTCCCAGCGGTGTTTGGTATCGCGAAAACTGAACACACGCTCTTTCGCTCGCGATTTTTCTTCATCACGACGCGCGCCACCAAAAGCCGCATCAAATTGATAGGTATTAAGAGCCTGTTTGAGCGCCTGGGTTTTCATAATATCGGTATGCACAGCACTGCCGTGAGTGAACGGATTAATACCCTGCTTGAGCCCGTCGGGATTGGTGTGAGTCAACAATTGCAGACCGTGTTGCGCAGCAATGCGATCACGAAAGGCGATCATTTCGCGGAATTTCCAGGTGGTATCAATGTGCAGCAGTGGGAATGGCAGCGCTGCTGGAGCAAAGGCTTTACGGGCCAAATGCAGGAGTACCGAGCTGTCTTTACCGACCGAATATAGCATCACCGGGCGCTGAAATTCGGCTGCGACTTCACGGAAGATGTGAATCGATTCGGCTTCCAGTTGTTTTAAATGGGTCAGCTTTGGCGCCATGGCTTGTTAGTTCTGCTCTAAAGTGCAATGCATCTAGCTTAGCGGTTCTGCCCAGCGAGGGGAAGCGGCAGCGCCTATTTGTCAGTGAAATGCTGTTAGCGAATAAACTGCTGCTGACTGAGGTAGTCGATCACCTGTTGCGCGGCTTGCTCACTGCTGAGCGTCATGGTGTTGAGCTGCAATTCTGGCGTCAGTGGCGGCTCATAAGGTGAACTAATTCCGGTAAAGTCGCTGATATCGCCACGCCGTGCACGTTGATACAGCCCCTTGCTGTCACGCTGTTCACATACCGCCAATGAAGCGTCAACAAAGACTTCAACAAAGCGCCCCTGTGGCAGCCGTTGTCGTACCGCATCACGGTCAGCACGTAACGGGCTTACGGCAGCAACTAACACGATTAAGCCAGCATCGATGAAGAGCTGACACAGCTCACCGATACGACGGCAATTTTCACTGCGATCAGCAACACTGAAGGATAAGTCGCGATTGAGGCCATGGCGAAGGTTATCACCATCTATGACATAGCTGTGATGCTGGCGCTGCAGTAACAGCTGATCGACCGCGTTAGCAAGGGTCGATTTGCCCGCGCCACTGAGGCCGGTAAACCATATCACCAGCGGCTGCTGCTGCTTCTGCTGGGCGCGCTGCTCGGCGCTCACTTGATGATTATGCCAGACAATGCTTGCGGTCATTGCCGATTCCTTTTATCAGCCTTTGATTGGGTTATCATAACGAGGATTTTGCCAGATAACAGCAACAAAAAAGCCAGTCGCTAAGAACTGGCTTTTTCGGTACGAGCTGATTAAAAAGCAAATCAATTACTTGATTTTGGCTTCTTTGAAAATCACGTGTTTACGAACCACTGGATCGAATTTTTTGATTTCCATTTTTTCAGGCATAGTACGTTTGTTTTTGTCGGTGGTGTAGAAGAAACCAGTACCGGCAGAAGAAACTAAACGGATCTTATCGCGCATGGTCTAACTCCTTACACTTTAACGCCGCTGGCGCGCAAATCTGCAAGCACAGCGTCGATACCATTTTTATCGATAATGCGCATTGCTTTGGTAGAAATACGCAGCTTAACCCAACGCTTTTCTGATTCTACCCAGAAGCGGTGAGACTGAAGGTTCGGCAGGAAACGACGCTTGGTCGCGTTGTTTGCGTGCGAACGGTTGTTACCTGTTACTGGGCCTTTGCCTGTAACTTGACATACTCGTGACATCGTTTTTTACTCCAAAATTGCTTCAAGCTCGCCTGTCGCCCATCGCGGCCTTGCCTTGAATCCGAGGGCGCATTTTATACAGCAAATCGGCCCAGCAATCAAGTGATCGCGGCTTTTTTTTGATCTTTTCTGATCATTCTGTTCATCAAGGTATACAGCCGCGCTACTTTACTCGAAAGCGCACAAAAGCGCTAGTATTTCTATAGCAATCCGCGTTCAGCAAAGGATACCGGGTGACCCGAGCCAATCACAAAATGATCCAGCAGTGCCACATCGATCAGCCCTAGTGCACGTTTTAAGCGCTCTGTGACGCGTTGATCCGCCTGGCTTGGTTCCGCCACTCCCGACGGATGATTATGTGCCAAGATCACCGCTGCGGCGTTGTACTGCATTACCAGTTTAATGATTTCGCGCGGGTACACTGGAGCCGCATTAATGGTGCCATGAAATAGCTCAACGTATTTCAATAAACGATGCTGACTATCAAGCAGTAACACCACAAACACTTCACGTTCTTGGTGGCGTAATTGTGCGGTCAGATAGTCACGTACCATGGACGGCTGGGTAAAACCATCGGCACGGCGCAATTGCCAAGCTAAATAGCGCCGTGAGATTTCCATCACCACCTGTAACTGCATGACCCGGGCTGGGCCCATGCCCGGCTGTTCTAGCAAGGCTGAGGCGGGGGCGGCGAGCATACCTCCTATACCATCAAAAGCGGCTAGTAAGTCACGGGCGTAGGTCACTACATCTTTGCCACGCATTCCGGTGCCTAATAAAATCGCCACCAGTTCGGCATCGGATAGCGTCGCCACGCCTAATTCTGCCATTTTCTCGCGGGGTCTTTCCTGCTGCGGCCATTGGTTAACTGTTGTCATCTTGCTCTCCCTGCATCGATTGCTTCCATAGCGGCCCAAAAAAAAGCCACCGAACGGTGGCTTAGTTAGCGCGCTGGTCTGCACCAGTATACTAGTTTTGTACAGGGGTTAGCATTTGCCCTTGATAGTACTGCATGAACTCTTGCGCATCTTCACGATCTTGTTCAAGTTGCTTCAACGAGCGGCAGCTACGCTTTTTAAAGTTCGTACCGACAGTTTGTTCGCTACGACAGATATGCGTGACTTCTCCTGCGGCATTTAAAGTCCGAGAATAACCGTCCTCTAATTGCTCTTCTGTAGTGCTTGAACAGCCTGCTAACAGCAGAACTGCACTGACTATTCCAATAGTTGCTTTCATAGTTTCGTCCTAATTGATTTAAGCCCTCTTACCTTACTTGTACTTTTAGATCAATACCAGCATTAATATGTAACAAAACACTAACATTCCTTTTTTTCAAGCCTGTGTTATCTTAAGTAACGACTAAAAATGTAAGGACTTACTATGAGTGTATGTCAGGCCCAACCCTTACTGAATCGAAAAATCATGATTGGTATTAGTGGTGGCATAGCGGCTTATAAAATCCCAGAACTCGTGCGGCGCTTAAAAGATTGGGGCGCCGATGTGCGCTGCGTGATGACGCAAGGGGGGCAAGCCTTTATTACTCCCCTTACCCTACAAGCGGTATCGGGTAACCCGGTACACCATGACTTGCTCGACCCGAACGCTGAAGCGGCCATGGGCCATATTGAATTAGCCAAATGGGCCGACCTAGTGCTGATCGCACCGGCCAGCGCCAACACTCTCGCGCAATTAGCTCATGGTCATGCCAGCGACTTACTGACTACTATTTGTCTGGCCACTGCGGCACCATTGCTGGTCGCACCCGCCATGAATCAACAAATGTGGGCCCATGCCGCAGTGCAAGCGAACTGCGACACACTGCGCAGCCGTGGTGTACAAATCATTGCGCCGGATAGCGGCAGCCAAGCCTGTGGCGATGTCGGTGCTGGCCGCATGCCGGAGCCGCTGACCTTGCGTGATGTGATTGCCGCAGCATTAACTCCGGTTACCCCGGTGTTGGCTGGCAAACAGGTGGTAATCACCGCAGGACCTACCCGCGAAGCTATCGATCCGGTGCGTTATCTCAGTAACCATAGCTCGGGCAAAATGGGCTTTGCCTTAGCCGCCGCAGCGCAGCAACTGGGTGCCACGGTGACCCTAGTGGCAGGCCCGTGTCAGTTGCCTACGCCAGCGCAGGTTAAGCGCATTGATGTGATATCCGCCACAGATATGCTGGCAGCCGTTGAACAGCATATTGACGCGGCAGATATCTTTATTGGCTGTGCTGCCGTTGCTGATTATCGGCCACGCCAGGTTGGCGCTGACAAAATTAAAAAGCAACATGACCAGATGCACATTGAGTTGGTCAAGAACCCCGATATATTAGCTACCGTCGCGGCCCGTAAAAATGCCCCGTTTACCATTGGCTTTGCTGCCGAGACACAGCAGCTTGAACACTATGCCACGGGTAAACTGCAGGCCAAAAAACTCGCCTTAATTGCTGCCAACAATGTCAGCGATAGCAGCATTGGCTTCAATAGCGACGACAATGCCATGCAATTATTTTGGCACGACCCAGCCGGTCAAATACAACAACGCACATTAGAGAAAGCCAGCAAGTCTGCTATTGCTATCGCTATTTTGCAGCACGCCGCTGGCTTAATGGCAGCCACTTCATCTCAACCATAAGGAGTTTTGCGTGGTCGCGAAACAAGATAAAAAACAGCAAATTCTCGGCGCCCTAGCGACTATGTTAGAGACTAGCCCTGGCCAACGTATCACCACCGCTCGCTTAGCCGCCGAATTGGGTGTATCAGAAGCAGCGCTATACCGACATTTCCCATCTAAAGCGCGGATGTTTGAGGGTCTGATTGAGTTCACCGAAAGCGCTATTTTAGCCAACATCAACCAAATCATGGAACGCGAGAAAGATACCTTAGTACGCTGCGAACTGATGGTTCGGGTGCTGCTCACCTTCGTTGAGCGCAACCCTGGCATTACCCGCGTGCTCACCGGCGATGCCTTACTCGGTGAACATGAACGGTTACGTAGCCGCGTAGGCGGCTTATTCGACAAGATCGAAGCCAACATCAAACAAGCATTGCGCGAACGGCGCCTGCGCGAACAGGTACAAACCAGTGTCGACGAGGGCTTGCTAGCTAATCTGTTGATGGCTTATGCCGAAGGTAAAATTGCCCAGTTTGTGCGCTCAGAGTTTAAGCGCCCGCCAACCGAGCACTTTGCTGAGCAATGGCAGGTTATGGCTCGCCAATTACTGGCGTGATCGGCGTATTGGCTGGGCTCGCAACGGTTTCAGAGGTGCGCGCCCGGCTAAGCAAATTCATCGCAGCTTGTTGCGGTGTGGTATCGCCATACAGCACATTGTACATCTGTTCACAGATTGGCATTTCCACACCGTGGCGTTTTGCTAACGCCAACACTTCACGGGTGTTACGATAGCCTTCCACGGCTTGGCCAATTTCTTTCATGGCTTGCTGAACGCTTTTACCCTGACCCAGTGCCAAGCCTAAGCGCCGATTACGCGATTGGTTGTCGGTGCAGGTTAAAATCAAATCACCTAAGCCTGCCATACCGGTAAAGGTTTCTGGCCGTGCGCCTAACTTCAGGCCTAACCGCGTCATTTCGGCTAAACCGCGGGTGATCAGTGCCGTACGGGCGTTGGCGCCAAAGCCAATGCCATCGGCCATACCGGCACCAATGGCAATCACGTTTTTGATCGCGCCACCGAGCTGCACGCCAATGAAATCATCGTTGGTATACACCCGAAAGCTTTTATCGCAATGCAGTAATTCGGATAAATCATCGACAAAGCTTGGATCAGTTGACGACATAGAAATAGCGGTCGGCAAGCCTTTGGCCATTTCCATAGCAAAGGTTGGCCCAGACAACACGGCTAAGGCATGCTCAGTACCGAGGATCTCTTCTGCCACCTCAAATAACAAGCGTCCAGTTTCGGGCTCCAGCCCTTTGCTGGCCCAGGCGATGCGGGCGTCGGCAGCAATATGCGGTTTGATATCTTGCAGCAATTGTTTGAAGGCGCTGCTTGGCACCACCACCACAATGTTGCGAGCATCTTTCACCGCGTCCACCAAGTCATCGGTGACGGTGAGGGTATCAGGGAATTGCACGCCGGGCAGGTAACGGGCGTTTTGCCGATGTGCCGCCATAGCAGCAATTTGGTCGCTATCACGACCCCACAAACAGGTCGGCGTACCCCGTCTGGCAAAGCAAAGTGCTAGGGCGGTTCCGTAAGAACCGGCGCCTAGCACGGTGACTTGCGTATTACGCATAAGCGGCGTAAAGAGCCAATTGCTTAGGCGTCAAGCTTAGCAGCTTCAGCTTGTTGTTGTGCACGCTGTTGCAAATGCTGAGCATACACAGCGTCAAAGTTAACCGGCGCTAAGTTCAATTGCGGGAAGCTGGCACGGCTTACTAAGCTAGCAAGACACTCACGCGCATATGGGAACAAGATGTTCGGGCAGAATGCACCTAACAACTGCGCCACTTGCGCTGGCTCTAAGCTATCTGAAATGGTGAAGATACCGGCTTGATGAACTTCGGCCAGGAAGGCTACGTCATCACCAATTTTGTTGGTGGCAGTCACTTTCAGGACCACTTCGTACACGTTGTCTTCAATTTTGGTGTTTTTAACGTTGAGGTCTAAACCTAACTCTGGCTGCCACTCTTTACGGAAGATACTTGGCACGTTAGGTGCTTCGAAGGATACATCCTTGGTATAGATGCGTTGAATTGCGAATGCTTGTTGCTGTGGTTGTGCGTTTGCTTCTGCAGCGCCATTTACTTGCTGTTCGTCAGCCATGCTCATACTTCCTATAGATAAATTAAAATTAAAAATGGGTGTGGCCTAAAGCCTTTGGTTATTTCTTAACCAATGGAAAACTAGCACCTTGCCAAGCTGAAATACCGCCTTGCAGGACCGCCACTTTTTCAAAACCAGCTTTGCTCAACGCAGTTGCAGACGCTTTGGCCGTCATTCCGGTTGCACATACCACAACAATGGGGGCTGATTTATACTTCTCAAGTGCGTTGGTGTCATTTTTCCGGATCCGCTCAGCGGTGATGTTGAGGGCGCCAGAAATATGCCCCTTACGAAACTCATCGATTGAGCGAATATCAACAAACACGCCATTGTTGCGGTCGACCGCCAAGGTAGCTTGCTGCGGTTGCAGTAATTGCACCGGCGACAGCTTCGCTTGAATGGTGGTGACAATGATTGCAAGCAGTAACACCACCCACAAAATACTCATAAAATAGTGGTCGGCGGCGAAAGCGAGGATTTGCTCCATCGATGAATAACTCCAGCTGAAAAAATCACGCAGAAGAGTATACCTGCTGCAATCGCCAATACCAGCAAAATTTGGCGGCATTTAGCTCCGACAACGGGTGCGTTAGCAGCGAAAATCACATAAAATGGTGGCCTAATTTGATGCTTTGTTGAGCGCTGAGGATGTCATGGCTAAATCTCACACCCCATTAGCACTACTGATTTTGGATGGCTGGGGCTATCGCGAAGAAACTCAAGACAACGCCATTGCGGCGGCCAACACCCCCAACATGGACGCGCTGTGGGCGCGTTACCCGCGCACCTTGGTGGACGGCTCAGGCATGGCCGTTGGCTTGCCTGATGGGCAAATGGGTAATTCAGAAGTAGGCCATGTCAATTTAGGCGCTGGTCGCATTGTCTATCAAGACTTCACCCGTATCAGCAAAGCCATTGCTGATGGCGACTTTTATAGCAATCCAGTACTCACCAAAGCGGTCGATGACGCCATTTTAAACGGTGGTGCAGTGCATATTATGGGCTTGTTATCGCCAGGTGGCGTGCATAGTCACGAGGACCATATCGTGGCGATGATTGAATTGGCGGCACAACGCGGTGCTAGCCAAATCTACTTGCATGCCTTCCTGGATGGCCGCGATACCCCGCCGCGTTCAGCACTTGCCTCAATCGAGCGCTGCGAAGCCACGTTTAATCGCCTTGGTGTGGGTCGCTTTGCCTCGGTGTGTGGCCGTTACTTTGCTATGGACCGTGACAAGCGTTGGGACCGCGTTGAGCAAGCCTGGCGCTTATTGGTGGATGCCGACGCGGCGCTAAATGCCGAGAGCGCAAGTAGTGCCCTGCAGCAGGCTTACCAACGCGATGAAAGTGATGAATTTGTCAAACCAACATTGATTGCCGGTGGTGCGCCGATTGTCGATGGCGATAGTGTGGTATTTATGAACTTTCGCGCCGACCGCGCGCGCGAAATCAGCCAAGCCTTTTTACATCGCGACTTTAGCGGCTTTGAACGGCAACGGCAGCCAGCCTTGGCGCATTATGTGATGCTGACCGAGTATTCCAGCGATTTAACCGGTGCTATTGCCTACCCGACTGAGAACCTCAATAACGTATTAGGTGATTGGCTGGCACAGCATGACTACAGTCAATTACGCATTGCCGAGACCGAAAAATATGCCCACGTCACCTTTTTCTTCAGCGGTGGCCGCGAGCAGCTGTTTGACGGTGAAGAACGTATTTTGGTGCCATCACCCAATGTCGCTACCTATGACTTACAGCCTGAAATGAGCGCCGAACAAGTCACCGATGCGCTGGTGGATTCTATTCTAGCGCGCCGCCACGACGTGATTATTTGTAACTATGCCAACGGCGATATGGTCGGCCATACCGGCAATTTTGCCGCAGCAGTTAAAGCCATTGAAGCGGTCGATCAGTGTGTTGGCCGCGTGGTTGCTGCGTTGCAGCAAGTGGGCGGTGAATGTTTGATTACCGCCGATCACGGTAATGCCGAGCAAATGCACGACCATAGCACCGGTCAATCGCATACTGCGCATACCTGTGAGCTGGTGCCATTTATTTATGTCGGCCGCGAGGCGCAAGTACGTGATGGTGCGCGCTTGTCTGATGTAGCGCCTACCATGCTGCACTTACTAGGCTTACCGCAGCCGCCAGAAATGACTGGCTCGCCTATTATGGTTGTGAAGTAGCCCATGCGCACTGTGGCGCTGTCACTGCTAGTCTGTGCACTTCTGGCGCAGCCAGGTGTTGTCCTGGCACAAACGCCCAGCAGTGCCGAACAGGCAGCCACTGAAGCGCAACTGAAAGCCATCGCCGATGCACTGAAGCAGCGCGAAGCTGCAATGGGCCAGCGTAATCAGCAACTGACCTTGACCGAACGCGAATTACAGCAGTTGGAGCGGCAAATCAGTACCGTTGCTGCTGAACTCAACGGCACCGAACAGCAGTTACGCAGCAGCCGCAGTAAGCTCACCGAATTGGCCCAGCAGCAGCTGGTTTTAGAGCAGCAACAGCAGCAGCAAGTGGCGCTATTGGCGCAGCAGTTAGACCGTGCCTATCGCATTGGCCAGCATGATTTTCTCAAGCTCATTTTAAACCAAGAAGACCCAGCCAAACTTGAGCGTATGCTCGGCTACTACGGCTATTTTAACCGCGCCCGTATGGCCGAACTACAGGCCTTACAAACCATCGAGCAAGAGCTCGAGACGGTACGCACACAGACTACCGAACAACAGCAACAACTGGAACAACAACTGGCAACACAGCGCCGCCAACAAGGCGTACTGCAAGAACAGCAACGTGAACAAAAAGCGCTAATCACCCGCCTGCAACGGGAGCAATCGGCCGATCAGCAGCAGATCGAAAAGCTACGTCGTGACCAAGAAGAATTAGAACAGGTGTTAGCGGCAATTATTGCCGCCTTGCGTGATGAACCACGCTTGGTGGGCTTAAGCGCTTTGAAAGGGCGTTTAGGCTGGCCGGTTCAAGGCCGCGTGCAACGATTATTTGGCACTCAACGCAGCAGCGGCGTGAGCTGGAAAGGCGTGATGATTGAAGCCGCTGCTGGTACTCCCATCACCGCAATTGCCGACGGGCGTATTTTATTCGCCAACTGGATGCGCGGCTTTGGCTTACTACTGGTGGTAGATCATGGCGATGGTTACCTAACCCTCTACGGCCACACCCAAACGGTGATCCCAGCGGTTGGTGCCACGGTGCGCAAAGGCGATACCATTGCCTTAGTTGGACAAAGCGGCGGGCAAACCGCACCGGCGTTGTATTTTGAGATACGGGTCAATGGCAATGCCGTAAACCCGACCCAGTGGGTGCGTTAATGGTGCGTTGGCTGCTTTTAGTTATCGCCTTGCATAGCCTACCGGCCATCGCCACCAATATTCGTATTGCCGTAGTTATTGATGATCTCGGTAATAGCCAACAGCATCAACGATTCGCCAGCTTACCTGGGCCACTGACACTCGCTGTGTTACCGCACACCCCCTATGCCGAGAGCATTGCTACCACAGCCCAAGCGCAGCACGAAATTATTGTGCATATGCCGATGCAGCCGCGCGGTAGCGCCGATGCCGGTTCCGGCATGCTCTCAAGTGGCCATAACCAACCGGAACTATTAGCCACTCTTGATGCTGCGCTTGCCACCGTGCCCTTTGCCCGCGGTATCAACAATCATATGGGTAGCGAGCTAACCGCTGATAGCACGGCTATGTATTGGCTAATGGCGGGGCTTGCCGAGCGTGGTTTGTATTTTTTAGATAGCCGTACCCATGCCGATACGGTAGCCGAGACTGCCGCTGATCAATTGGGATTACCGGTAGCGCGGCGCCATGTGTTCTTAGATAACGAGGCCACCACTGAAGGGCTCAATGTGGCGTGGGCGGAACTGCTCAAACAAGCGCAGCAACAGGGCTTTGCCATTGCCATTGGCCATCCGCACGAGGCGACATACCAATTACTTAAGCGCGAGTTACCGCGCTTAAGTGAACAACAGATTGAATTGGTCAAGGTATCAGCGCTGCTGCGCTGATTAGGCCATAGCGTTGCGGAGTTTCTTCATGGCGTTGGCTTCGAGCTGACGGACGCGCTCAGCAGAAACCTGATATTTGTCGGCAAGGTCTTGCAGAGTGGTCTTGCTGTTATCGTCTAACCAGCGCGAGCGTAAAATGTCTTGGCTACGCTCATCAAGGGTGTTGATGGCGGCAAACAAGCGCTGTTGGGTTTGTGCTTCCCACTGCTCGTTTTCAATTTCTTCAGCCAAATCAGAACGCTTGTCTTCAAGGTACTGGGCTGGCGAATAGTTGTTGCTCTCACGGCTATCGTCGTCGTCGGAACTGAGCTCAAAGGCTTGATCATACGAGCTCATTCGCGCTTCCATTTCTAGCACGTCTGAGGTACTGACACCGAGGGTTTCGGCTACAGTGTTGACTTCTTCTGGGGTGAACCAGCCTAAGCGTGACTTCATTTTGCGTAAGTTAAAGAATAACTTGCGCTGCGCCTTGGTGGTGGCAATTTTGACCATGCGCCAGTTTTTCAGCACATACTCATGAATTTCTGCTTTGATCCAATGCACAGCGAATGATACTAGCCGCACGCCCATGCTTGGGTCGAAACGACGCACCGCTTTCATCAAACCAATATTACCTTCTTGAATGAGGTCGGCTTGCGGTAAACCGTAGCCTGAATAACTGCGCGCAACATGCACCACGAAGCGCAGGTGTGACATGATCAGCTGGCGCGCAGCTTCTAAGTCATCCTGTTCCACTAAACGTTCGGCGAGCTCGCGCTCTTGTTCGGCAGTCAACATTGGAATGCGATTGACTGACTGCACGTACGCTTCAATGCTGCCGCTACTTTGCGGTAGTGCTAAGGCCATACTCGTCATTTCAGTGCTCATTCAACAACATCCTCTTCTACTGTGCGCTGAGTTTCAGCAACACACATCAGACCAGTTCCGGCCTGAAAAGTTCCCTTATTCTAGCAAAATTGACGCTGCTGACAACGTTTGATCATGCTGATCTTATCTGATCATATGGGGACAAATTATTGCGGTTCAATGGCGGCAACATGTTTTCTTACCGCTAAATAAGAACCCAGCAAACCTAAGCCAATGGCCAGCAGCCACAATACCATCATTTCGTTCAAAGTCAGCCCTTGCAGGCTGAACTGACTCTCATACAGCTGACTGATGTTACGCACCGCGCTATCAAGCCACCATATCAATACGGCTGTTGCCAACCAAGCGATCAAGCCACCAACAATGCCGTACCACACACCGGTGTACATAAACGGCCGCTGAATATAGCTATCGGTTGCGCCCACCAGCTTCATCACCATGATCTCATCGCGCTTGCTGCTAATATTGAGCCGTATGGTATTACCCACTATCAGCACCACCGATACACACAACAGCAGGGCTAACGCCAAAAAGCCATCGCGCACCAACTGAATCAGTGCGGCAAACTTCTCCAGCCAGGCGACATCCAGCCGCGCCTCTTCAACTTCGCGCTCTTGCTGCAAGCTGGCCAGTAATTGCCGCGATGCGGCAGGCGAGCGTTGGTCCGCCGCCGGTGTCACTAACAACACATCGGGCAACGGGTTTTCGCTGAGCGAATTCAGCGCATCACCAAACCCAGAAGCGTCCCGAAATTCCGCTAACCCAGTATCGCGGTCTATCCACGTCACATTCTCAATCGCCGCCGATAAACTCAACCGCTTAGTAAACGTAGCGACTTCTTGAGCCGACAAATCTTTGCGCAAAAATAGCGTGATTTCTGATGCCTGCTGCCAATTGGCACCAACCGTATCGGTATTTTTCACCACCACATATAAGGTTGCCGGTAGGGTTAAACTTAATCCTAATACCGCCATGGTCATCATGCTGGCAAAGGGATAGCGCACTAATTCACCCAAACTAGCTATGGCTTGTTGGGCATTATGCACCCAGAACATGACAAAACGACGAAAGCCCGAAATTTTAACCTGCTGAGCACCCTGATTACGCGAACGGAATAGTAAACTCATGGTTAATTCTCCGCCAAACCGTCGTTGATCATACGGCCATCTTTCAAACTCAAGGTGCGATAACGTAACCGCGAAATAAGCCCCAAATCATGGGTTGCAATAAGCACGGAGGTACCTAGGCGGTTAAAGTCCTCGAACAAGCGAATGATTTCTAACGATAGCTTAGGGTCGAGGTTGCCGGTGGGTTCGTCGGCTAACAGTAACGGCGGCTTATTGACGATAGCGCGGGCGATACCAACACGTTGCTGTTCACCGCCCGACAGCATCATCGGGTAGTGGCGTAATTTGTCACCAAGGCCTACTTTTTCTAGCGCAGCGGATACCCGTTTACGCGCCTCCTGCATGCTGTAGCCTTCAATCAGCAGCGGTAACGCCACGTTATCGAGAATGGTTTTGTCCATCAATAAGCGATGGTCTTGAAAAATCATGCCAATGTCACGGCGCACGTAGGGAATTTCGCGGCGGCCAATTTTGCGCAAGTCATGACCATTGATCATCACTCGCCCGGCAGTTGGCCGCTCCATCATGCTAATGAGCCGCAACAAGGTACTCTTGCCGGCACCCGAGTGGCCGGTGAGAAACACCATTTCACCCGGTTCAACGTGAAAACTGACCTGGTTGAGGGCTTGAAAGCCACCTGGGTAAGTTTTACTGACCTGCTCGAATTTAATCATGGACCAGCCTATTCCTCGGTCTCGCTCGCGCGTTGAAACAATGCATCAACGAAATTTTGCGCCACGAACGGGCGCAAATCATCAATGCCTTCACCGACACCAATATAGCGGATCGGAATGGCAAATTGATCGGCAATGGCAAAAATAACCCCACCTTTGGCGGTGCCATCCAGTTTGGTCAGGGTAATACCGCTCACGCCCACCGCTTCGGTGAATAATTTAGCTTGGCTGATGGCATTTTGGCCGGTGCCGGCATCGAGGGTAAGCATCACTTCATGAGGCGCTTGCGGGTCGAGCTTCTGCATCACTCGAACCACTTTTTTCAGTTCGTCCATCAGGTGCGCTTTGTTCTGCAGCCGGCCTGCGGTATCGGCAATTAACACGTCCACGCCACGGGCTTTAGCCGCTTCTAGCGCATCATAAATCACCGACGCGCTGTCGGCACCAGTATGTTGTGCCACCACCGGAATATTGTTGCGCTCGCCCCACACTTGCAACTGCTCAACTGCGGCGGCACGGAAGGTATCGCCAGCCGCTAACATCACCGATTTACCTTGCTGACGAAATTGCTGTGCGAGCTTACCAATGGTGGTGGTTTTACCGACACCATTCACGCCTACCATTAAAATCACGAATGGCCCTTTTTGCTCCGCTGGAATAGTCAACGGCGTGGCCACCGGGGTTAAGATCTCGGTCAGTTGCTGTTGTAGCAGTTGGTAGAGAGTTTCGGCATCTTGTAACTGGCGGCGGTCGGCTTGCTCAGTTAAGCGCTGCACAATACGCGTGGTGGTGGGCACACCCAAATCCGCCATCAGCAGTTGGGTTTCCAGCTCTTCAAACAGCTCATCATCAATTTTTTTGCCGTTGAAAATACCCCACAAACCATCGCCAATAGCGCTGGAGGTTTTTTTCAAACTCTCACGCAGACGCTTCCATAGGCTTGGCTTCTGCTGATAGGTATCTGCTTTTTTAGCCCGCGCTTCAGCGGTGACTTGCGCACAAATTTCTGCGGCATCAGGTGCCACTACTTCTGCCACCGAGGGTGGTTCTGGAGCCTGTTGCTGTTGTGCCGCTGGCTGGTTTTTACGGAACAACGAAAACAATCCTTTAGCCATGCCGGTTTTACCTTTGAAGTTCACTACACCTAGGGTTTACACTATGCACAGAGTTTACCATGAGATGACCCGAAAGGCGTACTGTAGCATGCCGCGAAGTGCACACAAACAAAACCGCAGTCAGCCGCAAGGCAGCGGCGAACTGCGCATTATTGGTGGCCAATTACGTGGCCGCAAGCTGAGCGTGGCTGATGTACCGGGGCTGCGCCCAACCACCGACCGCGTGCGTGAAACCTTGTTTAATTGGTTGCAGTTTGAGTTGCAGGGGCAACGCTGTCTGGATTTATTTGCCGGCAGTGGGGCCCTGGGTTTTGAGGCGTTGTCACGTGGTGCCGATTTGGTGTTGATGATTGAAAAGGATACCAAGGCCGCTCGTCTGTTAAGCCAACATGCGCAGACCTTGAATGCGGCTAGCCACGGCAGCGCCTTAGTACAGCCCGGCGATGCGCTGCAATTTTTACGGCAACAACCGGCGGCGCCATTTGATGTGGTGTTTATTGACCCGCCGTTTCGGATGGGCTTAGCCGAGCATTGCTGTCAATTACTGGAGCAATACCGCTGGTTGCATGCCGGCAGTTGGGTGTATGTCGAAACCGAACAGGAATGGCAAGGCCACGCACCGCCGCACTGGCGCTTGCATCGCGATAAAAACGCCGGCCAAGTGAGCTATCAACTTTATCAGATTGAGGAATCAGCATGACAGCAGCCATTTGGCTTGGGCGGGCATTATTTGCCTTGGTGTGGGGTGCTATGTTGGCGAATTTGGTGTGGCCATTTCCCGGCAAGGGCTATGCGTTATTCTTGATTCTGCTGCTGATCTTGGTGGCTGTGCATCTGCTGCAATTGCTGATGTTCCGCACCGTTTACGCCAGCCAGCTGCAATGGCGCAGCGGTGATTCGTGGCAAATCATCGCCTTTGGTGTGGTCGGCTGGATGGCCATTTTGCAGGCACAGCCGCAGCGCCAAAATGGTCGCTAGTCGGCGAGGCTGACGCCAATATTCGAACAGCCCTCTTCAGCCAGCATAGCGCGCATTTGCTGTACCATAGTTTGGCTGGGTTGCGCGGCAGTAGGTGCCACGGTTTCAAGGTAGCTGACTAGGGCCTGCTGCACGTCAATTTCATACTGCGTCAGTTCATGCTCACGCAACAATTGCTGCCGCGCCTCAGCGCTTAACTCGGCGCCTTCGGTTAACTCTAAAAATTTCGCCACACTGGCTTGCGATACTTTGGCTACATCGACCAAATAGCTGCTTTCTTTGTCGAGTAAGCCTTGTAACAAGGTGCTCAAGGCCGTACAGGCGTCCATAGCTGGGTATACGCCGAGCATATCGTGGCCGTGTTCGCTGGGGGTCACTTCATCGACCTTTTCTTGCCAGCGCCCAACGTTGACTTTGGCCTTGCTAGGCTGCCACGACCAATCCCACAACGCATTTAACGCACCGCGCAGCGGCGCTGGGTCACCAAAGCCGGTCACCTGATGAAACAGCTCGTAATTGGGTAGCATGCGCTCACACAGATACAAACCCAATAGCGTTTGATAGGCAAACGGGAGTGCACGAATACGTTCAAAGGTGTTCAATACCGCCATGGAATTCCTTGCTCCGAAAAGCCTTGCTATGATGAGCGCGTTGCGGCCCACAATTTAGGTAAATAAGTATACATGGAATTATCACTGGATCAGCACTTTTCCGAGCTTCAAGCGGCGGCGCAGCGCATTGCGCCCATGCGCGCGCATACCCCAGTGCTGCATAGCGAAGCGCTTAACCACGCACTGGGTTGCCGGCTATTTTTGAAAGCTGAACATCACCAGCATACCGGTGCCTTTAAGTATCGCGGGGCCTGCAACGCCTTGCTGCAACTCAGCCCAGAGCAGCGTGACGCTGGGGTGTTCACGGTGTCATCGGGCAATCATGGCGCCGCTCTCGCGGCAGCGGGTCAACAGTTAGGTATTGCTGTGCGGGTTGGCGTGGCCAGCAATGCGTCAGCGGTAAAACGTGCCAACATGGCGCGCTATGGCGCCGAGCTCATCACTATTGAACCAGGTATGGCGGCGCGCGAAGCCTTTGCCGCCGAGCAACAGCTCAGTGGCCGAGTGTTTATTCCGCCCTACAATCATCCGCATATTATTGCTGGTCAAGGCAGCGCTGCGCTGGAGCTCCTGCAAGCCGCTGAACCACTTGATGTATTGCTAGCACCACTGGGTGGCGGCGGGCTGTTATCGGGCACCGCCATTGCCGCACGGGCCTATGGGGTGGCGCAGGTGTTTGGCGTAGAGCCGGAACTGGCGGCCGATGGCTGGGCGTCATTACAACAAGGCAGTATTCAGCCGGCTATGCCACCGCTCAGTATTTGCGATGGCCTACTCACTAGTTTGGGTTCACACACCTTTGCGGTGCTACGCGAGCTGATCGATGGCGTGCTGCTAGTTAGTGATGCAGAAGCACTCACAGCGCAGCAATTGTGTTACACCACCACCGGCGAATGGATCGAGCCATCATCGGCCACGGTGATCGCCGCTATCATGCGTTATGCTGAGCAATTTAAAGGCTTACGGGTGGGTGCAATTATCAGTGGCGGTAATGTCGCACAGCCACCGAATTAGGCTTGGTGGGCCGGGCTACTTGGCAAACAACTGGCCGATATCTTCGAAGGCTTTGAACTCTAGCGCGTTACCGCTGAGGTCATAGAAAAACATGGTGGCTTGCTCGCCTACTTGGCCTTTAAAGCGAATATGCGGTTCAATCACAAAAGCCTGCCCTTTCGCTTGCAGGCGCTCAGATAACTGATACCAATCAGGCATACTCAGCACCACACCAAAATGCGGTACCGGCACGTCATGGCCATCCACGGGGTTGTGGTGGGCTTTGGCGATACGCTCGGGGGCTACGTGAGTGACCAGCTGGTGACCGAAGAAGTTCCAGTCAATCCAATGGTCGGCGCTGCGGCCTTCTTCGCAACCAAGCAGGTCGCCATAGAAAGCCCGCGCTTTGCTCAGGTCATCAACCGGAATAGCAAGGTGAAACGGCTGTAATGCAGAACCCATAAATGACCAAGCGCCTCTTAATACTGATTTTTCATCGCCACCAGCGGCGCAGATTTACGCCATAACCGCGCACCTACAGCCACCAGTAACACAATCCAATTCACCGGTGGTATGGCACCACAGGCTAACACGGCAAGCATATTCCACAGCGGCTGGTGGTGATGACGCGCCACCAGCACATAAAATAACAACGCCGCCACCAAACCTTGCAAAATAAACAAGTTGAGAGGCATAACGGTATTCCCTTGTTGATAGTTATTGTTCTGGGAATAAGCCTACCTGAACTTCATGAAATTGTAAAAGAGTGTAAATACTGCTGTCACAAAACCATGATTGTTAAGCCTTTAATGCCTTATCAAGTGCTGCAATTAGGTCGTTTGTATCTTCAATACCGACCGAAATACGCACAAAATTATCCAAAATACCGAGTTTTTCGCGGTTCTCTTTCGGAATTGAGGCATGGGTCATAATAGCCGGATGCTCAATCAAGCTTTCCACCCCACCGAGGCTCTCGGCGAGGGCAAAAATCTCGATGTTTTCTAGGAATCGCCGCGCTTTGGCTAAATCACCCTTCAGCAAGATAGAGATCATACCGCCAAAACCGCTCATTTGCCGCTTGGCTAACTCATGTTGTGGGTGACTTGGCAGGCCCGGGTAAATCACCTTCTCTACCGCTGGGTGCTGATCCAACCACTGGGCAATTTCCAGCGCTGCCGCGTTGTGATGGCGCATGCGCAGCGCTAAGGTTTTCACTCCACGCAAGGCCAAATAGCTATCAAATGGCCCGGCGATAGCGCCCACAGCGTTTTGCAAAAAGGTCATTTTCTCCGCCAGTTCGGCGTTATCACCCACCACCGCAATGCCACCCACCATGTCAGAGTGACCATTGAGGTATTTAGTCGCAGAGTGCATCACCATATCCACGCCCATTTCTAGCGGCCGTTGGTTATAAGGTGTGGCAAAGGTATTGTCGACCACGGTGATGATGCCGTGCTGCTTGGCAATGCGCACCATGGCGGCAATATCCACCAACTTCAGCATGGGGTTACTGGGGGTTTCGACCCAGATCATCTTGGTGTTCGGTCGAATGGCGGCTATAACCGCAGCTTCGTCGGTCAAGTCCACGTAGCTAAATTGCAGCCCAGCTGAGCGCCCGCGTACTTTATCAAACAAGCGAAACGTACCGCCGTACAAGTCGTCCATGGCGATCACATGGTCACCACTGTTGAGCACTTCCATCATGGTTGAGGTAGCCGCCATACCCGAGGCGAAGGCATAGCCATGCTTGCCACTTTCGAGGTTCGCTACCGCGCGCTCCCAGGCAAACCGCGTTGGATTATGCGAGCGCGAGTACTCAAAACCCTTGTGTACACCGGGGCTTTCTTGAATATAGGTTGAGCTGGTGACAATAGGCGGCATTACCGCGCCAGTTACCGGTTCAGGGGCTTGGCCACCGTGAATAGCGCGGGTGGCGAATTTTAAATCATGCTGGTCAGCCATTGCTTAACGCTCCAATAAATTACGTTCGTTCATCCACTCGTCGTTATACAGTTTTGATAAATAACGATTGCCGGTGTCACAAGCTAGAGTGACCACGCGTTTTGGTTCGGTTTGCTCGCGACAATAACGCAACGCCGCAGCAATCAGTGTGCCGCTGCTTGAGCCAACCATCACGCCCTCTTTCACTAACACCTCGCGGGCGGTATTTAAGGCTTCTTTGTCGCTAATCGCGTAGGCTTTATTCGCCAGCTTGATGTCGCAAATATCGGGCACGAAATCTTCACCGATGCCCTCAACCAACCAACTACCGGCTTCAACCACTTCATTGCGGTTCACCAGTGGTTCCAAAATAGAGCCTTCTGGATCGGCGAGGACTAAGTCAACGGCTGGGTTTTGTTCACGTAAATAGCGGCCAATTCCGCTTAAAGTGCCGCCGGAGCCAACGCCACACACAAAGGCATCGATGTTACCTTGCATTTGCTGCAAAATTTCCGGGCCAGTGCCCTCATAATGGGCCGCCACGTTAGCTGGGTTGGCAAACTGGTTAACGTAAAAATAGCCGTTTTCTTGAGCCAGCCGCGCCGCCATATCTTGATAATATTCAGGGTGGCCTTTTTGTACGTCTGAGCGGGTGCGGATCACCTCGGCACCCATGGCCTTCAAGTTATTCACTTTTTCGGCCGACATTTTGTCAGGCATCACAATCTTGAGCGGATAGCCTTTGCTGGCCGCCACTAACGCTAAACCAAGACCGGTATTGCCGGCGGTAGCTTCAATAATGGTCATGCCTGGGCGCAACGCACCACTTTGCTCGGCAGCAGCAATCATGCTGACGGCGATGCGATCTTTAATAGAACCGCCCGGATTCATCAATTCCATTTTGAAATACAGCTCACAAGGGCCAGTGTCGAGGTTGCTGACGCGCAACATAGGCGTGTTGCCAATCATGGCAAGGACAGTTTGAAAAACTTGCATTGGTTACGTACCCATTTGGTTTGGTGACGCTAATGGTCATGAAAACAGTTGTGGCATTATCGCACGATATGGCACAGTAAGGCGACACTTCAGGAGTAAACAACATGACTCTTCATCGTTCATTCATTGCCGCCAGTCTCACTAGCTTGGTGTTGCTCGCAGGCTGCCAGCCAGCAGCAGAAAACACCACCACAGAGACTGTGACAGCGCCCGTGGAAGTTGCCCAGAGCAATCCACAACAAGCGTTTATGGCTGCCTTTGCACCATTCTGTGGTCAGGCCTTTAGCGCGAAGATTGTGCAAGATAACGCACCATCACCCGCTTGGGATCACCCGTTAGTGGTGCACGTACGCGATTGCGAGGACAATGTGGTGCGCATGCCGTTGCATGTCGGTGACGACCATTCCCGTACCTGGGAATTGACGCTGTATGCTGATTACATTGATTTTCAGCATTATCATCGCTACCCCGATGGTAAACTCGACGCCACCTCACCCTATGGTGGCCGCACCCTTGACGCCGGCTCCGCCACAGCGCAAGCATTCCCCGTCGATGAGGGTAGTAAAGGGCGTTTTATAGCCAACGGTTTAGACGTATCAACCACCAACACCTGGTCCATTCGCTTTATTGATGCCAATACCATGGCCTACCAGCTGAGCCGCCCTGGCCGGTTGTTTGAAGTACACGTGGATTTATCCACGCCGATTGATTTACCACCTCCTGCTTGGGGTTATGAAGGAAACTAATGGCTATGCTGATTGACCTACGCAGCGATACCGTCACGCAACCTTGTGCTGCCATGCGTGCAGCTATGGCTGCCGCACCAGTGGGCGACGACGTGTTCGGCGATGACCCCACCATCAACACGCTACAACAGCGCGTTGCCGCCATGGCCGGCAAAGAGGCAGCGCTCATTGCAGCAAGTGGCACGCAAACCAACTTGCTGGCACTGCTGAGCCATTGCCAGCGCGGCGAGGAATACTTGGTTGGGCAGGAATACCACACCTACCGCTATGAAGCCGGCGGCGCTGCGGTATTAGGCGGTATTGTGCCGCAACCGTTTGAAGTAGAAGCCGATGGCACGTTAGATTTGGCGCGGGTGGAAAAACGCATTAAGCCCGATGATCCACATTTTCCGATTACTCGGCTGTTGGCGCTAGAGAATACCCATACTGGCCGGGTTATTCCGCAAGCGTTCATGCAGCAAGCGCGCAAATTAGTCGATAAGCACGGCTTGAAATTGCACCTTGATGGCGCCCGTATTTTTAACGCAGCGGTTGCCACTGGGTTGTCGTTACAAGAACTCTGCGCGCCGTTTGATAGTATTTCGATTTGCTTTTCAAAAGGTCTCGGCACGCCCATTGGCTCGGTGCTAGTTGGCTCGAAAAAGTTTATTGCCCGTGCCCATCGCTGGCGCAAAATGCTCGGTGGCGGTATGCGCCAAGCCGGTATTGTGGCTGCAGCCATGGATTATGCACTCGACCACAACGTGGCACGGTTGGCTGACGATCACGCCAACGCTGCCCGTTTACATCAAGGATTACACGGCCTACCCGGCTTAACCTTAGAACCGCAGCACACCAACATGGTGTACATCAACTACGGTAGCTTAGAAGACGCATTGAAAGTAAGTGATTACTTACGCGAGCACGGCGTACTAGTGTCACGAGCGCAGCGCCAGCGCCTAGTCACACACCTCAACGTCAGCGCCGCCGACGTAGAACGGGTGATTGGGTTGTTTGCCGAAGCATTGAGTTAAACGATTTTAAACTTATGGATACATACCAATGAGGAGATCATGAAACACAGAACGAAATTGATTCACCAACTAATTGCTAATTGCTTGGCATTGATGGTTATCTTTCCCACCATCAATTACTTAGCATCGCTCATCTACATCTGTTTTGCAGTGGTTTTAACGCGAGATTTAATTTACCACAATCATTCCACTTTCGGGACCAATGGCATAATTCTTTGGCTCTGTTTTATTTTCGGGAGCGCTCAAAGTAACTTCACTTTTAAAGACCCTTCTGATATTCACATCAATGCAACTAGTGCCGGCGCAGTTTTCGTGCTAGGAGCTTATTTTTTTATTGTATACATTATCGAAAGACGGAGAATCGATATCAATGAAAAGCTTTAATTACCTTGCCTTGCCTTGCCTTGCCTTTATTATTAGTTTCTTCTTTTCCCCTCGAGTTTTCGCATCCGAAAACTTAGGCCAGATTATTTGTACATTCTGTGACTCCACCCAAATGGAGCAGGCCTCAATAGATTATGTTCGCTCTGCAGGATCTCGTGAGGGAGAATTCACTATTACTGTCGCTGACTTTGGTACAGAGACAATCCGTTCTTATACAATTATTCAAACCTACGAGCCTGGTTTGCCTGAGTTTATGATTTTTCCCGAACCAACAGAAATGTCGATAGCTGCTGGGTTCACTGAAGCAATAAATATAAAGACGGACATTCAAACATTACTGACTGATATAGAAGTACCAATTGAACTTTCTGACAGTGCATATAAGTTAGTAAATAATTCATTTAATCAAAATAGTGTTGTTGGGCGAAGCCACTTTGGCTCAAACCAGTCTTGGCCCGAATCGCCTGAACTTCCATCAGCGGAAATTCAGTCACTCGACCCGGCTGCATCTTACCCTTCATGATTAGGTCAGCCTGCTGACTACTTTCAACAAGTTGCTCAAACAATTTAATGTCCATTAGCTCCAATCCTTAACCAGCTTTTTCAGAACAGCTAGCTTTATCAATTATACGCCATTAGCGTAGTTATACGAGCTATAATTACAGTTGCTTTAGCTGTTGAAGCAGCCGGTCGAGGGCGCGAAAGCTGAGCGCTTCGGCGAGGTGCTTGCGCATAATGGTGGCACTTTGATCGAGATCGGCGATGGTGCGCGCGAGCCGCAATAAGCGGTGGTAGGCGCGATGCGACAGGCTGAATTGTTCGATGGCGCGGACTAGGAAGTCATGATCGTCGCCGCTAAGTAAGCAGTGTTCGGCTAATTGGGCGGGACGCATTTCGCTATTCAGGCAGTGTTGACGCTGGTGCTGTAGCGCCCTGCAGGCAATAACCTGCTGTCGCCACTGCGGCGATATTGGCTCGCTGACACTGACCTGCTGCTTGAGCACCTCAGGTTGCCGTGGTACCTCCACTTGCATATCAATGCGATCCAGTAACGGTCCTGACAAACGGCCCAGATACTTAATGATTTGGTCCGGGCTAGCGCGAGCGCTGCTGAGGTTGCCGTCAAAGTGGCCACAGGGTGATGGATTCAGTGCGCAGACCAACTGAAACTGCGCCGGAAAGGTAATTTGATGGGCAGCGCGGCTAATAGTTACCTGCCCAGATTCTAACGGCTCACGCAGCGAATCGAGCACATGCCGCGAGAACTCCGGAAGTTCGTCTAAAAATAGCAGCCCTTTATGCGCTAGCGAGATCTCGCCGGGCTGGGGTGGCGAGCCACCACCCACCAACGCCGCGGCAGAGCACGAATGATGCGGATTACGCAGCGCACGCTGGCGCCAATCCTGTTGCTGCTGTGCGCCACCACTGATCGATCGTACCGCTGCCACCGCCAAACCTTCACTCTCACTCAGCGCTGGCAACAGCCCCAGTAAACGTTGCGCCAACATAGTTTTGCCGGTACCCGGAGGGCCGACAAAAAGCAGATGATGGCCACCAGCCGCCGCCAGCAACAATGCCCGTTTCGCTTGCTGCTGACCAATCACATCAGCCACATCTAAATGGCTATCGGCCAGTTCACCGCTGAGCTGCAGCGGCTTGATGTAAGGGAGTGGGTGTGGCGTGATCAGATGGTCCACCACATCACGCAAACTAATCGCCGCCACACACTGCTGCTGTTGCAACACCGCTGCTTCGTTGTGGTTATCGGCCGGGATAACTGCTTCGCGGCCTTCATCGCGGCATGCCATCATGGCTGGCAAAATGCCACTGACACCACGTAAATCGCCATTTAAAGTAAGCTCGCCATAAAACTCGCGACCCACCACGGCCTTTTCAGGAATTTGCTCGGCGGCCACCAAAATGCCAATGGCAATTGCCAAATCGTAGCGTGCACCATATTTGGGTAAATCGGCAGGGGCTAAATTTACGGTGATTTTCACCGCTTTCGGAAAGTCGTACTGGCTGGCCAGAATAGCCGAGCGCACCCGGTCACGCGCCTCTCGCACTCCGGTTTGCGGTAACCCAACCATGGAAAATGCCGGCAAGCCACCGGCTAAACACACCTCGACCGTAACTAACGGTGCGTCAATGCCTTGTAGCGCACGGGTATATACCCGCGCTAATCGTAATGCTCGTGCGCCCATCTGCCATCCTTTGCAATTCAACGAACCAACCACAAGGCTAGTCGGTCACAGCGCTGAGGACAACAGCGTGAAAACGTATTTTAATTGGGGATATATCTTAATGGTAAATTAGCTAAACCTTATAATACCAACAAAAAGAATGATAATTATCCTTGGGGTCACATTAGCAATGAATCAGACGGCCAGAAAGGGTTTAATTGAAGGTGGGAATGGCACCAGCGTCTTTAATCCTGTTCCTTCTTTTTTAATTCTATACAGATCTTTTTAAAAGTATCACTAATACTAAAGATTAAAGCTCCAGAGAATGAAACCATCGATATTCTCAGGTGCTCATCAAGCGTGAAGTTGCGTTGATTATCCCACTCTAAAATCAAGGATAGGATCGTGATAATGTGTATCGCTCCAAGAAATATTAACCACCATATCACTGTCAACTTAAAAAAATAATAGATCCGTCGCCCCACTACGCACTCCTCATCATTTATGGAATATCCCATGTGGTCGAGTCAAAGTTCCAGTCATTATAGTAGTACTGCATTTCGAATTGAGCGAATGGTGCTACTAAATCATTCACTGAAAAAGGTCCGTTTAATACATCAACAGCATAATCTGAACATACGATAAAAGTACTGCAATCCATCGGCTGGTCGACGTTATAGGTTCCGGGACAATTTAATGGATTGCCACCACAATGCTCCTTAATAAAATCATTATAGTTTACGGGGTTGCTTTTGTAATAATTAGCCCAGTCTTGCCAGCTCATTGAGCACTCTGCGCTGCGACTATAAACACCTTCTGTTGCTATATCGTACAATTCAAAAGCAGTAAAGGTGGCGGTCGCTGCACGAACCCCAGCTGCCAGTGAAGATACCCCAACTATTGCTGCATCCATGCCTTTACATAACACATCAAGACCAGTGCTATCTACATAACCCTCAGGTAGCTCGGACTCTGAAGCTAACCCTCTACAGGGATTAACTAAAATAAAAAGGGTTATCACGATCGTGGTTAATGTCGAAAGATATTTCATAAGGCCCCTTTTCTCCATATTCTATTTGATGACCGTAACAGAAAGGGAGACACAATGAATATTTAATTCAACTTTCTTTTACTTTTAATATGCCTTTTGTATGGATGACTATCTTAACTACACCGGTACTTGGAACTTGACCAATCCTGAAATATATTAACTTCATAGAAGATTTTTAGATGTACGTGCTATAGCGAAATTTATCACTAACTTTATGACCTTACCAGTAATGCTCGATGGTGACGTTGCCGGGGGTGCGTCGCAGGTTTTTCGGTAAGCCTTTGCTGGCGAGCAGTTCGCGGGCATCGCGAATCATCTCGGGGTTGCCGCAGAGCATCAGTTGCGAGCGTGGGGTCAGTGGGCAGCCGACTGCGGCTTCAAGTTCGCCACTGCTGATCAGCGCTGGAATACGGCCACGCAGGGCGCCTGCATGGTCTTCGCGGCTCACCACCGGTTGATACACAAATTGTCCGGCGCGTTCAGCCAACAACTCGGCGATGAGCGGCTGATAGGCTAGATCTTCGGCATGGCGAACCGCATGCACGAGGTGAATACGTTGAAAGCGTTGCCATGGCTCGGCAGTGGTCAGCATGGAAAAATACGGACCAATACCGGTACCGGTGCCAATCAGCCACAAATCATCGCCATCAGGCACTTCGTTCAAAGTGAAAAAGCCACTGGCTGGCTGCGATACTTCAATATGTTGGCCGGCTTTGAGCTGATGCAGAGCCGGTGAAAATAGCCCGTCATGCACGCGGTTGACCAAAAAATCGAGCACTGGGTCGGCTGGGCCATTCACCAACGAATAGGCGCGTTGAACCCGCTGCCCCTCAATGGTTAACCCCAGCCGGACAAATTGACCGGCGGTAAAGGTAAAGGGCTCGGTGCGCACCCGCAAACTGAACAGCTCGCTGTTCCAGGCAAAATTTTCAATCACTTCACCGCTTAACCACTGCGCCATTGCAATTAGTCCTTACGTGCTGGGGTTTGTAGCGCAGCTAATTGCTGTTCAAGCTGATCCACACGCTGGCGTAAGCGCAGTAATAACTGTTGCTGAACGTCTAATTCTTCGCGGGTGACCACGTCTAATTTGCTCAGCTGTTGCTGCAAAATTTGCTTAATACGCTGCTCTAAGCCACCGGCGAAATCTTTCACCCCAGCAGGAATGCTGTCGTTGATTTGGCGGGCAATATCTTCAATCTTTTTGGCGTCCATAACGGCTCCTTCGGTGACTACAGGCAGTCACTGTGTTATTTGCATTTAGCTTAGCAGTTCTTTGCGGTAAAATCTGCCGCTCGTTCACGCTAAACCGTGATGGTCATTACCTGCCAAGGAAGCTCATGCTGCAACTCAACCCTAGCCAACAACAAGCGGTACGCGCCATAGATGGGCCGGTGCTGGTGTTGGCTGGTGCCGGTAGCGGCAAGACCCGGGTGATCACCGAAAAAATCGCCTATTTGATTACCCGCTGTGGCTATTCCGCACGTAATATCGCGGCGGTGACCTTTACCAATAAGGCCGCGCGCGAAATGAAAGAACGCGTGGGTCACACCTTGGGCCGCGAGCACACCCGCGGCTTAACAGTATCGACCTTTCACACCTTGGGCCTTACTATTATTCGCAAAGAAGTGACCCGCTTAAATATGAAGCCGGGCTTCTCGCTATTTGACGACCAAGACAGTTTTGCGCTACTCAAAGCACTGACCGAAGACGACTGGGACGATGACAAGCAGCTGGTGAAAATGCTGCAAAGCCAGATCAGCAACTGGAAGAATGCCATGCTGTCGCCGGAGCAAGCGTTAGCGCAAGCCCAACTGCCCGACGAAAAGCTGTTTGCCGAGATCTATCAGCGTTACAGCCAAAACATGCGCGCCTGCAATGCGTTGGATTTTGATGATCTGATTTTGCTACCCACACTGCTGCTGAAAAATAACGAGGCCGCGCGTAGCCGCTGGCAAGCTAAGTTTAAGTACCTGCTGGTGGATGAATACCAAGACACCAACACCTCACAGTATGAACTGGTGCGGTTGCTGGTGGGTGAACGGGCGCGCTTTACCGTGGTGGGTGACGATGACCAGTCAATCTACTCGTGGCGCGGCGCCCAACCGCAGAACTTGGCGCTGTTACAACGTGATTTTCCGCAGCTTGAAGTGATCAAATTAGAGCAAAACTATCGCTCCCACGGCCGTATTCTGAAGGCCGCCAACATCTTGATTGAAAACAACCCGCACGTGTTTGAGAAAAAGCTATTCTCAGAAATGGAATACGGGGTACCGCTACGGGTGATTTATGGCAAAAATGAAGAGCATGAAGCCGACCGCGTGGTCGCTGAAATTGTCCGTAAGCGCTTTTTAGAGCGTACACCGTACAGCCATTTTGCTCTGCTCTATCGCGGTAATCATCAGGCGCGGCTGTTTGAAAAAGCCATGCTGACGCACCGTATTCCTTACAAAATTAGCGGCGGCCAGAGCTTTTTTGCCCGCGCAGAAGTGAAAGACATGATGGCCTACCTACGGCTGTTGGTGAACCCCGACGATGACACTGCGTTGATTCGGATCATCAACGTACCGAAACGCGGCATTGGCCCCAACACTGTGGAGCGTATTGGCGAACTGGCGAACGAACTTCGCGTCAGCATGCTGGAAGCTGCCCAGCACCAAGCGCTGAAAACCCGTTTGGGGAGCCGTGAATATCAATCGGTACAGTACTTCACCCAACTCATCACGACCACTGTGCGCAAGTGCCTGCATGCGGATGATGCCCCAAGCGCGCTGTACGATTTGCTGCGTAATATCGCTATGGAAGAGTGGCTGTACGAAACCAGCCCCAGTCAGGCGGCAGCGGAAATGCGCTACAAGAACGTCAGCGAATTATTGCGCTGGGTGGTAGAAATGCTCAAAGGTGACGATGAGCACGAAGCGCTAGCCCTTGATGACGCGATTGCCAAGCTCTGTTTGCGCGACCTGATGAGCCGTAACGAAGAAGAAGAGCAAGGTGACCAGGTGCAGCTGATGACCTTACATGCCTCCAAAGGCTTGGAATTTCCCCACGTGTTTATGGTGGGTATGGAAGAAGGCTTATTGCCCCATCAATCCAGTATCGATAGCGATATGGTGGAAGAAGAGCGGCGCCTCGCCTATGTAGGCATTACTCGCGCACAGCAGTCACTGACCTTTACCATGGCTCGCGAACGCCGCCAATATGGCGAAGTGATCCGCCCTGAAGCGAGCCGGTTTCTGCATGAGTTACCGCAAGACGATGTGGAATGGGAAGACCAAAAAGTAGTGACCGAAGAGAGCAAGGAGCAGTCACGTTTGAGCGGTGTGGCGCTGCTGCGTAAGGCGTTAGAGCAGCAACGCTAATAGTTTGCTGCCGCCGACTCAGAGGAAGTCGGCGCTGCAGAACCTTGCAACTTTACCGATTGGGGTTCTCCGTACAAGATACCCTGGCCAATTTTAACCCCTGCCTTTTGCAACGCCTGCTGTTGTTCTTGGGTATTGATACCCGCTGCACAGACCTCAATTTTCAATTCATGACACAAGTTCACCAAATGGGTAATGGTGGCATGACCGCGACTGCTCAAAGCAATATCGGCAACAAAACGTGAATCGAGTTTCACATGGGTGAACGGATAATTCAGGATATAGTGCAAGGCGCCAGCGCTGCGGCCAAACTCATTCAGCGCTAAGCCAACACCGGCATCAGCCAATTGCCGTAAACAACTCAACTGACGCTTGGATGAATCGTGCAATTCGGTCTCGCTGAACTCCAATACCAAGCGCTTCGGATCAATTCCAGCCTGCTCAATAATACTCAGCAATGCTTTGGTGTCCGCCAGCTTGAATAAATGCTTGGTGGACAAGCTCACATACACCGGAATATCGCAGCCATCGGCGAGCAATTCGCAACAGCGTGTCAGCAGCCATTGGTCCAGTGCCATCACCATGCCGGCCTTTTCGGCAATACTCAAAAACCGTTCAGTAGGCAGCAAGGTATCGCCACGACGCCAGCGCACCAGCACTTCGCGCGCTTGCGGAGTCTTATCGGCTAGGTTCAGCAAGTCATGATGCTGCAGCACAAAATCTTCATCAAAGTGAGCATGACGCAATTCGGTTTCGCGATTCAAGCTGGCCACTAAGTCTTTGTGAATACTCTCATCGAATACCACATAACGACCACGGCCCATGCTCTTTGCTTGGTACATGGCAGCGTCAGCATCGCGTAACAAGCGTTCAGCGGTATCGTTAAGCGCCTTGCACTCGGCGATGCCCACGCTGGCGCCAGAATAATGCTCGGTTTCACCATACACAAAGGGTTTGCGCATTTTTTCAATGATGCGACTAGCAACATCGCGAGCGTCATCAGTATGCCGTATCAAGTTCAACAAGATCACGAACTCATCACCACCTAGGCGTGCCACGGTATCGTTATCACGCACACACTCGCCAATACGGCGGCTTGCTTCGAGTAAAAATTCGTCGCCGGCCGAGTGGCCCAGGGTGTCGTTGATATCTTTAAACCGATCGAGATCGACAAACAACACGGCGAAATTATGGCTCGGGAAACGCCGCTTTTGCTTTAACGCTTGTTGCAAGCGCTCGGTAAACATGGAGCGGTTAGGCAGCCCAGTCAAGGTGTCGTGGTGAGCATCGTAGAACAGCTTTTCTTCAATTTTTTTACGCCGCTCTATTTCATTGACCAACTCTTCGGTGCGCTCGGCAACTTTGCGCTCTAAATAGTTGTTAATTCGCTTCACTTCATCGGCATTACGACGGCGCTCAATGGCCACGGCCACGTGCTGCGAGACAAAGTTGAGTAGTTCTAAATCGTCTTGCTTGTATTTGATGCGGTCAGAATAGGTTTGTACCGAAAGCACGCCGATCACTTGCTCATCAACAATCAACGGTGAGCCCATCCATTGCTTCGGGCGAGTACCGTAATGGGCGCCCTCACCAGCCACTTCGCCTTTTGCGGCCAAGCGATTAAATTCGTCTTCATCAATAAAAACTGGCCGACGACTGCGAATAACGTACTCAGTCATACCGCGACCGATGGGTCGGCTTACCGCGGTACGTTGGTCAAATTGGTCAACATAGTAGGCAAACTCAATATTGCGCTGATCATCATCTAACAATGCCACGAAGAAATTATCATTGATCATCAGCTTACCCACCTGCTTGTGCAGCTGGGCAAAGAAGGTATCCATGCTTTCGGAGGTATTGGTCAACTCAGAAATCGCATAAAGCACCGATGCCACTTGTTCAGCACGTTTGCGCTCGGCAATTTGCAGCTCTAAATCCGTGTTAATGTCGCGCAAACTGGCCGTTTGCCGAGTAATTTCAGCTTGCATAAACTCACGCTGACGAATCCGTTCGAGAGCGTTGATAATGTGCTGAGATACGAATTGCAATAACTCGCGGTCGGCACGAGTATAGGTCACACCCTCGGTGTAACTTTGCACCACCATGGCGCCAATGACCTGATCACCCACATGCAACGGCACCCCAAGCCAATCCACTGGCGCTGCACCTAAGTCACGAATTTCGCCGCTGGCAACCAGCTCGGCAAAATTCTCATCGGTCAGCAAAAACGGTTTACCGGTGCGCATAATAAAACCAGTTAAACCTTGCCGCAGGATCTCCGCCGGAAACTGTTCAAGGGTGGGCGCATCATCATATTCATCGACGAAGTACACGAATTTAAAGGTGTCGTTACTGTCATCGTAGAGGCAAATAAAGAAGTTCTTAGCCATCATCAGTTCACCGATGATGCTATGCACAGCCGGATAGAAATCACTCATTTCGCGAGCTGACGAAGCTAGCTCCGAGATCTTGAATAAGGCTTTTTGAATGACTTCAGATTCGCGGTATTTTAAAGCGAGTTTTTGCAGGCGTGACAAGGCCTTACGCAGTCGCGCAATTTCCGTGGCCGATGACCTCTGCTGTAACTGCTTTGCCATATTTTAGTGGTTCAATAGAGTAGCGCGTTGTTTATCACATGGTTTTGTAAATATTTTGCAAAGAAGTATATCTTTACAAATCCCGTCAGGAAAGGTTTTTACCCGTTTTGTCCCCAATAAAAAAACCGCCGAAGCGGTTTTTTTATACAATTCATGTGCCTAGCGCTGATTACAGTTCAGCAATCATGTAATCAATGGCGGCTTGAATTTCATCATCGCTACAGTTACCACAGGTGCCTTTAGCTGGCATAGCGTTGTAGCCTTCAATCGCATGACGTAATACCGTGTCCATCCCTTGAGCTAAGCGTGGTTCCCAATCGGCGGCATTATTCAATTTTGGTGCGTTCAATACACCGCTGGTGTGGCAGGCGGCACAGAACTGGTTGTATACCGCATCGCCACTACGTGCTTGTTGAGCACCAGCGTCTGCTTGCGGGCTAGAACCGGCTACGCGTACCTTGCCAATTGGCGCAATACGATCTTCTAATGAACTGGTTGATTTAGCCTGTGGCATCATAGCTGCACTGGCAGTACCGACCACAACCGCTAAGGCGGCGACTAACAAACGACTGGTATTCACAACATTTACTAGCTTCACAGTACACTCCTAAGATGAGCTGACGAGCTTGCACGCTCGAATCGTTGCTGAGATTATAGCCACATTCCGTTCGAGGATAAACACTTCCGTGCATGTCTTTTACTACGCGTAAAATAGCGCTTTTAGATCTCGATGCTTTCTTTGCCAGCGCCGAGGTTCTGCGCGACCCCAGCTTACAGCACCGACCCTTTGCCGTTGGCGGCGGCGGCGAGCGCGGCGTAGTCGCAACAGCGAACTATTTGGCGCGGCAATTTGGTGTTCGTAGCGCCATGTCGGGTGCTTATGCGCGGCGCTTGTGTCCTGATTTGCATTTTGTCGCGCCAGACCACGGCTACTATCGACAGCTATCGCGGCAGGTGTTGGCAATTTTGCAAGAATTCACCGACCAAGTCGAGCCGGCCTCAATTGATGAGTTTTATCTTGATTTAACCGCTAATAGTGCCTTTCAAGGCAGTGCCAGCCGCACCCTTGAGGCGATTCGTGAGCGCCTTCGTGCCATTGGTTTGAGTGCCTCCGCCGGAATCTCCTGCCAAAAAATGGTCGCAAAAATTGCCAGCGAAGAGCGCAAACCCGATGGCCAATATGTGGTGCCCCCCGATCAGGTGGTTGATTATATTGCGCAACTCACCCTGAAACGCATTCCCGGCGTGGGCCCGAAAAGCTTAGAACGGTTGAATTTACTCGGCTTCTATCATGGCCGTGATGTACAACAGGCTGAAGTAACGCAATTACAGCAGATTCTCGGTGACAAAGCCGGTTGGCTATTGCATCAACGTTGTTTGGGTAATGACCCTCGCGCAGTAGTGACTGAGCGAGTACGTAAAAGCGTTGGGGTGGAAGAAACGCTGCGGCATGACCTCTTTCAACTACGAGGGGTTGAGCAATTTCTCGATGAAACCTTGTTACCCCAGTTGCTCAAACGGCTTGGTTGCCAGCGCTGGCAAGAAACCGCCATTAAGAGCCAAACGGTCAAGCTAAAGTTTACTGATTTTCAGCAAACCACGGTATCGCGCACCGGCAGCAAGGCCTCACCAAGTCTGTTTTATCAACTACTGCGTGAAGCGTGGGAGCGCCGTGAGCAGCGCGGTGTGAGGCTGATTGGCTTAAGCGTCATGCTGCCTGATCCCGATGATTATTTACAGCTAGAACTGGCGCTAGAATAACGGTAACTACCGAGTTCTAACACCTGATTACTGGCTTTTATTAACGCCAGCGCGCGTTGCACGTTGGCATCGTCTAAATGCCCCTCTAGCTCAATAAAAAAGTGATAAGCCCCAAAGCGTTGTCCGGTTGGCCGTGATACCAACGCGGTTAAGTTGACTCGAGCCAGCGCAAAGGCCTGCAAATGCTCGACCAATAAGCCGGGATGATCGGCATCATCAACAATGATAATGGCCGTTTTATAGTGCTGACTCGGTTCACGTACCGCTAACGGCTGGGGTTGCTGGAGCACAATAAACCGCGTTTCGTTATGAGGCACATCCGCGACATCGTGCACTACCTCGACAAAACTATGCTCACCAATAGCATGCTCAGGAACCAATGCCGCAGCAGGTTGATCTTGCGCCAATAGCAAGTGCAACGCTTCGGTATTGCTAGCGGTGGTGATAATTGGCGCATTCAGCCGCGCCAATGCCTCACTGCATTGCCCTTGCGCAACAAACTGAGCAAACACTTTTTGTGGTTTGTGATGGTTAGCCACCAGCGAAAAACGCACCGGTATACTCAGTTCGGCGATGATCTGTAACGGCTGTTTGAGCAAGCCGTCAATAACCGGAGATACCACCCCTTCGACGATATTTTCAAGCGGCACTACGGCAACTGAACACTCGCTACCCACAGCCGCCAGCGTACGTGCTAATGACGGATAAAATTGTAAGCTGGTCGGCACCGCTGCACTGGCGGCAAATTCTGCTGCAGCGAGTTCCGAGAATGTTCCGGCTGGCCCTAGCGTGGCGATGTTCACAGTCCCTTTACCTCACGTGATCAATCAATAAGGCATTCAACTTACTGCTTTTTTCAAGCCTATGCTAGACTAGTTCGACAAACTTCCGGAAGGCGCAAAGACATGAGTTGGCTTGCTATTCTGCCGCCCTTGGTGGCCATTATTGTGGTGTTTTGGCGTAAAGAGGTGATTGGCGCCTTGTTGCTCGCGGTATTTTGCTCGGAGCTGCTGTTAAGCCTAGGCGCTGAGCAAAACGTCGGTTATGCCTTTATTGGCACGCTAGAACGTATTGTTGACGTATTTAGCTCGCCGGGAAACACCCGCATTCTTATTTTCAGCCTGCTCGTGGGCGCGCTATTAGCCTATATTCGCGAGTCTGGCGGTGTGGCGGCTATGGTTGAAGCGCTATTACGCCGTGGCTTTGGTAAAACCAAACGCAGCGCCAGCTTGATGACGGTATTTACCGGCGTATTTGTGTTTGTTGAATCTAACTTAAGCGTGCTAACTGCCGGTATTTTGTCCCGCGGCTTGTTTGAAAAACTCGGCATGAGCCGTGCTCGCTTGGCCTACTTAATTGATAGCACCAGCGCGCCAATTTGTATTTTGATTTTGCTCAACGGCTGGGGCGCTTATGTGCTCGGCATGCTGGAACAACAAGACCTACCTGGCAATGCAGTCACCACGCTTTGGGCCAGTGTGCCCTTCAACTTTTACGCCTTAGTCACCTTAGGCTTGGTGTTCTACACCGCTATCAGTACCAAAGTACATGGACCATTAGCAGCCGTTGAAGCGCAGCCACAGCCAGCGCAAGACATCCCTGAGCAGCCACCGAGCAACAGCAAAGCTCGATACATGCTGGTGCCACTGTTGGTGATGGTATTGGGTATGGTGGCCTTTATGATCGGTACCGGTGGCGGCGATATTACCCAAGGTAACGGCTCTAAATCAGTACTTTATGCTACTGGTTTAGCCTGTTTGGTGGCCTATTTAATGCTGCTATTAAGCAAACGCAACCGTCATACCGAGCTGGTCAGCATGGGCTTTAAAGGTATGAGCGAGCTGCTGCCGCTAGTGACTATAGTGCTGCTCAGTCTGGCTTTAGGCAGCAGCTTAAAAGAGCTTGGTACTGGGGTATTCTTAGCTGGCTTGGTAGGTGACTTTCTACCGGTCATTTTAATTGCGCCCATGCTGTTTATTGCTGGTGCGCTGATTTCGTTTACCACCGGCACCTCGTGGGGTACTTTCGCTATTTTAATTCCTATAGCTGCACCGCTAATTATTGCACTGGATTTACCGGCCCCACTGATGCTGGCCGCTGTGCTTGGTGGCGGGGTTTTTGGTGATCACTGCTCTCCAATTTCCGACACAACTGCGGTATCATCGTTAGCCTCAGGTTGTGATTTGCTTGAACACGTGCGTACGCAGTTGCCGTATGCACTGGTGGCGGGCGCTGCAGCCGTGATCCTCTACCTCGTGGCCGGCATGGTCATGCTGTAACTGCTACTACGGAACCCACTAATTTATGGCCAATGGCGTGCATTTTCGTACCACTCGCGCAGAAATTAACCGTGCTGCGCTCACCCATAATGCAAAGATTATGCAAAGCCTGAGCGCGCCAGCTCACCTGCTTGGCGTGGTCAAGGCCGATGCCTATGGCCATGGTATGTTAGTTGCTGCGCGTGCTATTGATGAATACGTTGACGCCTTTGCCGTGGCTTTTATTGACGAAGCTCTACTGCTACGTGAAGCTGGCTTTATCAAACCTATTGTATTACTAGAGGGCTGTTTTTCTGCAGCCGAGCTACCTATTTGTGCGCACTACAATTTGCAGCCGGTGGTGCATGAACAAAGTCAACTAGACGCTATCGCCACCGCTAAACTGGTGCGGCCGTTGTCGGTGTGGTTGAAAGTAGATACCGGCATGCACCGCTTGGGCTGGGACCCAGAGCGCGTGGTTGCTGTTTATGCCGAACTCAGTGCCTGCCCACAGGTGACCTCTATTACGCTGATGTCTCACTTTGCCAACTCCGGTGAGGATGAACATCCAGTCACCCAATTACAACGCCAACGATTTGCTGCGGCCTGCGCACAAACCAAAGTACTGCATCAGAGCTTAGGTAATTCCGCCGCCTTGACCAGCAGCTTGAAAGACTATGAACAGCTGAGCGGCCATTGGCTGCGGGCCGGCGTTACTTTGTACGGGGTCAACCCGGATATGCAAAAGCAGGTGCACGCAGAACTGCGACCAGTGATGCGTTTAGTTGCCCCGGTGATAGCACTGCGGCACATCGCCGAAGGGGAACGGGTTGGTTATGGTAGCGGCTGGATTGCCGAGCGACCATCGCTGATAGCTACCCTAGCCATTGGCTACGCCGATGGCTATCCGCGCCACTGCAAAAGCGGCACTCCAGTGTTGATTCATGGCCAAAAGGCGCCTATTGCCGGCACCGTGTCGATGGATATGATCACCGTGGACGTGACCGATATTGAAGGCATTCAGGTGGGTGACGAGGCCGAACTGTGGGGACCACATTTATCGGTGCACGAAATTGCCGAGCATGCGGGTACTATCGGTTACGAGCTGCTGACCCGGGTCTCAGCCCGGGTACCACGGGTCGAAGTTTAATCGTCGCTTTTACGGGTGAGTTTATCCAAATAGCCCATTGCGAAGGCTGAGCCGACAAAAGTCAGGTGGATAATCACGTACCACTTGATGGTGTCATGGCCCATGTTTTGGGGGTTCATAAACACTTTAAGCAAGTGAATGGACGAAATAGCTACAATGGATGCCGCCACTTTATTTTTTAAGCCGCCTGAGTCAATTTTGCCCAACCACGCCAGCTTTTCTGAGTCGCGATTGATATCCAAGGTCGAGACGAAATTCTCGTAGCCACTGAGCATCACCATCACCAGCAAACCACCGACCAGCGCAATATCAATTAAGGTCAAGGTGAGTAGAATGAGATCTACTTCTTTGATTTCGAAAATAATAGGGACCACATGAAACACTTCTTGGAAGAATTTCAGGCCGAGTAAAATAACCGCCAAACTTAAGCCAAGATAAATAGGAGCTAGCAGCCAGCGCAGACTGTACATTAGGTTTTCTAGGAATCGTTCCATCGGTTGTCTCTCATTAACTGCCGAAAAGTAGGCTCATACTACCAAGCAACACCGCATATCTGCTAGCCTTTCCGATCGTCACCAATAGCAAAAATAGCGCTGCATTGACCCGCATCATACCCGCTACGAAAGTTAGCGCATCGCCAACCAATGGCGCCCAAGTCAGTAGTAACGACCATTTGCCGTAGCGCTGAAACCAGCGCTCCCCACGCTGCAAGCCTTCCGCCTTGAATGGAAACCAACTACGGTCTTGGTAACGCAGTAAATAGCGCCCCATCACGTAGTTCAGCACCGAACCCAGCACGTTGCCGCTGGTGGCTACAGCAAGCAGTAACCACGGGTCATAACCACGCTGCTGAGCTGCTATCAGCAAAATTTCTGAGCTACCGGGCAGCACGGTGGCGGCCAAGAAGGCCGCCAAAAATAGGCTAATTAACATAGTTTACGGGTTCTTACGATAGAGCTTAAACCACGCCAAAGTATGTTCAATTTTGCTGATCATCTGCGATGGCCGCGCGGTGACATTATGCGACGCTCCTGGTACCCGCACCATGGCGGTATCTATTTGGCGTAATTTCAGCGCTTGATAGAACTGTTCAATTTCCGACATTGGCACGCGGCGGTCATTTTCCCCGCTAAACAACAGGGTTGGGGTGGTTACATTGCCGACTAGTGACAGCGGTGAACGTTGCCAATAGTGAGCAAAATCCTCCCACGGCATAGCCGGAAACTGATTGCCGATCTGGCCAATGGAGCTATCTGCAGTGAGGGTCTTACTGATCCAGTTAATAACCGGATTGGTTGCCGCTGCGGCGTTGAAACGGTTAGTCAAACCGACCGCGTAGGTGGTGGCAATACCGCCGGCTGAACCGCCGGCAATAAATAGGTTATTGGCATCAACAAAGCCCTTAGCAATCAGCGCATCAATACCAGACATGTGATCGGCATGGTCACGCTCGGACGAATAGAAACCATCCAACAGCAAGGCGAAGGCTTCGCCGTACGAGGTGCTGCCTCGATAGTTGTTGTAGAACACCACATAGCCTTCAGCAGCGTAGCGTTGTAACTCGGCGCTGAACATCGGCCCGTAGGCTAAATGCGGGCCGCCATGGATCTCCACCATCAGCGGATACTTTTTACTGGCATCAAAATCAGGCGGCGTGAGGTACCAGCCTTGGATCTCGGTGTTGTCAAAGCTTGAGGCATAACGAATTTCATGCACTTCAGCGAGTTCCCGCTGAGTCAAAATGTCTTCATTGAGCGCGGTCAGGTTACGTGCTTTACCGGCTTGCTTGCCGGTGGTGGCAAGCACCGCCACATCGGCCGGACGCTGGGCGCTGCCACGAGTGTAGGCGAAGGTGCCGGTAGCTGGGGCAATAGAATACATGCCGCTGAGATACGGTCGACCCACCGACACACCGCCCACGTCATCGGTCCAGTCACGCAGCTTGCCTTTGCGGGTAACCGTGGCCAACTTGCTGCGGCCCCGATCGCTATACTGAATAACCAGGGTATCGTTGCTCAACCACTGCGGATCATCCACCGAGCGATCAAGCTCAGTGAGCAACTGACGTTGGCTCTGATCGGCCAAATTCAATAACGTTAAACGACTGTTTTGGTACGGTACGGGTTCATTGTTGCGATTTAAAAATGCTAGGGTTTTGCCATCGGGGCTGAGTACTGGGTTCCATTCTCGGCCTGCTGCCTTAGTGATTTGCGTCAGCTCACTGGTAGCAAGGCTCACTTGCCACAGATCACTTTCATTGGGCTGGTATTCCCAATTTGGATGGCGGTTGGTGGAGAATATCAACGCCTGATTATTGGGTAGCCAGGCAAGTGTGCCGCCATGATTGAACTGACCGCTGGTTAATTGACGGGCACTACCGCCCTCGCTGGGAACCACAAAAATCTGCCGATAGCTATTGGGCAAAATACCAGCCCCGTCTTGCTGATAATAGGTACGCTCAATCACTCGTGCTGGTGCTGCCCACTGCGCTTTTTCTGGCTTTTTGGGCTTTTGAATGGCCTTTTCAAAAGCGCTCTTTTCAGCCTCAACGGTCATACTGAACGCTAATTGTTTGGCATCAGGCGACCACGCAAATTGGCTTGGGCTAGACGGCACCTTGGTAACTTGCGCGACAGTTTGTGTCGCAACCCAGTACACGTGGATCTGATTTTGACCGCCACGGTTTGAGCTGAACGCCAACCGGCTGCCATCGGGAGACCAGCTCGGATTGCCGTAACTGAAATTATCAGCGAATAACGGTGTGTGCTGACCGCTGGCCACGTCAATTAACCACAAACTGCGTACGGTACTATCAGTCATTACATCAAAACTGTTGCGCACGTAGGCAATGTGCTTGCCATCTGGCGAGATCTGTACATCATTAGCGAATTCCAGCTGGAAAATATCCTCAGCTTGGAACGGTTTGGTGGTGCTGTGACGATGGTCGTCAGCAACATCGGCTGATGCGCCGAAGCTCATCACCGATACGCCCAATAACAGTGCTATTGTGGTAGCTAATCGCATAGGATCCTCATAAAGTGAACCAAATTGTTAAAGCGGTTGTATCATGGGTATGCTTACAGATACAATGAATTCAGACCAAACTGACAAAAAATCAGAGGTATAGCTCATGCGTGCCAGTCAAGTTTACAGCCTTGCGTTGCTCTGTATCGGTGTGACCACCTTGACGCTCAGCGCTTGCCAACCAGCGCTTGACGCACCAGTGCCTGAAACCAGTGCGGTAACGGCGATTACCAACGTCACCATTGTTGATTTTGATGGCCGCCAGGCACAACTCCTGCCGGGCCAAACGGTACTGGTAGAGGGTGACCGTATTCAAGCCGTGGGCAGCGATCTTGCCATACCGGCGCACGCCACAGAAATTATCGGCACCGAACAGTATTTACTGGCTGGCTTTACCGAAATGCATGGTCATGTACCACCCGCCGCCAGTTTTGGTCAACTTCCCGAGCGGTACTTAAACGATGTGTTGTTTCTCTATGTCGCCAACGGTGTCACCACCGTGCGCGGAATGCTTGGCTATCCGCACCAATTACAGCTCAAACAAGACATTGCCAATGGTCAGCGGCTTGGTCCTACGCTGTACTTGGCGGGGCCAAGCTTCAGTGGTAATTCGATAGAATCGGTGGAACAAGCCACCCAGCGGGTGATCGATCAGCGCGATGAAGGCTGGGATTTGTTGAAAATCCACCCCGGGTTAACACTGGAGCAATACCAAGCACTGGCCTCCACGGCAGCTGCGGCAGACATGGACTTTGCCGGCCACGTACCGGCTGCAGTTGGCTTAGAGCAGGCCTTAGCTGCCGGCCAACGCACCATTGATCATCTCGATGGTTACTTAGAATATGTCGATGCCACGCAGCGCCCCATTACTGCCGCCGAAATCAATCAGCTGGTTGAACTCAGTCTGCGCCACGGCGTGACTGTGGTACCCACCCAAGCACTATGGCAAACCTTGATTGGTGCGGGCAATGCCGAGGCGCTCACTGCCTACCCGGAACTAGCCCTAGTACCTCCGCAAGTACGTCAAGGCTGGCTCGATTTTCTCGACAATCCGCGCACCAGCTATTTCAATGCTGACACCGCACAAATCCAGCATAATAACCGCCAGCAACTGCTGCTGGCCTTGGTTCGCGCCGGTGTGCCTATGGTGTTTGGCACCGATGCACCCCAGCTGTTCAGCGTACCCGGCTATTCCATTCATCGTGAAATTGCCACCTTGCAACAAGCCGGATTTGGGATTGACGAAATTATCTACAGCGCCACCGTGGCCGCCGGTGATTATTTTGCCGAGCAGGACCATTTTGGCCGTATTCAGCCAGGTGCGCGGGCTGATTTTATGCTGTTACCAAGCAACCCACTGACTGATGCGAGTGCTATTGAGCGGCTTGAAGGCGTCATGCTGCGCGGGCAATGGCTTGATCGTGGCACCCTCGACACCCGTATAGCTGAGATTCAGGCGGCCTATCAAGATACAGCGCAGAACTGAGGTTAATATGTCAGCGACCAAATCATGGCTCACCCTGCTCAGTAACGCCTTGTTAGCGTTTGCTTTGCTGCTGTCCAGCTCCGCAGCGGCCCAAGTTGCCAGTGCTGTTGTGGAGCAGCCGCAACTTCGCGCGCAATTGCTGAGTGAAGCCCAGCAGGTTGCCGCTGGCGAGCGCTTTACCGTGGCAGTCAAACTGATGCCGGACGCCGGTTGGCACACCTATTGGGTCAACCCAGGCGACTCTGGTCTAGCGACCACATTGGCGTGGCAATTGCCCGCCGGTAGTGAAGCCGGCGCCATTCAATGGCCGATTGCCCACAAATTTAGGATTGGTCCGCTCGCTAATTATGGGTTTGAAGGTGATACCTATTTATTGACCGATATTGCTGTTCCAGCTGATTACAGCGCCAGCGACTATACCCTGGCGGTACGGGCCGATTGGTTGGTGTGCGAAGACTACTGCATTCCTGGCTTTGCCGAATTGTCGGTGACACTCCCGGTTGGCGCAGAAACCAGCTTAGCACCAAGCCAGCGCGATAGTTTTGCCAGTGCACGAGCGCAACTGCCTGAACGTGCTGATTGGCCAGCAGCCTTTGATATTCAAGCCAAGCAAGTCACTATCGCGGTGCGACATGCTGATGCCGCGGCCATGGCCAGCGATGACAGTTTTTACGCCTTTGTTGGCGCCGGCGAGCTGGTCGAGCACGCCACCGATGGTACGGTCTTTGTCAGTGACGACACCGTCTTCATCCAACGCCCACAGAACACCTTTTACAGCGGTGTTGCCGACACCATTCCCCTGCTACTAGTCAGCGACCAACGCGCCGTACTACTCAACGCCACCCAACAAGCTAAGGGGCAGGCACTTAACGTTAAGGGGCTGGCAGTTAACGCCGCGGTTAAACCGCCTGCCCCTTTAACAAATTTGCCACTGATGCTGTTGTTTGCGGTACTCGGCGGACTGATGCTGAACCTGATGCCGTGCGTTTTCCCAGTGTTATCGTTAAAAGCGCTGAGCATGGCCAATAGCGGCGACCAACGGCGCAGCCATGCGCTGTGGTATAGCGCTGGGGTCATCATCAGTTTCTTAGCCATTGCGGCCGTGCTGTTGGCACTGCGGGCAACCGGCGCAGCCTTGGGCTGGGGTTTTCAATTACAAAATCCATGGCTGATAGCCGCTATGGCATTGCTCTTTACCGCCATCGGTTTGAATTTGAGCGGATTGTACCAAGTAGCCACGCGGCTCATGGGCCTTGGCGGTTCCAGCCAGCCTGAGCATGGCCCGCGTGGCTCATTTGCCACTGGCGTGCTGGCGGTGGTCGTTGCCAGCCCCTGTACCGCACCCTTTATGGGCGTAGCGCTAGGCTTTGCCATTGTGCAGCCACCGCTGGTGGCACTATCGGTTTTTGCCGCGCTCGGCTTCGGTTTGGCCCTGCCGTTCTTGCTGATTGCCTGGATACCGGCGCTAGCTAAGCGGCTACCCCGCCCCGGCCAATGGATGGAGCGTTTTAAGCAATGGATGGCCGTACCCATGTACCTGACCGCGGTGTGGCTGATATGGGTGTTTGGCCGGCAAACCGGGGTGGATAGCATGGCATTACTGCTCATCGCCGCCGTACTAATGGCCACCATGTTGTGGTGGTTGGGCCTACGCCAACTGCAACCGCAACCGAGCATTACCGGCGGACTGCTAACACTGGCATTGATGAGCTTGAGTTTGCTGGCATTGGCCGCTTCATTGCAGTTTGCACAAGCACCAAGTAAAACTGCGACAGCTGCCGATAGCGAGCAGAACTGGCAGCCTTGGAGCGCCGCCAAGCTCAGTGAATTGCAGCAAGCTGGGCAACCAGTGTTCGTGAATATGACCGCCGATTGGTGTATCACCTGTTTGGCCAACGAAAAAGTAGCATTAGACACAGCGGCCACACGAGCGCTGTTCGCCGAACACACTATTGCCTATCTCAAAGGCGACTGGACCCTACAAGATCCCGCTATTACTGAGTATTTGGGCCAATTTTCGCGCAATGGCGTACCGTTATATGTACTTTATTGGCCCGGCCAAGAACCGCAGATACTGCCACAATTGTTAACCCCGGCGATAGTGCGTGAGCATATCACCCAATTTGTATCACCATGAATTTGACCTTGAGGACACGACCCATGTTGAAGCAACTACTGACCCTATTAACCGCAGCCCTGATCACCACCAGCGCTTGGGCTACCCCCGAAATTGGCCAGCCGGCACCAGCTTTTACCGTGATTGACAGTAAAGGCGTCACTCATAGTTTAAGTGACTTTGCCGGCAAAACTGTGGTGTTGGAATGGACCAACCATGACTGCCCGTTCGTGAGAAAGCACTATGAAACCGATAACATGCAAAGCTTGCAGCGCGAAATGACTGGGCAAGGCGTGGTGTGGCTGAGCGTTATATCGTCCGCTCCAGGCACCCAAGGCTTTGTCTCGTCAGCGCAAGCCGACCAACTAACCGCCGATCGCAACGCCGCACCCACCGCAGTGTTATTGGATAGTGATGGGGTAATGGGGCGCGCCTATGACGCCCGTGTGACCCCGCACATGTACGTGATCGATAGCAACGGCGTGCTGCGCTATGCCGGTGGTATTGATAGCTTGCCGACAGCAAAGCATGAAGACGTTGCTAAAGCCGACCCGTACTTTGCCACTGCGGCACGCGCAGTATTGGCTGGTGAAACCGTTGAGCGCAGCATCAGCCGCCCTTATGGCTGCACGGTGAAATACGCTGACTAACTTCACGACCCTGCTGGCGACCGTCGCCGCGCCCACCGTGTTGGTGGATAAGCGCAAAGCGGTGGCTAATATTAGCACCATGCAAGCAACCGCAGCGGCTGCTCAGGTAGCCCTGCGCCCGCATTTTAAAACCCATCAATCGGTGCCTATTGGGGAATGGTTTGGGCCAGCCCCCAGCACCGCTATCGCGGTGTCATCGGTCGCCATGGCTACGCGGTTCGCCACCGCCGGCTGGCGCGATATACTGCTTGCGATTCCGCTCAACCCGGGCGCGCTCAGCCACTATCAACAACTCGCCCAGCAGCTACGATTGGGTCTCACCATAGAGCATGAAGACGCGCTAGACACTGTGGCCGCTGTGCAAGCACCGGTAGACATTTATGTTGAACTAGATGCCGGCTATGGGCGCACTGGCCTAGCGATAACCCAAGTAGCACGCATTGATGCCCTGCTGCACCGCGCTCAGGCGCTCAGCAATGTTCGTCAGTTGGGGCTACTGCTGCATGCCGGCAACAGTTATAGCAGCCGTGGCGACGACGCTATTGCCGCCGTGCATCAGCACAGCCTCAGTGCCCTTGCGCAGCTGCTGGATCAACTCAGCTTTCCGCGCCAGCAATTACGCATTAGTGTGGGTGATACCCCTACCTGCAGCCGTATGCGCGAATTCCCCGGAGCCGATGAAATTCGCCCTGGTAACTACGTGTTCTATGATTTGATGCAACAGCAAATTGGCGCCTGCAACTGGTCGCAGGTAGCCTTGGCACTAGCCTGCCCAGTGATAGCCCGTTACCCAGAACGCGGTGAAGTGGTGGTGCATGGCGGTGCGGTGCATTTTAGTAAGGATTTTGTGCTGATCAACGGCCAGCCGGTTTATGGTCAAGTGATGCAAACCAGCCCCGATGGTTGGGGTGAACCGCTGCCACAAGCACAGCTAATTGGCTTATCACAAGAACACGGCAAAATACGTATGCCGGCTGAACAGATTGCGCAATTGCGTTTAGGTGAGGTGTTGGTGATTGTGCCAGCGCATTCCTGCTTGGTCATGGACGCCAGCCAAGGACAGTGCCAGATCATCAACTGATCTGGCACCGTATTTCTGAATTACTCTGCCGTTGCTGAGTATAATTTGACCCACTCAGTTAACAAGCGTACGCCATAACCATTGGCACCCGCTGGCGCTAAGCCACTGGCGCTCTCACTAAAGGCGCTACCGGCCATATCAATGTGTACCCACGGGGTGTCTTTGGCGAAGTGTTGCAAGAACAACGCACCCGCTTGCGCTCCCGGTGAACCGGTATTTTTGATATCGGCTAAATGGCTACGAATTGGGTTGTTATATGGCCCTAATGGTAATTGCCAAACAATTTCACCCGTCGCTTTGCCCGCCGCGGTGATGGTTGCAAGAATATCGTCATGTGCAGTAAACACCGCCGAATATTCACTGCCCAACGCGCCTACTTTTGAACCCGTTAAGGTGGCGATATCAGCAATGGCACGCGGCTTGAATTTGTCCCGTGCGTACCAAATGCCATCGGCCAAGATCAATCGGCCTTCAGCATCAGTGCTGGCCACTTCAATGGTGGTGCCATCACCCGCTTTAAGCACATCACCAGGCAAAATCGCTTCGCCAGAAATCAGGTTGTGTGACAATGGCACCACACCCACCACATTCACCTCGGCCTGCTGACGCGCTAAAGCTAATACCGCACCAACTACCGCTGCACCGCCAGCTTTATCAGTTTGCATGCGTAAAATAGAACCGCCTGAGGTTTTCAGGTTATAGCCACCGGTATCAAAGGTATTGCCCTTGCCAACCAAAGCAATGGGTTGGTCGTTGCTGCCCTCATAATGCATCACCAACAAATGCGCTTTATGCTGGCTGCCTTGGCTCACCCCATACAAAGAGCCCATACCCGCAGCTTTCACTTGCTCAGGGTTCAACACCGTGACTTTCACTCCAGCAGCTTTACCTGCCGCCGCAGCCATGTCAGCAATGGCTTTTGGATAGCCATCACCACCCGGCAAGTTAGTAATGTCGCGGGCTACAAATACACCCTCAGCAATGGCTGTGGTTTGCTGGTAGGCCGAAGTTGCCGCATCTGGGTCGGCAACCTGCCAATAGATGCTCTGACTTGGCCGCGCTTCTGGTGTGCTCTTGTACCGATCAAAGCGGTAATTACGTAGATCCATGCCGTGCGCAATGGCTGCCGCTAAAGTACTGCTGGTCGCCACATCAGCTACTAAACGCGCCTCAATTTGAACGCGCTCAATACCCTTGCTGCCAGCCATCTTGGCAGCCAAGGTAGCACCCAATAGTTCGGCATCGGCACGGCTCATAGCGCCGCCTTCACCCACACCGACCAACCATACGCGGCTATTAGCCAGGTTAACGGGCGCCAGCACTTCAACTACTTGCTTGGCTTTACCGGTGAACTCAGCAACCGACGCAGCACCTTTGATGTGGTTTTGGGCATTGCTCGGCCAACGCGCAACTACCGGCTCGACGCCCTCAGGAACCAACACAATTAAGGTATCTGAATTACGCTGGTGCACATCACCAAACACATGTTTGGTATTCAAATAATTAGCACTTACTGGCGCCACTAAGGCCAATGCCAGTAGCGCACTAATTGCACGAATGAACTTCATACGGAGCTTCCTCTAGTGATATTTTGTCGCCAAGATTGCGTAATTTGGTCGCTAAAGACAAGCAAATTCGTATGCACACGCGATTAATTGCGTACTCGGTGCGATAGTTATCCGACGCCCTAACATTGCAACCACACGCCGTGATCGGTATGTTGAAGCACCAACCTCTGGGTGAAGGAAAAACTCATGCGTAAGTTAGTTGTGGTGCTACTCGTCGTGGCGCTGGCGGTAGGGATTTTTTATCCGCGCCAGCCAACATCATTTTCGGTACATAGCGTGCGTGACAACGCCCAGCGTGCGCTGCACGATTTTACTATTCCCGGCCTTGCGGTGGTGGTAGTGAAAGATGGCAAGGTGTTAGTAGCTGAGGGCTTCGGTATTCGGAATGTCCAAACCGGCGATCCAGTCAACGCCGATACCCTGTTTGGCGTAGCCTCCCACACCAAAGCTTTTACTGCTGCGGCCATAGCGCAGCTGGTTGAGCAAGGTAAGCTAAATTGGGATGACCGCGTGGTACAACACATTCCCGAGTTTGCCCTGAGTGATCGCACCATCAGCGACCGTATCACCGTGCGCGATCTGCTTAGCCACCGTACCGGTCTGGGCTTAGGCGCTGGTGATTTGATGATTTGGCCGGCCACCGATAAGACCACGGCTGATCTTTTGACCGGGCTTGCCCATGTACCTATGGCCCGCGATCTGCGCCAGGGTTTTGCCTACAACAACCTGATGTTTGTGGTAGCTGGCGAAGTGATCAGCCGAGTGAGTGGCATGCCCTACGCTGACTATGTGCAGCAGCATTTACTGCAACCGGCGGGCATGCAACGCTCGGTGATTGGCTTTTCAAAAATACCCAGCGGCGAGCAAAACTTTGCCATTGGCCACGCCGAAATTCGCGCTGAACAAGGCGATGAACTGAGGCCTTTTGCCCTCGATTATCTAGAAGACTTTGCCGCGGCCGGCGCGCTTGCCAGCAGCGCCAACGACTTCAGCCAGTGGCTGCTGACCCAACTCAACGAAGGTGAGAGCCCAACCGGCAACGCACTTTTTACCCCAGAATCGCAACGAACTATGTGGCAACTCACTACACCGCTGTCCGTTGGCCCCAGCATGGCCGCAGATGGCACTTACTTTCGTGGTGTGGGCCTAGGCTGGTTCGTGAAAGACTTCCATGGTGTGCGGCACATCTCTCACAGTGGCGGTATTCTCGGTATGCTATCGCTGACGACCATCATTCCCGAGCATGACTTTGCCATTACCGTGATGAGCAACCAACAGGCATTTGATGCGTTAACCGCCATCACCAACGAGGCCTTAGAACAGTTGCTGGACTTGCCGGACTACGATCATTTCGCCAGCGCCAAAGCCAGCTACCAAGACATGATGGCAGAGAAAGGGGAATTTGTACTTGCTCCGGGCGATGGCAGCGCAGCGAGCTTAGACATTGCTGACTATAGCGGTTTGTTCAGCGACAACTGGTATGGCGACATCATTATTGCCCAGCATGGCGACGACCAATTGACCATTCGCTTTGCTCATTCGCCGTTGCTACTCGGCACGCTCGAGCACTATCAAGGCGACACCTTTGTTGCACGCTGGAACGAGCGTCTGTTAGAAGCCGACGCCTTCGTCCATTTTGAGCTGCAAGACGGCGAAGTACGCGGCGCCCGCATGGAAGCAGTAGCCCCCTTTACCGACTTCAGCTTTGACTTTCACAATCTTAAGCTGATTAAGCGCTAGTAGCCGCTGCAGCGAACGAATTAGTGGTGGCGAAACTCCATTGTGTTGTATGCTGATGCTCATATCAACATGATGGAGTTTCGTGTTTGCATTTACCCACACTAATTGGCGTCACCTTACTGATTAACCTGTTGCTAGGTGCTTTCATGCTGGTGGTGTTTCAGCTGCGCCGGCAAGTGTGTTTTCGCTACTGGGCGTTTTCATGTTGGGTGTTTGTGCTCGCTGGGATCTTTGTGGCGGCACGAAACTTTATCGACCAGCCATGGTTAACCTACTGGCTGGCCGATTTATTGCTGATTAGTGCGCCGCTATTGGCGCTGCTTGGCATCCTGCAATTTTTCCAAAAACCGCTGTTGCACGCTGCCCGCATCAGCGTTGCCGTGCTGCTTAGCAGCGCCGTCATGTTAGCACTGGTTATTGACGAACTGCGTTACCTAACCAGCTTTGCCTCGCTGGTGATTGCCGGTTGCTTTATTAGCGGCGCATGGCTGGTGCGCTATCAACCGAGTCGCTCTAACTTATCGTTGCACTTACTATTTTGGGTGTACGTGGCGCATGCGCTGGTGATGGTTGGCCAAGCTGTGTTCATGTTGGTTGGTATTACCGAATGGTTCCACGCGGCGGTAGTTAGCCACATTATTTTGACCACCGCCACGGCGTTGTTATTCCCATTGTTGACCTTTGTTCAGCGTGAAGACAGCCTGGCCCGACTGGCCCATTTAGACGACCTCACTCAGCTCTCCAACCGGCGTGCATTTTTTACTGAAGCACCGCTTTTACTGGAGTTGGCCTACGCCAATCAGGACAATGTGAGCCTGATGATGATCGATCTGGACCATTTCAAAGCCATTAATGATCAGCATGGCCACGCCGTTGGCGACCGCTGCTTACGCTGGGTGGCACGGCGCTTAAAGGCGGAATTGCGTGAACACGATCTGATTGGGCGTATTGGCGGCGAAGAATTTGCGGTGTTACTCGGCAAAGCCGACCATGCCCGCGCGCAAGCCATTGGTGAACGCCTCTGTCAGCGCATTCACGCTAGCCCCTATCGCCACGGCGACACCATGATTGCCCTTAGCATCAGTATTGGCGGCGTTTGGGCCGGCACCACTGCGCGGTCGCTGCAAGCGCTGCTAGCCGATGCCGACCAAGCTCTATATAGCGCCAAACAAGCTGGCCGTAATCAATTAGTGATGGTAACTGCGGCCGAACACAGCGAAAACTAGCTGCGCACCAGCGCCAATTGCGAGCTAGACGGTAGACAGCAGCGCGACACGACACTATAATGCCGCTCTCGCTTAATCAACAGGTTAAGCGGCTCCTTTCTAAGCACCCGTAGCTCAGCTGGATAGAGCGCTGCCCTCCGGAGGCAGAGGTCAGAGGTTCGAATCCTCTCGGGTGCGCCATACATAGTAAGTCATTTCAAGATAGTAACCACTAACACTTGTTTTATTGTTTATTCCTGTCGTCTTTTTCCTTTTGCTTCCGGCGTTTTGGCTCTATCACGACGCAACTATTGCCACAGATTCCTGGCGTTGGAAACCATCGATGTTGAAGCACTTTGCCATTGTACCGGTGGTGTTGTGTCTGAGCATTGCGCTCGCACTACTTCCTAGCAGCGACTTTCAGCAGATGTTTTTCTCTTCAGAGCCGGTCGAAACACCATGGCTTATCACGTTAGCTATGGCGTTTGCTTTCTTCTTAGTGGTCTGGTTCATACTCAGTTGCGGCTACGTGTTCAGTATTTTTAGTCGGACACTGGCTTACCACAAAAACATCCGGCTTATCTACGCCGTGGCCAGCAAGAAAATCAAGTGACGCATGTTTAACTATCCTTGTGGCGACACATCACCGTTCCGACCCACACGAACCAAACGATTTGAGTTAATCCAAAGGCTTCTTTCATAAAAGGCAAACTTGGAAAAACCGTAAGGACGCCAAATGCGCCGACGAATAAGCCTACAATACATAGCAACCTTGAAAATATAGGCGAACGCAGCCCAGCAATACTTAAAAGAAGCACCCACATACCGCCGACCACTTCAATTCCACCGCCAAGCGCATTCACAATCATGGTGTAGCTATAAAATAGGACTGCCGCCGCCTGTGGGTCTTTTGCGTACATTGTGATCATGGTGTTCATACCCACCAAGGCAATCATTCCTGCGCACATCATGAGCACGACCCAGATGAAGCCAAATAGACTGGAGCTGTTGAGTAAATGCCGACTTACGCCCGACAACCTGTTATGGATAGCTTGCACCGCAACGAGTAATAAAAATCCAAAAATGAAGTAGCCCAACAGGTAAGCAATACCAATGAGATCCTGCTCGGTCATTACATAAATAATTCTCTCGTTGATATCCGGGCCTTGGGGAATCGCAAGCAATGCGCCAAAGATAATAAACATACCGAGATAGCACACTGGCATTAAAAAGAATGCGAGCGCCCCAAAGCGAGATAGTTTCGAATCACTTACCTGACTGTGACGCATCGTTTCAATCGACATACTGAACCTCATATTCGTTACTAAAAATCAACGTTCATGAGACGATAATACGAGATGGTTGCAGCCCGTTCGTCCTTCCCACGTAGGAAAGACAGTTTGGGCAAGCTCTGTGCTATGCTGATTTTTTTCAGGTAGGTGTACCGACATTTATGTTAGCTATCTTTTTTTCTTCGATAGCCATGGCTGTGGCAGGCTTTGCTATTTTTCATATTCCTAAGCGCCGATCGAGGGGACCTCTGCTCCTGCTTCTCAGTTGTCTTTTTTATTTATCCTCGGGTGCTGTGGTGTTTGAGTTAGCGCCAAATCTTGTACACCTTTACGTGAGTTTTATTCCTGTCGTCTTTTTCCTTTTGCTTCCGGCGTTTTGGCTCTATCACGACGCAACTATCGCCACAGATTCCTGGCGTTGGAAACCATCGATGTTGAAGCACTTTGCCATTGTACCGGTGGTGTTGTGTCTGAGTATTGCGCTCGCACTACTTCCTAGCAGCGACTTTCAGCAGATGTTTTTCTCGTCAGAGCCGGTCGAAACACCATGGCTCATCACTTTAGCTATGGCGTTTGCTTTCTTTCTAATGCTCTGGTTCATACTCAGTTGCGGCTACGTGTTCAGTATTTTTCGTCGGACGCTGGCTTACCACAAAAACATCCGGCTTATCTACGCCGACGAGTCAGGACGCAAACTCAACTGGGTCATTATCACCGCGGCTCTGATGTTCCTGACCTGGATGTACGCTTTGATTGTGCTCACCGTAGAGAATCGACTTGCTCACTTCGGTTTCTCAGAAACCGGAGTGTTAATTCTGTTGTCGCTTATCGTGTGGTTAGTCGCTCACAACGGTATCAAACAGCACCCTGGGTTCAGTGAGACACAGGAAACGAATACTGAAATAGCGCAAGTGATAAAAACACAAGCCTATGAACGCTCGGCACTGCGCAAAACCGATTTGCTGCGAATTGCAGCAAAGATAGAAACCGCAGTAACGCAAGACAAGGTTCATCTGGAATCAGACTTAAGTCTGGTCAAACTGGCGAAACATGTCGCTGAACCACCCCAGTATATTTCCCAAACATTGTCGCAACACCTCGGTACCACCTTCTTTGACTTTATAAACAAAGCCAGAATCGACAACGCGTGCCAGTTGCTAACAACGTCAGATCACTCCGTGCTGGACATTGCCTACGCGACAGGTTTCAACTCCCGCTCGGCTTTTTATAAAGCGTTTAAAAACTACCTGAATCAGACCCCAAGCAAATACCGAGCGAATTGCCCCTAATGCACGCTGTCCTTCCTAGGTGGGAAGGACGAAACGCCTGTTTGCACCCCGTACTATCGCTTCACAAAAAACTGACATTTGCTATGCCACACTCACCGGCTCGCGAAACCGATAAGAAAGAATCATGAAAAAAGTAATCTTAGTTATTCTGGCCTCTACCCTGCTTCAAGCATTGCCAGCAGCCACCCAGACAACCACTCCAAAGGACACTTTTACGCAAGCCATTATCGAGAAAGTGATCGCGGCCTATGGCGGTGATGTGCTCTTACAGGCCGACAGCATTAAAGTAATTGATTACAACAAAGGCCCGTGGCCTGGCGAAGGTGAAACGCCCACTATTCCCGAGTTATGGCGAATCAATGAAGAACTGACAATAGACTTCGTGGGACAGCGCAAAAGCTTGCTGTCTTACCGCGTGCCGCGAACCACCATAGATTTGGAAAAGTGGATTCAGCAAGGTGATCAAACCATCGTTTTCGACATCCTGCATAAAAAATATTCCGAACAAAACTGGGCTACTTTTGCACGCCTTGGAGCGTCACTAGAACGCAGTAGCGATACGTTGCATGCTCGACGCTTGGCGAGTCTGAAAGGTGAGCTAGACTATGCTGGCGATGACTATTTCCGTGGACGCTTGCAACAAAAACTGACCTACGTAACCGACTCCGGCGAGCGCTATACCTACTTCATTGACAACGCAAATGGGCTTATCCACAAGCTGCTGCGCCAGCACCCTCGCGCCGGCGATCTGCTTTATGTTTTTGCCAATCACAGTACCGATAGCAAAGTCGCTTTTGCTCGCGACATGAACTTCTTTGTCAATGGCGAACTGCGCTTAACTTCAGTTCACCGTGCCATTGAACTTGATCCAGATCTCGAAACCGCCTTTCAAGGCTTTGACGATTTTACCCCTTGGGGCGAAACGATTGACGCTTCAGAGTTAACAGCCAAAATGATTTCCGATGGCGTGTATCAAGCTGGCTCAGGTCGCGCACTTACGGTGTTTATTGAACAGCCTGATCATTATATTGCGATGGGTTCCGCAGATGCCTTAGCAGAGAATTTCGCTGCGGTGAAAGAGCTCTCTCAACAAGCGAAACCTCTTAACTACTTTGTCGTCACACATCATCATAATGCCAACGTTCGCGGCTTAGATCACGCCATAGCGCTGGGTGCGACAATAGTGGTTGCTGAACAACATCGAGCGACTATTTTAGGCCATGTGGCTGTAGATGTGACTGACAGCCAAGTCATTGTCGTCCCGCCACGAGCCACATTTTCGTTAGGTGATTTGAAGCTAATTGATATCGCGACCGCACACGCACGCCATTACTTACTAGCCTACCTGCCGGCAGCTAAAATGGTGCTGGCAGAAGACCATTACGTTACCGACTTAAAAACCGCAAAACCACGGATCTATCACGACATGGTGCGCTTTGCTGACGCTCTCGATGAGCTCAATATTGCAGTAGAGACGCTAGTAGATATTCGTGGTTGGCGCCAATTCAGCATGGAAGAATTAACGCAATGGACACGCGATTTTACGCCGAAAACCTGCCCACCAGGCTACACGATTTGCGTAAACGGTTAAGATGTTAGCGATAGGAGCACAAATGAACAAACTGATCTGGGTTGTCGATTCGCCATTCTCACGCTCAATTAAGTGGTTAATGTTGCAAAGAGAAATGGATCATAGTGAGCACTTGCTCACTTGGGATACTCTGAAAAGTGACCGCTTGCTGCTTGAGCATAATCCTAAGTTACAAGTTCCCACGCTCATCACTAAAGAGGAAGTCCTTAGCGACTCGCTGCTGATTATACTGCGGTTGTTGGGACACGACTGGCACCGCACCACGGACGCCAAACTTTTTCGCCTGGGCGATTGCGACTTTGAAGCGACACTGATTTTTTTGTTTCGCGCGAACCTGCTGGAGCGCCAATTTGGCCCCAGCCAAGAAAGTGACTTCATGCGTGAGGCCGGCGTAACGAACTACCAAAAAAGCGTTGATGTACTGCTTGACCATTTGTTGGTTAACACAGGGAAGGTCGAAGTGAACGTGGGTTTAGTTTTGGTTTTCTCGATGATACTCATTGCACGTTTTATCGGCCAATCTGATGCTTTGCATGATTATCGCTTTGAGGAATTACTGCAGCTCAATGATGCGCTAACTGCTGATCCCTATTATCAACAGCTCACGCAAAATTACACTGGTCATAAGGGCCAGCAATGGCCGTTTTTTCTCGTCGCCTAACGCAAAGTCAGCTCCAACGCGCGACAGCGTTCACGAATACGGTCCGTTATCGTTGCGTACATTTGGTCCGGTAGCGGCGTTCGAAAACCACTTTCGATCACCTTTAATAGCTTACCCATGAGCTGTTTGAGTTGTTTCTCCACGAGTGCTTGCGGTAAGCCTATATTCACACCAAGCTGCACGAAGTCGCTTTGGGTATAAAAGCCAAACTGCTCGCAGGAGTCACTGAAATAACCCTCATCACCTTCTTCGGTTGCGAGAACACCAATCGACATAAAGCAAGCGCGATCAAAATTGGGATAGGGTGCGAGGCTAAGTACGTCATAGATGGGCGTTAAATTAACCATCGTTGCGTCTTGTCCGGAAGGTTTGCGCATCAAAGAAAAGTTCTTTAAGTGCAAATCATTGTTCGCAACAAGGTATGAAAAAACGACTTGTAAGAATAGGTTGAGCGTTACCGCTTTGCTGTTTCCTGAGGTCTCACTTAGCCTTTTTAAAACGGTTTCATAACTTAACGCATCGCTGTCCTTATGCTTTGGGTGCACCAAGCATAAAGAAGCGCCATCCTCGACAAAGTAACGCTCATCCTTGCTGAGAATATCGAAACGCTTCGTCACATAAGCGAGTTCCCCGTTTTCAAAGGGTACAAGGCCACATTCAGCCGTCTTCAGGCCAATCTTATTGGCTAAGCTCATGACAAAAAACTCGTTTTCAGGGCAATGCGGAACACCTTCGGGGGCGGGTTTGACAATGTATTGTCCGCCACGCGTCGTTGGCACCAGTTGTTGACCCTCAAGTTTCATCATCAGCTTTCGCTGCACACCTGATATGGAGTGTCCGTTGGCGTGGTCAACAGCGTAGTCATTGAATGAGCGTGACGTGCCAACAATGGTGACGCCTTTGTCTTTCAATGTGCTTGGTTTCGGTATTGGCAGTTGAACAAATCGCTGCCTTGGTAACGTTTCAACCTCACCCGCGACTACTGATACGGCACCAATGAGTTCTTCGCCATTGGCGCACAACAACCCAAATTCATCGCTTTTATCAAGTCGTGCCTTCTGTGCTTGGTGAGTTCTTAGCCAACCTTCTGAGAGTAAATTGGTAAAGAAAGGCGGTAAGGAATCAAACTCATACTGGGCCTTTGCGAGCGGAAGATGATGCCCAATTGGTGCGCCGCCCAGTAAGTATTCTGGTGCATACTCAAACGTATAAGACTCACGAGCAGATAAGTCCTGCGAGGCCCGATATTCGGTGAGTATGCCCGCCTTTACACCGTTGACGAAAACGGTCGCGATACGATTAACGTGCATCGGAGCGGCCAACATACAATTTATAGTTGCCAAATACAGCGATAATTGACTCAATGGTTGAGCACTTTGTTGAGCTTGGTGAATTAAATGCAGCGTAGAGTGTTGTCTTGCTTATCATCGCCAAGTCGCAAAAGGTGTCGATGGTAATATCGTTTTCTTTCACATACTGAGTCACACGATCCTTTAATTCAGACAGCGGAAATAACTCTTTATTTTCAAGCTCGGCTGCCTCGATTCGCTCGAGCTCTTGCAAAAGCCTGCGCGTCTGCTGTTTTAAATCTGTGATGTGACTTTTCATATACTTCACCAACTAAAGTTGTTTTTAATGAACTATGTTATAAATATCTACTATTTAGTTTAATATAGCAAACTTATATTGTATGAAGTACATTAAAGCGTATTTTTATGCGTGAATCTCTATTTTAGTCATTTAAATTGAACTATTATCCGAAAAATTGGCGGCTCAACCACTGTCTCAAGCTGCCATTGCGTGAGCTGACAGATTCGCTTCACTAAATGTAGTCCTTGCCCAAGACCTTGACTAGCAGGCCCTTTTACGCTGGTTTCAGTGACATTTTCTGGAGTTTGATCGCCTACTGGATTGGTCCAATGCAATGCGTGTTCCTTCAGCTCAATATGCAGCATCTGTTCGCTCGCATGCTCTATTGCGTTATTGATGAGGTTGGTCAGCATTAGCTGCAGCAGATTCTGGTTGGCATGAATACGATAGCTACCAGGTACATTGATAGTCAGCTCAAAATCGTCGCGACCTGATAATTTTCGATGCCTCACTACGCAGGCTTCCAGCTCAGCCAACAGGCCTAATGATTCAGTTTTTACCGATTCTTCGCGTGCTAGTGCGAGCAGCACTGTGGTGGTTTCTTCAATACGCGCAACCATTTCTCTCAGCTGCTTGCCCTGCTGTTCACTCAGCCCTTTCGCGTCATCAAGGCGCTCAACCAGAAACCTTAAAACGGTGGTTGGCGTGCGCAGCTCATGACTAATATCGCGGGTAAAATCGGCTTCACGTTGCAGTGCAGCCTGCAGTTTATCGACGCTGCTTTTTACCACCTCTGCGAGATAACCAATTTCGTTAGGTGGTAAATGCGCGGGCAGCATTATCGGCGTGGCGGTGTCGCTTGACGTTTTAAAGCTGTTGGACAAGCGCGTTAATGGTTGGGTGATGCTGCGCCCTAAATAGAAACTCAGTAACCACGCGGCGCCGAGGACGGTGGCAAAGATCAAGCCGATCCAGGGCACCAAGCGTGGTAAATAATCTCGCGACACTTCAAAGCCAGTCACGTCGGCGGCAAGAATCCATTCGTTGCCGCCTAATTGTAGGGCTTGCACATGCAGCGTCCCACCAGTTTCGGTCGGAAACTCAACGCGTTCAGGTGAGCGTACGTGCAGCTCTTGCACGCTCGCCGGCAACTCTTGCCAACTTGCGTAAACCGTCATAAACGGAAAGCGTGGCTGGGCAACCCGGTCCTCCTCGACATAAACTTGCTCAAGATAAGTCGCTTCGCTATTTACGAGTCGATTAAAGACATTGTCCTCAACCACATAGGCGTAGGCGATAAGCAAGCCCACCAAACAGACTGCAAGTATAAGCGCGAAGCTTACGACTGCGGTCTGTAAAGTACGATTGATACTCGTGCTTTTTCCGGTCACATTCACTTTGCTATTCACTCTCACTGGTTTGCAACCGAAAGCCCACCCCATGTAGGGTAGCGAGCATCGGCGTGGCGAAGGGCTTATCCAACGCTTGCCGCAAAGTATAAATATGCGAACGCAACACATCGCTATCAGGCATATCATCGCCCCAAACCTTGCTAATAACTTGCTGCCTACTTACCGCATTTGGATAGGCTCGGACCAACAACAGCAAAATCGCAAAATCCGTGCTGCTCAACTTGAGTAATTGCCCCTCACGTTGCGCCCACTGCTGCCGCTCATTGACTTCGAGTTCGCCTATTTTCACCGTTTGCGCTTGGTGTAATTGTTGCCGACGCGAAAGCGCCTGACAGCGCAGGTAGAGCTCTTGCAAATCAAACGGCTTGGTTAGATAGTCATCGGCACCCGCCGCGAAGCCGACAGACTTATCGGAAATACTGTCACGCGCAGTGAGCAACAGTACCGGCGGTATTGGGTCGCAGGTCAGCTTAATACTCTCGCAGACCTGAATTCCGGTCATGTCGGGCAACATCACATCCAAAATCACCACATCGTAATTTTGCTCTTGCGCTAATTGCAATCCATGCCGTCCGGTCGCGGCAAAGTCGACTTGCACGCCTTGCTCTTCAAGGTAGTCACAAACCTCAGTTGCTATAGCCAAGGTATCTTCGACTAGCAAGACCGTTAATGTGGTCATTGCATCAGCTCCTTTATTTTTGTCAGCGCTGTATCGCTGCCGCTTGCCATGTCGGGCTGTACCATTACATCAGGAACAACAGGCGTAACCTCAGTCGCGCCATTCGGGCGCACCAACAGTCGGGTGGCCACATACGCGCGCAGCTGCGAGTGCGGCAGGTTAAATAAATTCCCTTGTGCGGTTTGATTAGCATAGCCGCCAGTTGGCTCACCAACGAGTGTAGCCATTTCGTTGTCCTGCACTGTCGTTGCGAAAACAATGGCTGCTGAATAGGTTACCGGCCCAATCAGTACATAGACATTGCCGGTAAAGCGCCTTGCTTCGCTTTTGGGACTCACTTCATCAGTCCATGGCGTGCGAATCATGTCACCTGCACTCCCTTTATAGCCGAACCAGCCGCGATTGTCCTCGTTGAGTCGTTCGGTAACGTGCGACACTAGCTTGAAGGGTGCCTCGGCAAGGTAGCTTGCAAGCTCAGTCGCGGTATCGGTGTTACCGCCGGTGTTATCGCGAATATCGATGATCAGATGCTGAATGTTTTGCTGCTTGATAGTCGAAAAGTGATCAGCAATGTCATCAGCGAATTGCTCTGGATCGACATCGAATGAACCCACGCGCAAATAGGCCAGATTAGGTTCTCGGATTTGCAATTCTAAATCGGTGTTAGCAACTTGCCCGGTTTGCGACTGCCACTGTTGATCTCTGTTCACGTCAACCGAGTTTACTTGGGTTTCGTGTTGCACCACCAATTCGAAATCACCAATCATGCCGAACACTGCCCATAGAATATAGGGAAAGCGTGCTGCCACAAAAGCTTCTCGAAGGTGTTGCGTTTCACCGCCGACGAAGTGCTGACCTTGCGCTATGATTTGTTCAGCTGACACGCCATTTATCGAGATAATCCGGCTTCCAGATACAAGCGTTTTAGATTCATTATCAGCAACTAAATTATAATCTCGAGCCAGATACAAAGAACCATCTTGCTCCTTTACCGCAAAAGGAAATGGCTGGATTCCGGCGTCGACTGCTGCAGCGTATTCTTGATAAGGCCAAATTAAAAAACTGTGGCCATCATTAAACAAATGCGACAGTTGCCCGACATAACGAAAAAACTCGACACGAGTTAGTGGTTGATCGATTTGTTGCTTAAGTTTAAGCACACTCTGCTGTATCGCTTGCTGGTCAGCATAGCTGTCGAAATCAGGATGCCTTGCCTGAACACCAGCCACGAATGCTTCAATATCTTGATGAAGTTGTGAGACCGAGATTTTTCGGTCCATTAAGCTAGGGTCTTCTAGCTCCGGAAAAATATCCAAATGGGATTGCGCGCAGCCACCAAGCAGAAAAATTGTGAGAAATAGTATCGCTTTAAATGTGTTCATGATCGTCTCCTGTAGCTTGGTGCATAAGCTACACAAACGTATGTGAAGACTTTGTCGAGGCTGAACAAATTCTCTTCACATTCTCACGACAGCTTCCTAACTAAGATGCTCGAGAATCTTAATCAGGAGACATTCAATGAAAAATGTAATCTTATTTTTAACCGGAATAGCATTGATGCTGGGCAGTTGTTACCTCAGTAGTGCCATGGCACAAACCGCCAGCAAAGAATCTAGTGACAAGCGCGTACTTATGCTGATTTCGAGCAACGGAACTGAACAGGCGCCGGAACTCAGTTATGATCTAGAAGAGCTCGCCCAAGCTTATTTGGTGCTGCACGACAATGGTATTCGGATCGATATCATGACCCCCAAAGGTGGCGCGGTATTGGTGAAGAATAACAAAGACGACTTAGCGTATATTCAGCGATTCAAAAAGCTCGCTTTGAATCAACTCGAGAATACTCTAACGCCGACAGATGTAGACCTTAGCGATTACCATGCGGTCTTTATTATTGGTGGTTCAGGCGCCATGATTGATCTGCCTGCAGATGCCGCAACGCAAAAGCTACTCAGATCAGTGGTCAATAGCGATATGACTATTGCTGCGGTCTGTCACGGCCCGGCCGCGTTGGTGAATTTGCAAAACAACGACGGTAGTTGGTTTGTCGATGGCAAGCGCATGAATAGCTTCACGAATACCGAGGAACATGCATTTTCAGCAGAGCATATCGAGCATTTCCCGTTCTTGCTTGAAGATAAGCTAAAAGAACGCGGATCTATCTTCGTCAATAATGCACCGATGCTGCCCTATATTGCGGTAGACGGAAATTTAATCACCGCGCAAAACCCTGGTTCCGTCGCCAAAGCAGCTGAAGCCACAGTGTTAGCTCTTGACTTGCCACTGCAAGCGCGTCAACCATTCCATGACGAAGCAACAATGACGCTTATTTCTGCTGCTCGCGAGACGGGTTCTGCAACGCTCGACCTAGCACTCGCCCGCAATGTTGATAACTACGACATGAACTATCTGGCTCTGTACGGGTTTTACGCTTACCGCATAGCCGATGAACCGGACAAGCCTCGCGAACTTGTGCTAATGCAAACTATTCGCAAGTACTTCTCGCATCCGGAGTACGACACGCAACTCATTCTTAACTTGCTTGAGCAAGGTCAGCGTGAGCCCGCTCTCGAAATCTTCGAAGAGTTTAAAGCTAAGTTTGCAGGGCATGCGAATCTCGAAAAACTTGAAGCGCTTTTTTGATTTCGGTCTGCCTAGACTCGAATTGCGAAGTACGATCCTTGAAATACATATCAGCGGTGTTTACAGGTGGAATTCATTCCACCTGTAAACTCAGATTTTTCGAAATTCAGAAAGTTTTATATCGCGAGGCAGAGGTCAGAGGTTCGAATCCTCTCGGGTGCGCCATTTACCGCTACAACATAAAGCGCGCATACAGCGGGTTGTGATCAGACACCGTACTGGTATCAATTGCTGCTGCTTGCAGTAGCGACAGGCCACGGTAGAAGATAAAATCCAGCGGATGTTGCCGATAGGCTTTAATGTGCTGTGGGTCTGCCATGATGGCGCGCTTAAGGCCGATACTGCGGCAAAACTGCAGCAAGCGTAGACGGCGTTGACGGCTCCATACGTTGAAATCACCGGCCACAATCAGTGGCCCTCGGTGTGCTAATAACTCGTGTTTGATTAGCTCCATTTCTTGCGAAAACTGCTGGGTACCAACAAAGTTAATGGCGTGCACATTCACCACCAACAATGAACCGCCGGCTGCCAATGCGTGATGCGACAGCATATAGCTTTTATGAGTAGCGAACATGCCTTCGCGTTTTTTACTCAGCCGCGCATGCGCCTCGGTAAACAGATATTGGCTGGCGGTCAGCACGCCATAGGTAAAGCGCCGGGTTTGCATATTCGGTGCCACCGCATACGACCAATGCGGGTGTAGCCAATTTTCTTTGGCGCTCAGCTTAGTCTCTTGCAGCAATAAGAATAAACTCGGAAAGTCAGCTAAAACCCGCGCCAAAGTCCGCTGAAATTGCGGTGTCTCAGTAAGTTTCTGGGTATTCCAGCACAGCACGCCAAAGGCTTCACCTTGAACAATGGGGTGCTCGTGCCGGAACTGCTGAGGGATCACTACTTTGGGTTTGAGCACATTGCCACCTTGTTGAAAAATTAAGCCTTTACCTACGCTTTACATAACCAACGCGGAATAACTCGTCAGGTAAATCGTTATCCTGATGTCATTGTGACATAACAGGAGAAAGACCATGAATACGTTCATTAAACCTAGTGTTTTAGCCTTATCGTTAGCGTTTACTTCTACCTCTGTATGGGCTGACATTGGTTCAGCATCGATCAATGCCTCAGTAACTGGCTCAGCCACGGCTTCGTCTGAACAGTCGGTGCGGGCCGACAGCCAAGACGACCAACAACTGAGCGCCCAAGGTGAAGCCAATGCTTCAGTGCAAGCACAAGCCGCTGCCGATGTTGAAGGCGACGTTGAAGGTGATGGCAGCGATGAGATGGAACAACCCATCGAGCAAGATAACCCTCAACCCGTTGCCCCAGCTCCGCTATTAGATGGCTCAGAGGTATCTGAACTTGAACTATCTGAACTTGAGCTACCAGAACTTGAGCTACCCGATACGGCACTGGCTACTGATGCCTTGGCATCAGCGACCGCAACCACCGCCGTTGCGTTAGATGGCGTCAACGCTGCTATCAACAATAACGTTGATGCGGTTGTTGAATCAACGGTTAATACTGCATCCACTGTAGCGGTGCAAGAACTCGTTGGTGAAACCGTTCAAGGCACCGTCAATACCGTCGTGGAATCAACCATTGATGCCACAATTCGCAATACCATTCGCGGTGGCCTAGGCATCTAACTCGCTCTTGAATCAGGCAGCCGACCACGTTGTCGGCTGCCACTTATCTGCGGAGGTTTTTATGAATCGCCAACTTATTGTTACCGCCACCAGCTCACTACTAACCCTGTTGGGAGCACACACTCTCGTTCACGCCAATGAACCGAATATTGACTGGAACGCTCAGGCCCAACTGGGTTATCAATACGATAGCAATGTGAACATTCGCGAACTTGACCAAAATACCGAACGGGCTGACCAAGCGTTCGTCAGCGAAGCGCAAATCGGTGTGCAATGGCGCCCATGGCAAGCACTCGAAGTCAAAGCGGGTGTTCACCACAGCAACTATGCTTATCAACAATTCGATGAGTTTGACCTAGCCATTACCACGATTAACAGTGACATTAGTTACGACTTAGACTGGGTTAAATTAGGGGTAAGTCGTCACCATGCTAAGGCTAAACTGGCCGCTGAAGACTTTCTTCGCTACCAACAAGATAGCTTTTATCTATCGCGGATTTGGGGGCAACAATGGTTCACCCGACTCGCTTACGACGCCATTGATAAGCGCTTTGCTAACCTGAGTGAGCGGGATGCTACCGCAGACGCCGTCAGCGCAGATATTTATTGGTTTACTGAGTCAGCCAAGAGCTTCATCACCGCGGGCTACAGCTACCACGACGAACGCGCTACTAACCCGCAATTTGACTATACCGGAACCAGCGTGCGTGTGCGTTGGCAGACTCAGGCGCCGCTGTGGGGGCGCGAGCATACCTGGCAGCTGGGTTGGCAGTTAGAACAGCGCGACTATCTTCAATCGATGCCGGATGAAACTTTCGCGCGCACCGAGCAACGTCATACAGTGTCAGCCAAGTGGCAGATCCCGCTGAATGATTCATTTCAACTCATACCGCAGCTGGACTATGTCGACAATCAATCAAACTTTGCTGATGCCGACTATCAAGAAACCACGGCCAGCCTCAATCTAAAAGTGCAGTTTTAGCTGGCAGCAGGCCATGGCCAAAGACTCGGTCATGGCCTGGCTGCCCAACATCCTCGGCAATGCCTTCAAGAAATTCACGTACGTCGGCCAGCGTGGCTTGCGGTTGTTCGGTTAACCAGCAGGCGGCAACTGCTGCGACCACAGGAGCCGCCATTGAGGTTCCACTTTCAACACCAATTTTGCCATCCCGCCTTGCCGTCACTACCCGCACACCGAGGCTGGTGAAATCAATGTGATCACCCTGATTAGCCCATCGATAAATGGCACCATGACCATCACTGGCCGACACCGCGATGACCTCTGGATAAGCCGCTGGGAATAACGCGGGAGCCGCGGGGCCCTGATTTCCAGCCGCCGCTACTAACACTATGTCTTGGCTCGCCAGGTGGCTAACCGCAGTAGCCAAAAGCGGACTATGCGGCCCGGTCAATGACATATTAATGACCTTCAAATCGTGTTCGGCTAGCCAATTCAACGCCTCAAGCAGCGATATCAGGGCAGCTCCCTGTTGCAGCGCATCATGACGATGAAAGATGGCACCGTTATAAACGGTGGCGTTAGGAATTAAGCTCGTGAAACCATCATCACGACCAACCATCAACCCGGCTACTGCGGTACCGTGCGCTTTAGGCTGTTGCAGTCTGCTATCAATAAATGAACGTTGCACAATAGGTTGATGTGCAAAGGCGCCATGCTCAGTCATGATCTGAGTGTCAACCATGCCAATCTTTAGTCTGCTCGCGCAGGCTTGGTTTTGTTCCAGCACTGGCCCGTTGCCATCCGCTGGCGCGGTTTGGCTTTGATAAACGAAATGCCTGCTTAAACTAGCGTGCCCACTGTCCGGCAGATAGTATTTCAGTTGGGCGGCCGAGTCGAGATGCTGTGGCACCCGAAAACGAATCACACGCAAACCAAGTGATCCCAATTGCTTATCACTGACCAAGTCAGCACCAAGGGCGATAAGCGCTGCGTACACCTCAGCGTTCGCTGCAATTAACCATTCTTGGGCAATCACAATATCATCGTTAGCCTGTGTTACCTCCGTCAGTAATGCGTTACCGACATTGTCCCGCAACGTTCTCACGGCACTATCTGTGAGCAATTCCACCACCTGAATTGGGGTTGCCAAACGCTGTTCCAATTCTTCGTTATGCCGCCTTTGATCGCGAATCAAACGCTCGGTTTGCCGACCAATTTGCTCAGTCGTTTTAATCACCTCCGGCAACAACGGTGGTAACGCTTGGGCGCCCGCTAGAGGCACCATAAAAATCGCTATGACCTGGCTGACCGCCAAGGCTATGCCAAGCATCTTTTGCCGTTTTAATTGAGCATCGTTCATCATGTCCCCCAAGGTGCTTTGGTGATTTTAGTCAAAGGATAACGTGCCGGCAGCAAAAAAATTCCCGAATAGTTGGAATAAGTGGTTCACTTAAACGTTATCACCATAGCATAGTGACAATATGCAATGACTGTGAGGCGAAGCAATGAACACCACACCACAATTAAAACAACAGCTCCGTGAACTGCTGCCAGCGCTAAGACGATTTGCCATATCGTTGTGCGGAAGCGCCGCCGATGCCGATGATTTGGTGCAATCGACACTAGAGCGCTTGCTCAGCCGAGGAGTGCCCGAGCAAGCCGAGTTAATGGCTTGGGCATTTACGGTTTGTCGCAATCTCTGGCTAGACGAACATCGAGCGCGGCAAGTACGAGAAAAAGCCGCATTACAACCGGAATTACAAGAAGCCACCTGCGCTGACGGTGAAGCTCAACTCAGCGAACAGCGGGAATTACGCCAAGTCGACGTGGCACTCAATCAATTACCAGCAGAGCAACGCACTATTATTGCTTTAATTGCGGTACAAGGACTGAGCTATCGTGAAGTGGCAGACATACTGGGGGTTCCCACCGGAACCATTATGAGCCGCCTGGCGCGAGCTCGTGTCAAGTTAGCGGAAGTGATGGGGCTAACCACGAGTAGCCCGAATGCACACCAATTAGGAGCCTCGTCATGACTATTGATGCCGAAAAATTATCTGCATTTCTCGACAACGAGCTCGATGCTGAACAAACCAAACACGTCCGCCAATTACTGGAGCATGATGAGCAAGCGGCGGCGTTGTTAGCAGCCATGGTGATGGTGGATGAGCGCATTTACCAACATGTCGAGCAGCAACAGCAAATTCCGATGGCCGATAGCATTCATCAATTGTTGGCAGAACACCAGCCGGCACAGGTTATTGTTGGACCATGGCAGAAAGCACGCCAACTGGCGCAACGTCACCTTGCTATGGCGGCTAGTTTAACCATGGTCGTTGGCCTTGCCGGTGGCTTAGGCTTGGCGCAGATGGCAAACCCCAATAATGATCGACGCATAGCTCAAGCCGTTGAACAGGTCTTAGAAACGCAACCCAGTGGGCAATCGTACCCGCTTGGATCAACGTTAACCATGACACCGAAACTACTGTTTAAGCATCATAACGGCCAGTACTGCCGTCACTATGAACTGGAGAATCAGCAACAACAGAGTATAACCACCGCTATTCAATGCCGTGATAACGGCACTTGGCAGACCGTCGCGTCAGCAACACGCTTTCAGGTGATGGTCAATGAGGGGTATCAAACCGCGTCGAGCGACCAAATGCTTGACCCGGTTTTAGATTCAATAATGGCCTCTGCGCCTTTTACTGAAGCAACAGAAAACGCTGTTATTAACGCCCAATGGGGTGCCAACGCAGCCAAGGAGGAATCACTATGAAAATCATCCAACTGATGTCTGTAAGTATTATAACTATGCTGTTGATGGCTTGTAGTTCGCAACCCGAGTATCGAGCCGCACAGGGCTCTGGCTATGGCTATCAAGCGACTAAGCTCAGTGCTACGCAGCTACGCGTCAGCTTTAAAGCGCGCGGCTCCGATGCTGAAAAAGCCATGGACTATGCGCTATTACGGGCCGCTGAAGTGACGCTAGAGCAAGGCTACGACTGGTTCATCATCACCCATCGCGAGACCCTGTTGAATAATGAGCGGCTCACCACGCGCGCTGGTTTAGGATATAGCAACTCGCGCGATGTGGTGACGCGGTGCGGCTTAGTGTCTTGCACAACCGCCTCATATCCGAGCCAAGAATTTAGCGCCGGTATCCACATTGGCGGCGACCGCTCGGGCGATATCCAAAGTATTATTGAGATAAAACTCGGCCAGGGTATTCGCCCAGATACCGATGCCAGCTTTGATGCCATTGAAGTCATTCGACATCTCAGCCCAAGCGCACAAAGCGAATAAATGCTCTCTATTGATGCGCTAGGTTTAACAACCTAGCGCATGTTATCGACACTGTTCAATGTCCAGTCATAATCCACAAAGCGTAATCGCGTGGTGATTGGCAATTGCGATAATTGCTCATCGGTTAAGATCCGGGCATAAGGCTGAAAATACTGCAACAAGCCAAGCCGACCGCCGGTTTCAAAGTCGTCGTTATACCAGTCAAAAATCTTCGACAGATACAACCCATCGGCGTCGAAGCCGTGATAATCCCGATCACTTAAAAAAGTCACCAGTTGGTCTTCGAGTTGTGACTGTAACACGTCAGCCTGATAGGCTTCTGTACGCAATTTAGGGCAGCTTAAGGCGGCACACACGAGCGCGGCATGAATACGCGGCTCGGTGAAATCGACGCGAATTTTCTCGTGCTCTAGCCAATCTAAACTGCGTTGTTGCCCCAGTAATACAAAGAACTCTTGCTGCCACGGTGAGCTAAACAGCCCACCCAAATCACGAATGGAATCAGCCTCACCGGAGGCGAATTGATCATAGTTTTGCACAATGAATTGCAAGGTGAAGGCGTTATACGCATTGATTAAAAACGCGAGCTGTTGAGCATCGGTCCATTCGTCATAGTGGCCGCTTGAAACCGCCGATAAGCTAGTTAGGTAGCGCTGCAATTGCGTGCTATCAGCCGCTAAGGCGGCATAATCCACCGCTGATTTGCGCTGCTCATCATAGCTAACCACATGCTTCTGCAGCAGTTCTGTGAACTGCTTATGCTGGTGGTCAAAGGCATCTGCCAGGGCCGTGTTAGCGACCAGCAGTAGCGCAAGAATGACATAACGCATACGCCTTAAACCGACAACTTGGTATCGTACTGACGCAACATAAATAATGCGATACACGCCGCCAACATAGGCCATGCCGCGAAGAATAAGAGGTTGTTAAAGGCATCGAGGTAAAGCGGGAACGATGATAATGTTGAAACACCGTGCAACACCAAAATTAGGCCATAGGTGAAGGTTTTCCAGGCACCCGCTAAAAATGCTAAACACAGTGCAATCTGCAAGCCACCTAAGACATTAGCCAAGGTACTCGATAGGTCGCTGATCCCGTAAAAACCTGCAAAAACAGCAGCCGCATGAGCGGGGTTGATGATTTTGTCCAGCGCCCAAATAAACATAACAATGAAAATACCGATACGCAGTCCCAGTAAAGCCCAAGCCAATTTTCGTTCAAGAATACTCGTCATGATGGTTGCTCTTACTGTGGATAATACATAAGTGTTAGTGATACATGGGTATAGCTGCTGATGGGCATTTGTGCAAGCTACGCGTAATGCGCTGCGGCCACATCAGGGTGTGAACGCAAACGACCTTTGAGGACGTTCTCGCCCACTTGCCGAAACAGCGGGTTGGCAGGGTCACTCGCAGGGCCACGGGCTAACTGTTGTAGATGCTCTGGTAGCGCCAACAAGGGTACCTCCGCCGACAACTGCGCGGCCATGAAAAACGCGCACGACAGCCGCTCACTCGCTTCAGCGGGGCTCACTACGCGGTGTGTGGTGGCGCGCAAGTAGCCATTAGAAGCCAGTTCCAGCAATTCACCAATATTCACTACAAAGGCGCCATCGAGCGGTGCCACCGCAAGCCAACCATCGTCGGTGGCGACTTCCAGCCCCGATTGCGTGTCTTGCAACACCAAGGTCAAATAGCCTGGGTCTTTGTGGGCACCTACGCCTTGGGTCTGTTCGGTGCTGGTACGTTGCGGATAGCGAATTAATTTGGTGTGCGTATACGGGCCACCGGCCACAGTGTCGGCAAAGGCGTCGGCCGGTTGCTGCAAGGCCAAGGCAAAAGCTTCGAGCAAGTGCAGGCTGATATCACTGAGCTGTTGCTGCCATGCCAACAGCTCAGAACGCAACTGGGGTAATGCGTGTGGCCACTGGTTAGGCCCGATCATGGCTTGCCACGGAGCGGTTTGCTCGGCACCAGCTATGGCTTGCTGCTCAGCCATGTAATCAAACTGCTCACGCAGATCAGGGGCGCCGCCAGTGCGCTCCTGTTGCACACCGGTGTAGCCGCGAAAATGCGCTGAATTAACCATGGCAATGGCGTGTTTATCTGCATGTGGCAAGGCAAAGAACTGTTTGGCGAGAGCCAGAACATGTTGTTGCTGCGCGCGCTCAACGCCATGTTCAGTGAGATAGAAAAAGCCGATATCGCGCGCTGCCTGGCCCAACTGCGCAATGAATTGCTGCCGTGCAGCGCCACCTGCGTGCCACTGCGACAAAGCCAAAACCGGTAATGACGATGGTACTGATGTGTGACCCATAACCAAGCATGCTCATGACAATAAGGGTCATCATAATAATCCCCGCGTTCATAACTCGTTAGGATTCTATTTTGATTTGATATAGCGTTTAGCTATAACCAGATGGCTAAATGGCCATAATCACCCTAACGCGAATTACTCCGTGGTGGCCGGGGCCCTGCGCCGGCAGGTTTCGGCTTGGGTTTGGGGCGGCGGCTGCGGTGGCCCTCTGGGGCTAAGCCGCTAGAGTGCTCAATGGATTTCATCAGCTCCGCCAGTTCAGCGTCAGTGAGGTTGCGCCATTGCCCGACTTGTAGCTTGCCGAGGCGCACATTCATGATGCGAGTTCGCTCCAACTTGCGCACCTCATAGCCAAAGTATTCGCACATGCGGCGAATTTGCCGGTTTAAGCCTTCAATCAGCGTCAGCCGAAAGCTAGTGGCGGTTAACGCCACCACTTTACATTTTTTGGTGCGGGTACCGAGAATCGGCACGCCAGCGCCCATACCTTGAATAAATTCGCTAGTGATGGGCTTATTAACGGTCACCACGTACTCTTTTTCGTGCTGATTGCCGGCGCGCAGGATCTTGTTGACCAAATCACCGTTGCTGGTCAAAAAAATTAGCCCTTGGGAGTCTTTGTCGAGCCGTCCAATCGGGAAAATGCGCTGCTTGTGGCCCACAAAATTGGTGATGTTATCGCGTTCAGCAGGATCGGTGGTAGACACCACCCCGACCGGCTTATTGAGAGCAATAAAGACGAAGGACTGCTTATCTTGGGCGCCGACTAAACGACCATTTACCCGCACTTCATCGCCGCTGCCGACTTTATCACCGACCACCGCTTTGCGGCCATTCAGCGTGACCTGGCCTTGCTCAATGAATTTGTCGGCTTCGCGCCGCGAGCACATGCCGCTTTCACTAATAAATTTGTTGAGCCGCACGGCTTCACGTTCTTGCATACTGCCTCAAATCTATGGGGATGGTGATAAACCGTTAGCATAGCATTAACTGCCCCGTCGGCGTTACCCGGGTAGGGCTACTATCAGCAATACCGCCCAATATACGGCTAGGCCCATTTGTATTGCAAAGGCGCTAAATCGCAGCGTGACCGCCGGGCTACTCGTAGAGCACAAATGTATCAGCGATTGACTAATGCGAGCTAGGAGAAATATAAGCGCCGTTGGGTCAGTGAGCACCTGCTGGTTGAGCAATATCGCAATCAGCAGCAGCCCGCCAAAGACCAGCAAACAAAGCCCAAAAGAGCCATTAAGGTTGATTAACTGTTTTACTATAGCCCCAAGCTACCCAATCGCAAGTCAGTGCACTCATAAAATAACCTTGCAAAAACGAACAACCGTTCTATATTAATTACATACCAATTTCGTTGCGAGTTGCTATGCCTAAGTTATCTGACCAAGCTACCGAACAGCGCCAGCGTCATATTCTGAATGCGGCGATGCGCTGCTTTAGTCACCTCGGTTATCACGCCACCACCATGCGCCATATTTTGGCTGAAGCGCAGCTCAGTGCCGGTGCGGTGTATAACTATTACCCCAGTAAAGAGGCGATTTTGCAGGCCATTGCTGAGCGCGACCTGCAGCGCAGTCAGCAGGCGATCGAGCAACTGGCGCAGCATAGCAACAACGCCATTGACGCTTTGGTGGGTATTTTGCTGGCGGATTTAAAGCGAATTGAATTGCTCGGCCAGGCAAAAATGAAAGTGTGTATTGCTGCTGAGCAAGCTACTAACGGTGATCTGCAAGCGGCTCTGGCGCCACTGCAACAAGCGCAAATTGCAGCCGTGGATCAGTTACTCAAACAGCCAAGGGCAACCGCACCAAGCCAGGTGCTATTTATGCTGTACTTCGGTGCGGTACAGGCGCTGGCCATTGGCCAAACCATTGATTACCAAGTGCTGCAACAACAACTGCTGCAACTACTAAACGGCTGAGGCTTACAGCGGCAAATGCCCAGTTTTCACGTAGATAATGGTTTCTTGTTCTACCCGCGGGGTATGCAAACTGGCATGCGGGCTGCGCAACCAAGTACCGGCTGGATAGCGGCCATGCTCATCAATGAACTCGCCACTTAACACCAAAATTTCCTCACCACCAAAGTGCCGATGCGGTTTAAACACCTCGCCCGCTGGCCACTTCACCAAGGCCACATGTTCGCCACCGAAATCATGTAATGGCATCACTTGCAGACCACCGTAGCCCTGCAGCCACTCAGTTTGAGAGGTGTTAATACGCACCGTGGTTAAATCGTCCGCGGCAAATTGGTGCAATTTCACAAACAGCACACAGCCTGGCTCACTAAATGGCGCATGAGACGTGCCCGGCGGATTACGCAAATAGCTGCCGGCAGGATAATCGCCCGAGTCATCCGAAAACACCCCCTCGAGCACAAAAATTTCCTCACCCAAGGGGTGTTGGTGGGTGTTAAAACGTGAGCCTGGCTCATAACGCACAATACTAGTGGCGCGGCCACGCTCGGCCTCTTCGCGCTCGAGCAATTTGCGCAACACGCCCGGCGACGGGCTCGGCTGCCATTCAGCGCTAGCGGTTTCAATCACCACCCGCTGGGCAAAGTCCATATTCAGCATAATGGCATACTCCTCCACAAAAACTGCTGTCAGTTACCCGTGGGTAACGGTTTAGGCCATCTGTTACGCCGCGCACGCCAATCTGGTTTACTCTTTACTTTTGCTCGCCACTCAGTAACGATGAATTCATCATTCAAGGAGGCGTCCGTGCACTATTTATCCGCAAGCGACATTGCCGCTGCCATTGCGCGCAATGAACTGACCTCGGTAGCCGCTACCGAGCATTATTTGGCGCGTATTGAGCAGTATAATCCGCAGTTCAATGCGTACGTGCAAGTCTACGCCGAGCAGGCGCTGCAACAAGCCCAGCAACGTGACCAACAAGGCGAGCAGCGCGGGTCGTTGCATGGTGTACCGATCTCGATTAAGGAATGCTATTTACTGGAAGGTACCGGCACCAGCTTAAATTACCCACCGCTGAAGAACTATGTCGGCCAAACTACATCGCCGCTAGTACAGCGTTTGCTTGACGCCGGAGCGGTGATTTTAGGCAAGACCAACGTGCCGCAATTGCTGGCTGATAGCCAAACCTTCGGGCCGCTGTATCCCACCGCTAATAATCCGTTTGACCCGAAGCGTACACCCGGTGGCAGCACCGGCGGTGGTGCGGCAGCGTTAGCGGCAGGCTTAACCAGCTTGGAATTAGGCAGTGATATTGGCGGGTCGATCCGAAATCCATCCAGCTATTGTGGCCTGTTTGGCCTCAAGCCCACCGAGAATGGCCATGCCCATGATGGCCATGTGCCGCCGTTGCCGGAACATCGGCTGGGTATGAGCGTGATGAATTGTACCGGTCCACTCGCGCGCAGTGCTGACGATTTAGCGCTGGCGTATCAGGTGCTTTATCAACCTGCGGCGCCCACCCAACCGCTGCCCACCTTGAAGAATCTGCGAGTGGGTTTACTGTCGAGTTTTCATGGCTTACACCCAGGCCAAGCCGTGCAGCAAGGCCTCAACCGCATGCAACAGCTGCTTGAACGCGCTGGTGCCAGCGTTACCCCGGTGCAGCTCGAGCACTACTTAGCCCAACGCATCATGGCCAATTGGGCTGAACTATTCGGCTATTCGATTGCGCAGAACCTCAGCTGGCCGATTCGCCAACTGTTCTATTGGAAATTCCGCCCAGCCCTGCGCGACAGCTCGTTGCAGGTCATTGCGCCGCTCAAGCGCGGCTTAAGCATGAACTTTAAACACTACAGCCGTGTGTTATTCGAACGGGCGGAACTTATCAGCGAAGTACAACGCAGCTATCAGCAGGTTGATGTGGTGATGAGCGCAACGTCCATGGGGCCGGCGTTTGAGCATAATCATCACCATGGGCGTATCCAATTAGATGGAGAGGCCATCCCTTACATGGATTACTGCTTCCCCTATGTGGCGCTTTATAACCTCACCGGACAACCAGTACTTACGGTTCCCAGTGGCCTCAGTGAGCAAGGTTTACCGGTTGGCATTTCGTTTGCTGGCCGTCATCATAACGAGGCGTTATTGCTTCATCTTGCGCAATTGCTCAGTGAGCATGGCGTACAATTCACCGCACCGGAGTTATCATGAGCTTACAGTTACAGGTCATTATTTGTAGCACTCGCCCGGGCCGCGTGGGCCCGACTGTGGCGGGTTGGTTTCAGCAACAAGCCGCACAGCATGGCGGCTTTAGCAGCCAACTAATCGATTTGGCAGATTACAATTTACCGCTCTACAACGAGCCCAAGCACCCTATGGCGCAACAATACGAACATGCCGCCACCAAACAATGGTCCGCCAGCGTTGCTAAAGCCGACGCATACGTTTTCGTGCTCCCTGAATACAATTTCTTCCCGCCACCGTCGTTCGTCAACGCGGTTGATTTGCTCTTCAAAGAGTGGAATTACAAGCCTTGCTCGTTTGTCAGCTATGGCGGCGCCTCGGGCGGCTTGCGCTCAGTGCAAGTAGCGAAACAGCTGGTCACCACGGTCAAAATGATGCCAATTCCAGAACAGGTGATGGTGCAAGGCGTAGCGAACTTGGTCAAAGACGGCTCATTTCAGGCCCAAGACCCGCATCTGCAATCGGCCAAAACAGCACTCGATGAATTGCACAAATGGGCCACTGCGTTAAAAAGTATACGAGACTAATATCCATTAATTTGTATTTTAGATTTTTCTAAAATACGTGTTATGCTATAGCCCATATGCTATTACGGGGGTTATCTGATGTCACATTGGTCACGAATTACACTACTGAGTGCGAGTCTACTTATCACTGCCAGCGTATCTGCACAGCAGTGGCTCACCGTGGAACAAACGCTGCAGCCGCAGTGGTTAGAGCTACCCAGCCGGGTTGAAGCGGTGGCACACGCCACGGTGTCGGCGCAAACTTCAGGTCGCATTGTTGAGTTGCCGTTTGATGTCAACGATGTGGTGCCGCAAGGCGCGGTGATTGTGCGCTTTACTGATGTAGAGCAACGCGCGCGCTTTAATCAAGCTGAGGCGGCGCTCACCGAGGCCCAAACGCGTGGTGATGAAGCCCGCAAGGAACTTGCCCGAATCACTGAGTTACGTGACCAAGGTTTGGTCGCGGTATCCGCTTTTGATAATGCTAAAGCTAACTTTGATGGCGCCGTTGCCCGTATCAAACAGGCCCAAGCTGCGCTCGCCGCGGCCGCCGAGCAACTTGAGCAAACCGTGGTTCGCGCACCTTATGCCGGCATCCTGCAACAGCGTTTTGTTGAAGTGGGTGAGCTGGCCAGCCCCGGTACCCCGCTGCTACGCGGCTTAAGCTTAGAAGACCTGCGCATGGTCAGCCAGCTGCCGCAATCGCACTTAATGGCCGTCAAAGACAGTTCTGCGGTGGCGTTACGCTTAGCTGATAATCGCATTGTGACGCTCGGCGCCGCGGATATTACCGTGGCTCCAGAAGCCAATAGTGCCAATCACAGCTTTCAGATGCGGGTGCAATTACCGCCAGCCGATTACAGCCAATACGCTCTCTACCCAGGCAGTTGGGCGCGCTTGCGGATACAAATCGGTGAACAACCGCAGTTAATTATTCCACAGCAAACAGTGCTGTGGCGCGGCGAAGTCAGCAGTGTGTGGCTACAACAGGGCGACAACGTGGTACTACAACCGGTTCGTGTGATCCCGCATAACGCCGACAGCTATCAGGTACTATCAGGCTTAACCGCAGGGCAACGCATTGCCAGCAATGGTCTTGCCCAGTTACAAAGCGTAAAGGGCCACAGCAATGACTGAACAACAGCAACCGTTAGGTCTGTCAGGTCGTCTGGCTGACCTGTTCAAGCAAAATCAAATCACGCCGCTACTTGCTTTGGTGGGATTCTTACTGGGGCTGTTCGCAGTGTTGGTAACGCCACGCGAAGAAGAGCCGCAAATTGAAGTCACTTTTGCCAATGTGTTTATTCCTTACCAAGGCGCATCGGCGGCTATGGTGGAACGCCAAGTGGCTATTCCCGCTGAAAAAATTGTCGCCGAAATTGCCGGTATTGAGCATATTTATTCCATTTCTGAGCCAGGTATGGCGCTGTTAACGGTGCAATTCACTGTTGGTGAAGACCGCACCGAGGCGCTGGTGCGGCTGTACAACGCTTTTTATGCCAATGCTGACTGGCAACCACAGGATGCTGGTATCGGTCCGGTGTTGATCAAACCTAAAGGCATTGATGATGTGCCGGTATTTGCGCTGACCTTATGGAGTCGCAATCCTGATCGCAGCTCGGCCGACCTACTCGCTGCCGCCAAGGGGCTTGAGGAGCAGCTGCAACGGACCAACGGTAGTCGTGATATTTACACCCTGGGCGGCTCACAGCCACGGGTGCTAGTGCGGTTTGATAGCGCGCGGCTGCACACCTATGGTTTAGATCTCGGCAGCATTCAGCAAGCGCTGTTGCTAAGCAATCAAGTACAACAGAGCAGCGGATTACTGCAAGCCGACCGCGAAATACAGCTGCACACCGGTGTATGGCTGCGCTCCGCTGAACAGGTGGGAGAACTGATTGTTGCGGTGCGCCAGCAAGATGGTAGCGCTATGCCGGTATATTTGCGCGATGTCGCCACCGTGAGTTTCGCCAGCGGCGAACCACAACACTACGTGCAACACTGGCAGCGCGACGCTAACGGCAGCCTATTACAGAGTCCGGCAGTCACGCTGTATGTGGCGAAACAGCCTGACACCAACGCGGTAGAGGTCACGCAAGCCCTGCAGGCACAACTCGCGCAATTACAACAGCAGTATATCGCTGACGATATTGAGCTGACGGTGAGTCGCAACTACGGCGAAACCGCCGAAGATAAAGCCAATACACTGATTCAAAAGCTGGTGTTTGCGACCATTTCGGTGGTGGTGCTGGTTGGCTTCGCGCTGGGCTGGCGCGAAGCCTTTGTGGTTGGTATGGCGGTGGTGATTACCCTAGCGCTGACCCTATTCGCCTCGTGGGCCTATGGCTTTACCTTAAACCGCGTGTCACTGTTTGCGTTAATTTTCTCTATCGGTATTTTGGTTGATGACGCGATTGTGGTGGTTGAAAACCTGCATCGGCATATGCTGATGGGCAAAAAATCACTGCTGGAAGCGATACCGCATGCGGTGGAAGAAGTTGGTGCCCCCACTATTCTGGCCACCTTTACGGTGATAGCCGCGCTGCTACCCATGGCCTTTGTCAGCGGTTTAATGGGCCCCTACATGAGCCCTATTCCGCTCAATGCCAGTATGGGTATGCTGATTTCACTATTAGTCGCATTTATCTTCACGCCCTGGTTGTTTTATCGGGTGTTTATCAACCACCAAAGCCATAGCGATGCAACTGCAGATGATGACAACGGCGGCCGCGCGGAAACGCTATTCCGCCGGCTAATGAGCCCTTTTTTAGCGGCTGCAGCGGGTCGCGGTAATCGTATTAAATTACTCGTCAGCTTGCTGGTCTTAATTGCCGGTTCAGTGCTGTTGGTGGTGAATCAGAACGTGGTGCTGAAAATGCTGCCGTTCGACAATAAATCTGAGTTTCAGGTGGTGGTCGATTTACCAGAGGGCTCAACCTTGGAGCAAACCCAAGCGGTACTTAACCAAATCAGTACCATCATGCTGGCTGAGCCCGAGGTCACCCATGTGCAGACCTACGCCGGTACCGCGGCACCAATCAATTTTAATGGTTTAGTGCGGCAGTATTATTTGCGCCAATACCCATGGCAAGGCGATGTGCAGGTCAATCTAGCGCACCGCCTTGACCGTGAACAGCAAAGTCATGCTATCGCGTTGCGGGTGCGCCCGGCGTTACAGGCTCTTGAACAACAAACCGGCTATAGCATTAAGCTAGTTGAAGTGCCGCCTGGTCCACCGGTGCTGGCACCGCTCGTTGCTGAAGTGTATGGCCCAGACTACGCTCAACAATTAGCTGCAGCCGAGCAATTTAAAGCGGTGTTTGCCGGCGCCGAGCAAGTGGTTGACATCGACTCCACTATTGAAGCACCACAAGCGCTTTGGCAACTGCGTGTGGACCAACAAAAAGCGGCTGAGTACGGCGTCTCTGTGGCGGCCATCAATCAGGCTATTGCGATTGCTATCGATGGCCAGAATGGTGGTTATTTGCGTGAACCAACCAGCTATCAACTGATCCCCATTGAGCTCAAGCTGCAAAGCGCTGATAGCGCCAATTGGCAAGCCTTGGGGCAATTACCGGTAATGAGCCAAGCTGGTGAACTGATTGCCCTATCGGAGCTGACCTACCGCGTTGATGGGGTGCGTGAAAACGCTATTCACCGCAAAGACCTGCGCCCGGTGGTATATGTCACTGCTGACCTAGCTGGCGGGGTCGATAGCCCGTTATACGGCATGATCGACATTCATGCGCAATTAGCGCAACAAGGGGTCACGCAGAATTTGATTGCAGCGCCTAATAACACCGATGAAATCAGTGTGAAGTGGGATGGCGAATGGCAAATTACTTACGAGACCTTCCGCGATATGGGCCTGGCTTATGGCGTTGGCTTGATCATGATTTACTTGCTGGTGGTGGCGCAATTCCATTCCTATGGCGTGCCGCTCATCATTATGGCGCCGATACCACTCACCCTGATCGGCATCATGCCTGGCCATTGGTTGCTTGGTGCTCAATTCACTGCAACTTCAATGATTGGCATGATTGCCCTTGCCGGTATTATCGTGCGTAACTCAATACTGTTGGTGGACTATATTCAGCAGCAAACGGCGCTTGGAGTGAAACTAGAAACCGCAGTGATCCATGCCTCGGCGGTGCGCGCGCGGCCTATCATTTTGACCGCATTAGCAGCGATGATGGGGGGCTTCTTTATTCTTGATGACCCGATTTTTGGCGGCTTAGCGGTATCACTGATCTTCGGTATTTTGGTGTCGACCTTACTGACCTTAGTGGTGATACCGGTGGTGTATTACGCCTATAACTATCGTAAGTACGTGAGCTAAACGCTCACGTACTGATCGTAATGCGCCAGCAATAAGCTTTGCGCACGTTGTAAGGGTTCAGCGTGCGCAATAATTTGGTCTTTGTGCGCTGCCAGCAAGCGAATCATCACTTCGTTATCTTCATCACCTTGCCACATTTTCACATAGGTGCCCTGCTTATAGCCGCGCAATTGGCGCACATTGTTCAAAGCGTTCTTACCGATATAGGTTAAATATACGCTATCGGCATCGCCATAGGCATCAATCAGCATTTGCATCAGCACCGCAAAAAACTTATCTCCGCAGCGTAGTGGGTGCTTACTATCACCATCTTCTGCCAGAGCCGATACCAGCTCCTTGGCATCTTCAATCAATAGCTCTTCAGCCGCACCTTGTAGAATCAAATCCCCCACCGCTTGCGCTGGCTCTTGCCCTGCTGCACACGCATGCTCAATGGCATCGGACATGGCAAAATGCAGAATATCAATCAGCTCCATATTGGCCTGCGCCCAGTCAGCCGTCTGCTTTTTCCACCACTTGTAGCCGGTGTGATCAAAGTACTCGCCCAATTCAACCAAAATGGCTTTCACATCATCACGTTTTACTTTGGGTGCTTGCGGGTAGTCTGGGTCAATCACCTGGTTAAAGGCAATTTGCATTGCCACCAACTGCTGGGCTTGTTGTGGGGTCATGGAGAGTCCTTAAATTACGCTATATTTAGCATGCTGCTGAGAGTTTTTACCTTACCACGAAAGGCATGAAAACACCTACGCCAATATGACAAATGGTATACTTGTCCTTGCCTCTCAATATGCCTATTGTAGTCACCTAACGCATGACGCCAGAATGGCGGCTCACCTTTCTGCAGGAGGTCATTATGGCCTGGCAAGCAATAGTGCCCATCATCATCGCCTCGGTGCTGGTGTTTGCTGCGTTGTTTATTTATTTAATTCGCTTGCAAAACTTCAATCAGCAAATCCAACAAGCCAATAAACGTCTCGCCTTAGCTGAGCATGAGTTGCGCGAAAAAAATGTGCTACTCCACCAAGTATCGGTCACCGATAAGCTCACTGGTGTCTATAATCGGCACCACCTCGATACGGTTTTAGCGGAAGAATTTGAACATGCGCGCCGCTACCACCGCCCACTTTCGCTGGTACTGTTTGATCTGGATCGCTTCAAACGTATCAACGACCAACATGGTCATCAAGTGGGTGATTATGTCCTCACCCAGTTTGCTCGATTAGGCCGTGATAATGTACGTCGAAGCGATACCTTTGGCCGTTGGGGTGGCGAAGAATTTCTGCTGATCTGTCCCGAACTCACCGCGCCGCAAGCCGCCGAAGTTGCTAACAAGATACGGCAGTTGCTCGCCGACCGCCAATGGCAATTAGGCTTCACGCAAACGGTCAGTGCTGGGGTGTGCGAGCGCGGCGATTTACAATCCGTAGACCATTTTATTTCTGCCGTTGACCGGCAACTCTACCGAGCCAAAGCCAGCGGACGTAACACCGTATGTTCTGACAGCAATCAGCCTGTTCCTCACTAATTTTCGTCGTTAAGTTTAGCTTAAGTTTTGCGCGCTACGCTGCACCCATCTTAGTTGATGAGGTGTTTTATGTTGTCGTCTACCGTTGTTAGCGCAAATAGCTCATACCCGCAGTCCATAACTGCCCAGTATGGTTTTCACTATATCGGCCCAAGTCATCCACTGCGGGCGACCATTGAACAATTCATTTGCGCCAAATACTGGCTGTCGTTCGCCGCCTGCCTAGAACAGCTCCCGCTACACCTGATTGCTATTCTTGATCAGCAGCAACAACCGGTTGCCGCCTGTGCTCTAACGCCAGCCGCCGAGCAATCGCTATTCTGTGAACATTATTTACCCCAGCCCGCTGAGCAGCTGATTACTGCTTCGCCACAACAGCCAGTAAGCCGTCAACAGCTGCTGGAGGTAGGCTCCATGGCCTGTGTGGACCACCGTTACTTACCGCTGCTGTTCACCGCGGTCATTCACGCTGCCAATGAGTTGCAACGGCCATGGTTGGTATTTACCGCCACCACGCCGCTGCGCCGTCATCTCAAGCGCTTCAATTTGCCCACCACCGTACTCGGGCAGGCGCTCGATAGTGCGTTACCAACCACCCAACACCAACAGTGGGGCCGTTATTACAGCACCCAGCCATTAGTGGTGAGCGGACACGTTGCGGCCGGTCAATGGCTCTATCAACAGCTTAGCGATCAGGTTGTGTGGGAGTCGTTATGACGCGTGACCAATTTTTCAGCGCTTTACAACGTCACCGCAGCAGTCCAGCAAGACTCTCTGATGACCAGCGCAGCATCAGTTACCAACAGCTGCTGGAGCATGTTGCTCAGCTAGCTGACTGGCTACAAGCACAGCAAATAGAACGCCTCGGCCTGCTCGCTGAAAACAGTCTGGACTGGCTGATCCTCGACTTAGCAGCGTTACAGGCAGGCATTACCTTAGTGCCGGTACCGCCATTTTTTACGCCGACACAGCAGCATGAATTGCTTGAACATGCACAGGTATACCACCTGTTTAGCGACCAATGGCATCGCACTGATCATTGGCAAGCCAGCGCGGCGCCAGCACCGCTCGCTTTAACCTTATGGCATCAAGGCATTTCGAGTGCAGCGGCAGATAGCTGTAAAGTCACCTACACCTCGGGCAGTACCTCGGCCCCCAAAGGTGTGCGCCTCAGTGCGCAGGTGCTGCTACAGACCGTCAGCGCTATTGATCAGGTGCTCCCAGAAGCTATCGCCCAGCGACATTTATGTGTGATGCCGCTGGCGGTGCTGCTGGAAAATATTGCCGGCTGTTGGCTGGCGTTATGGCGCGGTATGAGTATTCATCTGCCGGCGCCGCAATCGGTGGGCTTACTCGGCTCGTCGCAGCTCAATGTCGGGCAATTTTGGCAGGCCATTGCGAACTTTAATGCTGACAGTCTGATCACCACCCCAGCGTTGGCGGCAGCTTTACTTCATGGCATAGCGCAAGGCCAATTAACCGCACAACAGTTTGGTTTTATCGCTGTAGGCGGCGCGGCCGTGCCGCAGCAATTATTAGCCCAAGCGCAAGCGTTACAGGTACCGCTTTATCAGGGCTATGGCCTGTCTGAATGTGGCTCGGTGGTGTGCTTGAATACTCCTAGCGCAAACCGTCCTGGTAGCGTTGGCAAGGCATTACCCGGGCTTTGCTTGAGGTTACACGAGGGCGAATTATTGGTCACCGGGAAGAGTATGGATGGCTATCTGGGCAGCACCAATGAGCCAGCTACCACCCTAGCAACTGGCGATATCGCCAGCATTGATGATGACGGTTATGTCAGCATTCAAGGGCGCAAAAGCAATCTACTTATTACCAGCTTTGGTCGCAATATCTCACCGGAATGGGTCGAAAACTTAGCCGCCCACTCAGCACTATGGTCACAGTTTATGGTGTGTGGTGATGGCTATCCGGGCGTGGTCGCACTGCTCACGCCGACACCAAGCGCTAACCACCAAGATATCGACAGCGCCATTGCAGCAATTAACCATCAGCTGCCTGACTATGCGCAGATCCTGGCATGGCTACCAACCCGCGAACCCTTTAGCGAACGCAATCAACAACTCACCTTTAACAATCGCTTTCGGCGTCAACACATCGTTGCCGCGTATCGCGACTCAATCAACCTGATTTTTGGAGTGTAATATGGCCTTTTTTGAGCAACTTTGTCAGCAAACTAGCACTGAGCAAAACTATCTTTTAGCCGCACCAGCTATTACTGATGCACTGAATGGCACTATTTCAGTAGAGCGCTATGTGGCTTTTTTGACCCAAGCCTACCACCACGTTAAACACACCGTGCCGTTACTCATGGCCGCCGGTGCACGTATGGCCGACCATGAAGAATGGCTGCGTGCTGCCATCGTTGAGTATATCGATGAAGAGTACGGTCATCATGAGTGGATCCTCAACGATATCAAAGCCTGCGGCGGTGATGTTGAGGCGGTACGAAAGTCACAACCACATGCTACTACAGAGCTGATGATTAGCTTTGTTTACGACCAAATCAACCGCAGCCATCCAGCCAGCTTTTTTGGTATGGCGCATGTGCTTGAAGGCACCAGTGTGGCCTTAGCCAGCCAAGCCGCGGCACAGATTCAACAGCAGCTTGGCTTACCTAAGGGCGCCTTTACCTACCTGAATTCTCATGGCGCACTGGACCAAGATCACGTGGCATTCTTTGCTGATTTGATGAACAAATTAACCGACCCGGTGGCACAAAAAGCCATCGTACATACCGCCAAGCGGGTGTATCAGTTGTACGGCGATATGTTCCGCGCCCTACCGCAATAAGGAGATGTGCTGATGAGCCAACTCGATTTTAGTCAACATCATGTGTTGCTCACTGGCGCCAGTGGCGGTGTTGGGCAAGCCCTAGCGACTGAATTGGTGCGCCGCGGTATGCGGGTCACCTTGGTTGCCCGCCCCAGCAGCGCACTGCAGGATTTGGCACAACGGTTAAACCAACAGGTTATTGAACTAGACTTACTCAACGCTGATGCGGCGCAGCAATTACGCCAGTATGCACAACAGTCATTGTCTACCACCCGACCGGTTACCGGCATTATTCATAATGCCGGCAGTGCTTACACACGGTTATTTGAGCACAGTGATTGGCCACAACAGCAGCGTCTGCTGATGCTCAATTTGATGTCTCCCATGGCGATCACGCATGCGTTATTGCCTTATTTAAAGCAGCGCCCTGAAGCCCTAGTTATGACCATTGGCTCAGTCTTTGGTGCTATTGGCTACCCGAGCCAAGCCGCTTACTGTGCCAGTAAGGCCGGCTTGCAACGCTTTACCGAGGCATTGCACCGTGAGTGCAGCGATAGCACCGTGCAGGTATTTCATTGCCAGCCGCGCGCCATCGAAACTGCACTGAACCACGGCGCTATGGCGCAGTTAAACCAGCAACTCGGTAGTGCTGTAGATAGCCCACAATGGGTTGCCCAACAAATTTGCCAACAGCTTCAGCACGGCAAACCGCGCCGAGTGCTTGGCTGGCCAGAGCGTATTTTTGTGCCATTAAACGCGTTATTTCCACGACTGGTTGATGGCGCTTTACGTAAGCCCTATCGGCTGATTTCACAACTACTTAAGGAGCATTACTCATGAATCGTTTGGGTCATTTCATCATTGCTATCGGCCTTAGCTGTGGCGTGTTTTCGAGCTCTGCCAATGAGACCTTTGCGCAGCAACTCCTGCAACTACAAACCGACTGGGCTATCGCTAATTACCAGCAACGCGATGACGCGCAAGAAGCGGCTTTTCAACAGCTGCAACAACAAGCTGCAAGCTTTGTCGCTAGTTATCCGGAGCGTGCTGAAGCCTATATTTGGCAAGGCATTATCTTAAGCACCCAAGCTGGCGTGGTGGGTGGTCTTGGGGCATTGGATTTAGCCGAACAATCGAAGGCCGCGCTTGAACAAGCATTAACTATCGATCCGCTGGCATTAGACGGCTCGGCGTATACCAGTTTAGGCACACTGTACTTCAAAGTACCGGGCTGGCCATTTGGTTTCGGTGACGATGAACTTGCCGCTCAATACTTACAAAAGGCCTTAACCGTCAATGCTAACGGTATCGACGCCAATTACTTTTATGGTGAATTTCTCTATGAAGAAGGTGACTATGCAGAGTCTGCCAAGCACTTAGAAGCAGCGCTTGCAGCTCCGCCGCGGCCGCAGCGCGAGCTAGCCGATCAGCAGCGGCAGCGGGAAATTCGTGAGCTATTAGCCAAGGTTGAAAAAAAGCTCAACAAAGGAAAAGGCAGAAGCTAAGCCCAATGGGCTTAGCTTTTTGGCATTGGACAGGTCGACACGCCAAGTAGCTTATACAAGCCACAAAAGCGAAATACTGCTGTGCCCAAAATCACTAAGCCCAAAATCCACCAGTAATTCCCGTAGACTACGCCGAAAGCAATTAGAGCAAGACCAACAATGGCTCGCAACAGCCGATCAATACCGCCAACATTTGCCATAACAGACCCCTTTAAATTGGTTAACTACCACACCATATATAGCACATAATACCGACTACTATCATCGTGACTGAGGATTATTTATGGCGACTATGATCGTTGCGTGCCCACACTGCCACAGTAAAAATCGCTTACCTGTTGATAGGCCCAAAGCTGACGCCCAATGCGGTCGTTGCAAGCAACCGCTATTTACCGGCAAAGCCTTTGCCGTGACGGCTGATCAGTTACCGGCACATCGCGATAGTGATTTACCCGTGGTGATTGATTTTTGGGCGAGTTGGTGCGGTCCCTGCCAGCAACTTGCGCCGATATTCGAACAAGTTGCAGCTAAATTTTCCGAACAGGCGCGATTTATCAAGATCAGTACGGAGCAACAACCAACCGTAGCTCAGCATTTTGGTATTCGTAGTATTCCAACCTTGTTAGTGCTTAAGAACGGTCAGGAAATTGCCCGTCAAGCAGGAGCTATGTCGGCTAGCCAGTTCAGCCAATGGTTGGGGCAGGTATTACGCTGACCGCGTCGGTATCGCACTGCGGATGATAAATGGCATAACTATAGCCGCCCACCTGTGCCAGCGAAGCATGCGCCAGCAGTGGCTCTGATTGACGTTGTAACACCTCAAGTAACTTACCCTGCTCAGCCTTAACCACCGCTTCAGCCAAATTCCAGCGCTGGGCGCGCGCCAAAGAACTACTGCCGACGTTGTGCATCATGCCGTGCTGATATTTAGCCACGACTGGGCTAGTTTGCCAGCGCGCGGCATCAACACGTTCAATATCAAGCCCAAAGGGCTGCTGGCCATCACTCAGTCCCACCAGTACTGCATTATCGGTGTGCGCAATTGAGCAACTCAATAGCTGTTCGCCGAGCAGCAAATAGGGCGCTCCACTGGGGTATTTGCGGATCTCTAACGGCAACTCGGTGGTGACGAATTCAGATACCAGCCAGCGCAATAGTGCACGTGCAGCAAGAAACTGCTGTTGCCGCGGTGGGTGGGTATAGCGCTGTGCCTGCTGCTGATCAGCGGCGGTGAGGTGACCACCAAGCCAGGCTTGCTGCGCCGCAATATCAATACAGTAGCACGCCATAATGGCCATAATCGAAACACTCAGTGGCTGCAAATATGCGCCTAAACTAGCGGCTTCGGTAGCTTGTGGTCAAGTCTCTATTCCCAGCGCAAGGTAATACCAAGTTTGATGAGCTGCTTGGTCTCGGCAGCTAAGTCAGCAATCAACGTTGGATTAGCCCGCCCCTGTGGCGTTAACGTCAGTAACAGCACATCTTTGCTGGCAAAGGTTTTGAACAATAACTGCGAGGTTTGTCGGTCGGTATTAAAAATCACCGCTAAGCGCAACAGGGCTAATAAGCGCAGCACATCATGTTGGTGATACAGTTGCAGCTCAGGAATATCAATCAGCTCAACTTTCTTACGATAATGGCGCACCAACGCCGCTAACAACGCTTGCTGTTCTTTGTTAAAGCCCGGCATATCACTGTTCTGTAAAATATACCCAGCATGACGCTGTCGCGCACTAAAGTTAATTTGCAAACCAACCTCATGCAGCAGTGCACCCCAACTGAGTAATTGCCGCCATTGACTATCCTGCAAACGCCATTCTTTAGCCACTTGTTCAAGTAAATCTAAGGCGGTTTGTTGCACCCGCGTAGCTTGCTCGCGGTCAATACTGTAGCGCAGTGCAAGGCTTTCAATGGTGCGTTGACGCACATCATCGTGATGCAGCACCTGCTCGGCCAACTCATACAATACACCTTCACGTAACGCCGCATCATGTGGTTCCAACTGGTCAATATCGAGCTCTTCCATAAGACCTAGCAAAATCGCCAGACCACCGGCAATCACGCCAATACGCTCGCCATCTACACCAGCTAGTTGCATGCCCTCAAGTTGGCTATGCGATAGCAATTCTTCGGCACAGCTATGCAGCCCCTCACGGGTAATCAAATGACTAGTTTGCCCAGCTTTACTGCCGGCCCACTGGGCAATAGCACGAATAGTACCTGAGGTTCCGATCACCTGATCTTTGGCGAATTTGCGCAGTTCAGCGGCCACTGGCTCAAGGGTTCGGCGCGTTGCTACCAAGGCTTTATCAAAGCGCTTTTTGGTGATTTTACCGTCGGCGAAGAAGCTCTCGGTATAGCTGATACAGCCCATGCTCACCGATACCAACTTAGTCGCATTGAAGCCTTTACCGCCGGCGAACTCGGTACTGCCACCGCCAATATCAATGACTAAGCGCTTACCCTCACTGACCGTAGTTTGCGCCACCCCGGTATAAATCAAACGCGCTTCTTCGTGACCAGAGATAATCTCAATGGGAAAGGCCAGTACGCTGGCCGCTTTCGCGAGAAAAATATCGCTATTGAGCGCCTCTCGGAAGGTATGTGTGGCAACCACCCGTACTTGCTCGGGACTGAACCCTTGCAGCTTTTGCGCACACACAGCCAGCGCTTCAAGACCACGCTGCATGGCTTTATTACTGAGCTGTTGGTGCTTGAATCCAGCCCCCATGCGCACTCGCTGCTTTAAGCGCAGCAACGGCTGCAAGCTATGATTATCAACCCGCGCAATTAGCAAGTGAAAGCTATTTGAACCTAAATCAAGCGCCGCAAACTGCGGTAAATCAGAGTTATCAAGGCTAGGCAGGTGTGGGTCGGTCATGATTTTGACTCTGTCAGTTGGCGTTTTAACAGGCTATAAATGGCTTTCTGCGCGCGAACCTTACGTTTTTTCGGCGTCACATAGGCATTACTTTGCTCAGCATCAATGACTCGTGCTTTGCAGTTGTCATGCCATTGCAACTCCATAATGCTCTCTATTGTAGCGCGGGCCTGCTCGTCATAAATAGGACAACTGGCTTCAACCCGGCGGTCTATATTGCGCTTCATCCAATCTGCCGATGAGATATAGATACGCTGCTGACCGCCATTATGAAACATAAACACGCGTGCATGCTCCAGCAGGCGATCAACGATACTACGCACTTCAATCAGTTCACTGAGCCCAGGAACACCGGCTCGCAAGGCACACATACCGCGCACTAATGCCCGAATACGCACCCCAGCACGGCTAGCGCGATAGAGCCGGACAATTAAGGCTTCATCCACTAAATTATTCACCTTAATGAAAATTTCCGCAGGCTGACCATGCTGCGCTGCGCTGATTTCCGCATCAATGGCGGCCTCAAGGCACTCACGGGTATTGACCGGTGACACTAACAGTTCATGGAAGTCGTAACGCCGGTAGGGCTGCTCTAAATAGTGAAATACTTGCTCAATTTCATGGCAAATGGTTGGATGCGCGGTGAACAAGCCAAAGTCGGTGTAAATTTCTGCGGTTTTCTCATTGAAGTTACCGGTGCCGAGGTAGCCATAGCGCCGAACTTGGCCTTGTTCCATACGCTGCACCAGCAGCAACTTAGCGTGCGCTTTGAGGCCCTGAATACCAAACAGCACACGGATACCCGCATCGGTCATTTCTTTTGACCACTCAATATTGGCTTCTTCGTCAAAACGGGCACGCAATTCCACCATTACCGTAACATGTTTACCGTTTCGCACCGCATCCATAAGCGCATGAATCAAGCGTGAATCACGGGCCACGCGATAGATGCAAATAGCAATACGGGTAACGGCGGGATCGTAAGCCGCTTGGCGAACGAATTCGGTCACCGCAGCAAAGCTATGATAGGGGAAATACAGTAACACATCGGCTGCCGCAATATTGGCAAACACATTAGCGTGCTTGGTCATACCCGGATGCTGCAACGGCTGTTGATTTGGGTTGACTAAATTAGCCGCCCCCAGTTGCTGAAACTGGGCGAAATCACGGGTATTACGATAACGACCACCGCCAACAATCGAGTCATAGGCATCCATATCTAAACCATCGCAGAGAAAACGCAACATCCGGCCTGGCATGCGCTTGTCATACACCAGCCGCACCGGGTCAGCGCGAAAACGTTGTTTGATACCCTCTTCCATGCGCTCCAAAATACTTTGGTCGATATCGTGTGGCACCCGATAATCAGCATCGCGCGTCACTTTGAAGGAAAAATAGGTCAGCTCATCAAACGCCACTATACCGGCAAATAAATCGGGCAAATGACTAGCGACCACATGATCCAGTAGCGTCACACTCACCACTTTACTGCCACGCCGGCGCGGCAACTCGACAAAACGATGCAGATGGTCGGTCGGTACTTCAATGGCGGCGTAGCTGAGCTGTTGCTGATGATTCAGCTCTACAAACAAGTAAATGCGGTCTTGCTTCAGAATTTGCACTAAATCGCTGCGCTCATTCAGCAGCAGCGGTACCACATGACGCTTCACCTTGTCGTGAAAATAGGCGGCGAGCCACAAGCGCTGATTATCGTTGAGTTGGCTGTCGTCGAGTATATGCACATGGTTATCGGCAAGGGCACTCAGCACTTGCGCATAAACCCGATCAAACTGCTCTTGTAGGGTCATTACTTTTTGCTGAATACGGGTGAGAAGCTGACTGGCGTCATCGCGTTCTTCGCTACTTGGCGCAAAGTAAATTGCGCGTCGGACGTCAGCCACCCGCACCTGGAAAAACTCATCCATATTGTTGGAGAAAATGCCTAAAAAGCGCATCCGCTCAATCACCGGAACGCTCACATCGGCCGCTTCTTGCAGCACTCTTTCGTTAAAGGCTAACCAACTAAGTTCTTGCTGATAAAACTTCATGTTACCGCGCTATGCCGCTGAGATAGCACTATCCTAGCGGCTTAAACGTGGATAAATATGACGCTTTTATGACATTTTGCGGATTACTGTGTAATTACAGCTCATTACAATAAATTCAGCGGTAGTTTGAGGTACACCTTGCCGCTATCGTCAGCGGGTGGCAGGTTACCAGCGCGAATATTCACCTGAATTGAAGGCAAGATCAGGCGCGGCATAGGTAAGGTAGCATCGCGCGCTTCACGCATAGTGACAAATTCAGCTTGGCTAATACCCTCTTTGACATGTTTGCTATGGCGTTTTTGTGCACCTACAGTGGTCATATATTCATGACCGCGGTCGGAACCCTCGGGTGGATAGTCATGACAGACATAAATTTGCGTGGTCTCGGGTAGTGCCAGTATTTTCTCAATGGACGTGTACAGAATAGCTGCACTGCCGCCAGGGAAATCACAGCGTGCGGTACCCACATCTGGCATGAACAAGGTATCACCAACAAACGCTAGCTGCTCATCGACAATATAGGCTAAATCAGCTGGGGTGTGGCCTGGCGTATGTAGCACGCGAACCTGTAAATGGCCTATCTGAAAGCGCTCATCATCGGCAAATAACCGATCAAATTGTGCGCCATTGGGCAAAAACTCTTTTTCGAGGTTAAACACCTCTTTAAAGATTTTTTGTACCTCACGAATATGTTCACCAATACCAATCAAACCGCCCAATTGCTGCTTGATAAATGGTGCAGCAGAGAGATGGTCGGCATGGGCGTGAGTTTCTAAGATCCATTGCAGCTGTAATTTATGTTCAACAATATAATCGACCAAACGCTGGGCGCCCTTGGTGCTGGTGCGGCCTGATTTATAATCAAAGTCGAGCACCGGGTCGATCACCGCTGCCTGTTTGGAGTCGGGGCAAAACACTACATAGCTAAAGGTTTCGCTATCATCGTCAAGAAAGGCTTTGACTACGGCATTACTCATGATGGACTCCTTCTGCTGGCTTATGATTAAGGCTACCACTGTCCTAGTTAAGTCAAAACTAAAATAATGGATCAGTCAAAAAAAAGCGACCCGTAGGTCGCTTGGTATCGTCACGCCGATGATTTAAAAGGTATAACGAACACCCGCCATAGCGACTACTGGGTCGATGCGAACATCAACGGTTTGTACTGTAGCACCATTGACTTTCACCGAGCCAACCGTGTCGATATCCATTTTACTGACCATAAAATGTAAGCCCCAGTTATCATCTAACTTCACATTCACCCCAGCTTGCAAGGCATAGCCCCAGCTATTTTTGAGGGTTAAGCTAATATCGTCGGCAGGCGTGGTAGCGCCCAAATCTTGCAAGGCACTCACTAACGCGCCATCGGCTTTTTCACTGAAAAACCAAGTGTAGTTCAGCCCCACCCCAACAAACGGGTCAAAGCGGTCATTGCTCATTGGGAAATGGTACTGTGCCAACAAGGTGGGTGGTAAATGCTTGGTTTTACCAACTTTGAGGCCGGCCAAAGCACCATCTGCATAAATATCATGACTAAATGGCGTTGCGGCAATCAACTCCACCGTCCACTCAGGGCTAACTTTATAATCAAAGGTTAAACCTAGCTGAGTATTGGTATTAACGTTAACGCCGGTCGATCCTGCTGGTAAGCTGGCAAGCTGCTCAACAACATTCAATGAGCCGCTGCTATCATTGGGCATCACCCCAATTGCCCCCACGTTTACGCTAATATCGGCCAGCGCCGGAGTTACGGCAAAGGCTATAGCTAACGCGCCAGCAACATACGATTTTTTCATCTCACTACTCCTTGGGTCACCTAAATGGTTGGTATACCCACATTGTACTTAGGGAAAAGATGCCAGATGTTGATCGCGATCAACTAAATCAGCGGCTTTAGGTAACTTTCACCCAAATATCCGTGCTGATGGTAAAACTAGATTATCAACCCTAACTCGCGCTAGAATTGCTGCCTAAATTTTACCTGAACGCGAGAGTTTGTTATGGGTCGTGCTTATCAAAACCGTAAAGAGTCGATGGCAAAAACCGCCACCGCAAAAAGCAAAGTGTATAGCAAATATGGTCGGCAAATTTATGTGGTGGCCAAACAAGGTGGCACCGACCCATCGGGTAACCTGTCGCTGCGTAGCTTGATCGATAGCGCCAAGAAGGACCAAGTACCTGCCCACGTGATTGAAAAAGCGTTGGATAAAGCCAAAGGTGGTGCCGGCGAAGATTATGCGCCAGCTGTATACGAAGGTTTTGGCCCGGGTAACGTGATGGTGATGGTTGAGGCATTAACCGATAACCCAAACCGTACCATTACCGAAGTACGCAACTGCTTTACCAAAACCAAAGCTAAAATTGGCGCACCGGGTAGTGTTGCGCACATGTTTGACCATGTCGCTATTTTAGTCTTTCACGGTATTGACGAAGATACTGCACTTGAAGCATTGATGATGGGTGATGTGGACGTTACTGACATTGAAGCCGATGGCGATAAAATCACGGTATTTGCTCCGCACACTGAGTCGCATAAAGCCAAATTAGCATTATTTGAAGCGTTTCCAGATTTGAGCTTTGAGGTGGATGAAATTCAGTACTTACCGCACGTTATGACCGATGTCAGCGGTGATGATATTGCTATGTTTGAGAAGTTTTTAGACATGCTCAACGACTGTGACGACGTACAAAACGTCTACCACAACGCGCAATACTAGTTGCTAACCACGCGGTTTCGGCCGCTGGCTTTGGCTTGATAGAGCGCTTTATCAGCCCGCCGTAATAGGTCGGTGGGCTCATCACCTATACTGTACAGCGTCACCCCAAACGAAATGGTTAAGCGGCCAAACTCGCTATGCTGGTGGTGCAAATCCAGTTCTGCCACAGCCAAACGTGCTTGCTCAGCGAGTTGCCGCGCCTGCTCAAGCGCATGCGTTGGCACCAAAACAGCCAATTCCTCACCGCCATAGCGATACACCCGTCCCGCCTCAATACTCTGCACCAAACAACTAGCGATCGCTTGCAAGGCAATATCACCTGCTTCATGGCCGTAGTTATCGTTGTAGCCTTTGAAATGATCGACATCACCCAATAACAAGGCCACTGCATGGCTCGGTTGCTGCGTACATAATGCGTCGATGTCGCGGTCTAAGGCTCGGCGGTTAAATAAGCCGGTTAAGCCATCCAAATGCGCCATCTGCGCCAACTTCTCATTGGCCTGCTGCAGTTGTTCAGTGCGTTTGGTGACTTCACGTTCCAGCGTCTCCTGCTCAATACTGATATGCTGTGACATGTCCCGTAAGGTGCGCGCTAGTAAGCCAATCTCATTGTTGACCGCCACCGGTAAACGAATGTCACCACTCGCTATGGTCTGATAGTGGCCACGACTTACCGCCTCTGCCGCGTGTTGGAGTTGTTGTAACGGGCGACTTATGCGATGCCGAACAAACAGCCATACCACTAATAACACCGCGAGCAATAGCGCCGCACCCAGACCGGCAATGGAGAGAGACGCAGTCATCGCCTCGGTACGAATCATTGCTAGCGGATAGCGCGTGACATGATACCAGTTAGGCCCCGCCACAAAAGTTACGACCAACAGTGATTCACCATCACTACTTTGCAAAAATTGCTGCGGCCCTGAAGCCTGCGGAGGGTTATCACGAATTTGCTGATAGAGCGCTGCTAAGGGCTCAAGACCGGGCTTATTGACATCGATAATACCAATATACTCGTTATTCTCTTGGTAGCGCTGCGGCCCCGCCACCAGCTGGCTTTGTTGATTAAAGATATAATACTCAACGGCCGGGGTTGAATCGCTGACCAAGGCGTTCATGACATCATCCACATAAACATCATGACTCGGTGTGATCAAGTGACGGCCCTGATAATCCACTGGGCGTTGATAGGTGATCACCCAATGCCCTGCTGACTCATCAAAATAAAGACCTGTCCAGTTGGGTATGCGCTGCGGATTATTCGCCTGCAGCGTAGAGCCAACAACCGCATATGCAGTGATATCCAAATCAGCTCGAGCCAATAAGCCCCACGCACTCTCTGGCCAATAATTCAACAATACGTTTTCGGGCATGGTGACATGGGTATTGGCAAAGCGGTGCTGCCAGGCTGGACCAAGCTGATTGAGCAATTCTAATGCTAACATAATCCGTGCTTGTAACTCCTCGTCACGAGGTTTCGACCACGGCCCAATAAAAGCGCTCAAGGCCTGCCAATACACGTTATCGAGGGTAACTCCAGTATGAAAGCGTTGCTGCAGCCGCCGCACTCCGGGTGACGTTTCGTCAGTCCATTGCTGATAGCGTTGCAGTAATTGTGGATCGTTCTGGCGAGCGGTATACGCTGACACAAACAACTGCGCAAAGGTTGCAGTTGTTTGTTCAGCTTCAATAAAGAAGTTACGCCCAGCTTGCACGCGTTGCTCAGCAAGCAGGGCCATATTAGCGATTTGCTGGTCACGTGTTTGCGCCATTGAGGCCCAAAATACCGCACCCGTGACCAATGTCACCAATAATGCTGACCAGACAAAAATTTGCCTTAACAGCTGCCTACTGAGCGCAAACTGCTGCACTAATCACTCACTTTTGTTCCAATAAGTTAAGGATAAAGGCATATTCTTCAGCGATTTCTTTCAGTCGCGAGAAACGCCCCGATGCGCCGCCATGGCCAGCCGACATATTGGTTTTAAACATCAATGGGTTGCTATCGGTTTTGTGCTCACGCAATTTCGCCACCCATTTGGCCGGCTCAAAGTACTGTACTTGCGAATCATGCAAGCCGGTAGTGACTAAAATAGCTGGATAAGCCTTTTTACTGACTTGGTCATAGGGCGAATACGACAGCATATAATCGTAATACTCTTTTTGCTTCGGATTGCCCCACTCGTCAAATTCATTGGTGGTGAGCGGTATGCTCTCATCTAACATAGTGGTGACCACATCAACAAAGGGTACATGTGCCATTAAGCCGCGATATTTCTCCGGCGCCATGTTAGCCACTGCGCCCATCAATAAGCCACCAGCACTGCCACCCATACCAAATACTTTATCGGCCGCTGCATAGCCTTCTTTGACCAAGTGGTCGGTGACATCAATATAGTCGGTAAAGGTGTTAATTTTCTTCAGTAATTTGCCATCTTCGTACCAATGACGACCCATTTCTTGGCCGCCACGAATGTGGGCGATGGCGTAAACGAAGCCGCGATCAACCAGTGAAAAGACCGTACTGCGGAACGATGGGTCAGACGACGAGCCATACGAGCCATAGGCATACTGATACAGCGGTGCTGTGCCATCAAATTTAGTCCCTTTACGGTACAACAAGGTCACTGGAATCATGACGCCATCACGCGCTGTAGCCCAGGTACGAGTGGTTTCGTAGCGACTGGCGTCATAATTGGGTACCGGGGCCCGCTTCAACAGCTCTTGCTCAGCGGTTGCCATGTTGTAGGCGTACACCGTGCGTGGCGTCGTCAGCGATGAATAGGTATAGCGTAAAATCGGCGTATCTTGCTCGACGTTCACTTCGAAGCTGGTGACATAGGCCTCTTCATCGGTGGCGATCACTGTGGCTGCGGCCATATCTTGCCACGGCAAAATACGAATTAAACGCAGGCCATTACGGCGTTCATTGAGCGCTAGGTAATCTTTGAACACCGTCATGTCTTGAATAAACACCGCATCATCATGAGCGACTAACGGCTGCCAGTTAGCACGGTCGCCTAGGGCGTCGGTGCTGACCTGCATGATTTGGTAGTTCGGTGCATTCCAATCGGTACGGATGATCCAGCGCCCATCAATGTGGTCGGCGCTGTAACTAAAGTGGCGCTCACGTGGCGCTATGACTTGAAACTCGCCATCGGGCTGGTCTGCATTCAATACCAGCATTTCATCTGACACCGTGGCACTCAAATTGATCACAATGTAGTTGCCATCGGTAGTGTTATTCACCCACATATAGAAGCTGGTATCGGTATTTTCATAAACCAATTCAGCGCTATCTACCGGAGCACCAACTTTATATTTCATCACGCGAGTAGACAGCAGCGTCTGCGGGTCATTCTCAATCACGAATACCGTTTCGTTGTCTTTGGCCCAAGCGATTGCGGCAGACAAACCAACCAGTTGCTCTTCATAGTCGAAACCGGTGGTTAAATCACGAATGTGCAATTCATACTGGCGACGACCGGTGGTGTCGACCATATACGCCAATAATTGTTGGTTCGGGCTAATCTGCAGATTACTTACCTGCATGAACTTTTTGCCATCAGCGAGTTTGTTAACATCTAGAATGATTTGCTCGGTGCCTTCCGCAATATGGGTACGCACATAAATTGGATACTCTTTACCGGCTTCATAACGTTGGCTGTAGCTATAATCGCCGCGCACGTAAGGTACCGAGGCATCGTCCTGAGCAATACGGCTAATCACTTCCTGCTCAAGTGTTGCAGTCAGGTCAGCGTAGCTGGCGCGGTAGGCATCGTAATAGGCATTTTCAGCTTCGAGGTGGGCAATCACGTCGGTGGCAGCGCGCTCATCATCACGCAGCCAATAGTACGGGTCGTCACGGTCACCGTTGGGTGAGGTCACCGTATATGCGACCTTTTTCGCCACCGGTGGGGCTATGGCCGATTCTGGCGCCGGCTTATCGCTGCATGCGGCAAGCAAAGTTGCCACCATGGTAAGACAGCATAGATTGATAAATAACCGTTTAAACTGTGTCATGATCTCGTCTCTCAGGCTGAAATGTGCTATTAAAGATGAACTAATTCTATCCTATAGAGTTGCTCTGCAACTCACAACTAGAACGCGTAGCAAAGTCTATTGATGAAACCATCGTCGCCGTTATTGATTTTACTGTTTACCCTGCTGTTGCCGCTCTATTCGGCTACGGTAGCGGTAACCCCTGCTATCGCGCAACAAGTGGCGGTTGTCGATACCGCCATAGAGCAACAGTTAGATCAATTGCTGCGCGCCGATCTCAGTAACGACCAGCGGCGTCAAGCCTTTCATACGATAGCCAACGACATGGCGGAAAGTGCGCCTATTGCGACTCGGGTTCGGGTGCTTGCTTATTTGGCGATGGAATATGCCTATATTGAGCAATTTGATGAAGCCTACCGTCGCCTTGCCGAAGTGCGTCAATTAGCCGAGCAATACGGTACGATTGATAGTCTGACCGAAGTACGCGCCACCTATATCGAGATCAAATTAGCCGAGGGTAAGTTCACCGAAGCGCTCAGCTTAGTTGGAGAAACTGAGCTCGGCTTGGCACAAACCCAGTCGCCTCGCATTCGCTACTACAGCCACACCTTGATTGCCTCGGTTTACAGTAACCGTAACCAGCTTGAAAAAGCGCTTTCACATTTAGTGTCCGCCAGCGAAGCAATCATGGAGACCAACGATAGCCGCACCACCATCCGCCGCTTACATGTGATGCTGCAAATTGCCCAAATACAATCCCAACTGCACAACAATGAGGCTGCTTTAGCGCGGGTTAATGAAGTACTGGAGCTTGCCGCCAGTGCCGGTCTGACCGACATGTTTTATCACGATGCCATGCTGCAGAAAGCGCTGATTGAAACCAATGCAGGTGATTATGAGCAAGCATTGCGAACCTATAGCGCGCTGAAAGCGAGTCTAACCGAACAAACTACCACGAATAGCCACTGGTATCTCAGTACCGTACTAAACAACATGGGCGACTTAGATATTCGTACCGGTCGTTATGACGAAGGCCGCGAGGTGTTAGCAGAGGCGCGTGAACTTGCGCTTGCTAATGGTGATGACGATAGCGTCAAACTGACCGAATTTAACATTGCCTTTATTGACGTGCATCAAGGCCTGCATCAACAAGGTCTGGAACAAATGAGCGCTCTCGTTGAGCATTTTCAACAGCGTTGGCCCGAAACCGACTTTGAACAACTGCTCGGTGAATATGCTGAAGCACTTGGTATCGCCGGCGACTATCAACGTCAAGCGCAGGTGCTTCTGCAGCAACGAGATATCCGCGATAGACTGTTTGACCGTGAGCTACAGCGCAATTTGACCGAGCTTCAAACAGTATACGATAGTAAAGATAAAGAGCAGCAAATCAAGCTACTGCAACAACAGAATAGCCTGAAAGAACAGCTGCTCACCAACGAAGAACAACGACAAACCATTTTAACCCTGCTCATTGCGCTGTCGGTATTTGCCGTTATCATTGTATTTTTTCTGTACCGCGCCGCACGACGGGCAAACCGACAGTTAAAGCATGCCAATGCCAAGTTGGCCGATCAATCATTGCGTGACCCGCTCACTGGTTTGCTCAACCGCCGCGCCTTGCAACAACAGCTGGCGAAACCTCGCAGCAGTGGCAGTGGTTGTGATGCCATGATTCTCTTAGATGTTGACCAATTTAAACGCATCAACGACCACCATGGCCATCAAGCCGGTGACCAAGTTCTGGTTGAATTAGCTAAACGCTTACGCAAGGTGTCACGCGACCGCGATCAGATTATTCGCTGGGGTGGCGAAGAGTTTTTAATCTATGTGGTGAATACCAGTAACGAAGCACTGCCGAATCTGGTCGAACGGGTGCTGTTCGAGATCGGTCGAACGCCTATCGCGCTGGCTGATTCGGAACTACAGGTCACCGCTACAGCGGGCTTTATTAGCTTTCCGTTTGCCAACCCAGATAGCCAGCCAATCGGCTGGGAAGAAACCCTACAGCTCGCCGATATGGCGCTGTATGCCGGTAAAGTTCATGGCCGTAACCAAGGCTGGGGTATCATGCGCTTGAATGTCCCTTTTAGCCAGGCGCGCCAGCGCTTGGAGACCGACCTACCGGGGGCTATCGATGATCACTTGGTTGACGTAGTCACCGTGATGGGTCCACAGTTGTCTTAGCTCTCGAAAAAAGTCGCGGTAAAAGTCACCGATAAAAAAGCCCCGCAAGTGCGGGGCTTTGCTGTTCTGACGAGTTATTTACTCAGTGATACCCATGTTAAACAAGGTGAAGCCATAAATGTCAGCCCATTGTTCAATGGTTTTTGAGATGGGTGTGCCGGCGCCATGACCCGCGTTAGTTTCAATGCGAATCAGCTGCGGCCATGGGCCATTGTTCTTGGCCTGTAACTCGGCGGCAAACTTGAATGAATGCGCCGGTACTACGCGGTCATCATGGTCACCGGTGGTGATCATAGTGGCCGGATAGCTGACGCCATCTTTAACGTTATGCACTGGCGAGTAGCCCTTCAAGTAGGCAAACATCTCGGCGCTGTCATTGGCGGTACCGTAGTCATAGGCCCAACCCGCACCTGCGGTAAAGGTGTGATAACGCAGCATATCGAGTACCCCTACCGCGGGTAGTGCTACGCGCATTAAGTCTGGGCGTTGCGTCATCACCGCACCAACCAATAAACCTCCGTTAGAGCCGCCACGCAGCGCTAACCGCTCACTGGAGGTATAGTTTTCAGCAATCAAGTATTCCGCTGCAGCAATAAAGTCATCAAACACATTTTGCTTTTGCTGCTGCGTACCGGCTCTATGCCAAGCTTTACCGTACTCACCACCACCACGAATATTCGGCACCGCGTACACACCGCCAAGCTCCAACCATACCGCGTTGGCGACACTGAACGACGGCGTTAAGCTGATATTGAAGCCACCGTAACCATACAACATGGTTGGGTTGCTACCATCGAGCTTAAGGCCTTTTTTGTGAGTAATGATCATCGGTACCTTGGTACCATCTTTCGAGCTGTAGAATACTTGCTTCGACTCATAAGCGCTGCTATCAAACTGTGCTTTAGAGGCCTCATAAACCGTCGATTCACCGCTTGCTGGTGCGAAGCTGTAGATAGTGGTTGGTGTGCTGTAATTAGCAAAGCTGTAATACAATTGCTCGGCATCTTTCTTACCGCTAAAACCACCCACACTACCTACCCCCGGTAGCTCAATATCGCGGACAAATTTGCCGTCATAGTCGTACTGTTGCACCATGGCAATAGCATCGACCATGTATTCAGCAAAAATGAAGCCACCACCAGTGCTGGGACTTAAAACCTGCTCTTGTTCAGCAATCAGGTCAACCCAGTTATCTGCACCTGGGCTCGCTGCATCAACGGTCACCACGCGCTTATTCGGCGCATTTAAGTTGGTGACCAAGTACAGTGTGCTACCACGGTTATCAAGCAACGAGGTATCTGAGTCAGTGTGATCTAACACTGTGACCAATGGCGCATCTGGCTGACTTAAATCACGTAAAAATAGCTTGTTGCCTGATGTTGAGACCGCTGCATAAATCAGTAAATAGCGGTCATCATCGGTCACTTGCGCAGAAATATAACGATGCTTCTCAGCCTCGGTGCCACCAAATACCACCGGATCATCGGCTTGCGCCGTGCCAAGCTTATGGTAGTACAACTTATGCTGATCGGTCATAGCTGATAGTTCGCTACCATCTGGCTTATCATAGCTGGAGTAGTAGAAACCATCATTGCCGTACCACGAAATACCACTGAACTTAATGTCCACCAAGGTCGGTTCAAGCTGCTCTTTGGTGGCTACGTCAATGACAATGATTTTACGCCAATCACTACCACCTTCTGAAATTGCATAAGCAGCAATCGAGCCGTCACGCGAGAAGCTGATATCGGCCAGCGAGGTGGTGCCATCGGCACTGAAGGTATTCGGGTCAAGGAATACCTCGGTGTTGCCTTCCGCATCAGTGCGATATAACACCGACTGATTCTGCAGACCATTGTTGCGGTAAAAATAGGTGTAATCACCTTCTTTGAACGGTGCACTTGAGCGCTCATAGTTCCATAATTCGGTGAGCCGTTGTTTGATGCTCTCACGCATTGGAATTTGCGCCAGATAATCAAAGGTCACAGCATTCTGAGCTTTCACCCAAGCTTCTGTTTCGGCGCTACGATCATCTTCCAGCCAACGGTATGGGTCAGCAACTGTAGTACCGAAGTATTCATCCATGACGTTACCGCGCACGGTAGTTGGATAAGTTATTTGTGCTGCCATTTTTTCTTCTACTTCCGGTTCAGGTGCACAGCCGGCGATAACAGCCAAGCCAAGCAGCCAAGCAAATTGTTTCATTGCATAGTCTCCAGTTGAACGATTAACCAAGCGCAGGATGCGTATTGGCAAACCAAGATTGATTATTTAGACCCGCTAAAAATTGCATTAAATTTGGCCATGGCGTCAAGTCCAGACGTTGACGGAATAGTGCCCAGCTGAGCCAGCAACCTAAGCGAATTTGGCCATCGGTATAGCCGCCTTCGATGGTCCAATTGCGTTGGTCAAGCTCAGTCAAAATTGCTTCAACGCGAGCACGTTGTCGCGCCAAATAGGGTACTTGCTCGGCAGTGAAACCATCACGCTCCAACAGGAACAAGTTGATTTCAGTATCTAAACCGGTGCTCGCCATGCAGTACAGATCGTAATCGGCGGCATCAGGGCAAAACGGTTGTGCCGCCAAGCCACGCAGGTAGCGTATAATGGATGATGAGTCGGTCAAACGCACATCGCCATTTTCAAAGTACGGCACTCGCTTGGTAGGCGTCTGCACGGCGCTGGTGGCATAATCCGCTGGAACAAAATCGAACGCTTGTTGATTCTGTATCAGCACAATGCGGCAGTGACGCACAAAAGGTGAGGTAAAACTACCAAATAACTTCATACTGGCCCTCTAAAGACGTTAAGCTATGGTATCAATCTGCTTGAGATTATCACAATGAAACGCGCCATTCAGTATTTGCTTCGCGGCCTCACGATATTATTACCCTTAGTCATCACCATTGCCTTGACGGCATGGTTATTGACCACCATTGAAACCTGGCTGAGCCCAGTGTGGATTGCTATCCTCGGTGAGAATTTTTATTTTCACGGCTTAGCCTTTATCAGCTTTCTGTTGGTGGCTGTGTTGGTTGGTTTTAGTGCGCGCTGGGCCTTAGTTAATACCATTTGGAGCTTGCCCGGCAAGATCATGGGGCGCATGCCGGTATTGCGCACCTTGTATAGCACCGTGACAGATGTTTTCGACTTGATGTCAGGGACCAATTTTACCGATGAATCGGTGGTGCTAGTGACCATGCCCGGCAGTGAAATTCGGCTGATTGGTATCGTCACCAAAAAAAGTGGTGACGCTGACGACCAGTTATCGAAACTACTGGATGATGACCATATCGCGGTATTGCTACCTATGAGCTACAACGTCGGTGGCTATATGGTGATCGTGCCACGCAGTGCAGTTGAACCGCTCGATATGAGTCCGTCAGAAGCGATGCAATTGACCATCAGCGGTGGCTTGGGTAAGAATCGCATGAGTACCAGCAAAAAGGATTAAGCCGTGACCGATACCCTCTTACCTTGTGTTGAAATTGAACCGCCACAGCCCGCCAATCGCGCAGTAATTTGGCTGCATGGCCTCGGCGCCGACGGTAATGACTTTGCGCCGATTGTGCCGCACCTAAAAGTCGCCGCCAACGTGCACATTCGTTATGTGTTCCCACACGCACCGAAGCTGGCAGTAACCATTAATGGCGGCATGGTGATGCCCGCTTGGTACGATATCCTCAGCATGCATATTGAACGTGAGGTGGATACCGCCCAGTTGCGGCAGTCAGCACAGGCCGTCAACGCGCTGATTGCCCGCGAGGTGGCGCGTGGTATCAAACCTGAACACATTGTCTTGGCTGGCTTCTCACAAGGTGGCGCGGTGGTCTATGAAGCGGCGTTATCGCACCCGCAACGACTAGGTGGGCTGTTAGTGATGTCGAGCTATCTAGCGACGGCGGCTTCGGTGGTTTGTCATGCCGCTAATCAGCAGCTACCGATACTGATCCAGCATGGTAGCCATGACCCAGTGGTTGCCGAACAACTGGGTCAGCAAGCACAGCAATGGTTGCTAGCGCGGAATTATACGGTGAGTTACCAGCGTTACCCCATGCAACATCAAGTGTGCGCAGAGCAAATTGCAGCCATAGCCAAATGGCTTAATGAGGTGCTGGCTTAACCCTAAGCCAGCGTTTGCAGGCGCTCGGCCCAGGTTTCTACCCAGCCCACCGCGCTCTCTAAATCATCAATCTGCACGTTCACATGACCAACCTTACGGCCTGGCTGCGGGCTTTTGTTGTACCAATGACAACTGGTTTGTGGGTGATGCCACAATCCAGCTGGAATACCGTCTACACCGATAACATTAAGCATCAGCGTAGGCTGCACGCGCAGTTGCGGCAGCGGCATGCCGGTTAGAGCACGGATATGCAAATCAAACTGGCTGCACGAGGCACCATTCATGGTCCAATGACCTGAATTATGCACCCGCGGAGCAATTTCATTGATCAGTAACTGCGCCTGATCGCCAGCACCGACCACAAAAAACTCTATCGCCAGCACGCCAACATAATGCAGTGCATCGGTAAGTGCCTGGAAGCAGCGCTCTGCCTCGTGTTGTAAAGCCGCTGGTATAGCTGTGGCTCCGGCTACGCTATAGCTCAGAATACCCTGCCTATGGACATTGGTGATCAACGGATAACACACCATGCTGCCGTCTTTACCGCGTGCGCCCACCAGCGATACTTCATGGTCAAACGCAATCAGCTGTTCGGCAATACCGGCCTGTTGCCCAGCTTCTGCAGCCAGTGCAACAGCATCATCGCCGCTGCGGAAGCGCCATTGACCTTTACCATCATAACCACCACGCGCCGCTTTCAGCACCAAATCATGCGGGCTGCGCTGTAGCAATTGCTCGAGCTCGGCGACAGATTGATAACTTTGCCATGGTGAGGTTGGTACGCGGCAATCATCAAATAACTTTTTCTCCGCACGCCGGTCAGTCAAGCGCTGAATTCGCGCTGGGTCCATCAAGAATTTGTGTTGCGCCAAGGTCATCACCTCAGCAGGAATGTCTTCATGTTCCCAGCTCACCACATCAGCCCAATCAATCGCTTCGGCGAGCGTCATAGCTAATGGTAGTTGCGCCGACAACGGCTTTACTTGCTGGCTACGGGTGCTGTACAGCAAGCATTCGTGGCCGTGTTGTATGGCGCTGGCGCCCAACATCTGTCCAAGTTGCCCATCGCCGCTGAACAAAATCTTCATTGCGGCAGTTCCAAGCTTGGTCCGTTCATGACGTGCTCACGCTGAGCAGCGCGAAACGCTTGTACGCGCTGACGCACAGCAGCATCAGTCACGCCAATGATTTGCGCTGCTAACAGGCCGGCGTTAGCCGCGCCAGCTTCGCCAATAGCTAGGGTGCCTACGGCAACGCCTTTTGGCATCTGGACAATCGACAGTAAGCTATCGAGGCCCTTCAATTGCTTGCTCGATACCGGTACACCAAGCACTGGTATGGCAGTAAATGCCGCCAGCATACCGGGTAAATGAGCGGCACCTCCGGCGCCAGCTATCACCACCGGCACAGCGTCACGCTCAGCCTGTTGCATGGCACTTTGCAGTAAATCGGGAGTTCGGTGCGCGGAGACCACACGCGCCTGCCACGGCACGCCTAAGTCGTTTAACATTGTGGCCGCATGTTGCATCACCGGCCAGTCAGATTGTGAGCCCATTAAAATGAGAACTGGGGTCATGCGCTGCTGCTCCTTTGAGAAAGGTGCGAATTGTAGCCAGAGCGGGGTTATGGTGCAAATTTATTGCGCAACTTTCAGCCGATTGCGGCCTTGACTCTTCGCTCGGTCCATGGCGGTATCCACTGCTTCAATCAGGTCTTGCCAGTTTTTGCCGGTTTTATGTTGGGCAATACCAGCACTCGCCGTAACCGTGGTCATCATGGTTTTGACCATGAATGGTTCATGACGAATACGGTTGAGCACATCGCTGCCAATTTCTACCGCTAACTTTAATGGCGTATCCGGCATGATGATACTGAATTGCGCGCCATTGCTGCGCACAATAATATCGGTAGCTCGAACCACGCGCTTAATGCGGGCAGCGGTTTCTTGCAATACTCGGTCACCGAACATGTAGCCATACTTGTCGTTGACCAGTTTGAAACCATCTAAATCGAGTTGAATCACGCTTAATGGCCGCTCTAAGCGTTCATTCTTGGTGATTTGCTGGCGTAATATTTGCTCAAGGTAATCGCGATGATAACAGCCAGTGAGAGTATCAGTGGCATTGGCTTGAATGAGATTACGCTGCATACCCGCCATCATCACTAAAAACACCGTACCAACACCAATCAATACCAGCATCGAGATAGCAATTTGCCAAGCATATTCAAACGGTAGAAACTGGTACATCACCGCCGCAAAAGCGGCGTAAATCAGCATGATCACCAGCACAAATATCGCTTTGTCGAACATGAAAAATACCATGGCCAAGATCGGGTACATCCAATAAACCCCGGCTATACCGCTTGATTTCATGGCCAAACTTGCCAGCACGCCCAGCGATACAATACAAATAAAGTTGATCCACTGTGGCGCTAACCGCTGCCGGTAGAGTATGCCAATCGCAAAGAATCCCAGTGCCACCAACAATACCGCCGAACTATGCAACCACTTGTGCTCAAAGCCCTTTAATACGGTGATCAGCAATAACACCAAGGCGACACCGAAATAAATCATGCGCATGGCAAGCAAGCGAAAGTGTTGCCAGAGATTCACATGAGTTGATAGAGGGGCGGTTCCGATCGAGTCCATGGGCGCTATCCAAGTAAACAATTACTTCACACTGTACCCTGAAAGTTCGCGTCTGACCAGATACCAACTGGCCTTTACCTCAAGGATATTTTTACGGCACACTGGCGTTAACCCGTTCGCTGCATAGAGACCAAGACATGCTCATACAAGCCAACTTAAGTGCGCTAGTCATTATAGATGTGCAGGGCAATCTTGCCCAGGTGATTGACCAGGGCGCTGCGGCGGTAGCACGCATCAAGTGGCTCGCCGAGATTGCCTCTGAGTTGCAGGTACCTCGACTGATCACCGAGCAATATCCACGCGGACTCGGGCCCACTGTCGGCGAGCTGAGCGCTATCGCAGAGCGCGCTACGGTGCTACAAAAAAGCCACTTCAGTGCCATGCAAGAAAGCGACTTTGTCACCACCCTTACGCAGTTGGGCAAGCCACAGATCGTCATCTGTGGTATGGAAACCCATGTTTGTGTGCTGCAAACCGCCGTTGAACTCCAGGCCGCTGGCTATCAGGTGTTTATTGTTGAAGATGGTTGCGGTTCACGCCGTGCCAGCGATAAGCAAGCGGCATTGCGACGGCTAGCCGCGCTCGGTATTCAGCGCGTCACCAGTGAGATGGTGGCGTTTGAATGGCTCCATGATTCGGCCACGCCGCAGTTTAAGCAAATCAGTAAGAATTGGCTGCGCGCCCTGTAGTTGACCGCTAACCCTGTGTGTTGCCTCAGAAAAGTTTATTTGACAGGGTCTAGATTGAGCGTATACTGACCACCGCTAGAAAAATTCGGCTGTCTGATTGTGGCCTGTTACGAAGTCTATTGCTGTACCTCGTTTTGTAAGTCCCAAGGAATACACGTATTTTTATTAGCAATACCCTGATTTTTTACATGCACTACGAGGATTTCAAGCATGGCAACTGTAACTGGTAAAGTAAAATTCTTTAACGAAGCTAAAGGCTTCGGTTTCATCGAGCAAGAGCAAGGCGCTGACGTATTCGTTCACTTCTCTGCTATCCAATCAGACGGTTTCAAAACCTTAGCTGAAGGCCAAAAAGTTCAGTTCACTATTGAACAAGGTCCAAAAGGCCCACAAGCTTCTAACGTAGTACCTATGTAATTTAGGTTTCGCGTTACAAAAAAGCCGCTCATTGAGCGGCTTTTTTTATACCTTCGAGGTTCTTACTGTTGCTGAGACCGTTCAGCTGCAGCTTGCTTCTCAGCACTAATAATATCTTCGTCTTCAATGGTGACCTGCGGAATTTCATCGCAGACATTACCACCCAAGTGATTCACCGCTTTACACAAATCGGCTACTTTCTGATCCAGCACATGCACGTGATCCAACATACGGCCAATAGCGGTTGCTACCGGGTCAGGATTGTCCGCAGCTATTGCATACGCATCAAAACCATACTCTTTGGCCATCGCCGCGCGTCGTGCACTCGCCTCATGGTCCTGCGGAGAACGCACAATTCGGGCTGGAATACCGGTGACTGTTGTCGCTGCCGGTACCGATTTCACCACCACCGCGTTAGACCCAATGCGCGCATCGTCACCCACCTCGATCGGCCCGAGCACCTTGGCGCCAGCACCAATCACCACACCATTGCCCAAGGTCGGGTGACGTTTGCCTTTAGCCCAACTGGTACCACCCAAGGTCACGCCATGATAAATGGTCACATCATCGCCAATTTCAGCAGTTTCGCCAATCACCACACCCATGCCGTGATCAATGAAGAAGCGCCGCCCAATTTTTGCCCCAGGATGAATTTCTACCCCAGTAAACCAGCGTGCCAAGGTTGAAATAAAGCGTGCCAACCAGAGTAACCGCCAGCGCCACAACTTATGACTGAGGCGGTGATACCAAATAGCATGCAGCCCGGGATAAGTGGTCAAAACCTCAAACCAATGACGCGCTGCTGGGTCGCGTGCATAAACACTACGAATATCTTCGCGAATACGAGAAAACATGACACCTTCTATGGTCAGACCCTGAAATTAATCACAGTATACCAAGAACCGCTGGTGTGCGTTAATTGAACCTATTTCTGCGTTGCACGGTGGCTCTGGTGGTTGCACTCAAAGCTAGCACGGGCGTATGGTAGACCAACCTGTTGATAATAAGGATTGTATTATGCGTAAACTACTGGCTATTGCGGTCACCGCCGCCCTGTCATCGAATGCCTATGCCGACACCCTAGTGTATGCTGGCACCCTTATTGATGGCACCCAAGCCAAACCACGAAATAACGTGACCTTAGTGATTGATGAGGGCCGTATCAAGGCGATCAACACAGGCTTTACTAAGCCTGCACAAGGCGATGTGGTTGTTGATCGGCGCAGCGGCACAGTGATGCCTGGATTCATTGATATGCATACCCACCTAACGTCACAAATGGCGGCAGGTAGCTATATGGATCGGTTCACCAAGAATGCACCCGATATCACCCTAGACGCAGTGCACTATGCGGAAAAAACGCTCCATGCTGGCTTTACCACAGTGCGTGATCTCGGCGACTCTTTCAATGCCAGCTTGGCCTTACGCAATGCCATCAATGCTGGCAAGGTTCAGGGCCCGCGCATCTTTTCCGCCGGCAAGTCAATTGCCACCACCGGTGGTCATGCCGATCCAACTAACGGTACCCGCGACGGTATTCACGATTCTCCGACCCCTGCTGATGGTGTGGTTGATGGCCCCTATGAAGCACGCAAAGCCGTGCGAGCGCGCTATCAAGATGGTGCTAATCTAATCAAATTGACGGTAACTGGCGGCGTACTGAGTTTAGCGACTAGTGGTCAAAATCCACAATTTATGACAGACGAGCTGGAAGCTGTTGTTACCGCGGCGAAAGATTACGGCATGAAAGTGACGGTGCATGCTCATGGTAAAGAAGGTATGTTGCGTGCCATTGCTGCTGGTGTCGATTCCATTGAGCACGGCACCTACATGGACGCCGAAGTCATGACCGCCATGAAAAAAGCCGGCGTGTATTACGTACCGACTATTACTGCCGGCAAGTCAGTAGCAGAACGCGCTGAAATACCTGGTTATTTCCCCGAAGTCGTGCGCCCAAAAGCAGCCGCCATTGGGCCGTTAATTCAGAGCACCTTCGCAGAAGCCTATAAAGCGGGCGTTAAGATCGCCTTCGGTACCGATGCTGGAGTATTCGATCACGGCGAGAACTATCGTGAATTCGGCTATATGGTAGAAGCTGGAATGCCGCCACTCGAGGCGATTCGTGCAGCTACGTTTGAAGCCGCCACCTTACTCGGTACCATTGCTGATTTCGGCACCTTGGAAGTTGGTAAACGTGCTGATGTGGTAGCCGTCGATGGCGACCCACTGGCTGATATCAGCCGTTTGGCGAACATCAACTTGGTCATCAAAGACGGCAACATCGTTAAGCAGTTATAAGCTGCGAAACGCCTTTACTAAAGCGCGGGCTTCGGCAACCAAAGCTTGCTCAAGCTCGCGCTCGTAGCCTTCACGTTGCTTATCCATGGCACGAATCTCAGCTTTAGGCCGTTGCTTACGCGCTGAGTGCGTTGGCATGTGCTTTATGCGCTCATACATATCATAGATAGCAGGATAGCGGGCCACATAGTCTTGGTTGCTAGCACTACTGTGATGATCAAGCAGTACCGCTATGCGCAAGGCGCCCTCAGATAACTCGCACTGGCCTTGCTCCATGGCCATGGCAATGGTCACAACGCTCTCGACCACGTGGCTGTCACGCTTGTTTGCGGCTTGTTGCTGCGCCTGCCGCTGCTGTCGTAGCTGCGCCAGCAAACGCCCAGCAATATATGCCAGCACCACAATAATGCCAACCCCGAGCGCAATCAGTAGCCATGCCCACAGCGGTATTTCAGTCATCGTCATCCTCATCCACCTCAAGGCCAAGCAATTCGGCCAGTTGCTCAAACCGTTCAGTACGTGTATCCACGTATCTTAGTTCAGCAGCGGTGAGTTCTTCATCATTATCCAAACGCTCAAGCAGCAGTTGCAGCTTGCTATCATTTTCAAGCTGTGCCAGTTCAGCTTCAGCAGCGGCGCGCTTTTGCGCTTCGCTCACAATCGGTGCGGCTTGCTGCGGCTTGATCAAGGCAATCGGCTGTTTACTGCCATGGCGCGGGTCCTTAGCGCCGCCAGCAGTATTACCGGTAGCCTTTTTAGCACTAGAAGCAACATTAAAACGGCTACCGGGCTTACGCCCTTTGCCTGCATATACGCGGTCTTCAGGAGTCACCCGCTCAACCATGGCTTTAGGCTTTAAGGATGGCGCGAGAGGGCCAGGTTTACGGGATTTCTTTTGGCGAGTCATAGCCTATCCATCATTAGTGGGAGATAAGCTGTAGTTTACCTGAGGGCAAATAAAAAGGCGATGTTGCCATCGCCTGATTGAATTTCTCGTTAGCTCACACAGCGCACCTGCGATTACTTGAGAACGGTTGTCATTGCTTCCCTTTCGTTAATTTTTACGTCCGTGATTTTTATTGTTGTTATTATTATTTGTTTAGCGCATTGACCGGCATGTTAGATTTTTTATTAGAGCTCGGTTGCTTATTAAATATGGCCTCCTGGCCTTTTCATTATTCCCTGGATTAAATCAGTACAGTGCGTCGCAGTGCTGTCTCAGCAGGTTTTGTTGCGATTTAATTGTGACTCAGACTACTGATTCAGAAATATTTCGCAACAACTTTTATGCTCTAAAAACTAGTTTCTTTATAACTTTTCGTCTTTACCGCTATATTTTTTTAACTTTTATAGCGGCTTAACGACTCGCTAATAAGCTATTAATATAGGCCCTGTAGGTATTTCGCTAACACTTCCATATCGGCGTCGGTCAGTTTGGCGGCAACGTCGCGCATCATGCCATTTGGGTCATTGGCCCGTTGACCAGAGCGGAATTGCTTCAGCTGATCGATGGTATAAGCAGCGTGTTGGCCAGAGATATCTGGGAAGTTCGCTAAGCCCATGCCATCGCCACGCGGGCCATGACAGGCGGCACAGGCAGCAATTTTACGCTCAGCATCACCACCTCGATAGAGCTTCTCAGCCGCAGCGATGACCTCTTCAGGCGCTTCACCGCCTTGCGCAGTTTGCGAAGCAAAGTATGCAGCTAAATCAGCCATATCTTGCTCGCTTAAGAACATCACCTGGGCGCTCATAATGGCGTTGTTGCGGCCTTCGGCACCGCCGGTTTCAGAAGCACGCTTATAATCGAGCAATTGCTTCAATAAATACGATTCGTGCTGACCGGCAATTTTCGGGTACATGTCTGACGGTGAATTACCATTGCTACCGTGACAGGCTGCACATACAGCAGCTTTCGCTTGGCCAGCTTCGGCATTACCGGTGGCCGCTTGTGCGTTACCGGCAAAGGCAAGGTTTAAACCGAAATATAGCCCGACAACCAATGCTACTTTTTTCATGATCGAGGTCTCTGCTCTGGATTATGTGACAGACGCTATTTTACACAAAACTTCTGCGGATTAAATGCCTAATCATGATACTATCCGCTATCTATCACGGTTATGCGCATCTATGAACACCAGTTTAAACTTTCAGCCTACAAAATTTGTCATCAGCGCCGCTGATATTCGTCAACTTCCTGCCGATGAAGGTGTGGAAATAGCGTTTGCTGGGCGCTCCAATGCTGGCAAGTCCAGCGCGTTAAATACCATCACCCGCCAGAAGGCATTGGCACGGACCAGTAAAACCCCAGGTCGCACACAGCTGATCAACGTATTTGAAGTGGCACCTGGCATGCGTCTCATCGATTTACCCGGGTACGGCTACGCCAAAGTACCTATTGCGGTGAAAGAAAAATGGCAGCTGGCGTTAAGTGATTACCTACAACACCGTAAGGCCCTGCGCGGCATTGTCGTCATGATGGATATTCGTCACCCGTTTCGGGATGTCGACCAAGACCTTCTAGAATGGGCCACCACGTCAGGTATTCGCGTATTAGTGCTGCTAACCAAAGCCGACAAACTCAAGCCGGGGCAACGCAAATCAACGCTATTACAAGCGCGTGAAGCAGTGTTGGTATTTGGCGGCGATATTCAAGTCGAAATGTTCTCATCATTGACCAAGCTTGGCTTACCCAATGTCGAAGTTATTTTATCGGCTTGGTTGACCGAGCCAGTCGTCCCTAGTGAACCGAGCGTCGATGACCACAGCGACAGTTGATACGCCACCACTGAAGGCTTGGCTACTGCTGTTGTTACTGGCCTTAATCTGGGGTAGTTCATTTTTGCTGATGAAAAAGGGCTTGTTAGTGTTTAGCCCTGACCAATTAGCTGCACTGCGTATTGGTACTGCTGGCCTGGTGCTGCTGCCTTGGCTCACCCAGCGTATTAAAACCGTACAACGCCAACACCTGCTCAAACTATTCTCGGTCGGCTTGGTTGGCAGCTTTATTCCTGCCTTCTTATTTGCCTTTGGCCAAACCCAACTAGCCAGCGGCGTAACGGGCGTGCTGAACACCTTAACGCCCTTAGCCACACTAGTGATTGGCGTGGTGCTATTTAAGCAAGCGTCGAGAGCACAGCAATGGCTGGGTGTGTTGATGGGCTTGATCGGCACTGTGGTACTCATCAGTGCCAACAGTAGCGGTGATTTTAGCCTCAATAGCTATGCCCTACTGATTGTTGGTGCGACCATTTGTTACGGCATTAACCTCAATGTCATTAAGCACAAAATTGCTGATTTAAGCGCCTTAACGATTACCGGCGTGAGCTTGTTTTTGATGGCACCACCGGCGTTTATCTACTTATTTTTCTTTACCCCGTTCACCCAACAGTTTGACCAGCCACAGTTCTCACTAGCGGTCACTGCCATATTGCTGCTGGCTATTGTCGGTACTGCTGCGGCCTTGGTGATTTTTAATACGGTGGTGAAAATGACCGATACCACCTTTACCAGTTCGGTCACTTATTTGATCCCGATTGTGGCGCTGATCCTTGGCGTGCTCGATGGTGAGCCGTTTTTTATCGAACACGGCTTGGGTATGGCGGCTATTCTCACAGGGGTATGGATTGCTAACCGTAAAAAAAGAAAGCCCGGCACAATGGCCGGGCAAAATTAACTAACAATCCAGGGAGAGAAATCTATGAAAAGCAATAAAAACGTCTACATCATTTCCGTTTACCGCGCCTTTCAATAATTCAGACTGACCCTATCAATAAAAGTTCAGAAAAATACTAAAATTTCATTAATTCAGTAAATGTTATTGATTTTATTATATTTTTAATGGGCTTCATCCCAGTTGTTACCATGCCCTGCTTCAGCGATCAATGGCACATCGAGCTTACAAGTGTGCTCCATGACCGCAACCAGTTGCGGTATTAGTGCCGCCACACGCTGCTGCTTCACCTCGAACACTAATTCATCGTGTACCTGCATGATCATGTACACCTCACCGGGTTCGGTTTGTTGGTGAATAAATGCTGCTACATCAATCATCGCCTTCTTAATAATATCCGCCGCAGTACCTTGCATTGGTGCGTTGATCGCTGCACGCTCGGCGGCTTTTACCCGGCCTTGGTTACTGGCACGAATTTCAGGCAGCTGCAGACGACGCCCAAATAAGGTTTCTACGTAGCCATGCTGCTTGGCCTTTTTACGGGTTTCTTCCATATAACGCAGCACTCCAGGGAAGCGCTCGAAATATTTATCCATGTACAATTGCGCTTCGTGACGCGGTATATCGAGTTGCTGGGCCAGGCCAAATGCTGACATGCCGTAAATCAGGCCAAAGTTTACCGCTTTGGCACGCCGCCGCTGTTCGCTGGTAACCTGCTCTAAAGCCGTACCAAACACCTCTGCTGCAGTTGCCGCGTGAATATCACGTCCTTTTGAAAAAGCTTCGAGCAGCTGCTTATCCTGCGATAAATGCGCCATGATCCGCAGCTCAATTTGACTGTAGTCAATCGCCACAATCTGATAGCCATCGGGCGCAGTAAAGGCCTTACGCACGCGGCGCCCTGCTTCGGTGCGAATCGGGATATTCTGCAAGTTCGGATCACTAGACGACAAGCGCCCGGTGGCAGTAACCGCCTGATGATAGGAGGTATGAATACGATTGGTGCGCGGGTTAACCATTTTCGGCAACTTATCGGTGTAAGTTGACTTCAGTTTGCTCAACCCCCGATGGCGCATGATCACGTCTGGCAACGGATAATTGAGCGCCAGCTCTTGCAATACATCTTCGGCGGTAGACGGCTGCCCAGTTGGGGTCTTCTTCAACGGCGGAATACCCAATTTATCAAAAAGAATCTGTTGCAGCTGTTTGGGTGAGCTCAAATTAAAGCTTTCACCGGCAATTTCGTAGGCTTGTTGCTCTAATTGCTGCAACTCTTTGGCCAGCTCATGACTCTGCCGCGCCAGCAAGGGTGCATCAATTTGTACCCCGCGCTGCTCAATATCCACCAGCACCGGTACCAGCGGCAACTCAATATCACTCAGTACCGACAGCAGCTCGTGATGCGGCGATAATTGTTGGCGCAGCTGCTGGTGCAAACGTAACGTCACATCGGCATCTTCAGCGGCATAAGGGCCGGCTTGCTCCAGCGCAATTTGATTAAAGGTAAGCTGTTTGGCGCCTTTACCGGCGATATCCTCAAAACTAATGGGGTTATGGCCTAAATAATGGCGGCTCAGCGAATCCATATCATGGCGTGTAGCGACACTATCGAGTACATAAGACGCCAGCATGGTGTCATCGGCAATTCCCTGCAGGCGAATATCGTAGCGGCGTAAAATGTGGCTATCGTACTTGAGGTTTTGCCCAATTTTGGCCGGTACCGTAGCTTCCAGCAATGGCTTGAGCTGTTCTAGCACCCACTGCCGCGACAATTGGTCGGGTGCGCCCGGGTAATCATGCGCCACCGGCACATAAGCTGCTTGGCCCGCTTCAATAGCAAAACTTACCCCAACCAGTTCGGCTTCCATGTAATTCAGACTGGTGGTTTCGGTATCAAAAGCGAATGCCGGTGCCTGCTGCAACTGTTGCAACCAGCTGTTGAAGTCCTGCTGGTTGGTCACCAGCTGATAATCCTGTGCCGATACCTTAGCCGGCGGGGCAGTGTCGCTGAGGCTGCTGTCACTTGGTTTGGCCTCAATCGAGGAGTTCATAGCAGCTGCGGTGGCTTTACCGGCATGACCCACATAAGCTGAAACGGCGCCATGCGCTTTGATCTCAGCTAACCAGCGGCGAAACTCACACTGCTGATACAACGCCAATAAGGCCTCGTTATCGGGTTCGGTAATGGTCAGATCATCAGGGTGGAAATCCAGTGGCACGTCCAGCTTAATAGTGGCTAACTCACGTGATAGTAATAGAATATCTTGGTGCTCAATGAGTTTGTCCGGCATGGTCTTGGCACCGCGAAACTCAAGCGCCGCTACCTGCTGCGGGTCGGCGTACATAGCATCAATACTGTTCATTCCCTGTAGCATTGCCAATGCGGTCTTTTCGCCCACTTTCGGCAACCCCGGAATGTTATCCGAGCTGTCCCCCATTAAGGCCAGAAAATCGATCATTTGCTCCGGGCGTACGCCATATTTCGCCAGCACACCGGCTTCATCCAGCAGGGTATCGGTCATGGTGTTAATTAACATCACATGATCATTGACCAATTGCGCCATATCTTTGTCACCGGTACTGATCAGGGTGAAGCGGCCGCTGTCGGCAGCCTGCTGCGCCAAGGTACCGATCACATCGTCAGCCTCTACCCCGTCAATACAGAGTAACGGTAACCCGAGCGCTTGAACGATTTTATGTAACGGCTCTATTTGACTGCGCAAGTCATCGGGCATCGGCGGTCGATTGGCCTTATAGGCATCGTACATGTCATTGCGAAAAGTAGGCCCTTTGGCATCGAAAATCACCGCCATGTGAGTTGGCTGGTATTTAGTGATCAAGCTGCGCAGCATGTTCACCACACCATAAATTGCACCTGTGGGCTGGCCAGCTGAGTTGGTGAGATGCGGCGGTGCGTAATACGCCCGAAATAGATACGACGAACCATCCACGAGAATAAAGGGATTGGTAGGTACTGTTGCAGTCATAATTACTCTACTTGCGAAAGGGACACATGGCGCTAAGAATGCCACAGCACTGCGCTGCAAGCCAGCGTACCAGGGACATTACTAACGGGACAAAAATGTGGATATGCTGTGGACAAGTCTGTTGACAAGATCTTTTGCACCAGTGAAAGAAGCCAAAGCTCTCTGGTGTTTTCAATAAAAAACTGCTTATAATACAAGGAATTGCGTAACTTGAAATTCCTGACAGCTTATTTTTTTGTTGTTGTGTCAGTTGTGGAAACTGAAAACTGGGGTAAACCCGACGTTCGTTAAAGAACGTGTTAAGACTACCATAATGTCGGCCGAAAGCTAGTACCGATTTAGGTTTTTTTAGATCAATTTTTGCGCAACGCTTACATTCTTTAGATGCAAATGTAATCAATAAATAATTTTTATTAAGCTATACTAATGATCATATTTTACTGGCGCTTTTAAGGTTTTTTACCTACGCTCAGAGCAGGGTTACTATGGATGTACAGCCGATGAAGCTTACCAAAGAAGAGTTACAACAACTCGAGGATTTCGAGCGCCGCCGTATTGCGTTAAATCAATCCGAGTGGTGGGAACGTTTGTCGATGGATCAAAAGTTTGGCGTGTATCAGCTGCAAAAATTCGGCTACGACCTGGCTTTTATCCGCAATCACCCTAAAGGTGCTATCGCGGTAGTTCGCCGTGGCGTTGAATTCGCTACGGTCAATAGCGAAGGTGATGTCGATTTAAACCCCGATATTGTCATTCGCGATTAATCGCCTGTCAGCGCTTAAGACTCGCTCGTAACTGCTGTAATACAGAGTCGGTGTTTGGCGTTAAGCCATCATGCCACAAGGCAAAACTCAGCGCCGCTTGCTCCACTAACATACCGAGACCATCAACACTCCGCTGCGCCCCAGCAGCCGCTGCCTGTTGCAGCAACGGCGTCGGTTGGGCACCATAATTCATATCGTAGACCAATGCTGTGGCGGCCAAGCACTCTGCCGCTATCGCCAGGTTCTGACCGCTCCAAGCCGCACTGGTGGCGTTGATGATTAACGCTTGCTGACACTGCTGCGGTGTCATGTCGGATAATGCCAACGCGGTCAGTTGCCGCGGGTAACTCGGAGTAAATTGTGCGACTAGCTGCTGCGCGCTAGCGAGCGTCCGATTGGCAATTACAATACTGCTGACTCCTGCCTGTAATAGTGGTGCGATCACTCCACGTGCGGCACCACCAGCACCTAACAACACCACCCGCGCAGCACTTAAATCGCCGTACTGACGATGTAAATCGGCCACCAGCCCTATGCCATCGGTGTTATCCCCAAACAGCTGACCGTGTTCGCGCAGTTGCAGGGTATTGACCGCTGCCGCAGCTTCAGCTCGGGCAGATAACTGGCTACATAGCGCCAGCGCCGCTTGCTTAAATGGCACGGTAACATTAGCACCAGTACCACCGTAACGAAAAAATTCGCTCACGGTGCGGGCAAATTTAGCCGGCGACGATAAACTGCGGGTATAACGCAATTCGCGACCAAATTGTTGGGCAAACAAGTGGTGAATCTGCGGTGAAAGGCTATGTGCCACCGGATTCCCAATTACCGTAAACAGTGTCATGTTTGAGTTTCTCAAAAAAATCCAAGTGTCCCGCTACGGCAGCGTCAGCCAGTCGCGCGGGCGCAAGTAGTTGTCATACAGATCGGCCTCAGCGCTCCCTGCCTGCGGCTGATAGCCATATTCCCAGCGCGCCAGCGGTGGCATCGACATCAAAATAGATTCGGTACGCCCGCCGGTTTGTAAGCCAAACAACGTGCCACGGTCCCAGACCAAATTAAACTCCACATAACGACCGCGCCGATACAATTGGAACTGCCGCTCACGCTCGCCGTAGGGAGTATTTTTGCGGCGCTCAATGATCGGTAAATACGCCTCTAAATAGGCATCGCCGACGGCGCGCATAATGGCAAAGCATTGCTCAAAGCCACGCTCGTTCAAGTCATCAAAAAATAGCCCACCGACACCGCGCGTCTCGTTGCGGTGTTTGAGCCAAAAATACTCATCGCACCATTTTTTATAAGCCGGGTAAAGTTCGCGACCAAATGGATCCAGCGCTGCTTTAGCCACTTGGTGCCAATGCTTCACATCATCCATAAAGGGATAAAATGGGGTTAAATCAAAGCCACCACCGAACCACCAGACCGGCTCAGCATCAGCCTTTTCGGCGATAAAAAAACGCACATTGGCATGACTGGTCGGGATATACGGATTGTGCGGATGTTGCACCAAACTCACGCCGCAAGCATTGAAACTGCGCCCTGCCAGCTCCGGCCGATGGGCGGTGGCAGAGGCCGGCATATGTTCGCCGAATACATGGGAATAGCCCACCCCACCTTGTTCTAGTACCGCACCATCACGCAGTACCCGCGAGCGGCCACCGCCCCCACCGGGGCGCTGCCAGCTTTCCTCAGCAAAGTGTGCGCTGCCATCGGCTTGCTCAAGGCCTGCACAAATACGGTCTTGCAATGCAGTGAGGTAAGCATTTACTTGCTCTAGCATCTGGTGTTGCATGATTACTCTCGAATAATTCGTTGTGACATAGGGTCAATAATACGACTTGGGCGCTCGGCGCCACCGGTTGGCTGTTGCATGATCCACCCCAGCTCGTCAGCAAATTGCTCGGCGACCGCGGCTGCATCGCGCAATGCCGGCTCACCACTGCGGTTGGCACTGGTTGAGACAATTGCGCTACCGAGTGCTTTGCAGAGCTGTCGCGCGGGTTCAAACGCGGTGATACGCACCGCTATTTGGTCATGAGCGCCGCGCAGCGCTTCCGGCACACTAGCCGCAGCGGGTAATAGTTGGGTGACAAAACCGGGCCACTGCGAAAAAATAGCAAAGCGCAACTGCTGTGGAATAGCGCGGTCATCCACGAACGGGAGTAACTGGCTGTAGTCTGCCGCTAATAAAATCAGCCCTTTATCTTGTGGCCGCTGCTTAATCGCCAACAATTTTTGTAAGGCGTCTAGATTACGAGGGTCGCAGCCAAAACCGAACACCGCCTCGGTGGGATAGGCTAAAAGTTGACCTTGCCGAAAGGCCTCGCGTGCTGCTTGAAAATCGTCTGTCATCACTGGCGTTCACTAACTCACGGTTGATTTGTAGTCACATTCGGGTTGCGCGCAAATGAGCCGCTCACCGTTGCTGGAACGCTTCTTCAACAACAGGGCAAAACCACATTTGGGGCACGCTTCCGCCACTGGCGGCAGATTAACCGAAAAACGGCAATGAGGGTATTGGTCGCAGGCATAAAATGAGTTACCAAAGCGACTGGTCTTTTGCACTAATTTGCCGTGTTGGCAGGTGGGACAAGACACGTCAGTGCCGGGGTCAAAATCGGCAGCGGTCATATAATCACAGTCAGGATAACCACTACAGCCGACAAACAGGCCGTAGCGGCCCTTTTTCAATTGCAGTTCTCGCTGACACCGGGGGCATGGCACGCCCAGTGGCTGTGGCTCCAGAAACGTATCGTTGCTCATTTAATGCAACAGACCTTCCGCCTGTTCAAACAACAAGCCTTCCATTTGATCATAAGCCGCTTCGTGGCCTGGCACATTGAATAGCACCATCAATACCACCCACTTCAGATCATCCAGAGAGAATTGCTGTGTGTCGAGTTCCATGACCCGGTCAACCACCATTTCACGGGTCGAGAAATCGAGCACCCCGAGATTCTCGAGATACATTAAAAAGCCCCGACTATCGACGTCTAAACGCGCCGTTTCTTCGGCTGTGTAAACACGCGTAGCGCTGTTTGGAGAACGATTTAAGTAGGGTTTGGTTTGGCACTCTTGTAATTCTGTTAGCCGCTCCAACCACACCAAAGCTTTATGAATTTCTTGACGGTGAAAACCTGCCCGCGTCAATTCATCCGTAAGCTCGTCATGGTCTACCACTACTTCCATTTCAGAATGGATATAGTTCTCAAACAGGTACATGAGGATATCAAACATCGTTAGCGCCTCCCCATTTTTATGTAACCACCGGCAACTGAGGTAACTACCCCCGCCAGTTCCAACAATACCAACTGCTCAGTAACAATAGCGACCGGTAGTCCGCTACGTGCCACGATAGTATCTAATGCGGTGACCTCAGTTCCCACATTAGCCAACAATGCGGGGTTTGCCAAGCATTCTGCAGATTTATTTTGTGACGTTTCGGTGACGTCAGGCGGGGTAATCCGCAAACCGAGATCAGCGATGATATCGCCAACCTGTGTTACCAGCTGAGCGCCTTGCTGTAAAAGCTGTAAGCAGCCCGCCATACCGACATCCCAAATTGACCCAGGTAAGGCCCACAAGCGCTTGTTTTGCTCCAGTGCCAAGCGTGCGGTATTGAGTGTGCCGCTTTGCCGTTTGGCTTCAATGACAAGTACTCCCTCGCTGAGTCCACTTAGGATACGGTTACGGCGGGGAAAATGATCGGCCCTGGCACGTGTTCCCGGAGTGAACTCGGTGACCAGCGCGCCAGCTTGGGCAATTTGCTGCTGTAGTTGGCGGTTCCGCGGCGGGTAGTAGCAATCAGCACCAGTACCGAGTACTGCCAATGTGCGGCCATGCTGAAGCGCACTGCGATGAGCCGCGGCATCTATACCAGTGGCTAAGCCACTACTCACGACAATGCCTGCACTGGCAAGTGTGGCGGCAAAATGGGCTGCACTGTGCTGACCCACTGGGCTGGCATTACGACTACCGACTAAAGCGACCTGTGGCTGAGTGAGCAAACTACGGTCACCGCGCACAAACAACATGGGTGGCGGTGCGGCAATATGGCGCAACGCTTCAGGGTAATCGGGATGATACCAATGCACTAAATGCTGCTGCGGCTGCTCAAGCCAAGCCAGGCAGCGGTTCAGCTCACGTTGGTCAATATCGACTGCGGGTAATTGCTGCTGAGCCTGGGCCAAGCTACTACAGCGCATGGCGTGATGACGATTGCGGGCGGGACTGCGCTGCAATTGCAGCAGCGCGGTAAGAGTATCAGCATCCATGCTGAACCACCTTAGGCGCGTTTAGCGCGAATTATTGAGATATTTTGGTACGAAATAATCACCTACTTGCAGCCATTCTTCAGCGTCGACCACCATGGCGTAACTGACATTGGCATCTACTTTCAACACCATTAGTTCGGCGGTGACCGCCGCAGGTAAGCGTGTGGTATCACGCCAAAAACGCGATAAATCATCGGCGGGGTCATAATAATTAACCGCTTTCGGCTGATCACCACCGGTAAATACTTCAACACCGGCACGCACAGCTTGGTACATTTGACCAATTTCGACGCCACTGCTACTGCCATAAGGTAACAATACGATATCGTACAAGCCTTGTTGCTTACGCTCATTAAGGGCGGCGGCAATATAGCCAGTCAGCGGCTGCCCTGAGGTGATTTCAATACGCTCAGGCAACACCGGATCATCGCCCTCCAGCAATACATCACCAAGTTTTACTTCGCGTTGCAGATGGCTCAGCGTGCCTTCTACCAAGTCACCGAAATTCACCGATAAATCAGCTTTTGCCACATACCGCAATAAGGTGTTGTCACCCACCTGCGCCACCGGCGTGTAGACCCGATAGCTACCAAAGGCTGGTTTGCCGCTGACATACACAGGCGCCATACCGTTCACGCGAGAGGCTTTACGGTTATCACCCATGACCTGCGGCAGATCTGTAAGTTGCTCACTGGCTATGACCCGATGATCAATCATAAAGGGTTGCAACCATTCGCCTGGGAACCATGGAATAGCATCGCCTTTCGCTGCCACTTGACCTTCAGGTAAGAGCACCTGTTGGCTCTTGCGGGTAAGCCGCGGTTTACCATCTACCCAAATCAGCGTAAGTCTGTCGCCCGGATAGATCAGATGCGGATTGGCAATATCCTCATTGATTTGCCACAATTCCGGCCATAACCACGGGTCGTTGAGAAATATTTCGGAAATCGCCCACAGCGTATCGCCTTTCTTGACCACATACTGTTGCGGGGCATCAGCGCGCAAACGCAGCACATCGCCTTCATTAGCCAGCGCCAGCGGTATACTGGTGGTGACTAGTGCGAATAACGCTAAACAAAGCAGTCGCCCGATTTTCATGTTGAGCTCCATTGTAAAACCGTGTGTTCAGCCACAAATTACGTTAAAATTGGCCAAGATGAAACTAGTGAATGACAGCTTATGAGTAAATTAACCATTTTAAAATACCCTGATCCGCGTTTGCGCACCGTGGCGAAACCCATTGCGGAAGTCACCGACGCTGTGCGTAAGCAAATCGATGACATGTTCGAAACCATGTATGAGTCCAATGGGGTGGGGCTAGCGGCAACCCAGGTCGATTATCACTGGCGCTTATTCGTTGCTGACTGCAGTAATGATCAGAACGAGCCCTTGGTATTTATTAACCCTGAGATTACTGAAAAAGACGGTTTATTCGGCAACGAAGAAGGCTGTCTGTCGTTTCCAGGGGTGTATACCAAAGTTGAACGCGCTGGCACGGTGACCGTATCGGCGTTAGATCGCAACGGCGAGCGCTTCTCCTTGACCGCCGATGGCTTACTGGCAATCTGCATTCAGCATGAGCTTGACCATTTAAATGGCGTGTTGTTTGTCGATTATCTGTCGCCGTTGAAACGTGACCGTATTCGTAAAAAGTTAGAAAAAGACTACAAACTGGGAGTCAGTTAAGCCCATGCGGGTTATTTTTGCCGGCACCCCCGACTTCGCTGCGCGCCATCTGCAAGCCCTGATTGATAGCGCCGATTTCGATATTGTTGCGGTCTATACCCAACCCGACCGACCGGCTGGGCGCGGGCAAAAACTCCAGCCATCGGCGGTCAAACAGCTGGCGCAACAGCATGGTTTAGCCATTGAACAGCCACCGAGCTTGAAGACTGCCAGCGCCCAGCAACAACTTGCACAATACCAAGCGGATGTAATGGTGGTGGTGGCTTATGGTCTGATGCTACCGCAAGCGGTGCTCGATATGCCGCGCTATGGCTGTATTAATGTGCACGGTTCGTTATTACCGCGCTGGCGCGGCGCAGCACCGATTCAACGAGCGTTGTGGGCCGGCGATAGCGACACCGGCGTGGCCATCATGACCATGGAATTGGGCCTCGATAGCGGGCCAGTGCTCGCCACCGCGCGCTTAGCCATTAGTCCTGAGGATACCTCGGCAAGTCTCTACGATAAGCTCGCCGAACTGGGCCCACAGGCGTTACTGGATTGTTTGCGTCAACTACCAAGCAAACTGAAGCAGGCGCAGCCACAAGACCCCAGTACCGTGACCTACGCGCACAAACTCAGCAAAGACGAAGCGCAACTCGACTGGCAACAACCTGCGACAGTACTTGAACGTTGGGTACGAGCGTTTAATCCTTGGCCAATTTGCTGGTTCATCGCCAACAACGGTGAGGTGGTCAAAGTGTGGCGGAGTAGCGCTGAAACCAGCACCAGCTCAGCATCACCTGGAACTATTCTAAGCGCCGATAAACACGGTATTGTGATACAAACCAGCGCTGGCGCCTTGCGCTTATTGGAATTACAACCAGCCGGGAAAAAGCCATTGAGCGCGGCGGATTTTCTAAACGGCCGCAGCGATTGGCTCGGCGTCGGTAGCTGTTTAGCCGCAGTGGCTGCTGCAGGAGCAGCCCATGGCCGCTAGTGGCGCCGCCAGTCGCGCTGCCGCGGCATTAGCCCTGTATCAGGTACTGGAGCAGCAAAAGTCGCTGAGCCAAGCCTTACCGCCGCTCACCGCAAGCCTTGAAGGGCGTGACCGCGCGCTAACACAAACCATCTGTTACGGCGTATTGCGGGTATTGCCACAGCTCAATTTTATTATTCGCCAGCTGCTTAGTAAGCCCTTGAAAAAAGACCTGCTGGTGCTGCACAGCCTTTTACTGGTCGGCATCTATCAGCTGCTGTACCTGCGTACCAGCGACCATGCTGCAGTAGCCGCCACGGTTGAAGCCACTGTGCTGCTCAAACAAAGCCGGCAGAAATCACTGATTAACGCAATTTTACGCAATGTGCAGCGCCAGCGTGACCAGTTCGAAGCTCAGCTGTGCGACCACCCGGAACTACAACATAATCATCCGCGCTGGTTAGCTGATCTCATTCAGCAACATTACCCAGAGCGCGCTGAGCAGATTTTCGTCGCCAATAATCAACAGCCACCCATGTGGCTGCGGATCAATGAACAGCGCACTCATCGCAGTGATTATCTGGCCTTACTTGAGGCCGCTGATATAGCCGTACAACAAGAATCACCATTGCCCTCAGCAATTCAATTGATGCAGCCCGTCGATGTGCAGCGCTTGCCGCATTTTGCCGACGGCTGGGTATCGGTGCAGGATATTGCTGCGCAACATGCCGCGTGGCTATTGGGTGCCGAGGCCGGTGAGCGCATTTTAGATTGTTGTGCCGCGCCTGGTGGCAAAACCGCGCACATCCTCGAGCATCAACCACTGGCGCAGGTAGTCGCCATTGACGCTGACGCCAGCCGTTTACAGCGAGTGCACGACAATTTACAACGGCTGCAACTGCAAGCCGAAGTGTATTGTGCTGACGCCAGTGACCCAGCCAGTTGGTGGGATGGTCAGCTATTTGACCGCATTTTGCTGGATGCGCCCTGCTCGGCAACTGGCGTGATCCGCCGCCATCCCGATATTAAATGGCTACGGCGGGCAACTGATATCAGTGCCTTGGTCACCTTACAGCAACAGATCCTCACTGCGCTCTGGTCGACACTGAAACCAGGTGGTACGCTGTTATACGCAACCTGTTCGATTATACCCGCGGAAAATGCGGAACAAATTCAAGCCTTTTTGGCCACTCATGACGATGCACAACTGATTTCTCTCGGTATGCAGGGTGGTGCTGATTGGCAATGGCTGCCCGGCGACCTCGCCGGTGACGGCTTTTACTACGCAAAATTGGAAAAGCGGCAATGAAAATTATCATTCTCGGTGGTGGTCAAGTAGGCGGTACGCTCGCAGAAAACCTGGTCGGTGAAGATAACGATATTACAGTCGTCGATTCTAATCCTGACCGTTTATCCACCCTCGGTGATAGTCACGATATTCGGACTATTTTAGGCCACGCCTCACACCCCCGGGTACTTCGTGACGCCGGCTGTGAAGACGCCGATATGCTGATTGCAGTGACTCCCAGTGATGAAACCAATATGCTGGCCTGTCAGATTGCATATACCCTATTCCGCACCCCACGCCGCATTGCCCGCATCCGTTCCGACGCCTTTATTGATTACAAAGATCAGCTGTTTCACAAAGATGATATTCCGGTCGACCATTTAATTTCGCCAGAGCAGCAAGTCACCATGTACATCAAGCGTTTGGTGGATTATCCCGGCGCCTTACAAGTGATGGAATTTGCTGGTGGGCGCGCCAGTTTAGTGGCTGTTCGTGCTTATTATGGCGGCAAATTGGTGGGTCATGCCATCGCCACCTTAAAAGACCACATGCCCAACGTTGAAACCCGGGTGGCAGCTATTTTCCGCCAAGGGCAAGCCATCAAACCCATGGGCACCACGGTGATTGAAGCCGGTGATGAGGTGTTTTTTATCACCGATACACGCTACGTGCGCTTAGTGATGGAAGAAATGCAAAAGCTCGAGCATCAATATCGCCGGGTTATGATTGCCGGTGGCGGCAATATTGGGGCGGGCCTGGCCAAAATGTTGGAAGAAAATCACACGGTGAAGTTAATTGAGCGCGATTTAACCCGTGCGCAAAAACTTAACGAAGCACTCGAGCACACCACCGTGCTAGAAGGTGACGCCTCAGAGTCGCGCTTGCTCAGCGACGAGCACATTGAAGATATCGATGTGTTTATTGCTGTGACCAACGACGATGAAGCCAACATTATGAGTGCTATGTTGGCGAAGAAAATGGGCGCCAAAAAGACCATGGTGCTGATTCAGCGCGAAGCCTATGTTGATTTGGTCCAAGATAACGTCATTGATATCGCTATTTCACCGCAAGCGGCTACGGTATCGGCGCTGCTGTCATTGATTCGCAAAGGCGATATCGTCAATGCCTATTCATTGCGCAAGGGCGCCGCGGAAGCCATTGAAGCAGTGGCCCACGGCGACGAGAAGACCTCTAAGGTGATTGGTCGTACCATCAGCGAAATCAAGTTACCGCCAGGCACCACCATAGGCGCAATTGTACGCGGTCACGAAGTGTTGATTGCGCATGATGACACGGTTATTCAGCCCGATGACCACGTGATCATGTTCTTGGTGGATAAAAAGTATATTCGCGATGTTGAACGCCTGTTCCAGCCGAGCGCCCTGTTCTTCTAAGATTCTTTTAAGTGGCTTAGGAGCGCCAGAAGGTGGGCGTCAGCAGCACTAAGATGGTGAACACCTCAAGGCGCCCAAACAGCATCGCCAGCACCAGTAGCCATTTGGCCGGATCAGGCAAGCCGGCATAGTTCGCCGCGACCTCGCCGAGGCCAGGGCCTAAGTTATTGAGGCAGGCCGCAACCGCAGAAAACGCGGTGAGATCGTCCACCCCAGTGGCTAATACGCCGAGCATAATCACCACAAACACTAAGGCATACGCGGCGAAGAAGCCCCATACCGCCTCCACCACACGTTGTGGCAAGATGCGATTACCCAGCTTCACCGAGAACACCCCCGCTGGATGCACCAAACGGTTGAGCTCGCGCACACCTTGCCGATACAGCAACACCACGCGCACGACCTTTAAGCCACCCGCAGTTGAACTCGCGCAGCCGCCAATAAAACTGGAAAAAATTAATAGCAGGGGCAAAAACAGTGGCCAACTGGCGAAGTCGGTGGTGGCAAAGCCGGCCGTGGTGCTGATCGATACGGCCTGGAACATAGCTTGGTTGAACGCGGTTTCGGTATTGTCGAATACCCCGTGGATAAATACCGTCATGAACACGGTAAGAATGAGCGCCACTTGAATCAGTATAAAGGCACGCACTTCTGGATCGCGCCAGTAATTACTCAAGCTGCGGCCGGTAATAGCGGCATAATGCACGGCAAAATTCATCGACGATAACAGCAGAAATATGACACAGATGGTATTGATGGTGCTGCTATCAAAGTGACCCATACTGGCGTCATAAGTACTAAACCCACCCACTGCAATGGTCGAGAACGAATGCCCGATAGCATCAAACCAGCCCATACCCGCAATGCGATAGGCTACGGCACAGGCCACGGTCAACGCGACATAGATATACCAAAGATGTTTTGCCGTATCGGCGATGCGCGGCGTCATTTTGGCATCTTTGAGCGGGCCTGGGATCTCAGCGCGATAGAGCTGCATGCCACCAATGCCGAGCATGGGCAAAATCGCCACTGCCAGCACGATAATCCCCATACCGCCTAACCATTGCAGCTGTTGACGGTAAAACAAGATACTTTTCGGCAGGAGTTCCAAGCCGGTAATCACCGTCGCGCCGGTGGTAGTCAGCCCTGAAAATGATTCGAATACGGCATCGGTGACGGACAACGGTAATTCCTCGGCGAACCACAGCGGCACAAAGCCCACCATACCGAGCACCGTCCAGAACAATACGGTGAGCAAAAAGCCATCACGCACTTTTAAATCGGAGCGCTCATGGCGATTCGGGTACCACACCACAAAGCCAATGGCTAAACACACCGCAAACGCCAGCATAAAGGCCACACCGCCGCCGTCGCCATAAATAAAAGCCACCACAGCCGGGGGCAATAGCGAGACGCTAAACAAACAGATTAGTAGCCCCAAAATGCGAAAAATGCCGCTAAAGCGCACGCTTCATCCTCATCCTGCTCAGTTATATGCTGTAGATTGCATGAATAACGCAAACTATGCGGCGTTTACGCTAGAACCGCAACCCGAATTTTAGCCTTTTTGTTGCGCTAGCGCCCCGCAGCTTCGGCACTAATTCGCATTGGAATCAGCGGCGTGAAAACCGAATCGGTATTACCGCTTAATTCGCGATAAATCTGCTGGTACGCCAGCACATTTTTCACATAGTCACGCGTCTCGCGAAATGGGATGGTCTCAATCCAGCGGTCAACCTCTATCGGATCCGCCGGTAACCAATCAAATACCCGATAAATGCCAGCATTGTAGGCCGCTGTGGCAAGTACCCAATTGCCGCCTAGGCGCCCACGTAGTTCAGCCAAATAATGGGTACCGAGGCGAATATTAGTGACGACATTTTGTAATTCTCGTTGTGAGATAAACTTGCGCTCCAAATACTCCGCAGTCTTCGGCATAATCTGCATCAATCCATGCGCACCCGCAGAAGAATGAGCATCAAATCGAAATGCGCTCTCACGGCGGGTAATGGCTAAGGCCCAATCTACATCAATGCCAGCATTCTCTGACTGCCGTTTATGTTCATCCAAGTAAGCCAGCGGAAAACGCAATTGCACAGCATTGTAGCCGCCAATTTGTGCCAGCGTGAAAATTGCTTGATCGTGCCAACCCCATTGATCAGCAAGTACCGCCAAGAGTTCTTGACGGCGGCCGTCGGAGCGCTGAGTCAGTGCATACCATTCGCGCCGCGCTTCTACATAACGATCGAGCTGCAACAATTCATACACTCGCTGCACCGCCGGTAAGTCGCGCAGCTGTTGCATCTCTTCAGCGCTATAAAGCACCGGCTCGCGGGTGAGTTGCTTCGGTTGCCCTAAGCGCGCCGCCGCTAAAAAGCCATAATAACTGCGTTGCTGAGCAACCTGTTGCAGTGCCACCTCAGCCGCTACCGTAGCGCCGGTTTCGGCCAGCGCCCGCGCATACCAATAGCTCCATCCACCGCTTTCTGCCGCCGCCGTTGGTAATTTTGGGGTGAAATCTATCAGCGCTTGCCAATTGCCCTGGCGCACCCATTCCGCCAATTGCCACTGTAGTGTCTGTTCAGTGTGATCGGCGGGCTCTAGTTGCGCCAACCAAGTCGCCGCTTGCGGGTGGTTCTTAGCGGTCAAAGCCACGGCAAAGCGTTGTTTAAGCTCGGTGTGCTGTTGCTCCGAAAAAACAATGTGCGATGGTAGACGGGTCAACTGGGTGAGTGCCCGATCAGGATCGCGCCAAATCAAGCGCCCATAAGCATAAGTGACAATATCCGCTTCATGCTGCGGGTACTTCCCGGTCAAGTAGTGCAAGCGCGTGATCAGCGCTGGGTCACGGCGTACCCGATGATAATGCTCGGCCAGATAACGCATCGACTCCGGTAATAAACTACCCAAATAGGGTAACAAGCTGTGTTTGCCACCCTCGGCAGCCAGCTTCACCCGCGCCCATACTAGCTCGGTGCTGCGTTGCCCTGCTTGCTGCCAGGCTGATAGTAATGGATCACAAGCTTTAGGGAGCGATTCACCGGTCTGCCAGAGCTGATCAACGGCGCGATAGATGGCGTCCTCAGGCATGCCTTTGAGGCTTAATTGATAGCGCAAATAATAACATTGCTGTTCGGTGGTCGCCGGCACACGGTAATCGCGAACATAGCGGCTTTTGAGGTCTTTACTCTGCAGATAATTCAGCCAATGACGACGTAGTTGGCTATCCAGTGGTGTGCCTTCGTGAGCGGCCAAAAATTCTAATACCTGCTCTTCATTGGCCAGATAACCGGTTTTACGTAGCCGCTCGAGCTGCAAATAAGGCACTAATGGATAGCCCTCAAGCTGCTCTAACAGCAACTGATACTCGACCAGGCGACCACGGCGCGCGGCAAACTCAGCTTTTGGATACAATTCTCGCTGCTGCGCGCGCACGTCATCAACCGCCCAAACGGGGTCGCTTATTCTTGGTTCGGCCTGGGATTTGCTCGGCAACCCAGTGAACAACAACGCTGCAATCAACGTACCACTGAACACCACTTGCTTTAGCATAATTTCAAACGCACGTTTAAATAATCATTGAAAAATTGGCTGGTTCAAGCCAAACTCATGGGGTTAACACTACCACATTAACCGAACGCAAGCCGAAAATCTGTAGCTACGGAATGTAAAGGAGACCGTTTATGATTTATCAGGGTGATAGCATTCGGGTTGAGTTTGTTGAACAGGGCATTGCTGATTTGCAATTTGCAGCAGCCGGCTCGGTCAACAAGTTCGACCAGAAAACCTTGCAAGAATTCAGTGCCGCATTGACCGCGCTGAAAAATACCGCTGATTTACGCGGCGTGATTGTCACCAGCAGCAAGCCGACCTTTATTGTTGGCGCTGACATCACCGAATTTCTGACCTTATTTGCCGACGTTGAACAAACCAAAAAGTGGGTCGCTATGGCCTCACGGGTGTTCGACCAACTGGAAGATTTACCGGTCCCCAGCGTAGCCGCTATTACCGGCTTTGCTCTTGGCGGCGGCTGTGAAGCGGCACTAGCGTGTGATTATCGGGTGGCCGATACCACTGCCACCATTGGCCTGCCAGAAGTAAAGCTAGGCTTGATTCCTGGTTTTGGCGGCACCATGCGCTTACCGCGCATCATTGGCCCTGATAACGCCATTGAATGTATTGCCACCGGTAAAAATAATAGCGCCGCTGATGCGCTTAAAGTCGGCTTAGTTGACGCGGTGGTGGCCCCAGAAAAGCTGCGTGACGCGGCCCTTGCCATGGCTAAACAAGCCGCCGATGGTGACCTCAATTGGCGCGCCAAACGGCAACCAAAGCTGGAAGCATTGAAAGCTAACGATACCGAACTCACCATGACCTTGGTCACCGCCAAAGCCATGATCGCCGCGCAAGCGGGCAAGCACTACCCGGCGCCACACGCTGCCATTGCCGCCATTGAAAACGGCGCACGGCAGGCTCGTGAAGGCGCGTTAGCAGCCGAAAACGAAGCCTTTGTTGGGCTGACTCAAACCGATGCTTGCCGCGCGCAAGTGGGTATTTTCCTTGCTGACCAGCTGGTCAAAGGTAAAGCCAAGAAAGCCGCTAAAGTTGCCACCAAAGCCATCAATCGTGCCGCAGTGTTAGGCGCTGGTATTATGGGCGGCGGTATTGCCTACCAGTCAGCCTACAAAGGCGTACCGGTAGTGATGAAGGATATTCGCCAAGCAGCGCTTGATTTGGGCATGAAAGAAGCCAGCAAAATCTTAGGTAAGCTGGTAGAAAAAGGCCGTATGGACCACAACAAGATGGCCAAGGTGCTGTCATCGATTACCCCAACGCTGTCTGACGACGCGGTAAAGGGCGTAGACATTGTGGTTGAAGCGGTGGTTGAAAACCCTGAGGTGAAAGGCAAAGTGTTGGCCCATGTGGAAAGCTTGGTCAGCGCCGATACCATTATCACCTCGAACACCTCAACCATCTCTATTGATCGCTTAGCCAAGTCACTGAAAGACCCGTCACGCTTCTGCGGCATGCACTTCTTTAACCCAGTGCACAAAATGCCATTAGTTGAAGTGATTCGTGGCAAAGACACCTCAGACGAAACCGTAGCCGCCGTCGTGGCTTACGCCGCGCGCATGGGTAAAACCGCTATTGTCGTCAACGATTGTCCGGGCTTCTTAGTCAACCGCGTACTGTTCCCGTATCTGGCTGGCTTTGCTGGCATGGTTGATGAAGGCGTTGATTTTGCTGGCATCGATAAGGTCATGGAAAAGCAGTTCGGCTGGCCTATGGGCCCGGCTTACTTGTCTGACGTAGTCGGCATTGATACCGCCGACCATTGCACAGTGGTGATGTCGGACGGCTTCCCAACCCGCATGCCCCGCGATACCAATAGCGCGGTAGCGAAAATGGCGGCAGCAGAGCGCTTCGGCCAGAAAAATGGCAAAGGCTTCTACAACTATGGCGTTGACAAAAAAGGTCGGCCATCGAAAGAAAAAGCCCCTGAAGTGTATGACATGCTTGGTATTACCGGCAAAGAACTCGGCGCTGATGAAATCATCGCTCGCTGCATGATCCCAATGGTGAACGAATGTGTGCGCTGCCTTGAAGAAGGTATTGTCGATAGCGCTGCCGAATGCGACATGGCGTTGCTTTACGGCTTAGGCTTCCCACCGTTCCGTGGTGGCCCATTCCGCTATTTAGAGACCGTTGGCTATGCCAATTTCGTCGCCTTAGCCGATAAATACGCGCATTTAGGCGAAATGTTCCAAGTCACTGACGGCCTGCGTGCGAAAGCACAGAATGGCGGCTCATACTTAGCGGGTTAACGGAGGAATTTATGAAAGACGTAGTGATTGTCGATTGCATCCGCACCCCTATGGGGCGCTCAAAAGGCGGTGTATTCCGCCATGTTCGTGCTGAAGATCTGTCGGCACACCTGATGAACGGCTTACTTGAGCGTAATCCCAGTGTGGACGTCAATGAACTGGAAGACATCTACTGGGGCTGTGTGCAGCAAACTCTCGAGCAAGGCTTCAACGTAGCGCGTAATGCCGCGCTGATTGCGGGCATTCCACATAAAGTCGGTGCGGTCACCGTGAACCGTTTATGTGGCTCGTCCATGCAAGCTATTCATGATGCCGCCCGCGCCATTATGGCCGGTGACGGTGAGGTGTTTATTGCCGGTGGTGTTGAGCACATGGGTCACGTACCGATGGACCACGGCATTGATTTCCACCCGGGTATGAACAAATCGGTTGCCCGCGCGGCCGGTATGATGGGCATGACGGCTGAACTGTTAGCCCGTAAGTTCAGCATTGACCGCGCCCAGCAAGATGCCTTTGGCGCACGCTCGCACCGGTTAGCACACTTAGCGACCATTGAAGGCCGTTTTGGCCGCGAAATTCTGCCTATTGAAGGTCATGACGCTGACGGTATTTTACGCCTGATCAAGCATGACGAAGTGATTCGCCCAGAAACCACCATTGACGGTTTAGCGGCATTACGGCCGGTGTTTGACCCGGTCAACGGCACCGTCACAGCCGGCACTTCATCAGCTTTGTCTGATGGCGCTGCGGCGGTACTGATGATGTCTGCTGATAAAGCCAAAGCCTTGGATTTAACCCCACGGGTACGCATTCGTAGCATGGCTATTGCTGGCTGTGACCCGTCGATCATGGGCTATGGCCCAGTGCCAGCCACCGAAAAAGCACTGAAACGTGCTGGTTTGAGCATCAATGATATCGACTTGTTCGAGCTCAACGAAGCCTTTGCCGCGCAGTCGCTGCCGGTATTAAAAGGCCTCGGCATTTTGGACAAAATGGAAGACCGCGTGAACTTAAACGGCGGCGCCATTGCCCTAGGCCACCCACTCGGCTGCTCAGGTGCGCGTATCTCGACCACCTTGATCAACCTGATGGAAAGCAAAGACGCAACGCTCGGCTTAGCCACTATGTGTATTGGTCTTGGCCAAGGTATCGCCACAGTATACGAGCGCATCTAAACCGCGCTTGCTTACGCTTATCAAAAACCCGCCATTGCGGGTTTTTTATTGCTTGCGGATCACGTAGCGATACGGCGCAGCGCTGGTGTCGGCGCTCACCAGTTGGTGCTCCATGAAGCGGCAAAAGGCCGGCACGTCACGAGTAGTGGCGGGGTCGTCGGCGATCACTTCGAGCAGATCGCCGACTTGCAGCTTGCGTATTTCAATACGGATCAGCATCACCGGTTCGGGGCAACGCAGACCGAGAGTATCGAGTTGAACCGTGGCGCTCATTACAGATACTTTTGCCAGAACTCAGCTAAGCCCATGTCTGGCCCTAACTGATACGGTTTAAAGCCGAATTTCTCATAGGCGATTTTGGCCGGGTGATTGCCCTGCAGTACTTCGAGGGTGAGTTTGCAGCAGCCGCGGAATTGCGCCAGGGTTTCCACTTCTTGCAACAAGCGCTTGGCGATACCCTTGCCGCGATGGCTGGCAATCACCGCAATATCATGAATGTTCATCACCGGCTTAGCGGCGAAGGTGGAAAAACCTTCCACGCAGTTTGCTAACCCGACCGGTTGCTCATCGTCAAAAGCCAGCAGTGAGAACACATGGTCACGTTTGGCCATTTCATCGGCGAGGGTTTGCTTGGTTGCCTCGGGTAACGCTTCGCCACCACCCATAGGGTCTTGGGCATAGGCATCGAGCATGGCAACCACGGCTTGGCGGTGTTTCGGATTTTGAAAATCAGCAAGAATAATTTCTAACATCAGTCTCTACTTAAGTTGACGAAAATGGGTTTTCGAGTTGGAAGGTACGCATCTCTTCGCACACCGGTTCATAGCAATGGCAATGCACATAGTGGTCGTTAACCATGCCGACTGCCTGCATAAAGGCATAACATATGGTGGTGCCGACAAAGTTAAAGCCGGCTTTTTTCAGGGCCTTGGCCATGGCATCAGACACCGCGTCTGAGGTAGGTACATCACCGCCTTGGCGGGCGAAAATACGCGGCTGGCCATCGCTGAATTGCCATAAAAATTGATTAAAATCGATACCTTGATCACGCAACGCTACGTACGCCCTAGCGTTTTTAAATATTGATTCAATCTTTAGTTTATTACGGATAATGCCACTGTTTTGCAGCAGTTCCTGCTGATAGCTGGCTGGCAATTGCAGCAACGCATCGGGGTCAAAGTCGGCATAAGCCTGCTGATAGCTAGCTTGTTTGCGCAAAATGGTGATCCAACTCAGTCCGGCTTGTTGACCGTCGAGGCAGAGCTTTTCAAACAGCTCGCGGCTATCGCTCACCGGCCTACCCCACACAGTATCGTGGTAGTGCATGTAGGTTGGGTCACTGCCACACCAGCTGCAGCGTTGAATTGTCTCAGTCATTTTGCATGGCGTCCTGTCACCGAGCGCAAACACAGGGTATAATTTACGCCAATTTGGATTAAAAATCAGCAAGAGAAGCAGCATGGCGAGCTACGACGTAAAAACCTTTCAAGGCCTGATTCTGGCGCTCCAAGACTATTGGGCGCAGCAAGGCTGTGCCATTGTGCAACCGCTAGATATGGAAGTGGGCGCTGGCACCTTTCACCCAATGACTTTTTTGCGCGCGGTTGGCCCTGAGCCGGCTAGCTTTGCCTATGTGCAACCGTGCCGTCGCCCAACCGATGGCCGATACGGTGAAAACCCCAACCGTTTGCAGCATTATTATCAGTTTCAGGTGATCTTGAAGCCATCACCAAGTGATATTCAGGAGCTGTATTTGGGCTCACTGCAAATGCTCGGCTTTGACCCCTTGGTGCACGATATTCGCTTTGTTGAAGATAACTGGGAGTCGCCTACCTTGGGCGCCTGGGGTTTAGGCTGGGAAGTGTGGCTGAACGGCATGGAGGTGACGCAGTTCACCTATTTTCAGCAGGTTGGCGGGCTCGAATGTAAGCCTGTCGCGGGCGAAATCACCTACGGTCTTGAGCGCTTAGCCATGTACATTCAGGGTGTCGATTCTATTTATGACCTGGTGTGGGCAAAGGGCCCGCGCGGTACCATTTTGTATGGTGATGTGTTCCATCAGAACGAAGTGGAGCAATCGACCTACAACTTTGAACATGCTCATGTTGAAACCTTGTTTGCCCGTTTTGACGCAGCAGAGAAAGAGTGTGAGCACTTACTTGAAGCCGCTCTTCCGCTGCCTGCCTACGAGCAGGTCATGCGTGCTTCCCATGCCTTTAATTTACTCGACGCCCGCCATGCTATTTCAGTGACTGAACGGCAGCGCTATATTTTGCGCGTGCGCACTATGGCCAAAGGCTGTGCCGAAGCCTACTACGCCAAGCGTGAAGCGTTGGGCTTTCCGTTAGTAACGCCACAAGGAGCTTAAGTCGTGCAACAGAATACGTTACTGATTGAAATTGGCACCGAAGAATTGCCACCAAAAGCACTTAAAGGGTTAAGCGAAGCTTTTACCGCAGCGCTACAACAATTACTGAACGATGCGCAGTTTAGCTTTAGCGCGGTCAAGCCATTCGCATCGGCACGTCGGTTGGCGGTGCAAGTGCTGGCGTTAAATTCTGAGCAAGCCGATAGTCTAGTTGAGAAACGTGGCCCCGCCGTGGCAGCCGCTTTTGCCGCTGACGGCACCCCCACTAAGGCCGCTGAAGCCTGGGCACGGTCAAACGGCATTGAGGTGGATCAAGCCGAGCGGCTGGTCACCGACAAGGGTGAATGGTTGCTCTACAAAGCCACGGTAAAAGGCCAGCCACTGGCGGCGGTGTTGCCAGAAATCGTGCGCCAAGCGTTGAAGCAACTGCCTATACCAAAACCTATGCGCTGGGGCAGTTCTGATGCGCAGTTTATTCGCCCAGTTCATACCATCACCATGCTATATGGCGACCAGTTGATTGGCGGTGAAATATTGGGCATTGCGTCGGGTACGCACTTACAAGGGCACCGTTTTCACTGCCCTGCCGGCGTGCAATTAAGCCATGCTGATGACTACGAGAAGGCGCTGCTGGGCGCGCATGTGGTAGCTGACTTTGCGCAGCGTCGCGCACTCATTGTCAGTGCCATTGACAAGCTCGCACAGCAACTCGGTGGCCAGGTGGTTCAGGATGACGCATTGCTAGACGAAGTCACCGCCTTGGTGGAGTGGCCCGTCGCGTTATCGGCACGTTTTGATGAGGGCTTCTTGGACGTACCTAAAGAGCCATTAATCGTCACCATGAAAGACGACCAACGCTACTTTCCGTTGCAGGACGCACAGGGCAACTTGCTGCCGGCGTTTATTTTCATCACCAACATTGATAGTAAAGATCCCGCGCAAATTATTGCCGGTAACGAGAAAGTGGTACGCCCACGCTTGGCCGATGCACAGTTCTTTTTCAACAGCGATAAGAAGGTCAGCTTAGCCCAACGCCGTGAGCAATTAGCCAATGTGCTGTTCCAAAAAGACCTAGGCTCAGTGCAGGCAAAGTCTGACCGTATCGCGCAAGTGGCCAGCGCTATTGCCGAATTGATGGGGGCAGATAGCGCGGTTGCAGAGCGTGCCGGATTATTATGTAAAGCCGATTTGAGTTCAAACATGGTGTCCGAATTCCCTGAAACCCAGGGCGTGATGGGCATGCACTATGCGCGTAACGACGGCGAAGCGCCCGGTGTCGCTGAAGCCATTTATGAGCATTATTTGCCGCGCTTTTCGGGTGATTTATTGCCCGACAGTTTGGCCGGCGCGGCGGTAGCCATAGCCGATAAACTGGACACCCTGGTTGGTATTTTTGGTATTGGCATGGTGCCAAAAGGTGACCGTGATCCCTTTGCATTGCGCCGCGCCGCCATTGGCTTACTGCGGATCATTGTCGAGAAAAAGCTGCCGCTGGACTTAGAGCAGTTGGTGAGCATTGCCGCCAGCAGTTTTGGTTCATTGTTGACCTCTGCTACGGTGCAAGCCGATGTGGTTGATTTCTTGCTGGGCCGCTTCCGTTCGTGGTACCAAGAGCAGCAGATTGATATCGATGTCATTCAGGCGGTGTTAGCGCGCCGCCCCACGCGTCCGCTTGATTTTGATCAACGCGTGCATGCGGTCACCGCATTCCGTAAGTTGCCGCAAGCAAGTGCGCTGGCTGCGGCCAACAAGCGGGTGAGTAACATTTTGGCCAAAGTATCCGGCGAGATTGCCAGCTCCGTCAACCCAGCGTTGTTTTCAGAAAGTGCAGAAACCGCCCTGTATGACGCGCTGACGGCAGCATCTGCTGCGGCACAGGCACACTTAGCCAAAGGTGACTATAACGCCGCCTTAAGCGCATTAGCGGCCTTGCAAGCACCGGTTGATACCTTCTTTGAGAGCGTAATGGTGAACGCTGACGATGATGCAGTGCGTGCCAACCGTCAAGCCCTCCTCGGTCAGCTGCAGCAGCAGTTCTTGCAGATTGCCGATATTTCGCTGCTGAACTAGGCTGGACAACCTACTTCGTAGCCTGATTTCAAGCTAATAAAAAGCCCGAACTGTTGCTAGTTCGGGCTTTTTTGTAGGCGTTGCCTTAAGTGCACTAAAGTGTACTAAAGGCACACTACACGTCGAGGTTTGCCACCCGTAACGCGTTGGTTTCAATAAAGGCGCGGCGTGGCTCAACATCATCACCCATCAGCGTGGTGAACAATTGGTCAGCGCCAATGGCGTCTTCAATAGTCACTTTCAGCATGCGCCGAGTCTCTGGGTCCATAGTGGTTTCCCATAACTGTTCTGGGTTCATTTCACCAAGACCTTTGTAACGCTGAATGTAGATTCCGCGCTTGGATTCGGCAATCAGCCACTCAACGGCTTCAACGAAGTCTTTGATTGGTTTCTCTTTTTCGCCACGGCGAACAAAGCCGCCGGCTTCTACCAAGCCATTGATCTTTTCACCAATAGATACCAACTGGTCATAGTCGCGTGACATCAAGAACTCGAAGCTCAACGGATAATCGGTATCAATACCGTGGCGACGTACGGTCACCACTGGCAAATAACGATTACGCTCTGGGTCATGTTGCACCGACAAAGTATAAGTCGCTGAATTGATTTCACGGGCGGTTAAGTCACGTTGTAACTCTGTCGCCCAACCATCCATAACTGATTGATTAGCCATCATTTCTTCGGTAATACGCGGCGCATAAAGCAAGCGCTGCAAGAAATCTTCCGGCATACGACGCGACAGACGGTTGCGAATGCTGTTCTGGGCTAATTGGTAATCATTGACCAACGCCTCAAGGTGTGGACCACTGATACCAGGGGCATCAGCGTTAACATGCAGTGACGCGCTATCTAACGCTAAGCTGGTTAGATATTGAATCAAGGCTGGGTCATCTTTGATATAACTTTCTTGCTTGCCCTTTTTCACTTTATACAGCGGCGGCTGAGCAATATACACATAGCCACGTTCAATGATCTCAGGCAGCTGGCGATAAAAGAAGGTCAACAGCAAGGTACGAATGTGTGAGCCGTCGACGTCAGCATCGGTCATGATAATAATACGGTGATAGCGAATTTTATCTGGGTTGTATTCATCACGGCCAATGCCACAACCGAGCGCGGTGATTAAGGTGGCAACTTCTTGTGATGCTAACATCTTATCAAAGCGTGCTTTTTCAACGTTGAGAATTTTACCCTTCAACGGCAGAATAGCTTGGAATCGACGGTTACGCCCCTGCTTGGCAGAGCCGCCCGCCGAGTCACCTTCCACGATATACAGTTCAGAAAGTGCTGGGTCTTTTTCTTGGCAGTCGGCCAGTTTGCCTGGTAACCCTGCAATGTCTAACGCACCTTTACGGCGTGTCATTTCGCGCGCTTTTCGAGCCGCTTCACGAGCACGGGCGGCATCAATGATTTTGCCGACAATGATTTGTGCGTCTTTCGGATGCTCAAGCAAGTACTCGTTGAGCTTCTCATTCATAGACTGTTCAACGGCCGACTTCACCTCAGACGAAACCAACTTATCTTTGGTCTGTGAGGAGAACTTCGGGTCCGGAACTTTGACCGAGATAACCGCGGTTAAACCTTCACGGGCATCATCACCGGTTGCGTTGGTCTTGAACTTTTTGTTCAAGCCTTCTTTTTCCATGTAGTTATTTAACGTACGCGTTAGCGCGGCACGGAAACCGGCCAAGTGGGTACCACCATCGCGCTGCGGAATGTTGTTGGTAAAACAGTAAATGCCTTCTTGGAATGAATCGTTCCATTGCAAGGCAACTTCAACGGTAATGCCATCATCGCGTTCTTGCGAGATATAAAACATGTTTGGGTGAATGGGCGTTTTCTTATTGTTCAAATAAGTCACGAACGCACCGATACCACCCTCATACATAAAGTGGTCGCTACGATCTGAACGCTCATCTTGTAGCTTGATCGAAACACCCGAGTTCAGGAATGATAGCTCGCGTAAGCGTTTTGCTAGAATATCGTAGTGGAATTCAACGTCGGTAAAGATAACTGGGCTTGGCCAAAAACGAATTTCTGTACCTTTTTTATCGGTATCGCCAATTTGTTTTAATGGCGCGACTGGGTCGCCGAGCTTGTAGAACTGCTCATAGACGTGGCCCTGGCGACGAATGGTCAGCTGTAATTTTTCGGATAGCGCGTTAACCACCGACACACCCACGCCGTGCAAGCCGCCCGATACTTTGTACGAGTTATCATCAAACTTACCGCCGGCATGCAATACAGTCATGATAACTTGTGCAGCCGATACGCCCTCTTCTGGGTGAATATCAACTGGAATACCACGGCCATCATCGCGAACGGAAACTGAGCCATCGCTGTGAATAGTGACTAAGATGTCTTTGCAGTGACCAGCAAGCGATTCGTCGATAGAGTTATCGACCACCTCAAATACCATGTGGTGTAGCCCGGTGCCGTCATCGGTGTCACCGATGTACATACCAGGACGCTTTCTTACTGCATCAAGCCCCTTCAGGACCTTGATACTGGACGAGCCATATTCATTTTCTGACATAACGATGCTTCTCTATTGTTCCGTGACGGTTCCATGTTCCACGTGGAACATTTTGGTATCCGCGCTCTGTAGTAAGTGAGCAAGCTCACCAACTTCAATGGCTGATACAAAAACCTGTGATTGTGTGGCAACAAGCGCCTCACAAAATTTAGCCTGGCTTGATGTGTCTAATTCGGCGGTAATATCGTCCACCAAATAGATACATTGAACGCCAGTCTTTTGCTGCAAGTACTCGCCCTGCACTAACTTAAGCGCGGCCACCAACAACTTGGTTTGACCTCGCGATAATAAACTACGAACATCTTCGCCATTGGCATGTATTCTCAGTTCGGCCTTATGCGGCCCAACCGTTGAATGTCCATAGCGCATGTCACTTTCCAAATGCTTCTCGAGAGCATCCGCGAGCCCAAGCTCTTTATCCCAACCGTGGCGCATTTGAAAAGTGAATGCATAGTTCGGCAAAAATTCCTTCAGCCGTTCCACCAGTACCGGCAAAAACCCCGCCAAGTAACTTTCTCGGTGTTGCTTAATCCGTTCACCGTAAGCAGCAAATTGCTGGTCCCAATATGCGCGATCAGCGTGAAAGCGCTTCTGCTTCAGCAAACTATTGCGCTGTTTTAACAGCTTGCTGAAGTTGACCCAGTCATTATAAAAGGAATGTTCCACGTGGAACACACCCCAATCGACAAACTGACGCCGCTGCTTAGGGCCGCCTAAAACCAGCTCAATGCTCTCAGGTGTCATGAGCTGCACTGGCACCAAACGAGCCAACGCGGCGATACGTTTTTCTTTCTCTTGGTTAATGCGTAATTCAACCTCACCAGCTTCATCGCGCTGATAACCGACTTGATGACGCTCACCATTCTGTTCCATCACACGAGCAAACACCGTGAACTGTTTTGCCTCGTGTTTGATCAACTGCTTATAGGTGCCGATACGAAACGAACGACCAAAGCCTAAGCAGTAAATCGATTCCAACAAACTTGTCTTGCCACTTCCATTAGCACCAACGATTAAGTTCACAGTCTTGCCTGGTGCAAACTTCGCCGTCTCAAAATTACGAAATTGGCTCAGTGCTAATGCTTCAATATGCATATTACAGACGCATTGGCATAACAACGTACAATGACGAGTCGTCCTCGCTATCTTCAATCAAGCCACTTGCATCTGGGCCCGATAGAGTTAACTTCACTTTGCTGCCTTGTACGGTATTCAATACATCAATCAGATAACTCACGTTAAAGCCAATTTCTAGCGAGTCACCCTGATAGTCCACTTCAATAATTTCTTCTGCAGTTTCCTGCTCCGGGTTATTAGCGGTTAAGCACATTTCACCAGAGCTCAGGCTAACACGTACGCCGCGATATTTCTCATTGGACAAAATAGCTGCGCGTGAGCAGGCATGCTTCAATAACTCGCGATCAGCAATCACCACCTTATCACCACCTTGTGGTAATACCCGGCGGTAATCAGGGAAACGGCCATCCACCAACTTAGAGGTGAAGCTGATGCCGTTGGTTTCTACCCGAACATGGTTAGTGCCAATCGCAATTTTTATCTCGCTATCTGGCGAATCTAAAAGGCGCATCAATTCCATCACGCCTTTACGTGGCACAATCACTTGGCGACCGGTCAAATTCGGTTGACCAATGGCACAGCTGCTCATGGCCAAACGGTGACCATCGGTTGCTACAGTGCGCAGCACGTTGGCGTCGGTTTCAAACAACATACCGTTCAAATAGTAGCGAACGTCTTGATTTGCCATAGAAAAATGCGTGGCTTCAATCAAGCCTTTCAAAATAGTCTGCGAGGTCACCAGCTGAATATCGCTGTCCCAATCATCGATATTGGGGAAATCTTCGGCAGGCAGGGTTGCCAGTGAGAACTTACTGCGACCTGAGCGCACCAGTGCCTTATCTTCAGCCGCGCTAAACTCTACGGTAGCGCCATCAGGTAAGCTGCGAATAATGTCTAAAAACTTTTTGGCCGGAACCGTGACCTGGCCGTCTACCGCTTTATCTACCGCACATCGGGCAACAAGCTCAACTTCCAAGTCCGTACCAGTAAGACGAATCTCGTCGCCGCTGACTTGAATCAGTGCATTTGAGAGAATCGGAATAGTATGTCGACGTTCTACGGCGCCGCTCACAACTTGCAGCGGCTTCAGTAACGCATCTCGGCTAACGGTAAATTTCATCCCCACAGTCCCCTGTTGTTTACGCAGATAACGTACGAATTAAGTTGCGATAATCTTCTTTTATATCATGTTGAGCCTCTTTCAGGCTCTGAATTTGTCGGCATGCGTGCAGTACCGTGGTGTGATCACGGCCACCAAAAGCATCACCAATTTCCGGCAAGCTGTGGTTGGTGAGCTCTTTGGCTAACGCCATGGCTAATTGCCGTGGCCGAACCACCGACCGTGTGCGCCGCTTTGATAACAGATCAGACATCTTAATGTTGTAGTATTCGGCAACGGTTTTCTGAATGTTATCAATGGTTACCAGCTTTTCTTGGGCTGCAATTAGGTCGCGTAACGCTTCACGGACAAAATCGATAGTGATCTGTCGCCCAGTCAAATTAACATTGGCTGCCAAACGATTCAAAGCGCCTTCAAGTTCCCGCACGTTTGAGCGCAAGCGCTTAGCGATAAAAAACGCCACCTCATGAGGCATGGTTATACCACGCTCTTGGGCCTTACGTATTAAAATTGCCACCCGCGTTTCTAACTCTGGCGGCTCAACAGCTACGGTCAAACCCCAACCAAAGCGCGAACGCAGCCGATCCTCAACCCCCTCAATTTCTTTTGGGTACAAGTCAGAGGTCATAATGATCTGCTGGTTGCCTTCAAGCAAGGCATTAAAGGTATGAAAGAACTCTTCTTGCGAGCCCTTTTTGTTGGCAAAGAAATGAATATCGTCAATCAGTAGCGCGTCGACCGAGCGGTAATAGCGCTTGAACTCGTTCATGGTATTGTTTTTTATGGCATTGACCATGTCTTGCACGAATCGCTCAGCACGCATGTAGAACACTTTCGCGTCTTTCTTGTGGGCAATAATGCCGTTGCCTATGGCGTGCAATAAGTGGGTTTTACCCAGGCCCGTACCGCCATACACAAACAGTGGGTTGTATACGCCGCCCGGGTTCTCGGCTACTTGCAATGCTGCTGCGCGAGCTAATTGATTCGATTTACCTTCAACGAAGTTATCAAAGGTGTACTCGGGGTGAATATTGCACTCAAAGATGGGTAGCACCGTACCGTCGTTATCCCACGGCGTTGGCCGCCGGGGCGGTGAGCCAACTGCTGCTGGAGCGCTAGGGCGAACTGGCGTGCGACCAGATGTTTTTTGCGGGGCATCATCGGCTTTAGCCAGACGGCCTACTTCAAAACCAACGTTCGGCGTTTTAATACCTTTGTCTGTCGCGATCTCGCCTAAGAAATGGCTGATCATTGTCAGGTACTTATCTTTCACCCAATCTATGACATAAGAATTCGGTGCATAGAGGATAAGTGTTTCATCGCGCAGTTCAGCCTGCAGCGGTTTGATCCAGGTGTTAAAATGCTGCGTGGTCAACTCGCTTTGTAGTCGTTCAGAGCAATGTTGCCAAAGCGCTTGATTCACCCTTATCTCCCTGCTGATGCTGTTATTATTATTGGCTTGCGCGGACACTTGATGATTCGCCGAATGGTGATGTTGACCACCCGCCAAATACTGCAATGATGACGCAAATAGGATGACTTGATTGTACTGAACTAGTGCTCAGATCGCTAGCCTCAGGGCAAAATAATGCGATGAATTGCTGCTTTGTTATCCACAATCAAAAACCGCCAGAAAGGCTTTCTGTGGATAGCTTTTAGCGTTGACTTTGATCCTTTTTACCGATAGAATTCGCGCTCTTAATTTTAGGCAACCCGAATACGGATTAACGTCATGAAAAGAACATTTCAACCAAGCGTCCTGAAACGCAAACGCACTCACGGTTTCCGTGCTCGTATGGCTACCAAGAAAGGCCGCCAAGTTTTGGCTCGCCGTCGTGCCAAGGGCCGTAAAGTACTGTCTGCGTAATTGAACACGCTTAAGTACGGACGGGAGTTAAGATTGTTAACTCCCGCTCACTTTCAGCAAGTCTTCAACAATCCCCCTGTCAAAGCTGTCACGGCTGAATTGACCTTTTTAGCTGTACCCAATCTACTCAGTCATGCGCGTATTGGTGTCACGATTTCTAAGAAACGTGCTAAACGTGCTGTCGATCGTAATCGCATAAAACGTCAGATTCGCGAGTCATTTCGGCTGAAACAGTATAAAATACCGGCATTCGATATCATTGTGATTGCCAAGAACGGCGTGGTAGAACTCACCAACGACGACTTGCAAGACCGACTGAACTATTTATGGCGAACTATAAGCAAGCGTTGCGAGCAATACCTATTGGCCTCATCCGCCTCTACCAATGGCTAATTAGCCCGTTGTTAGGCCCGCGTTGCCGCTTTCAACCAACCTGTTCGCAGTACGCCATAGAAGCTATCGAAAAGCATGGTATGATGCGGGGCTTCTGGCTTGCCATGAAACGCATCGGCAAATGTCATCCCGGACATCCGGGCGGCTACGACCCGGTTCCACGACGTAACAAAGAGACGAAGGACTTATGAATTCGCCACGTTCCATTTTGTTTATCGCTTTCTTAGTAGTGAGCTTTTTTCTCTACCAAAGTTGGCTGATTGATACCGCTCCTCCTGGCACACAGCCAGTACAGCAACAACAAACGACTGTTCCAACCGCTGATACCGGTGTGCCGATTGCTACTGCCGACACAGCTGTACCAGAAGCAACGTCGCTTGAGCCACAGTCATCCACTCCTGCGGCGAGCACTGTCAGCCAGCAGCGTGTGCGGGTATCGACCGACCTATTAAACGTTGAGATTGACCCACTCGGTGGTGACATCGTCATGGCTCAGCTCACTCAGTTTGGCCGCACGCAAGATTCAGAGGAACGCTTTGAGCTGTTGCATCCAACCGCCAACAATCTTTATGTGGCGCAATCAGGGCTAGTCGGCACCCACGGCACCGACACCAGCGCCGGGCGGCCAACGTTCTATGTGGAACAATCAAGCTACGAAATGCGCGGCGACACTCTTGAAGTTCCGCTGTCTTTGCAATTAGAAGACGGTAGCAGCATTACTAAAACCTTCGTATTCAAGGCTGGCTCATACGCCGTTGATGTGGTTTACACCATCAATAATGCCGGCGCTGAACACAAGCAAATGCAGTTCTATGCTCAGTTAAAGCAAATTATTGCCGAAGCTTCAGGCAACATGATGATGCCAACTTATCGTGGTGCGGCCTATTCATGGGACGAAGAACGCTACGAAAAATACGCCTTTGACGACATGCGCGATGCACGCCTCAACCGCAGCACTGAAAAGGGCTGGGTAGCAATGCTTGAGCATTACTTTGTATCGGCGTGGATTCCGCGTACGGAAGGCGTTAAAACCCTCTATTCTCGCGTGATCAATGGTGACCAAGCCATTATCGGCCTGCAGTACCCTGTCACTATGGTAGCCCCGGGTGCGAGTGCAGAAATTCGCTCAACATTGTTTATTGGTCCAAAAGACCAAGACGCTATGGAATTAGTGGCCGATGACCTCAATTTGACCGTTGATTACGGCTTCTTGTGGTGGCTAGCACAGCCCATCTTCAAGCTGTTGCAATTCCTGCAAAGCTTCTTGGTCAACTGGGGGCTATCGATTGTTGCAGTCACTATCATCATCAAGATGCTGTTGTACCCGTTGACCAAAAAGCAATATGTGTCGATGGCAAAAATGCGCATGATTCAGCCAAAACTTCTGGCACTGCGCGAGCGTTATGGCGACGACCGTCAAAAAATGTCGCAAGCCATGATGAAGCTCTACAAAGATGAGAAAGTAAACCCGCTCGGCGGCTGTTTACCGATGTTGCTGCAATTACCTATCTTCTTAGCGCTGTATTGGGTGCTGTTGGAATCGGTAGAATTACGCCACGCACCACTGTTCCTGTGGATCGAAGACTTATCGGCGAAAGACCCGTTCTATATTCTGCCGATCTTGATGGGCGCATCAATGTTCGTGATGCAGAAGTTGCAACCAACCCCGGCAACCGACCCAATGCAGCAGAAGATCCTGCAATATATGCCGGTGATCTTTACCGTATTCTTCCTGTGGTTCCCATCAGGTTTGGTACTGTACTGGTTAAGCAACAACTTGATTACTATTGCGCAAATGCAGTGGATTTATCGTGGCCTTGAAAAACAAGGCATGATGGAACGCCGCAAAAAGTAACGGTGTAAGCCCATGGCAGATGCACTCAGAAACGATACCATTGTCGCCCAAGCGACCCCACCCGGTCGTGGCGGCGTTGGTATTGTTCGCATCAGTGGCCCCATGGCCAAAACAGTGGCCGAGCGCATGCTCGGTCATTGCCCGCCACCCCGTAAAGCTGAATTTCTCCCCTTTCGCGACCTCGACGGCAACCTGCTCGATGAAGGCATTGCATTATTTTTCGCTGGCCCCAACTCCTTTACCGGTGAAGATGTCCTAGAACTGCAAGGTCACGGCGGCCCCGTATTAATCGACATGATGGTTAAAGCGGTGCTGGATTTTCCCGACATTCGCCCAGCCCACCCGGGTGAATTCAGTGAGCGTGCATTCTTAAACGACAAGCTTGATCTCACCCAAGCCGAAGCCATTGCCGATCTGATTGAAACCACCTCGGAACAGGCCGCTAGGGCGGCTTTGCAAAGCTTACAAGGTGGCTTTTCCCATGAGATCGACAAGCTCGTCGACGCCGTCATTCACCTACGCATGTACGTGGAAGCAGCGATTGATTTTCCCGATGAAGAAATTGATTTCCTCAGCGATGGCAAAGTAGCCGGTGATCTGGACAGCATCATTGACCAGCTGCACGAAGTGACGGTGCAAGCCAAGCAAGGCTCGTTGCTACGCGAAGGTATGAAAGTGGTGATCGCGGGCCGCCCCAATGCTGGTAAATCCAGCTTACTGAATGCCTTAGCGGGTCGTGAATCGGCCATTGTCACCGCGATTGCTGGCACCACCCGCGATGTGTTGCGCGAACACATTCAAATTGATGGCATGCCGCTGCATATCATAGATACTGCGGGCTTACGTGACAGCCCCGATGAAGTGGAGCAGATTGGTATTCAGCGCGCTTGGCAAGAAATTCGCAGCGCCGACCGCGTGCTGTTCATGGTCGATGCCAGTGAAACTAACGCCGTGCACCCAGCCGATATTTGGCCGGAGTTCTTCGCTGAATTGCCTGATGAGCTACCCTACACGGTGATCCGCAACAAGGTTGACCTCAGCGCCGAGCCGGTTGCACTAGACCACATTGCTGGCATTCCAGTGGTGCACTTATCCGCCAAAACCGGTCATGGTATTGAATTATTGCGCGAACATTTAAAGCATTGCGTGGGCTACCAAGCCACCAACGAAGGCAGCTTTATGGCGCGCCGCCGTCACCTTGATGCCCTCGACCGCGCGCGTGAGCACCTACTCCTCGGCCGCGACCAGTTAGAACAGAATCTCGCCGGCGAATTGCTGGCTGAAGAACTGCGCCTCACCCAGCAACACCTCAACGAAATCACCGGCGAATTCACCTCCGATGACCTGCTCAGCAAGATCTTTGGCAGCTTTTGCATCGGCAAATAAAATTTGCCGCTACACTCAATTTATCTTTTGCCCAAGCATTCAAACCGCCAGGACGAGTCAATGAATCACCGTACGGCAACCTTGACAGAAAAGCTGGCTAACTATCGGGTTTCAGCCATTTGATTGGCCCTTTGCGCCGCTATTTTCGCCACCGAACCGCTGACTCAACTGGGCTTTGCTCACGGCTTTTTATACATCCCCATACTGCTGATTTGCGTACGCTATAATTCGCTACGGCGCATGCAAACACTCAGCCTGATTGTGGTGGTGCTCATCATTGCCGGCTATTTTGTGTCACCTCCGCCACCGCCGGGCTTTTCAACCACCTTTGTGGTGTTGAACCGCTTTGGGGCCATGGTCGCATTGATGGTGATTGTGTGGTTGGCCGCTAGTTATCGCCATAAGGTTGCCGAGCAGGCATCAAGTTTAGCCGACGAACAACGTAAACAAGACCAATTTCAAGCATTGGTAGAAAGCCTGCCGGTGCAAATTTGGACCGCAACACCCACCGGCGAAATTGATTATGTTGGGCAAAAGCTGGAGCAATTTGCTGGCTGACCGCGCGCTGGCGTCACGGCCCGAGCTAAAAGTACTGTTTACCTCCGGCTATACCGAGAACGCCATTGTGCATCATGGCCGCCTTGACGCTGGCGTGCACCTGATCAGCAAACCTTATCGGCTCCATGAACTGGCCGCCAAATTGCGTAAAGTGCTTGGTGACGACTAGTTTATGGTCCAACGCACCGCTTCCGTGCGCGCCTTAAGCTCATCCACCCCATCGACCTGGAGTTGCGCCGGCGGGGCCAAATAACTGCCACCTGCCCGCACTTCAACCTGATATCGAATCACCGACTCTCCTGCTGGCAAGTCGGTGTAGTAGTAATACACCGCATTACCTTTTGTGTGTACGTAGCAGTAAAACCAGCACGACCTCGAGCGCTTTAAATTCGTATACCATGAACCCGGTAACACATCGGTGACGGACACCTGGTCAATCTCGGTCGGGCTATTGATGGTGAGCTGAACCTCAATCAAATCACCAACCATCACCTGGTCTGATGGCTGCAAATCATGCCACGTCCCCTGCCGATAAATCCTGTAGGTTCGGCTAAGCGCCAGCCCTTGCTGCACGCTCTGGAGGCTAGTTATAGGCAGGTTATAGCGGGCACTAATAAAGCGCTGGGGTTGGTCAACCTGCACTTGCCAGCGACCAGACTCTGATGCGCCAAGCGCACTCACCGATACTCGCCCTGACAACTGGTGCGGTGGTTTAACCGTCGCTAGTATCATTTGGCAAAGACCAAACTCAATATCCCCAGTGGTGGGAAGCGAGATTCCTAGTTGTTGATAACTGGCGTTATAGATAGCTGAATCGGTTGGCTGGGTATACAGCACCAGACAGTGTTGCAGGGCATCGTTCAGAAGCACGCCGGTGGCGGTTTGGTATCCTTGTGTGCTGAGTTGAGAAAGCAATTGCTGCCGCAGTGCTTCGGACTCCGGATATCCCTGCATACTGGCGACATATAGTAGCAACGTGGTTATATCACCGGTGCTACGCACTTGTTCCGCGTAATCGGTAAATTGCTGCCAACTCAGTTGCTGCAATTCAACCAAGGCCCATAACGCCAATACCTGCGCATTACTATCCGTACTCTCGGTGATGATCGTTTCGAGCACTTGCTCGGCATCAACCTGCTGAACAATCTCTCCAGCCAATTGACCGACCGGTAGCTGACTGATTCGATGCAATACTAAAAGACTGTAAGCGGTCAACCAATCATCATTAGGGCGACTGAAATAATCGTACCGATTGAAGCGCTTATCATAAGTATTAAAGTGATAGCTGGTGAGCCTTGCTGCGAGTTGTGTTGAATGCCCGCCAGTACGCTGAGAATCAGCTAGATTGGCCAATCGAAACGCCTCATTCAACTGTTGCGGCCAACTTATTAGCGGCCGCCGTTGCTGCAACTGCTGCAAATCTAAACTGGCAGTACTGGTATACGCAAAGCGCACTCCTTGTGCAGCAGTAGGCAACTGCCACGATTGCGGCCCCAGATGCTGGTTCCAAACAGTTTGCTGCTGCTCTTGTAAGTTACTGAGGACTTGCAAATCAAGCTGGCGTGTCTGTTGCCTATCTGCACTAGTTAACAACACTCTATGAGCACCTTGCGGCAGCGCCGGTAGCGATAGACTTTGACGCTGGGTTTGATTGCCCGCCAAGGTAAACTTAACCACGCCAAGCGGTTGGTCGTTGAGTGATACCGTGACAGCTTGTTGCTGTGGCTGTGCGTCGCGATTAGTCGCTGTAACCGCCAATTGAAGGTGATCGCCGACATAGCTAATGGGCGCCGCGTAGGCACTAAATTCAACGGCCATGACCCGATCAAAAACTTGTTCAACCACGGTTCTTTGAATGCCCGAGGCGGCAACCGCTACCACAGTCCAACGAGTAGCTCGGGGCGGTAATGCGACCTCAATCACTTCCGGCTGATTTGCTTTCAACTCTAGCTGCGGCTGCCAAAGAATCAGTCGCGGGTCTTCCGAGTTTGATAGGCTATCGTGCAGCGCCATATCAGCGGACGGACTCATGGGAGGGGGCACGCGGTGGCGTCGTGAGTAAGATTGTTTATAGTTAGTGCCGCCAAACCAGCCATAAAAACCATTGGCAATGCTTTGCTTCGGGTAATCAAGGCTACTACTCTGACTAAATGATAGATCGCGCTGCCAGTGATACGCATCCAAGGTACCAAAATACTTAGCAACAGGTATGCTTGCAAACTCACCTACTAAGGCACTTTCATCAATCAGCCACAACTGTACCGTACTGTCGTGATTACTGGTCACGGTAATGGTTTGTTGCCCTTGCTGAGTCAATTGGGCTTGCTGCACCGCCACACTTACCTGCAGTGGTGCACTATTGGTCACTAACAGAACCTGTTGTTCAGCATAAGCCAGCGTATTATCTTGCCAATAACTCAACCCAAAGGTAACAGCAGTACCCCAGCTTTGCTGCGGTGATACGTGAAGATATTGAGCTCCCGCCACTAATTCCAATCGGCGCGCTTCTATGAGCTGATCGGAGAAAATCCACAAAACCGCTGTTTGGGCGATGTCACTGTGCACCGTGATCTGCTGCTCGCTGCCCCACATCATGCTAGTGGGGGCCTTCAATACGAGTTCTTTGCCTTCAACCCGATTACGCTGAGAGATAGTATCGGTAAACATATAGTCGGCAGTCACTATGCGTAACTGCGACTGAGCCTTAGGCGGTAAACGACAGTGAGCCCGAGCACCATCAACGACACAGCTATTGAGCAATTCACTCGGCTCGTCATCTCGGGTCCAGAGTTCTACCCGATGGCCATCGCTGGGAAAGCTATCAAGCCACTCGCCGTCACGATTTAATAATCGCACTTCAATGCTGTCATCGGAGCTATAGCGCCATCCAACATAGTACGGTAAACCATAAATAGAGAGTCGATTAGTGCTTTGTACTACTTCACCGTTGGGTAAACTTGCTTGTACGTTCTGTGTGGCTCTAACGTGACGATTGGGAAAAGGATTTTTAAAGTCCCCGATGAACACCCCAGCGGCATCGGTAGAGTGGGTTTCTGTCAGCTTGATTGCTTTCGACTGCTCAAAAAACTCGAGCCAAAAGCCATAATCCCAGTTCTTTGGCCAATTAGCGGCGGCCTCGATATACAAATTTTCGTAAAATTGCAGACTCATTTCAACCTGCTGATTAGCCAGTCCCGCCTTAGCTACCGTCTTGATACTTCCGCTCACGGTCACCATCGACAAGTCATTTGGGTCCACTGTGAGCGTGGTTGTAAGCTCCATCTGTGGAGGAATAAATTCAGTTAAATTAATTTGATACACCGAATCAATGAGTTGACCATCATAACTGAGCTCTAGATGGTAATAGCCCAACGGCATGGCCTCTTGAAAGCGGAAGGTTGCTGACGCTAAGCCATGTTCCGAAAGCTCGGACAAGGGCAGCTCATATCGGCTTTTTTGGTGCAGTAATTCCAACTTTAATAGTGACGGGTTCAGTGCTTGGTGATGACGATGTAAGATATCCACCGTAACATGCAATAGGTCGTCGCGGCGCAATTGTGATTGAGCAACCGATAGGTGGCCGACCACTGCTGTTTGTACTGCCTCTATATCTTCAAGAGCAGCACTGGCATGACGGTCGCCGAGACTCCCCCATAACCAGCAAGTATCTGGCTCATCCTTTGACTCAGTGGGCGCGACTAATTGTGTTGCCAGGGAACCGGTGCTGTCACTTTCACCTAAATAAATTGGGCTGGCATCGCCCTGACAGACTTTATAAACAGCAACACCACGAAGTGGCAGACCGCTCCAATCCCAAGTTGCAATCATGCCGTTCTGGAAACCCCGGTACTGCAGCAAAAAGTCATCAAATTGCACCAAGTCCTGCAGCCGATAAGGCGTATTAGGCACTCCAGTGCCACGCACCTGCTGCGGGCCATCAATCCAGACCACGCCTCCCGTAGGCAGCTGATCAGTAATCGGCAGTGGGTACAGGTTGCCTTCTTGCTGATCAGCAAACGTCATTTGCAACAATGTGCTCGAGCGCTTCCCATTGAGCCGATCCAGCAACTGTTGCGCTGAGGTCATTACATCGTATTGCAGCGTCAACGACTCCAACGAGCGGACCCCAATTTGCAGCGCGTCACCACTGCGTAGTTGCGCCACCTTTTTCACAACATCATAGTCGTTATGAATTTCAGGAGCCTCAAACACCGGCCACCAGTCATTGAATACAGCCGCAGTGGCAAGAGGGACCACAGCAGTTAATGGCGCCTTAATACCTGCCTCTTGCATTGCGTGCGCTTGCCACAATCCAGCTAGATCAAGTTGGTATTGCTGCTCCGGCTGTAAATATAAACTGACTTGATAGAACGAGTTATCAGCCATCATTAACCGACTAAGCCCGGCATTACCGCCTAACCAATCCAACCACTGCAGCTGGTGGCCATAACCATCTCTTTCGCGGCGCGCTTGGTACTCAGGAATCGGGAAATTATGGCTAAACAAGAGTTCAACATTGCTGGTTGGGCAGTCAATGAGAAGACTACTCTGCAACTCAGTGGGCTGCTCAAAATAGCTATCAAAATCGTCGTGACAGCGATAACCCATATAACCAAAGTGTTCTTCCCGTTGAATTTCACCCAACACCAAATCCTTGCCTAGCGGCAGATTGCTACCCGGCAACCACAACCCCGCTGGCAACACCACCTGAAACTTCCCGAACTGTGTCAGCTTTTTGGTCACATTCAAGCTGATGGTGTACTCATCATCCTCGCGAGACATTTTTAGCTGCTCAACACCACGATCTGGGTTAATCAGGGTCAAATGATCCGTCAACGCTGACAACCATGCATCTTCAACCGGATCGGCCTGTTCAGAACTGTCACCACCCTCAGGGAAGATAGTCCTGCCATAAGCATAAATTGTGACCTCAAGTTCAGCACTATTGGCGGTAAAATCAACCTTGAGATTAATCTGTGATGGCAAGCTACTGGTCTTATCTAACATAGCGGTGGTGAGGGTAAACTGCGCGGGTTCGGCCAAGCGCTTTCCGGCCGCCGAAAAATCACCAGACACGGTCAGCACAAATTCTGAATTTCGCGGTAACGCGCTGGTTAAATCACAGGCTAGCGCAGTGGTGCCGACAAAGCGCCAGCGACAACCGGGAAAATACTCGCCTTCAATAGTTATCGCGGCAATTTGTTCTGGATTGGGTAATTCCCCAGCAATACTGATAGGCTCAGCAAAGCGTAACAAAATCTGCCGCGTCTCGGCCATGCTTGGGTCATCAAACTGAATAGTCGGCGGGGCTAACTGACTCGCGGAAAGCTCGGCCGCACTGAGTGGTTGAGACCAACGCTCAGGAACAATACGCGCCTCACCAATAGGCACTAGGCTGATTAAACCAATCGCTAGTAGCGACGCCATGAATAGCAGCCATGACCGAGCCATAAAAATTCCTTTTCAGTAGTAGTTCACATAACTATAACAACTCATGGTGATATGTCATGGATTTATTGGAGTTTTCTAGGGTTGTGGTTATAGTGAAACCAACAACCTAATCACGGCACAACCCAAACGAGGTATCGCATGATCATTCGCACCTTACTCATTAGCTGTTCTATGCTGGCTCTCAGCGGCTGTTCTAGCGCCTATTACGGCGCCATGGAAAAACTCGGCTATGAAAAACGCGACATCTTAGTGGATCGGGTTGAACAGGCGAGCGATGCGCAAGGTGACGCGCAAGAGACGTTTCAGTCGGCTTTGGAGCAATTTCAGCAGGTGATCGGTACCCCTGAATCCGAGCTCAACAGCGTTTACCAAGATATCAATAGCGCCTTTGAAGACTCGCAGGCAGCAGCCAAACGCGTGAGTGACCGTATTGACCAAGTGGAGAAAGTTGCCGAGGACCTGTTTGACGAGTGGGAAACCGAGTTAGGCGAGTACTCCAACGCTAATTTGCGCCGCCAAAGTGAGCAGCAACTCAACGATACCCGCCGCCAGTACAACGCCTTAGTACGCCAGATGCGGCAAGTTGAGTCGCGTATGCAACCGGTGCTGACAGCATTCCAAGACCAAGTGCTGTACCTGAAACACAACCTCAATGCCCAAGCTATTGGTGCCCTGAAAGGCGAGCTCGGCCGCATAGAAAGCGACGTCACCTCGCTGATTAAAAACATGCAGCAATCCATTGCTGAATCAGAAGCCTTTATTGCCCGTTTTAAGTCGCCTTAGACCGCACGGGCGTTTTTTCGCGTAAAACTATTGAGTCCGGCATTCTTTCTAAACCCGTCGAATTCGATGGGTTTAAGATTTTGATTGTTGCGCGTTGCTCCCAAAAGTCTAAAAATTCGAGCGTATATCTATTACGCCGCCAATTTCTGATATAACTCAGCGGCTCATGAACATTTATCCATACTAGGCAAGAGAGACACAATTACCGTAGACGCCAACAGCAACGCTGCCGAGATCACCAAACAAGCTATCAGCCCAGCTTGCATATATACATAACCCGATAGCACTGTACCCAACAAGCGACCGGCAGCGTTGGCCATATAATAAAAGCCGACATCAAGGGATACCCCATCGGCACGCGCGTGGGCAACGATTAAATAACTATGCAGTGACGAATTAATGGCGAACAACAGGCCAAATAGCCCCAGCCCCACCATAATGCTTACGGACACCGGAAAACTGCCATACCACAGCGCCGCAGCGAGCCCTAGTGGCGCTAATGTCAGCAAGGCACCATAACGGGTAACCTGGTGCGCTTGGGTGAAACGTGGTGCGATTGCTTGCACGCCACCGTAGCCGATCACCCACAATGCGAGAAAGCTACCGACCTGCCAATGATCCCAACCCAGTTGCGCCGCTAAGAATACCGGTAGTGCTACCACAAACCACACATCGCGCGCGCCGAACAAAAATAATCGCGCCGCCGCTAAAATGTTAATGGCTCGGCTTTTTGACCAGAGGTCGCGAAACTTCGGTTTAAAGCTAGCCTTGCCGGTGTCGCGCCGTAAAAACATCAGGCTACCAAGCCACACCACGCTGAGCATCAGCGCCAGTGCCAACACCGCGCCTTGAAAGCCAATCAGCGTAAGCAATAAGCCACCCAAAAAGAAGCCAATACCTTTGAGCGTGTTCTTGGAACCGGTTAACAGTGCCACCCAGCGGTACAATTGCCCTTGTTGGTTATCGGGCACTAGCAACTTGATGGTGCTTTTGGCACTCATTTTATTGAGATCTTTGGCGATACCCGACAGCGCCTGTGCGGCCATCACCCAAACCACGGTCAGCCACTCGGCTGGCACCAATAACAGCATCAATGCTGTAATTTGCAGCCCCAAGCCAATGTTCATGGTACGGTTTAACCCCCAGCGGGCGCCAAGCCAACCACCAAAGAGATTGGTGACTACCCCAAAAAACTCATAAAACACGAACAACAGCGCAACTTCTAGCGCACTGTAACCAAGCTGATGAAAATACAACACCACCAGCATGCGCAGCGCACCATCGGTCAGGGTAAAGGCCCAATAATTGCCGGTAACCAGCAAATATTGGCGTACCGCTGGTGATAACTGACTTAACATGCGCCAACCTTAGCAACTAACTCAACGGCGCGGTTGGCGTAGCCCCATTCATTGTCGTACCAGGCGTAAATCTTCACCTGAGTACCGTTCACCACCATGGTGGATAAGCCATCGACAATACTTGAACGCGGGTCGGTTTTGTAATCAATCGACACCAGTGGTCGCTGTTCAAAACCGAGAATTCCCTTAAGCGGGCCTTCTGCCGCCGCTTGCAACCAAGCGTTGATCTCCGCCACTGTAGTGGGCCGCGCCACTTCGAACACACAGTCGGTTAACGACGCATTGGCCAGCGGTACCCGCACCGCATGGCCATCAATTTTGCCCTTCAGTTCAGGAAAAATTTCAACAATCGCGGTGGCCGAGCCGGTGGTAGTGGGAATTAAACTCATGCCGCAGGCACGAGCGCGGCGCAGATCTTTATGCGGCGCATCCAGAATCGTTTGAGTATTGGTGAGGTCATGAATTGTGGTGATGGAACCATGCACAATGCCAATGTTCTCCTGCAACACCTTCACCACCGGCGCCAAACAATTGGTGGTGCATGACGCCGCAGTGACAATACGGTGCTTGTTGGCATCAAATAGTTGGTCGTTGACGCCCATAACCACATTCAGCGCACCCGCTTCTTTCACCGGAGCCGACACCACCACGCGCTGCACACCGAGGTCTAAATACGGCTGCAACGCCGCTACTTTTTTAAATTTGCCGGTTGCGTCGAGTACCACGTCGCAATCGCCCCATGGGGTATCTTCCAACGCTTTATTTTGCGTGTGGATAATGCGCTGACCGTTGATGATTAATGCATTGGTCTCGGCGGTCACGCTGGCAGCCCAGCGCCCATGCACCGAATCAAACGCCAGCAAATGGGCAAAGGTGGCGGCATCTGCCGCTGGGTCATTAACCCGCACCACAGTCACATCGCTACGCGCAGCAAAAATTCGCAACGCCAAGCGGCCAATGCGGCCCAAGCCGTTAATACCTACTTTGATGCTCATGCTACTGCTCCTACTAAAAATTGTGGGTTATGCAAGGCGGTGGTCTCAATTACCCTGCGCATCCAATCGGGGAGCGCTGGGTTGATGCGGTAGAACACAAATCTGACATCTTTGCGATCCACCAACACCCCATATTCACGCAACTGCGCTAAGTGCCGTGACACCTTGGGTTGTGACATTTGCGTGGCCTCAACCACCTCATTGACACAGAGCTCGTTCATACAAAGCTCGCCATCATCGTTCACACAGACTTCGCCGCGCTGCGCTAACAGCATGATGATTTGCAGTCTTAAAGGGTCAGACAACACTTTGAAGAACTCTTGTGGCGCGTTGAAAATACTCGGTTGCTGGGCGCGCTTACGGATAATCAGCAAAAACATCCGAATGCGTTCACTGAGCTCTTGTGCGGTTTTCTTAAAGGCGTCATTACTGCGCATGGCTACCGGATCGGGGAAATCCCAAGCGACAAAATTGTGCTCTTGAAAATCAACGCGGCATTCCTGGCGGGCGCGGTCACATAAGCTAATCACGTAGTCAAAATTGTGCTGACCGAGTTCGGTGATGGTCTTAGAGTGTAAATCTTCGGTGGCAATTCCAATACTCTGTAATGCCGCCAACGCGCCGGGCTCAGGTGCTGTGGGATTGGTGCCAGCGCTATAGGCCTGCACGCTATCACCGCCTAACTGACGCAGAATAGCCTCGGCCATCAGCGAGCGCGCAGAGTTGGCCGAACAGAGAAAAAGAACGCGAACAGACATAGAAAACCCCACCAACGAAAACCATATATATGGTATTCCGTATGTGTGGGGCTGTAAAGTGTCTTCTACCTAACCCGCACGGCTTACGCCTGGTTCGGCACGATCCGTAATTCCACCCGGCGGTTTAATTGGCGGCCATCGGTAGTGCTGTTATCGGCTACCGGCTGGGTGGGGCCAAAGCCCATGGTGGTGAGTCGGCGCTGATCAACGCCATTGCCCATAAAGTGGTTGCGCACCGCATTGGCGCGGTTCAGCGATAGGGTTTGGTTGTATTCAAGGCTACCGGTGTTATCGGTATGGCCTTCAATCACCAGCGTGGTTTTTTCGTATTTGTTTAATACTTTAACCACATCATCGAGCACTGGATAGAAGCCTTGAGAAATGCTGGCACTATTGGTGGCGAAGGTAATGGCGCCTGGTAATTGCAGACGAATGGTGTCGCCTTCACGGATCACTTCAACGCCACTGCCAGCTAATTCATCACGGAACTCTTGTTCTTGCTGGTCCATGTAATTACCGATGGCAGCACCCGCTAAAGCACCCACTGCCGCACCCCACACATAGCGACTTTTATCATGATCACCGGTTCCTTTGCCCAGAATAGCTCCGGCAACGGCTCCAATAGCAGCACCCTTTTGGGTATTACTCATGGTGTTATTAGCACAACCGCTCACCAATAACGCAGATAAAACGCCTACTAAGATAGTCTTTTGCATACAGAAGTCCTCGTATTCGGGAAATACCGATAGGCACTGTAGCAGCATCGCACAGCCAGCACGTTAACTTTGCAAAGAATTTACTCGGGGCTGTTGTTTGATATGTGGCCTTTGGCTTGCCTGAGTTCGCCGGCAAAGCGGCGCGCCATAAGGCGCAGGTACAGCCGTGGTGCCAGCCGATAGAGCAGGCTAGCAAAGTAACTGAAGTTATCGGCGAATAGCCGCTGCTGATTACGCTGCATCGCCTTGATAATACGTTGCGCCATCCAATCGCTGCTGCGGGTCTGACCCACAGTTGAGCGTGCATGCCGAGCCGGTTGGCCATCTGCGCCTAAGGCGTTCTGTTCAATGGCGGTCGCCAAAAAGCTCGGATACACCTGCAACAGCCGAATTCCCAGCCCCGCCACCTCGGCCCTATAGGTTTCAAAATACTGCGCCAGAGCCGCTTTGGCGGCACAGTAACCGGCCCGCCCTAGCACCGGCATCCACGCCGCCATCGAGCCAATCACCACCACTTGGCCGGCCGCGGCTTGTAACGGCTCGGTGAGGCCTTGGGTGAGCCGCACGGGGGCAAAATAATCCACCGCCATCACCTGCTCCATCACCGCCGGTTGGGTTTGATAACTAAGCGAGCGCTGGGTAATACCGGCGTTGTTAATCAGCACGGCTACCTGCGGGTAGCGGGCGCGTAATTGTACCAGCAGCTGGTCAATGGCTGCCGCATCGGCTAAATCACAGGTATAACAATGCGCGGCTGGGCCGAGAGCTGGTGCCGCAAACGCTGCCAATCCAGCGCCATCACGATCAATCAGCACCAATTGATGGGTTGCTTGCAACCGGCGGGCTAAATCCGCACCCAAACCCGAGGCAGCCCCGGTGATAATGGCTACTGGCAAAACCGAGGCGACCGTCATTCCGAGTTCCTCCCGCCACGAAAGTGGTGATTGTGCGCCAGATAAAAGGCAAATACCTGCGCGGAGGTTTTACGCAGTTGGTAGCCGAACTGGGTTTTCAAAGCATGGTTAGAGAGCACCGGCCGGTAGCGTAGAAAATCCACTTGCTCCGGCCCATAGCGGCTCAACCTCAGCCGCGAGCCCAACCATAGCGCGCTGCGTAGCAGCCAGGCCGGCAGTACAAGCAACGGCTTACCCATCATTGCCGCTAACTCCTGCACACTCAGAGCACCATCGCCGGCCAGATTATAAATGCCAGTTTTACTGCTGCGCACGCCATCCAGCACAATGGCGACTAGGTCTTCATCCCAAATAAACACGAACGGCGAGGCGCTACCGCGGATGGCAATCAATCGCGGCCGCATAAACAGTTGGGTGATGGGGTTGTTGGTGTGCTCGCCAAGCACCGTGCCTGGGCGCAACACTAGCTGTTGTAAATTCGGATGCTGCTGCCGGTACTGGGCCAATAAGGCTTCAATCTGGCGCTTATGTTCGCTGTAGCTGAACTGCGGGTGGCCGCGGAGTGGGTCACTTTCGGTCAACCACTCTGGGTTATCGGCATGGTAGCCATAGGCCGCACCGCTACTGGTCACGGTAATATGCTGAACACCCGCCGCAACACAGGCCTGCAAGACATTGGCGGTGCCGTTTACATCAATATCGTGATCGCGAGCGGGGTCATCACTGGTCTGCAAAATACTAGCTAAATGCACCACATGGGTTATCTGCTGTTCGGCCATCAATGCCGTCAGCTTGGCGTCGCGAATATCCATCGGGTAATAGGCGTAACCGCTGCCAGCGGCTTGGGCGCGGATATCCAAGCCCACTAGGGCATGCTCAGCGGCAAGTGCAGCACACAGGCGCTGGCCCAAATAACCTTCACAGCCGGTAATTAAAATATTAGCCATTAGCAGCCGCCCGCTTGCGGTCACGCGCCTGCCACCAGAAGCACAGGCTCATGCCGGCAATTAAATGCCAAATACCCCACCCAGCGGCAATAATTGCCATATCACCAAGGTCACTGAAAAAGGTAAAAATAATGCCCAGCCCTAAGCCGGAATTCTGTAGCCCCACCTCAAAGGTAATAGCGCGTTGATCGGCGCGGTTCAGTTGCATCAGCCGTGCTGCGGTGAACCCCAGCGTCAGTGCCAAGGCGTTGTGCGCTACCACCGCCAGCAAATACCAATTGGCATCGGCGATAAACTGCTGCCAATTGGCCGCCAGCGCTAACGCCACAAAACCAAATAGCGCCAACAACGAGCCATGCCGAAACCACGGCTCCATGCGCACCGCCCACTGCGGCGCTATGCGGCCCACCAATAAGCCCAACGCGAGCGGCAGCGCCAGCACCAAACCTACCACCGCATACAACTGCTCGGCTGGCACCGCGATGCTTTGCAACAATGCCGCGGTATTGGGGTTTAAACTGGCATATAACATAAAGTTGAACGGGGTTAACACCGTTGCTGCAAGGCTGGCAACAGCGGTCATACTCACCGACAGAGCGGCATTGCCGCCGGCTAAATAGGTCACGATATTGGAGAAACTGCCGCCAGGGCAGCTGGCCACTAACAGCAAGCCGAGGGCAATCTCAGCCGGAATAGGCAGCAGCAGGGTGGCGACAAAGGTCAAAGCCGGCAACAGCAGAAATTGCGCCAGCAAACCCGTCAACACGCCTTTGGGATAGCGCAACACCCGCTGAAAATCAGCCCAACGCAGGTTCAGCGCGATGCCGAACATCATCAGCGCCAACACCCCGTTGAGCCACAGCAAGCTGATGCTCGACATTACCCAGCGCCCTGCTGCAGCGCCCGTGTTTGCTGCTGCACCGCTTTCAAATACTCGGCCTTATGCACGTAAAACGCCATACGCTCGAGCTCTAAGTAACGAATACCACCATCAATACGTTGTTGCGATTGCTGCCGTACGCGGGCAAAGAAGGCCTCGGCTTGCTGCGGACGCTGCTGCTGCGCAGCAATCACTTCGGCCACCAGTTGCGCTTGATCGTCGCGCCCCTGCCAGCCCAAGCCGGCCGCTTCCACCATGCCCAGCATGAACAAATGCGGTTGCGCAGGGTTAAAGATGTTGAGATACAGCTGCGGCGCAAAGCCCTTCCAGTTCAGCAGTTGTTGATCAATAAAGGGGTAGTGCAGCTGGTAGCCGGTGGCTTCTAAAATAATATCGTACTCAGCATGGCTACCATCGACAAACTGCGCGCCCGTGGGTAACAGCGTGTCTACCGCTGGGCGCACTTTAATATCGCCATGGCCAATATGATGCAAGAACATCGAATTCACCACCGGGTGGGATTCGTACATGCGGTAGTCTGGCTCCGGCAAGCCATAACGACTGGGCGGCCCCGAAATTAACCGCACCAGGGTGCCATCCAGCCACTGCTTCAGTCGTGTCGGTAATTTAATTTTGCCGCCTAAGGTGTCGGTGGGCCGCCCAGCGATAAATTTTGGCAAAAAGTAGTAACCGCGGCGTACCACCATATCGACCGAACGCGCCCGATGCACGGCATCAACGGCAATATCACAACCGCTGTTGCCGCAGCCAACAATTAACACCCGTTTATCGGCAAAAATATCGGCGCTGCGGTAGCTGCTGCTATGCATCAAGGTACCGTTGAATTGGCCATTAAAATTGGCGCGTTTGGGTTGGTGTAAGGTGCCGTTGGCAATGATCACCCCAGCCGCCTGCAATTGCTTGGCCTCACCTTGTTGTTGGTAATGCACTAACCACGCATCACCTTGAGGCTCAACCCGCTCCACCCAACTGTTAAATTGATAGTGGTCATAGAGACCAAAATGGCGGGCAAAATCTTGGAAATAGCGTTTCAGCTGATCGTGACGCGGGTAATCCGCCACCTCGTCGGCCATGGGGAAATCGCTGAACTCGGTCATGCGTTTTGATGAAATCAGATGCGCCGATTGATACATGGTGCTGGTGGCCGAATCGATGTCCCATAAGCCGCCCACATCGCTATGGGCTTCAAGCCCAATCACTGCAATACCACGCTCAGTTAACCGCCGCACCGCGCACAAACCCGATGGCCCAGCGCCTATCACCACATAAGGCAATTGCTGACTCATTGCGTCACTACCCATCACCACATTCCTGGTTAGTTTAATCGAATTAACCTGCCCTCGGGGCTGTCGGTAAGCACGTAGACATGACCATCGTGCCCAACATGAACCGCGCGAAAACGCTGGTCTAAATCAGTAAGTAACTGCTCACTTAGCTCTAACAGCCCGTTATTGTATGAAAACCGTTGTAGCCGTTTCCCGGCTAAGTGAGCCACCAATAAATCACCCTGCCAATCAGGGTGCTTGTCACCGTAATACACCGCTAAACCAGCCGGCGCTAACGACGGTGTCCACACCCATAACGGAATATCGATACCGGGCAATTCTTGAAATGGTGACACTTTAGCGCCGGTGTAATCAATGCCATAAGTGACCATAGGCCAGCCGTAATTGCGGCCTTTTTCGAGCTGATTGATTTCATCGCCGCCTTTTGGCCCATGTTCATGTTGCCAAATAATTTGTCGCTCGCGGTCGTAAGCTAGCCCTTGCACATTGCGGTGGCCATAGCTAAAGGTAGCAGGCGCCTCGGTGTGGGTGTAGGGGTTATCGGCCGGAATGCTGCCATCACGGTTGATGCGTACCACTTTGCCCAAGTGGCTATTGAGGTTTTGCGCCTGCTCACGGTAGTCAAAGCCATCGCCTAAACTCAGTAACAAGGTGCCGTCTGCCCACCACGTCATGCGCGCACCATAATGCGCTGAGCCCTTTTTATCAGGCGTAGCACGGAAAATTTGTTGTACCTGCTGCAACTGATACGGCGGCTGTGCCGATAACTGGGCGCGGCTTACACACGTGGCGTTGGCATCAGCGGTACCACAGGCATAGCTCAAAAACAGCTCGCGACTACTGCTAAAGTCAGTGCTTAATAGCACCTCAAATAAGCCGGCTTGAGCATCTACAAACAAACTATCGAGCTGCTGTTCGACGGTACTTTTTTGCCCATCGGGCGCCACATAAACCAGTTGCCCACTACGCTCCGTCACTAACCAGCCGGTATCCGGTAATTGCGCAACCGACCAAGGAAAATGCAAACCCTCGGCGATGGTTTCAAAGCGCTCATCAGCTTGCGCTACGGGAGCCAACAGCAACAGGCCTGTCAGCGCTGCTAGACAATGATGCAATTTCATCAGGCGTGCTCCTGCAATTCAACCGCGGTGGGGTGCCAAAGGCGATGGAAGACCCAGCCCGCTAAGCCACCGCAGCTGCTAAGCAGAATAAAACCCAGCGCAGTGCGGTTAGCGGCTATCAAGGTAGGCATGGGCGCTAAATAATCAATGATGGTAAAAGCGATCATCAGGCCAATCACCCCAGCAGCTATAAACCAGCGCCGCTCGTGGCGCGGTTGTCCGCGGCCAAGCCAATAGGCTACAGGCAGCGCCAGCACTAAGGTCAGGGACAGAAACACCGCCATGGTGGGGGAGAAATGTAAGACATCGTGATACATGGTGGCGATGCGGGCATCCATATCAATCTCAACCGACAGCGCGGTAAGCGCGGCTAAATTAAATTGGGTTTGGATCACGCTGGCAGTGATGGCGGCAGCCGTCACTGCCACCATGAACGCGATAATAATTCGCACAATACTGAATTGACGCATAAAAACAGTCCTTCGCTAACAGATGAAATTAGCTTAGCACTGTCACCATTGCACCGCTAACCAATTATCATCACGGCTAAAGGTCACGCTTTGCAGGGCATCACTGAAGCCCTCCACGTTGACCAAATTGCGCTGTGACGACCAGATTTCTTGCAACACCGGTTGGCGTATCATAAAGCCGGTTAAATCACCGGGGCGAGCCACCTCTTGATAAACCCAAAAATCGCGTCCATCAATCTGAAAGCCAACCAACTGCAGCGCCAGCGAGTCACCAGAGAGCGGCGCCAGCTCAAATTGGCTGGCGGCGTAGTCGGCAAATTGCTGCTGAGTTACGGCATTGCTGTGAATGTCCGCCTTGGCATCAAACAACTGCTTCACGGCATGCTCGGCATCATGCAAAAAGAACCGATGCATGACTTCAATGTTACCGCTGCGCGGGTTGTACGCCACGGTCGTTGAGGCGGTATGTAATTGATGCGCCCAAGCACTACTGAGCATGCTGCTGACAACCGTCAGCAGCACCACCATAGCCTTCGCTAAAGCGAACCCAGTACGCACCATTAACGTTCTACCTCGGGCTCAGTCTTCTTGCTGTCCGTCTTCTTGCTGTCCGTCTTTAATTCTGTTTTCGCCTCTTGCATCAGGTCGCGAGAAATATGATCACGACCACGCTGTGACTTAAACGCTTCAATACGTGATTCAATCATTCGCCGTGGATAGTAGTTATTGCTGATATCCACATCGGCTGTTTCCCAATTTGGGTCCACCGCGAACTCTTGTACCGGCTTATCGGTAATAATCAATTTGCTCACCGATTTTGCGTTACGACGCCAAATTTCAGCTGGAATGTTAAGCATTTCGGTGCTGCCGTCGGCATAAGTGGTGTGCAACAGAATCGGCATCACCAAGCCGCCAATATTATCGAAATCCAGCACATAATAATGCTTGTCTTCGGTAACCGCGCGCTCAAATACCCGCCGCTCCCATGGCTCTAACTTGGCCAAAAAGCTTTGATACTCGTTGCGCTGCTTATTGGTGACGGTGAACTGATCGTTGTCGTCATGGAAATCACGAATCTCTGGGTTCAGTTCTACCCAAGTTTTGCGTGCTTCTTCAGCGTTACGTTGCACAAATAGTGAGGTGGGTTTGTTCTGCTCTTCATCGCGACGGCGCTGCCAATCGATATCTGGATCTTGAGTATCGAGGCGCAGCTTGTACACGCGCTCTAAGCTGATATCAACGTGGTCGGTCGAGTAAAACCAGCCGCGCCAGAACCAATCCAAGTCAACCCCTGAGGCTTCTTCCATGGTGCGGAAGAAGTCGGCCGGCGTTGGTCGTTTAAAGGCCCAGCGCTGGGCATATTCTTTAAAGGCATAATCAAATAATTCACGGCCCATCACCACTTCGCGCAAAATATTCAGCGCTGCAGCCGGCTTGGTATAGGCATTCGGCCCAAGATTAAGCACGCTATCCGACTGGGTCATAATGGGTACTTGGTTGGTCGATTTCATGTAATCGATAATCGACCGCGGCTCAACGCCCCACGGAATCGATGGATCCCATTCACGCCCCGCCACGCCATCTAAAAAGCTGTTGAGGCCTTCATCCATCCAGGTCCATTGACGCTCATCAGAATTGACGATCATGGGGAAATAAATGTGACCAATCTCATGAATCACCACGCCAATTAAAAAGCGTTTTTCAGCCAATGAATAGGTGCGCGTACCGTCATCTTGTAACACCGTGCGCGGGCCATTGAAGGTGATCATTGGGTATTCCATTCCACCCACGGGACCGTTCACTGACTGTGATGTTGGGTAGGGGTAATCAAACGAGAAGCGTGAATACACCTCCATGGTGTGAATCACCGACGCAGTGCTGTATTTTTCCCACAGCTCGCCACCCTCTTTCGGGTAAAACGACATGGCCATCACCAACGGTTGTACTTTACCGCCCTGCTGATAACCCTGCGCATCCCAAATAAATTTGCGCGATGACGCCCAGGCAAAATCACGCACGTTTTCGGCTTTAAAGCGCCATACTTTGCGCTCATCGGTACCTTCTTTCTCGTTGTCGAGGGCTTCTTCTGGGGTCACCACAAACACTGGTTTGTCGGCCTTCTCCGCTTGCTTTAAGCGCTCGCGCTGCTGCTTAGTCAGCACTTGTTGTGGGTTTTGTAGCACCCCAGTTGCCGAAACAATATGATCTGCCGGCACATCAATGGCGACTTCAAACTCACCAAACTCCATGGTGAACTCGCCTCGACCTAAGAATTCTTTGTTCGTCCAGCCTTCATAATCGGTAAATGCGGCCACCCGCGGGTACCACTGCGCTAACAAGAAGATATCGTTGCCGCCTTGGCGCGCATCGTCAGCAAAGTGCTCGTAGCCTGAACGGGCATTGACGGTATCTTCTTCGACCATGTTAAAGGCAAAATCAATATCGAATTCAAACTGTTGACCAGGCTTCAGTGGCCGTGGCAAATCAATACGCAGATTGGTGCCCACAACGATAAATTCCAGCGCCTTATCATTGCCATCAACAATCTTATTGATACTAAAACCGAGTTCGTTATCCGCCATAAATTGCTGACGACGCAGCTGATTCAGCGACAAGCGGGCTGGTTTATCAATGCCGCCTAGGTTCACGCTAGGTTTGCTATCAAAGGTTGCGGTTAACTCAGCCATGGAATCATCTTTGAAAATATTCTGGTCGAGCTGAATCCAAATATATTTCAAGGTATGCGGCGAATTGTTGGTGTAACGAATTTCCTCGTACGCCTCTATGCGGCGACGCTGCTCATCAAGGCGCACGTTAATGCTGTAGTCGGCACGTTGTTGCCAATATTTCTCGCCAGGTTCACCGGTGGCGGCACGATACACGTTTGGGGTCGGCAAGCTCTCATCAAGCTGGCGGAATTTATCGACATAGGAGCCTTTGGTCTGGCTAATAGCGCTGGCCGCAGCGGCCTGCAGTGTCATCCCTGAAAGTAGAGCGAGGCCCACTAGGGCAAGCGCCAATTGCTGCTTTTGCATGATGTAACCTTGGTTGGTAAAAAAATAGGCTCGAATCTAGCAATATTCTGCTCAGCTGACCAATCAACTAGTCGCAAAAACTTTCCATTTGTCGCAAACCTTTAGTTGGCATAAAGTAGAGCTATAACAGGAAGTTCCAGGGACGCTTTACCATGTCGGAATTGAAATACGGGGCATTAATTGGGGTTTGGATTGCCGCTTGGCACTTAGCCGGCGTGATGGAGTACGCGCCATATACCAGCTTATGGTATCTGCCTGCCGGTATATCCATGGCGGCTTTTATTGTGCTTGGTAAACGTGCTTTATTACCTATTTTTATTGCCGCGTCACTCATAGACCCAGAATTACTGAATGCGATAACCAGTGACTACGATGCCGCTCATCTGTTCACTGGCATGTTGTTTGGCCTCGTTCACACCTGCTCCTACGCGCTCGGTGGCCATTTTGCCCGGCACTATTTTATTCGCCTAGGGCACGGTGAGTTCCCCCGCAAAACCATCATCTTACTGCTCGCTTTCTCTTTGAGTAGCGGCCTTGCCGCTCTTGCCGGCGTTTCGGTATTGCAGTTTACCGGCGGCCCCATGTTATATACCCCCTTTGAGGGCATGATTACCTGGTGGTTAGGGGATCTGATTGGTTGTCTGGTGGTTACACCGTTGGCGGTTATTGTGCTTTATCGCGCTTGGCCGCAATTTAGCCCGCCACTTCATGCTTTTGTCAGCCTGGCCCACCCTGAGCGCAGTGATATGCTGCGTTTCATCAGTAAGGTATTAGTCGTCTGTGCTTTCGTGACCCTTATCATGGGCGCTAACGCGATATTACCGCTCTCAGAAATTCCTTATTTAATGTTTTTTTTAGGCATACCGCTGATTTGGATTATTTACACTGAACATCCTTATCATGCTGCCATGACATTACTAATCATTAGTGTGCTGATGGTCATTGGCCTGCGCCTGTTAGATTTGCACAACGCTGCGGTGATCTATCAATTTGCGCTCTGTGTGACCGCCGTGAACGCCTACTTAGCCATGGCAGTACCGCGTTTAATGCAGCAAAATCAATTACTCAGTGAAGTAACCATGACCGACACTTTAACCGGACTTGCCAGCCAAGCCCAGCTAGTCGCACTGACCCATTTATTACTCCAACAACCTACTCGAAGTGGCCAACACCATACCTTGCTTCGTATCACCCTAGATAACATTCAAATCATCAATGATACCTACGGTCGCGCTGTGGGCGATCAGGTACTTATAGCTACCGCTGAGGCGCTCAGAGCAGTCATTCCAAGCGGCTCTCTACTCGCCCGAGCCGATTCAGAAGCGTTTCTGTTGGTGCTCCCCAACACCACGGAAGAACAAGCTAAAGGATTAATTCCAACGCTAAAACGAAATTTACCTGAAGTTCCTCATCGTGGCTTCGTAGTGCCCATCCGTAGTAGTTTTATGCCCGTTCAAGTAGACTCTCAGCAAGCTTTTGATCGCACGTTACAGCGTGTTTTATCCGAACAACTATAGCGACCACACCATGTCACACATTGATATTTTAGTAGCTACTACCTCAGGCAATACCGAGTACTTGGCCGACCAACTAAGTGACCAGCTGATTGCTGCGGGGCATACTACAGAATTACATTACGAACCGGATTATCAGCAATTAATGACCGGCGACCCAGCCATTTGGTTGTGCTGTATTGCCAGCCATGGTGCTGGCGATTATGCCGATTCAATGCTCGATTTTGCTGAACAACTCAGTGCCCAACAACCGCATTTACCATTACTTCGATATGCCGTGATTGCCGTGGGTGATAGTAACTACGACACCTACTGTGCGGCGGGTCGCGATTGTGACGAGCGCTTGCAACAAGCTGGGGCGACGCGGTTAGTCAGCCGCCTCGAAATCGATATGGCTACGGATGATCCAGAACAAAAAAGTACCGACTGGCTACGATCATTCATCGCCGCATTGTGAATAACATCGGTATAACCGTGCTTAAGGTCTGTAACTAACGCGTGGATAACGGTGTGCATAACTAGCATTGTGGATAACCCACGATCTTATCCACCGGATGATCACCGCTAGGATCGCTGGTTACCCACACCCTACCGGATCGTTGTGATCCTTGTCTGAATTGAGCTCGGCGAGGTTATCCACAACAACAACCTGGCTAGTAGTAAGAGAAGTAGAAGATCAAAAGAAAAAGATCTAAGTTCTTTTTTTTGTCTAAAATATACCCGTTCCGATCCAATCCAATTCGCGCTAAAATAGCCGGCTATATTTTTTAAGGATCAGCGCATCATGACAACCCAACATTCCTTCCATCAGCATTATGACGTTATCGTCATTGGTGGCGGTCATGCCGGAACCGAAGCCGCTCTTGCTGCAGCACGCATGGGTAGTAATACCTTATTGCTGACGCATAACATTGAAACGCTTGGACAAATGTCATGTAACCCAGCGATTGGTGGTATTGGTAAAGGTCATCTGGTCAAAGAAATTGATGCCTTAGGTGGCATCATGGCTCACGCCGCTGATCACGCTGGTATCCAATTTAGAACCTTAAACTCTTCCAAAGGCCCAGCTGTAAGAGCCACTCGCGCACAAGCAGATCGTTTGCTCTATAAAGCTTACGTACGCCAGTATTTAGAAAATCAGCCGAATTTGACGCTATTTCAACAAGCCTGTGAAGATTTGATCGTGCATAACGATCGGGTGATCGGAGTGTTAACCCAAATGGGCTTAAAATTCTCTGCCACCACAGTGGTGTTAACGGTAGGTACTTTTTTGGGTGGCGTGATTCACATAGGTTTAGAAAACCATCAAGGTGGGCGTGCTGGCGATCCTCCAGCCAATGCACTAGCCAAACGCTTACGTGAATTACCGCTGCGCGTTGATCGGTTAAAAACCGGTACACCACCGCGTATTGATGCGCGCAGCCTCGACTTTTCGGTGATGCAAGAGCAACCTGGAGATAGCCCAACCCCTATTTTTTCGTTTATGGGTAAAGCCAGCGATCATCCGCAACAAATATCGTGCTACATCACCCATACCAACGAGCAAACCCACGATGTTATTCGTGGTGGTCTTGACCGGTCACCCATGTATTCCGGTGTTATTGAGGGCATTGGCCCGCGTTATTGCCCATCCATTGAAGACAAAGTCATGCGCTTTGCCGATAAGCAATCGCATCAAATCTTCGTAGAGCCTGAGGGTTTAACCACCCACGAAGTGTATCCAAACGGCATTTCCACCAGCTTACCGTTCGATGTGCAAGTCAACTTGGTGCGTTCTATCAAAGGCTTTGAAAATGCTCATATAACGCGCCCAGGTTATGCCATTGAGTATGACTTTTTTGATCCCCGCGATCTCAAGCAAACACTAGAAACCAAGTACATTCACGGCTTGTTCTTTGCCGGTCAAATCAATGGTACCACCGGTTATGAAGAAGCCGGTGCACAAGGCCTAATTGCGGGTATGAACGCGGCCTTGCAAGCCCAAGGCCATGATGGCTGGGCACCACGCCGTGACCAAGCGTACATGGGTGTGCTGATTGATGATCTATCCACCTTAGGCACCAAAGAACCCTATCGTATGTTCACCTCACGGGCGGAATATCGCTTGTTGTTGCGTGAAGACAACGCCGATGCGCGGTTGACCGAACAAGGTCGTAAGCTGGGCCTTGTGGATGATCAACGCTGGGCGCGGTTTAACCAAAAAATGGAAGCCATTGAGCAAGAGCATCAGCGTCTGCGTGGTACCTGGGTGCATGTCAATCATGCTGCCACCCTGCAGCTAAATACGATGTTGAAAAACCCGATTAGCCGCGAAGTGAATGCCGAAGAGCTGTTACGCCGCCCTGAAGTGAACTATGCGGATTTAATGAAAATTACTGGATTAGGGCCGGGTTTAGCGGATCAAGAAGCAGCAGAACAGGTTGAAATTAAAACCAAATATGCCGGTTATATAGACCGCCAGCAAGATGAAATAGCCAAACAATTGCGCCATGAAAATACCTTGTTACCAGCCAGCTTTGATTACAAAACTATCAAGGGTTTGTCCAACGAGGTGGTGGCGAAATTGAACCAACATCAGCCAGAAACCATCGGCAAAGCAGCACGTATATCAGGTATCACGCCAGCGGCTATCTCCATGCTGTTGGTGCACTTAAAAAAACAAGGCTTATTGCGCAAAAGCGCTTAATCAATAGGGTTTAACGCGCTATGCAACACCGTTTACAACAGCTGCTTGAGCAAGCTGGCATTGAACTCACGCCCACCCAACTAGGCCAACAAGTGGCCTTGGTTGAGCAACTGCATAAATGGAATAAGGCTTACAATTTAACCTCGGTGCGTGACCCGCAACAGATGCTGAGCCGGCACATTGTTGATAGTTTAGTGGTGTTACCGCATTTGCATGGTCAGCGCTTTATTGATGTTGGTACTGGCCCTGGCTTGCCGGGTTTGCCATTAGCTATTGCGCGGCCTGATTGGCAGTTCGTACTGCTTGATAGTTTGGGCAAGCGCATTCGCTTTATTCGCCAAGTCTGTCACCTGTTAAACATTAAAAATGTCACCGCAGTGCAGAGCCGTGTTGAGGATTACCAGCCCGAGCAACAATTTGATGGGGTGATAAGTAGAGCCTTTGCCTCGTTAAATGATATGCTCAGTTGGTGTCAGCACTTACCAAACGCAAATGGACAGTTTTATGCGTTAAAGGGGCAATACCCAAGTAGTGAATTAGCCAGCTTGGATAACGCTTACCAAGTGCAAGAAATAACCAAATTGCAGGTACCTGAAGCCGATGGCGAGCGCCATTTGGTGATTATAAAAACAAGAGGTTAAGGCCGCATGGGACGGATCATTGCAATTGCGAATCAAAAAGGTGGTGTGGGTAAAACCACCACTGCAGTGAATTTAGCTGCCTCGATGGCGGCAACACGACGTAAAGTGTTGCTTATCGACCTTGATCCGCAGGGCAATGCCACCATGGGCAGTGGTGTCGATAAATACGAGGTGGAAAATACAGCCTATGAGCTGTTAGTTGAAAAAAAGCCCATCACCGACGTCATCATCACTGAAACCACCGGTAAATATCATCTGATTGCCGCCAATGGCGATACCACCGCCGCCGATATCAAGCTGATGGAAGAATTCGCCCGCGAGCAACGCTTAGCGCAGGCTTTGCAGTCGGTGGTGAACAACTACGATTACATCTTCATTGATTGCCCACCGTCACTCAGCATGCTCACGGTCAACGCTATGGCTGCTGCCGATTCAGTGTTAGTACCTATGCAGTGCGAGTACTTCGCGCTTGAAGGCTTAACCGCATTAATGGATACCATTGAGCGTTTAGCCGAAGCGGTCAACCCGCGGCTAACCATAGAAGGTATTTTACGCACCATGTATGACCCGCGTAATCGCCTGGCCAATGATGTGTCTGAACAACTAAAAGCGCACTTTGGTGACAAAGTGTATCGCACCGTGATCCCACGTAATGTGCGCCTTGCTGAAGCGCCAAGCTTTGGTACCCCAGCCATGTATTACGATAAGGCATCGTCAGGTGCTAAAGCCTATCTAGCGCTGGCCGGTGAATTGATTCGCCGGGCTGAACAACTAAAAAAAGCCGAAGCAGCGGCTAAAGCAGAAGGACAAGCATCGTCATGACAGCCAAAAAACGCGGATTAGGGCGCGGCTTAGAGGCCTTGCTCACCAACAGCCATAAGCAACGTGAGCACGATAGCCAAGTGCCTGATATTGAGCTAGCCACCAGTGAACTACAGCAACTACCCATAGAGTGGTTACAGCCTGGACGCTATCAACCACGCAAAGATATGGCGCCAGAAGCGCTCGAAGATTTAGCTGCATCCATTAAAGCGCAAGGCATTATCCAGCCGATTGTGGTGCGTGCTGTGGCGGAACAGCGCTACGAAATCATCGCTGGCGAACGGCGCTGGCGTGCAGCGCAACTGGCGCGCTTAGCCGAGGTACCCTGCTTAGTCAAAACCGTGGCCGATGATGCAGCCATTGCCATGGCCTTGATTGAGAATATTCAGCGTGAAGATCTCAATGCCATGGAAGAAGCCGTAGCTCTGCAGCGGTTATTAACCGAGTTTAAATTGACCCACCAAGAAGTCGCTGATGCGGTGGGTAAATCGCGCGCCACAGTAACTAACTTGTTGCGCCTGAATAACCTCATGGCAGAAACCAAAACGCTATTAGAGCGCGGTGACATTGAGTTAGGCCATGCCAAATTGTTGCTGGCCCTTGAAGGCGAGCAGCAAGCTGAGGTGGCACGAGTGATCGCCGCCAAGGCGTTGACCGTAAGAGAAGCCGACAAGTTGGTGCGATTGGCTTTAGAGCCACCGAAGCAGGCACCAGCAAAAGCCAGTCCTGATGCTGATATCAAACGTTTAGAACAGCGTTTGACAGAACGTTTTAGTGCCGCTGTGGCGATTAACCACAACCGTAAAGGCAAAGGTAAACTGGTGATAAATTACAGTAGCTTAGATGAGCTCGATGGTATTTTGGCGCATTTAGGCATAGCTGACGACGGCTAATGTTACCGATTTGTTTGCATTTAAAGCGCAAATCTTTATACTATCGCGGGCTTTTTGACGAGGTATGAAGCCCTTGGCTGACGTGAAAACTGACGTGAAAAACAACGCACACAAACAGGCTCTAACAGGGCATGGAAAACAACTGGCAGCGCGATTATTGCGCGCCCAAGCAGGCACCATATTTTTGCTCGCTTGTGTGTTTTCGCTGGTGCAGCCGTACAATGGCTACTTATATTTTTGGGGTGTGGTAGCGGGCGGGTTCGCCGTTTTTATTCCTACCGCACTCTTTGCTTGGCGCGCTTTTGCCCACGGCGGCGCGCGAGCAGCGCAACAAGTGGTTGCGAATTTTTTTGCCGGTGAAGCGCTGAAAATCAGCCTCACTGTGGTGTTGCTGATAACCGTGTTGTTAGTAGCAGAGCTCCCGCTGGTAGCGGTTTGTAGCGGCTACATTGCAACCATTATCATGCAATGGCTGGCACCGATTTTACTTTTAAAATCAACTTAAAATTGTGGGACTTACAATGGCTGCAGAAGAGTTAACGCTCCAAAGTCATATTCAGCACCACCTAACTAACGCCAAGATGTGTAATACCGAAGCCGGTATTGCCTTCAACAAAGCGTGTAGTGAGGCCGGGTTCTGGACATGGCACATTGACACCCTCGCCTGGTCGATCGGCTTAGGTATTATTTTCCTGATGATTTTCCGTAACGCGGCGAAAAAGGCCACGGTCGGAGTGCCAGGAAAACTTCAATGCTTTATCGAAATGATCGTGGAATTCGTGGCCGGCAACGTGCGCGATACCTTCCACGGTAAGAGCAAATTGATTGCCCCGCTGGCCTTAACCATCTTCGTCTGGGTATTTTTGATGAACTTGATGGACTTGATCCCGGTTGACTTTTTACCGGCATTTGCAGGCTGGATAGGCGCTACCTTCTTTGGCATGAACTCACACGATGTGTACATGAAAATTGTACCGACCACCGACATCAACATGACCGCGGCACTGGCTATCGGCGTGTTCTTACTGATGATTGGTTACAACATTCGCATGAAAGGCGTGTTGGGCTTCATCAAAGAGCTGACCTTGCACCCATTTAGCTCAAGTAACTTATTCGTACAAATACTGCTGATCCCTTTCAACTTATTGTTGGAGCTGATCGCGTTGGTCGCCAAGCCGTTCTCGCTGGCCTTGCGACTGTTCGGTAACCTCTATGCTGGTGAGCTGATCTTTATCTTGATCGGTGCTATCGGCTTAATGCAGTTACCATTGCACTTTGTCTGGGCGGTGTTCCACATCCTCGTTATCGTGCTGCAGGCGTTCGTATTCATGATGCTGACCATTGTTTACTTGAGTATGGCCAGCTCAGAAAGCCACTAGTTTTTTGTTTTACTTTTAACCTTTGACTTTACTTTTTGGAGATAAAAATGGAACTAATGTTAGGTCTTAAATATATCGCTGTTGCTCTGTTAATCGGCTGTGGCGCAATCGGTACTGCGGTTGGTTTCGGTAACATGGGCGGCAAGTTCTTAGAAGCTTGTGCACGTCAGCCAGAATTAGCTCCTTCACTGCAAGTTAAAATGTTCATCTTGGCGGGTCTGATCGACGCGGTAGCGATGATCGGTGTTGGTATCGCCATGGTCCTGTTGTTCGTACTCTAAGGTCCTTTGTCACCACTCGAACAACTGAACTAAGGGGGTAGGTCGTGAGTTTAAACATGACCCTGTTCGGCGAATTGATTGCCTTTATCGTCTTCGTACTATTCTGTATGAAGTTCGTATGGCCACCGCTGAACAACGCAATTGAAGCCCGTCAGCAGAAAATCTCTGATGGTCTTGCTGCCGGTGAACGCGCAGAAAAAGACCTGCAACTCGCGCAAGCGAAGATTGCTGACGAGTTAAAAGAAGCGAAAGCGCAAGCTGCTGAAATCATTGCCCAAGCGAAGAAACGCGCTGAGGACAGTGTTGAAGAAGGCAAAAAGCGTGGCGAGCAAGAGCGTGAGAACATCATTGCTGCTGGCCAAGCTGAAGTGCAAGCTGAGCGCAATCGTTTACGTGAAGAACTGCGCAAGCAAGTGGCCATGTTAGCCATTGCTGGTGCAGAAAAAATTATCGAGCGTGAAATTGATAAAAACGCTCACAGTGACATCGTTGAAAAACTGGTCGCTGAACTCTAACCAAAGGGGTCTGTGCAAATGTCAGAATTGACTACGGTTGCTCGCCCCTATGCAAAAGCAGCTTTTGATTTTGCAGTAGAGCATGGCGCTATCGAAAAATGGCACGAAATGTTGGTGTTTGCAGCTGCGGTTGCAACCGATGCCACCATGTCGACCTTTTTGAGCAGCGCCGAAACGCTAGAAAAGAAGACTCATGTGTTTGTTCAAGTCTGCGGTGAGCAGCTCGACAACCATGGCCAAAACTTTGTCAAAGTCATGGCTGAAAATGGTCGCTTGAAAGCGTTACCTGCAGTTGCAACTCTGTATAGCGAGTTGCGTGCTGAACACGAAAAAGAAATCGCCGTAGACGTAACCTCGGCGGTTAAATTGACGAAGAAGCAGCAGGATGATCTGGCAAAAGCGTTAGAGCAACGTTTTTCACGCAAAGTTAAGCTGAATTGCACCGTTGATAGCGCCATTACCGGCGGCTTGTTCATCAAAGCTGGTGACACAGTGATTGACGGTACGGTGCGCGGCAAGCTAACTCGCTTAGCCCACGCATTGCAATCCTAATTGGGGACTTGAGCATGCAACTGAATTCAAATGAAATCGCAGAACTGATCAAGAAACGTATTGATCAGTTTGAAGTGGTCAGTGAAGCGCGTAACGAAGGTACTATCGTCTCGGTAACCGACGGTATTATTCGCGTTCACGGCCTTGCCGACTGTATGCAGGGCGAGATGATCGAACTGCCAGGCAACCGTTATGCTATCGCCTTGAACCTTGAGCGCGACTCGGTAGGTGCGGTTGTTATGGGTCCGTACGCGGACTTGCAAGAAGGCGTAAAAGTAAAATCGACTGGCCGTATCTTAGAAGTGCCAGTAGGTCGCGCCTTGTTAGGCCGCGTGGTCAACACCTTGGGCTTACCGATTGACGGTAAAGGCCCAATCGAAGCCGATGGTTTCGAGCCGGTTGAGAAAATCGCGCCAGGTGTTATTGAGCGTCAATCGGTTGATCAGCCAGTACAAACTGGTTACAAATCAATCGACTCGATGATTCCAGTTGGCCGTGGCCAGCGTGAATTGATCATCGGTGACCGCCAAACTGGTAAAACTGCTTTAGCTATCGACGCCATCATCAATCAGAAAAACTCTGGTATTAAGTGTGTGTACGTAGCTATCGGTCAGAAAGCCTCGACCATTGCCAACGTAGTACGCAAGCTCGAAGAGCACGGCGCTTTAGCCAACACTATTGTGGTTGCGGCATCGGCTTCTGAATCTGCGGCACTGCAATACTTGGCGGCCTATTCTGGCTGTACCATGGGTGAATACTTCCGTGATCGTGGTGAAGATGCACTGATCGTATACGATGACCTGTCTAAGCAAGCTGTTGCTTACCGTCAGATCTCATTGTTGCTGCGTCGTCCGCCAGGTCGTGAAGCTTACCCAGGTGACGTATTCTATTTGCACTCCCGCTTACTAGAGCGTGCAGCGCGAGTAAACGCTGACTATGTTGAGAAATACACCAATGGTGAAGTGAAAGGCCAAACCGGTTCATTGACCGCACTGCCAATCATTGAAACCCAAGCTGGTGACGTATCAGCATTCGTACCAACCAACGTGATTTCAATCACCGATGGTCAGATCTTCTTAGAAACTGACTTGTTTAACGCCGGTATTCGCCCTGCGGTAAACGCTGGTATCTCGGTATCGCGGGTTGGTGGTGCAGCGCAAACCAAAATCATCAAGAAATTGGGTGGTGGTATCCGTTTGGCCTTGGCTCAGTACCGTGAATTGGCGGCATTCGCCCAGTTCGCTTCTGACCTAGATGAAGCCACACGTTCACAGTTAGAGCACGGTCAACGTGTTACCGAACTGATGAAGCAGAACCAGTACCAGCCAATGAGCGTTGGCGAAATGGCCGTATCTATTTTCGCCGCTGAAAAAGGCTATCTGAAAGACGTTGAACTGAACAAAGTTTTAGACTTTGAAGCAGCGTTGATTGCCTACATGCGTAGCACGCATGGCGACTTGATGGCTGACATTGATGCGACTGGCAACTATAACGATGCGATTGAAGCCAAACTGCACGAAGGCCTCAAAACCTTCAAGAAAACGCAGTCTTGGTAAGCGCCACGTGGCCACTCATGCAGTGGCCACAGGTCGTTAAGTAACAGGAGATTATCATGGCCGTCGGTAAAGAAATAAAGACCAAGATCGGGAGTATTAACAATACTCAGAAGATCACCAGTGCTATGGAAATGGTGGCTGCGTCGAAAATGCGTAAGGCGCAGGAACGGATGGCCTCAAGCCGCCCGTATGCCGATAGTATCTACAAAGTGATCGGCCATGTTGCCCACGCTAACTTAGAGTTCCGCCACCCGTATTTGGTAGAGCGCGAAGTAAAACGTGTTGGTTACATTGTCATTTCAACCGACCGTGGTTTATGTGGCGGTTTGAACACCAACGAATTTAAAGCGGTGGTCAAGCACGCAAAAACACAGAAAGACGCCGGAATTGAAGTGGACTTTGCTGCCATTGGTAACAAGGCAACAGGTTTCTTTAAACGTTTTGGTGGCCGTTTACTGGCACAAACCTCAGGCCTTGGCGATAAGCCAAGCGTGAACGATGTGCTCGGGACTGTACAAGTACTGTTAGATGCCTTTGATGAAGGCAAACTAGACCGTCTGTACCTGGTGTATAACAAGTTTGTGAACACCATGAAGCAAGAACCAACGATAGCCCAATTGCTACCGTTGCCAAAAGCTGAGTCTCGCGATGAAGTTCAATCAGGTAGCTGGGACTACTTGTATGAGCCTGACGCCCAACCCATTTTGGAAACGCTGATCCGTCGCTTCGTAGAAGTGACTGTGTATCAAGGGGTTGTGGATAACATCGCCAGTGAACAGGCAGCGCGGATGGTGGCTATGAAGGCCGCTACCGACAACGCCGAAGACCTGATTGATCAATTGCGCTTGGTGTATAACAAAGCTCGCCAAGCAGCGATTACGCAGGAAATTTCGGAAATTGTATCGGGCGCCGGAGCGGTATAAGGCGAAGCTTGCAAGAATTTTAGAGTTAGAGGAAATGTCATGAGTCAAGGTAAGGTCGTGCAAATTATTGGCGCGGTTGTGGATATCGAATTTCCACAAACTGCAGTGCCAAAGGTATACGACGCGCTGAAGGTGACCGACGGTGACCTCAAGGGTTTAACCCTGGAAGTTCAGCAGCAGTTAGGCGGCGGTATCGTGCGGAGCATCGCACTAGGTACTACCGACGGTCTGCGTCGTGGAATCAGCGTCGAGAATACCGGCGAATCAATCATGGTACCGGTGGGCAAACAAACCCTAGGCCGCATCATGAACGTGTTGGGTGAGCCAATCGACGAAGCCGGTGCTATCGGTGAAGAAGAGCGGATGTCTATCCACCGCGCTGCGCCATCCTATGAAGAGCAGTCAAACGCTACCGAACTATTAGAAACCGGCATCAAAGTTATCGACTTGGTTTGCCCGTTCGCTAAAGGCGGTAAAGTAGGTCTGTTCGGTGGTGCCGGTGTAGGTAAAACCGTAAACATGATGGAGCTTATCCGTAACATCGCTATCGAGCACAGCGGCTACTCAGTATTCGCCGGTGTTGGTGAGCGTACGCGTGAAGGTAACGACTTCTATCACGAGATGAAAGACTCCAACGTACTCGACAAAGTTGCGCTGGTATATGGCCAGATGAACGAACCACCAGGTAACCGTTTGCGGGTAGCGTTGACCGGTTTGACCATGGCGGAGAAGTTCCGTGACGAAGGTCGTGACGTACTGTTCTTCGTGGATAACATCTACCGTTATACCTTGGCCGGTACCGAAGTATCAGCCTTGTTAGGCCGGATGCCGTCAGCGGTAGGTTATCAGCCAACATTGGCGGAAGAGATGGGCGTTCTGCAAGAGCGTATCACTTCAACCAAAACTGGCTCAATCACCTCTATCCAAGCGGTATACGTACCTGCGGATGACTTGACTGACCCATCACCAGCAACCACCTTTGCTCACTTAGACGCAACGGTTGTATTGTCACGTGATATCGCGTCATTAGGTATCTACCCGGCGGTTGACCCGTTGGCGTCTACCTCACGTCAGTTAGACCCGTTAGTTATCGGTAAAGAGCATTACGAAGCAGCGCGTGGCGTTCAGTCAGTGTTGCAGCGTTACAAAGAATTGAAAGATATCATCGCTATCTTGGGTATGGATGAATTGTCAGAAGAAGACAAAACCACCGTATCACGGGCGCGTAAAATTCAGCGCTTCCTGTCACAGCCATTCTTCGTTGCCGAAGTATTCACTGGCTCACCAGGTAAGTACGTATCTCTGAAAGATACTATTGCTGGATTTAAAGGTATCTTAAACGGTGATTTTGACCACCTGCCAGAACAAGCGTTCTACATGGTTGGTAGCATCGAAGAAGCGGTCGAAAAAGCCAAGAAAATGTAACCGGGAGGTTTAAATGGCAGCTAAAACTGTACAGCTTGACGTGGTCAGCGCCGAAGAGAAGATTTTCTCGGGTGCGGTGCAGACCGTGCAAGTGACCGGTAGCGAAGGTGAGCTGGGTGTGTACCCAGGCCACGCGCCACTGTTAACCCTGATCAAACCAGGTATGGTGCGGTTGGTGTTAGAAGACGGTGCTGAGCAAATCATCTATGTTGCCGGCGGCGTGCTAGAAGTGCAGCCACACAACGTCACGGTACTTGCTGATACAGCCGTACGCGGCGACGAGCTTGACGAACAACAAGCTCTTGCCGCAAAACAACGGGCTGAAGCAGCAATTGCAGATTCAAGCTCAGACCTCAGCTACGCCGAAGCAGCTGCGGAATTAGCCCGGGCGTTGGCACAGTTACAGATTATTCGCAAAATCAAAAAATAATCCGTAGCAGCGCGACCAGAGCGAAAAGAAAGTGAAAAGACCCGACGGTTATGCCGATCGGGTCTTTTTTTGCGCTGTTAATTTTCTGTGAACCAAGTAAAATAACCCCTATTATTTGTAACATCGCAAGATTGGACGGATTCATGGCGTTAAGTGTTGTAGTCCTTGCCGCTGGCAAAGGCACCCGGATGCGCTCCGCGCTCCCTAAAGTTCTTCACCCTGTTGCCCATAAACCTATGGTGCAGCACGTGATTGACACCGCACAGCAATTGCACCCAAGCACGGTACACGTGATCTACGGTCACGGTGGCGACGCATTGAAAACAGCCCTTAAGGGGCAGGCAGTTAATTTTGTTGAGCAAGCAGAACAGCTCGGCACCGGCCATGCCGTGCAGCAAGTTGTGCCACACTTGGGTAGCGACGAAAAAGTATTGATTCTATATGGCGATGTGCCATTAACCCGTTTGGCTACCTTGAAAACCTTACTGGCCGCCGCAGAGAAAACCGACCTGGCGTTGCTGACCGTCACCCTGCCCGACCCCAACGGCTATGGCCGTATTGTGCGCAGCAAGCAAGGCGCGGTAAGCGGCATCGTGGAGCAAAAAGATGCCAACATTGCGCAGCTGGCTATTACCGAAGTAAACACTGGCATGATGGTGGTGCATAGTGCCTCGTTGAAGCGCTGGCTGGCCAACTTACAAAACAACAACGCCCAAGGCGAATTTTACCTAACCGATATCGTTGCTATGGCAGCGGTCGAGGGCGTGAAAATTGCCACCAGCCAGCCTGACGAGATTAGCGAAGTAGAAGGTGCGAATAACCGCGTGCAATTGGCCGCGTTAGAGCGTGCTTACCAACTGCGTCAAGCCGAGCAGCTGATGATTAGCGGCGCCACCTTGATGGACCCAGCACGCGTGGATGTGCGCGGCCAGGTCACCGTTGGTAGCGATGTGGTGATTGATGCCAACGTTATTTTTGAAGGCCGTGTGGAACTTGCCGATGGCGTGGTGATCGAAAGCAATTGTGTGCTGCGCAACTGCAAAATTGGTGCCGATAGCCGGGTAAAATCTCACTCGGTGATTGAGGGTGCAGAACTAGCTGCCGGTTGTAGCGTCGGTCCGTTTGCCCGCTTGCGCCCAGGCGCTGTGTTGGAACAAGGCGCCGCCATTGGCAACTTTGTGGAAGTGAAAAACACCCGCATGGGGCCCGGCGCAAAAGCTAGCCATTTGACCTATTTAGGCGATGCCGTGGTGGGCGCTGCAGCAAATATCGGCGCAGGTACCATCACTTGTAATTATGATGGCGCCAACAAGCATCTGACCGAAATTGGCGCCGGCGCATTTATTGGCTCCAACAGCTCGCTGGTCGCCCCAGTGCAAATTGGCGATAACGCCACCGTAGGCGCCGGTTCAACCATTACCAAAGCCGTTGCAGCAGGTGAGTTAGCTGTTGCGCGCGGTAAACAAATCACTATTTCAGGCTGGCAACGGCCGGTTAAAAAGGAACAATAAGCATGTGTGGAATTGTTGGCGCGACATCGGAACGTCGTATTAGCGAGATCTTAGTTGAGGGCCTCAAACGGCTGGAATACCGCGGCTATGATTCCGCCGGCTTAGCGGTGTTAAGCGAGAGCGGTAGCATTGAGTGCGTGCGGCGCACCGGCAAAGTCCAGGCGCTGAAAGACGCCATTGGCGATACCCCGTTAGCCGGTACCACCGGTATTGCGCATACCCGTTGGGCAACCCACGGTGGCGTCACCGAAGCCAATGCCCACCCGCACATTTCGGAAAACTGCATTGCCGTGGTGCATAACGGTATCATCGAAAACCATGAAAAGCTGCGCGCGCAATTGCAGGCGCTTGGCTATGTGTTCAACTCAGATACCGACACCGAAGTAATTTGCCATTTGGTGCATCATCAGCGCAAAACAGAAAGCGACCTATTTAAAGCGGTACAAGCCGCAGTGCGTCAATTAGAAGGCGCTTACGGCACGGTGGTGATGGACTGTCGCGAACCTGGCCGTTTGGTGGTTGCGCGTTCTGGTAGCCCGCTAGTGATTGGTTTAGGCATTGGCGAAAACTTTATCGCCTCTGACCAACTGGCGTTGTTGCCAGTGACTCGTCAGTTTATGTACCTCGAAGAAGGCGACATGGCCGACATCACCCGTACCAGCGTGAAAGTTTATGACCGCAGTGGTGCATTGGTGCAGCGCGACGTGCACGAATCAGACGGCCAATACGATGCTGGCGGTAAAGGCCAATACCGGCACTTTATGCTGAAAGAAATTCACGAGCAGCCAACTGCCGTGCGTAATGCTCTAGAGGGTCGTTTAGTGCATGGCCAAGTAGCTGATGATGCCTTTGGCCCCGGCTCTATGGATCTGTTGAAGGATATTGAGCACGTCCAAATTGTCGCCTGTGGCACCTCCTATCACGCTGGTATGGTGGCGCGCTACTGGCTGGAATCCATGGCTGGCGTGTCGTGTAATGTGGAAATCGCATCAGAGTTCCGCTATCGCAAGTCACACGTGCATCGCAACAGCTTGTTGGTCACCATTTCACAATCTGGCGAAACTGCCGATACCCTAGCAGCGCTGCGGCTGTCTAAAGAGCTCAGCTATCGTGGCAGCTTGACCATTTGTAACGTGGCAACCTCATCCATGGTGCGCGAGTCTGATCTCAACTACATGACCCGCGCCGGCGCGGAAATTGGCGTAGCCTCCACCAAAGCCTTCACCACCCAGTTAGTGGGCTTATTGATGTTGGTACTGGCCATTGGCCAACACCGTGGCATCTCAGACAAGTGCCGCAACGCTATTGTCAGCGGCCTGCAAGCGCTGCCAGCTAAGCTTGAAGAAGCGCTGCTGTTGAGCGATGAGATTGAAGCTCTAGCGCCAGAATTTGCAGACAAATTCCATAGCTTGTTCTTAGGCCGTGGTACGCAATATCCGATTGCAATGGAAGGCGCGTTGAAGCTGAAAGAGATCTCCTACATTCACGCTGAAGCTTACGCCGCTGGCGAGCTCAAACACGGCCCATTGGCGTTGATTGACGCCGACATGCCGGTCATCGTGGTAGCACCTAACGATGAGCTGCTGGAGAAGCTGAAATCCAACGTGGAAGAAGTACGCGCCCGTGGCGGCATTATGTATGTGTTCGCCGATAAAGACGCCCACTTTAAGAGCGACACCAGCATGCGCGTGATCAACGTCAGCCATTGTGACGAGCTGATTGCGCCCATCGTTTACACCATTCCGTTACAGTTGCTGTCGTACTTCGTGGCCATCATCAAAGGCACCGACGTAGACCAGCCGCGCAACTTGGCAAAATCGGTAACGGTGGAGTAATTCCACCGTTTTACTGGTTGCTGATTAGCCGATCAAGCGGGCTAGCTGTGCCCGCATAATGTTGACCAATGACGTGTGTATAAATTTGAGTTGTACTCACGTCGTTGTGCCCTAGCAGTTCTTGTACTGTTCTAATGTCGCATCCCGCTTGTAATAGATGGGTGGCAAAGGAATGTCGAAACGTATGACAATTCACCTTTTTAAATATTTTCGCCGCCTTCACAGCAGGTTGTAGCGCCTTGCGCACCACGCTGTCATGCAAATGATGACGGCAAAGAACCCCAGAATATGGGTGCTTACATAGGCTTGTTGCCGGAAAGACAAACATCCATCCAGGTTGTTTATAAGCATTTGGATATTTCCTATCGAGCGCATTAGGCATCGATGGCCCAAGTCCATTCTTGTTATCCTCTATCTGAACAGTCAAAGCTGTTTCGATGGCTTGTTGTAATGGTTCAATAAGCCTTTGGCTAAGAAGGGTTTGCCGATCTTTCTTGCCCTTACCGTCACGAACGGTAAGGGCAGCATGACTAAAATTGATATCTTGCACCCGTAAACGAAGCGCCTCACTTACTCTTAAACCGCTACCGTATAGGAGTTCAATAATCAGCTTATTTCGACCACTAAGCTGGTTTAAAATGCGCTGAACTTCCTCAGGTGAAAGCACTACAGGCAACTGACGCTGTTTAGTGGCAAGGCTAAAATTGAGTTCACCTAGTTCCTGATTCAGCGCTTTGTGATACAGATACACCAAAGCATTTAGAGCAACTTTTTGCGTATTTACAGCAACATGGCGCTCATTAGCCAACCAACTTAAAAAGGCCTTCACCTCTTCCGCGCCCATATCATTAGGGTGTTGTTTTTTATGAAAATAAATAAACTGCCGTATCCAACCTAAATAAGATTTCTCAGTTTTTAAGCTATAGCCACGCAATCGCATATCAGCGCGAAGTTTTTCAATAAAAGGGCTCGGCATCATTAACATCCATGATTTTTGATAATCGTGAGTTAATAAGCATAATCGATCAATCGGCACGCTTCACGGCTCAAAGTCGCACACTTAAAGCTTGCATGTAGGATAAATATGTCCTATTTTCAATTACATAATTTAAACAAAAATAGTGTTATCAGGCGTAGTCGAACAACAAAGTGTGCGTGCTTACTTTGCTGACAAGAAAAGGCGACATTTTAGATGGTTTTTGTATTGTTTTTGGTGAGTTACTAGGTACACCGAACGATTACGACATGTGCCAGAACACTATACAAATGTTATGTGCTCGCAAGGAACCAAGTATGGCTTTAAATTTGAAAGAGGTTGATGGCGTTCCAATCCAAGCTAAACACAAAGCTACCTGCCATTGTGGTTCTGTTGAGTTTGAGCTTGATTTGCCGGATGGTTTGGTTGAATTACGTCGCTGTGATTGTTCGCTTTGCCGGCGGCGTGGAGCAATAGCGGCTTCAATTCCTCTGTCGGGTATAAAAATTATAAAAGGTGAGAGCTTTTTAAAGCTTTATCAGTTTAATACAAAGACAGCCAAGCATTATTTTTGCAGTAACTGCGGTATTTATACCCACCATCAACGCAGGTCAAATCCAACGCAGTACGGTTTTAATGTTGCTTGCCTTGAGGGAATTAACCCATTGAAAATACCAAATGTACCAACCAACGATGGTGTAAACCACCCGGCCGATCGCAAATAATGGCACATAACAAGCAAATTTTATCGCCAGCAAAAAGCGCTGGCTGCGACGTCAACCCGCTGCGCGGCTTTCCGCGCTAAATTTGGGCGTTATGTGTAAGGATGCTTCGTGAAGACTATAGTTTTATACGGATTTGAAGGTGAGTTTGTTGGTGGTAATGAATACGATTACAACCATCCTGAATTGCATCATGTCCATAAATGCATATTATTTTTGGCTCAGGATAGTGAACATCCAGATTTTGAATTCGTGACTACGGAATGCTCAAAGTTTGGCTTTGCCAACTTGAAAAACCTCACTGGTAAGCCGCTAAAGGTTGATGTACTGAATACAGACAGTTTTCGCGGTTTTGCTGGTTTCTACGAAGAAGCATTAAACGAGGGTAGCTCAATTGTTTACTACCCAAACACATAACAAACCGCGTCATTCGGGGCCTCCGGCCCCTGCGACGCTCACAAGCTCGCGCGCATGCGCGGGGCGTTATAACTCACGAGGAAAGAGATGAGAAAGCGTCAATTCAGCTGGATTCTAATTTGCGTTCTCTTTTGGGGTGCTGCAAACGCAGAAACAACCCCAGGTCCAGTTGCTAAAGAAGCGGGTGACCTCGGGCTTGTAATTGTTGCATCCGGCACGCCTAAATACATCGAAGAATGGTTATCTACACCTTCGAGCCATGGAGTAACGATAAAAAGATTAAAGGTGGCAAAGCCTGATCAACTGATCGTAACGGCATTCTTGGTTACAGGCATGTCAGCTAACGATGATGGCAATTATGAATTTAGCGTCTCATTTTATATTCTTGATCCGAACGAAAAGCCAATATTTGGGCAGCGTGATTATGCTAAAGGGAGAGGCGAGTTGCCTTCTAAACCAATGCTAACAATGGCCGACCCTGCATTGGACCTAATACTTGAGGATAGTGATCCAGAGGGAGTTTATACAATATTGGCTCAGGTTGTGGATTTAGTAAATGGAAAAAAAGCTAGTGATTCATATAGCATCAAGTTCATCAAAGGTGATTTATAACAATGCGCTCCAGCCGATTCGTCGCCGCGATGCGGCGCCTTTCGGCTGAGCTTAGGCGTTATGTTTCTAGGTGAATATGTCTAAACTCTGCGCAAATACGTTCAAGCTTTCTGACGTCACATCTGGCGGTATGTTTGGAGTCGCAAGTTTAGGTGCACTACTGTCATTTGTCGTACCTAAAATTGCGTTAGTAGTGGCTGCAATAGTTCATAGTTTATCTTTGGGTAGTGGAGGCTATTTGTATTTCATAGCTTTTATCGGGCTAAACTATCTTACGTTCAGACATAGACCAGTTGCATTATTAGGTCACATTCTCCTAATTTTACTTTTAGCTGTATTTGGTAGTGGTTTTTCATATTTATATACCACTTTGTTTTTCATATATTTATTGCCTTACATCTTGGTGTACATAGAGGCAACGAAACATAACAAGTCAAGCAACCCGGAGGCGGCACGCCGCACCGGTTCTTGAAGCGTTATGTGTATCAGGTTAGGTGAATAAAATGAGCGCTGGAATACCTCTATTTGCGGTAAGTTGTTTAGCGGTTCTTATATTAGTGGCATGGTTGTGGGGCGGTTCCGGTACTTTACGAAGCAGAACGATGATTGCTAGCTTTACCTTGCTGCTTCTGTCTGTATCTTGGTTTGCGTTGCTGTTATTCGGCGTATTTCACCCGGTTGGGTCTTGGGCTATGGGCGTAGGTTTTGTTGTATCAGTAGCGGCGCTCTTCATACCTACCATACATAATAGGTACCAGAAAAATGGAAACACATAACCAAGCCATTAAGTACGCGCACTTCGTGCGCCGGACCTCGTTTCACTCGGCCGCTTATGGCGGGCGTTAAATACCAATCATAGCCTATGAGAATCGGTGAGCTTGCAAAAAGTGCGGGAGTTTCGGTTGAGACGGTTCGTTACTATCAACGGCGGGGACTTCTGGATATTCCAGAGTGCCCATACGGAGAGAACCGGCACTACTCGACTTCGCACCGTGATCGTCTGTCTTTTATCAGGCGCGCTCAAGCGCTTGGGTTCACGCTATCGGAAATTGGCACCCTGCTTGAACTTTCAGCATCCGATTGCTCGGGGGTCGAAAGCGTAGCTAAGCGTAAATTGTTGCTGGTGCGCAAAAAATTAATTGATCTTGCCAAGATTGAAGCTGTTTTGGAGCAAGCCGTTGCTAGCTGTAAAGATCGTAAGCCTTATGCGGGCTGCCCCATCATAGAGAGCTTGATCGACGAAGAACCTTGACACCGTACCTAGGTACGGGATTTATACTGACAGTGTCTCAATAATCAAGGTCTCTTACAATGAAAGAATCTCTCCTGAGCTTTGGTGGTATCGGAAGCGGTGTGGCAGCGGTAGCGGCTGCGACTCCATGCTGTTTTCCGGTGCTTGCTTCCGTTGCCAGCATCGTCGGTTTATCAGCTTTACTGCCTTACTCCGAGTACATTGCTTACATCGTGCAAATATTCGGTTTGCTGGCAGTTGTTGGTGCTTATCTGTCATTTCGCAAACATGGCAAGCATGGGCCATTAGCCTTAACCGTATTGTGCTTTAGCGCATTGTTGGTTGTTTATAACATTTTTCTACTAGGATGGCTGCTTTACTCTGCGCTGGTTGGGCTGGTAGTAGCTGCCATTTGGAACACTTTGGAAGCCAAGAGGTGTAATCAATGCATAACACAAGCATAGTGCTTCAATCGGAAATCACTTGCCCGCACTGTGGTTATCAAAAAACTGAAACCATGCCAACTGACGCATGCCAATATTTCTATGACTGCGAGTTCTGCAAAAGGGTCCTAGAACCAAACGCCGGAGATTGCTGTGTTTTTTGTAGCTTTGGTTCGATTAAATGTCCTCCAATACAGGAAGGCAAGTGTTGCGAGTAATGGCATTTAACAATCAAATTTTATCGCCAGCAAAAAGCGCTGGCTGCGACGTCAACCCGCTGCGCGGCTTTCCGCGCTAAATTTGGGCGTTAGCAGGCACTTCTTTCTAGCTATCTTGCCAAATGAGTAAAAAAGGAATAATTTATACTCATGCACATTTTCGAGTTTGATAACGATAAGAGCCAAGCGAATCTAGAGAAGCATGGAATCAGTTTTCATGACGCGCAGGCCTTATGGGATGACCAGGATCTTCTTGAGGTTCAAGCAAAGACGGTCGATGAACCACGCTACCTCGTTATTGGTCTTATTGGTAGCAAACACTGGTCTGCTGTTATCACTTACCGAGGGGAGAAAATTCGTCTCATCTCGGTAAGGCGCTCGCGTAAGAGAGAGGTAGAGTTGTATGAAAGCTAAAGATTTTGACACGAAGTTTGATGAAGGTGCAGATGACATCATTGATGATCTGGATGTCAAGAGCGCACGGCGGGTAAACCAGGAAGCGAAACGTATTAACGTAGACTTTCCTGCTTGGGTAGTTGAGTCACTTGATCGCGAAGCTGCTCGAATTGGCGTGACTCGGCAGTCGATTATTAAAGTTTGGCTTGTAGAGCGTTTACGGGCTGAAGCTGCTAACAAACCGCTGAAAGATGATGCCGCAAGCGGCGCACGTTAGCGGAGCGTTATGTGGTGATGCAATGAATCGTCGCTACGATGTATTTGATTTCGTTGTGATGGTCGGCTTCGTGCTGATCGTCGTGGCACTTGGACTGTTTTTTGTATTGCAGGCAGCCGATACCTTTGAGGTTTTGGTTACCTTGGGGCTGTGGGTGATTTTCTCTTTTTTCATAACAGCACTCGTGCATGGCGTCGCTCGGGGGATCCCAAGGACCGAAGTGAAGGTGCCCAAAGGGTTTGCTTTGCTCGCTTTCAGTATCAGTGGAGCATTGTTTCTATCTGCCTGGGTCATTCGTGGCACATAACCAGGCGCTCAAATGCGTTACGGCCACGAAAGGCGTGGCCTCCACCGGACAGCCACTGCTTCGCAGAGTCTGCCGTTTAGCATAGCGTTATGCCGGTTGAACAATTACCGTCAGCCTTAGAAACAACAACAGTTAAAAAGGAAAAGTAAATGTCAGTATTTATTAATTTTCGACTGCTCATGATTGCTGGCTTAAGTTTCATTCTTTCGGCATGCGTTAATTTGCCCGGGCATCGCCAAACAATAGATGAAGATAATTTCTATTTACATATCACTGCCCCTTCTAAGGCTATAAAAGAAGAAATTCGTTTTAACGCAGAAGAAACAGAACTATTATTTTTACCCGAAAATGCTCAGATCGAGTTAGTTGTTGCAGATGATATCGGAAAACATCAGCTCACGATAAAAGAACACCAAGGTTCTATTGTTTATCACTACAGGTTAAATGGACGTAAGACGACATTTGGAGACAAAGAAAAAGAGTGGTTCGCATCACAAGTCCCTTTAATCATTGAAAAATCTAAATATCGAGATGGTCCGAGTCAGGCATAACAAACGCCAGCACAACGCGCCTTTGGCGCTCGACTCGCAACAAGTTGCTCGCGTTATGCATGATGCTAACCACATGGAGTTTTTATGAAATTATTGGTTTTTTTGGGCACCGTGCGTGAAAGCACTCCTCCGACACCAGCCCGACTGGGTGTTCGTGTAGCGAAAGCAGTTCTTGAATGCCTGAAAAGTCGATGTAAAGGCTATGAAATAGAGCTTATTGACGCTAAAGATTACCCACTAGAGGCTGTATTCAAGCCGCACTTCGCGTATCCCAAAAGCAAGGCCCCTTCACAGCTCGTCGAGCTGGCTGAAAAGATTGAAAGTGCCGATGGATACATTATGGTCAGCCCCGAATACAATCACTCAATGAGTCCGGCGCTTGCCAATCTTTTGAATCATTTTGGCAGCTCTTTATTTTCCTATAAGCCAAGTGCCATCGTTACATACTCGGCAGGCCAATGGGGCGGGATGCGTGCAGCAATTGGAATGCGTACATTTCTTTCAGAGCTGGGCTGCCTGCCGGTCTCTTCGATGATACATGTTCCCAAAGCGCAAGAAGTCTTTGCCGCCGATGGATCAATGCAGGCCGGGGAAGACAAGGACGCTTGGTTCGATTATTTCATACGAACATTCAACCAATTGATTTGGTGGGCCCAGGCGGCACATGGGTATCGAGTACAAGTTGACCCGCATAAGCTGGTAAAAGATTTCAAGAAGAATCCCTCTGAGCGAAACGCGCCTTAAGAGAGGGAGTTGCATAACAATCGGCTGCACAGCGACCGACTTTCCGCCGCTTAGCGGCTCCAAACCGGCGCGTGAGCCGGGCGTTAGGTGATCTCGTGGCATTTCCCGAAACCAACATCGAATTACAACTACCATATAGAAATCATCTAAAGGTAGGTGATGTTTTTAGGCTCAAATATCCTGCCGAACGGTACTTTCTCGGGCAAGTTTCGAGTTTAAATGCAAAGGCAGGAGGTTTCGATGATTGTATCCTGATTAATGTTTTCGCATTCGAACACTCCTCGCCAAGGGATATTAGTAGCCTGCCTTCTCTCGAATTACTAATTGCACCTCTTTATATAAATCGACTCGGCTTTTCTAGAGGATATATGCCTGTTATTGGTAATACTTCAGTCATGGAAACTTCATCGGAATATTGCTATTTTGATGTTTTATACAAGAAATATTTAGATTCAAAAGGGAACGAAATCTCAGATCCTAAAGGCTTGGTAGGTCCTTGGGGCTTAAGTAATTATTTGGTCATGGACGATCTAATCAGTGAAAAACTTGGTTTACCAATCAAAGGTGAGTCGTATGCCACCTAACAAGGCGCTGCTACGGAAATTTTACTCGCTAGCGCTCCTAAATTTCCGCACAGTGCAGCGTTAAGGTTACAAGGAAAGCAAGTGAAAAAGTTTAGATACGTTTGTTTATTATTTATTTTTAGCTTTGTCGGCTGTAGTGAAAAACCAGCTGATATCATTACTTGTGCTGGTGCAGTTTCTGAAGGAAGTGTTTGGGTTTCTATTTCAAGTGATAACCAAGTAACTATTGGTAGCTCACAATTTTCTGAGAGTTTGCTTCGTTCAAAACATCAAGTGGTTAAGCAGTCTTGTGATTCTGTCATAGTTATAATTCAAGCTGATAAATATGCTAAAAATAAAGTAGTTTATGACACAATCCAAAAAATAAAATCATTGGGCTATCAAGTGTCGCAGTAACCCTAACAAACCAAGTAAACGGGACAAATACGCGCAGGCTCCCGTCACTTCGTTCCGTATTATAGCCTGCGTGAAATTGCCCCTTCTTGGGGCGTTGGGTGGACACACCATGGATCGTGAAACTGTGAATAGTATTGAAGTACTCGATACCGGAGAGCTTTTTCTAGGCCTTGAAGGCAGGGGCAAACCGATGTATCAGCATGTCTACAGAGAAGCGGCTGGGGTCTATTGGGATGAAACCAGGAGCGGCTTTAAATCCACTCCTATGAAGGACTGGAGTTACTCGCAGTGGTACAAGCAAATTGTGGCGATTGTCCGCTATATAGGAGTGGAGCTAGCTCTTGCCGATGATGTCACTTGGTCTGGCGTATCAGAAGAAGAAAAAGCGGAAATTGAGCGTGTCAAAGCCATCTAACCAAGCCATTAAGTTCACTCCCTACGGTCGCCCGACGCTCGCAAGCTTGCGCCTCTGCTGGCGGCGTTACAAGGCAAGCGAGTGATGAGTTACCTTCACGTTACAATCAAAACGAAAAGCTCGGATGGCTGGCTTTGTATCTTCAAAGATTTGTCGGCATCTGACCTTAAACGAAGCCTGGTTAAGCCCTATCGGCTCGGAAAACCAATCTTTTACGATGGCAATATACTTTTTCCAAGTGAAATCACGCACGTGAAGATCACAGAAACAGAAAGCCCGCATGAAGAAGAATTAGAAGTCGTGCAAGAAGAAAGTTATAGAGATGTCCAAGAATTCAATCGCACAAGCTCAAGCGTCGTTTTGGTAAGTGCGGGCTATGGGTATAGTGACTATGAAATCAATGAGTGTGGCAAAGACGTAACCAGCTCATACATAACCAGTGGGCCCGGAGTGGGCACCCCATTCACGGTGGTCGCTGAGTTTATTAGGCATCCCTGGGTGGTGCGCGTCGTTGGCGGCTTGGTGTTTGTAGCCGTGGCTGCATACTTGGGGCTTAAGTAAAATGCCTTGTAACAAGGCCATTAAATTCGCTCCCTACGGTCGCCGGACGCTCGTTCCTCGCGCCGTTTATGGCGGGCGTTAGCTGGGATTGCCTTACCCGTAAAGTGATACTATAGTGTCACTTGAAATTTAGAACAGGGTGAACCCATGAAAGTTGAGCTAGTTACGAACCTCAAGCGCCAAGCTACAAAGATTCTGGCAGATCTGCACTTGTCGAAAGAGCCCGTATTGATTACGGAGCATGGCCAGCCATCTGCATACCTTGTTGATGTGCAAGATTATGAATTCATGCAGCGTCGGCTTGAGCTGCTTGAGGGGCTCTCTCGGGGAGAGCGTGCTGTACTTGAGGGAAGAACGTATAGCCAAAGTGGGGCCAGAGAGAAACTGAGTAAATGGCTGAAGTAGTCTGGACAGAGTCAGCCCTCCAAGAACTTGATGCTATTGCTGAGTATATTGCTTTGGACAATCCTGCTGCCGCAAGCGATCTCGTTAAGGAAGTTTTCGGTAAGACAGAGCGTTTGGAAAATTTCCCCAAATCGGGGCGGATTCCTCCAGAGCTCCCGGATTCGGTATACAGGGAGGTAGTGGTTCCACCGTGTCGCATTTTTTATCGTGAGGATGAGCAGCGGGTTTTCGTCCTCTATGTCATGCGAGAGGAGCGGCAACTTCGTGCGTTCATGCTTGGAAACAGCTAACAATCCGCGTCATTCGGGGTCTTCGACCCTTGCGACGCTCACAATTTCGCGCGCATGCGCGGGGCGTTATGTTTCCGGTAGCGCCGAGATCAAACCAAGATGGTCAACGAACGGAATGAAGTCTCGATCAGTAAATAGTAGCGGCATTTGTCTTTCGATGCAGAAAGTCGCAATAATGACGTCAGTGGTTTTACGGATGGTGATTCCTTTTTTACGGAGTGCACGATAATTTTCAGCACATTTTTCAGGCATACCTTCGCCAAACAACTCGAGCCTGCCCAAGGTCATCAGTGTCTGCTTGGTCAGGCTATATTCGCTGTCGTTCCGGATGCCTTGAAGAATTTCTAGGAAAATCAGATCACCCATGGCGACGGTACCCGCTACAATTCCTGCATCCAGGGCATCCGTATGCTGGCTCAGAACTCCGTTAAGGTAGTCGATCCAGACACTGGTATCGACCAGAATCACTTGCCGCCTCGCATCTCTTCCAGGTCACCTTCCCATTTGACTCGGCCACGCAGCTTGCGAATTTCCTGTTGCTGGCTTCGTAAGACAAGCAGTTTAAGTCCTTGTTCTACAGCTTCTTTTTTAGTGCTGCACCCGGATGATTTGAGGGCCGCCTCCATCAGGTTGTCGTCTATTACTATGTTGGTTCTCATAAATCACCTAGCCATGTGTATGAATGGGATATATGTACACACTCTAGCATGGGTTAAAAAACATAACAATCCGCAGCAATCGATCCCTTTGGTCGCTCGGACAGCCAAAACGCTGCGCTTATTTGGCGGCCTTTGCGCGGGGCGTTAGCAGCCACTTCTTTCTAGCTATCTTGCCAAATGAGGAAAAAGGGAATAATTTATACTCATGCACATTGTCGAGTTTGATAACGATAAGAGCCAAGCGAATCTAGAGAAGCATGGAATCAGTTTTCGTGACGCGCAGGCCTTATGGGATGAACCACGCTACCTCGTTATTGGTCTTATTGGTAGCAAACACTGGTCTACTGTTATCACTTACCGAGGGAAGAAAATTCGTCTCATCTCGGTACGACGCTCGCGTAAGAGAGAGGTAGAGTTGTATGAAAGCTAAAGACTTTGACACGAAGTTTGATGAAGGCGCAGATGACATCATTGATGATCTGGATGTTAAGAGCGCACGGCGGGTAAACCAGGAAGCGAAACGTATTAACGTAGACTTTCCTGCTTGGGTAGTTGAGTCACTTGATCGCGAAGCTGCTCGAATTGGTGTTACTCGACAATCCATCATTAAAGTTTGGCTGGTGGAGCGTTTGCGAGCTGAAGCTGCCAACAAGCAGCTCAAAAGTGACACCGCAAGCGGCGCGCATTAGCGGAGTGTTAGTGTTTAATAAACGACCACTCATCGTCACTCTTCGCCACTCAAAGCTGCACACCTAGTGCTTGCATGTCCGATAACTATGCCCTACTTTCAAGTACATATTTTAAACAAGCGAAGTGTTATCAGGCGCAGTCTGGCAGCTAAAGGCAGCACATAAAGTCGAACACACGTAACCGACAATTTCAACGATAGGGAGAGGGCTGTGAACAACGCATCGAAACCACTGAGTGAGTCGGTTTTACGCCGTCTTACTAATACCGCCGTCACCATGTTTCTCGGCCAAGCAGCGAACTACGAGGCAGCCGCTCGACCCGGTTTGCAGTTAGCCTTGTGCAACGAGGCGGTTGCTGACATGAATATGTTGATTGTTGGGGCTGGCGCTGACTCGGATAACTTGCAGAGCATGTTGAAGTCATGTCTGGATCGGCAGCTGCCGTTTCTGGCCATCATCTTCCCTGAGGCCGACCAGGCGCACGATGAAATTTTATCGGATATGGGCTTAGTCTATGCGGTGGATTTCCCATTTATGGTGCGTGATGACATGCCGCTCGAGCCATCCGGCAATCCTGACGTTGATGTTGTTTGCGCGTCTGGCGCTGCCGATGCCGATGCCAGCGCAGATGTGATGGTTTCAGCCTATAGCATGCCCAAAGACAGCGTGCTTCGAGCGTTGCCTGCATCGTTGTTCGAAGCGACAGGAGTCGATGCTTTCGTCGCTCGTAGCAATGGCGACACCGTTGGAACCGTTACCTTAACCTATCACGGCGATACCTGCGGCATCTGGGCGATGGGCACAGATGCGTCGCGCCAGCGTGGGGGCATCGGTCTTAGACTGCTGTCGACAGCCATGGCGCAAGCTCGCCAGAACGGAGCGCGGCGTTTTTTCCTTGGTGCAACGCCCGCGGGTTACCGTCTTTACGAGAAACTTGGTTTCCAGACTGTTTGTACGGCCCGCGTCTGGGTATCCGGCGAAAGCCACCAGGTCTAGCTGAGCGTTCACAGGCCATTATGCTGCTTAAATCGAGGCCAGTGTATTGATCGGGCTTATACTTATTGCTATTTCATGGATTCTTTTTCGACTACAGGGACGGTCGCTTTCGGCGTTGGGTTTCAACAAACCCTCGCAGCGTCTGGTTGAGTTTACCGCGGGGCTTATGCTTGCAGGCCTGTTTGCCGCTGCGCAGTTCATTTTAATTTCACATTTTTCCGAGTTTCATTGGGTGCTGAATCCAGATTTTAGTGCGGCTATGGCATTGGAGAGCCTGCGCTGGAACGTAAACTCGGTGCTTTACGAAGAACTGGTATTCCGCGGCTACCTGCTCTACAAGGCCATTGAGTTGCTCGGAGCGAGAAAAGCCTGCTTATTATCCGCCGCAGCATTCGGGGTTTATCACTGGTTTTCCTACGGTGTTTTCGGAACTTTGGTGCCGATGGTCTATGTGTTTCTTTTAACCGGTTCTTTTGGGCTGATGCTGGCTTATTCCTTTGCCATGTCAAAGTCAGTGGTGTTGCCAATAGCACTTCACCTAGGCTGGAACATTGTGACGATATTGATATTCTCCAATGGCCCCATAGGCGCACAGCTGCTTCTGCCCAGTACAACGGAACCCATGGCGATGAGCGCCTTCCAACAGATCGTTACCAGCCTGGCAGTGCCACTTGGCTTGGTTATCTTGGTGCTGTGGCTCGTGACACAAAAGGTGCGTCGGTATGGTCAATCAGCCTGAAACCACTCTAGTGCCGTTGATGTTTTGACGCTATAACGCTATAGTGACATAACGTTAAAATTGTGAGGCTTCCAATGAACGAACTATCAAAACGCTCAACGGTCTATTTCGATCCACAACTCCATGCCGCCCTTCGTCTGAAAGCCGCGCATACCCAGCGTTCACTGTCTGACATTGTCAACGATGCTGTGCGCGCTGCGCTCGCCGAAGACCAACAAGACCTTGCCGCATTCAATGAACGAATCGCCGAACCGACTATGAGTTATGAAGCGTTGCTTGATGATTTAAAAGCGCATGGCAAGCTATAGTCTGGTCGTTAAGAAGTCGGTTGCCAAAGACTTAGAAGGTATTCCCAAAAAGGACATTCTGCGTATTCTTGCTTGTTTGCAGGGGTTAGCCGATAACCCGCGCCCTGCCGGTTGTGAAAAGCTTTCAGGCCAAGAGCGCTACCGAATTAGACAAGGCGTTTACCGAGTTATCTATGAGATTACTGATCGGCAACTGATTGTCACCGTGGTGAAAATAGTTCATCGTAGTCAGGTGTATCGCAAACCTTAATTGTTATTACCTCAACCGGAGTGTGTTCAATGTTTAGTCATATCATGATCGGTGCTAACAGCATCGACGAATCGAAAAAGTTTTATGATGCCGTGTTAGGCGCGCTTGGCCATAAGCCGGGCGTGTTAGATGACAAGGGGCGTTGTTTTTATTTTACCGACACCGGCGTGTTTGCGCTGACCAAGCCTATTGATGGCAAGCCGGCTAGCTGTGGTAATGGTAGCACCGTGGGTTTCGCGGCAAAAAGTACCGAAGCCATTGATGCATGGCATGCTGCTGGTCTACAAGCGGGCGGCACCGACTGCGAAGATCCGCCAGGCTGGCGCGAAGGCCCAACTATGAAGCTCTACTTGGCCTACTTACGCGACCCTGCCGGCAACAAGATCTGCGCCCTGCTGCGTGGCTAACCGACAAGCGGCGCTGCAATGCGCCGCGCTATTCTTCGCGGTTGCGGCAACAGCGTCGTTGTCGGCGTGCACCACGGGGCGGTTGGAATACCTGACGCCTGAGGGTGAACGTAAGTATGCGTGCGCTACGGAGTACACCTGGCAACCCAGTGTCGATAAGTATGCCGTGGAATATGTGCTTGCGCATTGTGCCAAACAGGCGCAAGCGCAGGGGAATACGGTGGTTGATACGCGCTTGCTGACGCTTGATTTGTCATTGCCTAGGCCTCCTGAAGGCCGGCAATGGACACACGAACTGGCCAAGCAACAGCATCAGTCCGGCCAGCTAACAGATCAGCAATACGGCTATATCATCGCGTATTTAGACCTTGGTCTGGATAGTGACTAAAATACAGGAGTCTATTGGTTTGTATCGAATCGCTTTGTCTTTCCTGCTCATTCCGCTGCTCGCAGGTTGCGTTTCCAAGCAAGACTTAGGTGGTTTGGCAACGGTATCGGCACTGATCGTCGCCGTGCCTTTGGTGCCGGTAGCCGAGGCTTACCATGTTATCAATGATACCGAGGGTAAGGCCGCAGAGCAGCAACAACAATGGCGAGCTAGCTTTGACCCTGTGTACCAACAGCGAATTACCATCATCGATAACCGTGATCCGCGTGCCGATGCCGAGCGCAAGTTTGCCGCCAATACCCTCGGCTTTTTTCCGATAGAACGCGACAGTAAGTTCTTAATTGGCATGAATTGGGGTAAGAATGAGGTTGATGGCGTAGCCAATCAGCAAATCATCGATAGTGACGAGGAGTTGACGACTTTGCAGCAACTATTTGCCGATGACCCGACTCACCAACAAGTTGCTGGTCACCGCTACAATAGCCCTGTTTACGACTGCTTTGTCGCAAAAGCGTTCACCTATCGAAAGGTCTATAACCAGCGACTCTCTGAGCTGAGCGGCTTGTATTCGGTGAGCTTAAGCAACCAACAACGAGATAACCCATGTCAGACTCCATGATACTGAAGGGTATTGGACAAATTGCTATTACCGTCAGTGATATTGACCAAGCGTTGGCTTTTTATAGCGACTTACTGGGCTTGCCACTGCTGTTCCGCGCTGGGCCTAACCTAGCATTTTTGCAGGCGGATAGCGTTCGCATTATGCTCACTACGCCACAAGGTGCTGGAGCTATTGGTGCTAACTCGGTACTGTACTTTAAAGTGACCGATATCAATGCAGCGCACAGCGAATTTGTGCGCCGAGGAGCGGTCAACGAGCGTTCACCGCAATTAGCAGCAAAGATGCCCGACCATGACCTCTGGCTTGGCTTTTTACGTGATCCGGATGGCAACCTAGTTGGCTTGATGGAAGAGCGGAGCTAATTCGATGTAAGCGGGAACAAAATACTATAGTGTCACTATTTGATGCCAGTAGGTGAGAGCCATGAAAGTTGAACTTGTTACGAACCTTAAACGCCAAGCAACTAAAATCTTGGCCGAGTTGCATGCCTCAAAAGAGCCGGTATTGATTACCGAACCCGGCCTCGCCGAACTTGACGCTGTCGCAGCATACATTGCGCGCATTAATGCTTAATGAGGCGTCACCTAACCACCTAGGTTGAGCCAACCATAAGGAATCTTTACCATGAAAAAATTAGTGACTGCCCTATTTGCGATGCTGTTTGTCTCGCCTGTTTTGGCTCAATCTGTATTTCAAGTTGCTAGCCATGTATTCCACCACGGTGAATTGGTCGCAAGCCCAGTGATGTTGATTGAAGCCAATAAAGAAGCGTCCATGAGCATTGGTGACGACTTCTATTATCAACTGACGGTATCACCGAATGACGATAATACCGTGAGTATTGTGACTCGAGTTACTGTCGCCGGTGAGACTTTTGAGCCATCACTCATTGTTGCCTATGACCGCGAAGCGATTATTGAAATTGGTGCGCAGAAATTGAGCATGGTCATTTCTAAAGCTAGCCACTAACAGCATGAAAGCTGTAAGACTGGCCGTTAAGATTATTCCGGGGGCCTCGCAAGAGAAAGTTGTGGGTATGCTCGGCGATGCGCTCAAGATCCGTGTGCGGGCGCAGCCTGAACGGGGAAAGGCCAATGCTGCCGTGATTGCGACATTGGCCAAATTTTTGCAATTGCCAGAAACGGCAGTGACTATTTGCGCGGGCCACACCTCTGCCAGTAAAGTGGTTGAGATACAAGGGCTTTCGCCCGTTGAGTTACAACATAAACTGACGACATTCGGGAAGTCATCGTAATAAGAGGAAACCACATGCCATACGTCAATGTGCAAATAACCAAAGGCGCAACCCGTCAACAAAAAGCTGAGTTGGTCAAAGATATAACCGACTCATTGGTTCGGGTGCTGGGCAAAAAGCCGGAGTATACGCACGTAGTGATTCAAGAGATTGACGATGAAAATTGGGGCTTCTCGGGATTGCTTACCGATGAATGGAAGCGACAACAAAAAAATGGTTAGCTTTCAACCGTGCTCTGATTTCGTTGCGGCGGCCGCGTTAACGTTAAGCAACATGCAAAGCTATTATCATCACTATGGCGTTGATTGGGATGCGCGGCAAATTGAAGCCATGACCCGTGACTTGGTGAACCTTGATATTCTGGCCGATGGCCAAGTTGTTGGCGTGATGCGCCTGTCATTCGATGAAACTAGCTGTATGGTGCGCGATTTACAGGTAGACCCGCGCCAGCAAAATAAGGGCATCGGCGCACAGGCTCTTAGCGAAGCGAAACGTTTAGCACAGGCACAGAACCTGCAACGCCTGCAACTGCGGGTATTCACCATCAGCCCAGCGGCGCGGCTGTATCAGCGTTTTGGCTTTACCCTTAGCCATCGCGATGAGCGCTTCGATTACATGGAGCTGTCACTGACCGTTTGACGTTGCCATTTTTTCGTCGCAATGAGGTGATGATTGCCTATAATTAGCGTTGCGCCACAACTCATGGAGTAGCAAGCTGATGTCGGAATTTCAACATTTTACAGTATTAGCCGAAGGCATGGTGGCTGACCTTGATAGCGATTTTCAATGCCCCGATGGCCCGGCTTTTATGACTATGAAGGCCTGGGCGACGGATGCCGACGAAGCGGCCGATATGCTGATACAGATAGGTAAGCATCTGGGTTTTCATGCCATTGGCGAGTTGCAGATTTTCATCACTGATTCGGAACAACCACCCGAGCCCCAGCCGTACGGCTATGGAATTAACTTTACGCCCTTTGATGATGACGCCATGGATGACGATGAGGACAGTTCTGAGCTCCATTGATCAGATAAACAGCGCTGGCAAAACATACATGGAGTTATATAAATGAAGAAAATAGTACTGTTCGTTGTGCTGTTACTAACTGGCTGTGCCAATATTCCATTGGCCACCATGCTGGAAATGCGCTCGTTTGATCAAAATAGTTTTGTGCAGCTAAATCCAGAGGTGATTCGCACCAAGATCCAACTTGATGAGCCGGTCAAGATCGATCTCGATAGCGCTGAATTATCGTTGGCCATCAACAGTTCTAAAGGGGTGCGGCTATTTCAATTTCCGTTGGAGCTAGTGAGTGAGCAGAACATTGCGCCAGAAGAGGGGTTTATCTTTACTACGCCGGGCAAGACTGAATACACGCTGAAGCTTTCTGCTGAGGCTATTCGTAGCTTTGAAGAAACCCAGCACGTGGTGGCGAGCGATGCCGGCAGCGAATTCGATATCACCGTACGTACTGGCTTTGACGATTTACCTGACCATATTGATGAAATTCGCCTCTCTATTTTTCTTTTGCTCAACGAACAGCGCGGCTACATCACCTTGTTTGAGGACGCTGAGCTCGCAATTAATCGCGATGGAGAGTAACACCGCATGACGGTGACCGAAGCGTTGGCAGTTACTGAAGCCGCCGGGCCCATTGCCTTCACCTCCGCTAAATAATCTGGCAAAAGCTGATTGTTTGACCTAATATAAGACCATTATTTTGGTCTTTTTTTTGGCTTATATTTAGGTGTGAAGAGGTGGTTATGCAGCGTGTTTTAGCGAGCTTGTCAGTCAGCGTTTCAGAATTGAAGAAAAATCCTTCGGCACTCGTGGAGCAGTCCAACGGAGCGCCTATTGCAGTGCTAAATCATAACAAGCCAGCCGCTTATTTGATCCCGGCTGCTACTTATGAGGCGCTGATGGAGCGACTTGAAGACTATGAACTCGGTCAGCTTGTTGAGCAGCGTCGTGATGAAAAATCACAGGCCATAGCGGTATCGGTCGATGAGTTATGAGCTGTATTTCCTGCCAAGCGCGCTGAAGGAATGGCAAAAACTATCGCCAACTATTCAGTATCAGTTTAAAAAGAAGCTCGTTGAACGGCTTGCTAATCCGCGAATCGCAGCGCACAAGTTAAGCGGCTACGATTCTGTGTATAAAATTAAGTTGCGTGCTGTTGGCTATCGTCTGGTTTATGAAGTAATCGACGATAAACTCCTCGTTTATGTCATTGCAGTGGCTAAGCGTTAAAATAATGCTATTTATAAGCGCGTTAACCAGCGATTATGACGCCAACGGATAGCTACCAATGACTTTACTCAACCAGAAATGGGTGTTAACAGCGCTAGCTATGCTGGCTTTTGCCGGTAACTTCATTCTCGGTGGCGTTTACTTCGTTATCTGCCATAACTCCAGAGCGCCATTATGAATAACAACCTGCAGTTGACCACCGAGCGGCTGACCATTAGGCCGTTTACCCTAAGCGACGCCGCGTTTATTGTGAATTTGCTGAACCAACCCAGTTTCATTATGAACATTGCAGACAAACAGGTTCGCAGCGTGGCCGATGCCGAAAACTATCTACTGAATGGCCCGCTTGCCAGTTACCAACAGCATGGTTTTGGCTTATGCCGGGTGGCGCTGAAGCAGTCAGATACGCCGATTGGTATGTGCGGCTTGTTAAAGCGACCCGAACTGCCCCATGCCGATATCGGCTATGCTCTGTTGCCTGATTTTTGTGGCCACGGCTATGCTTTTGAAGCCGCGCAGGCGGTGTTAAAAAGCGCGCGCCAGTTGGCCACCATTTTAGCCATTACCAAACCCAACAATGTCAGCTCAAATAAGCTGTTGGTGAAGCTTGGTTTTCAAGCCCAAGGCCAGCTAGAAATCTATGGCGAGCAAAATAATCTCTACCACTATCAAGCGCCCGCGCCTTAATCTGCTATAACTAAGGTAGTCTTCGTTACCTAGAGAGAAAGCCGATGAATAGCTTACACATTCAAGATTTCCTGCTGTATTGTTTGCTTGTTAATTACGCAGTTTTGTTGCTTTGGTGGGTACTTTTGATCGCTGGTGGCGAGCGAATTTATAGCTTACACCGACGCTGGTTTGCTCTCACCAATGAGCAGTTCGCAACCATTCACTACAGTGCGATGGCGGTTTACAAAATTCTAGTGATTGTCTTCAATGCGGTACCTTGGCTGGTGCTTTGGTTGATGTCGAATAACTAACAAGTAATTAGAGAGTATGAACAAACCAGAAAACACTGAGTTTGAGCTGACAAACTTCGGCCATAAGGACGAATATGGCCGCCAGGTTCGGATTGAACATCGCACCCGCTATACTCGAGTAAGTCGCACCAGTGCAGCAGCGCTGCGCGCACAAGTGCAAGCAGCAGGGGTTAATTTAACGGTTAATTCCAGTCACGGCGTGCGGTTATCGAAAGGCGTGTTGAAAGGTACGCAGGTAGCGCTACAAGATGGTCAATTTCGGCTACGTGGTCGTTATGGCAAAGGGCCAACCAAAATAAACCTAGCAAAAAGTGGGGTGACACTATCAACGCGTAATCAGTTGGGTAGTTTTAACTGGATCAAGCCTAACCGTTCATCGGCTAAATTATTTGGGGTGCAGGTACGCGGTAAGAAAGCCGCGCAACTACAACTGGTATATATGCTATTTTTGCTGCTGTATCAGGCTATTATCTTGCTTGCCAATACCGTGGTCATGCTCCTTAAGCTGGTGTGGTTGGTGGCTCAGCAGCTCTATCAGGGACTACTCGCGGCGATGCGTTGGCTTGCTGCCCGCCGAGCCGCTCTCATGCAATCGCGACAACGCACGGCACTAACAAAAGCGCTGTTGGATGCCGACCTGCTCCCGACCAAAATAGTGCAAGCCATACAAGGTTGGACACCGCTTCAACAACAATCAGCCATACTATGGATTATTGCTGCGTGGGGTCAGGGTGACTCCGATCTCAGTCTAGTAACTCGCTGGCAAAGTGAGGCAGATAAGGCCGACTTCAAGACACCAGAGTTAACAGAGGCATTTGCTAGGCTCGCCGATATTGCACCGCAATTGAATGCGTTTACCGTGAGCTTTGACTCACGGCAGCTACGGCAAGACGAAATGCGTTTACTCACATGGTTGGCGCAACGCTTGCCTAAAACGCAGATCACGCTTGACTGGTTGCTTGATTTAGACGAGTGGCTAGTGCTAAACCAAGGCGGCCGATCAGCCCTGCAAGTGGCTATGTTTGATCGTTTAATGGCTTGTTTAAGTGTGGGTGTTGAGCCGCCATAGCAATCCCAGCCATTTGGTCATAATTTATCGCACCGCCGGCATCATTAGTGTCACGGTTGCAGCATCGGCATCTAGCTCTACCGGAAGGCCCATTGGCAAAATATGATTTTTACGAATATGACCAAATTGCGCACCGGTATAGGTCGGAACCCCGAGTGGCTTGAAGTAGTGTTCAAACACTTCATGTAAGGTAAAGCTGCCAAACCCGTTACCGGGGTCACAATCGGTGCAATGACCAAAAACTATTCCGGCTACACCGTCTAAATGACCGGCTAATTGTAGCTGCGATAAGAAGCGGTCAATGCGATAGATATCCTCCCCAACATCTTCGAGGGCCAGAATTTTACCGCGCAGATCGGGGAAAAACGGCGTGCCGACAAGGCTTGCGAATACCGTAAGATTACCACCCATCAAAATACCTTGCGCACGACCTGAGTTGATGGTGGTGGTACGGTTGGTCATCATGGTGAGGGTTTTTTCTTGTTCTTTGTAATTCTGCATGGTGGTCATTTTGCCATCGATCAGCACATCGCGTACCTGTTGCGCTTGAAAGTCTTCCCAATGCGAATAACCATTCGGGCCATGAAAAGAAACGAGACCAGTTTTTACATAGATGGCATTGATTAGCGCGGTAATATCGCTGTAGCCCATCAATACTTTATGGTTGCGACTAATCATTGAGTAATCAAGGAGATTGAGAATGCGATTGCAGCCCCAGCCACCGCGGACCGCTACCACGGCATCAACGCTTGGGTCAGCAAAAGCTTGATTGACATCATCAGCGCGCTGTTGATCGGTGCCGGATAAATAACCAAAGCGGCCAAATACATGCTGCCCCAGTTGTACCTTGAAACCCATGGCCTCAAACGATTCTTTGGCAATAAAGATGTAATGGCGATCGGGCAGCGCACTGGCAGGCGCGACTAAGCGAATGGTGTCACCAGCTTTTAACGCTTTTGGTAATAATAGCGGCTGTTCTGGCGCTGCCATTTGCAGGAGCGGTGTAGCCAGTATCTGCGTTGGCAAAGCGCTTGCTACAGCACCGGCCGTCAGTGCTTTGATAAATCCACGTCGATTCATAGCGGTTTATTCTCCTATTGTTGACTTTCAACTAGCACACCCTTTAGTCTGCATCCTAGATGGTAATTCATGTAAATTAAAGTCTTCTTAATGGTTTGGGCGGATTCATGATTAAGCGTTTGCTCACTTTTATAATGGTGCTCAGTATGACGGTCATGACGAGTGCCCCACAGGCTCAACCTATGCATCAAAAACGCCTTGCTGCCGACCCAGCAGATCAATTTGTGGTTGCCGAATTAGCACAACGCCAGTTGCGCCTAGCTGATATTGAAGGGCCGCTCGATGCCTTGGCAGCCAGCAAATGGATCAGCCGGCAGGTTATTGGTCAGTCGTTTGAGGGCCGCCCGATCTATCGTCTAACGGTCGGTCAGGGCGATACCGTGGTGCTGATGTGGTCGCAGATGCATGGCGATGAATCGACCGCTACGGCCGCGGTGCTGGATTTACTCCTGCGGGTTGCGCAGGATGACGACTGGCGATCCACTTGGATAGATAAGCTCACCCTACATATCATTCCGATGGTGAATCCGGACGGTGCCGAGCGTGCGCAACGGGAGAGTGCGCAAGGTATTGATATCAACCGAGATGCACAAGCGCTACAGACTCCAGAAGCGCGTTTGCTGCGCCAGCAAGCGGAACAACTTAAACCTGCCTTTGCTTTTAACTTACATGACCAGAATGATTATTATGCCGTTGGCGGCTCCGTGTATCCTGCAACCATTTCGGTGCTGGCGCCAGCGTTTGATGTGAGTAAATCGGTCAATGCTAGCCGCCAGCGCGCCATGCAGGTCATTGCCGGACTGATGACAGTAATGGACACTCACCTACCAGGACACACTGGGCGCTATAACGATACCTATGAATGGCGCGCCTTTGGTGACTTATTCTCAGCATTTGGTATCAGTACCATTTTACTGGAGTCGGGCGCCTATTTTAATGACCCCGATCGGCAGGTGGCGCGAGCCTTGAATCGGGCGATGCTCAGCCAAGCACTGCTCGATATTGCCAATGAATCCAATCGTGATGCCGATGTTGAACGTTATTGGCAGATCCCGCTGAATCGCACTAATGGCTTTCACGATCTGCTGATTGACGATCTAACAGTGTCAGCTGAACAGCAGTCTTATCAGGTGGATATCGCTATTCGCCGAACTAAAAACCGCAGTCACGGCCGGATTGAGAGTGTGGGTGACCATTCTACCGTCAATGCGTTCGAACGTTTCAATGGCCAAGGGCTGAGCTATCGTGTGGGGAATGGCTATGCTATTCCGGCCACTGGGTTATCACTCGAGCATAGCGACTATCAGCAGCTGCTGCAGCAGGGTTATAGCCATTTTATGGGTGACCAAGCGCTGCTGCAGGTCAAGACGCCATGGCCGGTGCTTGTTAATCCGGCTAGACCGCCCAGCGCCCAGCCCCAGCCCGATGAAAATGCGAGTTTTTTTCTTGCTCAAGGTGCTCGTATCACCCATGCCGTGCTGCAGGGGCAGTTATTCGAGTTAACGGATGCCGGGCAGTAACCTTCTTATGTATGGAGTAGCATGACTATGATAGACCGATCGCTTATGCATTTGCTGATCGCTGTCAGCTTACTGATATCGGTGGCTTCCAGCCACGCTAGTCAACCGAGTGCTGAGCAGCTAGCGCAGCGTATTGATCAAACCGTTGCCGAGGTCATGGCGAGCTATGCGGTACCTGGCGTTGCCATTGCCGTGGTGGAAGGGCAGCAGGTGGTATTTGCCAATACCTATGGGGTGCAGGAACACGGACTCCCAGCGCCAGTCACAGCCAATACCTTATTTAAGATAGCCTCGGTCAGTAAAAACTTTACTAGTGCGGCGCTGGCGCTGCTGATCGATGAGGGCAAGTTGAGCTGGGATGATCGAGTTATCGATCATTTGCCAGAGTTTCGTACCTCCGATCCGTGGATCACTGCAGAGTTTCGCGTGCGCGATTTATTGATCCACAGTAGCGGGCTTAATTTGGGAGCCGGCGATTTAATGTTTTGGCCAACGCCCAATGACTTCACTCGCGAGGATATTCTCAAAGGGCTAAGATACTTACCCATGGATCGCGGTTTTCGCTCTCGCTATGCCTACGATAACATTCTGTACGTATTAGCCGGTGAGCTAACTGAGCGAGTCGCCGGTATGGCGTGGGAAGATTTTGTCGAGCAACGCTTGTTACAGCCGTTAGGTATGACCGCCTGTTTTGCCGGTATTGTACCTGAGGCGCAACGCTCATTGTTAGCGCAGCCCCATGGCGATATCGACGGGGTGCCGACAGTGGTGCGCCGTGATTTTGCTGATCAACGTATTCCCTCAGTGGCAGCGGGCGGCATGCGCTGCAGCCAAAGCGCGATGATCGAATGGATGAAAATGCAGTTAGCGCAGGGCCGTTATAGCGATGACGAAGGCAACCAACAGACCCTAATAAGCAGTAAAAATCATGCGGAAATGTGGAAACCACAAACACTGACTCCAGTGGGCTCGCAGGCTAAGCAATGGAACAATACCTTATTTGGCGCGTATGGTTATGGCTGGCGAATTAACGATGTCGATGGTTTGTTGCTGATTCATCATACTGGCACCCTGCACGGCATGAATGCTTACCTTGCCTTTCTACCGCAGCGTAATGTTGGCTTCTTAGTGTTATTGAATAAATCCAATAGTGATGCCCGTACTGCCTTGATTCAAACCTTGATTAAAAGCTACACCAGCAGTGAGCAACAGGACTGGGTCGCACAAACCAAAGCTTGGCGCGCACAACAGAATCAAAGACGGGCCGAACGCTTTACCGAGCCAACCACACAAGCGGTTGATCCAGCTTTGATAGCGCCGCTACTCGGATATTATCGAGACCCTTGGTTTGGTGACATTAGTATTGAGCAGCACCAGCAATCATTGCGGTTACGCTCGCATCGCTCGGCTCGTATTGCTGGCGAGCTATTTCACGTCAGCGGCACCACGTATGTAGTGCGGTGGGACGACCGAACCCATGAAGCCGATGCCTATGTGCGCTTCACCACCAGCATGAATGGCGCTATTGAAGGTATGCTGATCGAGAAGATTGACCCGGCGGCTGATTTTAGTTTTAACTTTGAAGATTTGCGCTTGCGGAAACTTTAAATGGCCGACCATGCGCTTACTTATCGCCCTACTCGCGCAGAAATTGACCTTACCGCGCTGCGTCATAATGCTCAATTAGCACGTCAACTCGCCGCTGGGCAAGCCTTGTTAGCGGTGATTAAGGCCAATGCCTATGGGCATGGCAGTGCCGCGGTTGCGGCTGCGCTTGAGCCTTATGTGGATGCGCTGGCAGTGGCTTTTATCGATGAGGCGTTGCAGTTACGGCAAGCTGGCTGCCGGCTGCCTATTGTGTTGTTAGAGGGCTGTTTTAGTGGCGCTGAGCTACCGTTGTGTGAAGCCTATAATTTGCAACCGGTACTGCATAATCAGCATCAGCTCGAGCAATTATTAGCAAGCCCGCTGCAAACGCCATTAAAGGTTTGGTTAAAAGTCGATTCAGGCATGCATCGACTGGGCTTTTCTAGTGTTGAAATCGCCGCAGTGAGCCAACGCTTGGCGGCGGCCAAGCAAGTGGCCGAAGTCACCTTAATGACCCATTTTGCCAATGCCGAACAGGCCGAACACCCGCTGAATAACCGCCAGCTCGCCGAATTTGAGCCATTAACCAGGTCTGCTAATCATCTGAGTTTGGCCAATAGTGCGGCCTTATTACAGCCTTTTGGCAGCTTGCAGCAGCCGGACCAACGGCGCTGGTGTCGGGCCGGCATTATGTTGTATGGCATTGATCCGGGCTTGCCTGGAGGCACTGCCGCATTAAAGCCCGTGATGCGTCTGGTTGCCCCAGTCATTGGTTTGCGTCAGGTGAAACAGGGGGATGCGGTCGGTTACGGTTCGCGCTGGTGCGCTCCTCGTGATAGTGTCATTGCCACCGTGGCAATCGGTTATGCTGATGGGTATCCGCGACACGCGCCGAGCGGAACGCCAGTTTGGGTCGCCGAGCAACGGTTGCCATTAGTGGGCACTGTGTCCATGGATATGATCACCATTGATGCGACAGCTTATCCTCAGTTAAAGCTGGGTGATGAGGTGGAATTATGGGGCGCTCGGCTCCCTGTTAATGAGGTGGCACAATGGGCTGGTACCATTGGTTATGAATTAGTAACTCGGGTCGGCGCTCGTGTGCCGAGAAGCTATCAAGGCTAGTTTGTAGAAATTGAGGTAAAGGATATTTAGTTATGCGTGTTGTCGTTTGTTTATTGCTCTTGTTATTGGCGGGTTGCCAGCCAATACCCAGCACTGATGCCTTAACTGATGGCATTGAGCCAGCAGCGCAGCATGATGTGCTTGGTGTCAGCACCGCGCAGTTACAGGTTGATTATTGGTTAGCTAAGCGACCGCAGCCTGATGCAGTGCTGCTCAACGCTGATGCTATTGAAGCCTTTAATCAGCAAACCTATGCCCTGCAGCCAGAAATGGTGAAGTTATCATCGTTGCCGCAGGCATGGTCCGCTGAGCAGTTACAGCAGGCTATTGACAGCATTAGTCGAGTACCCAAATATCCACGGTTTTATGCTAATGGTCAGCAAGCGAGCGAAGCTCAGCTGGCTGATTATCGGGCGGCGGCGAATATCGCTGGGGTACAGCAAGAAAACCCGATTCGGTTTGGGCTAGCGCTACAGCGAGCCGCTATGCGGACTTTTCCAACCAACGATAAGTTGTACAGTGCGGTCGATGATTTGGATATCGATCGTTTTCAAGAAACCGCAGTTTTTCCTGGCTGGCCCTTAGCGATTGTGCACACCAGTGCTGATGGCCAGTGGTATTTAGCGCAGTCCTATCATTATTTGGCATGGATAGAAGCACGCTATGTGGCGCTTGGTGAACGCCAGAGTGTCTTGGCCTACGCTGAACGGCAACCATTTTTGCAGGTCACAGCAGCAAAGGCTTGGACCAACTATAATCCGCATCAGCCAGCGCATTCTGAATTGCAGTTGGACATGAGTACTCGTTTACCGCTATTGACCGCTGCCGAGGTGGGTACCGCTTTACATGGCCAAAATCCCTATGCCAGTCATGCGGTGCTGCTCCCACAGCGCGATAGTGCCGGTCAATTAACTTTGGCACCGGCGTTGATCGCACGGCATCAAGCCACCCAGATTGGCTATTTGCCCTATACTGAGGCAAATATTCTGCGTCAGGCATTCAACTTTTTAGGCGAGCGCTATGGTTGGGGGCATGACTACAATGCGCGTGATTGCACAGGATTCGTTTCTGAGGTGTATCGTACCATGGGCATTGAAATGCCGCGCAATAGTGGCCAGCAGGGCCATGGTGAATTTGGCCATAATATTCGCTTCGAGGCGGACACGCCGGTGGCGGAAAAATTGCAGTACTTAGCCGAATTAAATGTGGGTGATTTACTCTATTTACCCGGCCACGTGGTGATGTATATCGGGCACGTTGGCGATGAGCCATATGTGATTCATGATGTGCATGGGTTGCGTTATCGTGATGCCGATGGTAACCCGTATAAAGGTATTCTCAATGGTGTGTCAGTGACGCCTTTGACTACGTTGTATGTGAATGAGCAGGATAGTTATCTCAATCGCATTTATGCGATTAAATCGATTCGTTAACGCAGGTTGCTATGAATATCACGAAGATTGAATTACGGCGCTTACAAGTACCATTGATCACGCCATTTAAGACGGCGTTGCGCACAGTCAATGCCGTACATGACATTATCGTGTTGATTCACACCGACAGTGGCCATATTGGCTACGGCGGTGCAGCTGCCACCGTGGTGATCACCGGTGACAGTCATGGTGCTATTATTGCCGCGATTGAGTCGGTGATTGCGCCACAGCTAATAGGGCAATCGATTTATGCCTTTAACCAGTTGCTGCAGCGCTTACACAGCAGCTTGGTGCATAATACTAGCGCCAAAGCTGCGGTCGAAATAGCCTTATATGATCTCTGGGCACAAGCCCATCAACAACCGCTATACCGTATGCTTGGTGGTGGTGCTCATAGCGGGCAATTAGAGACCGACGTGACCATTAGTGTGGATAGCATTGATAAAATGCTAGCCGACAGCGAGCATGCGCTAGCTCGTGGTTACCGTACCTTAAAAATAAAAATCGGCACCAATCTGCACGACGATATAGCCAGGGTAACCGCAATCGCCGAGCACGTTGCTGGGCGGGCGAGTTTACGTTTGGATGTCAATCAGGGCTGGACCGCAAAGCAGACCGTGTATGCTATGCAACAGTTGGAGCGCGCAGGAGTAGAGCTTGAACTGGTCGAGCAGCCGGTACCAGCGCATGATATCGCGGGTATGAAATTTATTACTGAGCGTGTGCTGACGCCAGTGATGGCCGATGAAAGTGCGTTTGGCCCACGTGAGGTATTAACGCTGTTACAACAAGGCGCTGCCGATATCATCAATATTAAATTGATGAAAACTGGAGGACTATCAAAAGCGTTATGGATTGCTGATTTATGTGCGCTCTACGGGGTCGAATGCATGATCGGTTGTATGCTAGAAAGTAGTGTTAGTGTGGCTGCCGCCGCTCACTTGGCCGCAGCAAAAAGTCATGTGATCACAAAAGTTGACCTCGATAGCCCAAGTTTAGCCAGTACTCAGCCAGTCCTTGGTGGTTGTCTTTTTGAGGCTGCAAGCATTCAGCTCAATCAAACGCCCGGGCTTGGTATTAGCGCAATTCCATCGTTGCAGCCGCTATAACTTAGCGGCCATGCTAGCGATGTAACAGTGCTTCATAAATAGCACTGATAATACTCCCATAATTACCCGTCTCTTGGGTTTTACCAAGGAACTGATAACCATTTTCTGGCTCATCAACAATTGGGCTGTGACGCGCATTAGTGAGTAAGATAATGCCAAGATCAAGGGCCGGGTCAATCACTGTCGCTGTGCCTGTCCAGCCAGTATGGCCATAGGCGCTGGCGCTTGCATAGGGGCCAAAATGCCAACGCAACTCGCCATCGGCAGCACGGCGCCAGGCTAAGCCGAAGCTGTGGTCGCGTTCATGCGGTTTACTGAAGGCTTCGACAATACTGCGGTTAAATAATTGAACATCACCATAGCCGCCGCCATTTAACAGGCTTTGTATCAGTACCGCGAGATCGGCTGCGCTGGTAAATAACCCGGCATGTCCGGCCACACCATGAAACGAGTGAAAGGCCTTTTCATCGTGCACTTCTCCTTGCAACGTATAAGCGCGCACATTGGGGAAGTTTACCCGTCCACCACGACTATTACCGGCCAATTCGGTGGCTGCTATATGCTCCGCTTTACGGCCTTTCTGCAACGGATTAAACAAGCTATTACGCAGCCCTAAAGGCGCATAAATCTGTTGCTCAACGTAATCATCAAGGGGCATGCCACTAATGCGCTCAACCAGCAATCCGAGTAACATAAAATTGGTGTCACTATAGCGCGCCCGCATGCCGTTGCTCAGTTGAAATGGAACTTTGTTGAGCAATAACTGCTCGGTACGTTGCTTTTGCTGTGAGAATAGCGCGCGACCGAAAGCATTGTCCGGATCGTGAAAACGCACTTGTGCGTCATAGCCCGATTGATGTGTCAGCAAATCACGAACTAAGCGCGCCTCACGGCCGTCACCGCGATATTCCGGCAGATAGTGATATAGCGGCTGATTGAGGTCTAACAAACCACGGTCAACCAATTGCATGATAGCTAAACCTGTGGCGAAGGGCTTGGTATTAGAAGCCACATCAAACAGCGTATCTAGGGTCATTGGTGATGGCTTGATCAGCATTTGGCCCTGCTGGTCATAGCGCCGCGCATAACCATAAGCCGTATGTTTGATGATAGCGCCATCTTTGATTACCAGCAGCACAGCACCGGGGAAGCCATTGTCGATATCAGCCTTGATAAGCGCATCGACTTGTTCAAAGGTATTGCTGTAATCAGCAGTGCGATCGATTAATTGCGGATATGGCACGGTTACTTGAACTTCTGCATCAACCGGCTCAATAGCCGCTACATGCAGTGTATTAATACCAGTATGGGTGCGCCGCGACAGACTATAGTTATAGCTCTCTCCGGCTTTCAGTGGGGTTGCCAAGGATAGCTGTTGACCATTCACTAAAATACTCACCTTAGCATCGCGATTGCTTTTTAATTCAATACTGCCGCGGCCCTGATAGGCTTTAAAAGGCAAACGGTCATTGACCAGAGACCGATCAGAACGCTCACTCTCAGTTTCTGGAAAACTCCGGTCAATTTGCCCTTTGCGTAGCTGTGGTGGCTCACCCACCTCAGTCATGAATTCTAGTTCATGTTGATAACGTTGCCACAGCGGTTGCAGTTTTTCAGGGAAATAGCGCTCAAGCAAAGCGAATACAGCGGCGGCGGTATAACTATTGGCGCGGCCATCGACTTGCCAAGGTAAAAAATGCATTTGAAACGCATTCAAAGTTGCTTCGGTCAGCCTATCATAACGACCGGTTTCAATGATGCCATAACCATAAGCGTTTAACGCCGCTTGGAGTAAGCTCAGACTCGGTTGTTGTTGATTAAACTGCAGCCAGTAATGGCTTAAACGTGGTTGTTCGTACCAAGCGCCAATACCATGCTGATAGAGCTGATACCAAGGAAAACGCGGGCCTGGGTCGCTCTTACGCAGCGGTGCTATATCGGCATGACCGACTACTGCAGTGGCGTGAATATCAGGATTACGTGCCAGAATATCTTTAGCTAAATCAATAAGTAACTCAATTTGCATGGGGTCATAGTCAGGATAGCTACAGAGCCGGTGCGGAGCATGTTCGCTGCGCGTAGAGCTGACGCTATGGTCCCATTGGCATTGCGGCACATTAACAATTTCAATCCCAATAGAGGTATCGTTGAGTTGCTCGCGACCCTGCCAGTAACTATCGCCGGCGTGCCAAGCACGGTCCTGCTCAGCCACCAATTGCATGACCTTGAGTTGTTGCTCAGGATAACTGGGGTCTAGTCGTTGTGGTATCAGGTAGTGCGAACTCAGCCCTGGTGCCGGCACTAAGGCTTGCACGCTGTCGGCGTAATCGATAGCGGTGTAGTGCAATACTAGGCTCTTGATACGGCGGTCGTAATTTTCCGAGGGTAGCTGCTGATAACTGGTACAGGCAGTTAACCAGATTATGCTAGCAAACAGCAAACTAGAGCGTGTTAACGTGCGGGCAATGCGCATTAGCTTGTTCCGTAATTGGTTTTCCCAGATGTTGTTCGAAAACAAATGCGGCCAGCCGAGGCTGACCGCATTGAGTACCTAACCAAGGTTGCTTAGAACTTGTAGTTAACCTGCAAGGTATAAGCGCGGCCACGTGGGTCGGCAACCCGCGGCTCCCAGCCTGCACCAGCAGAGAAATCGTTCTGGTGTGCTGTGAATGGCGGATCACGGTCTAACAAGTTTTTGATACCGAAGATGATATCGAAATCGTCAAAGCCGTTGTAGCCCAAGCTGTAGTTGTAGGTAATGTAGTTGCCTACTTTACGGTCCCACTCAGCCGGGATATAGCTACCGTTACGAACGCTTACTGGCAGCTCGTCATTGTAGCCGCTACGATATAGCTGGCTAAAGGTATGGGTGAAATCACCTTTGCTGTAACCGAGTGTGAAGGTGTGCTTCCATTTCAACGGTAAGTTGAAGAAGCGCACGTGATCACCGACTAAGTTATCGCTGTAGGGCAGGGTATCAAGACCACGAGTTTTGAAGCTCAAGATATGGCTACCATTGAATTTAGCAGTCCAACGACCGCCATCGTATTCACCGGTAAGGTTCATATCTAATTCAATACCCTGAGTCTTGCTACCACCTGAGTTTACAAAGCGGCGGTCAATAGCAGTTACACGACCATTGGCATCACGAATCCAGTTATCTTCAAACTGATCGTAGTTGCTGATCAGGATATCACGTGGCGCACTACGGATAGTGTTACGACGCTCAATTTCCCACCAGTCAACGGCGATATTGAAGTCATTGGTAGCGGCATAAACAAAACCGAAGCTGCTTTGCTTAGCTTTCTCTGGCTGCAGAGTATCTTTACCACCAAAAATCTCATTCGGTTGGATCAGCGCACAGCCTGGAATGTTTTCGTTTGCCACACCACTCGGACAGGTGGCTGGGTCAGCGAGGTCAAGACCGGTATAAGCCAGTTCTTGCACACCGTTAAACAACTGGTTGAACGATGGTACTTTAAAGCCTGAACTGAAAGCCCCGCGGAACATTAAGTCTTCAGTTGGGCGATAGTTGAACGACACTTTCGGGTTAGTGGTGCCACCGAAACCGCTGTAATGGTCATAACGACTTGCCAAGGTCACGGCAAGACTATCGGTAAATGGCAAATACGCCTCTACAAACACCGCTTTGATATCGCGCGATACGTTATCAAGAGCATTAGCGTTATCAAAAGGCGCTAAGAAAATTGAACGCATTTCAGTACGCTCATCGCCATTAAACTCAAACTCTTCGCGACGTAAATCGGCACCGATCGCAACTTGCACTAAACCGCCACCAAGTTCCATCGAATCCACATCGCCAGAAATTACCGCATCAATTTGGGTAGTACTACTTACGCCACCGTACAGTTTCACCCCACGCGCTGAAGCGGCGGCAAGATCTTGCATGGCTGCTGCAGTTTGTGATTGTCCTGGTAACAGGAATGGGTTGAGGTTACCGCCACCGAGCGCTGCTACAAATGCGTCGGTGAAGTAGTAACCGCCACCAAGGAGCGATTCAGATTCGTTTTCTGAGTAACCAAAACCAACTGCGTAATCCCAGGTGCCAACCATACCTTCGGCGCCGAATTGCAGACGATATGAATCGGTGGTGGTTTCAATTTCACGGTTACCACATGGAATACAGCGCCAGCGATAAGCAATAGGTTGGCCGTAATTAAGTTGTGCAGGGTCGAAATATGCGGCAAGAGCATCATAAACTAGGTCATATGAAGCACCTGTGCTTGGGTACCATGATGATGGTCCAAAGGTTGAACCTGGTGATACCTGATAGGCTTCAAACGATTTCGCGACGTCTACACGAGAACCTACTAATTCAACGAATACTTCGTGGTTATCGGCAACGGCGAAGGTTGCGCGAGAGACAAAATCGACACTTTCTTGCGGTTGCAAAATACTTTGTGCTTGCGGGTAATCCCAGGCACAGGCGTATTTCGAGCCAGCAACGCCCCATAACCGGTAATCATAAGCACCCATCAAGTCACCGCCGCTTTCACAGCCAGCTGCGCCAGGGAGGTTTAGAATGTTTATGGCTGACATGGTGCCGCCACCTGCTGGGTCAGTCAAGCCGGTACCGATAAGGTTTGGTTGGCTGGCGCCACGGTTAAATACCGTTGCAAATGGGGTGCCGCGGGTATCAGGTGACAGGCCGCGCTCTGGTTGGAAGGTATTGGCGAAATCACGGTCGATACCACGTAAAACGGTATTTTTCTTGTACGATACGGTGGCAAATACGTTGTAGCCATCTTCGATTAGGTCACCGGCACCAAATAATGCACTGGTACGGTAGATATTGCCGCCACCGGCTTCGGTCACGTCGACAAAGGCAGATACATCGGCACCTTGGTAATCACGTTTAGTGATAAAGTTAATTACCCCGCCGATCGCATCAGTACCATATACTGCTGAGGCACCGTCACGTAGCACTTCAACCCGCTCGAGGGCAGCAAATGGGATGGAGTTAAGGTCTACCGCACGACCTTTAAGGCCATGGGTAGCAACCCGACGACCGTTCAATAAGACTAACGTGGCGTCAGCGCCTTGGCCGCGCAGGTTGGCACCAGAAACACCGTTGTTGCCACGTTGTTCGGCAGAAACGATACCGTTGTTACTGGCTAGGTTATCGGCCCCGTTACCGGCGATGTTGAGTTGTTGCATCAACTGCTCGGCTGAAGTGATACCTTGCGCATCAATATCAGCACGGGTGAATACGGTCAGTGGTAAATCGCCTTCCAACGTAGTTCGTTTAATACTTGATCCGGTTACACGAATACGCTCGACATTTTTACCATCTTGGTTTTCTGCATTACCATCTTGGTTTACATCTTGGGCTAGTACAGGGCCACAAACCAGTGACGTTAAACTCAGCATGAGTGCTATTTTATTGAGTTTCACGGGCTGTTCTCCACTTAGTTGTCAGTTGATTTTAGTTAATTATTATTAGGTTATGCTATCTGATAAGCAGACAACCCCAGTCGTGCGCGAGGCTTCTCCCAAAGCATACCGTTCTGGAACTTGTTTGCGTTCTCTTGTTAGGTATAAGCTAAAAAATAAATTATTCAAGCTTTTTAACTCTAGCCACTCTAGACCCGAGTGTCAAAAAAATCCACTATAATGGTCCGGCTGGGGTGATAATCAGTCATCTATTGATGCCGATCAACGATTCTCAACTAACTGAGCGACAGCTGATGATTTGGAATATTTTATTTAAGAGAGCCCTTTCAACAGCAGATGCCCAACGGCCTAACAGAATATTACAGTGGTGTTGCAGCACTGTTCTTGCATTGGTCATAAGTGCTTGTAGCCTCCCTGATAGCCGCGTAGATACCACCAGCTTTGATTATCTGGTTGGGCAGAAGCTCATGCTCGACCTGCGTTATTTCTGCCCTCAGCATGGTGCTGAGCAGGTTTGTCGCCAGCCGTTGTTGGAGCTACCCGAGGCTTTGGCGGAGGTGTTGCGACGAGGACGCATAGGCGGCGTCATTTTGTTTGCCGATAATATTCAGACCAGCCACCAAACCATGACCTTGATCGACGAGATGCAACAGGTGATGCGCCAGGCTGGGTTGCCACCGCTATTGATTGCTATTGATCAAGAGGGGGGGCGGGTAGCGCGCTTACCGACCGATATGTTGGTGCGCTTTAGTGGCAATATGGCGCTTGGCGCAAGCTATTCCGAGCAGGGCACGGCATTAGCAGCACTAGTCGCGAAGATACAGGCACAGCGTTTGCGGCAGTTGGGTTTTAATGTCAATTTCGCGCCAACAGTTGATGTCAATATCAACCCATTGAATCCGGTTATTAATGTGCGCAGTTATGGCGAGTCACCGCAACAGGTCGCCAGCTTGGGGCAAGCGACAGTTGAAGCCTTGCAGCAGCATGGCGTAGCGAGTGCGCTAAAGCACTTTCCTGGTCATGGTGATACGCTGGTTGATAGTCATATTGGTCTGCCAAGAGTCGACCATGATCGTGCCACCATTGATGCCGTTGATCTGTTGCCGTTTCAACAAATTATCGCTAGCGCGTCGCCGCCGGCATTATTGATGACCGCGCATATTCAATATCCGCAGCTTGATAGCAGTACCTTTGTGACTGATGACGGTCGCGAGATTATTGTTCCAGCTACGATGTCACGAGCCATTATTACCGATTTGCTGCGTAACGAGTTGGGTTATCAAGGGGTGGTTATTAGTGATGCGCTGGATATGGCGGGAGTGGCTCAATACTATTCCCCCTTACAAGCAACAGCAACCACCTTTGCCGTCGGTGTCGATATTGCCTTGATGCCGTTTAAGCTGCGTAATCATCAGGATATCGAGCAATTCTGGCAATTTCAGCAGCAGTTAATTGCTGCAGTCCGTAAGCTGTCCAGCACCGAGCTCGAACAATCGGTAGCGCGAATCAGCGCGTTGAAACAACGTTTTGCTAAACTAGCTGAGCCGAGCCAAACGCTGTCAGCTCGTATTAGCGACTTTGAAGCACGCGATCGAACTCTTGAGTTCGCTGTTCAGAATTTACTAGCAAACGCAGCGACTACATTGATCTACGACCGCGGTGTGCTCCCCATCACCCAAACGCATTGGCATTTTTTGATGCCTGACACCCTGCGTTGTGAAGCAGCACTGAATGCGCTTGCCGCACTGAAGCCAGAAAATACTGCCGATTGCTTAAGTTTGGCGCATTTGCCCGAGTTGCCGCACACCTCCTACTGGCGTGAGGGGGCATTGATCCTGGTTGGCGATATTACCCCAGCACATAGTTTGGTCGAGTTAGGGGGTATGGATGATATTCATGCGGCGCGGCCGCGCGCTTCGGTTACTGAGCGCCACGCGTGGTTACAACAAGCACTCACCGGTCGATCCCAAGTGGTCGTTTATGCAACGTTACGCAGCCCTTATGGCGCCGCCGACTTTGCTGGATATGCACAGGTGGCGACAGCGAGTTTCGATTATTCGGCGGAAAAAGATCACCAGGGTAAGGTGATTAGCGCACCGCTAGAGGAGCTGGTGCGGGCCTTGCTGACTAATCAATGGCCAGGAGTTTTGCCGGTCAGCGTGAGCTTACCGGCTGAGTTGCTCGAGCAGTAAGGCGATGTGCTGATAATGTATGCCACTGTGATGACTAAGGCCGATTTCACAACTGCGATTATTGCTGACCGCATAACGACAATCAGCCGGCACTTGTGCGGCTAACGGCGCGAGCGCCGCAGCATTAAGCTGTGGCTCGGAAAAGCCTTTATCACCGGCAAAACCGCAACAATAAATACCCGTTGGCTCAACCACCTGGTCACTGCATTGATGCGCCAGGGCACGCAGAGCTTGCCCTTGATCAAGATGGCGACTGCTGCAGGTGATATGCAGCAATAACGGCTCATCAAGCGCTTTTAGCGGTAATTTATGGACCACTCGTGCTTGTAAAAAAGCACTCAGCTCTAACACCTGCAGACCGGCTAAATCGTTCAGCTGGAGTGCACAGGCACTGGCATCAACCACCACTGGCCAGCGGCCTTGCTCGGTCAGCTGCCATAATTGCTGGTAACTTGCTTGGCGTCGTTCGGCGGCAATCTCAGGGTGACCTTTGCTAAGCCAAGGCTGGCCGCAGCAGTGGTCGGCTTGCTCGGGTAGCCAACGTACACCAATACCAGCGCGCTGACATAAGCGCTGCACTGCTTCGGGTAACGTTAATTCGATGGCACTAGCGAACAGTCGATTAGCGCAACCTGACCAATAGACGACCTGTTCAGGCAAGCTATCATTAACGGCAGTCGGTAGCTTTGCAGCTGGCCTTGGTAAAGGCGGCATACGCTTTGATTTATACAGTCGCTGTAACGGTTGTAGGCCAGCTAAAGCGAAGCGTGCTATGGCTAGGCTAGTGGCTAAATGTGCGGCGCTCCAACGTGCTAGGGGCGGCGCCGGTGGTTGTTCAGCACGAAGTTGCTGAATCCATTGGCCGGTATTTATCCCAACCGGACAACTGGTTTGGCACAATCCGGTTGCCGCGCAGGAATCTATGCCGAGCTGCTGGAATGCTTGTGTGACTTGCTGCTGTTGCCCGGGTTCGAGCTGTTGTTGACGGCGGCGCAAGGCGATACGTTGCCGCGGTGATAAGGTGTAATGCAGCGATGGGCAGTGCGGTTCGCAAAAACCGCATTCAATACAGCTATCGACCATTGGGTCGATACTAGGTAATTGTTTTAAATCGCGAATATGTGCATCGACGGCATCATTAAGAATCACCCCGGGGTTAAGAATCTGTTGCGGGTCAATAAGTTGTTTCAACCGCTGCATAACTTGCAGGCCCTCACCGCCCCATTGGGCGTAAAGGTATGGTGCCATATTGCGACCGGTACCGTGCTCTGCCTTCAAGGTTCCTTGATAACGTTCGAGCACCAGTTGCTGCAGGGCATCCATAAATTGCCGATAACGCTCTATATCCGCTGCTTCATTGAAGCTTTGGGTAAACACAAAATGCAGGTTACCGTCCAGCGCATGACCAAAAATGATGGCTTCGTGATAGCCATGCTGATTGAGTAACTGTTGTAAATCCAGTAATGCGCGGTCGAGCACGGTTATATCGAATGCGACATCTTCGATAATTACTGTGGTACCACTCGCTCGCACCGCCCCAACGGCGGGAAATAAACCTTTTCGGATCCGCCATAGGTCGCTACAAATACTGCTATCGCTGGTAAATGGGGCAATCATGGTAAGGCTTGGGCAGCTCCCTAACAGCTGCTGTTCAATGCTAGCAATGGCCTGCTTGAGCGCCGCCTGATCAGCCCGACCAATTTCGATCAATAAGGCCGCCATACCAGTTTCGATAGGTTGTTGATAATAAGGCTCTAGCATCTTTGTAACTGCGCGCAAGGCCCGGTCATCGAATAATTCAACCGCTGAGACCTGCAATGATTTCAGTAAAGGAATAACTTGGCATGCGGCAGTAATACTGGGAAATAGTAATAAACCGGTGGCGCTGGCTTGATCAATGGCTACCGTTTGGTAAGTAATGTTATCAATAAAACCAAGAGTACCTTCCGAACCAATGAATAAATGACTGAGTATGGCGACTGGATCGGAATAATCGAGCAGCGCATTCAGCCCATAACCCATGGTATTTTTGAAGCGGTATTGCTGGCGTATTTTGGCGCTAAAGACCGCGTCGGCTTGAACCGCTTCGGCCAGTTGTTGCAGTTCATGTAACAGCTGCCGGTGGCTGCTGCGGAAGGCTTCAACACTGGCGGCATCAGCATTATCGACATGGGTGCCATCGGCGAGAATAAAACTTAGTGCAGCCATGGTATGGTAGCTATTATGTTGCACACCACAGCACATTCCCGAGGCGTTGTTGGCCGCAATGCCGCCAATCTGGCAACTATTTATCGAGGCCGGATCAGGGCCAATCTTGTAGCCGAAAGGCGCGAGTTGGCGGTTCACCTCAGCACCAATAACCCCAGGCTGAACTTGCACCTTGCGGCCTTGCTCGAGAACGTTAAGCTGTTGCCAATCACGGGTTAGCATCACTAATACTGAGTCGGTAATGGCTTGACCCGATAGACTGGTGCCAGCGGCGCGAAAGGTCACACTAATAGCATAATGATTAGCTAGCTTTAGCAGCTGCTGCATTTCCTCGCGTGAGGCAACGTAAACCACTAATTTCGGTAATTTATGATAAAAACTAGCGTCGCCACTAACGGCAAGACGACGGCTGAGGTCGCTGACTAATCGCTCAGCGGGGAGATGTTTTCGCAGTTGTTGGCAAAATAAATCCCAATGACTGGAGGTGGTTTGGTTGCGCACAGCAATGGCTCAGTTAAGTTCATGGCAAATTTATAGTAATAGTTTATAGTCAAAAAAACCGTTTGAGGATAGAGCATCATGTCAGCATTGACTAAAATAAAGGCGTTACAGTCAACCTTGACCAGTAATGAGGCCAAGTTAGCCGCCTTTACCTTAGCGTCGCCGCGGGCGTTGCGCGAGCTTTCATCATCGCAACTGGCCAAGCAGGTGGGGGTAAGCCAATCAAGCGTGGTCAAGTTTGCACAAAAATTAGGCTATAAAGGGTATCCAGCATTCAAATTGGCGCTGCTTGATGCAATCAATAAAAGCCATTATGCAGCGGAACGTTTGCACGGTGAAATTACTATCGATGATGCATTACCTGCTATGGCTGATAAATTGCTGGCAGGGAAAATAAAAGTTCTACAAGAAACGCGTTCGTTAAATGAGCACATTCAAGTTGAACAAGCTGTGCAGGCATTATTGCAGGCTAAACGCATTCTTATCACCGGCGTCGGCGGGTCATCCATCGTCTGCGCCGATTTTTGTTACAAACTGCGCAAACTTGGCTTACACGCACAGCACGACTCTGATAGTCATGTTCAGTTAGCCGTTGCAGCAACCTTAAGCGAGCATGATTTAGTATTTGCCATTAGCGAGTCAGGTGCGACTAAAGAAGTACTCAGAGTGGTCAAAGAATCTCGTCGTCATGGCAGTCGGGTGATCGCCTTAACCCACTATGGTAAAACGCCGATCAGCCAGTACGCCGATATGGTGCTATTTTCAATCGCTGAGGCCGATTCCATGCGATTGTCATCAATTCATGCGAGAACAGCGCAGAATTGGGTCATTGATTTGTTATTTATCGCACTGATTCAAGCCTCTGAGCAAGGCCGTTCAATTTTAGCGCTAACCAATAAGGCGTTCGCGCGCATGCGTCAAAATTAACCTGCCGCACTCGTTATTCCGGATAGAGCAGATACTTGCTACGGAGCTGCTTGAAGGCATCAAGCTGCGGTTGCCACTGTGCCCGAATTTGTTCAGCAGATAGTCCCGCCTCAATCGCCAATCGGAGTTTGTCGGTACCACTCAATTTATCCATAAAGTCAGGGCTGGTAAAAAACCTCAGTTGTGCGGCTTGAAAGGCTGTATACGCTTGAATCAGTAGCGTTAAGTCAAAACCAGAAATGCTACTGTTGCGCAGATCAATGCCATGCAATAGCTGATCGCGTAGCTTAGGTGTTGGTGCACTGTGCGCTAAGCTGCGCGGGGTAAAACGAAAATCACCGAGGTGAACTTGGTCATGCCCGAGCACTTGGAACGGGAACTCGGTACCACGGCCGATGCTCATAGCAGTCGCTTCAAACAAGCACAATGACGGGTAAAGCTGAATCGCTTGGGCATTGGGCAGGTTGGGGCTGGGCGGCACTGGCAGAGTATAGCCTTGCTGGCGCTGATAGTCTGCCACCGCAATCACTTGTACTTGGGCTTGTGCGGCTGCGTTAATCCAACCTTCACCGACGATCATTAAGGCTAATTCGCCGAGAGTCATACCATGGAGGAGTGGAATTTCGTGCATGCCAACAAAGGAACGAAATGCTGGCTCTAACATCGGGCCATCAACAAAGGCGCCATTTGGATTCGGCCGATCGAACACCAACACCGGCACCTGCTGCTCGGCGGCGGCTTCAAGCACATAGTGCAGAGTGCTCAGATAGGTGTAAAAACGTGTGCCAACATCTTGTAAGTCAAAAATCACATAATCAATGTCAGCGAGCATGGCTGGCGTTGGCTTTTTATGGGCACCATAAAGCGACATAATTGGGATGCCGGTACGGCTATCAACGCTGTCATCAATGCGTTCACCGGCACCGACATTGCCGCGAAAACCATGTTCTGGGGCCAGCACACGCTGGATCTGATGACCTTCGCCAAGCAGATGATCAACCAAGTGTTGGTCACCCACTCGCGAGCTTTGATTAACCACCAGAGCCAGTCTTTTGCCGGTCAGCAATGGCTGGTAGAGGGCAGTTCGTTCAGCGCCAACAGTCGCAGCGCCGCAGGGCGCCGCCAGCAGCATCACCAGTAAACCATAGAGCACCATGCTGCCGAGCTTGTTAATCATGCGACGGCCCCGCTTGGGCTGCTACGGCGTGTCGTAGGAAGCCATCATGCTGCTGCAACAACTGCCGCGCTTGCTCGACCTCCGTGCCTGTTAATATCATCAGGATAGCCAACTTGGCATGATATCCAGCACGCTGTAATTGCTGTTCTGCCAGAGCTGTTGAGCACCCGGTGGCTTGAGTGACGATACGAATTGCGCGGGCATATAATTTTTCATTACTGGCATGCACATCGACCATTAAATTTTGATAGCTTTTGCCAAGTCGGATCATCACTGCGGTACTTAGCATATTGAGTACCATTTTCTGCGCGGTGCCCGATTTCATCCGCGTAGAGCCGGTCAAAACTTCCGGTCCCACGATTGGGCAGATGCCATATTGGGCTAATTGCAGCACTTCAGTGTTCGGATTGCAGGTAATAGCAATGGTCGCGCAACCCATAGCATTGGCATAGTGTAAACCCGCGGTCACATAGGGCGTGCGGCCACTGGCAGAAAGCCCAACCAGCACATCGCTGGCGCTTAATTGCCGTTGTTGTAAGTCAACAACCGCCGCATCACGGTCATCTTCTGCGCCCTCAACGGCATGTTGGATTGCCCTTTCACCGCCGGCGATAATACCCTGCACCATCGACTCATTGACGCTAAAGGTCGGCTTGCATTCAACCGCATCAAGAATGCCGAGACGACCACTGGTGCCAGCACCCATGTAGATTAAGCGCCCGCCAGTTTTAAGGCGATCGACTGTAGCGTCTACGGCCGCTGCGATGGTTTCCAGCTGTTGTTCAATGGCGCCAGAAATAAGGGCATCCTCGCGGTTAATGCGCTGCAGAATGTCAAAACTAGAAAGCGTATCGATATCCATAGTTGACGGATTTCGACCCTCCGAGATAAAGCTATCAAGTTGTTGCAGTAACGCCTCTGAGTGCGTTTGAGCTGAGTGTTTCATGCCGAGGTTTCAGGGTTAGGGTCGGCTTTTCCAAGCCAACAAATAAAAGTTGAGACACTGGTACCAATGACAAGTTGCCAGGTAAAGCCAATATCAGTTACCCATGCAGCGGGCCATAGTAAATCCATCATATAAGGTTGCAGGCTCAATGGTATTAAAAAGCCAATAATGAGTGCAGCGGTGATAGAGCGACGGTTGCCGCGTTGGCTAAATAAAGTGACAAAATAAACACCAAGCAAACCACTGTAGGAGAACACCATCACCCCCAGTGCAAAAGCCAGTAATGGCGTATCACTGTACTGCTGCCAATAATAGCACAGCATCGCCATAGCGCCGAGCGCCAGGGCTACCAGCGCCATAGCCCACTGCCCGGCGCGCACAAAGTGCAGCGCTGGCGTTTGTGCCTTACGTGCCAATCGCCAAGGTTGATAGAGGTCTTGAATCAACACGCTGGCCATTGAGTTGAGCCCCGAGTTTAGCGTTGATAACGCGGCCGCGATAATGCCGATGGTCACTAGGCCGCGCACACCAGCGGGTATTTCAGTTAGCACGTAATACATAAAAATAGTCACCGGTTCGCCATCAAATACTGGCACTGGCGCGCCATTGGCAGCACTGGCCATGACGTCGGGTCGTTGATAAAACACATAAAGTAACAAACCGATACAAATGAATAGCAGCATCACCGGTATCACCATCACAACTGACAACAGCATAGCCCGCCCGCCTTGCTCTGGCGTTTTGCAAGTCAGTGCGCGCTGGGTGACGTCTTGATCGAGACCAAAGGCAGCAATGTGCAGTAACACAAAACCAGTCAGAATAGAGGGTAAGGAAAACACTCCGGCGCTAGTGAAATCCCAGTCAGTGTTCCACAGCCGGAGCTTGGATGGCGTTTGCTCAGTAGATTGCTGCAATATCGCTACCAACTCGCTGAAGTTCAGCGGAATCGCCTGCACTAGGATAATCAGTACCGCCACAGCAGCGCTGACATATACCATGGCTTGTATGAAATCTGAGTAAATAATACTGCGAATACCACCTACCACGGTATACAGCAAGCCCACCACTGCGATCAGTGCAATAGCAATAGCGACACTCGTGGGCGCTATGTTACCGAACACAATCATAGCGACAGCAATAGCTGCCATGTAAAGCCGCGCACCACTGGCAAAAACTCGGCCAAACAAATACAAAATTCCGGCTTGTTGTTTAGCCACCGGACCAAAGCGTTGCTGGAGTAATTCATATACGGTGAATACGCGTTGCTCGTAGAAGCGCGGCAATAACCATTTAGCAACGAAAAAAACGGCTATAAAGGCAGCGAGGTTACTGGCTAAATAAGTCAAATCCCCACGATAACCTTGGTCTGGACCACCAAGAAAGGTTGCTGCTGATTGCGAAGTAGCCAAAACCGATATGGCGACTGCCCAAGTCGGCATACTATTTCCAGCCAGAAAGTAATCTTGACTGGTGGCATTGCGTCGATTGAGCAGCCAGCCACTGCCAAGCAGTAGCGCGAGGTAGCCAATAAACACCCATAAATCGGGCCAACTATAGTGATTAAGCATTGGGCTAGTAAACCTTATCAAGACTGACTTGAGTTGGTGGCTGGCGCAGCAGCTGAAGAGTGGCTTGGCGGATAATTTGCTCGACCTTTAAGCCGGCCTCTCCAACACCCGTGTAATCTTGTTGTGGGCTGCTCGCTTGCACTGCCATAGTGAACTCGCGGCTGCCATCGGGTAGCGGCAAGCACACATGCAGCAGTGCCACAACCTCTCCACTATCGCGAGTTTCGCTTGGGCCTGCGCCTAGTTTATGCAGAATCCGCCAATTACCGCTGCTAGCTTGGTCCAAGGTGGCCTGTACAGATAACCCACGCAGGGCTGGATAATGCTCTTGTAGAGCTGCAGCAATAGCGCGATGCGGAGTTAAACTGGCACCAGCCATCATACCTCCGGCGGCGATCTCATGGGTGCTGTGACCAACGCCGAAAAACAACATGGCAATGGCGTCAGCAGAGAGCCCATCGAGCCGTATTAATGGATCGCGGTCATAGCTTGCTAAGCGTTTGAGAAATTCTGCTAGCGCCAAAGTCGTCATTGGCTTATTACCGGTGACGCCGCACTCATCGCAGCGATAGGGCAGCATACCCGGGTCGTTAGCAAACGCTGTAACCGCAAGCTCGCGCGCGCGGCTTGCGGTGAGCCAGCGCGGTGGTTCCGGAGCGTAGGGGCTTGGGCCGTAGGCACCGCGAAATTTAACCTCGGCTTGACCGATATTCAGCCAACCTTGATGGAATAGCTCAGTCAGATAATTGCGCCCAGCAATGTTGGCAAAGTAATAGGCATAGGCATTGGAATCGCCATCAGCCTCACCAATTGGCTGGTAGCTGTGAATGCTGGTAATAATATCAGCGAGCCGTTGTTGACCAATGAGCGTATCAGCTTGGGAAAAATCAGCACCAAGCTTAGCTACAGCACCAATAAAAGCGATAATTTTTGAACTGCTCCAAGGTTCGAATAGGCTGGTTTGACTTGCGTCATTGGCTAAATAGCGATAGCCAAGAGCGTTATCTTTATAGGCAAAATCAATCACTAAAACCTTGCCTTCCGTGGCGCTGATAGGGAAATAATGCCAATCATGAGCACTCCTATCCAGCCAGCCCGGTGAGCTTCCCATGACAGCTGAGGTGAGGTAATTCGAATTATCTGCGGCTACGGTTGTTGCGCAATCAAATGTGCCCGGCTGGTAATTCTTCGGCACAATCGGTAATGCACTAATGACCTGTTGATAATAATTTTCAGCGCTGATCGGGGCAATCGCTGCTGGATAATCACCTTGCCCAAGCGCAATAACACTGAGCAATAGCTGCTTTATCATAAATTAATCCCTCAATTAGAATTCTTTGAGAATAAAGTATTACAAGCCATTGTGCAAAATGTGGCACTATCATAGGGTATTTGCAGCAGCAAGCTAGGGTTCGACTGATTATGAGTGTAATTCATTATTATGCAGGCGTTGATGGCGGTGGCACCAAATGCAGTGTGCATTTATACGACCAAACTGGCGAACTCATCGCCAGCGCCAAAGGTGGCCCGGCTAATATTGCGCAACAGCCGCTACAAGCACAAAACTCTATTTTAGAGGCCTGTACGGCAGCTTTAAAATCGGCTGGCGTTGGCAATCAAGCGCTGGCCACCACCGCACTGTGTGCCGGTTTAGCCGGCGCGAATGTGGCTACTGCAAAAGCGGCGTTGCAGCAGTGGTCGCATCCCTTTGCGCAAGTCCAAGTGATTTCTGATTTGCATGCTGCGGTATATGGCGCTCATGGTGGCGCCGCTGGGGCAGTCATGATCATTGGCACCGGTTCCTGTGCTGCAGCATGGTCAGGGAACGATCTGCAGCAATGGGGCGGACATGGCTTTTTACTTGGGGACAAAGGTAGCGGTGCCTGGCTCGGCCTGCGTGCTGTGCAGCATACCCTTGAAGTGCTTGATGGGGTGCAACCACCAAGTCTATTAGCGCAGCAGGTACAGCAGCGGCTGCAGTTGAACACGAGCAATGCGTTGGTGACGGTGTTACACCAAGCTGCGGCAGCGCGGTTTGCTGAGCTTGCTCCGCTACTTGTTGAACTGGCTCGCGCTGAAGAGCCAGTAGCAGCTGCACTGGTTGCCGACGCCGCGGCTTATCTTGATGCCATTGGTGGTCAAGCACTCGCTTATGCCGGCGGTAAGTTGGTATTGGTTGGAGGGTTAGCAGAGCAGCTCAGCGGTTGGTTAAGCCCAAGCTTGCAGCAACACCGTGGCGACGCTCAGCATGGGCCAGAATGGGGGGCAATTGCCTGGTTTCATCGAGGTCTTTTATGTCCAGCCGACTAGCGCTTGAAATTGCTGAAACTGCCGAGGTTATCGAGCGGCAAATCACCGCCAATAATCGGCTAGTGAGCCAATTGGCAGCGCACTTACGCGCACAACCACCAGCGCTCATTATGATGATTGGGCGCGGCACGTCAGATCATGCCGGAGTTTTTGCCAAATACTTGTTTGAGGTCACCGCGGGCATCCCGGTCGCCGCTGCTGCCCCTTCGGTGGCTAGTTTGTATCAGCGCCAATTGCACTTAAGCGGCGCCTTAGTCATGGTTATTTCCCAATCCGGGCGTAGTCCAGATATTGTTGAGCAAGCCGCACAAGCGAAGCGCGCTGGCGCGTTGGTGGTTGCCATAGTGAATGCTGAAGATGCGCCGCTGTGTGCCCATGCGGATTGGGTCATTGCTATGCACGCCGGAGCAGAGCACGCGGTTGCCGCTAGTAAAAGTTATTTGGCGAGCTTAACGGTATTGCTGCATATTGCTGCGCAATGGCAACAAGACAGTGAATTATTGACCGCTTTGCAGCAATTCCCGCAGTATCTTAACGCGCTTGGGCAGCCGCCATTACTGGCACAACCGAGCGCGCTGCAGGATCTGCAGCATTGCATTGTAGTGGGGCGTGGGTTTGGCTACGCGATTGCTCGAGAGGTCGCACTCAAACTAAAAGAGGTGCTTGGTCTGCATGCTGAGGCTTTTAGCAGCGCGGAGTTTTTACATGGTCCGATTACCTTGATCCGGCATCCATTAACCATCATTGACATAACTATTGGTGATGAAAGTGCTGCCGCACATCAACAGCAAATGCACGAAATTGCTACCCGCGGTGCGCGGATAATCCCGTGGCATAGTGATACCGCAATTCATCCGCGCTTGCAGCCACTGGAACTGATGTGGCGTTTTTATCAGGCATTGGAACACATGGCTCGCAGTCACGGCCTCAATCCCGATGCCCCGCCCGGGCTAAAAAAGATAACGGAGACATACTAGTGTTTGTTTGTGAACGAGTACTGACCCGTGATGGTTGGCTGTATCAGCAACAAATCACTTTAAGCGGTCGGCAAATTCTCAGCATAGAGCCAGCACCACAGGACCATCAATTGCCCTACTATCGCGGCAGCTTGCTACCTGGTTTTATCGATGTACAAGTCAACGGTGGTGGTGGTGTGCTGTTCAATCATGACTGCAGTGTCGATGCTCTGCAACAGATCATGCAGGCGCACCATCAGTATGGCAGTACCGCCTTGTTACCCACCTTTATTACCGACGATTTTAGCGCTATGAGCCGTGCGGCCGAAGCTATAATTGCTGCCCGTGCTCAAGCTGTAGCCGGTATTGTTGGAGTGCATTTTGAAGGGCCTTGGCTATTTGCCGGGCGCAAAGGCGTGCACCGTGCTGATTATATGCGCGCACCTAGTGCTGCCGAGTTAGCGTTATTAACCCAGCCTGAATTAGGAGTGGTGATGGTGACCCTAGCACCAGAGATGGTGACCACTGAAGTTATCACTCAATTAGCTCAAGCCGGTATTCGCGTCATGCTTGGCCATACCGATGCCAGCGCTGAGTTGGCCAATCAGGCATTTGCTGCTGGAGCGGTCGGATGTACGCATTTATTTAATGCCATGTCACAGTTACAAGGGCGTTCACCCGGAGTTGTTGGAGCCTGCTTAGCCAATGATAGTTATGCCGGAATCATCATTGATGGTCACCACGTAGCTGCTGAGGCTTGTCGGCTTGCTTATAAAGCCAAGGGCGCTGAGCGACTAATGTTAGTTACCGATGCCATGGCGCTGGCGGCCACCGATGCCGATCAGTGTGATTTGTTTGGGGTGACTATTCGTCGCCAGTCAGACCGGCTGACTACCGCGGAAGGAACTCTAGCGGGTTCCTGTTTAACCATGCTCGCAGCAGTGCAAAACGCCGTGCGCCTGTGCGGTATTTCGTTAGCCGATGCGGCACGAATGGCAGCTACCACACCGGCTACATTGTTAGGCTTGGACACCCATCAGGGCCACCTTGCTGCTGGTCTGCAGGCGGATATGGTGTTGTTGAATGACGCGCTGCAATTGCAACAAGTCTGGCAGCTTGGTAAACCGTTATATGCGGAGATAAAACAATGAAAAGCTGGTTCCCAATGCTCACCCTCGGGGTGTTATTTTTTATCTTCGGCTTTATTACTTGGCTCAACGGCGCGCTGATTCCGTTTCTACAAATCATTTCTGATTTGAGTGAATTTCAGGCGCTGCTGATTGCCTTCAGTTTTTATATTGCCTATGTGGTGATGGCCTTACCGATGTCATGGTTGCTGGATAAAACCGGTTACCAGCAAGGCATTGTCATTGGCTTAGGTTTGATTGCAGTGGGCCTATTATTATTTGTTCCAGCCGCACAAACGCAGTGGTTTGCGATATTTTTGACCGCACAATTTGTCGTCGGTTCTGGGCTGACAATTTTACAAACCGCCTCGAACCCCTACATCACTCGGCTTGGTCCGGAACAGTCAGCGGCGGCGCGTATTGCGGTCATGGGCATACTGAATAAATGTGCCGGGGTACTGGCACCGTTATTTTTTACCTGGTTAGTGCTCGCCGATTTACCGCAAATTTCTCAGAGTATGTTGGCCAGCCTGCCTGCTCCAGAGCGCGCCGAGCAGGTTGAACTGATGGCCAGCCAGTTGATCACGCCTTATGTCGGTATGGCATTGTTCTTAATGGTGGTTGCAGCATTGTTTGCGACAATCAAATTACCGCCGGTAGAAGAGCAAGCACCAAGCCATAATGCACAGAGTATTTGGCAGTTCCCACAGCTTATTCTTGGCGCCGTTGCGCTATTTTTCTACGTTGGGGTTGAGGTTATTGCCGGCGATACCATAGGTATGTACGGTGCGCAGCTAGGTTTATCCAATTATAGTGTGCTGACTTCTTATGTTATGGTAGCCATGGTGCTTGGTTATCTGCTTGGGTTGTTGCTGATTCCGCGGTGGCTGAGTCAAGTTGCTGCCTTGCGCTGGTCGGCCGCGTTAGGGCTGCTGCTCACGACACTGTTGTTGTTTAGCTCAGCGAGTGATCACTCGGTAGCCGAGTTGATGTGGGGCTGGTCAGGCATTCCAACTACCCCTAATAGCATTACCTTTTTGGCGTTACTCGGCTTCGCTAACGCAATGGTGTGGCCGACTATCTGGCCACTCGCACTGGCCGGGCTCGGCTCGTTCACAGCAAGGGGCTCGGCAATTCTGATCATGGGCATTGCCGGTGGCGCGCTGTTACCACTGTTATATGGCTGGCTGGCCCAGCAGTCTAGTATGCAAAGTGCTTATGCGCTGTTGCTGGTTGGTTACGCGGTGATTGGCAGTTATGCTTGGCGTGGTTATAACCGGCGGCATTGGTGATGGGCAGGTTTAGCCCCTTAGTACGATCGCGGCACTCCAGCACGCTAATCATCAGTTTCGCGTTGAATTAAATTTTCAACAGCAAAAGGACATCGCATGAACAAGTCATTAGTTCTTGTTTTAGGAATACTGTTGACACTTGCCAATCAGTCGTTGAAGGCCGAACAGATCACGACCGTATTGTTTGAACAGGTGCGGATTTTTGATGGCGAAAAGCTCGCGTTATCAGCACCCATGAACGTGTTGGTGCGTGGTAATGTCATCGATACTATCAGTAGCTCACCTATTACTCTCGCTGACGGTGAACAAGCGCGGATTATTGCTGGCAATGGCCGCACCTTAATGCCGGGTCTGATTGATGCGCACTGGCACACCATGCTAGCGTCGCTGCCTATGCAGGCGCTGTTAGTTGCTGATATTGGTTACATCAATCTGGTTGCTGGGCAGCAAGCTGAACAGACCTTGATGCGCGGTTTTACCAGTGTGCGTGACCTCAGTGGCCCGGCGTTTGGCCTAAAACGCGCTATCGATGATGGAGTGATCAAAGGCCCGCGTATCTGGCCCTCAGGTGCGATGATTTCGCAGACCGGCGGGCATGGCGATTTTCGTTTCCCTTATGAAGTGCCAGCACCGAACAATGCTGGGCTAAGCCGCGGTGAAGCCACCAATGCCGGCGTCATTGCCGATGGCGTCGATGAAGTCCGTAAGCGCGTGCGTGAGCAGCTGATGCTCGGTGCTACACAAATCAAATTAGCCGCCGGTGGCGGAGTGTCCTCGATGTATGACCCGATTGACGTAGCGCAGTACTCGGAAGAGGAGTTTCGCGCTGCGGTTGAGGCAGCGGAAAATTGGGGTACCTATGTGACCGTTCATGCCTATACCTCGCGCGCTGTGCAAACGGCTATTAATGCGGGGGTGAAGGTGATTGAGCATGGCCAGCTGATCGATGATAAAACTGCCCAGCTGATGGCGAAAAAGGGCGTGTGGCTCAGTATGCAGGCGTTTATTGATAACGAGTTTGCCAATCCACAAAGCGGTGAAGCTCGGGTTAAGCAGCAACTAGTTCAAGCCGGCACTGACCGCGCCATTGCTATGGCGAAAAAGCACAAAATCAAACTGGCTTGGGGCACGGACATTCTATTTAACCCACGTGCTCCGAAGAATCAGGGCGCTATGTTGGCAACTATGACACGCTGGTTCAGCGCCCCAGAAGTGCTGCGTATGGCCACCAGCACCAATGCGCAGCTATTGGCCTTGTCAGGTCCGCGCAGCCCTTACCAAGGTCAACTCGGTGTGGTGAAGCAAGGGGCTTTAGCGGATTTATTGCTAGTTGACGGCAACCCGCTCGACGATCTCAGTTTAATTGCCGATCCGCAGCGTAACTTTGTGGTGATTATGAAAGACGGTAAGGTCTATAAAGACCAGAGTAGATAGCTCTGGTCTATTACCAGCCACTAGGTGAAGCTGAATAGCGGCGGTAGGAGTAGCACGACCACTAATGCCCACGCCACATAGACCGGGATCATCGCCGTTTGCCATTGTTCCAGCGCGCTAAAGCCCTGCTTACCGCGTAAGAAGCGCCAGTAATGCCAAGCATAGCCACTCAAACTAAATAGCAGAATGAGGTTCTCACCCAGTGCTGCCGCTCGGTTGGCGCTAAAGCCAAACTCTGAGAGTCGCTCGGCAATTGCCACCAGAGCTAACAGGTCGAGCAATAACGCCGCGCTTACTAACAACCACTGCAAGCTATCAAATAGCCCGGGCGGTTGCTGAGGGTCGCGTGATGAGACGCCGTAGAGTAACAGACCCAGCACCACCACCAGCAAAATATCCAAACCAATCAATACCTCACGCTCCAGTGCGAAGCCTTGGCCAGTGATCAGCATCGTTAGCAATAGGGTCATCAACACGATGACAAACATCGGGGTAAATACCCGAGTTAATACCGGTGCCATGCTCTCTAGCAAAGATTGTTTCGCTTCCACCAAATAAGCCGCAATAACCAGTGCACCCATAGCGCCACAAGGTAAGATCCACACCGCCACTAGATCGCCAATGTCCAAACCAATAAAGCCAAACAATCCAACCGTAACAGCGGTGAGCACTACACCACCTAAGGCAATCAGCAGGTAGTAAATGGCGAACTCACCCGAGAAGCGAATGAAGTCCATGCGCCGGCTCTGACTTTGCCAAAAGTTGCCGCTGTAGCACACGCCAATGACAAACCACAGCACAATGGGTAGGTGAATAGCACTGAGCATTAGCGTATCGGCGTAGTCCACAAAAGGATAGGTATTCACCGCCAGGGTGAGCATTAACGTGGTACCGCTTAACAGCAGCCAGCCACGTAGACCGAGCTGGCGCTTGATGACAAAGTAGGCGCCAACAAAGGGCAGCCCGAATAGTGCTAAATTCTGTGGGTAAAATAAGTCGGCATAAAAGTCATCGTAAGGCACCCAAGCCATTAAATCGGGCAGTTTAATGGCCATGGCAGCGGCTATTGCCAGCACCAATACCACCAGCAACTCCCAGCGCCAGCCGTAGCCTTTTTCAGGCTGGCTGTAGACTAAATGCTGCCATAATCGGCGCGAGTGCACTTCGGCGTATTCACGCGCTACGCTATCAAGTTTACCGAGCCGTTTGCTGGCAATCAGAAACGCTTCATCGGCGCTCAAACCGCCTTGTTGCAAGCGTTCCATTTCAGCACATAGGTGGTCCTCAAGCTCATCGGCATCGGCTTCGGTGAGGGCGCGATGTTGTTCTAGATACTGGCGCCATGCCGCAATTTGGGCATCGCTGTCAAAGGGGTTGTCAGGCGAAGTGACCATCGCTCAAGGCTCCTGTTTGTTGATGGGTGTCGTTCCAAATACGGCTTAAGGTTCGGGTAATGAGTTGCCATTGCTGCTGTTGGTGACGCAAGCTGCACTGACCAAGCTCAGTCAAGCCGTAGTATTTACGTTTGCGACCGCTGTCAGCCACGCGCCAGCGTGCTTCCAGCAAGCCTTGCTGCTCCAGTCGGTGCAACAGCGGGTAAAGCATGCCATCGGTCCAGTTAAGGGCGCCGCCAGAGAGTTGCTCAACGCGTTTAGCGATATCATAGCCATAGCTTTCGCCATCGGCCAAAATACCCAGCACCAGTGGAGTAGACGAAGCGGCCATTAAATCTTTCGATAGGTTCATCGGTTATACCTAGAAGTACAAGGTATAAAGATTCTATACCTAGAATTGCTAGGTATGCAAGTGGGTCGGTGTTGATTTATAGTAAATCCGCACTCCAATTGGAAGGCTCAACAACAAGGGATCAGCATGTTACGTCTTATTGGCAATGTCTTATGGTTTATTCTCGGCGGCATCATTATGGGCTTGGGCTGGTGGCTTGCGGGCTTGGTGGCGGCTGTTACCATTATTGGTATTCCGTGGGCTAAATCGTGTTTTGTGATGGGCGCATTTTGCTTTTTCCCGTTCGGTAAAGATGCTATTCGTCGCGACGAGCTCTATGGTCGCGAAGATATCGGTACCGGCGGCTTGGGCCTGATTGGCAATATCATTTGGTTTATTGTCTTTGGCTGGTGGTTAGCGCTGGGTCATGTGCTTTCGGCGGTAGTGAATTTCATCACCATTATCGGCATTCCATTTGGTATTCAGCATTTAAAACTGGCGGGTATTGCCCTGGCGCCAGTAGGCAAAACCGTGGTGAGCATAGAAGAAGCGCAGGCGGCGCGCATGGCCAATGCCACCGCCAGCGTGATGCGCAAGCGAGGCGGCTAGCCATGCGCGATGGCGACTACCAACTCAGCAATCAAGGTTTGCACTACCCTGACTCTCAGGGGCAGCAGCAGATCGTGGCCTATAAAGCGATTAAGGTGATGGAGTTACGCCTGTTGCCGGGTCGGTTCAGCGCCGATCACTACGCCTGTGAAATCAGCACGGATGCCGATCAGGTTACCCTGATGAGTCGCCACTTGAATGATTACGCCGCCTTTGTGCGGGCATTGCACGTGCAAGCGGCCAGCCATAACCCCAGTATTCAGTTTGGCCGGCCGTTGTCAGTGGTGCGGAAAGTTTTCCATACCAGCTTTCATGTGCTACTGATTATTGCCATGACAGCGCTGCTGTATGGGCTGTGGACCGCCTCAACCGCGCCGATTTGGGTGAATATCATCTTCACAATGATCACTATGGCGTATATTAGTCTGGTACTGCGGTGGTTCGGGCAGCATTGGAGCGGTCGTTACGACCCCTTTAACCTGCCTCCGCAACTATTGCCGCGCTAAACGAATCAAATAATCGGCGATAGCGCCCATACCGGTGCGCTCACCACCGGCACGCTGCTCCGCGCCACTGTTGTAGTTGGTGTTGGTGTTGACGTCATAGACAAACAGTTGGCCTTGCTGATCTTCAATAAATTCAATACCGGCTACATCCACCCCAGCTTGCGCCAAGAATTGCTCTAACTGGGCCACAATAGGGTGGCTATTAAAGCGGTCGGTGAGGGTGAATTTATGCTCATTGGCAACCGGCTGCTCCACGGTTGGGCAGAATGCATCACCGATATCGCACACATCCGCTGGGCATAACTCAAAGCCCTGCTCAGTATTCACTTGCACGGTATAGAGAAACTTGCCGCCAATAAATTCGGCGCGAGTAATGTATGGTGCGGCGGGTTGAATATAGGCTTGCAGAAGCCAAATACCGTCGAGCGGCTCGGCGTATTGGTCACTATCAACAAATTGCTGCAGGGCCGCTAAGCTATCAAAGCGCGTTACGCCAAGCCCTTTGCCGCCGCGGTTTGGCTTTAAAATCAGTGGCCATTGGGCAAAGCTTTCGGCAGCAGGCACCAGTTCGCTCCGGCCAACCACGGCGCGGGTGGTCGGTACGACTAAGCCAGCGCGTTGTAGCGCGGCATATTGAGACAGCTTGCAGACTTCCAGTGCGAGTGCGCGGGTGCCATTGACCACGGTGCGTTGCTGGCTCTCTAGCCAAGTCAACGCCATGCGGGTTAATTCTGGAGCAAAGCGATGGCCACGGGTATGTGACGACGCGCTCATGCGGTTGTAATACACCGCATCATCGGGGCTTTGGTCAAATGCCACCACGCCGGTATCCAAAAACCATTCCTTGGCGGTTACACCACGCTCAGCAAAAGCGGCACGCAATGGCACCACCCATTCCTCGTTTTCGTGCATAATAACGATATCGCGCATAACACCTTCTTATGAATGATGGAAATTGACGGTATTCTAACCGAAAGCCGCGTAGTCATTTCGATTATCGCGTTATAACATAGATCAATTGCACAACAGGAGCGGCAGCCATGCAGTGGATGATATACGGAGCCAACGGTTATACCGGTGAGCTGATTGCTAATTATGCAAAAAGCCTCGGTCAGCAACCCATTTTGGCTGGGCGTTCGGCGAGCAAAATCGCGGCGTTAGCGGAGCAGCTGCAATTACCCTACCGTGTCGTTGACTTGGCTGATACCGAGGCCCTGCAACAGAGCTTAACGGACATTGACCTGGTGGTACATTGCGCGGGACCGTTTGAACTCACCGCGGCGCCGATGATAGATGCCTGTATTGCCAGCCGCAGCCATTATCTTGATATCACCGGTGAGTTAGCCGTATTTGAATACGCTCACAGCCGCGATGCTGAAGCCCGTGCAGCCGGTATTGTGCTGTGCCCCGGCGTGGGCTTTGATGTGATCCCGACCGACTGCGTGGCGGCGCAATTAAAAGCCATGCTGCCCGATGCTACCGAGCTGACCTTGGGTTTTGATTCGGCCTCGCGCATGAGCCGCGGTACCGCAAAAACCAGTGTACGCCGGCTTGGCGAAGGTGGTGCGGTGCGGCGCAATGGCGTGATCACCCCAGTGCCACTGGCTTATCGTACCCGCCGTATTGATTTTGGCGGCGGTGAGAAACTGGCCATGACTATTCCCTGGGGCGATGTGTCTACCGCCTATCACAGCACCGGCATTGGCTCCATTGAGGTGTATATTCCGGCCTCGCCTGGTTTGGTGAAACACTTAAAACGGTTGAATTATGTGCGCTGGCTACTGCGCTTTGAGTGGGTCAAAAACTGGTTGGCGAAAAAGATTGATCAGCAACCCGCCGGGCCCAGCGAAAAGCAGCTCGAACAGGCCATTACCTATGTGTGGGGCGAAGCGCGTAATGCCGCTGGCGAACAGCAACAGTTGCGTTTAAAGGTCATGAACGGCTACCGCTTAACCAGCTATGGCGCGGTAGATATCGCCCTGCATGTGTTAGCGCAACAGCCGCAAGGCGGCTTCTATACGCCGTCGTTGTTATGTGGCAAAGAGTGGGTGCAGCGTTATGTGGTGGCGTAATAAATTACAGCTTTTAAGCTGTTTTATCAGTTTGATGGTGTTGACCGCACCGAGCTATGCACAGTCGAGCCAAGAAGTTGAAGACCATACCGATTTAGTCGGTGAGTTTGACTTGCTAGGGACCTTCTGGGAGCTCTCTGAGGAGCAAAAGCGCGGTACCTTCCAGCTGCGCACCCATCAGCCAAACTTTATTTTAGTGGCCCATCATACCTCTGAGATCAACAAACAGCCCACCTCACCTACGCGTGGTGACTCGGTACGCATTGATACCTACAAACCCAATGAAGTGAAGCTGCAAATTTCGTTGCGGACCAAGGTTATGGAAGATTTTTTGTTGCCCAATGCAGATGTCTGGGTGTCGTATACACAAACCTCATTGTGGCAAATGTGGAACCCCAGTGATTCAGCACCGTTTCGTAGTACCGACTACAATCCCGATGTTTTTTACATTGTGCCGGTGACCGAGCAATGGGATTTTCTCCCGGGCGATGCCCGCGTGCGCTATGCCAAAGTAGGCTTTGCGCATGAATCCAATGGTAATCGCGAGCCCGATTCACGCAGTTGGAACTATCTGCACTTTGGTGGCGCTGCGCAATTTAGCGATTTTATTTGGGAAAGCACCTTCAAGCAGCGTATCAATGAGGTTGGCGATCAAGATGACAACCCTGATTTGGTGCGTTTTCGCGGCAGTTTTGAAAACCGTATTGCGTGGATCAATGGCACAGACACCTATAGTTTAACCCGCGTCTCGCGCGACCTATCGTTTAACCGTGGCTCTTGGCAGTTTGATTTCACCATGCCGTTCAATAGCGATAAACCCGAGGGCTTGCGCTTTTATGTGCAACTATTCTCGGGCTATGGTGAGACGTTGTTGGATTATAATCACCGGCAAAACCGCATAGGTCTGGGTTTCTTGCTGCTGAATTTTTAGCTCTATCGCCACCGGCGACAAAAAATCAATGAGACGCATGTATGAGTAGCAATTATTTATTGGCGATGTATCACAAGGTATTGAAATGGCCCTTCGGCCGGCAGCTATTTGCCCGCATGTTTGCCAGCAAAGCACCCTATTTTAAAACCATTAAACCACTGATTACCGAATTGCGCCCGAACTACTGTGAGCTGACCTTTGCTAAGCGCAAAGCGGTGCATAATCATATTGGTACGGTGCATGCCATTGCCCTATGTAACGGCTTAGAAATGGCTATGGGGGCGCTTGCCGAGGCCTCCATTCCGCGTCATTTGCGCTGGATCCCCAAAGGCATGACAGTAAACTATACCGCCAAAGCCGACAGTGATATTCGTATTGTGGCGCAAACCCCAGCGGATATTTGGCAAGAAGGTGATATCAATGTCGCCGTAGCCGGCTATCGTGCCGACGGTAAAGCCGTGATTGAAGGCCACATTACTATTTATGTATCGAAGAAACCCGAACGTAGTAACTCAACGAGCGATAAACCATGAGCGATAACTCAAATCCATGCCCACAATGTCAATCACCGTATAGTTATGCCGATGGCGCAATGTGGATCTGTCCGGAGTGCGGTCATGAATGGTCTGAGCAAGACACAGCCGCAGCCGCAGCAGGAAAGGTATATCGCGATGCGAATGGCAATCAACTCGTCGATGGCGATACGGTAACCGTCATCAAAGATCTAAAGGTTAAAGGGTCTTCATTGGTGGTAAAAGTAGGCACCAAAGTGAAGAATATTCGCCTTACCGACGAAGGCGATCACGACATCGACTGCAAAATTGACGGTATCGGCCCGATGAAGTTAAAGACAGAATTCGTCAAAAAGGCCTAGTCATTGCGCTGCGGGCGGGCTAGCCGTGCTATGCCTGCTGCGGCTAGGCTCGATATGTACCAATAATCCGCCGTCTCTAATACCCCGGTGGTTTGTGCATAAGCACCGCTCGGGTCTTGTAAGTTTTCTACCACCGCGCCGGCGCCATCAATTTTTACCACATGGCTGTAAGCCGTCGCTTGTGGTCGCATAAAACTCGGCAATCGTTGCACCATTTTGCGTAGCCATGGGTGGGGTGCTAAGGCATCTAAGGCGGCAGCGCGAGGTGATACTAAGCCCAGCCAAAAGTAGTCGCTATCGGCGGCGCGGTTAATGTTGTCGGGAAAACCCGGTAAATTATCAATCACGACCTCAACCACGCCCTCGCGCTCGCCGGCCACATAAACCCGTAATACTCGGTATAAACCAGTCTCAACCACCAAAACCGACTGTTGATCGGCACTGATTGCCACGCCATTAGCAAATTCCAAGCCATTTAGCACCACATCGGTACTGTCCGTGGCAGGGTCATAGCGTAACAATCGACCGTGACCGCCATGTTCCATGATATCCAGTAAACTCGCCGCGTAGCTACCACCATAGGCTGCTGCAGCAAACTTGCTTGAGGCATCAGAGAAATAAATACGGCCATCCGCAGCAATGTCCACATCATCAGCATAACCAATGACCTCGCCATTGACGGTGTTCGTCAATACCGACACCACGCCGTTGCTATCAATGCTCAGCAAGCCTTTATAAGCGTCCGCAACGATTAGCTGACCATGACCATCAAATTCCATGCCGAGCGGCCGACCACCGGTATCAGCAAAGGTTTCAACCGGGCCCGACCAATCGGCTAGGGTCAAAATACGACCGTCGTGGTTAGCAACATACAGTCGTCCAGAGCTATCAATGACGATATCTTCGCCACCTAGCACGGCTGTGGTATGGGCGATATCGGCATCAACAAGCCGGTTGTTAACGGCAAAAGCTCCTTGATACCCAGGATTTTCGGGCGCTTGCCACGCCACGGGCGATACCGCTACCGGCCACATGAGTAAATAGGCGACAATCGTAATAACAATGGCTAAGCTAATACGCATGATGATGCTCCCAATATTTATTTTTCAGACACCCTAGAGGGGCATTGAAAAAAACGCAATCATAACGTTAAATTAACAGCTCATTTCCAGTTCCACCCGCGATAAGGTCATTCCGTTATGAAATTTCTGCTTGCAGCCTTCAGTGCATTGTTGCTCCTGTCCGGATGCGCGTCATCGATATATCAAGCCGATATCAGCGCTATTGAAAAAGTCCCGGCCGATCATGGCTTTGTGGCGGTCTCTGTGGTGAATAATGTGGAGATATTAGCGCCGCTGCATCCCAACTGGAACCAAGTCTGGATGGTGCGCATTGACAATCGTGATGCGAAAAAGGCCGAGGCTATCGCCAAAGCGCGTGCCAAAGGGGTAAAGCGGCCGGATGATGAGATTGACTACGATCTCGATATTTATACCTTGTCGCCGATTGCCGCTGGCGCTATTAGTAGCCAAAGCTTTTTAGGAAGTATGCCGGCCGGCGAGTATCGTATTGGCTTGCTCTATAGCTTTTACAGCGATGGCAATATGAGCTCGAGCTTGAGTATGCAGGTGGGCTTATCAACGGGTACCTTTACGGTCGCTACCAACACCCTCACCGAGTTAGGGTCGATAGTGTTTCAACCATTATTGACGGTGTCATCACCAAGTTTCTGGACCACTTCGGGAGCACAAAACGCCTATGTCACGCGTGGTGGGAAGTTGACCGATTTGCGCCGTTTTGCGCTGGAATCTTATCCGAAATTAGCCACTCGCTTAATCGATGATGTACAGATCGGCTGGGATAGCGACGACGCCAAGACTGAGCAACTACGCGCCGATTTGTACCAGCTCAGTCGCGCTAATGCCTTCAGTAATATACCGCATCGCCTGACCCGCTATGGCAAAGGGGCAGTCACCGGGCGCTTTGGGCTGTTGCATTATTTAGACAGTGACGCCAATTGGCACACAGAAAGCCTGCCGACCGATGGGCAGTTAGCGGCGCTGTTAGAAATGCCCAATGAAGTGATTGTTGGCGGTGAATTTGGCGCGCTGTTTGCAGCGCCCTCATTAGCTGGGCCATGGCAGCCAATTGAGGCAGTGAATACCCGTGAATCCATTGTTTGGTTGGCGGCGGGAAAAACCACCAACTATGCGCTGACGCAATCAGCAGAAACCTTCTATCTGTACCGTTTTGATGATATCCGTAGCACTTGGCGCCGTATGCATAGCCTTGAGCGTAAGAAATCGATTTGGACTGGTGACGATGAAATTCTTCCGTTTCTGACCAGCGATGGTGGCGCACGTATTTTGGTGGGTAATAAAGTTCACTCGTTCCACCCCGATACCCATGCGTTAACTATTACTCCTGCCGTTGAGGAACTAATCAAATTCGCAGCATTAGGTCAGGGCTCTCTGGTTGGCCTTCAGACCAGCTTGTGGGATGGTATTGGTGACCAAGTCGTCAGTATCGATGATGGTGCTAGCTGGCGGGTATTTAAGCGTCGCTTGAATATCATTGGTGATAACAAAGCCGACGCTAGTTTGCCGACGCGGTTAGCCGATGGCCGTTTTGTCACGCTGGGGCGGCGCGATGCTGCGGGTGCAGGTGACGACGCGCTGTATATTGTCACGGCCGCTGCGGAGCAACTAACTAACCGAGAAAAACATCAGTACCATGGCGTTACCCAAACGTCTTGTGAAACCTTGCTGGCGCCATTAACCCACGACAACACACTTTATTTTCTGTGTGACCAAGGCGGCATAATTCGCACAGCCGATTTGGGTCAGAATTATGAAACACTCACCACTATTGATACGGCCAGTATGCAACTGCGGTTTTTGGAGTTATTACTGCTATTGGGATTGGAGCAGTAAATTATATTTTTCGAACCGTCAGTCAGTGTGATGTGAATTAAGCCGTTGTCTGCTATACCTATAGACAACGGCTTTCAAGTCAAAACAAAGGGCTATATGTTGCGTCCGAGTGTGGTTCGTGTGTTAGGTGCTATGATGGTGCTGTGGTCAACTGTGGCCGCTGCAATAGATGCTGAGTACACCACCATTCGGGTTGGCGTTTACGACAACCCGCCTAAAGTCATGCTGAGCGAAAATGGCGACATAACCGGCATTTTTGGTGATTTATTGATGGCTATGGCCGAGCGTGAGAACTGGCGTATCGAGCCGGTTCCATGCCGCTTCAATGATTGCCTCGAATTACTCCGAAACGGTGATATTGACCTGATGCCTGATGTCGCCATCAATGCTGCTCGCGACGCCGATTTTGACTTTCATGCTACCCCGGTGCTGCGCAGTTGGTCGCAACTCTACAGTAAATCGCCCAATCAAATTACTAGCTTGATTGATCTAGAAGGTATGCGAGTTGCGGTATTACAAGGCTCGGTTCAGCAAGAGTACCTGCGCAATTTAACCCTGAGCTTTGGGCTCACGGTGCAATTTGTCGATGTAAGCAGCTTCGCGGAAGGCTTTCGTTTGCTCGATCAAGATATGGTTGATGCGGTCGCTGCCAATCAATTGTATGGTGATGCCCAAGTGCGCGAGCAGGGCTTGTACGCTACCCCCGTGATGTTTCAGCCAGCACCGTTGCATTTTGCCGGCAATACCAACACCGCCAAGCAATACATCGCCGCCATTGAAGGCTATATCAACACCTGGCAGAACAATAGCCAGTCGCCGTACTCACAGGTGATGCAACGCTGGCAGGTGTATGCCGCTGAGCCGACCCCAGAGTTCTTCTATCAAATCACCTATGGTTTAGTAGCAGTTTTAGCTTTGGCATTAGGCTTCACTTATTTATTGCGTGGCCAAGTAAAACGGCAAACGTTGCAGTTGCAACATAGTGAACAGCAACTCAATACCATCTTGAATACTGTTGAAGGCTACATCTATATCAAAGACCGCGAGGGTCGCTATACCTATGCCAATCAGCGCGTTGCCAGCCTGTTAGCAACAACGCCAAGTGCTATTGTCGGTAAACTGGACGATGAGTTTTTTGATGCACCAACCTGCGCTCAGATTCGCCAAAACGATCGTCGCGTATTGGACCAAGGCGAACGGGTGGTGGATGAAGAAACCAATAAAATTCGCACCGGTGAATTACGCACGTTTTTATCGGTAAAAATTCCACTACGAGACCCCGACGGCGATATTTTTGGGCTTTGCGGTATTTCCACCGACATCACCGAGCACATCGAAATACAAGAGCAACTCAATCGACTGGCATACTTTGATTCGGTGACGGGCTTGGCCAACCGCAGTCGCTTAATTGAGCATCTTGGCCATGGCGTGCTGAGCTATCAGCGTACCCACTATGAGGGGGCATTATTTGCCATCGATTTGGTCGGCTTTACCGTGATCAACGATACCTTAGGGCATGCTATTGGTGATGATTTATTGCGGCAAGTGGGAATACGCATAGCTGGTTTGATTGATGAAACCGCTACCGCTGCACGCTTGGGCGCTGACGATTTTGTGGTGATTCTAGAAGACTTAAGTGATGACCGAGAGCACGCCATTATGGGGGCTCGCAATTGGGCAAAGGCACTATTGACCGCCTTTAATGAGCCGTTTGAGTTAGCTGGTAGTCCACATAAAGTTGCGATCAATATTGGCGTGACCATGTTTTCTGACATGAATGAAACTGCTGAATCATTGCTCAAAAACGGTGATCTCGCTTTAGCCGATGCCAAGTTACTGGGCCCAGGTGGCGTGCGCTTTTTCAACGTGGATATGCAGCAAAATATTACCCGCCGCGTAAATATTGAGAATGCGCTACGCAAAGCCATTGATAACAATGGTTTACAGCTTTATATGCAGCCGCAGGTGAATGCTGCTCAGCAAGTGATTGGTGGCGAGCTGTTATGCCGCTGGCATGATCCCGAGCTGGGCGATATTTTACCGAGTGAATTTATACCGGTGGCTGAAACCACCGGGTTGATTATCGATTTAGGTGATTGGGTGGTGCGTCAGGCTTGCGGGATCCTCAACGAGTGGCAGCAACATGAACGGCTACGAGGCTTATCGTTGGCGGTCAACATTAGCCCGCGACAATTTAGTGAGGGCACTTTTGTAGCACAAATTATGCAATGTATCGCTGATGAACATATCGATCCGCAACGGCTCGAGCTTGAAATCACCGAGGGTATGCTGATTAAAGATGTTGAACAAACCGCACGACGTATGCATCGTTTGGCGGATCTGGGGGTTAAATTCTCGCTGGATGACTTCGGTACCGGCTATGCGTCGCTCGCCTACTTGCGGCGGCTGCCTTTGTATCAGTTGAAGATTGACCAGTCGTTTGTGCGCGAATTATTGCTGAACAAAAATGATGAGATCATTATTAGCTCTATTCTCGGCTTGGGCCGCAGTTTGGGTATTGATGTCATTGCCGAGGGCGTTGAAACCCATGGCCAAGCCAAACGCTTGCAAGAAATGGGTTGCGCTAAATTTCAGGGCTTTTATTTTGGTCGCCCGGCGCCCATCTTGGAGTGGCAAGAGCGGCTACTCCAATCGCTACAGATTGACTACGTTGGATAATTCACTGTAATGGCGCATCACCACCATCACCACCATCACCATGATCACAGTGAAAGCTCGTCGCAGCGCATTGGCTGGGCGTTTTTTCTCAATTTGGGCTTTACTATTATTGAGTTTATTGGCGGCATACTGACCAATAGCACAGCGATATTGGCTGACGCCGTACATGACCTCGGTGATAGCATCGCCATTGGTAGCGCGTGGGTGTTGAATAAACTCAGTGGGCGTGACCCCAGTCAGCGATACACCTATGGCTACCAGCGGTTGTCCTTGGTGGGGGCATTGATTAACGCGGTGATTTTGATTGCCGGCTCAGTGTGGATCTTGATGCTAGCTATCCCGCGGTTATGGCAACCGCAAATGCCCCATGCTGAGGGCATGTTGGCGCTAGCCGTGTTGGGCATTGCTATTAATGGTTATGCCGCTTACAAGCTCAGCCGTGGCAAGACCATGAATGAACGGGTGTTAAATTGGCACTTGCTGGAGGATGTGTTGGGCTGGGTGGCAGTGCTGCTGGTATCTATCGTCTTGATGTTTGTTGACTGGCCTATTCTAGACCCACTGTTATCAATAGCCTTCACCTTGTTCATCCTCCTGAATGTGGTGAAAAGCTTGTCGGAGACCATTAAACTTTTTGTGCAGGCGGCACCCGATGAGAGCTTAACAGCCGCCATCCATAAGGCACTGAGTGAACTCACTGAAGTGGCAGACGTGCATCATTTGCATGTGTGGTCGCTCGATGGCGAACGTCACGTGTGTACCGCCCATCTTGCTTTGCACGGCGATTACAGTACTAGCGAACTGCGCCGCTTGAAGACGCAAGTGGCTGAAAGGCTGGAGCCGTTTCATTTAGCCCACACCACCATTGAGTTTGAGTTTCCTCTCGAGCAGTGCCGTGATGAGCACTCACATCCATGATTTTTGGCTGCTACTGATGTCTGTCAGCCAGCGTTGCTGCAGCTGATAGGCGCTGACGGCAGGCTGTATGGTGACCCGTTCGCTTCCTGCAGCACCAATCACCTGCAATGTCACTACCCCGAGCAGCCGTTGCCACGGTGACTGATTCACATTGATTTGCTGCAGTTTATGCAGTGGATACCACTGTTCGCGTTGTCCCACTATGCCTTGTCGAACGACTAACCAATGAGCGTCATGGGCCCACCGATAGCGGCGCCAGCCAACCAACAGCAAAAGTTGTAATAGTAACCAGATAGCAGCAATGAGCCGCAGCGGGAAATTATCCATAGGGATAGCGACATAGCACCACCAGCTTGCCACCATAGCCAGTAATGCAATGACCAAACTGGGCCCTAATAGCGCTGCAAACGGCAGTGCATGCCAGGGTAACTGATTCGGCTCAGGGAGCTGTAAATGCTGGCGCAGTGTAGCTACGAGCGACTGATCAAGAACCGGCAAGCTGAAGACTTGCTGTTGTGACTGCTTGCGAACGGTCGGGCGCAGTTGATTGAGCGTGAGGCGCCAGCGTTTGAGCAACAGACCGCGGAGATTTTGCTTGAACACCACGCGTTGCAGTTTATGGTAGCGAAAACTCAGCGAGCGAATCGTTAATAGCCCAGCCTGAGCCTGAAAACGCCCTTTATGAATAGATAATGTCAGCCGGTAATCGGTCACCAAGGTCACCAGTAGACCGGCAATGAACAGCGCTATCACCCCACTAACAACGGCGATAGTGACTGTCACAGCAGGTGTTTGCGACCATGCCACGGCTTGCTGTTGCAACCATGGAGCGACATAGTCTTCAAACACATTGAGCTGGCTCATGGGGTACACCAATACCGCCATCAGCAGCCATACTTTGTTATCCATCAAGCCACCACGCAACAACTCGCCGAGGCTGAATTGCAACCGATAGTCGACCTGTTGCGCTAGCGAAGTGGTGTCGGCTTCATCGCTCATAGCGGTTTGCCCGCTCAGTAGTTGGCTACGAAGCTGTTGTGCCGCGATTAAGGTCAAACCAGGGATCTCAATTTCTTTACCGCTTGAGCCGGCGCTATCAACCCCGATGATGGTTAATTTAAATGGCCGAAAATACCACGGCTGCTTAATTTCAGCTTGCTGAATACGGGCAAATTTGAGTGTGAGTTGCTGCCGATTGAGCACCCCGCTGCGCATATGCAAGGCGTCTGCAGTCACCGCAAAGGCGAAATAACGATAACTGAGCACCGCACCAATCATCACGAACAGCACATAACCGAGGGCAATAAAAAGGAATGATTGCAGGCTGATGCCGGTGACCAACAGCGCACTGAGCATCGGTATGAAGTTACTGAAATTGCTCACTAATTGCTTGAGCTGGCGCAACACAAAGTAGGCAATGGTAATGACTGTGGGGCGTTGCCACAGCAACTCAGTCATCGTTCTGCTCCAGCAGTTGTTCTGCGGCAATGGTGTGCAGCAACTGCTGTTTTAGTGGCTCTGCGAGCTGGGGTGGTAAGCCCGGAATACGAATATCGGCGCCGCCACTGCCAGCGGTGTAAATACACAGTTGGCAAATACCGAATTGTCGTTCTAGCCAGCTCTCTTTGATTTCGACGTGCTGAATGCGATTGAGCGGCACACCGCGCTGGCTACGCCATAACGCTCCGCGCCGCAGCATAATCGCCACCTCGGTGGCAGCAAAACCAGTGTATTGATAGCGGCGCGGTGCAATAAAGCCGAGTAGAAAGAGCAGCAGCACAAACCAACCAGCAAGTAACCAATACCAAGCCGGCAGCAGTGGCTGTAACGGCTCAATAAATTGCGCCGCCACCAGCGGCGAAGCAATAATTACCAGGGTGATGACAAAATTCAATTGTAAGTACGGCTGATAACGCTCAGATACGGCTTGCCAGGAAATATCCACGGCTGATTCCTTGTAAGTAACCCGGTTGTCTTGTTCGAGTTTACCAGCGTTGAGTCATACGTACACCCAATTGTAATTCGCGACCAACTCCGGGTTCAAAAGCGCGACCATTGCCTTGGTTAACCACTACCGAGCCGACATAGTCTTGGTCGGTGAGGTTGTGCACCTTCACCCATGGCTGCAGCTCGATGTCACCCCAAGACCAATCTTGGCTGATCGCCAAGTGCCATAAAACATGGCTAGGAGCAATTACTGAATTAGCGTCATTTGCAGCGATATTGCTGCGATAATCCGTAATTAGACTTAAAGTGGTTGGTATCGGTAAAAACTCTGGATACCAGTTTAGCTGGCTGTAAAAGGTTTTTTGCGCCACTCCAGGTAAGCGCGCCTGGTTGCTGTAACGGGCATCAATATAACTCGCTGCCACGCGCCAATCGAACTGCTCATGCCATTGCCATTGCTGCTCAAATTCAACGCCGCGACGCTCGGTCTGCTCGGCATTGATATAAATGGTGCGACCATCGATGCTTTGATCAACCACAATCTCATCACTGCTATTAATGCTGTACAGGCTCAGTTGTGCGCGCCAGCTGTCATAACGCCACTTTACCCCTGTTTCCCACTGCTGATTATAGGCCGGGCCAAGTTGTTGATTAAGCCCGCTGCCCTCAGCGCTGTAGGCCAGCTCAGTTAAGGTAGGCGTTTCAAAACCGCGGCCACGTGCTACAAATACGTTGGTGTGCTCATTGACTTGATAGTTGACACCGAGATTCCAGCTCCACGCTGAATTATCGCGGCTGCCGCTGTCATCCGGGCTGTTGGCATTGATGTAGTAGTCAGTTACCGTGAACTTCAGCTGGCTATAGCGCACGCCAGCAATCAGTTGCCACGCGTCGGCGGGCTGCCATTGCCATAAACTATAGGCCGCTTTGTTGGTCACATCGCCTTGCTCATCGCGACGCAATTCGTCGCGCTCACCAAAGTTGTTCACATAGCCATAACGGCGATCTTGTTGCTCAGACAAGGTAACGCCAAAGCTTGCTTGTAGTGGTTGCGCAACGTCAAAGAAGGTATTCACCGCCGCATCAATACCGCGAAAATCACGTTGCAGGTCAATCACCGCGCCCGAACTAGTCGGGTCGGCACCGGTGAATGGTAGATACTGTTCAACCGCTCGGCTGCCTTGCCACAGGCTAATGTGCCAAGGCAGCTGCGAGTTATCATCGCGCAGTGTCAATGAACCTTGTTTATGGCGAATGGCTTTGCGGGTATTGAAGGTGCTGGCGCCGGCAAACGTTTGCTCAGGATCAGCAGCCCAAGCGGCAGGAGTCAAGCTACCCGGGTCTTGTAACAGCGGTGCATTGTTATCATCCAAGCGCACAATCAGCTCACGCTCAGCGCCGAGCGAGCGGTACCAGCGCAGTGCCAGTTGATCACGTTCAGCGCTATTTTGTGCCCGTGGACCATCGGTTCTCAGGCGTGCAGCGACTAAGCGCAACGCCTGCTCATCGCTGACCCAATCACCCTGCACAACACCACGAGCGGTATTATTGGCGCCACCGAGCAAATCCACTTGCAGCTTCGATTGCTCAGGGCTTCGGCTACGCCAATCAATCACACCACCGGCGGCATTGCCATACAAGGTCGCTAGCGGGCCGCGAATTACCTGCACGTTATCGGCTTCATCGAGCAAAATCGATGAGGTTTGCGCTTGGCCGTCGGGCATGCTCAATGGAATGCCATCTAACAGCAGCAGCACACCGCGCACGCCAAAGGCTGAACGAGCGCCAAAGCCACGCAGGGTAATACGAGTATCTTGCGCGTAATTGGCCCGGCTATCGGTTTGCACACCTGCTAGACCAGCTAACAATTCTGCCGCATCAATGCGTAAGCCGGGTGCTTGTTGCTGCTGCGATAATTGGCTTAGTGCCGACGGGGTGGTGCGAGCAACGCTCTGTGTTGAGGCGGTCACTTGCAGGCGTTCATCCACCTGTTGTTCGGGCACTTGCTGCTGGGCCTGCGCAGAAAAACCAATAACGCCGGCCAAAGCCAGCGTTATTGAACGGTATAACCGTGACGTTGAATACAGCAAAGACATATTATTTGGCCGGTTTAACTTGAATCAATTTACCGTTGCGATCATCGGTAATCAGGTACAAATAACCATCTGGGCCTTGCTCAATATCGCGTAAACGCGCATTCAGCTCACCAAACAAGCGCTCTTCGTGCATCACGCGCTCACCATCAAGGTCCAAGCGAGCAACCACCGAGCCTTTCAAAGCAGTAACGAGTAGGTCGCCTTGCCACGCTGGAAACGCCGAACCACTGTAGAACAGCATGTTGGAGATGGCGATAGATGGCACCCAGTAATAGTGCGGTTGTTCAGTGCGTGGTGCGGCCGTAAGAGGGCTAATAATGGTGTCGTTATAGTTGACGCCGAAAGTAGCTATTGGCCAGCCATAGTTATTACCAGCGCGGGTGATATTAATTTCATCGCCACCTTTGGGGCCATGTTCATTGGTCCATAGCTCACCAGTTACCGGGTGCAATGCCGCACCTTGCACATTACGGTGGCCCCATGACCAAATTTCTTTCAAGGCGCCAGCTTGGTTCACAAATGGGTTGTCGGCGGGTACGCGGCCATCTTTGTGAATGCGAATAACTTTACCAATGTGCGTATTTAACGCTTGTGCGTCGTCACGGCGATTACCGCGGTCGCCCAAGGTAATAAACAGATACTCGCCATCGGCTGAGAACACCAGTCGCGAGCCAAAATGGAAGTTACTCGCCCACTTCGGAGCGGCGCTGAAAATCACTTCAACATTGGTTAGTTGCTTGCCATCAAATTTGGCCCGTGCTACGGCGGTGCTCGAACCCTCCTGGCCTTGTGGAGCCGGCTCTGAGTAGCTCATATACACCAACTGATTGGTGGCAAAATCAGGGTCAAGCACAAGGTCGAGTAAACCGCCCTGGCCTTGCGCGAATACTTTTGGAACGCCGGCAATCGGCGCTGAAATATCACCGTTTAAGGTGACGTGGCGCAAATTACCACCGCGCTCAGTGACTAGCAGCGTGCCATCGGGTAAAAATGCCATGCCCCACGGAAACTCCAAGCCGTCGGCAATAGTAGTTAATTCAACTTTATGGCGTTCGGTTTCTACCACGTTGGCTTGTGCAGTGGTGTTGATAACTAACGGAATGAGTGTTGCTAACGCGGTGCTGAGTAATAATTTGGTACGCATAATTTCGGCTCCTTAAGGGCGTGATTGCGAAACGGCTGTGTAACTATAAAATGAAAGCTGTTTGAATTTTAACCGTGAATCTGTAAAGCGCTGGCTACGTGAGACCAGTAACACGAGCTAGCGTAACGTGGGTACCGGTAACAGGGTCGCTATCGCTTCGGCGAGTTTGCGGAAGGTTTGCCGGCGTGTCGTAGTCGCCCGATAGACCAGACCAATCTCGCGCGAAGCTTCTCGTCCCGATGGCCGCAGCGCCACCAAGTCAGTGTCATTCAAAATACCCCGATCTATCGCGAGTTGCGGCAGAAAAGTGGCGCCCTGACGGGCATCGGCCATTTGTACCAAGCTATGCAAGCTGGTTGCCGTGAACGGATTGATCTTCACTGAGTCAGCCATCTCACATGCGTTCACCGCATGCCCGCTGAGGCAGTGCTCACGTTCTAACAAAAACAGTGAGTGATCGGGTAGCAAGCCATAGTTGACCGGCTCTTTCAGCGCTGCTGCTTGGCTTTTATGCACCACTAACTTAAATGGATCACGTCCCAGCACGTAGGCTTGGTTGCCTTGCAGGTCAACCGGTAATGCCAGCAATACCACATCCAGTTCGCCGTTGCGCAGCTGATTCATTAAATTCGTGGTGGTATCTTCACACAAATGCAACTGTAACTTCGGATAATCGCGTTGTATCAGCTTCGATAGCGCACCGAGTAAAAACGGTGCAATGGTCGGAATACAGCCAAGCCGCAGCGGGCCTTCCATTTGTTTACCCTGGCTCAGTGAAAAGTTCACCAACTCCTCGGCTGAGGTCAAGATGGTCCGCGCTTGCTCAACGATTTCTTCACCCATAGCGGTGAACAGGAATGATTTATGGTCGCGCTCAATGAGCTGGCAGGCCAATTGTTCTTCCAAGTTTTGGATACCGCTGCTGAGGGTCGATTGGCTGACATGGCAGGCTTGCGCGGCGCGGTTAAAGTGCTGATGCTGGTGTAATGCCAATAAATAGCTGAGATTTTTTAAGCTGGGCAATTTGGTCATCGGGATCTCCCGCAACGGCTGGCGTTGATGCATTGATAATTTCGATTATCATAGCCGCTTTTATTCGGTTGAACAAATAAAGTAACCTGTCATGATAACGTCATATTGTGCTGCTAAAGTCTTCACAGTTCCCTGAGATCAGGTTGTTAGAAACCTTTGTACCCGAGCTGTTTATTCAGCTCGGGTATTTTTTTGCCAAAGCTATGATCAAACGCAGCTTTCCTACCTTGTAACGGCATATTTCCCTGAACCTTATCAGTAAATTTCGCTATACTCATGGCTGACCTTTTATTGCGGTATGTGGTGCCTGTTGGCGAAGCAATGGTGGTGGTGTGATCATGGAACAAAAAATCAAAGTTTTAGCGGCTGATCAAGTCAAAATTGTGCGGCCTGACCCGAATCAAGGCTCCAATGCCTACCCTCTGCGCAACCGTATTTACGTGCGCGACGTGAAAGGTAGCTTAGAGTGGTTTCGGCGCAGCTTTGGTTTTATCTTGCTCTTCGTATTTGCGCTGATTCCATGGTTGCAGTACAACGGTGAACAAGCGGTGCTATTAGATATCATGGCGCAGCGCTTTCGTATTTTCGGCCTGACACTATGGCCACAAGACCTCACCATTTTAGCGTGGATCAGTATTGTTGCCGCGTTCGCACTATTTTTCGTAACCACCCTCTATGGTCGCGTCTGGTGCGGCTTTATGTGCCCACAAACCACCTGGACGTTTATCTTCATGTGGTTTGAGAAAAAAATTGAAGGTACCCGCAATCAGCGTATGTCGCTCGACCGCCGCGCCTGGGACTTTGATAAAGTGTGGCGTAAGCTGGCCAAGCATACATCGTGGTTTATTGTAGCGTTGTTGACCGCGCTGATATTCGTCGGCTATTTCACCGATATTCGTCAGCTCTTCATCGAATTCTTTACCTGGCAGGCAAGTTTCTGGGCGATTTTCTCGGTGCTGTTTTTTGCCTTCGCCACCTACGGTAATGCCGGCTGGATGCGCGAAATCATGTGTACCCACATCTGCCCCTATGCGCGCTTTCAGTCGGCGATGTTCGACCCCGATACGGTGACGGTATCCTATGATGCTAAACGCGGCGAGCCGCGGGGTGGGCGTTCGCGTAAAATTGGCCATGATCAACTTGCGCAAAACAATCTCGGTGAATGCGTTGACTGTAACTTATGCGTACAAGTCTGCCCTACCGGTATCGATATTCGTAACGGCCTGCAGTATGAGTGCATCAACTGCGGCGCGTGTGTAGATGCTTGTAACGACACCATGGATAAAATGAATTACCCACGTGGGCTGATTCGCTTTACCACCGAGCGCAACTTGCAAGGCGGACGCACGCGCAAAGTGCGCTTCAAGAGCGTCGGTTATGCTATTGCGGTGGTGCTGATGACCGGCTTGTTGGTGTGGGATATCGCTACCCGCGTGCCATTGAAAGTGGATATTTTGCGTGACCGCAATCAGTTGTACTCCATCAACATGGACAGCTGGGTCGAAAATGTCTTCACCTTGAAAATTTTGAACAAATCGCAGTTGCCAGAAACCTACAGCATCGCCATTGAGGGCTTCAGTGACTTTGTCTTAAGTGGGCAAACCACGGTTGCTGTAGCGGGTGGTGAGATAGCCACGGTACCGCTGACCCTGGCAGTGAATCCCGATGAGGTGCTACAGCGCGTGCAAGACGTGACCTTTGTGGTACAAAATGCCAGTGGCGAGGTGCAGCAAAAACAAGTGACTACGTTCATTTATGAGTAAGGTTGAGGCGGCGGCCGATTTTAGTTTCAGCGCCCTCACCCCTGATCTCATCGCCAATGCATTAGCCAGTGTTGGGGTTGATCCACAGTCGGGGTTGTTGGCGCTGAATAGCTATGAAAACCGCGTGTATCAGTTTGTTGCCGATGATAGCCGCCGATATGTGACAAAGTTTTATCGGCCAGCGCGCTGGAGCAACGAGCAGATCCTCGAAGAGCACGCCTTTACCCGCGAATTAGCCGAGCAAGAAGTCCCCGCGGTGGCGCCGTTGGCGTTCAATGGCCAGACCCTGCATAGCTTTAACGACTATCGCTTTGCGGTGTTTCCGAGTGTGGGCGGCCGCGCTGTTGAGCCAGGTGACTTAGACCAACTGGAACGGATTGGCCGGCAAATTGGGCGCCTACATGCGGTGGCTCAGCAAGGTAGCTTTGTGCATCGCCCCGGCTTGAGTTACCAAGAATTCATCACCGATGCGCTGGACACCCTGCGCCAGTCACCGTTGCTGCCGGATAATTTACAGAGTGCTTTTTGGGCTATTGCCGAACCTATTGCGGCGTTATTGCGTAACGTAGACTTCGAGCGCTTCGAAAAACAACGTTTGCATGGCGACTGTCATCTTGGCAATATGCTGCTGCGTGATGACCAGCTTACCTTTGTTGATTTTGACGATGCGCGTAGCGGCCCAGCCATTCAAGATTTATGGATGATGGTGGCCGGCGATGACCGCAGCAGTCGTTGGCAGCAGTTTGATGCGCTGATCAGCGGTTACGAAGATTTTTGTGAGTTTGATACCGACCAAGGGGTGCTGATTGAACCCTTGCGCACTTTTCGTATCATACATTACATGGCATGGTTAGCACGGCGTTGGGATGATGCGGCATTTCGTCGCGCGTTTCCCTGGTTTGCGGAACAGCGCTACTGGGAACAGCAGGTGCTAACCCTGAAAGAACAATTTGCCCTATTACAAGACGATCCACTTGAATTAAGGATGTATCCATGAAGAAGTTGTTGTTTGCTGTTCTAGCACTAATCATGTGGCCAGCCGCGGCGCAAGATTTTAAAGAAGGCGTGCATTACGAGGTGATTGCTGAAACAGCGACTGCCAAACCAGAAGCCATTGAGTTCTTCTCATTCTATTGTGGTGCCTGCTTCCGTTATGAACCCATTGCCGCCGCATTGAAAGAAGCCTATCCTGATAGCTTCCGCAAATCCCATGTGCCAGTAGGTAACGACGAATTTGCCAAGAGCATTTTGCGCGCCACTGTGGTGGCTGAGCGCTTGAAGGTTGCTGAGGGTTTCAGCTCGATGTTTTTCCGTCGCCAACACGTTGAAAGAAACCCGGTGATGACGGTGCAAGATTTGCAGGACATTTTGCGTGCACAGGGCCTTGCAGACGATCAAGTCAATAAAGCGATGAGTAGCTTTATGGTGAAAGTAGCTGCTGATCGTATTGAAAAAGAAGCCGAAAAATACGATGTACGGGTTACCCCAACCTTTATCGTTAACGGTAAATATCGCATTAACCCACAGGGTTTAGGCGATAGCCAAGATTTCAGTGCCGATATGGTGAAATTAGTCGGTTATTTGCTCGAGCAAAAATAATCGCTTAGTGGCGAGCTGTTGCCCGTTGTAGCAGCTCGTCATAGGTTTTATCTTTAGCCACCCAACGGCTGTTCAGCCAGCTTTGAAAATTCTGCTTAAACGCCTCGTCTTGTAAATAATCACCGATTAAATCTGGGGTGATGGGCAGGGTTTCCACTTTTACGTACACCTCACGCAATTGCCCGGTTAAGAACTGCCATACCACCGTACGTGGGCCAGGTGGGTAGACAATAGTGATATCCAAAATGGCGTCGAACTGCTTCCCCATAGTTTGCAGGGTAAACGCTGTTCCGCCTGCTTTTGGCATCAGCAAATGCTTAAATTCATTGCCCTTTTTGGCATGCTTCTCGCGGGTAAAACGAGTGCCTTCACAGAAGTTAATGACAGTGGTCGGAATATGCCGAAACTTTTCGCATTTTTGTTGCGTGGTGGCGATATCTTTACCCTGCAAGTGCGGATTTTTAGCGAGAAACTCGCGTGAATAGCGCTTCATAAAAGGCATATCCAAGGTCCAGCAACCTAACCCAATCAGTGGCAACCAAATCAACTCTTGTTTCAAAAAGAAGCGCGGCATCGGCATGTAACGGCAGGCTAAGTGCATCAGCACCGGAATATCCACCCAGCTGCGGTGATTAACAATAATCATGTACCAACGGTCGCGATGCAGCTGATGGTCGCCTTCAATGTGCCAGCGCATTGGCTGGGTCAGCCGAAACAGCAGCGACATGGCGTAACCCCACAGCCGGAACACACTATTGGCCAGGCTAGAGAACCAGCGTTGTACCGGCGCGAACGGTAGCAACAATTTGGGCAAACCAATAACGATGATCACAAAAGCAATCAAGCCAGTGGTGAGTGCCGCAAAACTGAAGTTTAGGATCAGGCGAATCGGTATCAACAAGGTGGTCAGCATCAGCGCTCCCTCATGGTTATCAACTGCTTATGATACGCAATTGCGAAACACTTGCCAGCATCGAAAATAATACTGTATATTTATACAGTATTTTGGCGGGTTTTTGGGTGAGGTCAGTATGCAGTTACAGCAACTTTTACAGCAAGGTTTGGTCTGGCAAGGGCAGCAACATCAGCCCCATGACCAGCAGCAATTCTTAGATAGTGGCTGGGCTGAACTGAACCAACACTTGGGCGGTGGCTGGCTGCGTGGCAGCGTTAATGAATTGCAGGTAGCACAGCCATTTAGTGGCGAATTAGCCTTGTTAGTGCCGTTATTGCGGCAACTGCAGCGCCCAAGTTTATGGTTGAACCCACCGGCGCAGCCATATTGGCCGGGGTTGTTGCATCAACACATTAAGCAGCCGCCATTACTGGTGCGCACATCATGCAATGAGCATGCGGTTTGGGTGTTGGAACAAACTATGCAGTCGCGCCAATGTGGGCTATTGCTGGCTTGGCTGCCTAGCCTACCAGCGGCATGGGTACGGCGCTTACAGCAATGTGCCGAGCAGCATCAGCAACTGCTATTTGTATTCAGTAGCTGGCAGCCTAGCGATGAAGCACGCGCTTATGTGAATCGCCTGCAATTACAGCGCCCTGCCGATAAACCCCAGCTAGGCTTTCAGGTCGGCATTAAAAAACGTCGCTTTGGTTGGCCATTACCGCCGTTCCGTTGTCCGGTGGATCAGTTATTACCTGCGCGGCGTCGCCTATTAACATGAACGCCTGGTTGTATGTGCACGCGCCACAGTTGCTGCTCGATACTCAGCTGGCGCTGCAAACCACCGCCCAACAGCAGCAACCGCAGATCTTGCTCGACGGCAGTCGCGTGGGTGCGCGGCAGGTGGTGCAGTGTAATCAAGCCGCTGCGGCTGCAGGTATTCGGCTACATATGGCCGAAGTCACCGCCACCACCTTGCTAGCCGATGTGCAATTGCGGCCCTATCAAGCACAGCAAGAGCAGCGCATTTTGGCGCAACTGGCGCAGCTGTGGTACCAAGATATTGCCCATATAGCGCTGTATCCACCGCAGGGATTATTGTTTGAAGTGGCCAGTATGCTGCGCTTGTATGGTGGCTTTGAAGGGCTGTTACAGCAGTTGCAACAGCGCTTACAGGAGTGGCCCATACGTTACGTGGTGGCCAGTGGCGATACCCCCATGCGCGCGCGGCTGCTGGCGCAAGCTGGCTGTAGCCTGCTCAGCAACGATGCCCGTACAGTACAGCAAGCGGTGGCGCAATTACCCATTACCGCCAGTGGCTTAGAGCCGCTACATATCACCCGCTTGCAACAGGTTGGCATTACCACCATCGGCGCTTTGCAACAGCGCCATCGGAGTGCATTAGGTAAACGCTTTGGGCGGGCGATGACACAGTATTTGGCGCAACTCAGTGGTGAGCTGCCTACCCCACAACAGTATTACCAGCCGCCAGCACAGTTTCATCAGCAGTTAGATTTACTCGCTGAAGTTGCCAGTTGGGCGCAGTTAGTGTTTCCGCTGCGGCGCTTATTGCAGCAACTGGAGGCCTTTTTGCAAGTGCGGCAACTCAGTGTGCGTGGTCTGTTGTTGCGGGTCACCCATCGTGACGGCCAGCATACCGAGCAGCTGATTGGCTTTGCTCACCCGGTGTGGCAACTGAAAGATATGCTGGGTTTAACTCAGTTGCAGTTAGAGCGTCAGCAACTCCCTGAACCAGCACTCGAGTTGGCATTACGTGCGCAGCGGCTGGAGCCCCGACAACAGCAGCACAATGATTTGGTGCAGGCCAGTGCTGAAGTCGCCGCACCCACCCAACCGCTCGGTGAGTTAGTCAGCCGCTTACAGGCGCGCTTGGGTGAGCGCGCGGTACAACTGCCTCAGCCGCAGCGTGACTGGCGGCCACAGCAGGCGCAGCAGTGGCAGTTATGGCAGGCCACTGCCACCAGCGCTGGGCTGATGCCACAATTGCCTCGGCCATTGTGGTTGCTTGACCCCGAGCAACCGATTGATCCACAGCATTGGCAGCTGCAATGGGGCCCAGAACGCTTAGCCAGTGGTTGGTGGGACGATACCCCGTGCCAGCGCGACTACTATGTGGCGCTGGATCAGCAACAGCGGCAAGGCTGGATCTTCCATTCCCAGCAAGGTTGGTTTGTGCATGGCTGGTTCACCTAATTGGGCGCCGGTAGCGCTGCATTGTCGCAGTAGCTACAGTTTTTTGCGTGCCGCTTCGCAACCGAAAGAATTAGTGCAGCGCGCCATTGAGCTGGGTTATCAGGCCTTAGCCATCACCGACGAGTGCTCGTTAGCGGGTGCGGTAAAAGCCTATGTGGCAGCTCGCAATAGCCCGCTGCGGCTGATTATTGGTAGCGAGTTTCAGCTGCCCGAGCTGGGTTGTTTGATCCTGTTGGTGCAGCATCACCAAGGTTATGCACAGTTGTGCGCACTGATCACCCAAGCACGCAGGCGCGCCGAAAAAGGCAGTTATCAGCTCAGTGCTCAGCAATTCCTTGCCGCTAGTAGCAACCTAAGTGATTGCTTACTGTTGTGGCGGCCAGCGTCTGAAGCGGCTTTTGCCGAGTATCATGAGCTGTTGCAGCAAGCTTTTCCAGAGCGTCTCTGGTTGGCCTATAGCCGCCATTACCAAGCTAACGATGCCGAGCAGTATCGGCGCTATGTGCAGTATCACCAGCAATCCGGCATTCCGGTGCTGGCCGCTTGTGAGGTGTATTACCATCAGCCGGAGCGGCAGCCACTGTATGACGTGATGACCGCCATTCGCTGCGGCCAAGCGGTCACCGAGGTAGTCGAACAATTACTGCCGAATCAGGAATTTTGCCTACGCAGTAGCACGGAGTTAGAGCGTTGCTACCCTATGGCGTGGTTAGCTGAAGCCAGTCAGTTAAGCCAACGTTGCCAGTTCAGTATGAGTGAGCTGAGTTATCAGTACCCAGCCGAACTAGTGCCGGCTGGGCGTAGTGCCGACGATTACCTACGCGAATTGACCTATGCTGGGGTGACGCAGCGTTTTCCCGCTGGCTTACGCAGCGATGTGCAGGAAAAGCTGGAAAAAGAACTGGGGTTGATTGCCCAATTGGGCTACGCCTATTTCTTTCTCACCATTCATGATTTGGTGCAGTTTGCCCAACAGCGCGGCATTTTGTATCAAGGCCGTGGCTCGGCAGCTAACTCGGTAGTGTGTTATTGCTTACAAATCACTGCGGTGAATCCGGACCAAATTGATGTGCTGTTTGAGCGCTTTATTTCGGTGGAACGCGATGAGCCCCCCGATATTGATGTCGACTTTGAGCATCAACGGCGCGAAGAGATCATCCAATATATTTACCAGAAATATAGTCGCGAACGGGCGGCATTAGCCGCTACGGTGATTTGCTATCGCTTACGTAGCGCCTTTCGCGATGTTGGCAAAGCCTTAGGTTTTAGCGAGCCAGAACTGGCGCACTATATGCGCCATATTGATCGCCGTGACCATCAGCTTGATTGGCAACAGCAACTGCAACAGCAGGTGCCGCAATTGGTCAGTACCAGCCGTGGCCGCTGGCTGCTACAGCTGACCGAGCAATTGCGCGGTATGCCACGGCATTTGTCGCAACATGTTGGTGGCTTTGTGATTGCTGCAACCAGTTTGACCCAGCTAGTACCAGTAGAAAACGCCAGCATGCCTGACCGCACGGTGATTCAGTGGGATAAAGACGATATTGAAACGCTGAAATTAATCAAAGTGGATGTGCTGGCGCTCGGCATGCTCAGTGCACTGCGCAAGATGTTTGAACTGGTAGCGCAGCATCATCAACGGCCACTGAATCTAGCCAGCCTGCCAAGCGACGACCCGGCGGTGTATGAGATGCTGCAACGAGGCGATTCCATTGGCGTGTTTCAGGTCGAATCGCGGGCGCAAATGAATATGCTGCCGCGGCTAAAGCCAGCGCGCTTTTATGATCTAGTGGTGCAAATTGCCATTGTCCGGCCCGGCCCCATTCAGGGCGATATGGTCCACCCCTATTTGCGCCGCCGTGCCGGGCTGGAAGCAGTGACCTACCCCAGCGCTGCGGTGCAAAGCGTACTCGAGCGCACTCTCGGGGTACCCATTTTTCAGGAGCAAGTGATTAAATTGGCTATGGTGGCCGCTGGCTTTAGTGGTGGCGAAGCCGATCAGTTGCGGCGCGCTATGGCCAATTGGAAAAGCAGCGGTGAATTGCGCCAATTTGAACAGCGCTTGATTGATGGCATGTTAGCGCGCGGCTACAGTAGCGAATTTGCTCAGCGTATCTACCAGCAAATTTGTGGTTTTGGCGAATATGGCTTCCCCGAGTCGCATTCGGCCAGTTTTGCTAACTTAGCCTATGCCTCGGCGTGGATGAAGTGTCACTACCCAGCGGTCTTTTATTGCGCTTTATTAAATAGTTTACCCATGGGCTTTTACTCGGCGGGGCAGCTTATTGCCGATGCCAATCGCCACCATATTCCGGTGTTACCGGCCGATATTCAAAGCAGCCAGTGGCATCATCAGTTGGTACCGTTGCAACAGTTAGCCATTCGCTTAGGGTTGTGCATTATTAAAGGGCTCAACGGTGAGCGTTGCCGTGAACTTTTAGCCCAGCGCCCTGCCGGCGGCTATCAGCAGCTACAGCAATTACGGCAATTGGGCTGGAGTGCGGCGGAACTACAGCAACTAGCGGCCGCCGATGTTTTGAGCAAGCTCAGCGGCCACCGCTATCAAAGCCAGTGGCAAAGCATGGCATTGGCACATGAGCAGTTGCCGTTATTTGCCCAAGTCAGTGACAGTGATGATGACACTATGCTGCCAGCGCCATTGGAATATCACGATATTGGTGCTGATTACAGCAGCACCGGATTATCACTGCGGCGTCACCCGTTAGCGCTATTACGTGAGCAGGGTGTGTTGAAGGGTTGTCGTACTGCAGCAGAGTTACCATTATTGCGCCACCAGCAAGTAGTTGAAGTGGCCGGTATTGTGACCTGTCGGCAGCGGCCAGGCACCGCCAGCGGTGTCACCTTTATTACCTTAGAAGACGAAACCGGGCTGGTGAATGTAGTGGTGTGGCTGGCAACGGCGCGGCAGTTTAAGCAGGCCTATCTGACTGCGCGGCTGTTACGAGTACGCGGTATTTTGGAGCGTCACGGCGAGGTGATTCATATTATTGCTGGGCGTTTACAGGATGGTAGCGCGGCACTTGATCAGCATCAGCTAGAGACCAAGCGCTCGCGTGACTTTCATTAACAGCGGTTAAATAGGGCTGACGTTGAGTTGGTAATCGTCTTTCAACAGCACATAGTTAGCAGCCGACTGCGGCAAAAACTCTAGCTCATGTTTATGTAAACGGCGTTGCTGTTGTACTGGGCTACCCACATACAAGTAACCACTTTCGAGAACCTTACCAGGCGGCACTAAACTACCGGCGCCAATAATCACATCGTCTTCGATTATCGCACCATCCATGACTATCGCCGACATACCTATTAGTACACGATTGCCAATACGGCAGCCGTGCAGCATAACATGATGGCCCACGGTCACATCGTCACCAATAATCAGTGGTTCGCCTTCAGGCTTACCGCTACTGGCTCGGCTGACATGCAGCACGCAGTTATCTTGAATATTAGTGCGGGCACCAATACGGATAAAGTTGACGTCGCCGCGGGCCGACACCAATGGCCAGATACTGACGTGATCATCCAGTTTAACGTCACCAATTAATACCGCGCTACGGTCCACGTAGACATGTTCACCCAGTTGCGGCTCCATACCCCGATAACTACGAATATCTCCACTCATGGCGATTTACCTCTAAATTGTTATCTTTTTGATCATTTAAGCGACTAGCAAAATACTAGCAGAAAGCCGCTATGCTGGCGAATTAAACGAACTCGGTACAAAATTTAGGTGCTTTGTATAGAAAGCCAGCAGTCAGTAAAAAAACAGTCAAAAAGGCAGAAAACGGGCTTGACGGTTGCAGTTAAATCTCTAAAATGCGCCCCACGCTTTAGGCAGACGATGAAGTCGCCAAAAGCAGCGGTTTTGCGTCATAAATATTTTGCCGAAAGGCTTGACTCAACCGCTCAAGGCTGTAGAATGCGCAGCCTGCTCACTGCGAGCAACGCTCTTTAACAATATACCAAGCCAAGCAAACTGTGTGGGCACTTACCGGATTCAGGC
>NZ_RJLC01000009.1 GCF_003999375.1 Pseudidiomarina mangrovi
GTAGGACATCGCCAGGCACCTATCCCGAACAAGCCCCAGCCTAACCGCTGGGGCTTTTTCTTTTGTGCAAATGCTAGCACTGCTATCGGTCCTCACATACAATTACGCTATGATCGTGACTGAACAAAACACTCCGCTTAATCTGCTTCATACCTTTCGGCTACCAGGCTTTGCTCGGGTGGTTCATTTCTTACGTGATAAAAAACAGTGTTCAGAACTCCCAACGGAAAACTACTTAGTGGTTGGCCATGGAAGCAATACTATTTTTACCGCAGATTTTGAGCGACCATTGGTGCGAGTCGAATTAAGCGGGATCGATGTGAGTGAGTCAGACAGTGACTGGCTACTTGATGTGGCTGCTGGTGAATCATGGCATCAGCTGGTGACTTACTGCCTCAATAAGGGCTTTTTTGGCTTGGAAAATCTGGCTTTGATTCCTGGTACAGTTGGCGCCGCACCAGTGCAAAACATCGGGGCTTACGGTTGTGAAGTGGCACAGTTTATCGACTCTGTTGAAGCATGGGATCGCCAGCAACGCTGTTTTGTTGAGATCACCCATCAGGATTGTCAATTCGCCTACCGTGACAGCGTATTCAAACAAAACCCCGAGCGCTGGCTAATTACTGCGGTACGTTTGCGTCTACCGAAGCAATGGCAGCCAAATACGCGGTATGCCGAATTAAACGATTTAATGAACCCCACAGCTGAGCAAATCTATCAGCGTGTGGTTGCGGTTCGCCAAGCCAAATTACCTGATCCACAGGTGCTACCCAACGCTGGTAGCTTTTTTAAAAACCCAACCATTAGTGCTCAGCATTACCAGGCCCTATTACAACTGTACCCCGGCTTAAAGGGCTATGCTAACGCAGATGGTAGTATGAAGCTGGCAGCCGGTTGGTTGATTGATCAGCGCGGTTGGAAGGGTGTTAAGCGCGGTACCATTCAAGTGCATCAGCACCAAGCCTTGGTGTTGGTCAACACAGATAATGGCTGTGGTAGCGACTTGCTGGATATGGCAAAGGCTATTAAAAAGGACATTGAACAGCATTTTTCTATCGCCTTAGAGGTGGAAGTGCGGTTATTTAATCAACGGGAATTGATACAGATATGAAGCAGAAACAGCACAACATTATTCGCTTGATTGAGTTATTGGCCGATGGTGAATTTCACTCGGGTGCTGATATCGGCAGCGTTCTTGGCGTGAGTCGAACTGCCGTGAGCCAATATGTTTCTGGTATTCAAGCGCTAGGGCTCGACGTATTTCGGGTTACGGGGCGCGGCTATCGATTGGTTGAACCATTACAACTACTTGAGGCGTCGAAAATTAGCGCGTTACTTGCTGATTTAGGCCCCGCAAACCTGCAGCTGCAGCGCATTGTCAGCTCTAGTAACGATGTGGTCAGACAGTTACCGCTGCAGCAAAAGGTTGCTGGTTATACTGTGTTAGCCGAAGCTCAAACTGCCGGGCGGGGACGGCGCGGTAAGCAGTGGCAATCACCGTTTGGTTGTAACTTGTATTTGAGTATGTACTGGCCGTTAAGTAAAGGTATGTCAGCCGCAATGGGGTTGAGCCTCGTGGTAGGTACTGTTCTAGCTGAAGCGTTGCAAGCTGCAGGCATCTTAGGCGTGCAAGTAAAATGGCCAAACGATGTATTAGTCGATGGGCGCAAGATTGCCGGTATTTTGGTTGAACTAGAGGGGCAAGCCAGCGGTGATGCCAACGCAATTATTGGGGTTGGGGTTAATTTAGCGATGCCAGCGTGGTTGAGCGCTCAGATTGACCAACCTTGGACCGATTTACGTACTGTATTAGAAGCGCGTTTTGATCGTAATTGGTGGGCCGCCGAACTCATTCGTCGATTCCGCCAGGGGCTTGATGAGTTTGAGCAGTTTGGGTTAACACCGTTTATTAATCGCTGGCTACAGTTTGATTGCTTAGCACTACAACCGGTTAACGTACTGATGGGTAGTCAAGTGCTCGAAGGAATCGCCGAGGGAATTGATGCACAAGGTGCGTTATTGGTCCGTCGTCAGGGTAAACTGGAAACATTTCACGCAGGGGAAGTTAGTTTACGTCATGCTAAAAAAATTATTGATTGATGCCGGAAATACCCGTGTAAAAAGCGCTCTACTGGATGAAGAAGGGCACGTAGAGCCATTATTTAATGTCAGCTATACCGAACTGGAAGGGTTGCCATTAAACCTGCCGGTGAGTGCAGTTTGGTTAGCCGTAGTGAGTGGCGGCGAACGTCATCAGGCGATTACCCGATGGCTCGAGCAACAGCCGCAGTTGCAGCTACATCAGGTGCATTCTGAGGCTTCTGCTTTTGGTGTTCGTAACGCCTATGCGCAGCCACAGCATTTAGGTGTTGATCGCTGGTTAGCCATGATCGGTGCCTATAATGAACAGCCTAAAGCGACTTTAATCATTGATGCGGGCACCGCCATAACGGCCGATTGGATTGATGCCGATGGGGTACATTTAGGCGGTTGGATTGCGCCTGGCGTTGATTTAATGCAGCAGTCGGTGACCAGCAGAGCGCCACGGGTTTTTAGCGATCCTAATTTAGCTTGGGGAAAGGCCAATCAATTGGGGTGTAGTACCCCAGAAGGGCTCGCCAATGGGGTGGTGAATGGTTTTGTTGGTTTAATTCGGCAGGCTATTCACGTGACTGAAACTGAGTTGGACTGGTTTGATTATCGCGTACTGTTTAGTGGTGGCTCAACGCCGTTATTGCCAGCCGATATTAAACGTCGGGGTGAATTGCGCACCGAATTAGTGCTGCAAGGGTTGAGTTATTACGCCGCACAATCGTAACTTCGCTCATACAAAAAAAGCGCCCTAGAGGCGCTTTTTTTATACCGATGTACTGTTACGATAAGCGAGCACGAAAATCTTCGTAGCTAAACTTCCGCTTCAAGTCAAAGCTGCCATCTTCACGCAGAATGCCGATACTTGGGTGCTCGACACCGTTGAAGAATGTTGATTTCACCATGGTGTAATGCATCATATCTTCAAAGATAATCCGTGAGCCAGGCTGCAATGGCTCAGCAAAGCTATATTCACCAATAACATCGCCGGCTAGGCATGAATTACCACCAAGCTTATAGGTATAGGCTAACTTATGCGGTAAGTCAGCACCCGTAACAGCAGGACGGTAGGGCATTTCTAAAACATCGGGCATATGCCCAGTAGCAGATACATCAAGGATGGCGATTTTTCCGGCATTCTCAACAATATCAACAACTTCAGCGACTAAAGGCCCAGTTTGCCAAGCGACGGCTGAACCTGGTTCTAAAATCACCTCAATTTGGTATTGCTCGCGCACTCGCTTTAATTGCTTGATCAAGTGCTCAACGTCATAGCCGGCGCGAGTCATTAGATGACCGCCGCCCAAATTGAGCCATTTCATGTCATGTAGCAGGTGACCAAATTTTTCTTCGACCGCGGCTAATGTGCGTTCTAGCGCCATCGAGTCACACTCACAGAGGTTGTGAACATGCAGACCTTCAACGCCAGTTAAGTCGACACCCTCTAATTCAACGGCGCGAATACCTAAGCGAGAGCCCGGTGCACTTGGGTCATATAACTCAGTTGCGGCTTCTTGATGTTCAGGATTTACCCGTAAGCCTGGTGATACCCCAGCGGCGATAGTTTGCTCGGCATAGCGCTGCCACTGGCCGACACTATTAAACGAGATGTGATTGACCAACGGTAATAAGGTATCGATATCGGCTTGCTTATAGCCCGGTGCGTAGGCGTGTACCTCGCGCCCGAATTCCTCATACGCTAATTTAGCTTCCCATACTGAACTGGCCGTGCAGCCTACTAAATACTGACGGACCAGCGGGAAAGCGCTCCACATAGAGAAGCCTTTCAAGGCTAGAATAATCTGTGCACCGCTTTGCTGTTGCACATACTGCATCAGTTCGAGGTTACGCTTCAACAACGCCTCGTTAAGCACATAACAAGGCGAGGGAATGGCGCTACTTACATAAGGATTGCTCATCTGTTACCGCTTAAATGGAGAGTCACATTCAACCACCTGCCAGGGCAGGCCATATTGATTCAGACGGTTCATAAACTCATCTGGATCGAACTGTTCCATGTTCCATACCCCTGCTTTCATCCAATGCCCTTGAACCATCATTGATGCACCGATCATAGCCGGTACGCCGGTGGTGTAGGACACTGCTTGGGCACCGACTTCAGCGTTACAGGCGGCGTGATCACAGTTGTTGTAAATGAAAATCGTCTTTTCTTTGCCGTCTTTTAAACCGGTTACGTAAGTACCGATACAGGTCAAGCCGGTGTAACCTTCCGCCAGTGAGCCTGGATTTGGCAGCACCGCTTTTAAGAACTCCAATGGCACAATTTTGTGGCCTTGGAATTCAACCGGATGAATAGATGTCATGCCGACATTCTCAAGTACACGTAAGTGCGTTAAATACTGCTCACCGAAAGTCATCCAGAAGCGCGCCCGTTTAATGGTCGGGAAGTGCTTGACGATGGATTCTAACTCTTCATGGAACAGCAAATACGATGCGCGCACGCCAACACCCGGATAATCGAGGTCTTCGCGCACACTAATTGGGTCGGTTTCATGCCACTCGCCGTTTTCCCAGTACTTACCGCGTTGGGTAATTTCGCGGATATTGATTTCTGGGTTGAAGTTGGTTGCAAATGCCTGACCGTGATCGCCACCGTTACAATCAACGATGTCGAGATAATGAATTTCGTCGAAATAATGCTTCGCTGCATAGGCGGTGAACACGTTGGTTACGCCCGGATCAAAACCAGCGCCAAGTAAGGCCATGATGCCTTTCTCTTTAAAGCGCTCGTGATAGGCCCACTGCCATGAATATTCGAATTTCGCTTCGTCTTTTGGCTCGTAGTTAGCAGTATCTAAATAGTGCACGCCAGTCTCTAGACAGGCATCCATGATCGGTAAGTCTTGATAGGGCAGAGCAACGTTGATCACCAATGCAGGTTGCACTTGGCGAATTAACGCGGCAACTTCAGCGGCAATGTCAGCGTCAACCTTGTAGACACCAACCACGCGATCTTTGCCGGCTTCTTGCTGCAGGGCTTCGCATTTAGACAAAGTGCGGCTGGCCAAGTGAATTTCACTAAAATACTCAGGCAGCATGGCACATTTTTTCACTACCACACCAGCGACGCCGCCAGCACCGATAATTAACACTCGAGACATGTGAACAACCCTTTTTTGTGATCCATGGAGGGGTTAAATTAAGACCGTAACGATAGCATATAATTGACTATTCCGCATGATCTGCGGCGAAAAAATCTAGTCGTGTGACGATAGCGGCAGAACCCGCTGAGCAATGCTTTGTTGGACTATTTCTGAGCAACCTAAGGCAACCATGGCATTGATATAACCGCTGGCCATTTGTCGTTTGTGCCCGCGGTGGACCAACTCGAATTGATTGGTCTGCCAAAACGATAAAACATCGGGAGCAGCACCAAAACTACTGCCCAAGGCGTCAATCTGGTGTTGCCAGGCAAGCTCACGGATACGCGCCAATAGCGCACTACCATGGCCGTTGCGCCGGCATCCAGCAGTAATTGCGATACGTACAATACGCCACCACCGCCATTGTAACGGCTCGCTTTGCTGCCAGTTATAGGCCAATGCCTGTGGTAACAGATCACCGGCTGGACGCCTATTACCGGCCACAATGGCGCTGTGCAGATGGGCTGGTACAGGGCCCTCTTGTGCAAGCCAAACTAACCCGACCAACGCACCCTGTTGACATAAAATCAGCAGTTTTTGGCGCTCGTCGTCGAGTAATAACCGTAAATCATTGGGGCTACTCTGATAGTGTGCTTCTAGCAGTAGCTGCATCACCTGCTGAAGTTGCTCATCACGTAACTGAGAGGCATGCAGCCAATGGTAGCCATCTTGCCATTGCTCACTGGTTGGTTTGTCGCGCATACATAGCAGTCGTTCCAGCCACTCTTCACAGTCATCGGGCGCACGCCAGCGCAGCGGTTGCTCAAGCTGATGTTGGACATACTGCTGTTGCTGGCCCAACCAAGTGAGAAACCGAATCACAAAACCACGACCACAACCTTCGTAGCCTTCGACAGTGGTGGCAAGGCCCCAAACCTTAAAGCGCTGACATAGCTGCTGTAAGATGTGGATAGGTAGCCCGGCCGCCTCATCAATGACCAGTCGAATAGCGGTACTCGGAAGCTCCAACAGCCGTTCCCAAGCGATAAATTCTGCGCGACCATTGGCTTGTTGTAGTAAGCCATTAACCTGACTCCGTTTCGGTGCGGTGACGATTAACCGCTCGGGCCCAGAGTATTGCGCTAATGCAGCGCCGAGGGTGGTGCTCTTACCACGCCCACGATCTGCCATAAGCAGATGCAAGCACTCGGGTTGATTGAGCATTGCGGTCATAATCTGCTGTTGCATTGGGGTCGGAAATGTCGGCGCGAGCGGCACTGAAATAGGGCGCTGTGATAGTCGCTGATAGGCTTGTCTGAGTGCCGATGCATGGCTAACTTGGATCACCAAGGTAAAGTGCTCGGCGAGCCTTAGTAAGCGCTCAGTAAAGGCTGTGACATGCTGCGGTAAGTTGATGATCAGTAGCCCACCAGCGGTAACTGTGCCGGCTAACGCAGCGAGTGCGTCAGCATGAATACTGTGCTGGAAATTGAGCACTACCAAGCTGTTATTGGCGCCAAGATAATCACGATAACGATGCATGGCATAGCGGTCGTCGGCTTGATCATCAAGCACTAATGGCGTTTGCTGATCAAGCGGTAGCCGATAACCATGCGGACATAGCAGCACCGCTCGCTGTTGGTGCTGCATTAACTCATGCTGAAAAGCCTGCAACAGCTGAACGGTTTCCGGCACGTTATGAGAACCAGCGCAGTAACTTCTGTTTGAACGAGGTATAGGGTGGATAGCGGAAGCTTGGATCGGACCAAAACGGCCGTACCATCACTGCTTTGTGATGGCTAAACGTATCAAAGCCAAATTTACCGTGATAGCGACCCATACCACTTGGACCCACGCCACCAAATGGCAGTTCTGGATTGAGCATGAACATCAGGGTGTCATTGTTGCACTGGTTACCGGCATGGGTTTGCTCGGTCAATTGCTGCAAACTCCGTGCTGATTTACTGAAGCCGTAAAGCGCTAATGGTTTTTCTCGACTATTAATAAATTCAATTGCGGCCGCCAAATGCGGTACTTTGATGATCGGTAATAGCGGACCAAAGATTTCATCTTGCATCAGCTTACTGTCGGCACTCACATTAGTGAGCACGGTCGGTTCGATATAACGCAGCGCCTTGTCGGCGCGACCACCAATGGCGATGGTGCCGTCAGCTAAGTAATCGATTAAACGCTGGCAGTGCTGAACGTTAACAATGCGGCCATAATCGGTAGCATTTTCCGCATCCATACCATAGAACTCGGAGATAGCACTACGAAGTTGCTCAATGAATGCATCATGCACACGTTCATCAACCAGAACATAGTCGGGTGCAATACAAGTTTGCCCCGCATTGATCCATTTACCCCAAGCGATACGCCGCGCAGTCACCGCTAAATCAGCATCCGCCAGCACGACCGCGGGACTTTTACCACCCAGTTCAAGGGTAACCGGGGTGAGATACTCGGCTGCAGCTTTCATGACAATTTTACCGACTCGGCCGCCACCTGTGTACATGATGTGGTCAAAGCGCTCAGCCAGCAGCTGTTGCGCCACATCGGCACCGCCGGTGACTACTTGTACCGCGGCGGAATCAAGGTAGTCAGGTAATAAACGCGCCAATTCAGCGGCTGTGGCTGGCGCTAATTCTGAGGGTTTGACGACCGCACAGTTGCCGGCCGCTAAAGCGGCAACCAATGGGCTCAGCAGTAATTGAATAGGGTAGTTCCAAGCACCAATAATCAGGACCACGCCCAATGGCTCTGGGTGTAAATAACTGCGACCCGGAGCTGCCAGCAACGGTTGTGAGACACGTTTTGGCTTGTTCCAGCGCGGCAAGTGCTTGATGGTGTGTTTGATATCGCTTTTCAAAAAGCCCAGCTCAGTTAACCAGCCTTCAGCGGCTGATTTACCAAGGTCTGTTGCCAAGGCAGTCAGCAGGGCTTGCTCATGATCGTCGACCAGTTGCGATAGTTGCGTTAATTGCTTAATACGCCACGCCAATGGACGGGTCAGGCCACTGGCATAGCTACTGCGCAAGCGTTGCATCATAGCGTTCATTCAAATCCACCTAAGGTTATAGTCTTGGTCACTTGGTATTCAGCCAGGCCGAGGCTTGAACCCTCAACGCCGATACCTGATTCTTTCACGCCACCAAAGGCGTTATACGCATGTGATATCGCTCCGGCATTGATACCTAACATACCGCATTGTAATTGCTCTGCGACGCGCGCGATACGGCGATAATCGCTACTACAAAAATAGCCCGCTAGGCCAAATGGCGTAGCATTAGCGAGTTCTAGCGCTTCAGCTTCGCTATTAAACTGCTGTAACGCAAGTATTGGGGCGAAAATTTCCTCTTGGCTAATCGCCATAGTGGGCGTCACTGCAGTAATGAGGGTTGGCGCATAGAACAAAGGCCCCAACTGGTGCAGCACATCGCCTCCACACAGCACCTTAGCACCAGCATCAACAGCTTGTTGCTGTAACTTCTGCGCTTTGTCGATCGCCGCTTGGTTAATCAGCGGGCCGTAATCAATACCCTCTTTATCGCCAGGGCCTACTTGCAGCTCAGCGAGCGCCCGCAGCAGGCGCTGTTCAACTTCGCTGATGATACTGTCATGGACTAATACGCGATTGACACTAATACAGGTCTGTCCGGCGTTACGAAATTTAGCCGCCAGCAATTGCTCTATAGCGAGATCTAAATCAGCGTCGTCAAAAATGATAAAAGGAGCATTACCGCCCAATTCCATTGAGACCTTCTTCATACCGCTACTGCACTGGGCCATCAGTTGTTTACCTACCTCTGTGGAGCCGGTAAAGGTAAATTTGCGTACCCGTGGATGCTCGGTAAGTACTTTGCCAATCGCTTTGGCTTGACTGCTCGGTAGCATATTGATGACACCCTGCGGGATACCGACCTCTGCTGCCAGTTGCATCAGTGCTAAGGCTGACAAGGGCGTCAGTTGCGCGGGTTTAACCACAATAGTGCATCCAGCCGCTAGTGCAGGAGCGACTTTACGGGTGATCATGGCATTGGGGAAGTTCCACGGGGTTATGGCGGTGCACACACCAATCCCTTGCTTACTGATCCAACTGCGTTTGTCGGCAGCGCTGCGCGCTAAAACTTCACCGTGATGACGCTCAGCTTCGCCAGCAAACCAATCAATAAAACTGGCACCATATTCAATTTCGCCAACCGCTTCGGCAATTGGTTTACCTTGCTCACGGCTCATCAGTTCGCCGAGCGCCTGTTTGTTGGCGACGATGGCCTGATACCAGGCGCGCATTAATTCGGCGCGCTCTTTAGCGGTTTTCGCTTGCCATGGGCCCAACGCTTTATAGGCGGCGTCTATAGCTCTTTCAGCAAGCGCTGGATCAGCATCGCAGACCTCGGCAATGAGCTCACCATTAGCCGGGTTGTAAACGCTGAAACGCTGCTCGCTGGGGATCCAATTACCATCGATAAACGCATCAACTTTAAGTAATGAACGTACTGTATGTTGTGGCATAACACCTCCTTGATGGTTGAACAGTTAGCCTAACAGAGCGACTCTCTGCTTGCCATCCATATACATTTGTTATAAACTGCGCGTCCTCAGGGTCATTACCGCTATTGATGGGAGCGGCCTTACCCCTGAATCGCTGGGGTAAACGGCGCCTAAATCCTGCCAGAGTGTTCATCGTGTTCTGTAGCCAGGCGTATCTTCCCCTTTATATGCTCTACAGAATTATGCGAGAACAATATGTCTGAAGTAATGACTGGCCAAACCTTTGCCGATTTGGCCCTGCCTGCTGTCGTGTTAAAACAACTCGAAGCAATGAATTTCACTATCCCTACGCCTATCCAAATTCAAGCTATTCCAGCATTAATGGCTGGCAAAAATGTCTTGGGTGAAGCGCAAACTGGTACCGGTAAAACCGCTGCTTTTGGTTTGCCTGGTTTGAGCTTGATTGATGCCAAGTTACGCCAAACGCAAATGTTAGTGGTGGCACCAACCCGCGAATTAGCCTTGCAAGTCGCTGAAGCCATCACCGAGTTTGCTAGCCAAATTCGTGGCCTTGAAGTGGCTACCGTGTACGGTGGCTCAGCTTTTGGCCCACAGATCAAAGCCTTACGTGGCGGCGCCCAAGTGGTTGTCGGTACCCCAGGTCGCTTACTGGATTTGCTCAACAAAGGCGTGTTACAGCTGAATGCCCTACGTTTAGCGGTGCTTGATGAAGCCGACGAAATGTTGAACATGGGCTTTATTGAAGATATCGAAACCATCATGAAAGCGGTGCCAGCAACGTCTATGCGCGCATTGTTTTCGGCTACCATGCCGCCGGCTATCCGCAAATTAGCCAAAACCTTCTTGGTTAACGAGCAGGGCGAGCAACCGTTGAACATTCAAATTGCTGCTATTGCTAAAGAAAAAGCCAGCATCCGTCAGCGCGCTTGGGAAGTTCGTGGCCTGAGCAAAATTCAAGCACTGTGCCGTATTCTTGAAACTATGGATTATCAGCGCGTATTGATTTTCGTGCGTACTCGTCAAGATACCATGGAAGTGACTGAGCAATTGCAGGCTTCTGGTTTCAAAGCATCACCATTGAGTGGCGATTTGAACCAAGCACAGCGTGAGCAAACAGTGAGCCAGTTGCGTAGCGGTCATATTGAGATCTTGGTTGCCACCGACGTGGTTGCTCGTGGTCTTGACGTGCCAGAAATCACCCACGTGGTGAACTATGATTTACCGGGCGATATGGAGTCTTATGTACACCGCATTGGCCGTACTGGTCGTGCTGGTCGTAGCGGCGAGGCCATCTTGTTCTTCCGTACCCGTGAGCGTCATTTACTGCGTCATTATGAGCGTTTGACCAACGGTACTATTGAATTCTTTGAGGTGCCGACTGCTCGTGATTTAGGTTTACACCGTCAACAGAAATTGCAGCAAGTGATTCAGCACACTGTCGCTGAGCAAGACTTGACTGCATTGACTGAAATTTTGGCGCAAATTCAAGCCCAGACTGAATTGTCACCGGTACAAATTGCTGCGGCCTTGTTGGCACAGCAGAATAATCGTCGTCCGCTGATCGTGGCTGATGATCCAGCGCCGCGCAAATTTGCTGAGCGCGCTGAGCGTAACCCGCGTGCTGATCGTGGCGAGCGCAGTAATGCACGCCCTGACAAACGTGGTGACCGCCCAGTACGTGCTGGTCGTGAAAGCCGTGAAGCACAAATTGAATTTGATACCTATCGCATTCAAGTGGGCCGTGAGCATGGCGCGCGTCCACAGGATATCGTTGGCGCTATTGCCAATGAAGCCGAGATGGACAGCCGTTATATTGGTCAAATCCAGTTGTTTGACACCCATAGCTTAGTGCAGTTACCAAAAGGCATGCCGGCCGGTGTGGTGAAAATTCTGCAGCGTGCGCGAGTGCGTCAAATGCAGATGGATTTAACCCTCGCCAACAACGAAGTGATTAGCCGTAAACCGCCACGCGCTGACCGTGGTGAACGCGCTGAGCGCAGTGACCGTCCAGCACGCGCTGGTGAGCGTCCGCCGTTTAAAGCCGGTGGTCGTGGTGGTGATAAACCACGCGGTGGTCGTCGCTTCCAGTCATAAGCCTTATAGCTGGTCCAAGCGGGTGAGATAATCGCGCGCTTGCTCCAGCAGGCTGTTACGATCAGCGTCACTGCGTTGCTGCCATTGCTTGGTGATCAGCGCCATACGCGGGTTGTGCTTCAGCCGCTCAAAGTGTTGGTCTATAAAGTGCCAATACAAGCTATTAAAAGGACAGGCCTGCGGGCCTGTTTTTTGTTGCACGTTATAATGACACGAGCCACAGTAATCGGACATTTTGTGGATATAAGCACCACTTGAAATATATGGCTTGGTGGCCAGCAAACCGCCATCAGCAAATTGACTCATGCCACGGGTGTTGGGCAACTCAACCCATTCCAATGCATCAATGTAGATACCCAAGTACCACTCATCCACAGCATCTGGATGCACACCAGCCAGTAGCGCGAAATTACCCGTGATCATAAGCCGTTGAATGTGATGCGCGTAGGCATAGTCCAACGACTGTTGAATACTGTGCTGCAAACAGCGCATCTTAGTATTGCCATGCCAATAGAATTCTGGCAACGGCCGCTGGTGCTCAAAGTAATTCATGCTGCGGTAAGTTGGCATGTGCTGCCAATACATGGCGCGTACAAACTCACGCCAGCCAATGATTTGCCTCACAAAACCCTCTATTTGAGCCATATCGATACGCTCAGGGTGCTGCTGCCAGGCGTTGATAGCGGCCTCGACCACTTCTCGTGGGCTGAGAATTTTACTATTCAGTGCAAACGACAAGCGCGCATGAAACAGTGACCAGCCACGCTCGGTCATGGCATCTTGATAACGACCGAAATCGGGCAGCAGTTCGGTGACAAAAAAGCCTAGTAATTGCCGTGCTTGGGCGCGGTTAACGGGCCACAAAAAGCGCGCTGCATCAACGTTTCCCAAGTGCTCAACCTGGTGGTTTTGTAGTAGGTCAGCTAATTCAGTGAGATCATTGCTAAAGAGCAGCGGAGCTGGAATATCGAGCTGCTTCGGTAGTTTATTGCGATTGTCTTTGTCAAAGTTCCACTGGCCACCAATCGGTTGGCCCTCAGCCGTCATCAGATAGCCAGTTTGTTTACGTACGCGCCGATAAAAGTACTCCATCAAATAGCTTTTCGCCTGTGGAAACCAGCGTTGTAGGGTGTCCCGCTCGGTGAGGAAATGTTCGCTGTCAAACCACTGCACCGCAATATCGCTGCTGCTGGCAAATTGCTGTAATTGCTGGTCAACGCGATACTCATCCGGTTGTTGCAAATGAATCTGTTGAACCTGCAGGGCGCTTCCTAGTTGTTTTAGGTTGCTGGTCAGGCACTGCTGGTTGTGGTCACTATCAAGGCGTAGATACAGTACCTGGTGCCCGACCTTCGCTAGAGCGGTTGCAAAGGCGCGCATGGCGGCGAAGAACGCTAACAATTTTTGCTGGTGATGACGCACGTAGTCGGTTTCTTGACGGACTTCCATCAACACGATGACCCGTTTTGGGTCAATATGGTTGAACCAACTGTGACTCGCGTTTAGTTGGTCGCCGAGCACCAAGCTCAGGGTATCGCATGGTCCGGTCAGGTCAGCGGCTGACGTGGCGCAGTTGGTTAGTGAAATATCAGCGTGTTGCATGGCTAGTCTCAGCTCGAAGTTGTCGTTGTGTCATAGCTCTTTACGCTTTTTTGCATGGCGATGATCAGGAAAATTTGGCATTATGGCGCATATTCCTTTTGCTCTCTCAGCGCAGGTAACCGCATGCAACCAGTAAATGTCATTTGTATCAAGTGGGGTGCTAAGTACGGCCCAGAGTATGTGAACACACTATACTCCATGGTCAGCCGTAATTTATCGCGTCCATTTCGTTTTGTTTGCTTAACCGATGATCGTGAAGGCATTCGTGACGAAGTCGAAGTAAAGCCTATCCCAGCCATTGGCTTTGAAGATTTTGATCAGCGTAAGCCGTGGACTTTTGCCCATGGTTGGCTGAAGTTAACCTGTTTTGCTGAGCCACTGCACGATTTAACAGGTCCCACGCTATTTCTTGACTTAGATATCGTGATTGTCGGCTCACTGGATGAGTTTTTCCAGCCAGAAGGCGAGTTCTTAGTGATCAAAGAGTGGGACAAATCAGATGCTACCGGCAATACCTCGGTATTTCGCTTCACCATTGGCGCCCATGTTGATGCCCTCGAACATTTAAAGAATGATCCAATTGGCTCGCGCAAAGACGTGCGCAACGAGCAAGAATTTATTACCCAATTTGTTGCTCGCCAAGGGCGTTTGAAATATTGGCCAGCAGAATGGTGCCGTAGCTTTAAACGCCATTGTTTGCGGCCGTTCCCGCTCAGCTGGTTTCAACAACCGCGCATTCCTGCTGGTGCTAAAGTCATTATTTTCCATGGTCGCCCGCACCCTGATGATGCCGTCGCAGGCCGCAGTGGTAAATGGTACCGCAAAGTATTACCTACCGCGTGGATCAGTGAATACTGGCGTTAAGCGTTTATGACCCTCAGTTATCGCGTGCTGATAGCGTTACTGACGCCACTGATTTTTATCTATCTGTGGGTACGTGGTGCGCGTGCCCCAGAATACCGTAAGCGCTGGTCGGAACGCTTAGCGTTACAGACAGTTCCGGTGCAAGCCCGTGATGGCATTGTGATTCACTGCGTGTCAGTGGGGGAAACCGTAGCCGCGCGCGGTCTCATTGAAGACATTTTACGCAGCTATCCACAGTTGCCGGTTACCCTCACGGCAATGACGCCCACGGCCGCTGAGCTGGCGCAAAAATTGTTCGCTGACCGGGTCTATCATTATTACCTACCTATCGACACCCGTGGCGCGATGGCACGCTTTATTGAAAAGTTTGCGCCACGTTGTGTGCTGATTTTGGAAACCGAGTTGTGGCCCAACTTATTGGCTGAAGCCAAACGTCATGGTGCCCAAGTTATGCTGGTTAATGCCCGGCTATCGGCAAAATCACTACGCAGTTATCAGCGTTTTAGTTGGTTGCTTGGGCCGATATGGTCTGCCCTCGATTTAGTCATTTGCCAGCATGTCGACAGCGAGCGCCGCTTTCAGCAGCTCGGTGTAGCCCGCGAACGCACTGTGGTGCGCGGAAATCTTAAGTTTGATTGCCAAGTGCCTGCGGCAACAACGCGCGCGGCAAAACAATGGCGCACTGAATTGGCGCGGCCAATACTGGTGGCGGCTAGCACTCATCAGGGTGAAGATGCGATTATTCTTGATGCTTTTGCCCGCTTGATTCAGGCTGTTCCTGAGCTGTTATTGATCATAGTGCCACGTCACCCAGAGCGATTTCGTGAGGTCACCAGCGCGGCCCAGCAGCGTTTTTCAACGCTGACTCGCAGTTCAGGGCAGACCGTCAGTGCCAGCGACCAAGTGCTTATTGGTGACACCATGGGCGAGCTGCTATTTTGGTATGCCGCGGCCGACATCGCTTTTGTCGGTGGTAGTTTGATCCCACGTGGTGGGCATAATCCGCTGGAACCTATTGCGACTAAAACACCGATTATTTCGGGCCGTCATGTCTTCAATTTCCAACCCCTATTTGACCGCTTAACGGATGTCAACGGCGTGCGCTTGGTGGATGATGCTGAGCAGTTAGCCGAACAATGCTTGCAGTTGCTACAGCAACCCGTACAAGGGCAAACTATGGCGGCTGTTGCAAGCGAAGAGTTTGCCGCGGAGCACGGCGCAACAGCACGCGTATTAGCTGATATTCAGGGGTTATTTCCGCCGCCTAACGGCCAGGCAAGGACACTAAAAATGATTCTAACGAGCAACCCGAACGCAGCTACCGAAATTTGGTTTGATGATAACTTAGCCACGGCAGTCAGCGATGACTACTTTGCACCGAGTTTTTGGCGCCAGAAAGGGCAGATTATTGGCTCAGCTACTGGTCGTGCGAGTGCTTGGTTTATTCAACATCAACCGCAGAACATGCTGCTGAGACATTATTATCGTGGTGGTTTAGTCGGCAAGTTTAATCGTGATCGATTTGCTCGTGAGGCGATAGTTAAATCACGCGCTATGGCTGAGTTTTCGTTGTTATTACAGTTGCGTGAGCTGGGTTTACCAGTGCCACAACCAATCGCTGCGCGTTATCAGCGAGCACCCATTTGGGGTTACCGTGCAGATATTTTGGTGGCGGTGATTGCCGATTCGCAAGATGTCTTTAAGCTGTTATTGCAGCGTTCGCTAACAGCGGCTGAGTGGCAATCGGTGGGGGCGACTATTCGTCAGTTGCACCAAGCCGGGGTGTATCACTCAGACCTCAATTGCCACAACATTATGCTCGACCAAGCCGGTAAGGTCTGGCTGGTTGATTTTGATAAATGTGGGTTCCGCACCGAGGGCGAGTGGCAGCAAGCCAATTTACAACGGCTGCTGCGTTCGTTACTGAAAGAGCAGGGCAAAGCCGAGCAGAGCCAGCAGCTGTTTCATTGGCAGCAAACAACCGACTGGCCCCATTTGTTACAAGGCTATGAACAGGCTTAAGCGCGCACTTGGCCTTGGCCGCGAACCACAAACTTTTCCGTGGTCAGGGCGCTCAGCCCCATTGGCCCGTAAGCATGCAGCTTACTGGTTGAAATACCGATTTCAGCGCCTAAGCCTAGCTGCCCGCCATCACTAAAGCGTGATGAGGCATTGTGCATGGTGACCGCGGAATCAACCTGCTGAATAAACTGCTCGGCAGCCGCTTGATTGCGAGTGGCAATCACCTCGGTATGACCACTACCAAACTGGTCGATATGCTCTATCGCTGCGGCTAACGATGGCACCGTGCGTACGGCAATCTCCAGGGCTAGATACTCTTCGCCGAAAGCATCATCGGCAATCACATTTGCCGCTGCAAAATAATGCGCGGAGTTGCGGTCTGCGTGAATGGTGACATCATGTTCGGCTAGAGCTTTAGCCGCCCGTGGTAAAAAATCGCCAGCGATATCTTTATGTACCAATAAGCCCTCTAAGGCGTTACATACACCGGTACGTTGGGTTTTGCCATTGAGCAGGAGTGCTAATGCCTGTTCGATATCGGCATCGCGGTCAACATACAGATGACACACCCCTTTGTAATGTTGGATCACAGGAATTTTGCTGTGCTCACTAACAAAGCGGATCAAGCCTTCACCACCGCGTGGGATAACCAAATCGATATGATCCTGCTGCTGCAATAAATCGAGCATCAGGGCGCGATCTGGCGTAGGTACCACGGTGATTAGTTCGGCTGGCAAATCGCAACTGCGAAGGGCGCTATGCAGCGCTTCGGCAATAGCTTTGCTGGTGGCAATTGCCTCTTTACCGCAGCGCAGTATCACCGCGTTGCCGGCTTTGAAACACAAGGCGCCGGCATCGGCGGTCACGTTCGGACGGGCTTCATAGATCATACAAATAACCCCCAATGGAATGCGCATTTTGCTCACATCAATACCATTACTGGGTTGGCTAAACGGGCTCACTTCACCGACTGGATCAGGGAGTGCAATAATTTCTTCGATGGCGCTAGCCATGTCATCTATACGTTGCGGATTCAGCGCTAAGCGGTCCATCATAGCAGCCGATAGTTGTTGTTCGCGGGCGGCCTGCAAATCCTGCTCATTCACCGTCAGAATTTGTGCTTGCTGTTGGCGCAAGGCATCAGCCATGGCCTGTAATGCGGTGTTTTTTTCTGCGGTGGTTAGGCGCGATACGACTTTTGCCGCTTGGGCGGCTTGTTGTGCTAAAAATTCTGCTGTGGGGCTGTTCATAGATCCTCCAAAATCGTTAAGTCATTGCTATCAACCACGTCATTGCTCGGCTCATGACCAAAACTGGCCGCCAGTTCGCAGAGCTTTTGTTCTTTTAAGTAGAGCAATTCGTGGGAGCTGTAACGCGAGATACCTTTAGCGACCGCAGCGGCTTGATTGGGTTGTCGTATCATCACTGCATCACCACGATTAAAACTGCCATGCACATCAATGATGCCCATAGCCTCAAGGGCTTCGCCCTGCAGCAATTGTTGCGCTGCTTCAGCATCGACCACCAGTTCACCTTGGGCTACTAAGGTGTGACGCAGCCAGTGCTTTTTATTACTCATTGGGTCTTGCTGGCATTGGAACAGGGTGCCGGGGTTTTCACCACGCAACAGTTGTTCGAAGGTATTGCCCTTGCGACCATTGACAATATAGGTATCAATACCGTGCGAGGTGGCTTTTTCAGCCGCCTCAATTTTAGTCCGCATACCGCCTGTGGCAATCGCATTGGTGGTATCGCCAGCCAGTGCGAAGATGCTCTCGTCGATTTGGCTAACCAAAGGGATTTTCTTGGCATCGGGATTGACGCGCGGGTCGGCATTAAATAAGCCGTCAATGTCCGAGCAAATGAATAATGCATCGGCATCAACTACGGTCGCGACCATGGCGGCTAAGTTGTCATTATCGCCCACTTTCATATCGTCAGTCGCTAACGCATCGTTTTCATTGACGATGGGGAGCACGCCGTTGTCCAACAAGGTTTTGATGGTATTACGAACACTCACGTAACGGGCGCGATCACGTAAGTCACCGTGCGTCATTAACACTTGTGCACAGGGGAAATCAAAAAACCGGGTCCAGTTTGCCATCATATCGCTCTGGCCCACGGCGGCCATGGCTTTCTTGATCGTTGCCGGCACCGGGTCACTTTCAAAGCGAATATGTTTGCGACCGGCAGCAGCACTACCTGATGAGACTAAGACGATTTCTTGACCGCGTTCGCGGCATTCGATGATGAACCGAGCAATGGCTAATAAGTATTTACTGCTGGTTCCTGCGTTGTCTGGCGCTATTAACGCGCTGCCTACTTTGAGCACAGCACGTTGCCAGGAAGGCATGTTCATAACCACTCCCTATTGATTATTAAGGCGAGCAGTATAGCAAAATTAGCTGTCGGCCTCGAGTATATGGTTATAAGCGAGGCTTATTTTCACTATGAAAGGTTATATTCGATGATTATTTACTGGGTGGTACGTAACCTTCTACGTGCACGTCTTTACCCTCAAACAAAAAGGCAATCATTTGCTGTTCAAGAAATTCGCGCGCTGCGGGGTCCATCATATTAAGGCGTTTTTCGTTGATGAGCATGGTCTGTTTTTTCTGCCATTCAGCCCAGGCTTGCTTGCTAATGTGGTTGAAAATACGGCTGCCAATCTCACCTGGATAGAGCTGAAAATCGAGCCCTTCAGCTTCTTTTTTATAATAGTCACAAAATACAGTACGGCTCATCAGATTCTCCTTGGCTTATCGGCGCAATTCTACGTGTTTGACAGGGGGCTTGGCAAATGCTGACGCAGGTATTTTGCAATCGGTGCTGGCAGCCCTATGTTGCTTAACTCATGCCATTGCACCTGGCGTTGTATCGCTGTGGCGCTAGCGTGGGCCACATGCGGTTGATTTGGCTTGTGGGTAACCACTTGAGCGATTAATTTATAGTGGCTAAAGGTATGTTTGAAGGTACCGTGTTGACTAAATGACGCTTCAGCGTGACTAACTGAGTCAGCGGTCAGCTCCGGCAAACACCATAGACTGGGCCATATGCCTGTGGTTGGCCTTTGCTCGAGGAGCACACCGTGTTGATCGACCTGCCAGAGAAAAATGCCGTGTCGAGTCGGTATGGCTGCTTTAGTCTTGCGCTGCGGTAACTCATCCACCCGATCATACTTGACTGCTTGGCAATTTGGTTTTAATGGGCAGTTGTAACATTGCGGCTGGCGCGGTGTGCAGATTGTTGCGCCTAAGTCGAGCAAACCTTGTGCGTAGCGCCGGTTATTACTGCTTGGAGTGTAATGCTCAGCAAGCTGCCACAACAGCCGCTGCTGAGCGCTTGTTGAGAGGTCACCTGCAATGGCGAAGAAACGGCTAAATAAGCGTTTAACATTACCATCAACAATGACACCATCACGATCATAGGCGAAGGCTCGGATAGCACCCGCGGTGTAGGCACCAATACCGGCAATTTCTCTTAATTCGTTGGCTTCGCTCGGAATATTGCCATGATAATCACGACAAATCTGTTGCGCTGCGCGGTGCAGATTGCGGGCGCGACTGTAGTAACCCAATCCTTGCCATAAGGCCATGACCTCATCAGTGCTTGCTGCGGCTAACTGCTGCACGGTTGGGAAGCGGCTGAGCCAGCGCTGAAAATAGGGAATAACGGTACTAACTTGTGTTTGCTGTAACATCAATTCACTGACCAAAACATGGTATGGGTCAGCATCAGTTTGCCATGGTAAATCGTTACGACCATGCTGCTTTTGCCATTGAATCACTGTGTCTGCAAACTGCTCTGCGCTTAATACGGCGGTAAAAGTCTCTAGCGATTGTTGCACCAGTCAATACCTTATCTTGAAAAAACTAATAACAAGTGCGCAAATTTAATGTAAAGAGTGCTTAAAAACGAGTGAAAGTGGGCGATCTTTACAATTTTAGTGTATATTGTTGACATAGAATCTGATTGAGAATCACAAGGAGCATCTCATGAAAAAATTATCTGTTATTTCAATTGCAATCATTGCAGCTTGTACAGCTCTTCCGAGCTTGGCACAGGATGTCCGTTCTGACGAAGCCGGTCAATGGTTTGTTGGCCCGCGTATTGGCCTCATGGGAACTGACTCAGACCGTCAGAGTGTTGAAAACAATCAGCTGCGCAGCTATGACGGCGGTTTAGATACCACTTTTGGTGGTATTGAATTGGGCCACAATTTTACTAAAGAGTGGGGCTATCGGGTTTATTACGATTTGATGCGTAGTAACGCCCAAGATGGCGGCTCTGCAAGTGGTAAACGTTTTGGTACTGATATTTTATATAACTTCACCGATAATCTGTACGGTGGTATCGGTATCAACGCGACTGAAATCGACGATATTTCGAATCGTTTCTTGCGTTTAAGTGGTGGATATAAAACTTACTTAACCAACGACGTAGCGATGACTTTTGAAGCAGCGTTGCAACAAAGCGACACAGACTTAACTGAGTTTATGTTCCAAACCAGTTTACGTTACTACTTTGGTGGCGGTGCCAGCTATACAGCTGCTCCAGCAAAAGCTGAGCAAGTGCAGAAGCCTGCAGAGCCGGTGAAGCCGGTAGTTGTTGCAGATATCGATTCTGACAACGATGGCGTACTAGATAGCAAAGATAAGTGTCCAAACACGCGCGCTGGCTATAAAGTAGATGCCGATGGTTGTGTGATGTACGAAAACCAAACCGTGACCAAGAGTTTAGTGGTTAACTTCGGTTTTGACTCGGCGGTGATTAGCGCAGACGGTAAAGCTGATATCGCTGATACTGCTGCGTTCTTAAAAGACTATCCGCAGTTAGATATCGTCATTGAAGGTCATACTGATGACCGTGGTGCAGCGAGCTACAACCTGAGCTTGTCAGAGCGTCGTGCCAAGGCCGTTGGTGAAAGCTTAGTGACTGATTTTGGTATTGATGCTGCACGCGTAAGCACTGTTGGCTATGGCGAAGGCAATCCATTGGTGCCAAACGACAGCGATGCCAATCGTGCCAAAAACCGTCGCATTGAAGCGCGTATGTCAGTAACGACTCGCGTACCAATCGAAAACTAAAAGCAGAAAATTGCTGATAAAAGGCGTGTCAAACTTGCGTTTGACGCGCCTTTTTGCATAATGCGCCAAGTTAATCGTCCGCACTAAAGTGATACCATGACTGATTCTAGTAAACCGAATACTGTTCGTAGCCACAACGCTCTTGAAGATGCTCAAGCAGAAGGGAAATATATTCGTCCGGTACGCAGTTTTGTGCGTCGTGAGGGGCGTTTAACCAAAGGCCAAGCCGCAGCTTTAGAGCGCCAATGGCCGCGCTTAGGCTTACACCACAGTACCAGCAGCATAGCGTTGGAGCAGGTCTTTGGTCGCGCCGCCGATACGGTGTTAGAAATAGGCTTTGGTATGGGGCATTCGTTAGTTACTATGGCCGCCGCCGCGCCGGATAAGAACTTTATCGGTATTGAGGTACATGGCCCTGGTATTGGAGCCTGCTTGCTTGAGGCTGAACAACAACAAGTCACTAATTTGCGCTTGTATCAGCATGATGCGGTGGAAGTATTGCGCGATAGCATAGCGCCAAATTGTCTAGCGACGGTACAGATTTTCTTTCCCGATCCTTGGCATAAAAAGCGCCATCATAAACGCCGTTTAATTCAACCGGAATTTGTCGAACTACTGCGCAGCCGCCTGAAAGTCGGCGGTATTCTGCATTTAGCCACTGACTGGCAGCCTTATGCAGAGCACATGCTTGAGGTACTCAGTGCGGCACCCAATTGGCGTAACTTAGCTGGCGAGCAGGGTTATGTGCCGCGCCCTGAAGAGCGCCCGTTAACCAAGTTTGAGAAGCGTGGTGAACGTTTAGGCCACGGTGTGTGGGACCTCAAGTTCGAGCGTACCGCTTAGTCATTACCGACCATGTCATCAAGAATACTGTTGAGATACCGCCGACCGAGTTCTGTGGTATGCCAATATTGCTGGTCATCATCAATTAATTGCTTGGTTTTGGCGCTGGCAAGCGCTTGTTCAGCCCGCGCCAACTCAAGCCCTGTGCGCTCAACGAATAGTTGCTTCGGGATTGCCTCAAACAGCCGCAGATAATTCATAAAAAACTCAAATGGCAATTCATCCTCGGCAACTGTCCAGCTGCGATAGCGCAGTGGTCGGGTTAAGTCGAGATAGCCTTGCGGATGCTTAATTTTTTCACAGCGGCGAATGCTTAAACCATTGTCAGTCATTACGGTGATTTTACTGTGCGCGCCGCAACCAATGCCAAGGTAGTCGCCAAACTCCCAATAATTACGATTATGCTTGCTTTGATGGCCAGGCTTGGCATATGCGCTGACTTCGTACTGCTGGTAACCTGCAGCAATGAGCTTATCGTGCCCCTGTTGTTGAATGTCCCACAAAATATCATCGTCGGGTAGCTGCGGTGGACGGCTAGCGAAAGCGGTGTTGGGCTCAATCGTCAGTTGGTACCAAGAAATGTGCGGCGGTTGCAGGGCAATAATACCGTCTAAGTCAGCCATGGCATCAGCTAAGGTTTGCTCGGGTAAACCATGCATTAGGTCCAAATTGAAACTGTTCAAACCCAATTGCCCAGCATGCTTGGCCGCCAGTCGCGCCTGCTCAGGATCATGAATACGTCCGAGTCGTTGCAACTGTGACGCTGATAAACTTTGCACACCAATAGACAGCCGTGTTACGCCAGCCCGCACATAACCAGCAAAGCGCTCAATCTCAAAAGTGCCGGGGTTTGCCTCTAAGGTGATTTCACAGTTTGGTGCCAAAGGGATCAGTTGTTGCACACCTTGTAATAATCGGTTGATAGCATCAGCGCTCAATAAACTCGGTGTACCGCCACCAATAAAAATACTGTTGAGCGGGCGCTGTTGCACATCAGCTAAATCGGCGCGCAGGTCATCCAGTAAGCGGTTGATGTAGGCTTGTTCCGGAATATCCTGTTTCAGTGCATGCGAGTTAAAATCGCAGTAGGGGCATTTCTGAATGCACCAAGGCACATGAATATAAAGCGCTAGCGGTGGCAGCATCAGGCGTCCTGCATTAGCTGCGCGAGCAGTTGCTGAAGCGCTTTCGCACGATGACTCAGTATTCGCTTTTGCTGCGGCGGCAGTTGTGCCGCCGTGCAATTGTGGTCCGCGACCCAAAAAATCGGATCATAGCCAAAGCCATACTCACCCTGTGGCTGTTCGGCAATGCTGCCGTGCCATTGACCATGACAAACGATAGGGCATGGATCTTCGGCATGGCGCATAAAGGCCAGTACACAATGAAAACTGGCTTGGCGCTCGCTGGCTGGCACAGCCGCCATGCGCTTGAGCAGTTTATCGATATTGGCGCTATCATTGGCACCCGGTCCGGCATAACGTGCTGAATAAATACCCGGCTCACCGCCTAAGGCGGCTACGGCCAAGCCTGAATCATCCGCTAATGCTGGGAGGCCAGTTTGTTGTGCGGCATGGCGTGCCTTGATCAAAGCATTCTCGATAAAGGTCAGCCCGGTTTCGTCAGCGTCGCTAGCGGCGAGCTCGGTTTGCGCAATAAGTTGCCACGAGAAAGGTTCTAATAGCTGCTGCAATTCAGTGACTTTGCCCTTATTACCCGTTGCCAGTACAATTTTATTCATGAGGTTTTACCGGAGCTTTGGTTTGGCTGGTATTATACGGTTATTAGCGCGCACCACCAAGGGAGTTCAGTCATGACTGAAATCAACGGCATCATGTTGTTAATGGGCGCACTCTTGCTCATCAGTATTCTTGCTGCCGCCGTATCGAATCGGCTGGGGGCGCCGTTATTGTTAAGCTTCCTCATCATTGGCATGCTTGCCGGCGAAGAAGGTGTGCTGCGTATTCAATTTAATAACCCCACTGTGGCCTTTTTCATCGGCTCGTTAGCACTCGTTATTATCCTCTTCGATGGTGGTATGCGCACCCACAAAGAGCGCTTTCGGGTGGCACTATGGCCGGCCATCAGTCTGGCTACTGTAGGGGTGGCGCTCACTTGTGCTATCACCGCTGCGGCAGTGGTGTGGCTGTTTGACTTACCCTGGCCGATTGCTTTATTGATTGGTGCGATTCTCAGTTCGACCGATGCTGCCGCGGTATTTGGTATCTTTCAATCACAAAACATGCGCATTAAGCAGCGCGTAGCCGCCACCTTAGAAATAGAGTCGGGCACCAACGATCCCATGGCGATTATCTTGACCATGACAGTGACGGCAATGATAGCTACCGCCCAAGAGTTCTCTTGGTGGGTGATCACTGTTGATGTGCTGCAACAGTTATTGCTGGGCTTAGTGGTAGGTTGGTTTGGTGGCCGTACCTTCGTATATATGGCCCGCAAATTAACGGTGCAATTTAGTTTCTTCCCGCTATTGGCGGCAGCCTCGGCAGTTGTGGTGTTTGCCTTAACCAGCGGCGCCGGCGGTAGCGGGTATCTGGCAGTTTACTTGATGGGTTTTGTCATTGGTAATTCGCGGCTACCGCAATTGATGCACATTCTGCAGGTTCAGGATGGCCTGGCCTGGTTAAGTCAAATCATGATGTTCCTGATCCTTGGCTTATTAGTAACACCATCTCACTTAATGGAGCATTGGCAGCTATCCTTGACTGTTGCGCTGCTGATGATTTTTATTGCGCGACCCATTGCGGTTTGGGTGAGTTTGCTACCATTTACCTTTCCTTGGCGTGATCAGGTGTTTATTAGTTGGGTTGGTCTGCGCGGCGCGGTGCCAATTATTTTGGCGCTGTATCCGTGGTTGATGAACATCGAAAATCAGCAGTTATTTTTCGACATCGCCTTTGTTGTAGTGCTCATTTCGTTAATTTTGCAGGGCTGGACCCTTGCTGGTTTAGCGCGATGGTTGGGGCTCGAAGTGCCGCCAAGTGCTGAGCCCGACGGTCGTATGCCATTAGACCGTGTCAGCAGTAAGGACCCATTGGAACTGTTCGCCTTCAATATGACTGAGCGTTCGCCGGCCTGTGACCATAGCTGGAATGAACTGCGTTGGTCGGTTCCGGTTGAGTGCGTCGGCGTACTGCGAGCGGGTGAATGGTATCCCAACCATAGCTCATTGCGTTTTAGTGATGGTGATACGCTGATGGTGGTGGCAAAAGCCCAACATGTTGATGATGTGAGCCGAGTTCTGGCAGCTGGAGGTCAACGACAAACCCTCAATAGCACCAGCTTTTTTGGTGATTTTAGTTTGCGTGGTGATGTGACGCTCGAGGCGGTCGCCGCGTTTTATCCGGTGGGTCAGTTACCTGCAGAAAGCGCTCATCACACCATCACCAGTTATTTCGACCAGAAGTTTTATCGTCGCGTGGTGGTTGGTGACCAGTTGAAACTAGGTGGCGTGCAATTAACTGTTCGTGAATTAGATGAGCAAAGCGGCGCTATAGCTACGGTTGGGGTTAAGCTGCTGAGCACCAGCAATAACTAATACCAGCAGCTCAGTCATTAATTGGCCCAAAATTCCTTGTGGAAGCGTAACGTCTGTTGCTGTTTACCGTCATCAATGGTGATAAAAAAACGCAGTGTCTCGAGATTGGTAAAGCGCACTTGCGCCAAATAGTAAACGGCGTCGCCTTCAATAACTTGATTAAAATCGAGCCGCTGCTGTTGGCTAAGTGGATTCATACTATAGCCTGTTACTGTGACTTTTTGCGCCGGTTTACCGGGCTCATCAGCGGCGAGCACGGTAATGTTTAGGGTCGCCAAGGTGCTGCTGCGCTGTAAATCATATTGCTGTGCCATTTCTGCGCGCAACAGCGTCGAGTTAAAGGCATTGTAATGCACTTCCCAGGGACCTAAACGCATAGCCTGTTGCGCGCTGGCACTCTGTGTAAACAGCAGCGAGCTAAGCAATAACAGCGTGCTGAGTAGATTCTTCATGGCTTATAATCCCAGTAACCGTTGCACAAAAATAATGGCGATAATCAGCAGCATGGCAGATAAGTCGAGACCTCCCATGGGCGGAAGAAGACGCCGAATAGGTGCCATCAAAGGTTCCGTTAATTGATGTAAAATCGCTTCCATAGGGTTGTAGCCGCGACTAAACCAACTCAACAATGCGCGTATAACAACCAACCAGAAGATCAAATCAAGCGCCTGCGCTAGAACACTAAGCCCAGCGAATAGGGCTATTTGCAATGGCGCCATAGCAAAGCTATTGACGGCACTCAAGGTCAATATTTTCGCCGCACCCAACAGTAGAGCAAGTACTAAGCTGGCGAAGTCGAATGATCCCAGCATCGGTACAATGCGCCGCAAAGGTTGAACTAGCGGGTTGCTGGCGCGCGCCACAAATTGACTGACCGGGTTATAGAAATCAGCTCGAACGAGCTGTAACCAAAGCCGTAAAATCACCACGATGATCATCAGATCAAAGACGATGTTAATGAGAAAGTTCATGGCATCCATGGTGATTCCTTAAAAAAGTTGCGCCATTTCTTGATTACGTTTAACGGCCGCTCGCAGTGCTTGTTCCGAGATAAAATCAACATCTGCAGCTTGGTAAACTTCAATACCTTTGGCGGTAGAACCGCCTTTACTGGTTACTTGTGCCCGCAAATCGGGTAGTTCAAGCTCGCTATCGGTCGCCATGGTTGCAGCACCAAGCGCGGTCTGATTGACCAGTATACGTGCCTGTTGGTGGTTGAAGCCCAATGCTACCGCAGCTTTTTGTAGGCTGGCCATGAACTCAAAAAAATACGCCGGGCCGCTGCCGGCTAATGCTGACAAAATGTCCATTTGGTCTTCATCATCAACCCATAAGGTTTTGCCTACGCGGTCGAAAATACTACTGGCAAATTCACGATCAGCAGCGCTGGTTGCCGCTTGGGTAACCAAGCCGGTCATGCCCTGACCGACCAAACTGGGGGTATTAGGCATCACCCGAATAATTCGATCGGCGGCTAAGTACTGTTGATACTTAGCTAAGCGAATGCCAGCGGCAATACTAATAATTAATTTGTCACCGAGGTTGGTCACTGACTGCTTTAGTTGCTCACATACCGCTGCCATTAATTGCGGTTTTACTGCTAGCACCACCACCTCGGCATTTGCCACAGCTTGATTGTTATCTTGGGTAATTGAAACGCCGCATTGTTGTTGCAGGTGCTCAAGCTTGCCCATACTTGGGTTGCTAACGGTGATATAGTTGGCTGGATAACCATTTTGGACCATGCCGCCGACAATACTTTGGGTCATATTACCAGCGCCAATGAAGGCTATATTGCGTGGTTGTGCGGTCATTCACTACTCCTATTCGGTTCATTACTGTCGCGACGGCCAAAAATAGCGGTACCAATGCGTACCATAGTGGCGCCGTGCCCAATAGCGACATCAAGGTCGTCGCTCATGCCCATCGATAAGGTATCTAATTGACTATATTGGGCCTGTAAGCGCAAAAACAACCGTTGCATAGCCGCTAAGCTCTGTGTTTGTGCCGCACGGTCAGGTTGCGGGCGAGGGATAGCCATTAAGCCCCGTAGCACCAGGTTAGGTAATTGCATTATTTCGGCGGCTAGTGCCGCAACCTGCTCAGGTGCCACCCCAGCTTTGCTATCCTCATCGTCGATATTGACCTGAATCAGCACGTTCAACGGATGCAGCTGTGCTGGCCGTTGTTGATTCAGGCGCTGCGCTATTTTGCTGCGATCAACACTGTGTACCCAGTTAAAATGCTCGGCAATATCACGGGTCTTATTACTTTGAATAGGCCCAATAAAATGCCAGACCAAATCATCATGGTTGGCAAAGTGCTGAATTTTTTGTAGTGCTTCCTGCACATAGTTTTCACCGAAGTGGCGCTGTCCGGCAGCCACTGCCGCGGCAATAGCCGCGCTGGGTTTGGTCTTACTGACGGCAATTAAAGTAACCTCATTGCTGTCGCGTTGACACTGCAAACAGGCCGCTGAGATTGAACTACGGACTTCTGTTAAACGTTCAGCTATGCTATTTATCATGTAAGAGACTTCACTGATTACTACAACCACAAACGGGGCAGTCGTATGGATATTACCGAATTACTCAGTTTTGCCGTCAAACACAAATCATCCGATTTGCATTTGTCAGCCGATTCGCCACCTATGATACGGGTTGATGGTGACATCCGTAAAATTAATATTCCGGCGCTCAGCCACAAGCAAGTGCAAGAGCTGGTTTATGACATCATGAACGATCGCCAGCGCAAAGAGTATGAGCAGAACTTAGAGGCTGACTTCTCCTTTGAAGTTCCCGACTTAGCCCGCTTCCGGGTTAACGTATTTGTACAAAACCGCGGTGCTGGTGCTGTATTACGGACTATTCCAAGTACGGTGTTGACGCTTGAACAGCTCAACGCACCCGATATCTTCCGCACTATTTCTGACAACCCGCGTGGTTTGGTGTTGGTAACCGGGCCAACTGGTTCGGGTAAATCAACTACCTTGGCGGCGATGATTGATTATATTAATGAGAACAAGCATCACCATATTTTGACCATTGAGGACCCGATTGAATTTGTTCATCAGAACAAGCGCAGCCTAATCAACCAGCGCGAAGTGCATCGCGACACGCATAGTTTCAGTAACGCCTTGCGCTCAGCACTACGGGAAGACCCTGATGTGATTCTGGTGGGCGAGATGCGTGACTTAGAAACTATTCGCTTAGCGATGACTGCAGCAGAAACAGGTCACTTAGTGTTCGGCACCTTGCACACCACCTCGGCACCAAAAACCATTGACCGTATTGTTGACGTGTTTCCTGGTGATGAGAAGCCGATGGTGCGCTCGATGTTGTCTGAATCATTGCGGGCGGTTATCTCACAAACACTGTTGAAAAAAGTCGGTGGCGGTCGTGTTGCAGCGCATGAAATTATGATTGCAACACCAGCTATCAAAAACTTAATTCGCGAAGATAAAATTGCACAAATGTACTCATCAATTCAGACCGGTGCGGCACATGGTATGCAAACCCTGGATCAGTGTTTGCAAAACTTGGTGAATCAGGGCTTGGTGTCCAAACTGGACGCGAAAGGGAAAGCCGCCAACAAAGACACATTTGCGTAACTCAGGCTAAGAGCCGAGGAAATCACAATGATTTTAGATAAACTTTTGAAAACCATGGTGGAGCGCAATGGCTCCGACCTATTTGTGTCGGCTCGCTTGGCACCCAGTGCAAAAATTGACGGCGAATTAATTCCGCTGATTGATCAAAAACTGAGTGACAGCGCCGCATTGGCAGTGGTCAAGGAAGCACTTGGTGAAGCGCATTTAGATGAGTACATGACGCATAAAGAGGCGAACTTTGCGATTTTTCGTGAGGGCATCGGGCGCTTCCGTGTGAGTGCCTTTTGGCAACGTGAACGCGCCGGTATGGTGGTGCGTCGAATTGTCACCGAAATCCCCACCGTAGAGCAGCTCAAACTGCCGAAAATCTTAGTCGACTTGATCATGAGCAAACGTGGTTTGATGCTGGTCGTCGGTGGCACAGGCACCGGTAAGTCGACCAGCTTGGCGGCACTGATTGGCCATCGCAACCACAATAGCAAGGGGCACATCTTAACCATTGAGGACCCGGTTGAATTTGTTCATGAACATGGCCAGTGTATGGTCACGCAGCGCGAAGTAGGCACTGATACGGAGTCTTTCGAAGCCGCCCTGAAAAGTTCGCTACGGCAAGCACCTGATGTGATTCTGGTGGGTGAAATTCGCTCACAAGAAGTCATGGAGTACGCCCTAACCTTTGCCGAAACCGGTCACTTCTGTGTTGCGACATTGCACGCCAACAACGCCAACCAGGCGATTGAGCGTATTGCGCAGTTAGTACCGGCCGACAAAGTCCATAAGTTGATGTTTGACCTGTCATTGAATTTACGTGGCATTGTGGCGCAGCAATTGGTGCCGAAGAAAAATGGCGGTCGTGCCGCTGCATTTGAAGTACTGTTGAATAGCCCTATTATTGCTGAAAAAATTGCCACCCATGACATGGGTGAAATCAAAGATATCATGTCGCGCTCCCGCGAGCTGGGTATGCAAACCTTTGACCAAGCGCTGTTCGACTTGTACAAAGCCGAACAAATTACCCTTGAAAATGCATTACGACACGCCGATTCACCCAACGATTTACGCTTGCGGATCAAACTGAGTGGCGATGCCGTCGATGATGGCCCCAGTGCATTGAGCAGTGCTACTGTTGATCTGGAATAAAACTCAGTAGAATAGCCGCTCGAATTGAAGGAGAGCGGCATGCATGTGTTAGGCATTGAAACCTCGTGCGATGAAACCGGCATCGCGATTTATCATACAGAGCGCGGCTTATTGGCCCATCAGCTGTATTCTCAAGTGAAGCTGCATGCCGATTACGGTGGCGTGGTGCCAGAGCTGGCATCGCGTGACCATGTCCGCAAAATTCTGCCACTTATCGCTGCTGCGCTCAAACAAGCCGAGCTCAAAACGACCGACTTAGATGGCATCGCCTACACCGCCGGGCCGGGCTTGGTGGGCGCCTTATTGGTTGGCGCTTGTGTCGGCCGCAGCATGGCCTTTGGCTTAGGCATTCCGGCACTGGGTGTGCATCATATGGAAGGCCACTTATTGGCCCCCATGCTAGAAGATGATGTACCAGAATTTCCGTTTATCGCGCTATTGGTATCGGGTGGTCACACCCAATTGGTTCGGGTAGACGGTATTGGTCGCTATGAGATGCTCGGCGAATCTATTGATGATGCCGCTGGTGAAGCCTTTGATAAAACCGCTAAGTTGATGGGTTTAGATTATCCAGGCGGGCCACGCCTAGCGGCTATGGCTGCTACGGGCCGGCCGCAACAGTATCAATTCCCGCGGCCAATGACTGATCGTCCGGGCCTTGATTTTTCCTTCAGTGGGCTGAAAACCCATGCCGCTAATACCATTGCGGCAAATCCATCTGACCCACAAACCCGCGCTGATATTGCTCGTGCTTTCCAAGATGCGGTAGTAGATACCTTAGTGATCAAATGTCGTCGAGCGCTCGAGCAAACTGGCTTGAAGCGTCTAGTGGTAGCAGGTGGAGTTAGCGCGAATGTCGAACTGCGAGAAAAACTGCAGCAGTTTGCGGCAAAAATTGGTGGTAAGGTTTATTTCCCGCGCCCAGCGTTTTGTACCGATAATGGTGCCATGATTGCCTATGCTGGAGCGCAGCGCTTGCGCGCTGGTGAGCTAAACGACTTAAGTATTATCACGCGGCCACGTTGGCCATTGGATCAACTCGCTAGCGTTTCTTGCTAAACGACTGCTCTTCACCACTGCGCAGGCGGGCGATATTAGCCTGATGACGCCAGAGAATGAGTAGGGCGATCATAATGGTTGGCACGGTATATTGCGGCTTAATCCAATACGCATAAAACGGTGCAAAGCATACTGTGGTGATGGCTGCTAACGAAGATACTCGGCTCAGTCGGAACACCACCAGCCAGGTGATGATCAACAAGATAGCCATTTCGGTCGCGACCGGAAACATAGCGCCGAGTGCGGTTGCCACTGCTTTACCGCCACGAAAGCCGAAGTAGAGTGGGAAAATGTGGCCGAGACAGGCCGCCACCCCAATGATGCCGAGGAAAAATGGCTCGATACCAAGAAAGTATGAGGCCCATACTGGCACCATGCCTTTTAAAACATCACCGGCTAAGGTGAGAAAAGCTGGCCAGCGCCCCCCTAATCGGTAGACATTGGTAGCGCCTGGATTATTCGAGCCATTGCGCCGCGGGTCGGGCAAGCCAAATAGCCGACAAACCAATACCGCACTGCTAATCGAGCCGATAAGGTAAGCGACAATAATGGCAAGGATGATAAGCGCGCCCATTTAGTTTGTTTCCAGCTAAGTTTCCGTTACTATGCTGCCACTTAGCATACGTGCATTACGCTTTTTTTTCCATGATTACACCAACGAGTCTTTGTATGGATAAGGTAATAATTGAAGGGCTACAGGTTGATGCGATGGTTGGTATTTATGCTTTTGAGCATGAGCAGCCACAACCACTGATCATTGATCTGGTCATGGCATGGGATAATCGCCCCGCCGCAGCCAGCGAGCAAATTAGCGATGCGTTAGATTATGATCGCGTTAGCACTGCGGTCGCGCAGTTAATTACCAGTCAACCCTGGCAGTTGATTGAGACAGTGGCAGAGCGCATCGCAGCTATTGTGCTGAACGATTTTAAGGTAGCCCAAGTATCAGTTAAAGTCGCCAAGCCCCAAGCTGTTGCGGCAGCACGCCAAGTGGCGGTGATGATAGAGCGTCATCGTTAATATGGCACGAGTGGTACTTGGCTTAGGCAGTAACCGTCAGCGCCAGCAGCATATTAATGCAGGCCTACGCGCGCTGCATGATCGTTATGCATCGGCACAACGGCCTATTACCTGTTCACGGGTATTTGAAAGTGCTGCGGTCGGTTTTGTTGGACACGACTTTTATAATTGCGTGGTCGAATTTAGCTGTGACGAGCCAGTCACAGCGATTCATGAATTTTGTAAAGCCACTGAGCTTGCGCATGGCCATAGCAGTGAGGCGGCAAAATTTAGCCCACGGACACTGGATATCGACATGTTGCTGTATGATGATTTGGTCTGCCAACAGCCGGTAAATTTACCGCGTGATGAAATTCTCACCAACGCCTTTGTGTTGTGGCCGTTGGCTGAAATTCTGCCGGCAGAAAAACACCCGCTAACAGGTACTCGTTATGCCGAGTTGTGGGCACATTACCCATTGCAGCAACGCATACAGCCGCTTGAGTTTGAATTTTTGGTACTCCCGCATTTAAGGATCGTAGGCCCGTGAGTTTATTCGAAACCATTGTATTGGCGCTTATTCAAGGTTTGACCGAATTTTTGCCGATCTCTAGTTCGGCACATTTAATTTTGCCGTCACAGTTACTCGGTTGGGCTGATCAAGGCTTGGCGTTTGATGTGGCAGTTCATGTTGGCACCTTGTTAGCAGTGATGATGTATTATCGCCGTGACATTGGCGAGTTACTGGTTGGCTGGGTCGGTTCATTTCGTGGTCAGCATAATGCCTACAGTCGGCTCGCTTGGTTGTTGATTTGGGCAACTATTCCTGCCGGTTTAGCTGGTTTGCTCGGCAGTGGGCTGGTGGAAAACTATGGCCGTTCAGCGGCGGTTATTGCCACCACCACCATCAGCTTTGGTTTACTGTTGTGGTATGCCGATGCGCGGGCCAGTGAACGTTCTGGTATTCATGCCTTGACGGTGAAACAGGCGCTATTGATTGGCATAGCACAAGCTGTGGCGCTGATTCCTGGTACGTCACGCTCGGGCATTACCATGACTGCTGGCCTGCTACTGGGCTTAACGCGAGTTGATGCCGCGCGTTTTTCCTTTTTACTATCGATTCCGGTGATCATTATGGCGGGCGGCTATAATGGCGTAAAACTCGTGCTGCAAGCTGAGCCAGTCAGCTGGCAGCCGATTTTGGTTGGCGTGCTGGTGTCGTTTGTAGCAGCCTATGTTTGTATCTTCTATTTCTTAAAAATTATTGCCCGTATGGGTATGTTACCGTTCGTTATCTACCGCTTATTGCTCGGCGCAGGATTATTTGCGCTGTTGGCTTACGGCCTGATCTAACGCCAACCGCTAGAGTGCTTGTTGCAGTAACCGCAAGCGCTCTTGATTGACCCGCAGACCCACCTCTGTGCCTTGTAATACTTGGCCAGCCGCTGCTGCAGAGGCGATCAAATCACTGGCTTTCACCGTCTGTAATTGCTGCATGGCACGGCTTAACACCTGGACACGACTGGTTGATAAGCCTTGTGCTTGCCAAATCATCAGTAACTGAGGCCAACGCTGCGGTCGACGCCAGCAATCAGCACCATTCATATGCTGTAAAATCAATTCCGCTGGTGCTTGCTCGAGTTGCTGTACGCTAATGAGTTGGGCTTGTTCGGTGAGTATCTGAAGTTCGGTGGGCACCCGCAGGCGTTGGTTGAGAGCATGCGCTGCTGCTGAGTTCAAGGTGCTTACCGCGGCGACCCAACGGATAGCCACGCTGTCAGTTAGCGTCGTGGCAGCGACTAAGGCGCGGATAAATGCGGGTTGTGCGTGGCCAGTTTGTAACTCGGCAAACCAAGGCGTAAGCGCAGCAACGCTAATGAGTGTTTCAAAATAGACAACTGGAGAGCTGGTCGCTAGCGCCCGTTCAGTTTCTTTCCAGACCCGTTCGCAACTCAACTCAGCCAATTCATCGGCCGCGGCTAACTGCCGCATCAGTGTCAGTGTTTGCTCAGCAATAGTGAAGCCATCAATAGCAAAGCGCGCGGCAAATCGAGCGAGCCGCAGAATGCGCAGTGGATCTTCGGCGAAGGCCGGTGAGATATGCCGCAGTTGGCGCTGAGCGATATCAGCGAGACCACCATAGGGGTCGATCAGTTGGCCATCATGGGCTTGTGCTATGGCATTAATGGTCAAGTCACGGCGCTGTAAATCTTGCTCCAAGGTGACGTTGGCGTCGGCATCAATGCTAAACCCGGTATAGCCACGGCCATTTTTGCGCTCGGTACGGGCGAGGGCATATTCCTCGTTATTGTGCGGATGCAGAAACACCGGAAAATCTTTACCGACCTGACGATAGCCCAAGTTCAGCATCATTTCTGGGCTCGCACCCACAACTACCCAATCGCGCTCATGCACGGGATAGCCCAACAAGGTGTCACGAACAGCACCGCCAACCAGATAAATTTCCACAGCATGCTCCTAAATATTTCGTTGATGATCGCGAATCACTGGCTCTGATGCAAGTCAGTCGTTACACTGAGTTATCTGATTATTGAGCCGCGTTATTATTATGAGCATGTATTTAAATTATTTTGGCTTACATACAACGCCATTTTCGATTGCGCCTGATCCTCAGTTTTTGTATCTGAGCGAACGGCATCAGGAGGCGCTGGCGCACTTAAGTTACGGCTTACGTGGCAGTGGTGGGTTTATTTTGCTTACCGGTGAAGTGGGTACCGGTAAAACCACGGTGTCTCGTGCTTTGCTCGAGCAACTGCCAGAACAGACCAAAACCGCGTTTATTCTTAACCCCATGCTTAATCAGCAAGAATTGCTGGCGACATTGTGCGATGAGTTTGGTATTCGCTACGCAAAGCGTAACATCACCGACAAAAAGCTCACCGATAAGCTCAGCGAGTTCCTCTTGAAAGCGCATGCTGAGGGTGAGCAGTGTGTGGTGCTGATTGATGAGGCGCAGCACCTACAACCGCAAGTGCTGGAACAATTGCGGCTATTAACCAACTTAGAGACTAATCAGGATAAGTTACTACGCGTGATTCTGATTGGTCAGCCAGAGCTGCAAGATTTGCTTCGACGCCGCGAATTACGTCAGTTGGCGCAACGAATCACCGCGCGTTATCACTTACTGCCGCTGCAAGCCGCGGATACTGAACGTTATATTAATTACCGGTTACAGGTGGCCGGAGCTCAACGCGGACTATTTGATAGCAAAGCCATCGCCTGTGTTCATCAATACAGTGAGGGTATTCCACGCCGTCTGAACCTGCTTTGTGATAGAGCTCTATTGGCTGCTTACAATGATCAGCAACAGGTGGTCTCGGCACGGCATATTCGCCTCGCCAGTAAAGAATTAGATGGCCCTACGCCAGCTGGTCAAAACGCAGCTTGGCGGCGCTATACAGGCATCGCCGCGCTGCTTGCTGTCACAGCGGTGGTGGGCTGGCAATTACCACAATGGTTGGCGACCAGTGACAGTTCCACCAGCAGTGTGAGCCAGCCGCTAAGTCATCAGATCGAACAACCGACTAGTACTGATCCACTGCTCGCCTTGACGCGCAGCTGGCAATTACCCAAGCCGCCGCTTGATCAACCGCTGTGCCAATGGGTAGAAGACTATCAACTCGGCTGTTTAGAAGGGCGCTTGCGCTTTGATCAGCTGCAACGGATCAATTACCCCGTGTTATTGCGGCTTGCCGATGGCAGCATGCAGTTGGTTAGTAACCCAGCGGCAACCCCCGATGCCAACTGGAACGGTGAGTACGTGTTGTTTTGGCAGTTACCACCGGGTTATTTAAATGCTGATGAAAGTATTTATCAGCAGTGGCTGGCGCGCGGATTAGCGCGCTTTGGCGCCGATAGTAGTGCATCGTTAGCACTGCAGTTACGCACCATTCAAGTGCAAGCTGGGCTGCCCATCACCGAGCAGTTAGATGGTCCAACCTTGGCATGGTTGAGTGCCCAATTACTCACTACTGGACCGCGTATTCAGTCGCGTGTAGAGGAATAACTTGTTATGTCATCGGTTTTAAAAGCGCTGCGTGAGCAATCATCACCGTTATTACAACAACCAGCCCCAATTTGGTTGAGTTCTGCCCCAGCCAGTAAACCGGCACGATGGTGGTGGGTGGCGGTGCTGGTGCTGTTGGTGTTGGCGGTAAGCAGTTATTACTCGTGGTCGAGAGCAACTCGCACTATCGAGCCGGCCAGTCAATTGCCGGTGGCTGTGGATGAGCCGGTTGGGCGCTATGAACTGGGTCGTGGCACGGTTATCAAGGCACCTAAGTGGGAAATAGTCAGTACTGATGTGACCCAACCCATCGAGCAACGCCAACAACCGCGTCAACCGCAGCTCGATGTGCAGCAAGGTATTGACTTACAGCAGGTATCGCCAGAGCTGTTGGCTGCATTTGAAGAGGCTGTGGCGGCACAGAAAAGCGATCAGCCGCTTACCACACAACAATCGGTGCTCCCTGCTATCGCTGAGTTAGCCGGTGAATTACGCCAACAGATCCCATCCTTTAGTTACGACTCACACCAGTATTCATCGCGCGATAGCGCCCGCAATGTCACCTTCTCAGGTCAACGCTTACGAGAAGGCGAAGTCTGGCAGGGGCTTACTATCATGCAAATTACCCCAACCCATGTGGTACTGTCGCGAAACATGGTGGCTTTTCAACAACCCGCCTTGGAAGACTGGACAAGACCCTAATAGATCTGTTATTAAAACACCTGTTTAAATCTTCTGTTTGATTTACTGCTAGAGGTGTTGTGATGGCTGACTATCGTGTTCCCCGTGAAGATATGCAATTTGTGCTGCAAGAGGTGTTTCGTGTGCAAGACGATTGGGCCCAGTTTGCCCAATTGGCCGACTTGGATATGGAAACCGCGGTCGCTATCATTGACGAAAGTGCCAAACTCGCCGAGGGGTTAATTGCTCCTAATGCCCGTGCTGCCGATGAAGAGGGGGTGCAGTTTCGTGATGGCGTGGTCACCACTCCTGCAGGCTACAAAGAAAACTTCCGCCAACTTGCTGAAGGCGGTTGGGTTGGCGTTACTGCCAATCCAGAGTACGGTGGCATGGGTCTGCCGAAGTCTATCTCAGCGCAATACGAAGAAATTCTCTGCTCGGCCGACATCTCCTTCTCGCTGTATCCGGGCTTGACCGCCGGCGCCATCATGACGCTCGATTTGCACGCCAGTGATAGCCTTAAAGACCTTTACTTACCGAAACTGATCAGTGGTGAGTGGACCGGTACCATGTGTTTGACGGAGCCGCACGCTGGGACTGACTTAGGCATTATTCGTAGTAAAGCGATTCCGGCCGCCGATGGCAGCTTCAACATCAGCGGTACCAAGATTTTTATCACCGGCGGCGAGCACGACCTAGTCGATAACATTATTCATTTGGTGTTGGCTAAGTTACCCGATGCCCCGGCTGGCTCTAAAGGCATTAGTTTGTTCTTGGTACCAAAGTTTTTGCCACAAGCCGACGGTACCGTAGGCCAGCGAAATGCGGTGAGCTGTGGCTCAATTGAGCACAAAATGGGGATTCATGCCTCGGCTACCTGTGTGATGAACTTTGATGGTGCCACCGGTTGGTTGATTGGCGAGCCGCACAAAGGCTTAGCAGCGATGTTTACTATGATGAACTACGAGCGCTTGGGGGTGGGTATCCAGGGTCTTGGTGCGGCCGCGCGGTCATATCAGAATGCTTTAGAATATGCCAATGACCGTCTGCAAGGGCGCGGCGCAAAAGCTACTCGAGCGACCAGCAAAGAAGCGGATCCATTAATTGTGCATGGCGATATTCGCCGCATGTTGTTAACCATGAAAGCCTTTGTGGAAGGCGGTCGGGCGTTCTCAACCTATGTTGGGCAGCAGCTCGATATTGCCAAATACAGCGGTAACGACGCCCAGCGTCAGCGTGCGGATGATTTAGTGCAGCTATTAACCCCAGTGGCTAAGGCCTTTATCACTGATACCGGCCTCGAAACCACTATTATCGGCCAACAGATTTTTGGTGGTCATGGCTTTGTGCGTGAGTGGGGACAAGAGCAACTAGTGCGTGATTGCCGCATTGCGCAGATTTATGAAGGCACTAACGGTATTCAATCGCTCGACTTATTAGGGCGTAAAATAGCCGGTTCGGGTGGCAAATTACTGCAGCCGTTACTGGCCGATATCGCCGCGTTGTTGGCACAACCAAGCCAGCAGCTGAGCTCCGAATATCAGCAGTTAGCCGATGCTGTGACATTGCTTGAGCGCGTTACCAAGCAGATTTTGAGCCAAGTGCACAGTGATGAGAACATCATCAACAGCGTGGCGGTAGAGTATCTACATTTGGTTGGTTATGTTTGCTATGGCTATATGTGGTTGCGTATGGCTGCAGCTGCCGAGCCATTGCAGGGCGAGCGCCCACAATTAAGTAGTAAGGTGAAGACGGCGCGGTTCTATTTTGCCCGCATCATGCCGCGTATTCACAGTTTGGCTGCCACCATTGCTGATGGCAGCTCATCACTGTACGACCACGAGCTGGGCGAGTTTTAATCGCCCAGTGACAACAAGGTTGCGTTGCCACCAACAGCAGTAATGTTGTTGGTGCGCGTTTTCTCGGTGACAAAGCGGGTTAGGTAGTGCGGGCCACCAGCTTTCGGGCCAGTACCTGACATACCACGGCCACCGAACGGCTGCACGCCAACCACAGCACCGACTTGGTTACGGTTGATATAGACGTTACCGACTTCCATGCGGCGCGCAATATCCATCGCGAAGGTTTCGTTACGGCTGTGAATACCGAAGGTTAAGCCGTAGCCAGTATTATTGATGCTCTCAATCACCTGGTCCAATTCGTCGGTTTTGTAGCGGATCACGTGCAAAATTGGGCCAAAGTTTTCTTTCACCAACTGCTGAATGCTGTCAATTTCGATGGCGGTTGGCGCCACGAAAATACCGCCTTCAGTGTACTCAGGCATGTTAGCGCGAGCAATTAAGCGGCCAGCTTGGGTAATGTCGGCAACGTGGCGCTCAAGGTTGGTTTTGGCGACACCGTCAATCACTGGGCCCACATCGGTTTCATGCAACATCGGGTCGCCAACGCTCAACTCCGCCATAGCACCTTTTAGCAAGTCGATAACGCGGTCGGCGATGTCGTCTTGCACGAACAGTACCCGTAACGCTGAACAGCGCTGACCGGCGCTCTTAAAGGCGCTGCCAACAATGTCCGTAACCGCCTGCTCAGGTAGTGCAGTGGAATCGATCAACATGGCGTTTTGACCGCCTGTTTCGGCAATCAATGGCACAATGGCACGAGTGCGTGCGGCCAGTGCGCGGTTAATGGCCTGTGCGGTATAGGTTGAACCGGTAAAGCACACGCCACCGATTTCTTCTTGTGACACCAAGAACGAGCCAACTTCAGCGCCGCTACCTGGAATGAAATGCAACACATCGCCTGGGATACCAGCCTCTAAAGCCAACTGCACAGCACGGAAGGCGATAAAGCCAGTCTGTTCTGCTGGTTTAGCGATTACGCAGTTACCGGTGACAAGAGCTGCAGCCACTTGGCCTAAGAAAATGGCTAATGGGAAGTTCCATGGGCTGATACAAATAAAGGTACCGCGGCCTTCCAAGAATAGTTCGTTGGTTTCGCCGGTTGGCCCTGGTAACTTGGTTTCTTTGCCCATCAAGGTACGTGCCTGACCGGCGTAGTAGCGGCAGAAATCCACTGCTTCACGCACTTCGTCAATGCCGTCTTGCAGGGTTTTACCGGCTTCAAGCGTACATAAAGCGATCAGCTCGTTACGATTCGCTTCGAGCAGGTCAGCTAGTTTGTCGAGTGCTGCTGCACGTACTTCAACATCGGTATCACGCCAGCGGCGGAAAGCCGCGTTGGCGCTTTGCAAGGCTTGTTCAGCCAAGGCTTTATCGGCAAAACACATAGTTCCGATATGACGGCTCATGTTTTGTGGGCTATGAATCGCTACTTGGTGATGCGCATCAATCACATCACCATTGACGATGGGGCCACCATGCCATTGGCTGTCGGTGTATTGTTGAACCGCGGCAAAGAAATCATCTGCTTGTGAGTGAATGTTCATGTTCAATCCTAACGAGTTTTTACGGTCGCTGAAAATCTGCGACGGCAGCGGTATTTTGCTGTTGTAGAAAGTAGGGTAGTTGGCAACCGTGCTGAGCGGGTGCTGAATGAGTTCGTCTACCGGCGTATTCGGGTCCACTAACTTATGCACAAACGAGGTGTTAGCACCGTTTTCAAGCAAGCGGCGCACCAGGTAGGGTAGCAAGTCTTTATGCGCACCGACCGGGGCGTAAATGCGCACCGTGGTATTCGGCTGTTGCTCCAGCAGGGTATCGTACAAGTCATGACCCATGCCGTGCAGACGCTGGAACTCGAGTGCCCGTTGCTGCTTGTTCAAATTCATAATAGCCACTACGGTTTGCGCATTGTGGGTAGCAAACTGCGGGTAAATCGCGCCATCGGTGGCACTGCTCAGTAAGAAATGCGCACAGGCTAAATACGATAAGTCGGTGTTAGCTTTACGGGTGAATACCGGATAAGCCGGTAAACCGTGCACCTGAGAATGCTTGATTTCAGTATCCCAATAAGCACCTTTCACTAAACGCACCGGGATCTCATCACCGCAGTCACGGGCCAAAGCGGTGATCCAGCACAGCACCGGCAACGCGCGTTTTGAGTAGGCTTGTACCACTAAGCCAAATAACGGCCAGCCTTTGGTGACGCCGCTCCGATAAATCTTTTCAAACAGTTCTAACGATAGCTCTAAGCGGTCGGCTTCTTCGGCATCGATACTCACGCCAACGTTAGCTTGCTTGGCTAATTTAACCAGCTCTAACACACTGCTGTAGAGCTCTTCCATGACCCGCGCTTTATTGGCGGTGTCATAGCGCGGATGCAGCGCCGATAGCTTGATAGAAATAGTGGGCCGCGGTGCTTTCGGGTTATTGAAGTTTTGCTTCGCGACTACCTGGATCGAGTTGACGTAGTCAGCATGGTAACGCTTGGCATCAGCCATGGTTAACGCTGCTTCACCGAGCATATCGTAAGAGTGGGTATAGCCCTTATCGCGGTTTTTGATGCTATTTTTCAATGCTTCTTCAATGGTGCGCCCGAGCACAAACTGGGAGCCCATGATTTTCATCGCGGTATAGGTTGCTTGACGCACCACCGGCATACCCACGCGCTTCACTAAACGGCGAAATACGCCGCGTGGTGTCGCCATGGGTTGGCCATCGGGGTTAATCATGCCATTGGTCAGCGCAAGGCTCCACGAGCCTGAGTTCACCAACCACGATGAGCTTTGACCCATGTGCTTTTGCCAATCACCACCAGACAAGCGATCTTGAATCAGGGCATCGGCCGTGGCGCTATCGGGAATACGCAGCAGCGCTTCAGCTAAACACATCAGGATGATGCCTTCTTTGGTATCTAAGCTGTATTCTTGTAAGAATGCTTCAATACCACCGTTGTGGGCACGCTCACGCACTTGGTTGACCAAGTTGGCGGCCTCAGCAGTCACTGCTTTAACCGTCTCGTCATCGCTAGGAACTAGGGTAAGTAGTTGTTCTAGATAGGCGTCTTCATCGACCATATAATTATCGGTGATGGCGCGTTGAAGTCGAGCTAGGTCGGCTCCGGTGTACTGCGTTGCAAGTACGTCACTCGCATTGAACATAGCATCTCCTGAAAGACTCAGCCGGCAGGCTGCAGAGGATAGATTTTGCGCGCAAGTATAGGGCTTTTTTAGCGCGCGTAAAGCCCGTTTGAACAAAATTTCGCAGTTCTATTCAACGCGCCCACGGTGCATTTTTTGCGCAGCACTGTCAAGCCCATTTCAGTTGACCCGTTGAGTTCCTGCGAGTACCGTATGGAACATGAAATTTACACCTCAAAAGGACCCGTTGTGAGCCAAGAAGCGGAATTGAAATTGCTGGTTGATAGCAGCCAAGCTGAGCAGGTTTTAAAACTCTGCCAGCAGCTGGCCAAGGATCTTGATGGTGAACAGATGGAACTGTCCAATCGCTATTTTGATACGGCCGACCTGCGCTTGCGTCAGGCCGGTATTGGCTTACGCATCCGTCGCCGTGGTGACCAGTTAGAACAAACGGTCAAATTAGCTGGTGCGGTGATGGGTGGCTTGCACAGTCGGCCAGAATTTAATGTGCCCATTGAACAAGAGCGTCCAGACCTCAGTCTGTTCAGCCAAGATATTTGGCCGGATGACTTTCCAGCTTTTGAACTACAAGCCGATTTACAGGAAATATTCAGTACCGATTTTACCCGCACTTGTTGGCGAATTCCGAGTCAGGATGGGGTCATTGAATTAGCCTTTGATCAAGGCCTGATCAAAGTCGGTGATCAGCAACGTGGTATCGCCGAGATCGAACTGGAAGTGCAGGGTGGTGAACTGACTGATGCTTATAAAATGGCACGGCGCTTTATCACTCGTGTGCATGCCCGCACCGGTACGCTCAGTAAAGCGGCACGGGGTTACCTACTAGCTGGTAAAACCACTTTGGAACCGTGGCCACAAACCGAATTCGTTGAACAACTGCATGGCGACAACGTCGGTCAAGGCTTGTATCGCGCCCTGACCTATGGCTTACAGTTTTGGCAGCACCACGATGCCTGCCTCAATGAAACGCCCTCGGTGCGCGCCGTCGCCGGGATCACCGATGGCATTCGCTTATGCAAGGTGGTGCTGCAGCAACTCGCAGCGTTGGAACTAGATGTGAATGATCACATTGTGCGGCTAGAGCAAATGCTCGGCCACCTCGGTTGGTTGAGTCGCTACGATGGCTTAACCGAGCTGACCGCTGACGATGGTGCTTATCATCGTGCTTTATCTGAGCATCAAAAGCTCTATGACTACATTGTCGAGCAGCAGCAACATGCGGTACAGCTTGAACTGGTACAAAATCTCAGTAAACGCGATGATTATCAGCTGACCTTGTTGGAACTCGGCGAACTCTGCCAGCAACAGCCGCGTCATCCAGAGCTCATGGAACTAGCGCTGAAACCGTGGGCGACGCAGCGCTTGCGTGACGATTGGCAGCAAGTGATCACTTTGTTCAACCGTCAGGATGAACTGCGCCCTGAGCACTATTTGAAGCATTTACCGGTGTTACAAGGCTCACTGCAACTGGGTTACTGTTTGGGCTATCTGTTTGATGCCGACGACCGCGAAGCTTTTCGTGCGCCGTGGTTGGACATGGTGCGTGGTATTCGCGAAATTATGGCGCTGAAATTATTGCGTGAGGCCATCAAAGACACTGATGAAGTGAACACCGACCGCCTTTTGAATTGGCAGACCGTGCAATTAGAATCATTGCTGTATGCCCTAGAACATTCGCGCCGCGCAGCCTTAAAGCAAGACCCATACTGGGAAGCTTAAATGACCTTGACGCTGGCACAACAGGACTGGTTATGTCAGGTCAGTCCGTTTATTGAACGGGTGCTGCAACAGCAGCCCGACGCCCTGCAGCAATTGCAGCAACACGGCACCATCACTAACACCCATAGCTACTTGCCGCAATTAACCGCGGCGCTTGCTGGCTGCAACGATGACACCAGTGCGCAGCAGCAATTACGCTGGTGGCGACAGCGCTGGTATGCTGAAATTGCTGCGGCTGATTTGCTCGGTTGGTTGCCGTTAGAGCAGGCCTTAAGGCATCTAACAGAGTCTGCTGATGCGTTTATTATTGCCGCCCAGCAATGGCTACTCCCGCGCTTTGTTGAGCGCTTTGGTTGCCCGCGTGATGAGCAAGGTGAGCCACAACAGCTGGCCGTGATTGGTATGGGCAAACTCGGTGGCGGCGAGCTTAACTTCTCCTCGGATATTGATTTGATCTTCTGCTATGCGCAACAGGGCGAGACTGATCATGCCCGCAAGCCAATTGAAAACAGCGTGTTCTTCACACGTTTAGCACAGGCATTGGTCGCGCTATTAGATACTGTGACTGCTGATGGTCGTGTATTCCGAGTTGATTTGCGCTTGCGTCCGTTTGGTCAATCTGGCCCTTTAGTAGCCAGTCTGGCGGCGCTTGAGTACTACTACCAAGAGCAGGGTCGCGACTGGGAGCGCTATGCGATGGTGAAAGCCCGCTTAATTGGCGCCACCAGTCAGCAACAGCAGGAGCTGCATAGCTTATTACGACCTTTTGTGTATCGGCGCTATATCGATTTTTCCGCCATCGATTCACTGCGCACCATGAAACAGCTGATTACCCAAGAGAGTAAACGGCTCGGCCAACGCTACAATATTAAACTGGGTGCTGGCGGTATTCGTGAAATTGAATTCATTGCGCAAGTTTTTCAGTTGATCCGTGGTGGGCAGCAGCGCCAACTGCAAACCCAATCGCTTTATCAGGCCTATGCCGCCATTAGCGAACTGGAGTTATTAAGTGCGCAAGTCGTCGACGAGTTACTCGAGAGCTACGGTTTTCTGCGTAAACTTGAGCACGTGCTACAACAAATTGATGACCAGCAAACCCAAACCTTACCCACCGATAGTTTGAATCAGCAGCGTGTGGCGCAGGCAATGGGCAGCACTTGGCCGCAACTGCTGGTGCAGGTCGAGCAGGTGATGGCACGAGTACATGTGCAGTTCCGTGAGGTCATTGGTAACGAAGTGACCGACGACGAGGAGATTGGTCCGCTGCAGTTGTTGTGGCAAGACATGACCGATGATGACACGGGCCAAGCCATTATTGTTGAACATGGTCTCAGTGCAACAGACGCCGCGGCGGCTTGGCAGCAAATTCAGCAACTACGTCAGGAGCTACGCAAACGTGGCAGTGGCCCGCGTGGTCGCAAAGCCATGGCTAAGCTGCTACCGATCTTGCTGCAACGTACCTTCGTTAGCGAGCAGCCGCTGTTGTTGCTGGAGCGACTACTGCAATTATTGAAAAAGATTAGTTCACGTACCGCATACATTGAGCTGCTGTTAGAAAACCAAGGTGCCCGCGAGCAGTTACTCAAGCTGTGCAGCGCCAGTCAGTGGTTGAGCAATCACTTGGCTAATTACCCGTTGCTACTTGATGAATTGATTGTGCCGCAACAGCTGTATCAGCTGCCTGAGTTTCAGCAATACCCGCAATTGTTGGATGAATATCTGCTGCGTATTCCTGAGCATGAGCACGACTTAGAAGCGCAAATGAATGCGCTGCGGCAAGCGCGGCAGGTTTTGCAGTTAAAGGTGGCAGCGGCAGATATTACCGGGCAATTGGCGCTGATGAAAGTCAGTGATCATTTGAGTTATCTGGCCGAGGCAATGATTGCGCGGGTCGTGTCATTAGCCTGGCAGCAATTGGTCGAGAAGCATGGTGCACCGCCGGGACGAGATGTCACCGATACCGGGTTTGCGGTGATGGCCTACGGTAAACTCGGTGGCTTAGAGTTAGGCTATGGCTCTGATCTGGATTTAGTATTTATCAGTGATGCTGACTATGAATTGGAAACCAATGGCGCTCGTCCGCTAGAAGTTCAGCAGTTTTACCTTCGCTTAGCGCAACGGGTTCTGCATATTTTTACCACCAAAACCATGATTGGTACCTTGTACGATATCGATTTGCGCTTACGTCCCGATGGTAAATCAGGGCTGATGGTGACGCGACTATCGACTTACGCCAGTTACCTACAGCAAGATGCTTGGACCTGGGAATTGCAGGCATTGGTGAGAGCCCGTCCGGTGTATGGCTCGGTGAGCATGCAACAGCGTTTACGAGATATTCGCGGTGAGTTATTGCAACAACAACGCGATCAGCAGCTTCTGCGTACTGAGGTGTTACAGATGCGCAGTAAAATGCGTGAACACCTGTTGCAGAGTCGGGCGGACCAGTTTGATTTGAAGCAAGGTGTCGGCGGAATTACCGATATTGAATTTTTGGTGCAATATTTAGTGTTGCGTTTCAGTGCGCAGTACCCGCAATTGGCCACCTACACCGATAACATTCGCATTTTAGAGCAGGCGGCACAATGCCAGCTATTGACTGCCGCTGCGGCACAGCAATTAATGCAGGCATATTTAGCCTATCGTGGCGAGGTGCACCGCTTAGCGCTAGATAACCAAGCGGCGTTGACCAGCAAAGCGTTTACCGCCGAGCGTGCGGCGGTGCAGCAGTTATGGCAGCAGTTTTTTAGCGATACAAGTTTTTAGCGATACAAGTCGGGATCATCAAGATTAGGACGGGTTTTAAAGCGACGATGCACCCACATGTACTGTTCTGGCGCTTGATTAATCGCAAACTCCACCATTTTATTCACCCGCGTAACATCGGCGACATCATCGCCGGTGGGAAAGTTGTCAAACTGCGGATAAAAGTGAATGTCGTAGCCACTACCATCAGCACGTCGTAAGCAGGTGGTAGGAACCACTGCGCAATTGGCGTTGCCAGCAAATAACAGGGTACCGGTGGTGGTGCTCGCCTCAGCAACGGCAAAGAATGGTGCGAATACGGTGCGTTTGCGACCGTAATCTTGGTCAGGCAAATAACCAGCAATATCGCCCTGATTCAGGGCTTGCAGCATACTGCGTACATCGGTGCGCGGGATCATGTATTTGTTCGAACGATTACGCCCACGAGTTTGCAGAAATTCCATCACCGCATTGTTGTGCGGCCGATATAAGCCCACCGCGGGTTGCACAAAACCATGCATACGGGCGTGCAACTCGAGACTGAGAAAATGGAACAACAGCATCAGTACGCCTTGGCCTTGCTGCAGCGGCGCATGAATATGTTCAGCACCATGTACATGCAATTTGCGGCGGATGCGCCAGTTCGGCCACCACCATGCCATACCGGTTTCGAAAAAAGCAATACCGGTATTTTCCATATTGGTTTTAACTAAGGCTTCGATGCTCTCGGCTGATTTATCTGGAAAGCATAATTCGAGGTTGCGCCGAGCGATAGCCGCTCGCTTGGGAACAAAGCGATAAAACAGCCGACCGACAGTTCGCCCAAGAGCCAACTGCCAGCGGTAGGGTAACCACGATATCAGATATAAAAAGCCAGCGCCGAGCCAGGTCAGCCAATATTTTGGCAGTAAAAACCTAGGCTCGAACTTTGGTTTTTCAATAACATTCATCGGGTCAGGCTTGCGTTAATCGCTACCAGGTCTTGTTCAGTGATCTGCCCAGAAGCCTGTTTGAGGTTCAAATACTGGCGAATGTAGCCATAGCGAGCTGTTGATAGATTACGGCGCGCATTGAACAGGTTGCGCGTGCTATCTAGCACGTCAACGATGGTCCGAGTGCCCACTTCAAAACCAGTTTGCGTGGCTTTCAACGCGCTTTCGGCTGAGATCACCGCTTGCTCCAAGGCTTTAATGGTGGCAACTGAGGCTACTACGTCGTAAAAAGAGCTACGCACATTACGTTCAACGTTGCGGCGCACAAATTCTAATTGCTGACTGCTGGCAACAAAGTTCTCACGCGCTTGGTCGATTTGTGAGCTGGTACGAAAACCACTGAAAATCGGTACGGTGAGTTCCAAGCCAATTGAGTTACCATCTAAACGTGGCGAATTGTTCACAATACCGCCCGACTCAGAGCGCCCGTCGCTGGTGTTATAGCTGGCTGACAGTGATACTTTCGGCAGGTGACCATTGCGCGCTACGTCGATACGTTGGTCGGCGATTTCGACAGCAACACGCTGCACCAGCAACTGTAGATTCTTATCTTCAGCGGTAGTCACCCAGCTTTGTGCTTCGCTAGGTTGCGGAGATTGCGGCGCAAACTTAGCTGTATCTAAGCGTGACAAATCTTGGTGATAGCGACCGGTGATTTCGCGTAAGCTCTCTTGTGCGATTTCGATGGCGTTGCGCGCTTGAATCTCACGCGCTACGGCATTATCAAATTGCGCTTGCGCTTCATGCACATCGGTAATAGCGGTCAAACCGACTGAAAAACGTTGTTTGGTTTGCTCGAGCTGACGCTCAATAGCCTTTTTCTCAGCTTCGGCAAACTCAAGGTCATCTTGACGCTCAAGCACGGTGAAATACGCATTAACCACGCGTAGCATCAACTGCTGACGTTCACTTAAGTAGTTAACTTCAGCTTGATAGGCTTGTTTCTCAGAAATGTCCGCGTTGTCCCAAACGTTCATATCAAACACGGTTTGGCTGAGATTTACCCCAGCACTCCAGCCGCGTGAGGTGGAATCAATGATGGTGAACTGGTCGGCAGCAACAAATTGACCACGCTCTGATTGATTGCGTTCATAGCCAGCAGAGAAGCCGATTTGCGGCCAAAAACCTGCTTTGGTAATGTCAATGCCGCGTTGGGCGGCGCGGCGCTCAGCGTCGACACGCTGCAGTGTTGGGTCGTTTTGCAGGGCTAATTGAAACACCTGCGCCAGGTCGTCTGCGAATGCGACATTGGTGCTGGCAGCAAAGGTCAAACCTATAAGAGCTGATAAAACGTGCTTTTTCATGGTAATAGGGTTCCTGAATAATCAATAAGCAATGGATTGCAAAACGCTGTGCAATCATTTTACATACACAACTGAATGAATACTAGTTTACTCTGCATTTGGGTTTGATTCAGTGTGATAGTTGCAACAGTTTGGGCTCAAGTGTAACTAATTATGTGATGAGACCCTATTTATTTACAATGCCTGATAATCTATGACGCGGTAAACAGAGTACATAGAACGTCTAATGACTAAAAAAGGCTTACCTGTGCAAAAATTCAATCTGGCGGATGTCGAGATCATCGAGCGCCGCGCCGAGCGTAAAGGCTTTCTCAGTATCTTTCGTTATACGCTGCGGCACAAGCTGTTTGCGGGCGGCTGGTCAGCAGTGTTCCAGCGTGAATTGATGGAACGTGGTCATGCTGCGGTGGTGATTCCGTATGACCCTAAGCGCGACACCCTGGTTTTATTAGAACAGTTCCGAGTAGGCGCAATGAGTGACGAAACCAGCCCATGGCTACTCGAATTTGTCGCTGGCATGATTGATGCTGGCGATACCGACGCCGAGGCCGTGGCGCACCGCGAATTGTTTGAAGAGGCGGGGTTACGGGCGCAAGCCATGCACTACGCGCTCACCTACTATTCCAGCCCAGGTGGTTGTACTGAAAAAATTAGTATTTTTCTGGCCGAGGTAGATAGCAGTAAAGCTGCGACCCTGGGCGGGCTTGCCACTGAACACGAAGATATTCGCGTGCATGTGTTGCCGCGGGTTGAGGTGGAACAGATGCTGGCGCAAGGAAAAATTAACAACGCCGCCAGCGTGATTGGCTTACAATGGCTGCAACTTCATCGTACGAGCTTATTTACATCATGACCCGAGATGTGCGCCGTCAGCGTTATCAGTTTGACCTTGCTGCTTTGCAACGCTTAGCAGCGGTGAACTATGCCGCCTTAGAAGGGTTGGTGCAGGGCTTATCAGAGCAGCGCCCACGGGTGATAAAAATAGGCCATCACTTGCGTTTTGCCATTGCCCTAGTCGACGATGCACCCTATACCACTGAAATTCGTATTCAGCAGCAAGCGCTGCAACAACAGCTACCGGGGCTGCGCGAAACGCAACTGGATGTGCGCTTGTATCATGACGCGCAACTGGCCGAAGTGGTGCGTAGCCAAGGTGTCGGGCGCTTGCAATCACGCTACCCACAACCTAATCCACAGATGCATCACAGTGACGAAAAGCAGCAGGTTAATCAGTTTTTACATGATTGGTTGCGGGCAATTCAACAAGCTGGCTATAGTCAGGAGAACTAAGCGTTTTGTTGTTGTATATCCACGGTTTTGAAAGCTCGCCGCAATCGGCGAAAATCATAGAACTACAGCGTTTTGTGGCCACTAAACAGCTGTCGCTGACGGTGATTGCCGAGCAACAACCAGCCACCATGGCAGCACAGCGGGCGGCTATCGATAAAGTGCTCAGCGAACAGCCAATCAGCGCGGTGATGGGCAGCTCACTCGGTGGCTTTTGGAGCCATTATGCGGTCAGCCGTTTACATGCTTTGGGTCGTACTCACGCCCGCGCGGTGCTTATCAACCCTGCGGTGCAGCCTTATCAATGGATGCCCACTGAGCTGCAGCAGCGTCAGCACCCATACACTGGTGAGCATTACCATTTAGGGCCGGCGGATAGTTTAGTGTTACAGCAGGCTGAACAACAGTTTTTACCCAGTGTTGAGTTGTTGGTGTTGCTGCAAAGCGGTGATGAAACACTCGACTATCGCTTGGCAGCAAAATACTATCAGCAGCAGCGCATGATCATTGAGCAAGGTGGCGATCATAGTTTTCAGGGATTTGTGCGCTACTTACCCGCTGCGCTTGAGTTTCTTCACGTCCTGTAACAGTATATGGGCATAGTGAATCACACCTGAAAATAATAAGAAGAGCGCATGTCAGATTACAAAGCTGATTCCATTGAAGTTCTAAACGGACTTGAGCCGGTACGCCGGCGCCCGGGGATGTACACCGACACCACCCGTCCCAATCATTTAGGTCAAGAAGTCATCGATAACAGTGTTGATGAAGCACTTGCCGGCCATGCTCGCGAGCTGACCATTATTTTACACGCTGACCAGTCGCTTGAAGTACAAGATGATGGCCGTGGTATGCCGGTTGATATCCATCCAGAGGAAGGTGTACCTGGGGTGGAACTGATCATGACCAAGTTGCATGCCGGTGGTAAATTTTCCAATAAGAGCTACAAATTTTCTGGCGGTTTACACGGCGTCGGTATCTCGGTGGTCAACGCCTTATCCACGCGCGTGAATGTATTGGTAAAGCGCGATGGCAACATCTATGAAATGGCCTTTGAAAACGGTGAAAAAGTATCGGAATTGAGTGTGACCGGCACTGTTGGTAAGCGTAACACCGGTACCACCATTCGCTTTTGGCCTGATCCGAAATATTTTGACTCGGCGAAATTTTCCGCGTTGAAGCTGACTCATGTGCTGCGCGCCAAAGCGGTGTTATGCCCAGGTCTACGCATCACTTTCCGTAACGACGTCGATAGCACTGAGCAGACCTGGTACTACGAAGACGGTCTGCGCGACTACTTAGTAGAAGCGGTGCGCGAGTATCCAACCCTACCGGAAGAGCCGTTTATTGGTGCGTTTAGCAGCAACGAGCAAACCGTTGACTGGGCGCTGACTTGGCTGCCAGAAGGCGGCGAAGGGGCGATGGAAAGCTACGTTAACTTGATCCCGACGGCACAAGGCGGTACCCACGTAAATGGTCTGCGGCAGGGCTTGCTTGATGCCTTGCGCGAGTTTTGTGAATTCCGCAACTTATTGCCGCGCGGCGTGCGCTTAACTCCAGAAGACGTGTGGGAACGCTGTAATTATATTTTGTCGGTAAAGATGCAAGATCCGCAGTTCTCAGGGCAAACCAAAGAACGTTTATCGTCACGCCAATCAGCCGCGTTTGTTTCTGGGGTGGTGAAAGATGCCTTTAGTTTATGGTTGAACGAGCACACCGATTTAGCCGAACAAATTGCTGATTTATGTATTAACAACGCTCAGCGGCGCTTAAAAGCCAGCAAAACCGTGGTGCGCAAAAAGGTCACTCAAGGCCCACCGTTACCGGGCAAACTCACCGATTGTGCCACCCAAGATAACGCTCGCAGCGAATTGTTTTTAGTGGAAGGTGACTCGGCCGGTGGCTCTGCTAAACAGGCCCGTGACCGTGATTTTCAAGCGGTGATGCCACTGCGCGGAAAAATCCTCAATACCTGGGAAGTCGAGTCGGACCAAATTCTCGGCTCACAAGAAATTCATGATATTTCCGTGGCCGTGGGCGTTGACCCCAACTCCATGGATTTAGACAAACTACGCTACGGCAAAATTTGTATTTTGGCCGATGCCGACTCCGATGGCTTACACATTGCCACCTTGCTGTGTGCCTTGTTTATTAAGCACTTCCGGCCATTGGTTGAGCACGGCCATATTTATGTGGCAATGCCACCGCTGTATCGTATCGATGTGGGTAAAGAAGTATTTTATGCCCTTGATGAAGATGAAAAGCAGGGTGTGTTAGACCGTATTGAAGCGGAAAACCGCAAAGGCAAGGTCAACGTGCAACGCTTCAAAGGTTTAGGTGAGATGAATCCGCTGCAATTACGCGAAACCACCATGGACCCGAATACCCGCCGCTTGGTGCAACTCACCGTCGATGACGCGGTTGCTACCGAGGAATTAATGGATATGCTGCTCAACAAGAAACGCTCAAGCGACCGCCGTGATTGGCTGGAAAGCAAAGGCAATCTGGTTGATTTGGCCGAGCTGTAAGGAGGCGCTGCAATGTCTTTAGAAAATATCGAACAGTTACCACTGCGCCGCTTCACTGAGGATGCGTACCTCAATTACTCCATGTACGTGATCATGGACCGTGCCTTGCCACATATTGGCGACGGCCTGAAGCCGGTGCAGCGGCGTATTATTTACGCCATGTCTGAATTAGGCTTGTCGGCGCTGGCAAAATATAAAAAGTCCGCCCGTACTGTGGGTGACGTGTTGGGTAAGTTCCATCCGCACGGTGACAGTGCCTGTTACGAAGCCATGGTGCTGATGGCGCAGCCATTCTCTTACCGCTATCCGTTAATTGACGGGCAGGGCAACTGGGGTTCACCGGATGATCCGAAATCCTTTGCCGCCATGCGTTATACCGAATCACGCTTGTCGCGCTTCAGTGAAGTGCTGTTGAGCGAGTTAGGTCAGGGCACTGTTGATTGGTCACCGAACTTTGACGGCACCATGAAAGAGCCGCGCATGTTGCCGGCCCGTTTGCCGCATATTTTGCTCAATGGCGTAACCGGTATTGCGGTCGGTATGGCCACCGATATTCCACCCCACAATGCCCGTGAAGTGGCGCATGCCTGCGCACTGTTGCTGGATAAGCCAAGTGCTAGCTTGGCCGAGGTGATGGAGCATTTACGTGGGCCAGATTATCCAACCGATGCCGAAGTCATTACTCCGCCCGAAGACATCATTAAGATGTACGAAAGTGGCCGCGGCACTATTCGTATGCGCGCCAAATACCAACTGGAAGATGGCGAAGTGGTGATTACCGCATTACCGCATCAAGCCTCTGGCGCCAAGGTATTGGAGCAAATTGCCGCGCAAATGCAAGCCAAGAAGCTGCCGATGGTGGCGGACTTGCGCGATGAATCAGACCATGAAAACCCAACCCGTCTGATCATCGTGCCGCGCTCGAATCGCATTGATATTGAACAGATGATGCAACATTTGTTCGCCACCACCGATTTAGAGAAGAATTATCGCGTTAACCTCAACATGTTGGGGCTCGATGGGCGCCCGCAAGTGAAGCCATTACTGGCTATTTTGCAAGAATGGCTGCAGTTCCGTCAGCAGACGGTTACCCGTCGTTTGCAGTATCGCCTGGATAAAGTGTTGGCGCGCTTGCACATTCTTGAAGGTTTGTTGATTGCCTATCTGAATATCGATGAAGTGATTGCTATCATTCGTTATGAAGACGAGCCAAAGGCCGAGTTAATGGCGCGCTTCGGGCTGACCGATACCCAGGCCGAAGCTATTTTAGAATTGAAATTACGCCACTTAGCCAAGCTCGAAGAAGTGAAGCTGACCGCGGAACAAAATGAGTTGGCCGAAGAGCGCGCCCAATTGGAGTTGTTGTTGGGCTCTGACCGACGCTTGAAAACGCTGATGCGTAAAGAAATTTTGGCCGATGCAGAAAAATACGGTGATGCGCGACGTTCGCCACTGGTAGAACGTGAAGAAGCCAAAGCCTTAAGCGAGCGTGATTTAACTCCAGCTGAAGCGGTCACTGTGGTGCTATCGCAAAAAGGCTGGGTACGTGCTGCCAAAGGGCACGACGTAGACGGCGCAACATTAGCCTACAAAGCTGGTGATGGCTTCTTGGCCTCAGCCCAAGGTAAGAGTAACCAGCAAGTGGTGTTCCTTGACAGCTCAGGGCGTAGCTTCTCCTGTGAGGCGCATTTATTGCCATCGGCGCGAACCCAAGGCGAACCGCTCACCGGGCGCTTCAGTTTAGTGGCTGGTGAAACCGTCGATCAGGTATTAATGGCAAAAGATGACCAAGCCATGTTGTTGGCCTCCGATGCCGGTTATGGCTTTATTTGCCGCTTCGGCGATTTAGTCAGCCGTAACAAGAACGGTAAAGCGGTGCTGAATTTGCCGACAGGCGCGAAAATTTTGCCGCCGTGTTTAGTGCACAATCATGATACCGACCAACTGGTGGTGGTCTCTAATGAAGGCCGTATGCTGATATTCCCGGTCAAAGATTTGCCGGAACTGGCAAAAGGCAAGGGCAACAAGATGCTCAGTATTCCAACTCTGCGAGCGCAATCACGCGAAGAGTATGTGGTAGCCGCGGCGGTAGTTGCTGACGGTGTGCCTATTACTTTACTGGCTGGTAAGCGTAAATTGACCTTAAAAGCAGCCGATTTGGAGCATTACCGCGGTGAACGCGGCCGCCGTGGCAATAAACTACCGCGTGGTTTGCAGCGGGTCGATGCCATTACGGTAGAAAATCAGGACTGATCGGACGTTCTTTAACGCGCCTTATCGGTATAATGGGCGACATCTAAAGTGAGGGATTTGAATGTTAGCTGTCGTCCGTATTTTACTGCTGGGTTTGTTTGTTATTGCCGCCAGTACCGCCTTGGTTCTGCGCTTTTTATTGCGGCCTTTTCATGCCGATAACACCACCACTGCGGCGCATTGGTATGGGCGCATGCACAAGCTGATTGGGCTTGAACTCGATGTGCGTATTCCTGATGGGTTGTTTGCTGGCGGCCCGTACGTGTACATCGCTAACCACCAAAATACCTGGGATATCTTCACCCTAGCGCGGGCCATGCCACCGCACACCCAGAGTATCGGCAAAAAAAGCCTGATTTGGATCCCGTTTTTCGGCCAAATGTATTGGCTGGCCGGTAATATTTTGATTGACCGCAAAAACAGCGGCAAAGCCCGCGGCACTATTGACCAAGCCGCCGATGCCATTAAGCAACGCGGTATTTCTATCTTGTTGTTCCCCGAGGGTACGCGCAGTTATGGCCGTGGCTTGCTGCCATTTAAAACCGGCGCATTTCGCACTGCGGCGCAGGCTGGTGTCGCCATTGTGCCTATTTGTGTCTCTAACTTGCATGGCAAAGTGAAACTGAACCGTTGGAATAACGGCAAATTAATCATTGAATTTCTGCCACCTATTGCGATTAGCGGCTATGATAATGAAGCAGTGAAACAGGTGGTGACGCATTGCCATCAACTCATGCAACAGACTATTCAACAACTCGATCAGCAGGTAGCCCAAGGATAACCACTATGGCCGTTGATATTGCTGCGCTACGTGCGCAAAGTGAAGAAACCATTGAAGCGCTGTTAGCCGATGGTGCGCCCGATGATGAACTGTTTGTGATTGAACATCATTTAGCCAGTGCGGATTTCACCAAGCTTGAAAAGGCTGCGGTGGAATTAGTCAAAGCCGGTTATCACGTTGATGATGCCGATGAGTTTGAGCTCGACGACAATTCACGGTGGTTTGCTTTTGTGGCTGTGAGTGAAGTACGCCTCGATGCCAAACTGCTCGATATGCAAACCCAAGAAGTGGCTAAAATTGCGGATATGGCCGGGGTGGATTACGACGGTTGGGGCACCTATTGGGGCGAAGAAGACGACCTCGAAGACGATATGGATTACGACGATAACAACGATGATACCTTCTAACCCAACAGTTTAAGGATACGACCCTATGCTCGGTGATATTGGACTGATAGCAGGGGTCGCCCTGCTGATTTGGTTGGCGCTTAAAGGCGTCAATATTCTCCTTGCGGTACTGATTTCGGTGCTATTGATTGGCTTCACCAACGCCATACCGATTGCCGATGTGTTGCTTAAACACTTTCCAACTGGCCCATCTGGGGCATTTACCTTCGCCGGCAATTTTTTACTGCTGTTCTTATGTGGCGCGCTGTTTGGTCGCGTGATGGCTGCCAGTCATGCCGCACAAGGCGTCGCCATGGGCATCACCGCTCGACTCGGAGCCCGACATACCTTGCTGATTGCTATGCTGGTGTGCGCACTATTGACCTATGGTGGGGTGGTGGTGTTTGTGGTGATGTTTACCATGTACCCGATTGGCGTCACCTTGATGCGCCAAGCTAATTTACCACGGCGTTTATACGCCGCCGCCATTGCCCTTGGTGCCGGTACCTTCACTATGACTGCGTTACCCGGTACCCCTTCTATTCACAACGTGATTGCCGCCCGCAGCCTAGGCACCGACCTATTTGCCGGTGGCTGGTATGGCTTGCTTGCTGGTGCGATTATGGCGGTGCTGGGTATGTGGTACTTGCAGCAGCAGTGGCGCAAGGCCCAAGCCAAGGGTGAAGGCTATCAGAGCCATGCCAAAGACGATCAAATGGCCGCCTTAGCGCCGCGTGCTGATCAGCAATTACCGGGGCTCGGCAAATCGTTGCTACCCATTGCGGTGGTACTGTTGATCATCGTTTTACCGCGGTTGTTACAACTGGCTGAGGTACAAGCTCAATGGCTGCTATTCGCTGCCAGTCAGCCGGTGATCTGGGCCAGCATGGCATTATTGGCAGGGGTGGCGAGCTGTTATGTGCTGTTCGCACCGGCGCGGCAAAACTTTATGCAAACTATGGGGCAGGGTGCTGATGATTCGTTGCTGCCGCTTATTAACACCGCAGCGGTGATTGGCTTTGGTGGCGTGGTCATTCAAACCGCCGGTTTTCATAGCTTTGCTCAATGGTTGCTGGAATTACCTATGCCGCCATTACTGTCGGTGTTTTTCTCCGCTAACTTAATTTCTGGGGTAACGGCTTCAGCTTCGGGTGGCTTACAGATTTTTATGTCGGCACTGGCGCCGGCGTATCTCGAGGCGGGCATATCTGCTGAGGTGCTACACCGGGTTGCTAACATTGCCGCGGGTGGTTTAGATTCACTGCCGCATTCAGGCGCAGTGATTGCCTTGTTCACCTTAATGGGCTTAACCCATAAACAGGCTTACAAGGATATCTTTGTGGTGACGGTGGTGATCCCAATGATTGCCGCATTGGCGGTGGTGACCACCGCCATGCTCATCGGCTGAAGCTAATGGCCGCGCTAGCGTTATAGCGCGGCTATTTTGGCCCGTTGCAACTGCAATTGTTGCAAGGTTTCTTGGGCGTCGGCTTGCTTAGCACGCTCTTTCTCAATGACATCAGCTGGCGCTTTACTGACAAAGTTGTCATTGCTCAGTTTGCGGCTGAACAAATCCACTTCTTTTTGCGCTTTTTCAATAGCTTTATCAAGGCGTGCTAGCTCGGCTGCGGTATCAATCAAACCGGCCATAGGAATATGAATTTCCATCCGACCGACTAAGGCAGTCGCACTGGCTGGTGCTTCTTGGTCGGCGGCTAAAAAGGTCACTGATTCCAGTTTAGCCAAGGCATTGAAGAACGCTTGGTTGGCGGTTAAACGCTGTTGTGCAGTGGTATCGGCCTGCTTGACCAAAATCGGTAGCGGCTTGCTCGGTGATAAATTCATTTCACCGCGAATATTCCGTATCGCTACAATCACTTGCTGCAACCATTCCATATCGTCACGCGCGGCGGCGAAACGCTCGGCCTGAGCTTGTGGATATGGCTGTAGCATGATGGTCTCACCGCTGACTCCGGCTAGTGGAGCAACCCGCTGCCAAATCTCTTCGGTGATAAACGGCAACAACGGATGCAGCAAGCGCAGCAGCTGTTCAAGCACAGTCACCAAAGTATGACGGGTACCGCGCAGTTGCGCCTCGGTACCGTGGAATAATATCGGCTTGGTCAGTTCCAGATACCAGTCACAGAACTGATTCCAGGTAAACTCATAGGCAATGTTAGCCGCTTGGTCAAAACGGTAGGTATCAAGGGCATTGCGGAACTGCGCCACAGTATCGTTCAGGCGCGCAATGATCCACTGGTCAGCCAGGGATAGCTCCAGTTCGCCGCCTTGTTGCCCACAGTCGTGATCCTCGGTATTCATCAACACATAGCGGCTGGCATTCCACAGTTTGTTACAGAAGTTTCGGTAGCCCTCGAGGCGCTTCATATCCCAGTTGATATCACGGCCGGTAGAGGCTAAGGCCGCTAGGGTGAAACGCAGCGCATCGGTACCGTGGGCCGAAATACCTTCAGGGAATTGCTTCTCGGTACGCGCGGCAATTTTCGCTTCTAGCTGCGGTTGCATCATGTTGGCAGTACGTTTGCCCACCAGTTCATCAAGGCTAATACCATCAATCATATCGAGCGGGTCAAGCACATTGCCTTTTGATTTCGACATCTTCTGGCCTTCTTCATCACGAATAAGACCGGTCACATAGACGGTTTTAAACGGAACTTGCGGCGTGCCATCGGGGTTCTTCAAGAAGTGCATGGTCATCATGATCATGCGTGCCACCCAGAAGAAAATGATATCAAAACCAGTCACCAACACATCGGTGGGGTGGAAGGTTTTCAGATCATCGGTTTGCTCTGGCCAGCCGAGCGTGGAGAAGGTCCACAGCGCTGACGAGAACCAAGTGTCCAACACGTCATCGTCCTGGCGCAAGCTGACGTTGGCAGCGAGCTGGTAGGTAGCACGCACTTCGGCTTCATCGCGGCCAACGTACACGTTACCGCTATCGTCGTACCACGCCGGAATGCGGTGACCCCACCACAGCTGGCGTGAGATACACCAATCTTGAATATCGCGCATCCACGAGAAGTACATGTTCTCATATTGTTTGGGCACGAACTGAATCTGGCCATCTTCCACCGCCTTGGTGGCGGTAGCGGCCATTGGTGCTACTCGCACGTACCATTGGTCGGTTAAGTGCGGCTCAATAGGCACACCGCCGCGGTCGCCATAGGGCACCTTGTTGGTATGGGCGTCCACTTTATCGAGCAAACCGGCAGCGTCAAATTCAGCCACCACTAATTTACGTGCAGCAAAACGCTCAGCACCGTGGTATTGCGTTGGCAGGGTGCCGTCAAAGCCGTTGATATCAGTTAATGCTTCGCCAGTAGCGGTGAACAGGCCTGCCTGCGCGCGCACATGGGCGGTATCGTCAAACAGGGCAATCATTGGTAATTGATGGCGCTTACCAATGTCGTAATCGTTAAAGTCATGGGCTGGGGTGATTTTCACACAACCGGTGCCGAATTCTTGATCCACATAACTGTCGGCAATAATTGCAATGCGACGATTCACAATCGGCAAATCAATGAATTGACCGATCAAGTTCTGGTAGCGCTCATCGTCTGGATGCACCGCCACGGCCACATCACCGAGCATGGTTTCTGGGCGGGTAGTAGCAACCACTAAGTAGTCCAAACCATCAGCAGTCTTCGCGCCATCAGCCAATGGATAACGCAGGTGCCAAATGTGGCCCTGTTGTTCTTTGTTCTCAACTTCCAGATCTGAAATGGCTGTTTGTAGCTTCGGATCCCAGTTCACCAAGCGCTTACCGCGATAAATTAAGTTATCTTGGTAAAGCCGCACAAACACTTCTTTGACCGCATTGGAGAGGCCGTCATCCATGGTGAAGCGCTCGCGCTGCCAATCTACCGAGTCGCCTAAGCGGCGCATTTGTTGGGTGATGGTGCCGCCCGATTGCGCTTTCCACTGCCAAATTTTATCAATAAAGGCATCACGACCGAGCTCATGGCGGGTCACCCCTTGCGCGGCTAATTGCCGCTCTACCACCATTTGGGTGGCGATGCCGGCGTGGTCGGTACCCACTTGCCAGAGGCTATTAAAGCCATCCATACGCTTGTAGCGCACCAAGGTGTCCATAATGGTGTGCTGAAAGGCGTGGCCCATGTGCAAGCTGCCAGTCACGTTGGGCGGTGGGATCATAATGCTATATGGCACGCCATGACCGCTTGGTTTAAAGCAGCCTTGGGCTTCCCAGCGTTGGTATAACGCTTGCTCTATCGCTTGTGGAGAATACGTCTTGTCCATCGAAACCTTCACTTCGCCTTGTTAGGAATGCGCTGCGAGATAATCCGCAGCTTGAATCGTTTGTAAGTCTACACCGTGTTGGCGTAATTGCTTGTAGCGCTCACGCGCGGCTTGCCGCGCTTGTTCGGCGCTGGGCACAAAATCAACATACAGATTCCAGCCCTGACTGTTGCTTGGTGCGTCGGTGCAATTGACCACCATAGCGGTGCGGCGGCTGGTAACTTTGGCACCGGGCCAACACAGTTCAACGGGGGCACCATTGGCTGGGCCTTCGCCAACTAAATTATGCGGCACAAAGGCATCAACCGGCTGCTGCCACAGCGCTTGGTCTAATTGTTCAGCCTGCGCTTGGTCGGCACACCAAACCCGCACACTGCGCTGTTCACGCCAGCCTGCGGTGATGACCTGACAAAGCAGCTGGAGATGCTGCTCGGCGTTGATATTGTCCAGCACATAAAAGATGCCGTGCGCCATATTAGTCCTGTTGTCCTGCACCACAACGGTTGATTAAAAATTGCGTTAACAAGGGCACTGGCCGCCCGGTAGCGCCTTTTTTGGCGCCGCTGCGCCAGGCCGTGCCGGCCACATCTAAATGCGCCCAATGATACTTTTTAGTAAAGCGCGATAAGAAACATGCCGCGGTAATTGTACCTGCATCACGTCCACCTAGGTTAGCCATGTCGGCAAATGGGCTCTCTAAGGCTTCTTGATATTCATCCCACAATGGCAAGCGCCAGGCGCGGTCACCACTTTGTTCAGAAGCACTGATCAATTCATGGGCCAGTGGGTTGTGGCTGCTCATTAAGCCGCTAGCGTGGTGGCCCAAGGCAATGATACAGGCACCGGTTAAGGTGGCGATATCAACTACCGACTCAGGTTCAAAGCGCTCAACATAGGTGAGAGTATCGCACAACACCAGACGCCCTTCGGCATCAGTATTTAAGACTTCAACGGTTTGCCCGCTCATGGTCTTCAGTACATCACCAGGCCGATAGGCTTTGCCATCGGGCATGTTTTCGCAACCCGCAATAGCGCCAATCACATTCACCGGCAAATTCAACTCCGCCAGCGCTTGCATGGTGCCAAGTACCGCAGCCGCACCGCCCATGTCATATTTCATTTCATCCATGGCGGCGGCCGGTTTAATCGAAATACCACCGGTATCAAAGGTTAGGCCTTTACCAACTAGGACAATAGGGGCTTGATCGGCGGCGCCACCTTGATAATGCAACAGGCTCAATACTGATTCTTGCTCAGAACCACGACCTACCGCCAAATAAGCGTTCATGCCAAGCTCAGCCATTTCGGCTTCACCCACACAGCTAAAGCTCAGTTTCTCGTAGCGCTCGGCCAATGCTTGTGATTGCTCGGCAAGGTAGCGCGGGGTACAGATATTCGGTGGCATATTGGCCACGTCGCGACAAATAGTCATGCCCTTGGCGACCGCTAGGCCGTGGGCAATAGCGCGCTCACCGAGCGGCAATTCGCGCCGCGTTGGCACGTTAAATACCAGCTTACGCAATGGCCGGCGCAATTCTTCTTTGCGGGTCTTTAATTGTTGGAAGGTATACAGACCACCCTGCGCGGCTTCAACCGCTTGGCGCACCTTCCAATAGGTGTCGCGACCCTTCACGTGCAGCTCACTTAAGAAGCAAACTGCCTCCATGGAACCGGTTTCGTTTAAAGTATGAATGGTTTTTTCAATAATTTGCTTATACTGTCGTTCATCGAGTTCACGTTCTTTGCCGCAGCCAACCAGTAATACCCGCTCGCTGAGAATATTTGGAACATGGTGCAACAACAACATTTGCCCGGCTTTACCTTCAAGGTCGCCGCGCCGTAATAGGTTACTCAGGTAACCTTCGCTGACTTTATCGAGTTGCTCGGCAACTCCAGACAGGCGACGTGGTTCAAACACACCGACCACGATACAGGCTGAACGTTGTTTCTCCGGACTTCCACTTTTGACACTGAACTCCATGAGTACTCCTCGTTATGGCGGTTGACAGTATGCAGCTGCCATAGAATAATTCTTGTGAAAACGACAAGTTTACTGAAAATTCGCTGCATTTCCAGCAAAAAGCAACGTTAAGAGTGGTCACTAGTGCGTATATTTCGCTATTTAATGCGAGAAACCTTCAAATCTCAGATCGCTGTTTTAGTGGTGCTGATGACCATTTTCGTCAGCCAGAAATTTGTTCGCGTGCTTGCTGACGCTTCAGCGGGCGAAATCCCTAGTGATACCGTGATTCAGCTGCTTGGTTTAAATCTGCCGGCGCTGGCTGCGTTAATCCTACCATTAAGTCTATTCCTAGGCATTTTACTAGCGCATGGGCGTATTTACGCCGATAACGAAATGACGGTGTTGCATGCCTGTGGTGTCAGCGAATGGTATGTCACTCGCGTCACGCTGGTGCTAGCCACGCTATTGGCGTTAGTCACCGCCGCGTTAACGGTGTGGATGGTGCCGTGGTCGTTGGAACAGGAGCGCAAGGTTGAAGAGCGCGCCCGCAACGATGGTGGTCTTAGCGTGATCATGCCGGGCCGGTTTCAACAAGCCAGTAACCAAAAAGCCGTTATTTTCGTGCAGGGGCTGACCGAAACCGGTGAACTTGACGAAGTGTTTGTAGCGCAGAGTTTGCGCGATGAAAACGATAATGTCATTGGTGGCAGCGTGGTCATGGCCGATACCGGGAACGTCATTACCGGCGAGTCAGGCGCACAAAACTTGGTGTTGAACGCCGGCACCCGCTATGCCACCGAGCAATATAGCCGCGAATTGCAGGTGATGGAATTCGATAGCTATCGGTTGCAAATTAAAGAGCAAGAAACCGCAGAGTCGATTCGTAAACTGGAAGCCTTTACCATGGCTGAGTTATGGCAAGCCGACGATGCGCAAGCGCAGGCCGAATGGCAGTGGCGCATTGCTATCCCGCTGGCTATGCCGCTGCTGACTCTAATTGCCGTACCATTGAGCCGGGTGAATCCGCGCCAAGGCAAGTTCGCCCGTATGGCACCGGCGTTGTTGATTTACCTAGGCTACTTTTTATTGTTGATGGCCGCGCGCTCGGCGGTTGCCGACGGCGTCATCCCCGCTGCCATTGGTTTATGGTGGATTCATATTCTGTTGGCGTTATTCGGGGTGGCCTTGGTAGCTAAAGGGCGACCCTTTGGCATGCGCGTCATTGCGCGCCTGCGGTGGAGTCGCTAATGCTATCTATTCTTGATCGCTACATTGCCCGCACGGTACTCAACACCTCGCTGATGAGCTTGGCGGTATTGGCTGGGTTATCGTCGCTGATTCGTTTCGTTGAACAATTAAAATCTGTTGGCAAGGGCACCTATACCATTGCCGACGCCGGTTTGTTCGTGTTGTTAAGCCTTCCGCGTGACCTTGAAGTGTTTTTCCCGATGGCAGCGCTGCTTGGCGGCCTGATTGGTATGGGCATGTTAGCCAGTAATTCAGAACTGGTGGTGATGCTGGCGGCCGGGCGCTCGCGGCTGAATATCGCCAGCTCGGTGATGAAAGCTGCCGCCATCATGATGTTGGTGGTGATGGCCATGGGTGAGTGGGTGGCGCCGCAACTTGAAGCCAAAGGTCGCGAACTGCGTGCCACAGCTATTTCTGGAGGCAGTTTAATTTCGGCGCAACAAGGTGTGTGGGCCAAAGACGGCAATCATTTTGTCAATATTACCGAAGTTGAAGACACCGGGCGCTTGCGTGATATCACCATTTATCGCTTCAATGCCGCGCGTGAATTGGAATCGGTGGTGCAGGGCGCCAGTGCCAATTACCGCAGCAATGGCTGGTTACTGCGCCAAGTGACCATCACCACTCATAGTGCCGAGCGCATTGACCGCGAACAACTGGCGCAATGGCTATGGAGCTCGTCGTTAACGCCTGACAAACTTGGCGTCGTGACGGTAAAACCTGAGTCATTATCGATTCGCGGCTTAGTGGATTATTTGGATTATCTCAATGCCAATCAGCAGGCGGCAGAGCGTTATGAGCTGGCCTTGTGGCGCAAGATTCTAGCGCCGGTGACGGTGGCGGTGATGTTGCTGGTGGCGTTGTCGTTTATTTTCGGGCCATTGCGTTCCACCACTATGGGTGCACGTATTTTATTGGGCGTGATCACCGGTTTTGGCTTTCATGTCAGTAATGAAATTTTCGGCCCGCTGGCGCAGGTTTATCAATTAGCGCCATTGTGGGGGGCATTGCTACCAAGCTTGTTGTTCGCTGGTGCTGCGTTGTACCTGATGCAGCGGCGTTCCAGCTAGATCACAACTCTTTCCAATAATACAGTTGGTTGGCTTCTTTGGATAAAGTCACCAACTCGGTGCCAGCGGCATAGTCATGCCAAGCGCGGCGGTTGCGCCAGTCTACCAACACCCACAAATTACCCAAGCCAAATAAGCAGGTTAGCAGCCGAATCAACGCCTGCTTTTTGCTGATACGGCTACCATCGCGCTGTTGTACTTTGAGGCGCCAGGCGCGCATGCCGACAGTTTGCCCACTGCGCCACCAGAACCAGCCAAAGAACCAGCCCACGCACAGCACTAAATAAATACCGAATAACGGTGTGCGGTTGAGCCAATCGGCGTGCTCTTGCCCCTCAGCCAGAACCACCAGCCCACTACTGGTTAATATTGCGGCAAACACATGAGCTAGCGCCGCGGCCAACATGACAATCGCGGTACCGACCAATAGGTCATACACCCAAGCGGCGAGGCGGCGCCAAAAACTGGCGCTGGGGAAACTAGCGTGAAGGATCTGTGAGGGTGATGGGGTCATACAAAGCTCTCGTCACTGGTGCTGCTGCAATGGGCTCTATGTTACCCAAATTCCTAGCAAGATGGGAATAAACCGTTCGCTTGCTCAGGATTTAAGCAATTAATCGTTGCGAATTAGAATTCGCTTGATCAGCGCCTTTGCATGCGTATAATGCGCACATACTTCAGTACGTACCCCCTTGCCTGGGTGGCGAAATTGGTAGACGCAGCGGATTCAAAATCCGCCGTTGGAAACAACGTGTCGGTTCGAGTCCGACCCTAGGCACCACTTCCTTAAGAAACATCCTTTTAGTGCAAAAATCTGTTATGCTGAACATGTTCTGCGCAGCTATTATGCGCTGTTTATGTTTGGAGAATTATGAGCGAAACAACCGCTAACAACGCGTCTGATCAACCTGAATACGAGGTTGAGATCCCATCGCGTGAGCAACTACTTGAAGCCGTGAAAGCGCGCTTAAAACCAACCTCGTTTGAAGAAATTGTCGAACGCTTCCAGCTGACCGATGAACGTCAGCACATTGGGGTGAAACGCCGCCTGCGCGCTATGGAGCGCGATGGTCAGCTGGTATTCACCAAAGCCAATGCCTATGGTCTGCCAGACCGCATGAGCCTAATTAAGGGCCGCATTATTGGTCACCGCGACGGCTTCGGTTTTTGTAAACCTGAAGACGGCGGTGCCGACTTATTTATCCCGCACCATCAGATGTATAGCGTATTGCATGGCGATATCGTGCTGGCGCAAGAAACCGCAAAAGATGCCAAAGGCCGTCGCGAAGCGCGTGTGGTACGGGTGATTGAACCGCAGCAAAGCGATATTGTTGGGCGTTACTTTATTGAGCATGACCTCGGCATTGTGGTGCCTGACGACAGCCGCATTAATCAGGATATTTTGATCCCTGAGCATGCCAAAAAAGATGCGCGCCACGGTCAGATTGTGGTGGCCCGAGTGACTAAGCGTCCGAGCCATCGTACCTCGCCGATTGGTGAAATTGTCGAAGTATTAGGTGAGCATTTAGCGCCGGGCATGGAAATCGAAATCGCTATTCGTGAACACGATATACCGACTAACTGGTCGGCGGCGACCGAAGCTGAAGTAGCAACTCTTGCCGAAGAGGTTCCGGCCGAGGCGTATGAGGGCCGCGTGGATCTACGCGAGCTTCCGCTGATTACTATTGATGGTGAGGACTCACGCGACTTTGACGATGCCGTGTATGCCGAAGCCGAAGGTGATGGTTGGCGCTTATGGGTGGCTATTGCCGATGTCAGCTATTATGTGAAACCCAATACGGCTTTAGACAAAGATGCGTTAGAACGCGGGAACTCGGTATATTTTCCGAATTTCGTGGTGCCGATGCTGCCCGAGAAGTTATCGAACGGCTTGTGCTCACTGAACCCGCATGTTGACCGTTTGTGTATGGTGGCAGAAATGTCACTCAGTAAGAGCGGCAAGCTGGGCGAGGCGAAGTTCTACCCAGCAGTGATGAATTCTAAAGCGCGTATGACCTACACCAAAGTTGCCGCCATTTTGGCTGGCGATCCGAAATTACGCCAAGACTATGAGCCGGTACTCGGTAACATCGAAACCCTTCATAGCCTCTATAAAGTGCTGAAAAAGGCCCGCCGAGCTCGCGCTGCAATTGAATTCGAAACGTTAGAAACGCGTTTTATTTTCAATGCGCAACGCAAGATTGAGCGCATTGAACCGGTACGTCGCAACGTCGCCCATACCATCATTGAAGAATGTATGATCATGGCCAACGTAGCCACCGCACGGCTGATTGAATCCAACCCAGAGGCGGGCGCGCTGTTTCGTATTCACGAAGCACCATCCAGCGAGCGACTCAAAAGTTTCCGCACGTTCCTGGCCGAACTGGGCTTGGTGATGACTGGCGGTGACGAGCCGAGCCCGCGTGATTACAGCAACGTGCTTGAACAAATCGCCGATCGGCCTGATGCTGAGCTGATTCAAACTATGTTGCTGCGGTCCATGCAGCAAGCGGTCTACAGCCCTGATAACGCCGGCCACTTTGGCTTAGCGTTAGAGCAATATGCGCACTTTACCTCGCCGATTCGCCGTTACGCCGACTTAGTGCTGCATCGTGCCATTAAAGCGCTACTGAAAAAACAGCAGGGCAGTTCACCGGCCCTCACTGGGGCGTGGATGTATCCCGATGAACAGCTAGACCAACTCGGTGAGCATTGCTCGATGACCGAACGCCGTGCTGATGATGCCACCCGTCAAGTGGATGAATGGCTCAAGTGCGAATATATGCAAGATCATGTGGGCAGCGAGTTCTCGGGAGTGATTTCATCGGTCACTAGTTTTGGCTTGTTTATTCGCCTTGACGACATGCAGATTGATGGTTTGGTGCATATCAGCCACCTCGATAACGACTACTATCACTACGACAACGAACGGCACTTACTGATTGGTGAAAATAGCCGCAAGGTTTATCGTCTCGGCGACAAAGTGCGTGTTCGCGTGCGCTCAGTGGATCTGGATGAACGTAAGATTGACCTGACGCTGTTATCGTCTGAGAGTCCAGCGGGAGTTACTCGCCGCGTTGAGCCAATGCCACCGCGCCGTTTTGATAGCGGCCGTGCAGATAAAAAAGACAAAGGCTCACGCAAGTCAGGGCCGAAGCCATCCGCCAATTCCGGCACAAAATCCGGCACAAAGTCAGGCGCAAAATCCAGCGCTAAACCGGGTCCGAAATCAGCCTCCAAGAAAGGTCGTGGAAAAAGAAAATGAGTAAGAAGATCACAATTTTTGGGCTGCATTCAGTGCGTGCCCTGATGGCTCAGCATCCAGAGCGTTTGGTAGAATTTTATGCCACTCGCGAGCGCCAAGATAAGCCGCTGCAAGAATTGATTCAGCAAGCCCAGCAACTTGGCATTAAAGCCCAGTTTGTGCCCAAAGCCAGCTTAGATAAACGTGCCGAAGAAGGTAATCATCAAGGCGTGGTGATCACCGCATTAGAAGCGGCGGCACTGAGCGAACACGATTTACCCGATTTAGTCGCGGCAGCGGGCAAGAAAGCATTGTTTTTGGTGCTCGATGGCGTCACCGACCCGCATAACTTAGGCGCCTGTTTACGCACCGCCGATGCTACTGGGGTGACTGCAGTCATTGTGCCGAGAGATAAATCGGCATCGATTACCCCCATCGTGCGCAAAGTGGCCAGTGGTGCTGCTGAAACCGTACCCTTGGTGCAGGTGACTAATTTAGCCCGCGCATTACGCGAGTTGCAGGAATTGCAGGTGTGGATAATAGGCACCGCCGGTGAAGCGACCGATAATTTGTACGCGGTTGATTATACTGGCCCTGTGGCTATTGTCATGGGTGCAGAAGGGGACGGCATGCGCCGTTTAACCCGTGAAACCTGTGACCAATTAATCAACATTCCACTGCTAGGCACCGTTAGCAGTTTAAATGTGTCAGTAGCCACTGCCGTGTGTCTCTACGAAGTGGTGCGGCAACGCCTCGGAACCAGTGCGCATGGCGTTTAAAAATAACCCATTGCTGCGCGCGCGGCCATTAATGATTGTGGGCGCGTTGATGTTACTGCTGATGCTTGCCTGGTTGCCCACTGGCGACATGGATGCCGAGCAACGTAGCCACAAGCCGCTGTTATGGATTGTCGATAACACCGCCAGCGACAGCGATGCGCTGGTGCTCAATGTGCGCGATGATTTACAGCAGCGCTTGTCGCAACGCCATGAATGGCGGCTGGCTAAACAGCCAGAGCCGCATGTCTGGCAGCTAACTTTGCAAGTGTTCGTGGACAGCAGTCAGCAGCCCGACCAATTACGGCTTGAAGGTGAGTTACAAGCTCCGCACCAAGGTGAGCTAAAGCGCTTCGCTATTGAAGGTAAAACCGACGTAGCCGGCTTGCTGCCCGAGCAATATGTCAAAATCGCCACGCAATTACTCACTAGCGCAACAGAAACCGCCGAATAACTTGTTCTAGGCGGTTATTTCTTATATACTCCCGCGGCTTAAATCAGTCTTAGGTAGTTAACTAAACACCCAAAGCGTTCCTTGCTGTTCACGGTGCGACTGAGCCGATAGCAGCTATGAACCATAAGGAGCAGAAATGCGCAATTATGAAATCGTATTCATGGTCCACCCGGACCAGAGCGAGCAAGTACCAGGTATGATCGAGCGCTACAGCGAAACGATCAAAGCCGGTAACGGTACCATCCATCGTTTGGAAGACTGGGGCCGTCGTCAATTGGCATACCCAATCAACAAGTTGCATAAAGCACACTACGTGTTGATGAACATCGAAGCGTCAAACGAAGTTATCGAAGAGCTGGAAACTGCTTTCCGTTATAACGACGCCGTTCTGCGCAACATGATCATGCGTCAAAAAGATGCAGTGACTGAAGCGTCACCTATGAGCCGTAAAGACGAGCGTAAAGCTGAGTCACGTTACGACGAGCAGGAAGAGAGCGAAGAAGCGTAAGCTTCGGCGTGCGAGATAAACCCGACGTGGCGACATTGCACAATCAATTGGTATTAAGCGGACATGTTATCAAACCGCCCCGATTGACTCGCAGTCCAGCCGGCATTCGTCACCTGCATTTGATTGTTGAACATAGTTCAGAGCAGTTAGAAGCAGGACTACCGCGGCGCAGTTATGTGCGCATAGCCGTAGTGCTTAGTGGCGACGATGTAAACCGTTGGGATACTGAATTAACCGTTGGTAGCGCAGTGCAAGTAAGCGGCTTTTTGAATCGGCACGAAGATTCAAACGGACTGGCAAAATTAGTACTGCATGCCCAGCAACTTGTGAAGATTTGAGGAGACCATCATGGCTCGTTTTTTCCGTCGCCGTAAGTTCTGCCGTTTCAAGGCAGAAGGCGTTAAAGAAATTGATTACAAAGATATCGCTACTCTGAAGAACTACATCACTGAGAGTGGCAAAATCGTTCCTAGCCGTATTACTGGCACTTCAGCCAAGTATCAACGGCAGTTGGCGCGTGCCATCAAACGTGCACGTTACTTGTCATTGCTGCCATATACTGATTCACATCAGTAAGCTGGCGCGACGAACGATTTCGACCATCAGAGGTAGCGAACAATGCAAATTATTTTGTTAGACAAAGTCGCCAACTTAGGCAGCTTGGGTGACCAAGTTGAAGTTAAGTCTGGTTACGCCCGTAACTTTTTATTCCCGCAAGGCAAGGCTGTGCCTGCTACTGCGGCGAACGTCTCTAAATTCGAAGAGCGTCGTGCTGAATTAGAAGCTAAATTAGCTGCTGATTTGGCAGCTGCTCAACAACGTGCTGAGCAAGTCAACGCTCTAGCAGCCGTTGTAATCACCTCTAAAGCAGGTGACGAAGGTAAGTTGTTCGGTTCTATCGGTACCCGTGACATCGCTGACGCAGTAACTGCGGCTGGCGTTGCGGTGAAGAAGAGCGAAGTCTTGTTACCAAATGGCACCTTACGTGAAGTTGGCGAATACAGCGTTGAATTGCATTTGCATTCAGACGTATTTGCAACTGTCACCGTACAGGTTGTAGCTGCTGACTAATCAGCCTCTACAATAACGACAGTCATGTGCTAAAAAGCCGAGTCAGAGATGACTCGGCTTTTTTTATCCCACCAACTAAACCTTGCTAATGCTAATCTGCTCTTAAAGCTACAGACAGAATAAATCACGATTTGCTTGGGAATTTCCTAGTGCTCGACACCGATACGATTGCCGACAGTGCAGTGCAACAGCAACACGAATGGGTAACCATTGGCCGCGCGGCTGCGGGTGACGTGCAGGCATTCGAATGGTTGTATCGACAGCATGAGCGGCGTATTTACACCTTAATGCTGCGGATGTCGGCTGACTTCGCCATGGCGCAGGACCTCACTCAAGAGCTATTTGTGCATGTGTGGCAGCGGCTTGGGCAGTTTCGTGGCGACAGTAAGTTCAGCACTTGGCTGCATACCGTTGCCACGCGCTTTGCGATTCAGTATTTACGTCGGCAGCGGCCTTCGCACATCAGCATGGTGGATAGTGAGAGTTGCCAGCAGTTGCAGCAACAAGTAAGTGACAGCCCAGTTGATTTGACGCTACTGGATCAGTTAGCGGCACGGCTGCCGATGCAAATGCGTTGGGTATTCGTGTTGCACTGTCTCGAAGGGCAATCACATCAGCAAATTGCTGCTGAATTAGGTATCGCTGAGGGCACCAGTAAGGCGCATTTGCATCACGCTCGTCAGCAGTTAGAGGAGTGGCTTGAACATGACTGAACCATCGACAACTCCGCGTTTAGATGCACTGTTGCAGGCGCAGCAGCGCCAACCCACTAGCTATCAACCGCAACAAGATGGTTGGCCGGCGCTGCAACAACGGCTCATTGAACAGCGCCAAACTGACAGTCAAAGCCCGCGCGCACCAGCATGGTGGCACTGGTTGGTCGGTACCGCCGCAGTATTAGTGGTCGCGGTGACCGTATTCAGTGCTAACCACTATACGCGTACCGCCGAACCGACGAATCAACTGCTGGTGCTATTGAGCACCCTCGAGAACCATCAACAGCAGCAACGCGAGCTGGTACGAGGAAGTTTTCAGCAGGTGGGTTATAACCCAGCCGGTGCTGTTGTGGACACCGAGGTTGCGCAGTTACAGCAAGCGGCTGAAGAAGTCGCGAGCCAATTGCGTCGCGACCCAAATAATCAGGCACTGTGGGAGATGTTGCAGTGGCTGCATCAACAAGAATTGCAATTGCTGCGCGATAGTTATCAACGCAGTGTCACTTGGTACGATGTGTAATTAATGGAGATTGACGTGAAAAACTATAAATTTATCGTAGCGGCATTACTGCTTTTTTCACCTTGGGTGAGTGCCAAACAAAGCTTACCGCATAGCCTGGATGTTCCGGCCGATGTGCGGGTGGTGGTGGAGAATATGCGAGGTAAGGTGCAAATACGCGGCGTTGACGGCACCAAAGCGGCTATTCGTGGTGAAGTGGATAAGCATGCGGAAGACTTTATTGTGGCGCTAGACGGCAACACTTTGACGGTGAAAGTGGTGATGCCTAAACGTGGGAATTACAACGATGACGATGGCTCGGACTTGGAGATTCAGTTGCCACGTGGGGCTTCAGTCGAAGTGCGCGGTATCTCGATGGATGTATCGGTCAGCCAACTAAGTGGTGCAACGTGGGTCAGTACGGTGAGTGGTGATATCAAACTGAATCGGCTGAGTGGCGCGGTGCGGGTTGAGACTGTGTCGGGTGACATTGATGATCGCGACAACACCAGTCCACAAGTAAGTTATAAAAGTACCAGCGGTGACATCAAGGTGCAAAGTAGTAGTGACGATGTGACCCTTGAAACGGTTTCTGGCGACATTGAAGGGCGTTTGGCAGCAGTTAATCGGCTGGCGACCAACACCGTCAGCGGCGATATCGAAGTAGAACTGCAACTCAACCGCCAAGCAACCTTAACGGCTAACGCGGTCAGTGGTGATATCGCGGTGAAACTTAAAGGTGAAGTACATGCTGATTTGAGTTTGCAAGCAAATGCGTCTGGGACCATTCATAATGGCTTGAACAATCAGCCAGTGGTTAAGCCACAGTACGGTCCCGGCGAACAGTTGCATACCAAAGTTGGCGACGGCACCGCCCGTGTGCGCGTCAACACCATTAGCGGCGATATAAAAATAGATAATTAAAATCAAACAACTAAGAAGTGACTCTCGGCAAGTTCGGGGGGTGTCATAAAAAATCCGAGTCGGTTAGCGACTCGGATTTTTTCGAGACTGTAAAATATTAGGTCTGAAAGCCGTTATTCGATGAGCGCTGAGATAGTTGAGAGTAAAGTTGTAAATTCAGTTCTTACCAATGCAGTTCATGTTCTCGATTACTTCCATGGTCTTTTTTATTTAACCCAAGCAGAAATTTATTACATTAATATATTGTTATTTTATGTTTACTTTCATGGTTATTTGCTTTAGTTTTCAGAAACAGACCTAAAATTCAGGAAGATAACCGCTGAAAACTCTACAAGGATGTATTCTTTTTCTGGCTTCGGCACTTGCTCTGGTTTCGTCGCCCACTTCTGCACAAACAGGCTGTGATGAGCCGATGCTGATGATGTCCGAAACATCGACAGCAAGTATGAGCTGTGAGCCAGTAGTGCAACCAGGCCCTGTGAGTTCAATATCCGCTTCGCCCTCGACCAGCACTGACGGTAACTTTACGGTATCATGGTCTGCGGCCGCAAATATGGTCACCAGTGGATTCAATGCCTGGGGATATGAGTTAAAGGAATTTAAGAGTGGTGTACTTACGCAAACACTCACCGTCTCTCCGACACTAACTAGCTATAACTTTACCGATAAATCTAATGGTTCGTACCAGTATCAGGTCAGAGGCTGTAATCTAAATCAGGGCGTTCCAATTTGCGGAACCAGCAGCAGCCTGAGTAATACAGTTACCGTTACCCTTACTGTTGGCACGCCAAGCTCGATTTCAGGACCTGCTTCTGTCGATAGCGATGGGGCCTATACGATTTCCTGGGGCTCATCATCCACTCCCTCCGTCACCTATAAACTAGAAGAGCGCTTTAAAGCGTATGGCTCAACCACATACCAGAGCTGGGCTGAAATCTATTCGGGCACCGGTCTTTCAAACGCGGTCTCTGGTCGTGCTGACGGGGATTGGGATTACCGAGTACGGGCCTGTCATACCTCCGGCTGTAGTGCTTATGGAGCCTCCTATACCGTAACCGTTGTACACCCAACGCCGCCGGCGCCTTCTGAGGTAACCGCGCCTGTTGAAACATCGCAATCAACTTACCAGGTGAGCTGGACTGCAAGTACATCGTCTTACGCCGATAGCTACCAGATCTCAAACCGCCATGAATCCGGGGCTTGGTCAGCTTGGGTAAACGCGACCGGCACCTCGACCCATGTCACGGTGGATCAAAGCGGAAACTGGACGCACCGGGTTATTGCATGCAATACCCTGCCTAATGGCAGCAAGAAATGTAGTGATACACCGCGGGTATCAAATAGTGTGCATGCGCAGTTGCCAGCGCCATGGGCACAAACCGGCGGTAACGTTTCGGATGATTTCTCAGGAGCGGTAAGCGGTCTGTCTCATGATCCTGAAATCGGCGCAGTCCAGGGCGCGCCAAGTGTTTCTGGCGGTGCAGCCAGCTATCATTTACCGATAGCGGTTCCGCCGGGCAGAAGCGGAATGACGCCATCGGTTGCACTCAATTACTCATCACGTAGTGGCAACGGAATTGCTGGGGTGGGTTGGGGTTTATCTGCAACATCAGCCATTCACCGCTGTGCAGCGACTGTCGCGCAAGATGGCTATCGCCTTGCGGCAAACCTCAAAGTGAGCGACAAACTCTGCCTTGACGGACAGCGATTGATGCTGGTGAGCGGCATCTACGGTCAATCGGGCGCCGTATACCGAACCGAGCAGGATACTTTCGCGAAAGTGACACAATCCGGCAGCCTGAACAGCTCTTCGTCGTTCGCAGTGCACTATCCGAATAATAAAACGGGATATTATGGAACCACAACGGACTCACGTCAGTTCCCCTCGGGCAGCACTATTATCGCACGCTGGGCAATTGCCCAGGAGCAGGACGCATCCGGAAATACCATCGAATACCGTTATTCAAGTTTAGTTGCCGGTGAGCACCTATTACACGAGATTCTGTACACGGGCTATAACGCGACCCCTGGCACCCGTAAAGTCAGCTTTTTCTACGAGAGCAGGCCTGACACCTCCCGTAGTTGGCTTGGTGGCGGGCTGTCCCAAAGCACCAAACGGCTTAAATCTGTTGAAACTTCAGTTAGCGGCACACCCGTGCGCGAATACCGGCTAAATTACAGCGTGAGCGCTCATACCAGCCGGTCATTACTCACCTCGGTGACGGAGTGTGCGGATGGTTACTGTCTACCAGCGACGCAGTTTTATCCCCATGATGTGCCAATGACCTGGCAAGCGACTGATTCAAGTAGCTCCAGTCATCGGGCGGTGACCCCCAATGGAAATACGGCTGGTTTAGATCGCGTTATACAAAAGGATCTTAATGGGGACGGTGTGCCTGAAGCTCTCTATATGCACGCGCAGTTTGATGCGAATGACCAGCTAACCGGATTTAATGTTCAGGTGTACTATCAAAACCCTTCAACCGGCGCTTATTCGCTGGCGTACGATGGCCTTGATGATGCCACCGATATTGGTAACGGGATCTATCACTATGACAGTGGGGATTTAAATAGTGATGGCGTGACCGACTTTTTTATCGTTGATGGTAGCGGCAATGTATCGCTGTATCAGTTTGATGAAAACCTTCAGCCGCTGCCGCTTATCAGTACGAATTTAACCGTACCACAATCCTTTATAACCTCGCCTGCTTTTGTCGGAAATACACTACAACTCGTTGACGTGACCGGTGATGGGCATCAGGACGTGGTCTACGCCGATACCAATAATGTGCTGTACTATTTCCGTAATTTAGGTGTGACGAGCGGCAATCCGGAGTTTACCGGGCCACACTCCTTATTGACACTGAATACGTACTATTTCAATGGCACCAAGCGCCAAAGCCCAAGCTTTATGGATGTTGATGGCGATGGCGTCATGGATATTGTTTTAACGTGGCAAAATGGCGTACAGAGTAATGTGATTGATGTCGCTTTTGGCACGGTAACAACGACCGGCACCTATCAGGTTGGAACACCCTACAGTGCCACGCAACTTGGGTTACCAGCCAATAACTTTTATAACGCGCATAGCTTTGCGGATGTGAATGGGGATGGCTTGGTCGACTTTGTTCGCCCGGTAAAAGTATCGGGGGTCTTCGATTGGGCTGTTCGTGAAAATAAAGGAAACCGGACCTTTGGTACCGAAGTCCGAATCGGTTCGGGGCTTGGTATTCATGAGCATTTAACCATGGACGAAGCCGGCTACCACTATATGCGTATTCAGCCGATATGGGGCAAAGGACTTCGTATCGCTGATATCGACAGTGATGGCGCTGATGAGCTTATCGTTGCCACTAGTAGCAACGATGATGTCTGCGTTGAGTTTATCGGCAATCCGAACTCCAGTGGCAGCTTTGAGCCTTATGGGCTAATTGTATGTAACGATGCGATGCACGCCCTTAAGGCAGAGCTTTATAGCCATCCTGGTATGGAAATCGACATTGACTTTGGTCGTTATGACATTCGTCGCTTTAACTGGAGTGTTATTGATATCGCGCAGACATCATCCGGCCTTGGGGTGAGTCGAATTGTCAGTAATGTTGTGCAGGCGCCGATGCTGTCATTTGTCGACTTGTATGGCAATTATACGTCTGGCCTTAATATTGCCGATGTTAACAATGATGGGTTTAACGATTTTGCTTATACAGTAATGGCCAGCTACTCGCAGAGCGCAGGTTTTGGCGAGCATATGACGGTGGCGGGTATGAACTATTACATGGCTACACTTGGGGTCAGCCATACCTCATCAAGCTCATCTGTCGCTGGTGGTTACTACGAGCAACTCAACGATGCGACGATCGGCATGAACGCCGGCAAACTTGTCGATACCACCAGTGAAGTCATCAACGGTCTCGGACATACCTATCAGTGGCACTACAGCCCTCTGTCGCGCCCGTTAGCAAGTCGCGCTGGCGGAGCCTTCTATTCGGTTCCCGGGTTTGGCCCAGATAATGCACGCTATGTGACCGACGATTTGAACCGTGAGCATTTTTATTTCACCTCATCGATGTATGTTGTTAGCGATACACTGGAGTCTAATGGCATCGGTAGTCTTAATGCAACCGAGTACAACTACCGTGAGGCGGTTTACAACAGTGCTGGCCGGGGCTTCCAGGGATTTCGTCAAATCATCGTGGATGATAAGGCGCGCGGCAACCGCGCGGTGAGTACTTTTCATCAAATATTCCCGTTCGCGGGAAAACTGGAATCCGTTCGGACCTGCCTTGTCAGTGATGGCAACCTGTGTACACAACCGCTTGCCGAGAGCTCCTATATTTACGACGTTAAAAATACAGCGAATGCATCGGTTAAATGGGTCTACCCATCCTTACAAACCGAACGGCTGTTTGACTTAAACAGTCGCACAACCGAGCTCAATAAAAAAATAACCACCATTGCCGCTGCGGACGTAGATAGCTTTGGTAACGTCAAAAAAGTCACGATGGTGACTGATAATGGTTTTCATGAAGTTCAGACGACCGTCATAGCAGCGTTTGATAGCACCTACACAAGTGGCAGCTCCTGGTGGCCGCATAAGCTAAGCACTCAGGCCAAAACGACTCAAACCATTAGCCGCAACACAACGGTTGCTGCTAACATCCTATCAGGAACCGATGCGGCGCGAACAACCACAACAGTTTATAGCTACGACAGTGAGGGCATTACGCATCGCAAACCGACGCAAGTGACGATATCAGCAAGTGATACGACCAAAACACATCAGGTGAGCCACGTACTCAATAGTTACGGTCTGCCGAACAGCACCACACAAGTTGGTTCGGGCAGTGGTAGCGACCTGGCCCGCACCACAAGCTTTGGCTACAGCAGTGATGGTTATTTTGTTACAACAGTGACCAATGATAAAGGTCATGTCAGTAACCGCTCAACCTCTGTAGAGCATGGCCAGCCCCTCACTGAAGCCAACGCCAACGGTACGACGGTCAGTTTTACCTATGATCCATTCGGGCGCATGACCAGCCAGAGCGTCCCTGGCGGAAGAACGATAGAAACAGGCCTTATATCCTGTGCCTATAGCTGTGAAAGCTCAGCCGCTGCGTACTATCGCTTTACCCAGCAAGAAGGCAGTCAGCTGCATAAGGTGTTTTACGATTTGCTGAATCGCGAGCGCATGACGGCTGTGACCGGCTTTGGCGGACCGACGGTCTATCGCTGGGTCGACTACAATGCGCGCGGAAATAGAACCTTTGAGTCGGTTCCTTCGCACAGTATTGGCAGTACCGAGGGAACAACCTTTGTTGCTTTTGATGCACTAGGGCGTGTGACCCGCAAGGAAACCGATCGAGCTGAAGGCGGCTGGCTGACGACTGACTACATCTACAGTGGGCACACTACAACGGTTGAAGCGAACGATGGGATCACGCTCTTTATGAGCCGTACACATGGCGGGGATGGCACTCTTATCCGCACCCAAGACGCGCTTAATGGC